>JABCYZ010000003.1 GCA_013289955.1 Acidobacteriota bacterium
CAGAGAAGTGAGTGGAATTATGCCGACTTAATCAAGCATCAGTGTGCGTGGTAAGGCAGGAATACAGCGGAAACGGTGTTGATGACCTGAGAGGATTCGGCATAATTTGGAAGGCGGCATTATACGCCGGACACGGTCCCGCGACCGTAAAGCTTTTCACGGAGCTATGGGATAAAGGGTAGGTTGCCGTTCCGGGCGAATTCCACCGGATGGTCCGGCAAGACTTGCCATGGCTTGGCCCGGATCCGACGGCAGGTGCCGCGTTGCCTACTGTCTCGCCGAGAATCGAGCTAATCCGAGGATTTGCGGCGTGGTCTCTGTTTTTTCGAGATGGATCGAATGATCAGCTTGCCTCTGCCGCTCCCAGGTAACGGCGTCTTAGCTTGGGCGACGGCGGCAGCGATGAGTTCTTCAACCTCCGGACGCGCCAATGTTGCCGCCGACTCGATCCTGATAAAACGGTTCTGGCTGCCGCTGCCCTGGAGTAACTTATGCGGGTCGGGGAGCGTCGCGCCGTAGTAGAATGACAATCCAACTCCGTTCGCGCCTGCAGCAATGGAGAGGATGCAATCGGACGGTCGCTCGGTCGAGCAGTACCCAATCACGAAAAAGTTGTAATTATCGTAGACCAGTTCCTGGGCAGTGGGCAGACGCTTGCGAAGTACTTTCCGAACGGAACGAATCAGCGTTGCGTTTTTCGAATCGAATTTCCCAATAAAGCCTCTAAGCTGCTGCTCGCCTGTCGCACCGGTCTTTGAAACCACTCGTTTAGAGGTCTTCAAGGATGGCCAGCCCCTTTTGCTATCCTAGTTTTGCGACGAGTATATCGCAACACACCGTCTGCCAATGTCTCAGCGTTGGACGATTTTACAGGCCACACGGAAATGATCCGCATGTGATGAAGGCCCTCAGCTATAAAGCGAGTTAGGGCACGCGCCGCCCTTATCCGAATCGAAAGGGACACGGTCAGAAGATAACCTGTGCACATCCACCTGCAAGAATTCCTGGCTCCTTCAGATGCAGATCGCGCGTCGCGTGCTTTTCTTAAGCTTCTGCGCCACGATATTCACGAATTGGCACTCACCGGAGGCTTGGCCGTTGAAATTCATCGGATAAGTCGCGGGTGCCGGCCATCGGTGCGGACGCTCAACGACATCGATTTCATAACCGAATCGTTCGATTCGATTCCCAGGTCTTTGGCTGGCAGTCTCCTGTTCCGCCACATCCATCCTCTCGATCCGCCGGGCAAGACCTTACTGCAGTGCGTCGATGCCGAAAACAGCCTCCGCGTCGACATCTTCCGCGCGTACGGAGGTGAGAGCCGTCGAACCTCAATGGCGGATCTTGCCTTCGGAGCGATTCGCCTCATTTCCTTGGAGGATCTGGTTGCTAGAAGCGCGAGGTTGGCGCTCGACCTTGCCAACGACGCTCCTACGCCGGCAGTGCACGCTATTGATTTTTTGCGTCTGGTGGAATTATCCGAGGCAAGGGAGGTCGAGTCCGTTTGGCCCGACCACCGCAAGCCCGGCCAACCTGCGACCTTCGCCGAGGCCAGTTACATGCTCAACGATATAATCCCCTCGCGTCGACATCTTCTAATTGCTCGTAATTATTCCCAGGACACTGCGGCGCAATGCCCTCGTTGCAGCGATACTGCCGCTTTTCGATTAGCGGATCCCGAGATTGTTCTGTCCCTGATGGGATATTGCTGACACCTTCTCGGAAGGGTAAAGGAGCTCGACCAGAGAATCTTGAATAGTGGCGAAAACCCTCTGCCTGGGTTTAGGCAAGCCGACAGGAAACTTCCGGCGAAGAGATGCCTCGACCCCGCAAAAAGAAGACCGCGATGCAGTTTGTCTCCTGGCGCCATCGCTACGTCAATAAACAGACCGCAAGGTTCTCCAGTAGTTCCCACATGCCCGGTGCGTTTCAAGGTACAAGTCCGAGGAGGAGCGCCTGGTCTCATCCGCCTTTATGACGATCCCTTATCCGGCTACTTTCTTTGCTTGCGCTTTCACTCTGGCCCAACGCTTTTTTGCGGCTTTAGAAATCCTTGCTCTTCCGGCAGCCGACAGCACGCGCTTCTTCACTTTGACCAATTCCCGGCCGGCCGAATTCCCTAGTGCCTTCCCCGCGGCTCGCACACCGTCGAGTTGATGCTGTAACTTCCCTAATTGTTTTTCGAGCTTCCGCTCTTCCCGTTTGATAGCCGCAAGAATATTCATTCGAATCCTCCAGATGAAAATCTAACTCAATCAGATGGCCATCGACTAGGTCGTACTCCGAATGACAAGTGACGGGGATTTAAGGACTGGCCGAACGTTTGGGGCGAACTGGCGTATATCCAGCGGTCTCTGACATACTTTCCTGTAGGGCGAACCTCCCAGACATTTGAAGTCATCTGTTTCCATGGGGAGCCGCGATGTCTTCAGATGACCGAACAATCCTTCCGCGGTATCTCCACCCCTCTCCTTCAAAAAAGGAAAAAAGTGTAACCCATGTGTCCGGTACAACCTGTCACCCCATGTGTCGCGCCGCTCCGTCCGATCCGGCCTGCCGGCGATGCCTTGAGTCGCTCGCCGACAGTACCTATCCCGGGGACAACTCCATCTAAACTATCTGAAGACGACATGATCTGCGGCAGATAGAGAGGACCATGACAACCGTCAAGATCGATCCGGAGTTAAAGACGAAATGCCCCCGAGTAGCGCTGGCGTGCGTTACCGCGGAAGTACAGGCGGGGCCTGCGCCGGAGGGACTGGATCAGCAGCTGCGTGTTTCTGAAGAGAAGGTCTTGAAATTGGCGGAGCCGAAGTTGGTGCTGGAGGCGGGGGCGATTCTGGCGACGCGGGCCGGATACAAGGCGCTCGGGAAGGATCCGGCGCGGTATCGCGGGTCGGCGGAGGCGCTGCTAAGGAGAGTGATCGCGGGGAAGGGGTTGCCGCGGATCAATAATGTGGTGGACGCAATCAATCTGGTGAGTGTCGAGAGCCGGTTGCCGGTGGGGCTTTATGACTTGGCTGAGGTGCAGGGCGATATTTTGTTCCGGGCGGGACGGCCCGGAGAAACTTACAAGGGAATTGGGAAATACGATTTGAATTTGGAGGGGTTGCCGGTGTTTTGCGATGCGGTCGGGCCGCACGGCAGTCCGACTAGCGATTCGGAGCGGACCATGGTGACGCTCGGCACGAAGCAGGTCGTTGCGATCATTATCTCGTTTGGCGGCGCGGAACCTTTGCAGCGCTCCAGCCAGCAAATGACAGAACTTCTAGAGAAGCACTGCTCCGGGAAAAATATCCAACTCGAAATTGCGGGCTGATCTATCGGGTGACCGGCTCTCTAAGCTGTTTCTCGTCTTCGGCCTGGACCCGGCGATGGAGGAAGCCTCGTGCCGCCAGGAGTTCGGCGTTGAGGAGAGCGGCGCCGGCGGCTCCACGAACCAAATTGTGTGAGAGCAGCGTGAGTTTAATGTCGAGTAGCGGACATTCGCGGACGCGGCCGACGACAGCGGCCATACCGTTTCCGGCCTGAACATCGCGGCGAGGTTGCGGGCGGTCTTCCCCATCGAGAACGACCACGGGATTACGGATAGCTGACGGCAGCGAGGCGAGTTCGGCGTCAACTTCGAAATGGCGCAGGGCTTCGCGGACTTCCTTCAAGCAGGCAATCTTCTTCAGGCTCACGGAAATACATTCGAGGTGGCCTTCGAGCACCGGGACGCGATTGCAGTGGGCGCTCAGGCCGAGGCCGGCATCCAGGAATCGGGCCCCGTCCCATTTGCCCAGAAGCTTTTGCGGCTCAGACTCCATTTTTTCTTCCTCGCCGCTGATGAAGGGGATCACGTTGGCGTGAATGTCCATGGAGGCGACGCCGGGGTAGCCTGCGCCGGAGACGGCTTGCAGCGTGACGGCGAAAACTTTTTCGAGACCGAAGGCATCCGCCAGTGGTTTAAGGACCAGAACGAGGCCCGCCGTGGAGCAATTGGGATTCGTCACGATGAAGCCGGTGTCGTAGCCGCGATTTTTTTGCTGCGTGGGGATGGCGTCGAGATGCGCGGCGTTGACCTCGGGAATAAGGAGAGGGACGTCGGGATCCATGCGGTGATTTTTTGAGTTGCTGACGACGGGATATCCGGAGCGGGCAAAGTCTTCCTCGGCGCCGCCTGCAACGCTCGAATCGAGCGCGGAAAAAACGAAATCGCAATCGAGGCTGGGGTCGAGGCTCTTGACGATGAGGCCGCGCGCGCCTTCGGGGACGGGGCCATCGAGATGCCAGCGGACGGCTTCCCTGTAGCTCTTGCCGGAAGAGCGTTCAGAGGCGGCAACTTCGGCGAGCTCGAACCAGGGGTGGGCGGCGAGAAGTTTTACCAGTCGCTGACCGACCAGGCCTGTTGCGCCCAGAACACCGGCGCGCCATTTTCTTGCCGCGCCGCCTGGCAGAGGACGTTCACTCTGCTGGGCGCCTTGCTGCGCCACACCGGTCTTGTCGCCATTATCCGAAGAATGAGCGCTCATGCCGCGCCTCCGGATTGCCGGCGGCCGTTCAGTTCTTGGGGCAGGCCGATGCGCGTTCCTCGAACATGCGGCTTAAATGTGTTGCGAATCCAGATAGTCATCTCCGTTTCCGCGGCAAGCGGCAGAACGTGCGGATGAAGGACTTTTGCTCCGCTGGCTGCCAGAGCGTGGGCTTCATCATAGCTCAGGTCGTGAAGAAGTTTAGCTTCGACGGAGTCATGCGGATTGGCAGTATAAACACCGTCCACATCGGTCCAGATGACCAGCTCTTCAGCGTCCACAAGGTGAGCAATGATCGCCCCGGAAAAATCCGAACTGTTGCGGCCGAGCGTGGTGATGCGGCCGTCGGGAGTGGCGCCGATGAAGCCGGTGACGACGGGTACGAGGCCAGCCCCGAGAAGCGGCAGGAGAACGCCCCGCCCGCGCTCTTTGGTCTCTTCGAGCTGAGGCTTGGCGTCGCGGAACGTGTCACAGGTGACGACGAAGTCGGAAGAGGAAACGGGAACAGCAGCGACGCCGGATTTCTCGAGGGCGGCGGCGAAGAGGCGCGCGCTGAACCGTTCGCCAAAGGAAGCGAGACGATCGGCGAGCTCGGCGGTCGCAACGACGCGGCCCTCTGACGGGACTTCGTGGAGAAGATCGCGGCCGAGGAGCTGGAGGCCGCGGCGGACACGGTCGTGCTTCTCCTCGTCGAGCTCGAGATCCTCTAACACATTGAGGTGGAGATGCACGACGCCTTCAGCTTCATTGCGCGCGTGGGACAGCTTGCCTTCAGAGAGAGCGAGAGAGATCGCGAGCAGACGGTCGGTGACGCCCTTCATGGCGGAGACCACGACGATGACGCTGGCCTCCTGGGCGGCGGCGTTCACCAGACCAGCGGCGTGCACCATGCGCCCGGCTCCCATCAGAGAGCTGCCACCAAACTTGAAAGCGATGACATTCTCAGAAGGGCTGGTCTTCGGGGCGTCCACGGTGACTGCGAAACTCCCCGCTAAGTGAGTTTCCGCTTCTGCGTTTTCCTGCACGTGTTCGGGACTCATGACATCCGCTCCTGGTTTCCGCTGGAGCGTCACTGGCGGGGGTTAAAAGAAGAAACCCACCGCCAGGTTCGCTTCTGGCGGTGGGTTGGAAACTTTTTCTAGCTTGCTAGCTGTTTCTCCACGCGCCGGAAGCGAAAATAGTGGACTTCGTCTTAGTCGAGGTAATCGACATGGACGTTGCCATGGTAATTCGCTTCGTCGCGATGGAAATCATACCGAAAGAAAGAGTAGCACAAGAAAAATCGGAGGCAAAGTAAAGATTGAAAAAGAGAAGCAGGACGTGCCCAGAAAGTCGCTGGATGGCCAGCTAGTTCAGGGTGTTCAACCGCGCCCCGTAGCCCCTGCTTCCGGCGCTGACCTGTAAATAACCTGCAATCAATATCTTACGGAAAGCGACTAAATTCAGCCCCGTGGGTTAGATGGCATAAGGGTCGGTGGGCGCAGCGCGCGCCTCCGGGGTAATCCAGCAGGAAAGGAAAGAAAATCATGAATTCGAGGAAGTGGTTAAGTGGGCTATTTGCGCTCGCGCCGATCGCCTTTGCGGCCGGATGCGGCGGCGGAAACATGAATACGCCGCCGGTCGCCGGGCAGCAGTCGGGGATGGTTTTTGTCTCCGGCGGTGATGCGCCTCTGCCGAGCGTTGTTTCCTTCAAGGTCGGGATTATGGGAATTAGCGTGGCGCAAGGCACGAGCACTCCCGTCACCGTCACAACCGGTCAGCAGACGGTGGATTTTGCCAAACTGAACGGACTCCATACGCTGCTGGATCTGAACACGATTCCGGCAGGGACCTACGATACGGTGATTGTCACGCTGGCGAATCCGGAAATCGACTACCTCAATGTGACAAACCCACAGACAAATCCGCCGACGAGGCCGACGATCAGTTCGCTGACTTCGACGACCACGCCGCCGGCCACGCTTTCGATGTCGACGGTGACGATCAGCCTGACCAATCCGTTGGTGGTGAGCACCGGCGACGTGATTGGGCTGGGTTTCGAGTTAGACATCCGAAAGTCACTGGCGCTCGATATGAACGGCCAGATCACGGGCGTCGTGAATCCGACAATCCACGTGAATGCCATTACGCCGAGCGATGCGGACGCGTATATCGACGAATTTGTCGCCGGAGTCACGACCATTAACGCGGCGGGAAATTCCTTCACGATTCAGGGGCCGCACGGGCACGCGTTTACGGTGAATGTGAACGATCAGACGGAATGGGAAGGCAGCGAGACGATTAACGACCTAACCATGTCATCGATCGTGATGATCTCGGGAACGCTCGACCGGACCGATGGAACGTTTCTGGCGGACACCGTGGCGATTCTCTCCCAGGACAAATTCTTTGTGGGAGGCTTGATCACTTATGTGGATCCACCGACGGGAACGGCACAGGACTTTGATCTGTACGCGCGCGACGTCTTGCCTGCCGGCACGGGGTTCAGCTCCGGGCAAATCTCGACAATCGATCTGACGGGCAACGAGAAATACTTCGTCTACTGGATGCACAATATTTTCGTGAATCCGAGATGGAGCAATCTCTTTTTCAACTCGTCGCTTCTGGTTCCGGGACAACACGTGAGCATCGGCGGACCATTTTCGAATGGGACTGTAACGGTGAAGCGCGTGGTGCTGCGGCATGAAGGACACACGGGCACGCTGGTGCCTGGCAGTGCGAACGTGGGAACCAGCACGTTCCAGTTCAATTCGAATGGACTGGCGGGCGTGTTGTTCAATGGGCCGGTGACCGTTTATGTGACGCCGTTTACAAGATTTGGCGGCGGGCTGACGAGTCTCGGGGACCTGACGAACAATCCGACGAACACGTTGCGGGTGGTCGGTGTAGTGCTGAAGGATCCGATCAGCGGGCAGCCGGTGTTTGTGGCGCGCAGCGTGACGGAGCTGACGAACTAAGGACCCGAACCAAAGAAGCATCTGAAGGGCAGCGGCCACTCCGAGAAGTCGGGGTGGCCGTTTGCTTTTGTGGACGGTCTCAGCAACCAATCCCCGATCTCTCAGGAACCTCGGTCCGGAAGATCAGGCTCGAGCAGGTAAGGCCGGACTCGGCTTTTTGGAGTTCGGAGATGTCCAGCGGAGTGACGCCGAAGCCGGCGGCTTCGATGCGCGCGCGCGTACGGGGGAAGGATGCGGGAAAGAGGACCGTACTGGCCAGCGGGAGGGCGTTGGCCGCGTGTGGCTCGGCGGGGTCGACGTCGATCCAGTCGCAGCCGGCAAAAGGAGTCGTATCGAACCATGCGCGGTTGGCGAGGAGCGTCTCGCGGCCGAGGCAGGTGACGGCGGACTTGAGATGCAGACAGCCACTAACGGGGACGGCGATGACTTCGTAATGATGGGGCGCGAGGATGGCGGCGAGTTGGCGAATGCCTTCGGCGTTGCTGCGTTGGGTGACGCCGACAAAGAGCCTGTTGCCGATACGCAGAATGTCCCCGCCTTCGAGTGTGCCGGGAAGCGTGACATGCTCAAGATTGCGGAATTTGGAGATGGCTCGGGCGAGGGAAGCGGCTTCCGGGCGGCGCGATGCCGTACCGAGCGGGAAAATGACGGCCAGCTCATCGAGAACGATGGCTGGATCTTCGACGAACATAGAGTCCGGCAGATCAGGCTCGGCGGGAAGCGAGAGGACGCGAGCGCCGAGCGTTCCGAGAAGCTGTTCGTAGGCCTGGTGCTGGGCGCGCGCGATATTCAGATCGATTGGCTGGCGCGGAATGAAACTCAGCTCGCAATTTACGATGGCGGGACTGACGGCGCGGGTGATGGCGGTGAGCATGACGGATGAGCGAGTTTACACGAGAATTCCAGGAAGGATTGAAGCCCGGGTACGAAGAAGATAGACTCGGCGCGCAGGAAACGGCTAGGGGGCCTTGCATGGGCGTTTGGAAAAGGGTGGGTGGCAGTGCGGCTGTGTGTGTATTGGTGCTGGGAACCTGCAGCGTTCCCCGAGCGGTGCCTGCCGAGGACAAGACAGCATCCGCCGTGGACGAGGTGTTTGCAGACCTTACCAAAGCGGGTTCGCCGGGATGTGCGGTGGCCGTCTACAGGAATGGCAGGATCAGCTACAGCAGGGGATATGGGCTGGCAAATCTCGAAGAAGATGTTCCGATTACGCCGGAGTCTGTCTTCGATATCGGCTCAACTTCGAAGCAATTTACGGCCGCGAGCATTTTGCTGCTCGAAAAACAGGGTAAATTATCGGTCAACGACGATGTACGCAAATACATTCCGGAGTTGCCGGATTACGGACCGCAGATCACCATTCTTCATTTGCTGAACCATACCAGCGGCCTGCGCGATTACCTGACGCTGATGGATCTCGCGGGCATCAACACGGACAGCGTGACGACGGACGAGGATGCGCTCGAGATCATCACGCGGCAGAAGGCGCTGAACTTTGCGCCGGGAAGCGACTGGCTCTACAGCAACACCGGATTTTTTCTTCTGTCTGTCATCGTGAAGCGCGTGAGCGGCAAGACGCTCCGCGAGTTCGCAGCGGAAAATATATTTATTCCGCTGGGGATGTCGCACACGCAGTTCCGCGATGATCACAAAGCGCTGATTCCCAATCGCGCGATGGCCTACGATCCCAAAGAACTAAAGGATGGCTACACGCTGGATGTTTCCTATTTCGAGCAGACGGGCGATGGCGCGGTGCACACCTCGGTCGAGGATTTGTTGAAATGGGATGAGAATTTTTACAGCGGGCAAGTCGGCGGAGAGAATTTTCTGGCGGAAATTCAGGAGCGCGGAAAGTTGAATGGCGGCAAGGTGCTGGACTACGCGAAAGGGCTTTTTGTCGCGGATTACCGCGGATTACGCACGGTGAGCCACGGCGGCTCGTGGGGAGGGTACCGGGCCGAGCTTCTGCGGTTCCCGGAGCATCATTTTTCGGTGGCGTGCTTGTGCAACCGGGGCGACGCGGCTCCTACCAGGCGTGCGCACCAGGTTGCGGACATTTATCTGGGCAGCATGATGAGGCCGAAGGAAGAAAAAAAGGCCGTCGAACACGAAGCGGCGGAGAAAAAGGAGATTACGCTGACTGGGGAAAAACTCCGCGCCTACGCGGGTGATTATTGGAGCAGTGAGCTGGGTGTGACCTACCGCCTGGGAACGGTCGACGGACAATTGAAGGTCGAGAGCATGCTGGACGGCGGCGGATTTGCGCATACAAGTACCCTGCCTCCGGACGGCTTCGCGGCTACGAGCCAGGATGAGTTCCGTTTGATGAAGATGGGGGTCACCATTCATTTCGAGAGAAATTCGAATCAGGCGATTAGCGGGTTCAAGCTGGATGCGGGGCGCACGCGGGGGATGATTTTTACGCGACGTAATAGCGCGGAGAAGTAGGAGGAAGGATGGCGGCAGCGGCGAAAGCAAGGGCGAGTTCGATGAGGCGGCCGGCGGCGATTGCCGTACTTGTTTTAGGAGGGGGCGCGCTGTGGTGGGCTGGCGGAAGCGGGTCGCATGTCACGGCTGGCAAGGTTTCACTCGAAGCGAGCATCGTCGCGGGACAGAAGCGAACTGGCGCGAACGATCCCCGGCTTGCTGGCGCGCACCGCTTCGAAGACGGCGGTTGGATCTACGTGCATCTGGAAGGCGATCCGGCAAGCATCGGCTTTCAGCACGGCTATTTGCTGGCGCCGGATATCGAGGATGCCTTCCAGGCAGTCAGCGCAGGAATGATGCATGAATCGCAGCGCGACTGGGCTTTCTTCCGCAAGGCTGCACATGAAATGCTCTGGCCCAAGATTGACGAGGAATATCAGCAGGAGCTCGCGGGAATCGTGGAGGGCTTGCGCGCGCGGACTGGTTCGAAGCTGGACGTCGACGACATCGTAGCCATGAACGCGTTTGAAGAGCTGCCGGATTACTACGTGCCGTGGCTTAATAAGCAGGAGAAAGTGGCGCATGCGCCGGACCTGAAGAGTCCGGGAAATTGCAGTGCGTTTGTGGCCACGGGAACATGGACCAAAGACGGGAAGATCGTCATGGCGCACAACAACTGGACAAGTTACGCGAACGGAGAGCGCTGGCGCATCGTCTTTGACATTGTGCCGAAAAACGGCCACACGATTTTGATGGACGGCTTTCCGGGAGTGATCGCGAGCGACGACGACTTCGGAATCAACAGCGACGGACTGATGGTCACCGAGACGACCATCACGCAGTTCGAAGGCTGGGATCCCGCCGGGAAAGCGGAATTCGTGCGCGCAAGGAAAGCGCTGCAGTATGCGGGCTCGATCGACGAGTACACGAAGATCATGCTCGACGGGAACAACGGCGGCTACGCCAATGACTGGTTGCTGGGCGATAGCAAAACGGGCGAGATCGCGCAGCTCGAGCTGGGTCTTAAGGCTTATAAGCTGTGGCGCACGAAAGACGGCGCGTTTGCCGGCTCGAACTGGGCACGCGATCCTGAAGTGATCAAAGCGGATGCGCCCCAATTCGAACCCGGCAATCTCGAAACATCGCCCAATGCGCGGCGCCTGCGGTGGGAAGAGCTGCTCAAAGAGAACAAAGGCAAAATCGAAGTGAATATTGCGGAGAAGATGCTCGGCGACCACGTCGACAGCTATCACCAAAAACCGGAAACGAATGAGCGAACGCTCTGCGGGCATGTGGATTCCTCGCCCCGCGGCGTGGAGGTATGGGGATGGGCGCCGTATTTTCCCGGGGGCGCCGTGCAAGCCAAAGCGACGGATTCGAGCATGACCAAAGAGATGAAGCTGGTGGCGCGGGTTGGACATCCCTGCGGAGAGAATTTTCTAGCCAAGCCCTTTCTTGCGGCTCATCCGGAATACGCCTGGCAGGAACCTTATCTGCGCGACATGAAGGCAGGCCCGTGGACGGAGTTTCACTCCGGGGAAACGGCAGCTCCCGAGAAACACCAGTAAAGGAGAGGAAATGCCAGCCAGGGAGCCGGTTCCACTGCGGCCCATCCAAGGTCAAGCTCGGCGCTTCGTACTATGGCCAGCGAGTGGCTTGTGCGAAATGTCCAATCAATAGAGTGGTAATGGTGATGCCGGCGCCGAGGAGCATTCCGGCCAGGATAAGTCCGACCACGCCGAGAGGCACCCAAAACCCGGATCGTGCGGCTGCGGATTCCTTGGGAGGAACCTGAACTGCCTCGGCAAGCGCGATCTCAGGTACCGCTTCCGCTCGAAGCGGTACGCTCGGAACATCCGAGGCTTCCGACGACACCACAAGACAGTACCCTTTGCGCGGAATTGTCTCGATGTAAAGTGGCTTGTCCGTAGAATCACCCAGTGCCTGGCGGAGCTTGTTTACCGTTGTATTCACGTTGGCGTCGTAGTTGACGTGCGTGTCCGCGGGCCAGAGGCGCTGCCGCAATTCCTCGCGGGTCACAACCTCACCCGGCTTGTCCAAAAGCGCGACCAGGACTTGATATACCTTCCCCTGCAGCTTAAGGCGCGAACCATTCCTGGTTACTTCCTGCCGCTGTTGATCAACCTGAAATGGACCGAAGCGCATAAAACGAGGACCTGACGGAGGCGCGAAGTTGGATCGTTCGTCCATCGCGGTATCCAGCGTTGGCATAACGTTTGGAGTCATACACCCCATCCTATATAGAGATTAGACGTAGAAAACGCCCGGGTGTTTACTGGAGAATACGAAATTTTGACGGAGAGGTTCCCATTCGCCGTTCCATCGGATTCAAGTCGCAGAAGAAAGACGAAAGAGACTCTCGGAAGGTTACAGGTGCCAGAAAAAATCAATTTTTTTGTAAATTACGACCTTTTGACAGGATAGACATTGGCCGGATATGAACAGGTGTCCGCTATTGGGACACTGGCGACTAGCTACGGGCTCGAAAATCCGTGGCCATTTAATTTCCCGCACTTCTCGGATTGCCCGGCAAGGTCATGATTTCTACGCTGGACGGAAATCGCCTGGAGCGATAAATATGCTGAGTCGCCTTCTGGTAGTCGGATTCTTTGGCCTCGAAAATGTTGGGAATAAACTTCTGGGGATTGCGGTCATATAACGGGAACCAACTGCTCTGTACCTGCACCATGATGCGATGGCCCTTCTTGAAAACGTGATCGGCTGTGTGCAGATCGATCGTGAAGGGGGTCACCTCGCTCGGCTTCAGCGCCTCGGCCTTCTCGAAAGAAGTGTGGTAACGTCCGCGGAAAATCTCGTCGGAAATCATCAGTTCGTAACCGGACAGTTTCCAGTCGTCCGGATACTTTTCGGGGTACACGTCGATCAATTTAACGACCCAATCGCTGTCGGAGCCGGTTGTCGAAGCAAAGAGCTTGGCGGTGACCTGGCCCGCCAGCGTGATGTCCTCCGTTAATTCCTCCGTTTTCCAGGTAAGCACATCGGGGCGCTCGTCGACAAAGCGTTGATCCTCAACCAGCCAGGTATACCAGCTGCCGGGATGGTCCTCGGGATAAGTCATGTCGATGGGGCGGTGCCGATAAGGCACGGGATGCGCAGGATCGCTGACGTAGCTGTCGAAGGCGTCAGCGGAATCGGTTCCGGGAGCATCGAAAGAAAGTTTTCCGTCGTCCTCGAAATAGAGATTCCTCGTCTGCGCTTCGCTCGGAGGCCAGGAATCAAATTGAACCCAGTTGTCGCTCCCGGTCTGGAACAGCAGCGCTTCTTTGAGCGGCAGGTTGCCTTTGTCCTTGAGCCAATACCGAAACCAGGGAACCTCAATCTGCTGGCGAAAGTAAACCGATGTGTCGCTGCCGAACGGAATCGCACCGAGCGACTTGCCTGAACCTCCGCCCCATCCGCCGTGATTCCAGGGGCCGGCGACTAGATAGTTGAGATGTTTCGAATCGGATTTTTCCAGGCGCGCATAGGTCGCCATCGGGCCGTAAAAATCTTCCTGGTCCCACCAGCCGGCAACATTGAGATTGGGGACGGTGGGTTCCTTCAAACCGTAGGCCACCGCGTGATGCTTCCAAAAATCGTCGTAGCTTGCGTGGGCGACGAATTCGTTCCAGGTCGGCAATTTCCCGTGGAAATATTTTGCGTTGGCGTTGGAAAGAGCGCCGAGACGGAGATAAAAGTCGTAGACGTCGAAGCGGTCGAACGCAAAACTGAAATTCTCGTTCGAGGATTCGAGCAAGGCGGTGTATTCAAACGCGTAGCTCAGGCGGAAGGCACCGTTGTGGAAAAAATCGTCGCCGAGCCAGGTGTCGCCCATGCAAGCTTGTTCCGAGGCGGCTTTCAGCGCCGGGTGCGGATGAATCATGCCCATGGTCACAAGGAAACCGTCATAGGAGATTCCGTCGAGACCCACGCGCCCATTGTTGTTCGGAACATTTTTCACGAGCCAATCGATGCTGTCGTAAGTGTCCGTGCTTTCGTCCACGCCCCGGGCCTCGCTCGGGTCGTGCAGCGGTCGAAGCATGACGAACTTTCCTTCAGAGCCGTAACGGCCGCGGATATCCTGAAACGCGAAAATGTAGCCCTCCGGAACCATATCCGAGTAGCGGTAGATCATGCTGCTGATGCCTTTGTCGGGGCTCGAGATTCCGTAGGGAGTCCGATTCATGAGAATCGGCAGCGGGCCAGCCGCGTTTTTCGGCGTGTAGAACTCGGTGTGCAGCTTGACGCCGTCGCGCATGGGGATCATCGCTTCCGTTTTGTTGAACAGCGCGGAAAAGTCGGGGCGCTGGCGCTGCGGAGTGGCGCCAAAGCGCGGCACGAAGAAAAGTCCGGCTAGAGCGAGAAAAACGGTGACACTGGCAGTCTTCTGGACAGAACGCATGGAAGCTCTCCCGGAGCAACGCGGATGGTCGTCATTTTTCGGCGAGGTTGAGAATATCACAAGAGATTCCGCGCGCCGTTGCCGCGCGAAATCACGCTGGCTGGCAAAAAGCCGCTAGTTGCCGGCCGCTGGGGGCGCGAGCGAAAGCACGACTCCTGAAGGGTATTCCCTCGAACGATAAATCCGCTGAGTCGCCTTCTCGAAGTCGGACTCCTTGGCCTCAAAAATGTTGGGCACGAATTTCTGCGGATTGCGGTCGATAATGGGGAACCACGTGCTTTGCACTTGCACCATGACGCGATGGCCCTTCTTGAAAACGTGATTGGCCGTGTGCAGATCAATGTTGAAAGGCGTTATGGCGCCGGGCGTGATGGGTTCCGGTTTTTCAAACGACTTGCGGAAGCGGCCGCGGAAAACTTCGTCCGCAATCATCAGTTCGTAGCCCGAGAGCTTCCAATCGTCGGGATATTTTTCCGGATAGACATCGATCAGCTTGACGATCCAATCGGAATCGCTTCCCGTTGTGGATGCAAAAAGTTTTGCGGTCACACTCCCGGAGAGCGTCATGTCCTCGGTGAGTTCGCCGGTCTGCCAGGTGAGCACGTCGGGGCGATTGTCGACGAATCGCTGGTCTTCGACAAGCCAGGTGGGCCAACCGCCGGGATGATCGTCGGGGTAAGTCATGTCGATGGGGCGATGGCGGTAAGGCACGGGATGCGCCGGGTCGCTGACGTAGGCGTCGAAAGTTTCAGGAGCGGCCTGCGGCGGGTCGAAGGAAAGCTTTCCGTCCTCCTGGAAATATAATTCCCTGGTTTTCGAGTCTCGCGGAGGCCAGGAATCGAACTGCACCCACCGGTTGCTGCCGGTCTGGAAGAGAAGGGCTTCTTTCAGCGGGAGACTGCCTTTGTTTTTCAGCCAATACGCAAACCACGGTGCTTCGATTTTCTGGCGGAAATAGAGCGACGTATCGCTGCCAAACGGAATCGCGCCGAGCGATTTGCCGGTACTGCGAGCCCAGCCGCCGTGGTTCCACGGGCCGGCCACGAGATAGTTCAAATGATCGGGATCGTTTTTCTCGAGGAGCTCGTAAATCTTCATCGGGCCATACGCATCTTCCTGGTCCCACCAGCCGGCCACATTGAGATTCGGCACCGTGGGCCTGGTCAGGAGGTACGGCATGGCCTCTTTTTTCCAAAACGAGTCGTAATTCGGATGGGTAACGAAATCTTTCCATGTGGGCAGCGTCCCGTGAACGTAGTTTTTGTCGGCGTTCGAGAGCGCGCCAAGACGCAGATACCATTCGTAGGTATCGAACTGGTCGAACTTGAAAACAAAGTTCGTTTTTCCGGTCTCCATCATGGTCGAGTACTCGAAACCGTAGCTCAGCCGGAACGCGCCATTGTGATGAAAATCGTCGCCGAGAAACATGTCCGCGGGGGAAGCTTGTTCGGAAACGGCTTTGAGCGCGGGGTGCGGTTCGAGCATTCCCATTACGGTAAGCCAGCCGCCGTAGGAGATGCCCACCAGACCAGCGCGGCCGTTGTTGTGCGGGACGTTTTTTACCAGCCAGTCGATCGTGTCGTAGGTATCCGTGCCTTCGTCGATCGTTTTTGGATCCTTCGGGTCGCGCACCGGCCGCTGCATCACGAAGGTTCCTTCGGAGCTGTAGCGGCCGCGAATGTCCTGAAAGACGAAAATGTAGTCGTCGGGAATCATCTCGGCGTAGCGCGCGAGCTTGCGGCTGTAGCCCTTGTCATCGTCGGCGATGCCGTAGGGAGTGCGTTCGATGAGGATGGGAAGCGGCTCGGTCGGGTTCTTCGGTGTGTAGATTTCCGTGTGCAGCTTTGTGCCATCGCGCGTGGGAATCATCACGTCTGTTTTGTCGAAAAGCAGGGAATAGTCCGGAGAATTCGGCGCTTGGGCGCGGCCGGTGAGCAGGAAGAGAAGCACGATGACCACTGCCCACAGATAGACTCTGCTTTTCCAGAATAAACGCGCAAATCGCATTCTGATTTCCTCCAACAAGTCCGGCGCAGGGGCAGCCGGTACAATCTGGGTGAGGATAGTACACGAAACGCCGGTAGAAACAGATGTTTCTATTCCTCTCCGGCGCCGTACGGACGTTTAAGAAAGCTACAGCCAAGAATGGCTGTCCCGCGTGCGGCCTGTCTGCTAAACTATAGGTTGCTCGACCGCACCTGAGAATAAAGGAGATTCGTCCGGGCTGCTGGTTGTTTCAGCAGCTATTTTTGTCTTCGCAGTGACTGCCGCAAGAGTAGTCCGCAGACAGACGCAGAAATCATGAGCCAAAATATTCGCAACATCGCCATTATTGCGCACGTAGACCACGGCAAAACGACCCTGGTCGACGCCATGCTGCGCCAAAGCGGAATTTTCCGGGCCAACGAAGCGCTGGTCGAACGCGTGATGGATTCCAACGACCTTGAGCGCGAGCGCGGGATCACCATTCTCGCCAAAAATACCGCGCTATTTTTCCACGATACGAAGATCAACATCGTCGACACGCCGGGCCATAGCGATTTTGGCGGCGAAGTCGAGCGTGCGCTGCGCATGGTGGATGGGGTTGTGGTTTTGGTGGACGCCAGCGAAGGGCCGCTTCCGCAAACGCGCTACGTTCTTCAGAAGGCTCTCGCGGCCAAACTCCCTCCGGTGATCGTCCTGAACAAAATCGACCGCACGGATGCGCGCGCAAAAGAAGTTCTCGATGAAATCTACGATTTGTTTATCGATTTGGACGCGACCGAAGACCAGCTGGATTTTCCGGTGGTTTACACAAATGCGCGCGAGGGCATCGCGCACAGGCAAATCGGCGACAGCTCGAAGGATCTGCTCCCGCTCTTTGAAACCATCGTGAAAAGCATTCCAGCGCCGCCGGGCGATCCGGATGGCGTGTTGCAAATTCAGGTTATGAATCTGGACTACAGCGATTTCCTCGGACGCATCGCGATCGGGCGTGTGTTCAACGGCACGCTAAAGCGCGGCGAGGATGTGGGCATCTGCAAGCTCGATGGAAAAATCATTTCGACTCGCATCACCAAGCTGTACACATTCCGCGGATTGGAGCGGGATGAAGCCGAAGCGGTTGGCGCGGGCGATCTTGTCGCCATCGCCGGCGTCGAAGGAATTCAGATTGGCGAAAGTATCGTCGACCTGGCAGCCCCTCTCCCTCTCGAGCCTCTCCTGATTGACGAGCCGACGCTGGCCATGATTTTCACGGTGAACAGCAGCCCGCTTTCGGGAAAAGAAGGCAGCTATTTGACGTCGCGGGACCTGCGCGACCGCCTGGCGAAAGAGTTGCTCACCAACGTTTCGATTCGCGTGGAAGACACCGATACGCCGGAATCTTTTCGCGTGCTGGGACGCGGCGAACTCCAGCTTGCCATTTTGATTGAGACCATGCGACGCGAAGGCTTCGAGCTGATGGTCGGCAAGCCGGAGATCGTTGTTCGCACGGAAAACGGAAAGAAGCTCGAACCGCTCGAGCGGCTGGTCATCGACGTGCCCGAAAGTTTCATCGGCATCATTCTGGAAACGTTGGGCAGCCGGCGCGGCGAAATGCTCAAGATGAGCAATCACAATTCCGGTCGCGTGCGCATGGACTTCAAAATTCCTTCGCGCGGACTCATCGGGCTGCGCAGCCAGTTGCTGACGGACACGCGGGGGACCGCGTTGATCCACTCGATCTTCGACGGTTGGACGGATTATGCGGGAGAGATGGCGCTACGGCCGACGGGCGCGCTGGTTGCAGACCGTCCCGGACCTTCGACGGCGTTCGCACTGTGGAACCTCCAGGAACGCGGCGAATTGTTCATCGGTCCTGCGATCGAAGTCTATGAAGGCATGGTCATCGGGGAAAATTCCCGCGAACAAGACATGGAAGTGAACGTCACCAAGGAAAAGAAGCAGACCAACATGCGCTCTTCGAGCGCGGATGAGGCTATCCGGCTGATTCCGCATCGCGAGCTCAGTCTCGAGCAGGCGATCGAATTTATCGCCGACGACGAGTACGTGGAAATCACGCCGAAATCGATTCGCCTTCGCAAAAAGGTCTTGCAAGCCAACAAGCGCCCGCGCCGCTGGCAGGAGATTCGCGCCAGCCACGAAGCTACGCGCTGAGGATCTTCGCCTGAAGCGGCTCTCAGTGAGCTGATTTCTCCAGCAACTCGCCGAGGTATTGCTTCCAAAGCTCGGCCCAGGTGTGCGTGCCGTGGCCGTGTGTATTTTCGCTGGCGGGAATAAGCACGAACTTTGCGTTTTGCACTTTCTTGACTTCGCGTTCGGCGATGCCCAGCTCCGGCGGATTGATAAAGTCATCGCCGGAATTGATATACATCATCGGCGCCTTGATTTTTCCGAGTTGCCCGGAGGGATCGTAGTTGCGCGACGCGTTGACCTGGTACAAGAGATCGTTGGCGTCCAGCGCACCAAAACGCGCGTGGAAATAGTCGTCGAGGTACTTGTCAGCGGCGTCGCGCGTCGGCAGAGCTTTCTGCATGGGGATCGGCGCCGCTCCGGCGATCAAAAGGAAATCGAGGGCCGTCCTTAGAGCCTGCTTCGGTTCTTCCTTGTATTCGCCGCCCTTCCATTCGGGATCTTCCTGAATGGCGTCCATCACCATTTTGCGCCAGATGCGATTGCGCCCGGCGATTTGGACCGGCACGCAGGCTAGCGGCATGAGCGCGTCCATAAAATCGGGATACGTCTCGCCCCACACGAAAGAGTGCATGCATCCCATCGAAGTGCCCATCACGAGCCGAGCGTGGTTGACGCCAAGTCCTTCCGTCAGGAGGCGGTAGTGCGCGGCGACCATGTCGTCGTAGTCATACTTGGGAAAGTGCGCGTGCATGCCGTCGCCGGGTTTCGAGGATTTTCCATGGCCAATGCCGTCGGGAAGAATTATGTAGTAATGCGAAGCGTCGAGAAGCTGGCCTGGACCAAAAAGAACGCCCGCAAATTGCGGCTGGAGGAACTGCTGACCCGTTCCGCCGGTTCCGTGAAGAATGAGCACGGCATTGGTCGTATGCCCCCCGGCATCACGAACCGGTTTGCCGAGTGTGGTGTAATGCAGCCGCAGCTCGGGCAGCGTCTCGCCGGAATGAAACTGAAAATTGTGAATCACGAGGTCGCCTTCCGTAAGAGCGGCGCCGGGGGACTGCCGGGCGACGGAGGGAATGGCGGCCAGAATCGCGGACGCAAACGCCGCACCGAAAAAATGTCTGAAGGATCGGAGCATCTCTCACCTCTTCGAGCCAAAATCTATCACGAATCCGTGAGCAAGGCTGTTCCCGCGCCTTCGCCACGCACCTCTTGTGCAGATGCGGAGCTGTGAATACACTGCAACGCGCCACACCACTCCCCGTCAGCGAGGTGGTTCGATGCGAAAAATGATTCTGTCCGGTCTGTGCTTCCTGCTCTTGCCATCTCTCTCATGGTGCCAGGCGAAGGCGAAGCTTTCTCCCGCTGTGAGCGCCTTCGTGAAGGAAGACGCTTCCGTCCTGGCGCTTGCTCATGTGCGGGTGGTGGACGGCACCGGAGCGGCATCTCGCGCGGATCAAACGCTCGTCATCACAGACGGAAAAATCGTCGCGCTGGGCGATTTTGCCACCACAAAAATTCCCGGCGGCGCCAGAGTGCTCGATCTCACCGGCCGGACGGTGATCCCGGGACTGGTCGGCATGCACGACCACATGTTTTATCCATCGCCGGGCGGCGGCCTGCCACTTTATCCGGAGCATGCCTCAAGTTTTCCGCGGCTGTACCTGGCGGGCGGCGTCACTTCGATTCGGACAACGGGCAGCCTCGAACCCTACGCAGACCTCGAACTCAAGGAAGCCATCGACGCCGGCAAACTTGCCGGCCCGAAAATTCACGTGACCGGCCCGTACCTGGAAGGCCAGGGCGCTTTCGCCCTGCAAATGCACCAGCTCGAAGACGCGGAAGACGCGCGGCAGATGGTGGAATTCTGGATTGCGCGCGGCGCCACCTCGTTTAAGGCCTACATGAACATCACCCCGGACGAGCTGGCCGCCGCCGTAAAAGCCGCGCATGCCCACGGCATCAAAGTTACGGGCCACCTTTGCTCGATCGGTTTCCGCGAAGCGGCTGCGCTCGGGATCGACGACCTCGAGCACGGCATTGAAGTAGACACGGAATTTCTTGCTGACAAAAAGCCAGGCATCTGTCCCAATCCGCAGGCCGCCGCAAAGGCATTGCTCTCCGTCGACATCGCCGGCAAGCCCATGCAAGACATGATTCATGATCTGATCGCTCACCATGTTGCGGTCACCTCGACGCTGCCCGTGTTCGAGACCTCCGTGCCGGGCCGCGCTCCGCTCGACCCTCGCGTCCTCGACGCCATGACGCCTGAAGCGCGCATCGCGTATTTGTCGCGGCGCGCGCGCGTTTCCGACAACGCCGCAACTTCCGATGCGCCGGCCATCTTCAGAAAAGAACTCGAATTCGAACACGAATTTTCAAAGCAGGGCGGTTTGCTGCTGGCGGGGCTCGATCCAACCGGCTACGGAGGCGTGATCGCCGGATTCGGCGACCAGCGCGAAGTCGAATTGCTCGTCGAAGCGGGCTTCACGCCGGTGGAAGCCCTTCACGTCGCGACGTCCAACGGCGCGGAGTTTCTCGGCGAGCTAGATAAAATCGGCACACTTGCGGTTGGCAAAGCGGCGGACCTGGTCGTGCTAGAAGGCGACCCGTCGGCCAACATCAAAGACATCGAGCGAGTGGAACTCGTCTTCAAGGATGGCGCCGGCTATGATTCCGCCAAACTGATCGAGTCCGTGAAAGGCCTGGTTGGCCTGCGCTAAAAGAGAGAAGCCCCGGAGACCCTGCCCCGTGCCGTTTGCTTCACCGCTAGGGCAGAAGAATCTTGCCGTCCGCGCCTGGCAGGGCTAGCCCCACCTCGTGCGCAAGGGTCGGCGCCACATCGCGCATATCGATCGTGCCAAGAGGCTTCGCGGCAGGAACGCCCGGTCCAACCAGAAAGAACGACGCATAGAGATCCGGCAAATCCGGCATCGCTCCGTGAGTGCCGCCAATTTTTGTTTTCGAAAGCACGGGCCCATCGAGAGACGTACCCGTCCGCCATCCCGGCTTGAGACCTACAAAGAAGGACGCCGGTGGATACCCGCCGCGCTTGTGGAGCTCCTCCGCCTCCAAAATGCGATCGACGCCGTTCGCCGGATCGCTCGCAACCCTGGCAAGCAGCTCTCGTACCCGCGACAACGTTTCCGTGTCGTTCGGATCTTTCAAGATGATCGACGCGGAGCCGCCTGTTACCCAGGGCATCGCCTTCCATTCCGTGATCTTCCCCTTTTCATTGACGGCAATCAGCTGCGCTTCGCGAAACAAAGGAAACAAGTTCAATTGCGCATCGGTTCGAACAAAGCCGTGATCGGAAACCACGGCCAGGTAAGCCCGCCCCGGAGCAAGCCGCTCTGCCGTCGCGCGGATTTTTCCAATCGTCGCGTCAATGCTTTCAAGAACGGCCAGGGCCTCGGGACTGAACGGCCCCGTCTCGTGCTCGATGTGATCCAGCGAACTGAGATGAAGAGTCAAAAGCGCCGGATGCTTCTTCTCGAGAATCCACTCCGTATACTGCCCGCGGTTCTCGTCCCCCGCCGCCGAAGTGTCGATTCCTCCGCGATATTCACCAAGTTCCTTTCGGGCCTCTTCGAGCAACCCGGGCGTCGACACAGCGCGCAGCAGCTTTGCGTCGTCCGGCGTGCTCGCGCGCCAGAACTCAGGAATATCCCAGGTAATGTGCGCGCCAACGGTAACCGGCCATTGAATGCTCGCGGTCGTTCGTCCCGCCCGAGCGGCCGCGTCCCAAAGTGTCGGCACGCGAATGTCTTCCGTATACCAATACCAGCCGCCCTGATTCTGCTGCAGCGGATCAAACGTAGTGTTGGCAAAAATCCCGTGCTTCGCCGGCCACACCCCCGTTACCAGCGTCGTATGGCTCGGATACGTCACGGTGGGCACAACTCCGACGACCCCTTCCGCGTACGTGCCTTCCTTCAGAAACCGCCGCAAGTTCGGCACCTTTGCCCCGTGGGAGTCGGCCTCGGTGATGTAGTCTGGACGCATCCCGTCCACGGAGATCACGACCAGCAGAGGTGGGGAAGGCTGCTGTGCCAGACCGTTCGCCAGAAAGAAAAAAGCGGCCGCAACTCCAAAAACTCCCAAGCCAATAAGAAAGCGGAGCCGGCGAGACCTCGCAATCCGAAAATTCTTCAAGATGTTCATGGTGTGCAAAAGCATACTCCAAATAGCGCTGAGGATTTTACAAAGTCGCCATACAGGGATAAATTGGATGTTAACAGCGCTGGACTTTAGAGGTGAGCAGGAGTCCAATTCAAACTGTTCCTTATGCGGGGAATGTTGTAAAGTCTAGCGCTCATGTACGGTCCGCTGCTGAACCATTTGGACGAAATGGCTTGGCAAACAGGTAGCGCTCTCAGGCGGAGTTTTCACACAGAGTAAAAGGTGGAATACGTGAATATTGGACCCTCGAACGGGGCCTCAAACTCGCACTGCACCATCGCCGCAACGGCCACGGCTTTGCCGCCGCATACGATGACGCGCGACGACGTGAAGTACTACCTGGGGCGCGTGTTCGACATACCCGAACGGCGCCTGGAAGCGCTGATGGCTATCGTGGATAACGCCCAAGTGAACAAGCGTTACTCGATCTTTCCCATTGAATATACGGTCGAGCCGCGCCCGCTTTCAAAGACCAACGAGGAGTACATCCAGCACGCCGTGAAGCTGGGCCAGCAAGCGGCGGAGGAATGTCTAGAGCGCGCCGGTTTGCGCGCGGACGAAGTGGACCTCATCATCACCGTTTCCTGCACTGGATTCATGATCCCTTCGCTCGACGCGCACCTGATCAATCTCATGGGCTTCCGCCCGAATGTGCGCCGCATGCCTTTCACGGAACTCGGCTGCGCCGCCGGAGCGATGGCCCTCGGACGCGCCGCGGATTACTTGAAAGCTCATCCCGGCGGCAACGTCCTGATCATCTCTGTCGAGCTGCCCTCGCTCACGTTTCAGCGCAAGGACATCTCGCAGGCAAATTTGATCTCTTCGATTTTGTTCGGCGACGGAGCCGCAGCCGTCGTGGTGACGGGGAGAGAGCAAAAAGGCCCCAGGATCCTCGTTTCAGAAACTTACACCTTCCCCGATTCACTGGACGCCATGGGTTTCGACCTGCGCGATTCAGGATTTCATATTTTGCTTTCAAAAGATGTGCCCGAGATGATCGGCCTGAAGATTCGGGGCCTGGTGGACGGTTTTCTCGAACGCCAGGGCCGCAAACAGGAAGACATCAAAGGATGGATTCTGCACCCTGGCGGCGCGCGCTTGCTGGGCAACGTCGAAAAAGAATTGGGACTCTGCAAGTGTGATACGCAGCCCTCCTGGGATGTTCTGAGCAACGTCGGAAATCTTTCCAGCGCCACGATTCTCTTCATCCTGCAGGAGTGGCTCGAAAAAAGGCCGCTTAAACCGGGCGAGTATGCGCTGGCGGCCGCGTTCGGCCCGGGCTTCAGCGCCGAATTTCTCCTGCTGCAATGGACCTGAGCGTCATCGCGTTTCTCGGGCTGCTCGTGGCCGTGGCTTTGCTTCGCATCGTGGAGCTGCAAATTTCGCGCCGCCATCAGCGGGAGATGATCGCGCGCGGCGCGGCGAAGGTAGAAGAACCGCGGTTCCGCTGGATGGTCCTGCTTCACACCGCAGTGCTGGTCGGCGCGGCCCTTGAAGTTGTTTTTCTTCACCGGCCGTTTATCCCCGTTCTTGCTGCGGCCATGTTCCTGGTTTTTTTGGCGGCCAATGTCGTGCGCTGGTGGGTTATTCGCACCTTGGGAAATCATTGGAACGTCCAGGTGATGGATTCGACCAGCCTCGGCGTCATTTCCACGGGGCCGTTTCGCTACGTTCGCCATCCGAATTACGCCGCGGTTTTTGCGGAGATGCTTTCGCTGCCCCTTATTCACACGGCATGGATTACCGCGGTGGCCGGTTCGCTCGCGCACATGGCCGTGCTCTCGATGCGCCTCTCCACGGAAGAGCGCGTCCTCCTGGCCAATCCCGAGTATCAGGCCACCATGGCACGCAAGCCGAGATTCATCCCCGGTGTTTTCTGAGAGAAGTGTTGCGGCCTTTCTGCTCGATAGGGGCGCTCGCCGTGTTTGTCCTGCTCGTACCCGCCGGATCCCGCGCGCAAACACCCACCGATGGCAGCGATTCCGCATTCACGGAGGTAGCCGAGCTGAAGGAAGGCTTCCGCCTGCTGTATGTGCAGAAATATCCCGAAGCGCGCGAACAGTTTTCCGGATGGACTTCCGCGCACCCCAAGGATCCGTTTGGTTTTGTGGCCACCGCCGCAAGCTATCTTTTTGAGGAGTTCTACCGCCAGAGCGTACTGACGAGCGACTTCTTCCTGGATGACAAGAAGTTTCTTCGCGGCATTGAGGGCAAGCCCGATCCTGAACGCCTCAAAAACTTCGACATGGAGCTGGCCGAAGCCCGCAAGCTCGCTGGCGCACGCCTCGCAAAGGATAAAAACGATGCTGCCGGCCTTTTTGCCCTAACCATGGCCGCCGGCATGGAATCCAACGCCGACAGCATTCTCGAAAAAAAGCACCTCGACGGCCTCAAGAGAATGAAGGAGGCCAACGAGCACGCCAAGCTGCTGCTGGCGCAGCGCCCCGATGCGAACGATGCCTGGGTCGCGCCCGGCTCGGCGGATTACATCATCGGTTGCCTCTCTGGCGGCGCTAGAATGGTTTTGTGGTTCGGCGGCATTCACGGCGATAAAAAACTTGGCATGGAGCTGGTCGGAAAAACGGCCGACAAGGGCCGCTATCTCGAGCCGTTCGCGAAAGTGCTTCTGGCGCTTGCGGCGCGGCGCGAAAAACAGGACGCCCTGGCGCTGAAGCTCTTGCGCGAATTGACCGAGGAATTTCCAGACAGTCCGCTCTTTGCCGCCGAATACGCGAAAGTCCAGGGCCGGCCCATTCCGGCGGAGATGAAGCCCAACTAGGTATTTCGCCGCACTCGTCTGGGAATGAACTAGAATTGATTCCCCGGACGGCCCCGAACCGGCAATCCTTCCGAAAAGGCGGTGGCGTGTGTTTCAACAGGACCTGCTAAAAGGCCGGGCGATCTTCTTGACCGGGGGCGGAACCGGTTTGGGGCGTTCCATGGCGTTGCGTTTTGCCGAGCTTGGCGCACGCATGTATCTCGTTGGCCGCCGTGAGGAACCGCTGAAGGAAGTTTGTGCGGAGATTCATCGGGCGGGCGGCTCGGCAGCCTACACCACCTGCGACGTGCGCGATTACGGCGCGGTCGAAGCCGCCGCCGAAAAAGCCGAGCAGCAATTTGACCGCATCGACACGGTCGTCAACAACGCCGCCGGAAATTTCATCGCCCGCACCGAAAAACTTTCTCCGAACGCCTTTAACACTGTGGTGGGTATCGTTCTCAACGGCTCGTTTCATTGCACGCAGGCTTTCGCCAAGCGCTGGATCGCTCAGAAGCTCGGCGGCAATGTCCTGAGCATCGTAACCACCTACGCCGCGGCGAACAGCGGCTCAGGTTTCGTCGTGCCCTCGGCGTGCGCGAAAGCCGGCGTGCTGGCCATGACTACTTCTCTGGCCGTCGAATGGGCCAAATATCACATCCGGCTGAACGCCATTGCGCCGGGGCCGTTTCCGACCGAAGGCGCCTGGTCGCGCCTGATGCCCTCGAGGCAATTTGAAGAACACGCGAAGGACAAGCACCCCATGAAGCGCTTCGGGCGACACGAGGAACTGGCCAACCTCGCGGCGTTTCTCGTCAGCGATATGGCGGAATACATCAACGGCGAGTGCGTCGTCATCGACGGCGGTCAATGGCTCCGCGGCGCCGGCGAGTTCAACGACCTGCTCATGCTGCCGGAAACCGCCTGGGAAACCCTCGAGGCCGCACGCACAAAAAAATCCTGACACTACCTATTCCGGCAGGGATTTCTTGCGCAACTCGACTCGTATCTTTACGTCCCCGATCGCCCGGCCGTTTGCCTCGGCGTGCACGCTGATCTCCTGCGGCTCGGGATTTTTCGGGGCCGGATCGCTCAGCGCGGGCAGATTCACCTCGATGCGTGCTGCCCCTACCTGCTTCGGTCCGACCGTGAATTTCAGAGGGCCCGCATGCGGGCTCCAGCCCGGCGGCAGATTCGCCGAAAGCGTGAATTCTCGTGATTCTGACGTCTGATTGCCGAGCCACAGAGGAATAACAAATGTCCCTCCCGCTTGTTGCGCGATTTCCGGCGGCTCCGGGTGAGGCAAATGCGTTAGACCGTGCTCTCGGCGAAATTCGGCGTAATAATTCCAGGGTCCAGCGAGTTCCACGGAAACTTCCGGCTTCGTTGGCGGAGGCGCGGTATCCGGCCGCGTAAACGGAATCGCACCCGGCGTGATGCCTTCAAAGACATCTCCCTTCACGCTTCCGCCCACCAGCGATTTTCCAAGGACGAAACTTATCCCACTGCCCCAGAAACCATCCGACATGACCATCTTTTCGATTTGCGCCTCATCCATTTTGGCGAGCGAATCGATGAAGCCCTTCGCCTGCGTTTCATGCCTGCGAAAAGACTCGAGAGCCACGCGCCAGTAGGCCAGTTTCGCCGATTTCGATATTTCTCTTACGGAATACTTCGGGCCTCTCTCCCGAAAAATGTCTTCTTTGTCCGCATCCGGGAAGTAATAAATTTTCTTCGTCTGCCAGGGGCGTAAATTCTCTAAATAGGGCTCCAGCCGCCGCAAGGGCGCAGCGATTTGCTCGGGGAACGTGGCCGGGTCTCCGGCAAGATCGAATGCTTCGGTCGCCAGCACACCGGCCGCTTGATGATCTCCATGATCCTCGCCGATGAACGTCCCCGGCAAGAATGTCAAAATCACTTCCGGCCTGGTCAGCCGCACGATGCGCACGAGATTTTCGAGCGCCATTCCGTGGCCCCAGTTGGCGAGCGATTCGAGAACGTCCTGCGACGCCGTGTCTTTTCCGCCCAAGAACCAGACCTTGTCGATTCCCAGAACGGCGTTCGCGCGGCGCGCCTCGATTTCCCGTATATCGCCAAGCGCCGTGGCTTGTTCGGCGCCAGCCTCGTTCGCTCCGCTGCTGCCGCGTGTGCCGTAAGCGACGGCGACGCGCTTACCCTCATCGATCGCCCGCGCCAGATACGGCGTTGCAGCCCCTTCGTCATCGGGATGCGCCACCACCAGCAAAATGTCCACCTTGTAGCGCTCATCGGCCTCGGGAACTCCGAGAGGCGCTTGCGCTCTCAGGATGGGAGAAAGGAACGAGCATGTCAGAATGCCGAGCATCGGCAGCGCACGGCGCCGAATCGCAGCGAGCGCCGCTATCGACCGAGAATATTGAGTCTTTTTTTGCGCAAGAGAATGGCCAGGGACGACAAAACGCGTTGCTTCCGGGGATGGGTCCATCGAAGAATTCTATATCGAACCGGCGGAAATCTCCCACCGGCCGTTGCGCCCCCCTATTCTGTCGCTCACGCGGCGAATTTCCGGGACCCCAGTGCGCTCTCCTCCGGCGGCTTTCGCGCGTCTATACTGTTTCCATGTTGAAGCTCGCTCTACTTTGCACAGTGCTCGGGGCCTTTTCCGCAGGGGCCCGGGCGCAACAGAGCACTCCTCCGAATCCTCCGCCCAAGGATTTCGAGCCCGGTGTCCTCTTTCCCAAAGTCTCCTGTGCGGCCCCATCCGAGCAGAGCTATGCGCTATACCTTCCTTCTCGCTACTCTCCTGAAAGGCGCTGGCCGATTGTCTATGCCTTCGACCCCGGCGCTCGCGGAAAGATGCCCGTCGAGTTGATGAAAGACGCGGCCGAGCGTTACGGCTACATCGTCGCGGGCTCGAATAATTCGCACAACGGCGCTTGGAAACCGGAAGCCGACGCCGCCCAGGCAATGTTCGAAGACACGCATCTGCGGCTTTCGATCGATAACAAACGCATCTATTTCGCCGGGTTTTCCGGAGGTGCTCGCCTCGCTTCGACGCTTGCCGAACGCTGCAACTGCGCCGCAGGCGTGCTCTTGAACGGCGCCGGCTTTTCGCCCTCGGCCCCGCCGGCGGCGGGCGCAACGTTTTCAGTCTTCGCGGCCGTCGGCGTCCTCGACTTCAACTATCCCGAGGTTCTCGATCTTGACGCGACACTCGGTTCGCTTCGTTACGCTCATTCGTTGCGCCGGTTCGATGGCCCGCACCAATGGGCGCCCGCTAGCGTCATGGACGAGGCGCTGGCCTGGTTTCGCCTGATCTCTATGAAGGAGGGCCGCGAAGAACGCGACACTGGATTCGTAAGAGCCCAAGCCGGCGAAGTTGAGAAACGCGCGAAAGGGCTCGAAGTTGCCGGCGATCCGTACGGCACGTGGAAGGAGTATCGTCAGGCTGCCGACACGTTTGACGGCCTCGGAGAAGCGCCGGCCTTTCGCGAGCGCGCCGTCGCCATGGAAAAAGAAAAGGCTGTCCGTGACGCTGTGAAGCGCGAGCAGCAAGACATCCAAGAACAAGCCCGCCTGAGCGCGGACATTTATTCAGGGCTCGCCGCTCTTCGTCAGGATGGCCCCAACCGCGCAGATACCCGCAGCCAGCTGGAACAACAGATTTCCCAGCTTCGCACCCGCACCATACACGAAAAAAATCCGCAAGAGCTCCGCGTCGCCAAGCGCGCCATGGCTGGCATTTTCGTCGAAGCCATGGAGACGGGTCAGGAACGCCTGGAGGCCAAAGACCTCCCGCATGCGCGCGCCTATTTTGAATTGGCGGCCGACGCGGACCCCGATTCGGTCTGGCCTCTGGGCCAGATAGCCGTCACTCGCGCCCTGGACGGCGACCAGAAAGGCACGCTGGAAGCTCTTTGCCGCGCAAAAGAAAAAATAGAGGATCCGGCT
Organism: Acidobacteriota bacterium; assembly: GCA_013289955.1. Taxonomy (GTDB): domain Bacteria; phylum Acidobacteriota; class Terriglobia; order Acidiferrales; family UBA7541; genus Acidiferrum. The sequence continues at coordinate 29,308 of JABCYZ010000003.1, forward strand.
GCGTTTTCCGCATGGCTCAACGAAGAGCCGGCTTTCGCCAAATTTCACGATATCTCCGAATTCCGGGCTCTCCTGGCACCGGCTTCTCAACCTTGAAAATCAGGTAGTGGGTCAGTTTCCGGTTACGGCCCTTGCCGAGAGTAGCGAACGGCATGGAACAAGAGAGCTCCATCTCTCGTAACTCCACTTGCGGGAGTGCCTAACCGCAACCCTTCTGTTTCGTCTATGTCGATGCGTTCAGACCGGCTTTGGAGACACAAATGAATTGCTTGGGGATGAGAACGCGAAGTGCTGTTGTGCTTGGGGCTATCGTTGTCGGTTTGCCTGTTTTTTCGCCGATGTGGCGGGCAAACAAGACACCGGCGACACCCACCGAGGCAACGGTTCCGCAGCTGGAGAGAGACATTCCCGAACTAATGAAAAAAGACGGTGTGCCAGGGTTGTCGATTGCTGTGATTCGCGCCGGAAAGACAGCGTGGCTGCACGGCTTCGGGCTGAAAGAGGTAAAAACGGGCCAGGCGGTGACGGGGGAAACAGTTTTTGAAGCGGCTTCCCTGAGCAAGCCGGTGTTTACCTATGGCGTGCTGAAACTAGTGGAACAGGGGAAGCTGGGGTTGGACGTTCCGCTAACAGGGTATTTGCCGAAGCCCTTTGTCGAGGGTGACGAGCGCCTTCTAAAAATTACGGCGCGGATCGTCCTGAGCCATCGAACCGGATTCCCGAACTGGCCGGCAGATGACGGTTCAGTCTCCATTTATTTCACGCCGGGAGAGCGGTTTAGCTACTCGGGCGAGGGCTATATCTACCTGCAGCGCGTGGTCGAGAAAATCACCGGTAAACCACTCAACGAATATATGACACAAGCCGTGTTCACGCCGTTGGGCATGACCAGCAGCAGTTATGTCTGGCGGCCAGACTTTGATGCACTAACCGCTACGGGTCACGACTCAGACGCGAAGCCGACCACATTGTGGAAACCAACAGAGGCGGGGGCCGCTTCGACGCTGAACACAACAGCCAGGGACTACGCGCTATTTGTTGAGGCCATTCTCAATGGGAAGGGGCTCAAGCCGGCGACTCTCAGCGAGATGGAAACGCCGGAAATCGCACTCGATCCGGAGTGCAGGATTTGCATCAAGCAAGAGCCGAAGCAGTTATCGAGGAATCTATTTTGGGGATTGGGATGGGGCATTGAGCGCAAAGATGGAACCGATGTGCATTGGCACTGGGGAGACAACGGCTCATTCAAGGGTTTCGTTATGGCAGATCCGAAGACGAAGTCAGGGGTGGTGATGTTCCTAAACAGTGAAAAGGGACTGGAGGTCGCGAAGCCAGTGGTAGACGAGGTGATGGGTAGGGGCTCGCTGGCCTTCGAATGGCTCAAATAAGAAAGCCGTTGCGCCCTCTTCTTTCTCAACGGCTGCATAGAAGTAAGCCCGACGATTGTCTACCGCGAGTTTCCCCAACCCTTAGGTCTTTCGTTGTCTCTTCAAAGGCAGAACTTCTTCACGAATTGTCCTCAACTCCCGATTTGTCGTGCGAGCTCAACTGGTCGACGCAACACTTGCGTGGAGTTTACTCGCGGGAGTCTCGAAACCCAAAGTTCTCTTCGGCAAGTATTGACGCAGCAAGCGATTGGTGTTTTCGTTCGTTCCTCGCTGCCAAGGGCTGTGCGGATCACAGAAGGACCTACTTGGAAGCTCGCCCTCGCAGGCTGCGCCAGTTCCACACATTGTAGGAATAGAGCGCAACGCAGAAGAGATTCGCGGGTATGAATCCAAACTGCGCGGTTCGTGAAGCAATGACGCAGACGACCAGGCTATTTGCTCCGGCTACCATCCACCCTTGCCAGAATTTCCTTCCTATGAGGATAGTTGAAAGGACTGTAAGAACGCACGAGATATAATCCAGACGAAGCACGGTCACCTATACATGATCACTGAGTCTTTGGCGCACCTTATGTGCACCCGGGCCGCTTTTTCTGCGCGGCCTACCGTCAGACTAGCAGTTCAGGTTTCAGCCCATAACTGTTCTTTGGTTCAGTTGCGCTCGGGAAGTCAACCCTTGCTAAGTTGGGTCGACGGATTCATCAAAGTTCCCAAGTTACCAGTAACCGCTGCCAGGCTTCAGACTAAGAAACCTAAGCACGGTCCGGCTCCAGGTTTCTTGGTGTGCGACAGTCTAAATGTGTAACCAAATCCGGAATCCTCAGTATTCGATAGCATGAGAACATCCCCGCACCGATTGTGCGTTTTATCTGTTGCTCTGCTTTTGGCCGCTCGTCCGGCCTTCGGTCAATTGGCGTCAGACAACCCGACGCGAACGGCTCTCGACAAAGCGGTGGACAAGGCCGTCGGAGAATTCTTTCAGCAAGATCAACATGTTGGGCTCTCGGTTGGGATTTCCGACCACGGCGAAGCTGTCTTTTATAACTACGGTACAGTGAGCAAATCTAACGTTCGTGTGCCGGACCGAAAGAGCGTTTATGAGATTGCATCGATCACGAAGACCTTCACTGGAGCTCTCGCAAGCAGGGCTGTATTCGACAAAAAGATGACGCTCGACGGGGATTTCAGGGTCTATCTGACTCAGGGATACCCGAACTTAGAGAAGAATGGGAAGTTCACCACCTTGAGGTTGCTTGCAGCGCACCGGGCCGGCCTGCCGAAGAATGTTCCGGACACGGATGCTCTCTTTAAGAATCCCAATTTCGATACTTTGCCGTTCCAGCTAATCGAGTTGGAAAAGCCATACGATGACGAGGCTTATTTGCGAGCGCTGCATCAGGTCGAGTTGCGTAGCGAGCCTGGAAGCGAGTTTCTCTACTCCAACTTTGGAATCAAGCTGATTGGCTTTGGGCTCCAGCAGGTGTACCACCAGTCTTTCGAACAACTGCTTCAGACGAAAATACTGGGGCCCCTCGGAATGAAGCGAACGGGCCTCGCGGTGTCGCCGCAGAACGAACGACTCCTGGTGCATGGCTACAGCCCCGGAGGCAAACCGATGCCCTACCATCTTTTCAATGCTGGCGCAGCGGGAGGGTTGTATTCAGATGCCGAAGATATGGTGCGATACATTGACTGGCAACTCGATGAGAGCGATCCCACGATTAGGCAATCCCATTCCGCGATCTTCGGCAACGGCGAGAGCGTCCAGGACGGTCTGATCTGGTACATGACACAAGAAGGTGGCGAACGGCAACTATGGGAAAGCGGCGGAGCGTTTGGAATGGCTAGTCAGCTGGTTCTTTATCCAGAATCAAAGATCGGAATCGTGCTCTTGGCAAATGACGGCGGGTTTTCCACACAGGACGAGCTGCGCGAATTGGCCAAGAAGATTCGCGAGGCTTGCGGGCTGCAATAGGAGGTGGCGGCAGTGCCGCACGATTGAAGCAAGCTCCTGGTAAGTCGTGCGGGACATAGTAGATTCCGTTCAAATTTGGAGTACACTTCGGCAGATGGCAGAACTAGAAAATATCGATTGGTGGAACAGTAGCCGTCGCAGCCGCGACGCACTTTTGTGCATGTTGTGTGTGGGCTCGCTTTCGTGTTTGTCGTCCTCTCACCAACCGGCTGGACTGGGCTTGTTCGTTGGCTCGGTCAACGTTTATTTATCACTTCATCCCGACGCCAGATTTTATCGGGGACGCTTAGCAACCAGTCAACCAAGAGGGCCTGAACAGCATCCGCGAATACTCTACCGATTCCTGTTCCTCGCGGGCGGGTTGCTTGTTATCTGGGTTTCTGTTCGACAATTCCTTCACCACAGGGGCTAGGTTCAGTACCCACTTTCCGATAACCGCTGCGAGCAGGAGTTCAATGGATATTCAGCTTGGACTCATACGGCGCCGGTCACTCTAGTTACGCGTTGAGAGAAACATGCAAAATAACGAAAAAAAGACAATCAAGATTCCCGAAACCCGAATTACACGAGGCCGACCTTCTAGATTGCTATCTCCCCATTTGGCGGAGAGTACCAGCCAACTCGCGGTATGGTTCGGCCGCGAGCCCACCGCGAGGAACCCGAAAAGGAACGCGTAGCTCCCCCAGCCTAATTGGGTCTTCACCGCCAATACGTCGGAGACATCATTTCATTTCGTCCATAGCTGCTCGCCTGCTGGCGACCCCGCGAAGTTTCCCCTTCGAAATAGGATAGAGTTGCTCAATTCCAGAGAGAATTTATCACGAATTGGCTCAAGTGCCTGGTTTGTCGCGTAATCGGAAACTGACCCACTATCAAAAATCGGGTAGTGGGTCAGTTTCCGATTAACCGACGCTTGCAAAGAATTGTGATAAATTCCAATTATCTGGGCAGATTCTGGAGCGATGTCGGGTGGGCGAAATCCGGTGAAGAACATTATCTTAATTTCGGCTCTATGGTGCACAACGGCCTTGGCATTTGCCGACGACTCGTATTTTCCAATCAAGACAAAGGCGGGCGGTGAGGGTGTAAGTGAGTTCGAGTCCAATTGGTACGGCAAGGCTTTAGAACGAATGAACGAACCTCGGTTGCCCGGATTCACTAAGGACGTGAACGCTGACATCTACCGCATCATGATTCTGCCTACGTGGGGAAACCCCATTGTAGTCAGGGTCCAAAGACACGGGGAATTGTACAGCCTGTCATCTCGTCGGTTAGATGGACAGGGGGGATATGACCCCGGCAAATTGGCCGAATCAAAGGACATCGAACTAAGTGCAGACGAATCAAAGTCTCTTGCTGTACTGATTCAGAATCTCAACTTCTTCCAGTTGCCAGCAGAAGACCGCGTAAGAGGCTTTGACGGCGACCAGTGGATAGTCGAAGGCGTTTCACAAGGTAAATACCATGTTGCTGTGCGCTGGTGCGCCAATTCCTATGACCCTGAGAAACGCAAACTGACTACTTTTCTTGCCTTGTGCAGATTCTTATTAAACAAGTCCACTCTTTCAGAGAGACCGACAAATAAAGGCCACAAGCTTATCTAACCGATTTACAATTCTCAACCCTTAATAAACGCGTTACCGGAAACTGACCCACTACCAAAATCGCTCCGCCTTGACCCGGATACACCACGCCGATAAGCTTAGGGTTTCTCCTTCCAGGTGAACGGACTATGGAGCAGGTGCAAGTCACATTGCCGGACGGCAAAGTCCAGGAGGTGCCCAAGGGCACGACTCCGGCGGACATCGCGCGAAAGATTTCACCGCGCCTCGCGGATGCAGCGCTGGTAGCTCGCGTTACGGCCGCAAACGGCACTCCTCTGCCCAATGCTCCCGATCTGGGCGAGCTCGTCGATTTGCGCCGCCCGCTTGAGGAGAATGTAAAGCTCCAGATTCTCACCGAAAAAGACCCTGACGCGCTTTTTGTCTTCCGCCATTCCGCGGCCCATCTGCTGGCCGCCGCCGTGATGGAGCTTTATCCGAACGTGAAGCTCGGTATTGGCCCGCCGATTGATACGGGGTTTTTCTATGAATTCCTCCGCGACGAGCCTTTCACTCCGGAAGACCTCGTAAAAATCGAAAAGAAAATGCACGAGCTGGCCGCACAGGACTTGCCGAACGAGCGCAAACTCATTCCGAAGCCCGAGGCCATTGAGCTATATAAAAAGAACAATCAGATTTTCAAGTGCGAGCTCGTCGAAGAAAAAGCCAACGAGCTGATGGTTTCTTTCTACACCACCGGAAAATTCCTCGACTTCTGCCGCGGCCCGCACATTCCTTCCACCAAGCGCATCACCGCGTTCAAGCTCATGAACGTCGCCGGCGCCTACTGGAAAGGCCAGGAAGGCAATCCGCAGCTCCAGCGCATCTACGCGGCGTGCTTCTTTACGCAAAAAGAGCTGGACGAATATCTAAACCGCCTCGAAGAGGCGAAGCGCCGCGATCATCGCAAACTCGGCGTTGAGCTGGAACTTTTCAGCATTCAGGAAGAAGCCGGCCCCGGCCTCATTTTTTGGCACCCCAAGGGCGGCCTCATCCGCAAAATTGTCGAAGACTGGCTCCGCGACGAACTCCTCAGGCGCGGCTACGACCTTGTCTACACTCCGCACATCATGCGCCTCGACCTCTGGAAAACCAGCGGCCACACGGGCTTTTACAAAGACAGCATGTTCGGCCCCCTGGAAGTCGAAAAAGCCGACTACCAGCTCAAGCCCATGAACTGCCCCGGCCACATCCTTATTTACAAATCGAAGCTTCACAGCTACCGCGATCTTCCCGTGCGTCTCGCCGAGCTCGGCACCGTCTATCGCTACGAACGCAGCGGCGTGCTGCATGGCCTCCTCCGCGTCCGCGGCTTTACGCAGGATGACGCCCACATTTTCTGCACGCCTTCCCAGATTGAATCCGAAGTCGAAGCTTGCATCGATTTCGCTTTCGCCGTAATGAAAAATTTCGGCTTCGATAAATTCGAAGTCGAACTCTCCGACTGGGATGCCGCGCACCCGGAAAATTACGCCGGCAAACCCGAAGACTGGCAACGCTCGACGGCCGCGTTAGCCGAAACCATGAAGAAGCTCAACATTCCGTATAAGACCATCACCGGCGAAGCCGCCTTCTACGGCCCCAAAATAGACGTAAAGCTCATCGACGCCATCGGCCGCCCCTGGCAGCTCACCACGGTCCAGTTCGATTTCAATCTCCCCGCGCGTTTTGGCCTCGAATATGTCGCTGAGGACGGCGCCAAGCATCAGCCGCTTATGGTCCATCGCGCCTTGCTCGGTTCCGTCGAACGCTTCTTCGGCATCCTGATCGAGCACTATGCCGGCGCTTTCCCGCTCTGGCTCGCACCGGTCCAGGTCCAGGTCTGCCCCGTCAGCGAAAAAGTCGCCGACTACGCCAAGCACGTCAAGGAAACTCTCAAGGGCCACAACATTCGCGTCCATCTCGACGACCGCAACGAGAAGCTTCCGGCCAAAATCCGCGACGCGCAGCTCCAGAAAATTCCCTACATGCTCATTGTCGGCGCCAAAGAAGCCGAAGCCGGCACCGTCTCCGTCCGCCACCGCAGCAAAGGCGACCAGGGCCCCAAGCCCCTCGCCGAAGTCATAGCCGCGCTCCAGGAAGAAATCGCCAACCGGTCCCTCGGTTAACAAAATTTTCCGGATGGCGTGTTGCGGTGGGCCTTGCGGTTAAACATGGGAAGTTTTCACTTTGAGGGAAGTAGCCTCTGTGTTACGGTTCCTCCCCGATGGGCTTCCCTCCAGCCAATCCCACGCCGCAATTCGCCACGGCCGAGTACGCCGGCGGCGACGTTTGCAAATCCTGTCATCAACCGATCTCCGGCTCCTACTACCGAATCAACGGTTCGCTCGCCTGCGAACGCTGCACCACGCAGCTACAAACCCAGCTCCCCAAAGACAACCACGCCTCTTTCGTCCGCGCTCTGATGTTTGGAATGGGCGCCGCAATCCTCGGTCTCATCGGTTACGCCGCCTTCACCATCATTACCTCCATCAGAATCGGCTACATTTCTCTCGCCGTAGGATGGCTCATCGGCAAAGCGATGCGTACGGGTTCGCGAGGCATCGGTGGCCTTCGTTATCAGATCGCCGCCGCACTATTCACTTATGCCGCTGTCTCGATGGCCGCCATTCCGATCTACTTTTCACAAATCAGCAAGGACAAGGCTTCCAGACCTCCGGTCGTGAAAACCGCGCCTGCCAATCCAGGCGCCGATGACGCGGATACGGACGACTCGGCTTCTTCATCCGGAGGCGGGACGCCCGCGCACGCCGCGAAGCCCAGGATGAACTTCTTCAGCGTCCTGGGCCTCCTCGCGCTGATGGGCTTGGCTTCTCCCTTCACCGAATTACAGGACCCGTTTCACGGCTTGATTGGCCTCATCATCTTGTTCGTCGGCATCCGCTTCGCCTGGCAACAAACCGGCGCGCCCAAAATAGATATCGTCGGCCCTTTCCAGAATCGCGCGCCAACAGCGACGCCCGCGACCTGAGCGGCACGGCCTCGAACCCGTGTCCTCTCCCCCTATCGTGGAACCGATTCGCAATTGTCACAATTGCGGTCAATCCGTGCCCCTTGGCGCCCTCGATTGCCCGCAATGCCACACGCTCCTTTACAGCGAGGAGTTAGTCCGCATCTCGACGAGAGCAAATCAACTCGAAGAACAAAGCGCCCTGCCGCAAGCCCGCGACGAATGGCAGAAGGCCCTCGCGCTCCTCCCTCACAATTCGAATCAAGCCGAATGGATTCGCGGCAAAATCTTTAAACTCGAACTCACCGAAAAACACTCCGCTTCGCAGCCCCCGAAAAATGACTGGACCAAACGTCTCGGTCCCCTCGCTCCTATTGCCATCTTGCTCGTGAAGAGCAAGGGCCTTTTCCTTGCCCTCTTCAAGCTTAAGTTCCTCTTCAGTTTTTTTGCCTTCCTGGCCATCTACTGGACCCTCTATGGCTTCAAATTCGGCGCAGGTTTTGCGGTCCTCCTTCTCGTCCACGAACTCGGTCATTATATCGACATCCGCCGCCGCGGCCTGCCCGCTGACATGCCGGTCTTCCTCCCAGGACTCGGCGCCTATGTTCGCTGGGAAGCCATGGGCGTCACTCGCCAAACGCGCGCCGCCGTCAGCCTCGCGGGCCCGTTAGCCGGTTTACTAGCCACCGCCGTCTGCGTCTATCTTTGGCATCACACTGGCTACGGCTTGTGGAGCGTGCTAGCCAGAGTTTCCGGCGTGTTAAATCTCCTGAATCTCACGCCTGTCTGGATTCTCGACGGCGGCCAAGCGATGAACGCTCTCTCCAAAGCCGAACGTTTCGTCCTCCTCGCTTTGACTCTCGCGCTCTGGGCGTTTCTTGGCCAGGGCTTATTCTTCCTCGTCGCCGCGGGTATCACCTATCGCCTCTTCACCAAGGACCTTCCGCCGACTCCGAATCATCCTATCGCGGCCTACTATGCGTCTCTTCTCATCGGTCTTGGCGCAATCCTCTATATAATCCCCGGACAGGGATTGCTCCCGCGCTAACTCGCGGCAGCCTTACGCGGAGGACGCAATGCACCACACAATTTCGCGACGGCAGTTTGTTTCGACAGGAGTCGCGACTTTTGCCGCCTCCGCTGTCAACCCTCGCGCGATGTTTCCCGCCCAGAAAGAAGGGCCTCCCGCCATGCTCGATCACATCCTTCTCGGCTGCAGCGTTCTCGATCGCGGCATCGATTTCGTCGCCCAACACACCGGCGTGCGCGCCACATTCGGCGGCGTCCATCCAGGACGCGGAACGCAGAATGCTCTCCTCTCCCTCGGCGAAAAACACTATCTCGAGATCATCGCGCCCGATCCCGAGCAGCCCCATGCGCCCGACCATTACGGCTTGCAAAAGCTTACCGAGCCTCGCCTCGTTACCTGGGCCGCTCATCCCGGCGATCTAACTCCATTCGCTTCTCGCCTCAGCGCCGCCTCCATCGCTTTCGAAGGTCCAACCCCCGGCTCCCGCAAACGTCCCGACGGCCGCCTCCTCCAGTGGAAAACCCTGACTCTCAAGGACAACCATTCCGGCCTCCTTCCCTTCTTCATCGAGTGGAGCGCCGACACCGTCCATCCTTCCGCCGACGCGCCCTCCGGCTGCAAAATCGATCACTTCTCACTCGCCACACCTGCCGACTCTGAACTGCGGCGCATCTCCGTCACACTCGGCCTCGGCGTCTCCGTGTCCTATGCCGAACAGCCGCAAGTCCGCGCCCGGATCGAAGGCCCCGGCGGCAAAGTCCTCACTCTCTCTTCCTAAATCTGGCCTCGCCCGCTTTCCGCTCTCTCTGAAAGCTCAGCCAACCCCTTGCTCAACCAATCCCGCTACGTGCTATACTTTGAAACCCGTCCTCGGCTTCTAGCGAGCCGTGCGCACGGTCAACGATTCGAGGCCCAGCCCGGCGAGGCGGGCAGTAAGGCGCCTTTCAGCACTTAGGGGGGAATATCGCAGAACGCAGCTTCCGGCAGAGCGATCGCATCCGCGTCAACGAGCGGATTCGCGCTCGCGAGATCCGGGTGATTGATGAAGAGGGCGGCCAGCTTGGCGTCATGCAGCCATTCGAGGCCATGAAGTTGGCGCGCGAGCGCGGTCTTGACCTGGTGGAAATCTCGCCCACGGCGGATCCTCCGGTCTGCAAGATCACCGACTACGGCAAGTATCTCTACCAGGCCAACAAGAAAGCGCACGAGCAGCGCAAGAGCAGCCGTGGTTCGCAGCTGAAGGAAGTAAAATTTCGCCCCGCCACCGCGGAACACGATTATCAGGTTCGCAAGAATCAGATCATTCGCTTCCTCGGCGACGGTCACAAAGTTCGCGCGATGATTTTTCATCGCGGCCGCGAAATGGCGCACCAGGAAGTAGGGCGCGCCAAGATGAATCGCTTGCTGGTGGAAATTGCCGACCAGTGCCAGATCGAAACGATGCCGCGCATGGAGGGCAACGTCCTGGTGGCTCTGCTGGCGCCGAAAAAGGGCGCTACGGTCACCAAACCGAGCGGCCAACCAGCGGCCAACGCCCAGCAGTCGCAATAGTTTTAGAAATTCCTGGGGCCGGGTGAGCCCCGCTTTTGAAGGAGAGATCTTCTAGCCATGCCAAGGAATTCGACGAAACCGAAACTGAAACTGAAGACCCATCGCGGCGCGCGCAAACGCTTCAAGATCACCGCGAACGGCAAGATCAAACGCATGCACTCCGGCAAGCGCCACCTCATGGGCACAAAAGCCCCCGGCCGCATGCGCAAACTGAAGAAGCTGACGCTCGTGAATCCGGCCGATGTGGCCGCCGTCAGGCAAATGCTTCCCTACGGCTAAAAGCCGCAGAGTTTCTCACGCGCGTCCACCATGTTCACGCGCGCAGGAATTTTCTTCGCAGGGGCGCGGCATGCCGGGCCCTTGCGATCAAAACGCGGGATAGAAATCCCGCGCATCGTGCCAGGCAGCGCTTCACGGGTGCCTGCCGGCCGATAAGCCGCAACAAAGTTTGCCGCAAGGCAAACAAAAGCGGCCAGCAGTTCATCAGAGACAAACCCGCTGCCGAACGCGTTTCCCTTCGCGTGCGCGCATCGCGTTTGTCTCCCAAACTTAAGGAGAAAAACCCATGGCACGCGTAAAACGCGGCACAAAACGCCGCGCCCGCCGTAAAAAGTACCTCAAGCGGACAAAAGGCTTCTTTCTAACAAAAAGCAAGCTCTACCAATCCGCGCAGGAAGCCGCGAATCGCGCCGATCGTTATGCCAAGCGCGACCGCCGCGTAAAAAAGCGCGAATACCGCAAGCTATGGATCCAGCGCATCGGCGCAGCCGCACGCAACAACGGCCTGACCTACGGACAGCTGATCCACGGCCTGAAAGCCGCCGGCGTGTCCCTCGATCGCAAGATCCTGGCCGACATCGCGGTCAAAGACGCCGCCGCCTTCACAAGCCTGGTCGCCAGCGCCAAAGCCGCCGCTCCGCCGCAGGCCAAAAAGGCGTCCTAGCTCTTTGGCCGGGCCCGGCAGACCGTCCTTTTGAACCGGGCGAGCCGGCGCTTTTTCTTTCGCATTCGCTCCCGGCGCGTCGGCCCGCCCCGGGAGAAATCTCTCTTCGATTTCTGAAGGGGCATGAACTGGTCGTGCCCCTTCGTTGTAAGCTGTTTCGCTTATGCCGAACATCGAAAATCCGACCGCGACGACTCTCTCCGCTCTCGGCGTAACCACCGCCGCCGCAATTGCGGATCACTTTGCCGCTATCCGCTCGCGCTTCGACGCCGAATCCGCTTCCATTCACGACGAATCCGGCTGGAAAATTCTCCGCGACGCCTGGCTCGGCCGCAAATCCGGTGTGCTCGCGCAAATCACCGACAACTGGCTCAAACCCGCCCCGGCCGATCTCAAACGCTCGGCCGGCGCCGGCCTCAACGAACTTCGCGCCCACGTGGAATCACAAATCGAATCCCGCCGCCAAGCCATTGAATCCGGCGCCGACCAATCCGCCCTCGCGCACGACCACATCGACCTCTCTCTCCCGGGCGTCGAACGTCCCACCGGCTCGCATCACCTCGTCCGCCAGGTCTTCGAGCAAATCGAAGACATCTTCGTCTCCATCGGCTTCTCCGTCGTCGAAGGCCCCGAAATCGAAACGCCCTATTACAATTTCGAGGCGCTTAACATTCCCGAATTCCATCCTGTCCGCGACGACATGGACACCTTCTACCTCGATCTCCCGAAAGGCGCCTCGACGCCGCTGCTTCTCCGCACGCACACATCGCCCATGCAGATCCGCACCATGGAAAAGCGCAAGCCTCCCGTGCGGGTCATCGTCCCCGGCAAGGTCTATCGCCGCGACAATCCCGACGCCACGCACTCCTTCATTTTCCATCAAGTCGAAGGCCTGGCGGTCGATGCCGACATCACCTTCTGCGACTTCACCGGCACCATCGAGTATTTCGTAAAACAGTTCTTCGGCCACGGAGTAAAAACCCGCTTCCGCCCCAGCTATTTCCCGTTCACCGAGCCGAGCGTCGAGTTCGACGTCTCCTGCATCTTCTGCGGCGGCAGCGGCACGAGCGCCGCCGGCGGGACGTGCTCGAAATGCAAAGGCGCCGGCTGGATCGAACTCTTCGGCGCAGGCATGGTCGATCCGGCCGTCTACGGGTTCGTCAACTACGACGCCAAAAAAGTCAGTGGCTTCGCCTTCGGCATGGGCATCGACCGCCTCGCCATGCTCAAATACCAGATCGACGACATTCAGGTTTTCTTTCAGAACGATGTCCGCTTCCTGCGTCAGTTCCCGTAGCCAGAGGCTTCCGCCCGGCAGGTTTCGCATTTGCGTGGAGAATGACTGTGGCCGATGAAATCACCGTTCTGAAAGATCGACTCCTAGACTCCATCCGGCGGGAGAACTTCACCGTTTTCTACGGCGCCTTTCCCACCGACAACTTGCCGCAACTGGCCTGGAATTCCGACCTTGAGCCCGACCCCGACCGCTTCTTCCAGTTCGCCAAAGCGCAAAACCTTCGCGTCGTCTACCTGAATTGGGTACCCTTCACCGCGGAAACCATCGACCAGAACGTGCTCGAAGCCGGAGAAGGCCAGAACCTGAGCGCGGCGCAAACGGACTGGCTCACCGACCGCAACAACCGTCTCGAGGAGTTCCGTCAGTTCGCCGGGCAGACGGCTTCTGTCCGGGTGGGCTTTCTGCTCGATGGTGTTTTCCATTTTTACGAGCGCGTCTACGATTGGTACGACGCTTTCGGCACGCTCCTTGAAGAAGAGCAGCCGGAGGCCTGAGGCAGCCATAGATAGCGCCGGGTGGTGGCAGGCCTTTCGCGCTGCCCGAGGTTCCAAGTGGGTGTTCGTTCGCACTAGATAAGGGAACGTCATTTCGCCATGACTTTTACTGATTCCAAGCAACGCTTCTCCAATCGCGTGACCGACTATGTCCGCTATCGTCCCGGCTATCCCGTTGTCGTCCGGGATCTCCTCCGCGCCGAGTGCGGCTTGCGGCCCGGGCATCTCGTCGCCGACATCGGCTCCGGGACCGGTTTTCTGAGCGAACTGTTTCTCAAAAACGGCAACCGCGTCTTCGGCATCGAACCCAACGAAGAAATGCGCAAAGCCGGCGAGGAATATCTCGCCTCCTACGACGGCTTCGCCAGCATCATCGGCTCCGCCGAATCCACCACTCTCGATGACCGAAGCGTGGATCTTGTCACCGCCGGTCAGGCCTTCCACTGGTTTGACCAGGACGCCGCCCGCAAGGAATTTATCCGCATCCTCAAACCCGCTGGCTGGGTCGTGGTTGTCTGGAACGAGCGCCTTACCGACACCACTCCCTTTCTCCGCGACTACGAAGCCCTGCTTCGAAAGTTCGGCACCGACTACGCCGAAGTGAAGGAAAGCTATCCCCACGAGCAGCACATGCAGGCTTTTTTTGGCGCCAACTCTTTCGCCGGGCGCACGCTGCCGAATTTTCAGGATTTCGATTTCGACGGCCTCGCCGGACGCCTGCGCAGCAGCTCTTTCATCCCTGCGCCGGACAATCCCAATTTCGAGCCCATGATGGAGGAAGCGCAAAGACTTTTTGTTCGGCACAACCAGCTGGGCCGCGTGCGCCTTGAATATTTGACGCGCATCTATTTCGGACGCCTGAACGCACAGCTGGATTCTCCGGCGGCCACGCCGGACTGGAACCTCGCATGAACTCCGCCCAAAATCGCAGGAGAGTTTTCTTGAGCGCGGGTCTTCCGGACCGAACGGGGCTGGGTCTTCAAACGGAGCAAAGCTGACAAATGAAGGTCATCTACAAGTGGCTGCAAGAATTCGTCGACGTCACGGCTTCGCCAGCCGATGTAGCCTCGCGACTGGCCCTTTCCGGCACGAACATCGGCAGCGTCGAAAACGGCCCGCACGGCGCCGTCATCGATGCCGAAGTCGGCTCGAATCGTCCGGATTGCCTGGCCCACTACGGCATCGCACGCGAACTGGGCGCCGTCTACAAGCTCCCGCTAAAGCCGATCTCTTCCAGGCCTGCGGAAGGCACGGCAAAGGCAGCGGAAGCCATAAAAGTCGAAATTCAATCTCCCGAACTCTGCGGCCGCTTCACCGCCCGCGTCATTCGCGGCGCAAAAATCCAGCCGTCGCCGAAATGGCTCAAGGACCGCCTCGAAGCCAGCGGCGTTGCCAGCATCAGCAACGCCGTCGATATCTCGAATTACGTCATGCTCGAGCTCGGCCATCCGCTTCACACCTACGACTACGACAAAGTCCGCGATCACCAGATCGGCGTCCGCCGCGCAAAAGCCGGCGAAAAAATCCGGACGCTCGACGGGCTCGAGCGCACGCTCGACTCCTCGCTGTCGGTCGTCTACGATGGCGACCGCTCCCGCGCCGTCGGCATCGCCGGCATCATGGGCGGCGCCGACACGGAAATCTCCTTCTCCACGAAAAACATTCTCATCGAATGCGCCTGGTTTGAACCGATCGCCGTTCGCAAAGCCGCGCGCTCCCTCAAGCTTCACACGGAAGCCTCCACGCGCTTTGGCCGCGGCGTCGATCCCGAAACAGCCGAACTCGCTTCGCGCCGCGCCGCCGAACTCATCCTCGAACTCGCCGGGGGGGAACTGCTCGAGGGCGTTGTGGACGTCTACCCCGGCAAACGCGCTCCGAAAAAAATCCAGCTGACGCGCGCGGAATTTCTTCGCGTCATGGGCGCGGACGTTCCCGACAGGGAAATCGAAGCCATCCTCAGCGCGCTTGGCTTCGCTCCCGTACGAGTCGGCGAGAATCGCGGTGCCCAAGGCTCGCTCCTGGCCGCGTGGGAATGCACGCAGCCAAGCTGGCGCGCGGAAGTCGAACGCGAAATCGACCTCATCGAAGAAGTCGCGCGCATCTACGGCCTCGATAAATTTCCCCCGCGCCTGCCCGCAGCCCGCCAGGGCGCCGAGCGCCTCGCAAAATTCGAACCGGAGCTGCGCGTCCGCGAACGCCTCATCGGACTCGGCTACCGCGAGATCCTCACCATTCCTCACGTGGCCGAGGAACGCGACGCGCTTTTCCGCCCCGAAGGCGTCACCCGGGCGCGACTCGCGAATCCGCTTTCCGAAGAAGCCAGCATCCTCCGTTCGAACGGCCTCGTCACCATGGCCGCGGCCCTTGAATGGAATCTCAACCACGGCCAGCGCAACGTGCGCCTCTTTGAAATCGGCCGCAGCTACCGCCTCCTCGGAAGCACGTCGCTCGAAACGCCCATCCTCACCATCGGCGCAACGGGCGAAGCCCGCGAAAAAGGCATCTATGACACCGCGCGCCAGTACGAATTCGCCGACCTCAAAGGCGACCTCGACGCCATCGGCGCCCTCGCCGGCGGCTTCCAGTGGCAGGAGGGCGGAGCCGCTTGGACGCACGCCGCGCGCCGCGGCACGGTCCATCTCGGCCGGAGCAATCCAGCGCCGCATTCCGCTGCGCTTGGCGTGGCAGGACAGCTCGCGCGCCGCGTGGCGGACAAATTCAAATTGCGCCAGGATGTTTTTCTTGCGGAAATGGAACTCGATTCGTTGTACGAGGAGATTCGCCGGGAGAAGGAAGCGCGGCGTTACGAACCGCTTCCGCGTTTTCCGGCCGTCGAGCGCGATTTTTCCTTGCTGCTTGCCGACGGCACTGCGTTTTCCGACGTGGTGAAAACGATTCGCTCACTCAGGATCGGCGAGATCACCTCCATCGAAGCCGCGGACCTGTTTCGCGGGAAAAATGTGCCCCCGGGAAAATATTCGCTCCTCGTGCGCGTCACATTTCAGAGCCGCGAAGCGACGCTGACGGATCGGCAGACGAGCGACTTCTCCCTGAAGATTGTATCCGCGCTGGAAGAGCAGCTAGGCGCGCGCCTCCGGGCGAGCTGAAAACCCGAGTTGCTTGTTTTCGTCCGCGCCACGGTGCGCTACAATCCGGAGCCATGAGCAGTCCCGTAAAAGTCGAGATATTCGGACAGATATACGCGATTCGCGGCGAACTGGACGAAGCCTATGTCCACAGGCTGGCGCGGTATGTCGACGAAAAGATGCAGGCGATTGCGCTAGCCACGGCAACGGTGGACACGCAAAAAGTCGCTGTGCTCGCCGCGCTGGCCATCGCCGACGAACTCCACAGCTCGGAGAAAGAGCGCGGGGATCGCGAAGAATTGATGCGCGAACAAGCCGAGCGCTGCCTGACTCTGGTCGAGCGCGCTTTGAAACAAACTGCCTGATCTGGTTTTCCCTTCCGGGTTTGACCCTCGCTGAGATCTCTGCGCTTTGAAAAAACGGAGAAAGGTTTCTCTCTTCCGGGGCCGGCACGTTTCCGGGGAGCAAAGCGGAAAGAAAAAACGCCGGCCTGGCTCCGAACCTGGTTTCATTGGCTCCAGCTTGTGGGAGTGCGGATCCAGCGGTGGGTGCGGAGTTCGGCGTGGAGGGCCGGGGGCAGCGGGCCTTTGGCGCTGGCGGCCGTGTTGGCTTCGACGTTACGGATTTTGCGCATGCCGGGGATGATGGTGCTGACGTCCTGGTTGTTGAGGATGAAGCGCAGCGCCATCTCGGGCATGGTCATGCCGTCCTCGAGGAGAGGCTTGAGGGCATCGGCGTGTTCCACACTGGACTTGAGATTCTCGGCGACGAAATACGTGCTGCGCCAATCGTTTTTGGGCCAGGTGCTCCCGAGCGTGAGTGTTCCGGTGAGCGAGCCTTCATCGAATGGGACGCGTGCGATGACGGCGACGTCTTTTTGGCGGCACGCGGGAAAAAGCTCGTCCTCGGGATTCTGGTCGAAGATGTTGTAGATGACCTGGATGGCGTCGACGTAGCCTTCCTGGACAGCACGGATGCCGTTCCACGGTTCCCAGCGATTGAGGCTGATGCCGACGGCGCGGACCTTGCCGCTGCTCCGCAGGCTTTCGATGGCGCGGGGGAGCCGCTCTTCGTCGAGCCACTTGTCTTCCCAGGTATGAAACTGGATGAGGTCGAGAGTTTCGACTCCGATGTTGGCGAGACTCTTTTCGACGTACTCGACGATGTACTCGGGCGGAAAACAATCGTCGAGAGAAAATTCGCGGCGGCTGGGCCAGCGGCGGTTTTTCGGCGGAATTTTTGTGGCCACGTAAAGTTTTTTGTCGGGTCCGCCGACGGCGGCGTTGCCCTGGTTGGCGCGAAGAATTTTTCCGAGCAGCTCTTCGCTGTGGCCGTCACCATAGGCCCAGGCGGTGTCAAAAAAGTTGCAGCCCAGATCGACGGAACGCTGCAGCGAGGCGAGCGACTCTTTATCTTCCGAGCCTGTCCAGCCGGCCATGCCCCACATGCCGTAACCAAGCTCGCTGACGTTCCATCCGGTGCGGCCAAATCTGCGGTAGTGCATCTCTCTCTGCCTCCTTGTCTAGGAGCGCACATTATACGGGGAAAGAAAAGGGAGTGGTGGGTAGTGAAAGGCCCGGCTCCTGGATCGAGATTTAAAGACAAAGGCAGATCTCTCGCTCGAGCCGGCATGACCCACCGGGGACAGGCGCGGGGTTAGTAGCGCCAGGAAGTGGTGTCAGCACCCGCTGGCGCGGATTGGAGCATGTGCGCGGCGGATTCTTTTAGCACGCGTTGCGTGAAGGTCAGGCCGCCTTCGCGGGTGGTGCTGCCCGGGGGGCCGGTGTAGCAGTGGGGTTGGTCGACGCCGTAGTCGAAGGTGGCGTCGGAGTGGGGATTTGTGGTGCCCTCGAGCGCGTGCTGCATCAGGTGGACCGCGCCATCGAGGAAGAAGGTGTCGGCGGTGCCTACCATTACGTGGAGTTTGCCCTGGAGTTTGGGGCCGAGCGTTTTCCAGTCGCGCTCGAGGATGGCGGTGAGGTCGTAGTGTTCGCGCCAGTAGGCGGCGACTTCTTTATTGATTGCGCCGGTGCGTTGATTCCAGATTTCGGCGGGGTAGCCATCGGGCCCGGCGGGGCTGAAGACGGCTTGCCAGATGTCCCATTGCTCGCCGGAGCGGCCGTGAGTGCCGAGGACGAGTTCCCAGCGGTTGGTGCCTTCGGTGGTGGCCAGGATGATGCCGGGCGGAGTGCGCATTTCGGATTGCGCGATGCGGCCGAAGGGGCCGATGGTCCAGTAGGCGTTGGGATCGTCATAGACATTGACGGTCTGGTAGGCGTGGAAGTCGACGGGATCGGGGCAGGCTCCGTAGGCGCCGTTGAAGTCGTCGGGGTAGAAGATTTGCGTGGCGAGAGTTTCCCAGCCGCCGGTCGAACCTCCGTAGACGGCGCGGGCCCAGCCCTGGCCGATGCCGCGGAACTGTTTTTCGATGGCGGGGATGAGTTCGCGATTGATGGCTTCGCCGTAGGGGCCGACGTTGGCGGAGTCGACGGCGTAGGAGTCGTCGTAGTAGGGATTGGCGTGCTGGACAAGGAGAAGGATCATGCGGGGGAGCTTACCGGTCGTCCAGTCCTGGTAAAACCTGTATTGGGACTGGGCGCGATCGAGTGCATAGCCGGTCATGCCGGGGTCGGGAGGGGTGGTGCGGAAACCGGTGAAGTCGTGAGGGAAATGGCCGTGATCGAGGAGAAGGGGATAGTGGGCGCTCGGATGGGTGGACCAGCCTTCGGGCAGGACGACGATGGCGCCGAGATACATCGGACGGCCCCAGAATTTTGTGAGGGCCGGGCTTTCGATTTTGATGTGCTTGACCCATTCGGTGTCTTTCGCGGGCTCGATGGGCGGGACGATTTTGGAGAGATGGATTTGGATGACGGGCGCGCTGGCGGCGGGGTCGATGCGGATTTTTTCGGGGACGCTATAGAAATTTCCGGGTTTGGAGTCCCAGTGCTGGCCTTCGCCTTCGTCCATGGGGAGCTTTACGGTGTGGCCGTCGGCGCGGTGGAACGTAGTGTATTTGTTAAAGACGCCTTGGACCCAGTAGTCGCCGGCGGGGAGATCGCGGAAGCTGGCCGTGGGGTAGCCGAGGGCGTCATCGGAGATGATGGCGTTTTGGCCGGGGGGGAGGGCGTCGACGTCGGCGCCGAAAACTTGCTGCGACTGGACTTCGACTTCAAGAATTTGCGTGCGAGGCTCGGGATCGTCTTTGGTGGAGATGACGACGTAGACGCGGCCATCGAGAGGAGTGGAGCTGAGTTTCGAATCGAAGGAGATGGCGAAACGCGGTTGCGGGGCGGAATTTCTTAGGGGCGCCGATTGCGGAGCGGCTTTCAGAATCAGAGGCGACGCGAATAACGCTACGAGCGCCGTGAACGACAGAACCGCGTGAACGCGGAATCTGCCGGCAAGAATGCCCGAAGTTTTCAGCCTGGTGATTAAGACCTTTGAAGCATAGGGCATCTAGATTTTCCTTCGCGAAATGTGGATTAGGTTATCGGAGCCGAGCCATTGTAGCGGAGAGTTGGGGGAAAGTCTGCCGGGGGCGACGCGGCCGGAGAGAAGAGACGAGAAATACGCGGGGCGGAAGCCCCGCCTCTAGAAAGCGGTGGACGCACAGGGCAAGTGGACGGGTGAGCCTAGGCCGCTGCGACAGCGGTTTTCTTCGTGGTTTTGCGGGACTTCTCGAGAAGTTCGCGCTCGGCGCGGACCCAGTCTTCGAGCGGATTGCCGGGAGCGCCCTGGCGTTCGAGATAAATTTCATAGGCGCGCTCGGCGATCTTTTCCTGGGGGGAAAGTTTTCTGGCGGAGGGGGATTTACTTTTCACCGGTGAACCATTTCCGTTTGTTCTTGCCATAAGCTCCTCGTTCAGGCCGTGACCTGCGGCCCTTTGATTCCAGCCTTTCAAGAAATCCAGGCCGCGTGCAGCCAGATCAAAGATTTAAAAGCGGCTCGAAGCGGGTCGGGAGCTTCGAGCGAATGCGCATCTATTATGAGAGCGAATGGGGGCGGGAAGGTAAACGAAATTTAAATGGAGAGTATCGAATTCCGCAATAATCATGGACAGAGAAGGAAGAGAGAATGGAAGCTGCTTGTCGGGTGAAGGGGGCGGGCGTATGCTTGCCGGCGGAATTGGGCAGCGGTTCGAGAAGGAAGTGGAGACGGGTCAGGAGAGCAAGACCGCGGGGCTAACGCCCTCGGCTCGAGAATGCGGAGAGAAAAAGGCGGGAGGGAATGATGATGAAGCGAATGGGATCGGTCGCAGCGGCGCTGCTTTTGGCGGGAGTGGCTTCGGCGGCGCAGGATGCGGCTCCGGCTGCGCCGGTGGCTAATCCGGTAAGCAGTACGGTGAAAACGCAGCTTATGCGTTACGCGAAAATCATGGTGGCGGCGGCGGACGCGATGCCGGCGGAGAAGTTTGCTTATAAACCGACGCCGGAGATGAACACGTTTGCGCACCTGACCGTGCACATTACGATGGCGAACAATCTTCTGTGTTCGAAGATTTCCGGACAGGCGGCGCCGGACGTGAAACTTGAAGATACGGACGGGAAGGACAAGCTGGTCGGGGCGTTGAAAGCCTCGTTCGAGTTTTGCACGACAGCATTAGCGGGTGTGGACGATTCGAAGCTGAGCGACTCGTTAACTTTATTCGGAACTCGGCAGACCTCGCGGGCCGGGGCGCTGATTACCCTGAGCGATGACTGGTACGACCACTACGGCACGCAAGCCGTGTATTTGCGCTTGAACGGAATACTGCCGCCGACAGCGCAGCCAGCGCCCGGAAAGTAAAGGGATTCTCCCTGAAACGGCGGACGGAAATCCAGGCATGTCACGAGCGACCGGGGGCCTCTCAGAGGTGCGGAGACGCGCGGGCCTTCATCTCAACATGAAACAGGGTGTTCCGAGGCCGTTGAGAAAACGGGTTTGAGAACCTGGCTTTTGGCAACCTGGGCCGCGCGAAGAGCGTAGTTCTTGATTTTATAAATACAATATTTTCAATAGCTTATAACCGTCGCGCGGGATCCGGTGCGGGATTGGTACGGTTCTCGAAAAAAGGCGGAAGGTTGGTTAGAGGACTGCAAGTTTAGTGCGGCAAAGGAAGAGGCAATGGTGTGGGTGGTCCCAGAGCCGAGTTCCATACCACTGCTTTAAGGCCGCGCGATGACAAAACGTGAACAGAGGAAGCGATACGCCACGGTATGCGGGTGGCTGCTTTTGGGAGCTTTTTGCCTGACGCCAGCCCGGGCGCAGGACACGGAACGCAAGGTTTTGAAGAAGGTAGAAGCGCAGTATCCTTCGATTCTGAAGCGAAGGGGCATCGGCGGGACGGTGCGCCTGAAGGTGTCCATTCACGCGGATGGAAGCGTCAAGGATGTTGAAGTGCTCGGCGGCAACCCGGCTCTGGCGGATTCCGCGGAGAAAGCGGTGCGCCAGTGGAAATTTGCGCCCGGTAACGAGAGCACGATCACGGTGGCGGTTACCTTCGATCCGAATTCCTGAGCGAGCCTGTTCCTTCCTTCGAGAATTCCTGGTCCTTTAAATTCCTCAAAATTGTCATGGTCTCTTTGTGCTCGCGCCCTAGACCTGCAGGACGTCGCCATCGCGGGCAACGACTTCGTAGAGGACCGGGTTGACGAAGAAGCCGAGGACCAGGCGCGAGACAAGGCCGGCGACGACAACGATGGCGAAGGGCTTTTGCGTGTCGCTGCCAACGCCAGTGGAAATGGCAGCGGGCAGAAGACCGAGACATGCGACCAGAGCGGTCATCATGATGGGACGAAGACGGAGGAGCGAGGCCTCGAGTGTGGCATCGCGGACGCTTTTGCCTTCGAGACGAAGTTTATTGATATAGCTGACGAGGATGACGGCAGTTTCAACGGAAACGCCGAGAAGGGCGAGCAAACCGAGGATGCTCGAGACACTGATGGGAGTATGGGTGAGTTTCAGAGCGATAAGCGCACCGACGGGCTCGGTCAGGATGACGCCAAGAGCGATGGTGATAGGGAATTTGAAATTGCCGTAAAGCGCGAAGAGGATCATGAAAATGAGCAAGAGCGCCAGCGGGCCGATGATGACGAACTGCGCCTTGGCTTCGAGGAGTTCGCTGTACTCGCCGCCCCAATCCAGGCGATATCCTTCGGGGAGCGTGACAGCTTTTTTGACCGCCGCTTGACCGGCGTTGACGGTGCCCTCGAGATTGCGGCCCTCCACGGAAAACTGAATGCCGATGTAGCGGGAATTGTTTTCGCGATAGATGAAGGAAGCTCCGGAACTCTCCTTGATGGTAGCGAGTTCAGAAAGCGGGATCTGCTGGCCGGCCGGTGCGGGAACCAGGAGATCGCCGATATCGCCGGCACTCGAGCGGTATTGCGGCTCCATGCGCACGATGAGGTCGAAAAGTTTTTCGCCCTGGATGACTTGCGTGGCGGCTTGTCCGCCGATGGCGGCCTGGACCACGGCTTCGACGTCAGCGACGTTGATGCCATAGCGCGCAATTTTGGCGCGGTCGGCATCGATGATCAGGTTTGGCTGGCCGAGCTCGCGGACGACGGTGAGCTCCTTGAAGCCGGGAGTCTTGGCAAGAATGTTGCGAATTTCGACGGCTTTTTTCTCGAGAACTTCCAGATCGGGGCCGAAGACTTTGACGGCGAGAGAAGACTTGAGGCCGGTGAGAGCTTCGTCGACGGCGTCTTCGGCGGGCTGCGTGAAGTTGAAGATGACGCCCGGATAGGAAGCGAGTTGTTTATCGAATTCGCGGCTGAGCTCTTCCTTGGTGTGAATCGAGCCGGTCTTCCAGGACGGATCGTCGTACGGCTTCAATCCAACGTAAAACTCACAGTTGAAAAAACCGGTAGGGTCGGTGCCGTCGTCCGTGCGGCCAAGCTCGGAACCGACAACGGTGACCTGCGGATATTTCGAGAGAATGTTGCGCACCTGCGGAGCGAATTTGGCGGAGTCCTCGAAGGAAATGGTGTAGGGCATGGTGGCGCGAAGCCAGAGTGCGCCTTCATCGAGGTGCGGCAGGAATTCGCCCCCGATAAAGGGGAGCAGCAGCAGAGTGGCGCCAAAGATTAGAGTGACCACAATCAGAGTCAGCGCCGGATGATTCAGGCACCACTCGAGCTGTTTGCCATAGCCGCTGCGGACGCGCTCGAATATGCGATTGGGTTTTTCCTTGACGCCGTTCTTGAACCAGTAGGAAGCGAGGACAGGAACGAGCGTGAGGGTAAGCAGGAGAGCGCCGACAAGGGCGAAGGCCATGGTGTCGGCCATGGGATGGAAAAGCCTTCCGGCGGGGCCGGTGAGGGCATAGATCGGGAGATAGCCGGCGATGATGACGGCGACGGAGTAAAAGATGGGGCGGTCGACATCGCGAGCGGCGGCGAGGATGACGTCGTTGATTTTATATTCCTGGCCGTGGCGGAGGCTGAGCTCGCGGTAGATGTTTTCGACCATGACGATCGTGCCGTCAATGATGATCCCGAAGTCGATGGCGCCGATCGAGAGAAGGTTTGCGGCTTCACCGGTGGCATGGAGAAAAATGAAAGCGAAAAGAAGAGCGAGAGGCACAGTGAGCGCGGTAATGACGGCGGCTCGGATGCTGACAAGGAAAAAGATGAGGACGATAAGAACGAGCGCCATGCCGCGAAGGAGGTTCCACTCGACGGTGTCGGTCGTGACCTTGACGAGATCGCTGCGGTCGTAGTACGTGCGGACTTTGACGTCGGGGGGCAGAAGATCGCGATTGATTTCGACTGTTTTCTTCTCGACACCCTGGAGAACATTTTGCGTTTGCTCGCCGCGGCGCATGAGGATGACGCCTTCGACAGCGTCGTCGTTATTCTTTTTATTGGCTTTGTCCTGGAAGCCGAAAATGCCCAGGCGCGGGGCAATGCCGATAACGACGCGGCCGATGTCTTTGACGCGGATGGGCACGCCGTTGCCGCCGCTGCCGACCACGACCTCGCCGATGTCTTCCGTGGTTTTGACGAGCCCGAGGCCGCGGACGTAATAAAACTGGCCGCCCTGCGTGTAAAAGCCGCCGCCGGTATTGGCGTTGTTGGCCGTGAGGGCGTTCAGAACCTGTACGACGGGCAGGTGATAGTTGTAGAGCTTAACGGGGTCGAGCAGAACGTGATACTGCATGGTGGGGCCGCCGAAGCCGGAGTCATCGGCCACGCCAGGGACGCTGCGATAGGCGCGTTCAATGATCCAGGCCTCAAAGGTGTGCAGCTCCATCGGAGAACGATCGGGACTTTCGATGACATAGCGATAGACCAGGCCGCTCGGGCTGAAGAGCGGGGCCATGCTGGGGGTAACGCCGGTCGGCAGAGTGGCGTCGCTAAGACGTTCGAAAACGACCTGGCGAGCGAAGTAAGCGTCGGTGCTGTCCTCGAAGGTGAGGATGACGTCCGAGAGTCCGTAAAGCGAAATGGAACGCATCACCTTGAGGTTCGGCGTGCCGTTCATGGCCAGCTCGAGCGGAAGAGTGGTGAGGCGCTCGACTTCTTCGGCGGCATGGCCGGGCCACTGGGTGATGAGCTCAACCATGGGCGGAGAAAGATCGGGATAGGCGTCGACGGGCATGCGGCGGAAAGATTCGGCTCCGGCGACGATCATCAGCAGGGTGACGATCAGGACGAGGAAGCGCTGGCGCAGGGCGAATTGGACTATGTGATGGATCATCGTGATTTCTCTCGGCCGCGTCTCCCTCTAGTGCTCTAAGGAATTCTTGAATTGCAGAAAGAGGCTGCCGTCGCCAATCACGCGCTCGCCTTCCTTCACGCCGCTTGTAATTTGCGTGCGGCCGCCATGGCTGTCGCCGAGTTGCACCAGGCGGCGGGCGAATTCGTTTTGTTTCGTGGAGGACTGCACGTAGACGAAAGGCTGGTTTTCGGAATCGCGCAGAACAGCGGCGTCCGGAACCGTCAGAGCATTGGCGATGACGCCGGCGCTTACGGTGGCGGTGACATACATGTCCTTCTTGAGCTTGTTGCCGGGATTTTCGGTCACGATGCGCGCCTGAAGCGTGCGTGTGTTGGGATCGAGCGCCGGAGCGATATAGGAAATGCGCCCGTGAAATGTGTCGGGGTAGGAGTCGGTAGAGATGTTCACGCTGTCTCCGGACCGCACATAGGCGACATCCCCCTGGTAGACATTCACGAGCACCCAGACCGTGCTCATGTCCGAGATGGTGAAGACCTGCGTTGTACCCGCCTGAAGCAGCTGACCCGGGCCGACCAGGCGTTCGACAACTTCTCCGCCGACAGGCGAAAGGACGGGGACCTGAGAAGTGGTTTTTGGAGCATTTTTATCCAGGGACTCCACGTCCGTGATGCCGAGTACGCGAAGGGCGTCCTCGCTGGCCTGGAGATCCGCCTGAGCCTGTATCCGCGTGGATTCGGCGGTCTGAAAATCGGCCTCGGCGATGGCTCCGTGACTGAGGAGATCTTGCGCGCGGGTGTAGAACTTGTCGGCGAGAAGAAACGCCGAGCGCGCCTTGAGGTACGCGGATCGGGCCGCCGAGTAGTCCGGACTGTTGACGGTGAGAAGCGGCTGGCCGGCGTGGACGTTTTCGCCGGGCGTCGCGAGAATTTCGCGAACGGGCCCGCCGATGGCGGCGAAAACCGGCGTGGTCTTGAAAGCATTGTAGGCCACGGCGCCGGTGAGCCGCAGCGCGCGGGGGAGAGCGGCCTTTTCGACGGCCACAACCTGGACGTGCGCCAACTGGTCCTGAGGAACAGTGAAGAGATCGGCGGTTTCCTCTTTCGTTTCGCTCGAGGAAAAGGACGTCATCTTGGATTCGGAGCCGCCCGAACCGCAACCAGCGAGCGAGAGAAAGACAAAGGCGGCGGCCAGAGCGGCGGGGGAAGCCGAGATATAAAACCTGGATTTGAATTTCATGGCAGATTCCTCGTTCCTACGGCCTGGCGCATCTGTTCGAGTGCGGTCATATAGCTGGCGAGCGCCTGGCGGTAAGCAAGCTGGTTGGCGCGGTAGGTGCGCTCTGAATCGAGAAAATCGAGCAAGCTGGCGGCGCCTTTTCTGTAGGCGTACTCGGTGATGTCGCGGGATTTTTGAGCCTGATCGACAAAACCCCCGCGGTAGAGCTGAATGATCTGGTCGTTCGAGTGCAAGGCCTCATAGGCGTCGACAACGTCGGTGAGAACTTGTTGGGCGGCTTCGTTTTGCAATTCCTGGGATTGCGTAATGGCGTAACGGGTGCGGGCGATTTCGCCCTGATTGCGGTCGAAGATGGGCAGGTCCATGTTGAAGAAGAAGGTGCCGCTGCTGACGCCGCCGACGTGCGAGTAATCGAAGCTGACGTTCAAGTCGCGCTTGCCGTTGGCCTCTGCGAGCGACTCCTGGCTGCGAGCGGCGGTTACGCCCAATTGCGCAGCCTGGAGATCGGGGCGGGTGCGAAGGGCCAGCGCTTTGAAATCGTCCATGCCCCCGTGAACGGGCTGGTAGTCGAGAGAGCCCTCAACGTCGAAATTATCGGGAACGGATTCGAACCCG
This sequence comes from Acidobacteriota bacterium, assembly GCA_013289955.1. Lineage (GTDB taxonomy): Bacteria > Acidobacteriota > Terriglobia > Acidiferrales > UBA7541 > Acidiferrum. Next base: position 56,142 of record JABCYZ010000003.1, read on the forward strand.
AGCAGCTGGCGAAGAGCGGCAAGCGCCTGGACTTTGGAAAGCCTGGCTGCAAAAACATCCGACTGGAATTGCAAGAGCTGCAATTTGATTTTGAGCAGGTCGCCTTCGCTCATATCGCCGGCTTTGAAGCGCGACTCACTGATATCCACGGTCTTCTGAAAGCTGTCGAAATCTTGTTGGGCGAGATCGAGCGTGGATTGCGCGAGCAAGACGTTGATGAACTGCTGGGAGAGGTTGAAGGTAAGCTGGCGCTCGTTGTCGGTCACCTGCGCGCGAGTGACTGCCGTCGCGTCTTTGGCGGCCTGATAACGGCGCTTGCGCTTCCCGCCGCGCTCGAAGAGATAGCCGACGCCGATGTCGAATTGCGCCTGGTTCTCGAAATAATTCGCGGTAAAGTTGCTCGGTTGAAAAATGGGAAGGAATTGCGTATCCCAGGACAAGGTGGGATTGGGACGGAGATTGGCGGTTATTTCCTGGGCCTGATTCTGAAGGATGGTGGATTGGGCAGCGAGCAGCGCGTGATTGTGCTGCAAGGCGAGCCGGATCGCTTCCTCGAGAGTGATTCGCGCCGGCTGGGGATGGCTGGTGTCCGCCCGTGGCGGCTCGGCCTCGGCGGGTGATCCCGGCGGACGAGGCGTGGCGCTCTGCTGAGCCAGCGCCCAGACAGGCAAGGCCAAAAGCGCGGTGGCCAATGCCGTTCCTTTCCTCATGTTGATGCTCCTCTACGGTCCCATGCGATAGGGACAGGTCGATGCAGTTATGGTGGAAGGGACAAATTGTAGAAAAAGCGGAGAACTAGAGGACGGGGGGCGCGCGCGGAGAGGTCGAACGGAAAACTTCCACTGACGGAAAGAGAACGGCGGCGAAAACTTCCAGACGGTTTACGACCGGGACGACCGCCAGATCCAGCGTCTCTGTGGTGACCGCGGAGCCTGCCGTGGAACAAAGTTGACAGGGATGGGAACCGCCGGGGTCAGAAGTCAGATCGGCACAAAAGTGGAACTGCGCCGCCAGGAAGATGACTCCGAGCAGCAAAGCGCACAATCGCGTCCGGTTGGGGTTGACGAACATCTTTCTACTAAGACGAAGCTTAGGCCGGAATGGTTGCGGGGTCAAGCAACGGATAGGGGCGGGGGGTCAACTATTTGCATCAAGGCCCGGGGCTCGTGCGTCTAAGGTGCTAGGCTAGTGGGTAGCTTGATGCGACTGGGTAGAGCTATATTCGGGCGGACCACGGCGAGCCGGGCGCTGGCTATTTTGGCTTGTGCCGTTTTGCTGTATTTTGCGGCGGGCGGGAGCCTCCTCCACCAGCACAAGGGCGGGCCGGAAAACGCCTGCCACATCTGCCAGTCGCTGCACATGCCGGCGCTCACGGCTGCGGCGCTTGACCTTGTTGCCGCTCCCGAGCTGATTGCCCGATATACTTCCCTGCCGCAGCATGCTGCGCCGAGCAATACTTTTTCGCTGCACCGCGCTTCCCGAGCGCCTCCTTCCGCGTAATTCGAATCTCTTGCCAGTGAATCGCACAAACAAGCGCTGACCTTTAAGGGGCCAGCGCTACCGCCATTTTTCCAGGCGGCCTCTATCCACAAGAAACAACTAACCCGCAAAGGGATGGAGAAAAAATGTTAAAGCGTTTTGGAAGGTACTCGATATTGGCACTGGTGTTGGTGTTTTCAGCGGCAGCCGCGCAGGCACAGTCGGGAAACTCGGGATCTATAGAAGGTGTGGTGAAGGATGCTTCAGGGGGAGTGGTGGCGAACGCGACGGTGGAAATTTCCTACGCCGTCAGCGGGTACACCCGCACGACAACCACAGGGAGTGATGGGTCTTTCCGTTTCACGAACGTGCCGTTCAACACCTACCACACCATTGTCAGCGCAGCGGGATTTGCAAGCTTTACGCAAGATGTGGACGTGCGATCCGCGGTTCCTATGAAGGTGGAGGTCAGCCTGAAGGTTGGCAGCGCCAGCGCAACGACCGTGACGGTGGAAGCAAACGGCGGGGACCTTGTCGAGAATGAATCCACATTTCACACCGACGTAGATCGCGATCTCTTCAAGAACGTGCCACTTGAGAGCGCTTCCTCCTCGCTCAGTTCGCTGGTGACGCTCGTAACACCCGGTGTGGCGGCGGATTCGAACGGGTTGTTTCACGGCCTCGGCGACCACGCTTCGAACTCCTTCTCCGTGGATGGGCAACCGATCACCGATCAACAGAGCAAAGTGTTCTCGAACCAGCTTCCCTCTGACTCGGTCCAGTCCCTTGAAGTGATTTCCGGAGCACCGCCGGCCGAGTTTGGAGGCAAGACAAGTCTGGTGATTGTGGCGTCGACGCGGTCAGGCATGGGGGTCACTGAGCCTCATGGCCAGGTGACAATGTCCTATGGCTCGTTTGGGACCGTGAACGCAGGCTTCGATCTGGCTTACGGCGGGGACAAGTGGGGCAACTTCATTTCCGCAAACGGCTTGAACACCGCCCGGTTTCTGGATGGACCGGAAATAGGCGTGATGCATGACAGGGGCAATGAGGAAAATTTCTTCGACCGCGTCGACTATAAGGTCTCCTCAGCGGATACCCTCAGCGTAAATTTCGGCTACAGCCGGTCCTGGTTCCAGACGCCCAATTCCTATGACGCGCAAAATGCGACAGGTTGGACATTCAATTCGGCAGATCCCGTTTGCCCAGCCGGGCAAACAGCCTCGTGCGGCGGCCTCGGGCCGAACGGCGAGCCAGTGGGGCCGCAGGATCAGCGTTCGAAGATCGGAACGTTCAACATCGCGCCGTCCTGGACGCGGCTCGTCAATGCCAGAACGGTGTTGACGCTTGGGGCTTTTGTGCGGCGGGATCAATACAATTACTACCCGAGCGCGAACCCCTTCGCCGATCTGTCGCCCGATTTGCAACTAAACACAGTCGGCCAGAACCGCACGTTGACGAATGCCGGGGTTCGCGCCGTTCTTTCCTACGTAAAAGGAATCAACAACGTAAAGGCGGGATTCACCTTTGAGAACACAGCACTTTCAGAAAACGACAAATTTGGCATCGTCGATCCGACGGTAAACGCGGTTTGTCTGAATCTTGCCGACCTGAGTCCAGATACCAATCCGGGGTTGACGGACCCCGCGCAATGCACCGCAGGGGCCGGGCTGGTAGCCAACTCTGGGCAGGGATCGGTGCCGGCATTCATCCCCCTTCTCGGCTGTTACGACCTGAGCAGATTGGCTCCCCTGCCAGCATCTGACGGATGCCCCGCAGGACAAACCACCAGCGGATTGTTCACCTTCAACGGGAGCGCCAATATTAAGGAAACGGCGCTCTATGTCCAAGACGTGCTAACGATGAAAAACTTGAGCCTCAATCTGGGGGTGCGCGCCGATATCTACCGCGGCATATCCAGCGCCCAGCAGTTGGAGCCGCGCCTGGGCGTCGCATACAACATCAAGCCCACGAGTACCGTGCTGCGGCTTTCCTACGCGCGCACGATGGAGACGCCATTTAATGAAAACCTCATTCTCGCGAGCACCGGCTGCGACAACCAGGTGATCTTCGACCTGCAGTCGTCGGTACCCGGTGGTCAGTGCGTTTCCTCATCGGTACCAGCGCTAGGTCCGGGCCACCGCAATGAATTCCACGCTGGATTTGAGCAAGCGTTCAAAAAGTACCTGGTCGTTGATGCGGAGTACATCTGGAAGTACACGCACAAGGCGTTCGACTTCAGCGTGCTGGGCAACACCCCGATCACTTATCCGATCGAGTGGGCCAGCTCGAAAATCCCCGGCTACGCGATCCGCGCTTCCGTACCGGACTTCCACGGCTTTACGGCGTTTGTGGTGATGTCCAGTGTAGCGGCGCGTTTCTTCACTCCACAGATCAGCGGCATTGGCGCCACGCCCGGAGGGCCCTCTGTCTTTCGCATCGACCACGACGAAAAGTTCAACCAGACCACACACCTGCAATACCAGCCCTGGAAGCGCGCGCCATTTGTCGGCTTCAACTGGCGGTATGATAGCGGCCTTGTGGCCGGCCCCTTGCCGTGCTTCGGAGGCGAGTCCTGTGCGAACGGGCCGGACGGCGGTGGTCCCAACAATCTCATCGACGTGTCCGGACTTACTCCGGATCAACAGTTCCAGGCAGGACTCTTCTGCGGGGGCGTGTTTGCGACACCTACGACTCCGCTCAGTTCGTCGTTCGGTGCGAATCTCTGTCCCGCAACAAGCTACGGCTCTAAGTACGTAACCGTTCCTCTGCCCGGAACCGAGAACGACGATCACAACCCGCCGAGAATTGCCCCACGCAATTTGTTCGACGTATCCGTGGGCGAGGACGACCTGTTCCGCGGCGACCGCTACAAGTGGAGCCTGCGATTCACCGCCATCAACGTCACCAACAAAGTGGCGCTCTATAACTTCCTCTCGACGTTCAGCGGGACGCACTACGTGACACCGCGCGCGCTGACGGCGGAGATAGGGTTCCATTTCTAGATGGATTGGAATGAGCAACTTTCATTCTTGACCCGAGAAGCAGCGAGGGTCAGATCAATGGCGGAAAATACCACGACCGGGAAGAACGGGGGGATTCTCAGGAATCCCCTTGCGGCTCGGGAGAAATCTGGCCGAAGGTATGCGGGCGTCAGGGAATGGCAGGCGGAGCTTTCCATATCGCGGCTCTTTCGAACCAGCATAAGGCTGCAAACAGCGTTCGATCGTTGTTTTAGCAAATTCGGGATGACCGCGCAGGAAGCGGCAGTGCTCGTGCATTGCGCGGACGAAAGAGAGACTTCCGCCGGGAGGCTGGCCAAGGCCATGGGCCGGGACAAGGGCAAGATCACGCGGTTCGTGGACCGGCTCGAAGACGGCGGTTTTATCACCCGACGGAGCGATCCTCAGGATCACCGGCTTTTGATCATCAAGGCGACGAACAGGGGACGGCGGGTTGTGCCGCAGCTAAAGATTCGATTCGAGGAAGTTCGCAGCCAATTCTTCGAGGGGGTCCAGAACGTCGACATCGACAAGCTGGAAACCGTCCTCTCGCAGTTGCATGCCAACGCCGAGCGGCTTTGTGAGGAAAAGGCTCACAAGGACACTCAGGCTTAGGAGACGAGAGGCGGGAGGATCAGCCCCAGCCACCGGGGGGGTGCGCCAGAATGTATGGTTTTTGTGTGTCTGAACGGGCTTTACCTCGCGGGTTGGCTTCGAGGCTAATTCTCTGCGCGGTGCTGCTCTTTGGCAGCCCCTCGCTCTTCCGGACGCATCTGTACGCGACCAGCGTGGTCGCCCTGATCGATCGCGTGAATCACAGGCTGGTGATTGCGGCCGACTGCCGGGTCAGTCGGGGAGTGCGTCCGGTCTCCGCCTGCAAGATCATCGAGGAACCGGGCTGTCTGGTAGCCATGGCGGGCCTTTACGAAGAGCGGAACTCGGAGTTCCGTCTACGGGAATATATCCATGCCGCTTGCCAGGAACCGGGAGACTTGCGATCCAAAGCCGAGGCATTTCTGCGCATGGCTCGCAGCCCTTACGAGCGGGCGATCAGGCGGCTGCGCGAAGCGCAGCCTCTGGACTTTCTAAAAACGATGGCCAACAAACCAACCGAGGTGGTCTTCGCCGGCATTCAGGATGGCGAGCCCGGGTTGATTGTACGGGGCCTTGAAACGGATGCCACGGGGAAGATCAGGATCGAGCGTTTCGAGAGCACCGCCCCGTCTTACGCGAGGATTGGCTACTTTATCGGGCTGAACGGCCATATCCGCGCGTACATCAAAGCCCATCCAGAGTGGGGAAAAGAGGATTACACCAAGCTTGCACCGCGATTCGTGCAGTTGGAGATTGAGGCACACCCTGACCTCGCCGGGCTTCCCGTTTCGGCACTCCAAATTGACAATAAAGGGGACGTCGTCTGGCTGGATAAAGGGGCTTGTGACGCTCGCCAATCCGACTGACCCAAAAAAGGAATGAATTAATAGACAGCGTTCCCATCGGCCAGACAATGAATACATTTCAGAAAGCAATTCCGGGCACTACCCAGGAGGCCGCCGCCATTCGAAGGGACCATGGCGTGCCGGGTTGGGCGCGACGAGTGCCTGCCGTGCTTGTGATGTTGCTGGCGACGGTCCCGACCTTTGGGCAGGCCGGGCGCTCGAGCAGCGAAAAGCCACAGACCGGGTCCATCAAGGGGACTATTTCCACCAGGCAAGAGGACGCCTCATCGGATTTGTCCGGAATCAGCGTAAAGCTCACTGCCGTCCCGCCCGAGGGAGAAGCTCTGTCCGTCGATACCGATGACGCGGGGCATTACGAGTTCAAAGGCATCAAACCCGGCAAGTACACGGTTTCCGTCAGCCAGCAAGGATTCAAACAGGTATCAAAAACGGTTTCGGTCGCGGCCGGGCAGGCGGCTGTACAAGATTTCACTCTGGAGCTCGAAACGGTCTCTGAACAGGTCGAGGTCAAGGAACAGACCCAGGTCATTTCGACGGAGAGCGTTTCCAATCCGGAGGCCACCGTAACCCACCGCGAGCTGGTAGCTCTGCCTACGCCCGAGGAAAAGATCCGGGAAGTGATACCCATCACTCCGGGAGTGGTAAAAACACAGGACGGGAAACTCACCTTCAAGGGCGCTGACGAAAACCAGAGCCTGTTTCTTGTGAATTCCGCGCAGACGGCGGATCCCGTGACCGGCAGCTTTTCGATTGCGGTGCCCACGGATGCCGTGCAATCGTTCGCGGTCTACAAAACGCCCTATAACGCGGGACTCGGAAGTTTCTCGGGCGGATTGACAACCATTGAAACCAAGCCTCCCCAGGAACAATGGTCCTACTACGTCAAGAATTTCGTGCCTTCCATTCTTGGCAAGAACGACTCCATGGTCGGCATCGCGCAGGCGACGCCCGGCATCGACTTTGGGGGCCCGCTGATCGAAGGCAAACTGTTTTTCTCGGAAGTCTTCCAGTACGACATGAAAAAGACCACGGTTCGCGGGCTGCCCTGGCCGGATGACATCACCAAGAAGCAGGGCTTCAATTCCTTCACGACCCTCGAGCTCATTCTTTCGCCCAAACAAATTCTGACGCTTACGGTCAACGCGTTCCCTCTGCGACAGCAACATGTTGGCATCAATGCGCTCGCGCCGGAAACCGCCTCGAACGATTTGAACCAGAAGGGAATCGCCCTGCATTTGTCGGACAAGTACCAGCTGGATTCCGGCGCGATTTTCAGCGCGATTGCGCAGTACACGCGGTTTGACAGCAATGCCCACGGCGAAGGACTGGATGACATGCTGATCTCGCCGGCGGGCTGGGGCGGAAACTTTTTCAACCAATGGTCCAGAAGAGGCAAGCAGTTTCAGTTCCTGCCGAGCTATCAATTTGCGGAGAAACACTGGCTGGGAAAGCACGAGATCCATGTGGGCGTGGACGTGAACTATCGTTCTTATTTCGGCCTGAGCACGGCGAATCCAATTCAACTGCTCGAGCAGGACGGCACGATGGATGAGGAGATCAACTTTCTGCCGGCGGGGGCCCAGATTACCTCCGACACCTCCGTTGCCGAGTTCGTCCAGGACCATTGGATAGTAAACCCCCATTGGACGATCGATGCGGGGGCGCGCTTGTCGAGCGAAACCTCGGGCTGGTCCCGGGCATTCGCACCGCGCGCGGGGATCGCTTACACACCGGATAAGAGCGGCAAGACCGTCCTGCGTGCCGGGGCGGGGTTGTTCTACAGCATGCTGCCTCTGCTGGCAGCCGACTTCGACGTGAACCCGACTCGCGTGGTGAGCCAGTTTGATCCCACCGGGCAATTGATCGCGCCGCCGGTGACGTACACCAACGCTTACGTGGGAGGGTTGAATCCGCTGACAACGGGCATCTTGCCAGAGGGGCCGGGCACAACGCCGCGCAATTTCACGTGGAGTCTCGAGGGGGATCGCGAACTGCGGAGAAACGTGGTGTTGCGGGTCGGCTACATCGACAGCCACACGACTTACCTGTTTCTGGTAAATCCCTTCACCGGGGCGCCGGGAGAGAACTCCTTCCTCGGTCTCACAAACAACGGTTCCTCTCACTATCGCGAGGTGGAGACGACCGTGCGCTTCACCGTTCACCAGAACAATGAGGTGAACGCGTCCTATATCTGGAGCCGCAACCGCGGAGATTTGAATAACCTTTCCGACGTGATGATCCCGTTCCTCGCGCCCGTCATCCGGCCGAATGTTTACGGAATACTGCCTTCTGACGTCCCCCAGAGAGTCGTTACCTGGGGAGTCTTTTCGTTGCCGAAGAAGTTCACGCTCAGCCCCATTCTGGATGTGCACACGGGCTACCCCTACTCGAATGTGGATGTGCTGCAGGATTATGTGGGCACACCGAACGGACAGCGCTTCGCCACCTATCTCTCGCTGGATGTGAAAATCTACCGGGTCTTTCAGGTTCCTTTTCTTGGCGTGAAAAGCGGTAAAATCCACCACATTCGTCTGGGGTTCTACGCGCTGAACGTCACCAATCACGGAAATTTCAACGCGGTGTACAACAATGTGACGGCGCCAAACTTCGGCCAGTTTGTCGGGTTCCTCGACCGGCGCGACGGCGCGGTGATTGATTTCATCGATTAGTCCCTGCCTGGGCTGTTCCTTGGCGGTGATGCGTTTCCCGGGCGGCCCGCTTATCCACCTTCCGCCCGGGTTTGGAACCTGTTCCTTAGACTCTCGCGCCCTCGCCTTTCTTTGAACGGGCATCCTGCTAGAATATGAAACGGAGCGGTTCTTCGAAGCAGGTGAGGGAGCGAAAGCTGTTTGAACCAATGACGAATCTCTGAGGTGCTGCGGATAGACAGCCTGTGTGCACGGCCTGTCCCGCTGGCTCGTCTTCCTCGGGCGACGAGAGACGAGCGAGCGGGGCAGGAAAGCCTAACGGTTGGCTCGTGGCGCCCACCTAATTCAGAGGTTCACGGCCTAGCTCCCCACGGCCAAGCAGTCCGCTCTATTTTTGTATCAACGAGTCCACGGAGAACATGCGCGTACTTTTCATTGGAGACATTGTAGGGTCGCCGGGGCGACAGATCGTCCGCGAGCGGCTGGCGGATATCGTTAGGCAGCGCCAGATCGATTTGGTCGTCGCCAACGGCGAAAATTCGGCTTCCGGCTTCGGGATTACGCCGCGGCTAGCCGAAGAACTGCTCACGATGGGGATCGAGGTCCTCACGGGTGGCAACCACAGCTGGGACCGCAAGGAGATTCTCGATTTTATGCCGCACGAGCCGCGTCTGCTGCGGCCTGCGAATTTTCCGGAGGGCAACGTTGGCAGCGGGCTTTACCTTGGCACGGCCAGGAACGGCGTGAAATACGCCGTGCTGAATCTGCAAGGCCGCGTTTTTATGACCCCCATCGACGATCCGTTTCGAAAGGCCGACAGTGAACTGGCCAAGGTGCCAGACGACGTGGCCTTCGTATTCGTCGACATGCACGCCGAGACCACCAGCGAAAAGATAGCGATGGGCTGGTACCTGGACGGGCGGGTCACAGCCGTCGTGGGAACACACACTCATGTCGCAACCGCGGACGAACGCGTTTTGCCCGGCGGCACGGCCTATATCACCGATGTGGGCATGAGCGGGCCGCACGGCGGGGTGATCGGCATGGACCGGGGCGGCATTATCAAGAAATTCCTGGATGGCCTGCCGGCGCGGTTCGAAGTGGCTTCGGGCGATGTCGAGATGAATTGCGTGCTGATCGAAACGGACGACCTGGGACCGCGCAATGCGGCGGGGAGGCTGCGCGCCCAGTTCATCGAGCGCCTGCGCTTCAAGATTGACTGATTGGCTCACCAAATGCCCTGAAACGGGCAACCTGTACTCTTCCGTCGTACTCTGATGACTCATAACAAATGGGGGCAGTGCAAAGGGGTTGTGCTCAACGTGAGAATTCTTGCGGGGTGGTGTCTGCTGGCGTGTCTCACCGGCTATGCGCTTGGCCAGGACGAGGGGGAGCTGACAGCCAAAAAGCGGCTCATGCCCGGAGTCGGACCGGGGCTGCGCGCGGTGAAGCGCGGCGCGGATGGAAATTATTATGTGCTAAGCGCTCCTGGATCTTCGGCCTCGGTTTTCGATGCGGCAGGAAAACTGATAAAGAGAGTTCCCGCGTTTGAAGAGAACCCTGGTCCCGCTCCCCAGTCGCCACAAGCTCGACAGCCGGGAACCATCACCTTCGGGGAAGACCTCGACGTGGACGCCGAGGGATCGGTTTACGTGGCAGACCGCGGCGCAAACGCGATCAAGATTTGGGACTCCAGGGGAAACGAGCGGGTGGTCAGGGTGAACGGGCCGGTATCGGTTGCGGTGCTTCCTGACGGGGAAGTCGCCGTGGCCACCGTCCACGAGCAGCACCTCGTCATGGTGTTCGACAAGAATGGACGGGACGTGCGCGAGTTTGGCGATCCGGAGACGATTTCCGACCGTCCCGAGCTGAACCGCTTCCTGAATATCGGAATCTTGGTGGAGGACGGCGGAGGCCATCTCTACTACGCGTTTACCTACCTGCCAGAAGCGACCGTTCGCCAATACGACCGCTACGGCTATGCTGGCCAGGACATTCAATACACGGGAGTGGACGCCTGGCCGGCCGCGCAGGCCACTCGCAAGGAGATCGAGAGGCAGGAACGGCGCGGAGATGCTCCCGTGTTCAAGCGTATTCTTACGGCCGTGGGTGTGGAGCGCTCGACCGGAGAAGTATGGATGGCCCTTGGCGACAAGCTGCTGCACTTTGACAAGGATGGCAACCGGCGCGCGACCTACTTGATCTACACCAAGGAAGGAGCTCGGCTGGAAGCGAATACGATTCTTGTCGAGCAAGACCGTCTGATCATCGGGAGCGACCCGCTGGGCATCTACGAGTTCGAGCGGCCCGATAAAAAAAACCAATAATAGGAGAATTATCCTCAGGGCGATTTGCGGGAAATCTGTTGAAAGAAGTGCCGGCGCTTGAAAATTACGTTAGAAATCCCGCGCAAATGTGCGTAAGCCGGGAGCGCTCGAGAAGAATCGTGCTTGTGGAAAAGCTGTGAATGAGGTGTGCACCGCGGTGAATCCCTTCGCACACTTTTCGCTTGCTCCATTCCGTCCAATCGGCGACAATCCCGCGCTGTCTGATAGCAGCGGTTCGAGGGGCCGACAATTCTGAAGGGCCGCGCGCGGGGCGCCAGGGGAAAGCAAGACGCTCCGGTATGGGCATGATTCCCGAAGCCTGAAAAACGAAATGAAGGGACCTGCTTTCCACAGCTTATTCACATCTGTGGAAATAACGGGGTGAGCTTTTCTCTTGCGATGACTAATGCGACGAATGCCTGGGAGCGGTTTCTGGAGCGCGTGAAGTCCCGGGTCAGCATCAACACGTACACCACCTGGTTCCAACCCACCCGGCTGAATCGCGCCGACGGCGAAAACCTGTTTGTGCAGATCCCCAGCACGGTCTTCCGGCAGGTCTTGACGCGGACCTACGGCGATATCGTCAAAGCGGTGTTCCACGAACTTGGGACTCCCGCCGTGAAAGTGCAATACGTCTGCACGGAAGAAGAGCCCGTAGCCGCCGCCCCTCAGGCGACCGGCGTGAAGCAAGCGAAACTCGATTTTGAAAGCAGCGATCATCAGTTGAATTTGCGGTACAGTTTCGATTCGTTTGTTGTGGGCAAGTCCAACGAGTTCGCGCACGCCGCAGCACGCGCGGTGGCCGAGCAGCCCTCGAAAGCCTACAACCCGCTGTTTCTCTACGGCGGCGTGGGCATGGGCAAAACGCACTTGATGCATGCCATCGGGCACACCATCAAGAAGCGGAATCCCGCCATGCGGCTGAGCTATGTGAGCGCGGAGAAATTCACGATAGAGGTGATCAACTCGCTGCGTTTTGACCGCATGACCAGTTTCCGTGACCGCTTCCATACCGTGGACGTTTTGCTGGTGGACGATATCCAGTTCATCGCAGGGAAAGAACGGACGCAGGAAGAGTTCTTTCACACCTTCAACGCGCTCTACGAACAGCAAAAGCAGATTGTGATTTCTTCCGACTGCCTGCCGAAAGAAATCAATTCGATCGAAGAACGGCTGCGCTCCCGTTTTGAATGGGGCTTGATTGCCGACATCCAGCCGCCGGATCTGGAAACGAAAATCGCGATCCTGCAGAAGAAGGCGGAGAACGACAGGTTCGGCTTGCCGGACGACGTGGCGGAATATATCGCGCGAGCGATCAAGTCCAACGTGCGCGAGCTCGAAGGCGCGCTGACCCGGCTGATGGCCTATGCGTCCCTGACCGGGGCTACGATTTCCCTGTCGACCGCCCAGCAGGTCTTGCGCAACATCATCGCCTCGCAGGAAAAGCGCGTCACGATCGACCTGATTCAGAAGCGCGTGAGCGAGCATTTCAATATGCGTGAGCAGGATTTGAAGGTTCGCAGCAACACGCGGGCCATCGCGTTCCCGCGCCAGGTGGCCATGTATATCGTCAAGCAGCTCACCAGCGCCTCGCTGCCCGAGATTGGCCGTCAATTCGGCGGCAAGCATCACACCACCGTGCTCCACTCGATCAACAAGATCGAAGAGATGCGGCGTTCGGACAAAGACCTGAACCGGACGATTACCCGCTTGATGGACACGCTTCAATAACGCCGCTTTCACCCCGCTTGAAGTCCGTTGCTTCGCTAGAGACCTTGCCCCTTTGGGCGCGCCGCGGTCTCGCGGCCGAGCCTTCAAACGCTCGAGCGAAGCCGTGCGCCAGAGACGCGCACAAAATCCCGCCCGAAAATGCCCTGTGCATAGACTTCGGAGAAGATGCGGAAATTCTGTTGAACGCTCTGAAAAAATCTTGCTCGAGCGGGCTCCGGGACGGTTGGGGGCCGGGTTTTCACCGATTCCCACAGTTCGCCACCTGGACGAGTTTATCCTAGAGCACTCCCAGGAAAGCAGTTACCGAGCTTTCCACAATTCCACCGCGCTCATCACAACAACAAGCTTTATGGTTTTAAAAATCAGTTAGAACCTTCGTTGCGGTGATTGTAGTTGTGAAAAAGAATTGTTGAGTTCTTGTGCCCGGGAAGTCGACGGGAGAGGTGGGATTCCCACGCATTTCCACAGTGTTTTGGTGCGCTCCGGGCTTTATACTTTCGATAAAAGCGAGTACAGTACGACAGCGGTAAAAAGTGGCGAGGAACCTAATGAGCGCAACAGGAACCGCACGCGAGGAACATCCATCGATGGAATTCAGCGTTACAAAATCAGCGCTGTTGAATGAACTGAGCACGACGCAGGGTGTCGTCGAGCGCAAGACGACGATTCCGATCCTTTCGAATTTGCTCGTCGAGGCCAAAGGCAGCCAGTTGACCATCACTGCGACCGACCTTGAGCTGAGTGTCCGCACGTCCTGCGAAGCGAAAATCAAAAAAGAGGGCGCCGGGACGATTCCCGCGAAAAAACTGCTGGAGCTCGTGCGCTTGCTGCCCGAGGGCGAGATCAGGATCAAGCTGCTCGAGAATCACTGGGTGGAGATCACCAGCGACAGAAAAAAGTACAAGCTCGTCGGCATGGCCAAGGAAAATTTCCCGGCGCTTCCGGTAATGCCGCACACCCTCGTCAAGATTTCTGCCCCAGTCCTTGAGAGCCTCATCGCCAAGACCAAGTTTGCTATTTCCATGGAAGAGTCGCGTTACACGCTGAACGGCGGCCTGCTGATCCTGAAGCCGGACACCCTGGCGATGGTTGCGACCGACGGACACCGCCTGGCGCTTGCCGAAACAGACCAGAAGCTCGCCGGCCTGAATGGTGAAGTGAAAGTTCTGATCCCCAAAAAAGCGATGGACGAAGTGGAAAAACTCGCGAGCGCTGCGGGTTCCGACGCAACCATCGAATTTGCCAAAGACGAAAGCCACTTGTTTTTTCAGGTCGGCCACCGTCTCTTGATTTCTAGGATCCTCACCGGCCAGTTTCCGAATTACGAAGCGGTCCTTCCGCGCGACAACAGCAAAACCGTCGTGCTCGAGCGCGCCGAACTCAGCGATGCGGTCCGGCGCGTTTCACAACTTGCCGATCAGCGCTCACATGCCGTGAAGCTCGCGGTTTCAAAAGACGGCGTGGAAATTTCCGCGTCGAGCCCGGAATACGGCGAAGCCAAAGAAAACATCGAAAAGGACTACAAGGGCGACGCCATCAGCATCGGCTTCAATTCATCCTACATGCTCGATTTTCTGGCCGCCGCGGCCGATGGACCCATCAGCATCGAGTTGAAAGACGAACAGTCCGCGGGCCAGATGCGCCCGCTCGCCGACGAATCCTACCGCTACCGCTACATCATCATGCCCATGCGCATCTGAGCCGGCCGGCATTTCTTCTATCATCCTCGGAACTTTCCGCGAAATGCTCTGAACCCGGGAAGGGTTGTGCCGGAGGAGAGAACAGAAAAAAAATACGCCCGAAGATTTCAGGCGGTTTTAGATACCCTTCGGCGGATGCAGGGGACACCCCTGCGAGTGAAAAAATCGGCCGGATTTCCTCGCGACCCGGAACTCTCCGGAACCCCGAAAGGCAAGTCTAAATAGCACAAAACAAATGCTTTATGGGACGACCACAAACTCTTCTCTTCTTGAGAATCGAAACCCATTCGGTTATACTGGGCGCGTTGCCGATTCGTTGTTTGCTGACCTCCAAATCGGCACGTCGGCCAAGTAAATTCGGCTTTGCATTTTGGCTCTGCGCCAGGAGCTATTCAGCCGAACGCTTGGAGGTAAGAAGTCTTCGCCACGTCTCGCTGCGCGAGACGGGATGGAGCAGGAACCCTACGAGTTCTGGTCGCTTGCGGCCGGAATCAAAGGGTAAGGCGACGTACGGAACGATCCGCGAGCACGCCTTCCCTCGCTTCACATGAATTTCAGCTGTGATTTTTACGCGCTGAAGCTCGCCGCATTGCTCGGGGTCCGTCTTCTGCCTAAGAAGCGCCCGAAGAGTTTCCTCAGGAGCGTACATGGGTGATAAAGAGACGGTGGCCGGAAAAGCTCCGGGCCATCAGTACGACGCGAAATCGATCAAAGTCCTGGGCGGGCTTGAAGCCGTGCGCCTGCGGCCTGCGATGTACATCGGTTCGACGGGCGACATGGGCCTGCATCATCTGGTGTGGGAAGTGGTTGACAACTCGGTCGACGAAGCCATGGCTGGCTACGCGGACGAGATCAACGTTACCGTGCATGCGGACGACTCGGTTACGGTGGTCGATAACGGCCGCGGAATTCCCGTCGACATGCACGCCACGGAAAAACGCCCGGCGGCCGAAGTTGTGCTCACGGTGCTGCACGCGGGCGGAAAATTTGACAGCGATACGTACAAGGTTTCCGGCGGTTTGCACGGCGTCGGCGTTTCCGTTGTCAACGCGCTTTCCGACCGTCTCGAACTGGAAATCTCGCGCGATGGCGCGGTCTGGGAACAGTCCTACGAAAAAGGCAAGCCTACTACGAAGCTGAAACAGACCGGCAAGACGCGAAAGACCGGAACGAGTGTTACCTTTCATCCCGATGCAACCATTTTCGACAAGACCGTCTTCAGCTTTGACACGCTCTCGCAGCGTTTGCGCGAACTGGCCTTCCTGAACAAAGGCCTGAAAATCACGCTCACCGATGAACGTTCCGAAAAGACCGCCGAGTTCCGCTTCACGGGCGGCATCGGCGAGTTCGTCAAACACCTCAACCGCGGCAAGACGACCTTGCATGATTCGCCGATCTATATCGAAGGAAAGCGCGGCGCTGTCGAAATCGAGATCGCGCTGCAATACAACGACACCTACGGCGAGAACGTTTTTGCCTTCGCGAACACCATCAACACCGTCGATGGCGGCACGCACCTCTCCGGTTTTCGTTCCGCTTTGACTCGCACGATCAACAATTTCGCGTCGTCCGCAGGCATGCTCAAGGAGCAAAAGGACGAAGTCACGATCACCGGTGACGACGTTCGCGAAGGGCTGGTCGCCGTCGTTTCCGTGCGTTTGCCGCAGCCACAGTTTGAAGGGCAGACCAAGGGCAAGCTGAACAGCGACATCAAGGGCGACGTCGAACAACTCGTCAACGAAAAGCTTGGCGAGTGGTTCGACAAGCATTCCACGGTGGCGCGCCGCATCATTTCGAAGTGCATCGATGCCGCCCGCGCCCGCGAGGCCGCCCGCAAGGCCCGCGAATTGACGCGGCGCAAATCCGCGATGGATTCGAGCGGCCTGCCCGGCAAACTCGCCGACTGCCAGGAACGCGATCCCGCGCGCTGCGAGCTGTTTGTCGTCGAGGGCGAATCCGCCGGCGGCTCCGCAAAAATGGGCCGCGACCGCAAATACCAGGCCATCCTGCCGCTCAAAGGCAAAATTCTCAACGTTGAAAAAGCGCGTTACGACAAAATGCTGGGCCACGAAGAAATTCGCGCCATCATCACGGCGCTCGGCACGGGAATCGGCAAGGATGACTTCGACGCCGGCAAGCTGCGCTATCACAAAGTGATTCTCATGACCGACGCGGACGTCGACGGCTCTCACATCCGGACCCTCTTGCTGACGTTTTTCTTCCGGCACATGAAGGAGCTGATCGACCGCGGCCACATTTACATCGCGCAGCCGCCGCTGTACCGCGTGAAGCGCGGCAAAACGGAAAAATACATCCGCGACGAGCGCGAATTCGCCCACGAACTCATGAAGCGCGCCACGGAAGATCACGTCGTGAAAGCGAAAGAAGGCGTGTCGCTCGAGGGCGCCAGCCTGACGAAATTTCTGCTCAATGTGCAGGAATACGAAGCCGCCTCGGCAAAACTGGGTCGCCGCTTGCGCGAGCAGGGGCTGGTGGAATTGCTCGCAGAGAGCGGCCTCGAGAAAAAAACGGACTTCGAGGACAAGAAAGCGCTCGAGAAGCTTCTGAAGGAAGTGGACAAAGCCAAGCTCAAGCTCGAAGGGAAAGTCGCTTTCGACGAAGAACACAGCCTCTATGAAATCCAGTTCGGCCCGCCGCACAACCAGAAAATCAACTGGGCGCTGGCCTCGACCGCCGACTACAAGCGCCTGCGCGGGTTGGCAAAGCAGATCGAGGAATTCAACAAGCCGCCGTTCACGGTGGTGCGCAACGGCGACAAAGTGACGAAAGAGAAGGTGCAGGACGTCCTCAACTACATTGTCGAAGACGCGAAGAAGGACTTTACGATTACGCGGTTCAAGGGCTTGGGAGAAATGAACGCCGAGCAGCTGTGGGAAACCACGATGAACGCCGATTTGCGGACGCTGCTGCAGGTAAAGCTCGAAGACGCGGTCGCCGCCGAAGATATTTTCACCACGCTGATGGGCGAAAATGTCGAAGCGCGGCGCAAGTTCATCGAAGAGAACGCGCTCGAAGTCGTGAACCTGGATATTTGATCGGTGGCGGCGCGGGACAGTGCGGACGCGGGATCGATTCGAAACGCCATTCGCTGGGGTTTGTTCCTGGCGTCGGTGGGCACAGCCGGGTTTCGCTTGCCGCGCCTGGTGAATGAATACCGCTCGTGGCGGGAAGCCCTGGGGTTCGGTGATACTTCTGCTTCGGAGGGCTGGCACAGGGTTCTCGCGGTCGAGCTCGTCGGTGTGTTGGTCGTCGTGGCCATCGGCACCGCTGCTTTTTATGCTTTGCGGCCGAAAGCGAAAGCCTCGGAATGATTTATCAGCTGGGCTGGGCGACCTTGCCGGGATTGCGTGGATTGAGCGTCGGCGAATTTCGCGCAACGCCAACCGAGGCGCCCGATAACGAGCGCGGCGTGGCAACGGAGTTTCGCGGCGCCGCCGAAAGAGACGAATTCTTGAAGCGCCTGGAAGAACACTTTGCGCCGCAGCGTTTTACAAACGCAGCTGACGCGTTCGATTCTGTGAAGGCTTTCGTGCTGGAGTACGCGGCAAATCGATAGGCATTGCCACCTGGAAACTGAGCCACAGCGAGGGGAAATGGCGGACGAAACAAACAAGTCGATACTGCTCCCGGTTGATATCGAAGCCGAGATGAAGAAGTCCTATCTCGACTACGCGATGAGCGTGATCATCGCTCGCGCGCTGCCCGACGTGCGCGACGGCCTCAAGCCCGTGCAGCGGCGCATCCTCGTGGCCATGAATGACCTCGGCCTCGCCTCGAACCGCGGCTACCGCAAATGCGCCAAGATTTGCGGCGACACTTCGGGCAATTACCATCCGCACGGTGAAGCCGTCATCTATCCCGCTCTGGTGCGCCTGGCCCAGGACTTCAACATGCGTTACCCGTTGATCGATGGCCAGGGAAACTTCGGTTCTGTCGACGGCGACCCTCCGGCGGCCATGCGGTACACCGAAGCGCGGCTTGCCAAGATCAGCGAAGACATTCTCGCCGACCTCGAAAAAGAAACCGTCGATTTCGTTCCGAACTTTGACCAGACCCGCGAAGAGCCCTTCGTCCTGCCTTCGCGCATCCCGAATCTTCTGGTCAACGGCGCGAGCGGTATCGCCGTCGGCATGGCCACGAACATTCCGCCGCATAATTTGCGCGAGATCGTGGAAGCCGCGATCCTCCTGCTCGACAAGCCCGACACGCCGCTGAAAGAAATCATGAAGATCGTGCCCGGCCCGGATTTTCCCACCGGCGCATACATCGCCGGGCGCGAAGGGATCGATGCCGCCTACCGGACAGGACGCGGCAGCTTCATGATGCGCGCCAAGGCGGCCATCGAAGAAGTCGGCAAAGACCGCGAAAACATCGTAGTCACTGAAATTCCGTACCAGGTGAACAAATCGAGGCTGATCGAACGCATCGCGGAACTGGTGCAGACCAAGAAGATCGAAGGGATTTCCGACGTACGCGACGAATCTTCCCGCGAAGGCATGCGCATCGTCATCGAAATCAAGCGCGGCGAGGAATCCCAGCTCATTCTCAACAATCTTTTCAAGCACACGCAGATGCAGGAATCGTTCGGCATGATCCTGCTCGCTATCGTGGCTGGCCAGCCGCGCGAACTGGGCCTCATTCCGCTGATCAAGCTTTTCCTCGAACACCGCCGCGACGTCGTGCTGCGCCGCACGCGCTACGAACTCCGGAAAGCGGAAGAGCGCGAGCACATCCTGGTCGGCTATCAAGTGGCGCTCGATCATCTGGACAACGTGATCCGCATCATCCGCGGTTCCTCGAGCCGCGCGGAAGCCAAAGAAAATTTGCTCAAGTATTTTTCCGAGCAAGACGTGACCATCACCGAGGGCGGCAAATCCAGGAAGATCGAGGGCGTAAAGCTGGATGGCCGGAAATACCGGGTCGCCGCACTCGAAGGCGAAATCACGCGTTCCGTCTCTGACGGCCTCACGCCCATTCAGGTCGACGCCATCCTCGAACTGCAGCTCCACCGCCTCACGCAGCTCTCGGTCGACGAAATTCTGAAGGAGCTGAAGTCCATCCGCGACCAGATCGCCGAGCTGAAGGAAATTCTCTCGAGCGAAAAGAAGCTGAAGCAGGTCATCACCGGGGAGTTGCGCGAAGTCCAGAAAGCGTACGGTGACGACCGGCGCACCCAGATCGTCGACAAAGTCGACGAAATAAAGCTCGAAGACCTGATCGCCGACACGGAAATGCTGATCACCGTGAGCCACGCCGGCTATATCAAACGCACGGCGGCGGACACCTACCGGCATCAGTCGCGCGGAGGCAAAGGCCGCATCGGCGCGCGCACCAAGGAAGAAGACTTCGTCGAGCACATGTTCATCGCCTCGGCGCACAGCTACATTTTGCTGTTCACGTCAAAGGGCCGCGTCTACTGGCTCAAGGTCTACGAGCTTCCGGAAGCTGCCGCAGCCACGCGCGGCAAGGCGATTTCCAGCCTCGTGAAATTCCAGGAAGACGAAAAACTTACGGCTCTTGTCGCCGCCCAGAACCTTGAAGAAGAAGGCCGGTTCGTCTTCCTCGCCACCAAGAGCGGTACCGTCAAGAAATCAACGCTGACCGAATTTTCCAACCCGCGCTCGACCGGAATCATCGCCATCAACCTCGACGGCACCGATGAACTTATCGGCGCGAAGCTCACCGACGGCAAACAGATGATCTTCCTCGCCAGTCACGAGGGCCAGGCAATCCTGTTCCGCGAGACCGAAGTCCGCCCGATGGGCCGTAACGCAGGCGGCGTGAACGGCATGGACCTCGACAAGGAGGATTACGTCGTCAGCATGGACGCGGTCCAGCCCGATTTCGAAATCATCGCCAAGGAACACAAAGTCACGACGCAGAATCTCGAAGAGCTGGAAAACGAGCAGATCAAGGATTCGCTCGTCACCTTGATGCTCACCGTCGCCGAAAAGGGCTTCGGCAAACGCACTCCGCTTGCCGAATACCGCATCACCGCCCGCGGCGGCAAAGGCGTCACCAACATGAAGACCACCGACCGCAACGGCTCCGTCGTCGCCACGCTCCAGGTAACGGAGGAATCCGACGTCATGATCATCACCCACGACGGCAAAGTCATCCGCGTGCACGCGAATGAAATTCGCGAAGCGGGCCGTTCGACACAAGGCGTTCGCCTGCTGCGCCTGGAAGCGGAAGATTCCGTGGCCGCCGCCGCCGTCCTCCAGGAAGAGCAGGAAGAGGAAAAGAAGTAGCGCGCCCCCTGCTTCTGCCCTCGAGAGGGCGCAGCATGCTGCGCCCATACAACTTCCGCAGTTAGTGTTAGAATCCTTTCCCTTATGAAAATTACGCGAAGATTGTTTCGACTCGTGTTTCTTTTTTCCGCGCCGTTTCTTCTGCCTTTAAAGGCGCAAACGCCGGAAAAACCCGCCGCAAAAGGCCAGTACATCGCCTTTGTGGGCACCTACACCTCGAAGACGACCAGCAAAGGGATCTACGCGTACCGCTTCGACGCCGAGAAGGGCCAGCTCACACCCATCGGTGTAGCGGCGGAGACAGCGGATCCTTCCTTTCTGGCCGTCGACCCGGGCGGCAAATATCTCTACGCGGTCAATGAAATCGGCAACTTCAATGGCGGGGTCAGCGGCGCAGTAAGCGCGTTTGCCATCCATGCAAAAACGGGAACCCTCACATTTCTCAACCAGGTGCCCACGCGCGGCGCAGGACCCTGCTACGTTTCGCTCGACAAGAACGGCTCCTTCGTCCTTGTCGCGAACTACGACAGCGGCAGCATCGCCTCGTTTCCCGTCCATGAGGATGGAAGTCTCGGCACCACCAGCGGCTTTGTCCAGCATTCCGGCTCCGGCCCCAACAAGGAACGCCAGGAAGGACCGCACGCCCACTGGATTGGCACGTCGCCGGACAATCGCTTCGCTCTCGCCGTCGATCTGGGCCTGGATCAAGTGATCGTCTATGGCTTTGACTCGAGCAAGGGAATCTTTACGCCCTTGCTTTCCGGGTTTGCGAAAGTGAAGCCCGGCGCTGGCCCGCGACACCTCGCGTTTCATCCCAGCGGCCGGTTTGCCTATGTGCTTAGCGAAATGGATTCGTCGGTGACGGTCTTCTCCTACCAGGCGAAGAACGGCGCTTTCTCGTCTCTTGAAACCATCTCCGCGCTGCCCAAGGACTATTCCGGCTCGAGAGAAGCCGCCGAAATCGCCGTGCACCCTTCCGGAAAATTTCTCTACACTTCGAACCGCGGCCACGACAGCATCGCTGTCTTCGCGATCGACGAAAAAAAGGGCACCCTGAAATCCCTCGGCCAGGTCTTGACGGGCGGCAAAACGCCGCGCCATTTTGCGATCGATCCCACGGGCGCCTACCTTCTCGCCGAGAACCAGGAATCGAACAACATCGTCATCTTTCACATCGATCCTCTGACCGGCAGTCTGACGCCCACGGGCCAGACCGTCGACGCGCCTTCGCCGGTGTGCATAACATTTGTCGCCGCCCAGTAGCACCTGCGTTACAATCCGCATTCCGCTTTTTAGGGGAACCACATGATCCGAACTGAAGAACCGTCGAAGCACATTCTCCGGGGTCTCGCCCTGCTGCTCTTTCTCTCGCTCGGGGCGGGCGCGGCGCTGGCCGACGGCGAAACCGCGCCTGTTCGCGACGCCAAGCAGCCCGTCGACGACACGTACACCGCGAAAATCAAGAAGTATACGACGCAGCCTTTCTTCACTTCGCCGCTCGTCGATTATCTCCCCGCTTCAAAAACGGTTCCTACTCCTGAAGCCGTTCTCGGCGACGTAGCCGGCGCTCCGGGAATCCTGCCTTATGCCGAAGACGTGTACAAATACATGCGCCTGCTCGAAAAGGCCAGCCCGCGTGTGAAAGTCTTCTCCATCGGCAAAACGGAAGAAGGCCGGGAGATGATCGCCGTGGCCGTCTCTTCGCCCGAGAATCTGAAAAATCTCGAAGAAAATCGCGCGCACCTTGCTAAGCTGGCGGATCCCCGCACCATCAAACTCGATGACGAGGAAGCCGACCGCATCGTCGGCGAAGCCGTTCCCGTCTACTACATCACCGGAACGATTCACTCCCCCGAGACCGGCGCGCCCACGGCTCTCATGGAGCTCGCCTACCGCCTCGCCGTCGATGAAAGCCCCTACATCCGCGAAATCCGCGACGGCATGATCACCCTCATCACGCCGGTCGTCGAGGTCGACGGCCGCGATCGCATGGTCGACATCTACCATTGGCATCTCTCCCACCCGAAAGACTTCTATCCGCCGCTCATTTATTGGGGCAAATACGTAGCCCACGACAACAATCGCGATGCCATGGGCGTCACTCTCAAGCTCACCGAGAATGTGCTGAAGACCTACGTCGACTGGAAAGCCCAGGTTCTTCACGACCTCCACGAATCCGTCCCTTATCTCTACGACAACACCGCCGGCGACGGCCCGTTCAACGCCTGGGTCGATCCGATTCTCACCGACGAATGGGAGATGATCGGCTGGCGCAACGTTTCCGACATGACCAAGTTCGGCATGCCCGGCGTTTTCACGCACGGCGTCTTTGACACCTGGTCTCCCGGCTACCTGATGTTCATCGCGGCGATGCACAACGGCATCAGCCGGCTCTATGAAACGTTCGGCAACGGCGGCGCGGACACCCTGCCGCGCACACTCGACGCCGATGAATACTCGCGTACCTGGTACCGGCAAAATCCGCCGCTCCCCAGGGTTCTCTGGTCGCAGCGCGACAACAATAATTATGAGCAGACCGGCTTGCTCACCTCCCTGCACTATTTCAATGAAAACAAGCGGCTCTTTCTGAAGAATTTTTATCTCAAGGCAAAACGGTCCGTAACCAAACCCGGAGCCGAAGGCCCCTCGGCGTATGTCCTATCCGCGGATGATCCGCGATTGGATTCGCAGGCCGAACTCCTCCGCGTGCTCGAAAAGCAAGCCGTAGAAATCTCGCGCGCGACCGCGTCCTTCACCGTAACGCTCCCAGCAAAAAAATCCACGAAGCCCAAAAAAGACGCAAAAGAGGCCAAGGACGCGCCGCCCGCTCCCACAACTCGCGAGTTTCCCGCCGGCAGCTACATCGTCCGCATGGATCAGCCCTACTCCCGCATCGCCGACGCGCTTCTCGATTACCAGTACTGGAGCCCCGACGATCCCCAGAAAACACCCTACGACGACACCGGCTGGACCTTTGGGGAACTCTTCGACGTACAGGTGACGCGCGTCAGTGATCCGAAAGTCCTCGAGGTCGCGATGGAACGCGTAAAGGATATTCATCCCCGGGCAGGCGTAAGCGGCGAAGGCGCACTCTACCTGATCAACAACAACGCCGAGCCCTCCCTGGCCACGCTGCGCTATAAATTGCGCGATGCTTCGATCGAAGCTGCCGAGGAACCGTTCGAAAGCGGCGGCAAAAAATTCAGCCGCGGCTCCTTCCTCATTCAGAAGGCCACGCGGGCGCAGTTAAATGACGCCATCTCCGATCTGGGCCTGGAGGCCAGTTCTGCCTCCGCGATGCCTGGCGTCAAAACGCATCCCGTGCGCGCCGCGCGCATTGCCTTCGTCCATACCTGGCTCAGCACGCAGGCCGAAGGCTGGTGGCGCATCGCGCTCGACAGTCTCGGGATCCCCTACGACTACATCAGCACGCAAGCCCTATCCAAGTCGAGCGACCTCAACGCCAAGTACGACGTCATCTTGTTTCCGCCAGTCGGTTATTTCTCGGGCCCGACCGCCATCATCAACGGTCTTCCCAGCGCCTGGGGCAATCCGCTTCCGTGGAAGAACACTCCTGAAACGCCTAACCTTGTCGGCAAAACGGATTCGACCGACGACATGCGCCCGGGCCTCGGCTGGGAAGGCGTAGCCAATCTCCAGAGTTTCGTGGCAAAGGGCGGCGTTCTGGTGACCGCGACCGACACCTCGCGTTTTGCTCTTTCGATCGGCCTCGCCGATGGCGTCAGCGTCGGCAACGCGCAAAAAATGAAGATTGTCGGCTCTGTAGTTGGCACGCGACTGGTTGACGCCGCCAGCCCCATCGCCTACGGCTACGACGAAAAACTCTCCGCCTACTGCGACAACGGCCCGATCTTTTCTCTCAGCAGCGTCTCCGGCGCGCGCGGCTTCCGTCGCCTCGGCGGCGAAACGCACACGCGCCCCACCGGCCGCGGCACCATGGACGATCCGGATTTTACGGTCGGTCGCCCCGGCACCGAAGTCCCCGAAGAGCCCAAGTCGGAAATCTGGGAAAACCCTCTGCTCACCGACGAGCAGCTCCACAACAATTTCCGCGCTATCCCGCCCGCGGACCGTGCCCGAGTGATCTTCCGCTACGCCGACAGCAAAGAGCTGCTTGTCTCAGGACTCGTCGAAGGCGGCGATGAAATCGCGCAGCATCCCGCCGTCGTGGACGTCCCGACCGGCAACGGCCACGTCGTGCTCTTTTCGATCAACCCCGTCTATCGCGGCGAAACCCGCGGCACGTATTCGCTCGTGCTCAACACCATCCTGAATTTCGACAGCCTCAACGCCGGCCGCAAGCTGGCTGAGAAGTAGAGCAGCCCCTGAACGTCCGGCGGCCTGGCCGCAAGAATCACGGCCCGAGCGAATTGGGCTTTTCCGGCCCTCTTGGAGTAGAATCCCGCCCACTATGGCGAAGCGCAAAACAAAGAAAAGCTCTGCCCGTCCCCGGAAACCCGGGCCGGCCAAGAGCACGAAGCTCCCGAAAGACGCGGTTACCCTCGTTGTTCAACTGCGCCCACGCGACGGCCAGGAGATGCTCCTCGAAGCCGAACTGCGCGCACTCGTGGGCCCCACGCGCAAAGAAGACGGCTGCCTGACCTACGATTTGCACCGCTCCGCCGAGGGCCCTGCCGCCTTTCTTCTCCATGAAATCTGGGCCAGCCGCGAAGCCCATTCCCGCCACACCAACACGCCCCATTTTCTCAGATGGAACGCCCGCAAAGACGCGCTGCTCGCCTCCCGCGACGTCACCTACTGGAAGCAGGTGCTTTGACACTACCGAGCGGAGAGATTAATTAATTCTCCGGGGGCGCGAGGTAATACCCCGGCCGCGTCCGCACCTTCAGATTCTTCCGATCCACGTCCACTTTGATCTCGTGGTACCCAAGGGCATCGGAGTTCTCGGGCGCATAGCTAATCGTGTACTGTGAGTGCAGCTCACCCCCGATTTCGTCGATCACCTTCTCTATCGAACGGTCCTTGTAGGTGGAAAGGTGCGCCCCGCCGGTTGCCGTGCAAGCCACTTCCATGGCGTGATCCTTCACCTTGTTATCGGCGTGTTCCACCGCCCAGATAGCCAGCCCCAGCAAGTCCACGCCACTCGAACTGGTGACCTCGCCCGGCGGAGTCTGAACCGTCCCTGGCGGTGGCGGCAGCGTCATAACGCCGGGCGGCCCTATCGGCGCCGGCGTGTCCCTTGATTTGCCCTTCCATTCCGACCGCGTGGTGGAAAGCCCCACGCTGTAAATCGTCACGTTCCGAAGCTGCGCCTTGCGCAGCACCTCGCCGAGCTTTGCTTCGCTGCCGGCATCCACCGTCTCCGACATCACCAGCATCACGCGCCGCCTTCCGGGCCTCTCTGCCGTCGGCTGCGGCATGCGGCCGCTCAGCATGTCCACCCCCACCGCCATCGCATCGTAGAGTCTTGAACCCGAAGTCCCCGTTTCGAGGTGCGTAACGACATTCTCAATGGCGTCGCCGTCGCTCGTAAAATCCTGCAGCTTGTCCACGCCGTCGTTGAATCCCACCACCGCAGCCTCGCCTTCCGGCCCCATGACCGTCTCGGTGAATAGAATCCCGGTCTTCCGCATCCCCGGAAGAAGCGGATCGATGCGCGAGCTCGTCTCGATCAGAATCACGAGCGAAAGGGGATCGCCGCCCAGATCGAAGTGCGAAATCTTCTGCCGGACGCCATTATCGGTTATGCGAAAGTCCTGGGCCTCGAGGTCGTGCACCATTTCGCCTTTCGCATTGCGCACTGTTACCGGCATGTTCACGAGCGCCACTTGAACCTTCAGCCTGGCTTGTACGTCTGGCGGCACTAGCTCGACCGGCTGGCCTGGCCTGGGCGCCATGGGCCCTTCAGGAGCCTGCGCCCCTAAGCCCCCCGCACCTGCGAGGAGAACCGCGAGCAGCAGCGCGCATTTACCAGTGCTTTGCTTCATTCCGTCTCCCCGAAAGATCACCGATCGAAAAGGGTCCAATTCCGCAGTGTACTCAATTCGACGCACCCTCGCCGGAAGACGTTGCCGCAGGCACCCGCGATTCCTACAATGATTGTTTGCATCTACCGGAGAAAAAGTCCATGTCCGCAGGTCAGCCCAAGCTAAAGCCCCAGCACGCCCCAAAAGCTCCTCATGAAGATCATCGGTTTCTGGAAAGTACGCCCGCGCGGCCGCTGCGCATTCTTGCGGAGTATCTCCATCCCCTCGTGCAACTCAAGCGGGAAGGGATCGCCGACACCATCGTCATATTTGGCTCGGCGCGCATCGAATCTCACGAAACGGCGCAGGCCCGGGTCACCCGGCTCAAAAACGAAAAGATGCAGAGGCTGTCCCGCGCAGCGCAAACCCGCCACCGCGGCGAGCTGCGCCATGCCAAAAGTTTGCTCGAGATGTCGCGCTATTACGAGGAAGCCCGGCAGCTCTCCCACAAAATTACCTCCTGGTCGCTCACGCTCGGCCCCCGGCCGCGCCGTTTCGTCATTTGCTCCGGCGGCGGTCCCGGGATCATGGAAGCCGCCAATCGCGGCGCCAGCGAAGCCGGCGGCAAGTCCATCGGGCTTTCGATCGAGCTGCCTCACGAGCAGTTCGCCAACGCCTACATCAGCCCCGAACTCAGCTTCAATTTTCATTATTTCTTCATGCGCAAACTGTGGTTCGCCCAAATCGCCAAAGCCCTAATCGTTTTCCCCGGCGGGTTCGGCACCATGGATGAACTTTGGGAAATGCTCACGCTGCTGCAAACCGGAAAGCTCGCCAAGCACAACATCATCCTCATCTACGGCCGCAAATACTGGGACAAGGTCCTCAACTGGAAAGCCATGGTCAACTGGGGCACCATCAACGAAGAAGAGTACAAAATGCTGCAGTTCGCCGACAGCGTCGACGAAGCCTTCGACCACATCCGCGCCGGCCTTGAGAAATATCACATGGAAATCGATCCCTTCTTGCAGGCCTACTGAGCGGCCGAACCGGCCGGGGACGTCTACAGCTTTACCTCCCGCTCTTCTAAGGCTTCTGCCTGATGTGCGCTGGGCCGCCGGTCTATTAGCTTAGCCGGGTATCTCTCGGAGGAGAAAATGCCTATGCGACATCGCACGAAATTCTCATTCTTCGGCAAGATGCTGCTTCCAGGAGCCGTTCTCGCCGGCACTCTTATGTTGTCTGGCGCACCACAGTTGCGCGCGGACGAAGACTGCCAGAAGCGCATCGCCAAAGCCGACCACGATCTGCACAAAGCCGCTCAGGACCATGGCTGGGATAGTCCTCAAGCAGCCGATCGCCGCAGAGAGCTGGCCGCCGCCCGGCAATGGTGCTGGGAACACGGCCGCCGCTGGTGGGACGAAGACGCCCAGAAATGGCATACCGAACGCGATTGGGATGAGCACGACCACGATCATCCTCCTCGCTAGTTTCGAGATTTTTCTCCAGGGGGCGCAGCGGCTTTTTGCAGCGCCCTTTTTATTTCTGCGGGTGATCCCCGCATTCTGTCCTCGCCGCGCCGTTTCCCCTCGACGCAACATTTGCCGGGCCGGGGTGTTTTAGAACACATGGGGCGCAAACCCGAGAGCAGTCCTCGAGACGCCCGGGAGGACAGAATGTTCACGAATATTTTGAAGTCCATGTTTGGCAAAGCAGTTATAGCTACGGCGCTCCTGGGTGGCGCTCTGGTTTTCGCGGGCGCGCCTGGTGCAGAAGCCAACGAACGAGCCGTGGTTCGCTACGACAATGTCAGGCTTCACGAAGCTATCGTCCATCGCGGCTTCTACAGCCCGCGCGCGAACTACCGGCGCTTCGAGCGGCGCGAAGCCTTTGCTCGCGGCTTCTACGACCGCTTCGGCTGCTGGCACCGCTATTAAGTTTTAGGCCGTAGCAAAAAAAACCTGCAAAAGAAAAACGGGGCGCAAGGGAATGCGCCCCGCTACCATTTTCAGATTGCCCGACGAAATCAGTTTTTGGTTGCCGCCAGTTCGTCGGAAAAAACTGCTTCAAATCGCCGCTCTTCGTCCTGGTCGTGCAACAGCACCACCGGAACCACGCGCAGCGACCTCTTGCAGGAATGGCACTGCGTTACTTCGCCCTGCAAATCCTGCAGAAAGCCATCCGTAAAATGATACAGCGCCCGCTCGCGCCTGGCGTTCTTCTCATCTCGCGCACCGCAGTACGGACAGACGAATTCAACCTTGTCCTGCTGCGGATCGCGGTCTAGAGCAGCCCACCCCGTGCGGCGCACGCCTATCGTCTCGACATTACGCCCTTCCATGGGGATAACCCTCCTTCAGATCCACGTCCACAATGCATGGGATGCGCCAGCCTGTGTTTTTGGTTCATGTAAATAAGTGTTTTTAAATCAGCAGTATACCGACAGGGCGAGGTTCTTGCTTTAGAGCTTAATACGTTAGGTTTACGTTACCGCGCCACGATTCTCAGGGCCGAGCGGCACGGCTTCCGATTCGTTTCCGTGCGGATCGTCTACTTTGTCTGCCGCTCGCTGCCGCTCCTCGGGAAGCGCCGTACATGCACCTGCGGCGTCCGGGAACTTGTCGACCTCCCCGGTGTCCAAAGTAACTGAGGACGCGCGCACCTCACATCCCTGCGAGCGCGGCGCCGGTCTCCTGCGGTCATTGAGCAACCCACAGGGGGCCGGCGTCGCATAAATTTCTGTTCTCACTCGCAGAACTCTTCTGTGGAGGTGTGTGATGTCCAGCGAACCCGGCCCCATTTCCATTCCGCAAAAAGAATTTGCATCCCTGGAAGGCTGCTTCGTCGAAGGCAGTCCCGGACAACAGAAATGCGAACGCCGCATGCGCCGCCGCGCGCTGATTATTTCCATCGCCGCGCAATGCGCCGTTCTCACCGCCATCGTCCTGGTTCCCCTGTTCGGAAAACCGGAACGCATCGCCCACGCGAGCATGACGCCCATTCCGCCGTATTATCACAATCGCGCGCCGGAACATCATCGAACTACACCCGAAACCCCGCCACCGACCGGTAGGCCACTTTGTGCTACCTGCTATTCGCCGACTATTCCTGCTCGTCCTGCCCCCACCGACAACACGCCTCCACAGCAAGAGCCCCTCCCCGGGATCGGCACAGCGGACGGAAGAGAGGGCCCTCAAGCCCCGTGGAGCATGGGCATTGATGACGGGAGGCGTCAGCCCGAACGTCCCGTCGAGGTGCGCCCAGGAACGCCCGAGCGCCTTCATGTGACGCACCTCGAACCGGCCATGCTTCTCCTACGCATCCGGCCCGTCTATCCGGCGCTCGCAAGGCAAATTCATCGCGAGGGCCAGGTGGAGCTGCGCGCTGTGATTGCTACCGACGGGACCATCCAATCCTTGCAGGTGGTCAGGGGCGATCCGCTCTTTCTCGAATCCGCGCTCGAAGCCGTCCGCCAGTGGCGCTACCGCGCCACCGTGCTAAATGGCCAACCAGTCGAAATCGATACATTCATTACGGTCATCTACAGCCTCGAGCAGTGAACGCCTGGGCCCCCGGAGTTTTGTACCGAGACACAGAAACAGAACAAAAGAGGCCGCGGACGAAGCGCGGCCTCTTCCGTTTTTCTCGCTCGAATGTGGAAGCTAGAACCGCCAGTTGAAGCCCGCGGCGATGCGGAAATTGTCCTGCCGCCCGGACAACACGGCGCAACTCGTGCCGTTCGCTTCGCAATCGCTGAAAGAGTTCCGTATGTAATCGATTTGAACAAGACGCAGCGCGATGTGTCTTGAAGCGTTCAAGTCAATGCCGCCGCCGGCTCCATAGGCGAACCGGTTTTCGGTGTCCTGGCAAGTCGCCCCTGTCTGCCCGTTCGGACAAGCGAAGCCTCCTGCGGAATTATTGAAGGAGACTCGCGCGTGGGACGTGCCTACAAGTCCGCGAACGAATACGTCGAAAGGACCGAGATGCCGCTGGGTCCATTGCGGCCCAAACAGGTAGTTGTATTCGCGAAGATGATCGGCCAGCGAATCCACATCTCCTGTTCCGCCGTAGCCGCTGACGTCGGCCACGAACCCAAGATGCGAGGTGAAGTTGAATTCTCCCGTGGCCTCGAGCCCTGGCATGGCGAAATGGCGTCCCAGGCCGCTGTCGCTGTCTGTCAGGAGACCGCCCGGGTTGAACTGCCCGTAAGACAGCCCCGTGAACAGTTCCACCTTGGGGGTTTGCGCCATCGCGCTTCGCCCGGCGATTGCCAGTAGTGCAAATAGAACGAGTAATTTCCGCATGATCAGTTCCTCCTAGAGATTTGAAGCGGAAAACCATTGGTTCTCCGGTGAATCTCCACTCGCGGTCTTTGAATGCCACTCGCTCAACTGTCGATCGGGCTACCGAATCCGTGGAACGGCTCGAGACCACCCAAGCCGGTTCCAAATTTTATTTTTTCTCCTGTTTTCTAGAGGAGCCGTGAAAGCGCTTCCGATTTTTTGTAAATTATCTTGCGCTTGATGACTCGCCCTCTCCTTCTAAAACCGGATGAAGAGCGAGCGGAGACACCCGTCTCCAGAGACTCATAAACCCTCCGGTAGTTTCCATCGTCTGCGCGTTCCGGCGTGTTCCGCGCGGTTTCGCGTCCCGCGGCGTGCCTCAGGCAGGAAGGCAACGGTCCGCATTTTCTCTTTTGTGTTGTTCATAAAGATGCGTCCCCGGAGCCTCAAGTTGTAACGGGGGATAAATATTCTGGAGAAGAAAAGTGACCGCGCGGCTGACAAAAGACGGCAGTTTTTATCAGAGCAGCGGTTCGCCGGAGTGGCGCGCAATCGCTTCGCGCGTGGTGTCGCGAAGACGGATCAATTCATGCCAGGCCAATGCTTCCTTGGCCTCCGCCGCGCCGGTCGCAGCGCGGGGATAAACAGGCGGAGACACGGTAATCGTCACGCTCGTCGGGCGCGGCAAATACGTGCCATCGCGCAGGAATCTTCTGGTGCCCTTGAGCGAGACTGGAACTATCGGGGCGCCCGCATCCACGGCGGCCTTGAATGCCCCGAGCTGGAACGGCCGCACGCCGTCTTCGCTGGTAAACGTCCCTTCGGGAAAAACAAAAATCGATTCTCCTTCACGCAGCAATTGTTTCATCTCTTCCGATTGCCGCAATCGCGATTGCGCATCGCTGCGGTCAAACTTCGTGTGATGCATCTTCTCCAAAAACGTTCCGATGAACGGCATTCTGCCGACCTCCATTTTGGCCACGAAGTGATAGGGCACGCCGAGGCCGAGCATCAGCGGCAGCACGTCAAAATAACTGGTGTGATTCGACACATAAACTTTTGCGCCCGGCACATCCGAGTATTCTTTGCCGATCACGCGCACGCGGCAGCCGATCAGCGCAAACAGGATCCGGAGCGCCGCGGAAGTGAACCGTCCCGCTTTACGGTAGTCCCCGATGAAATTGACGATCGTCCACGTCGGAACGATCCACAGAAGGAACACGACCCCAAAATACAATCCGTAGAGAATTTCCAGGCTCCTGCGCACGCCTGCCCAGATTTCCGCCCCTGCCGTGCGCGTTACGCCAGCCGCGGCCAGCCGCGCGATCTGCAACCACGCCGGCGCCTTCGCCGCCGCCAGTTTTCCGCCGAGATAAAGCTGCTTGGTTTCCTCGCGCCGCAATTTTCCGCTCGACGTTTTTGGAATGCTTCCCGGCGGTATAAGCTCGACGCGGTCGGGCGGCAGTCCCAGCCCTTTAGAAACTTCTTCGGTGACCGCCGCAGCAATCGCGGCGCGCCGCGTCGTCTCGCGTTCGCGCGATTCCGCCACCACGATCAGTTTCTCGGTTCCCGAAGCCTCATCCTTCAGCCCGAACGCTACAATGCAGCCCTTGCGGATACCTTCCGCGCGCGCCGCCAACTCCTCGACTTCGTGCGGATAAAGATTCCTTCCCCCTTTGATGATGATGTCCTTCACACGCCCCGTGACGTAAATTTCTCCGTCGGCACAGTACGCGCGGTCGCCGGAATTCACCCACCCATATTCGCCGTCGCCGGAGGCGGGACCCATCGGCAGCAATTTTTCCGTCGCCGCGGCATTTTGATAGTAGCCGCTGGTCGCCGAAGGCCCGCGAAACCACAGGAACCCCTCGGTCCGTTCGGCGACTTCCTTGCCGCTCGCATCGACCAGCTGCACTTCGTGCCGGGGAATCGGCTTGCCGGAAGAAACGAACCTAAGCGCCGTTCTATCGTCCGCCCGCGCCGCCACGGCGCGGCCTTCGGCGGTAAACACCTCCCGGTCGATGCGGTCTATCAGCGCCCCGCGGCAGAGCGGCGGCACCGTCACGGCGAGCGAAGCTTCCGCAAGCCCGTACACCGGCAGTTGCGCTTCACGGCGAAAACCGTGGCCCGCAAAACGCTCCGCAAAGCGGTCCAGCGTATCGGGATTCACCGGCTCCGCGCCGTTCAGCGCCGCGCGCCAGCGGCTCAAGTCCACGCCTTCGATATCCTTGTCTCTGATTTTCCGGACGCACAGCTCGTAGGCAAAGTTCGGCGCCGCGGAAATTGTTCCGCCGTATTTTTGAAAGGCCTTCAACCAGCGATCCGGCCGCGTGAGAAACGCCAGCGGCGACATCACCGTCAGCGGCACTCCGAAATGCAGCAACGTAAGCCAGGCGCCGATCAGCCCCATGTCGTGATACAGCGGAAGCCAGCTCACGCCCACATCGGCAGGCCCCAGTTCCAGGGCTTCGCCGATGGCTCGCATGTTTGCGAGCAAATTTCGGTGCGTCAGCACCACGCCCTTGGGATCGCCCGTCGATCCGGAAGTGTATTGCAAAAGCGCGATGTCGCTCGACTTCCGCGCACGGCTGCCCGTCAGGTGTAGCGGCAGAGCACCCGGGGAAGGCGGCGGCGCCTTATCGGCGGCGTCCAGCAACCTCTCGGCGTCCGCCACTTCGGCAAGCGAAGGCACGCGCGGCTTCAAGAGCCGGGCCACCGCTTCCGCCTGCCGGAACGTCAGCAGCAGGCACACTCCCGCATTTCTCAGGATCGCCGACTGTCTCGACGCATACTCTTCTATGCGATCCGCGCGAAACGGCGGATAAATCGGCACGGGAATCGCGCCCGAAAGCAAAATCCCCGCATAGCAAACAAAAAACGCGCGCGACGTCGGCAGCATGAGCGCCACCCGGCCGCCCGCGGGCACGCCGCGCCGCGCCAGCTCGGCGGCGCACCGCTGCCCTGCGGCGTAAAGCTCGCCGAAGGTAAGCGTCACGCTCGACTCCTGGTTTTCTGTCTCCCCGGTGATCAGTAGATGCACCCGTTCGGCGTCATGCGTAGCGCGATAGCGCAGCACGTCCAGCAATGTTTCCGCCGAAAAAACGCCGGCATCGGTTGCTTCGCGGTTCCGTTTTTGTGTGGTGATGGAAGCGCGCAATGCGGAGACCGCTTCGTCTTCAAGCGTCTCTCCGCCCGGCGCCGCCAAGAGGGCCTTCGCCAAATCTTCCGGCGTATCTGCTTCCGTCACAACGCGGTCCGGAAGACGTACGCCAAACGCCGTCTCGAGCCGCGCGAGCAATTCCACACGCTCGAGGCTGCCCAGTCCCAGGTCCCGGTCGAGCTCGGACGCCACGGTGAGCATCGGCAACGCACCCCGGCTGCCCAGCTCTTCAAGCAGGCTGCGAATCACTTCGAGTACGCGCTTGCGTATCCCGGCAGCATCGAGATGTGTTGCAGGAGTGGCCAATGGTCACACGACTCTCGGGGGCTATTTCGCTTCCGCCAGAGGCTACCACGCGGAGATACCGTTTGCCATTAACGGGCGCTCCCAGCTGTCTCGAGGATGACGCGCCGGGAGCCAGCCGCCAAGGGCTACGCGCTTTTCTGTTTGACCTCGGCAGCGTAACCTTTGGGCATGAGCGTGGTCGAAAGATCCACGCCGGAAAGATCCGCTCCGGTCAAGTCCGTCTCGCGGAGAATGG
This sequence comes from Acidobacteriota bacterium, assembly GCA_013289955.1. Taxonomy (GTDB): domain Bacteria; phylum Acidobacteriota; class Terriglobia; order Acidiferrales; family UBA7541; genus Acidiferrum. Next base: position 90,693 of record JABCYZ010000003.1, read on the forward strand.
CCACGCCCATATCCGCCCCGCTGAATTTCGTGCCGTTCACATTCGCCAGCCGCAAATTCACATTTCGCAACTGCGCGCGGTGGAAGATCGCGTTGGAAAGGTCGCAGCGGAAAAATTCCACACCGCTGGCTTGTGCTTCCGTCAAATCCGCGCCGGGCAGGATCGCTTCCGTCATGTCCGTGTTGCGCAAATCCGCTTTGCGAAGATTCGCGCCGGACAAATCCGCGCCCGGCAGTTTCGCTTTGCGCAGGTCCGAGCCTTCGAAGTTTGCGCCACGCAGAATCGCTCCGCTTAGATTGATGCCTTCAAGATCAGCGCGGGAGAGATCGGCGCCGGCCAGATCCGCGCGCGCGCCGCCTTCCTTGCCACGAAAGAACGCCGCGTGCGCCTCAAGTATGTCCGTCAACTTCTTGCCCTTATGTTCGATGCTTTTCGCTTTTCGCAGTCCCATGGTGTGCTTTCCGCTCCTTCTCCCAATGCTCCATTTTACCTGCTCTCTCCCACCCTGACGAGTGCTTCTCCGGATCTTCGCCGGTCCTCGGGACCCTCTAGAAGAACCTCTTCCACCCAACGTCGTTTGTGGTAGCTTTCTAGAAATGCCCGGTCGCCCGGAAGGTGAGCGCCCCTTTGAGGTTTAGAAAGTTAGTTCTCGCTCCGCTGCTGACCCTCCTTCTCGTTCCGTCCTTCCGCTCGGCGGAGCCATCCTCCCCGCTGGCAATCACTCACGTCACGCTGATCGACGCCACGGGCCGTCCGCCCGAACCGGACCAAACCGTTCTTATCGAGGCCGGCCGCATTACCGCCGTGGGAGCGACAGCAAAGATCAAAATCCCCAAATCGGCGCGCACCGTCAACGCCTCCGGAAAATTCCTCTTGCCCGGATTCTGGGACATGCATGTGCACATCGCCGGCATCAACGCCGATCCTTCCTGGAGCAAAAAGGTCCTTCTCCCCTTGCTTCTCGCCAATGGCATCACCGGAGTGCGCGACATGGGAGGCGATCTCGACGCCCTGCTCTCCTGGCAGCGCGACATCGAGTCCGGTGCCCTTCTCGCTCCGCATATTGTTGCCGCCGGCCCTTTTCTTGCCGCGAGAGGCAGGAAAACTCCCGAACAGTATCCCGTCCATAACGCCGAGGAGGCCCGCGCTGCCGTCGATGACCTTAAAAAACGCGGCGCCAATTTCATAAAAATCATATCCATGCCCTCACGCGATGCCTTTTTCGCGGTTGCCGAAGAATCCAAAAAGCAAAACATTCCATTTGTCGGCCATTTGCCGTTCGAGATCGGCGTCATCGAAGCCAGCGACGCCGGCATGCGCAGCATCGAACACCTTCTCTATAGCGCTTTTGCTCTCTCCTTTTCCTTGAAAGAAACCGAGCTCCGTCCGCGACTCGTCGAAGCAGAAAAAAATGGCGATTCCGCAGGATGGGAACAGATCGCCCACGAAGCCGACGCTACGTACAGCCAGGAAAAAGCCGCCGCGCTTGTCCAGGCGCTCAAAAAAAACGGGACCTGGGTCACCCCCACTCTTGCTTCCCTGGATATCACCTCTCATCCGGAGAACTGGAAAGCGGACGATCCTTTGCTGGCATTCCTCCCGCCGGCGATTGCCAAAGAGTGGCGCGGCTCGTTCGACGATGCCGAGATGAAGCAGCGCGCAGGCTGGCTCGGCCGCCAAGCGTCGAACGACTGGAAGCTAACCGGTGAACTTCATAAAGCGGGTGTTCCGCTTCTGGTGGGTTCAGACTCGCTCGACCCCTTCGTCTTCCCCGGCGATAGCTTCCATCACGAACTCGCCGAGCTGGTCCGTGCCGGTTTTGCGCCCATCGAAGCCCTTGAGGCTGCAACCAGGGGAGCCGCTCTTTTTCTTGGCCGCGAGAAAGACTTCGGCACCGTTGAAACCGGCCGCGCCGCTGATCTCGTTTTGCTCGCCGCGGATCCTGTCGAGAACATCGCCAACACGCGAAAGATCTGGGCCGTGATCAGGAATGGCGGCTACTATGACCGGGCTTCTCTCGATACACTATTGACTCGGGCGAAAGAAGCCGCAGCCGCTGCTACGGCCGAGAATCCTCAGGAGCCTAAGGAAGCATTGGGTCTCGCGGCAGAAAGACGGCAGCGCGCCAGGCATCCATGAAAAGAATGGCCACATGCAGCCGCCGGTGGATGGTTCGGCTCTCGCTGTGTCTCTTCCTCGCGTGCGTTCCCGCCTTTCAAAGTTCCCCTGCGCAGGACCGCGAGGCGGGAAACGAAATCGTCGCCAACCTCGCCGGAGGACGCGTGATCGTGCACGTCGCTCGCGACAAAATTATCTTTGCGGCGATCGATCAACCTGTCGAACCCAGTTCTATACCTCCGCGCGTTTTGAGTATTGATTCGAGACACATCGGAGTGCTCCTGGGCGCTTCCGAATGGCGCAGCCCCGCCGATCCCAAGCCTGTGCGTCTTGACCGGGATTTTCCCCAGGTGCCGGGGAAGAATCCCCACTATGCGGCCGATTCCGAAGAAGTCGCGCCGGACCTCGATGTTATCGGCGTCGCTTTTCTCGAACGACTGCGCCCGCTCGTCGCCCAGCTTCACCACAAAATCGAATTCAAGCCCGACGAGGCGCTCTTCGAAGTCGTTGTCATTGGCTTTGCCCCGGAAGATTATGGCCCGGAGGTCTGGACCGTCGAATACCGCATCCAGCAGGAAGAAATCGCAACGCGTGGAGACTTCTGGCAAACCCGCCTGCTTCGCCCGCGCTTCACGCAACTCTATCCTCCGGAAAAGAAGGCCCCGAAAACGCTCGTCGAGGTTCGCTATCCGCTGAGTCTGGAAGGGCCGACGTTGCAACAACTCATCCAGGGGAATGATCCGGAACTAGACAATTTGTCGCGCGGCGAACCGAAATTTTCAAAAGTGATGGAGAACATTGATCGCGGTCAGGCCAACAAGGCGGTTGCCGAGGATGCCGCGGATTTTCTCCGCGCCGCTTTGCCGCTGATCTCAGAGAAGGCTAAGTTCATCCTCGGCACCATGACCGAGGGCGGTTTTGATTGGGTCGTCCCACCGGATGAGCCCGTCGAAAAGGCCAAAGAAGATAAAAATCGGCCGCCCGAAGCGCCGACGTTGCGCCGCAAGCCGAACCCTTAAATTCCAGTCAGATTCTGGCAGACTCTTCCATACCTGCCGGAGGATTCCGCCGTTGAAACGCGCGGCATAGCCCCTTAGTCTCCTGCCGCCTTTACGCGTCCAGAGTGTGCGGCTATGTCTTTACGATAGTGAATGCCGTCAAAATGAATCTTCGCGGCAGCCTGGTAAACCAACGCCAAAGCCGTTTCGAGCGAATCTGCCGCAGCGGTCACACCCAGAACCCGCCCGCCGCTACTTACCAGAGAACCTTCCTCGAGCCGCGTACCTGCCTGGAAGATCTCTACACCAGTGTTTCTATTAATAGAGGTTAGTCCTTCAATCTTTTTTCCTGTTTCGAATTTTCCAGGATACCCGCCCGAGGCGAGCACCACACAGACGCTTGCCCCTTTTTTCCAGCGCAGTTTCTCAGGACGGAGCCTTCCAGCCGCCACATCCTCCAAAATCTCAGCCAGATCGAAATCCATTCGCGCGACAATCGCTTGTGCTTCCGGGTCGCCCAATCGGCAATTGAATTCGAGCACCTTGGGACCGTCTTTGGTCAGCATCAGCCCAACATACAAAAAGCCCTGGTAAGGGATGCCGTCGCTCGCGAGGCCTCTTAGCGTGGGTTCCACGATCGTCGAGATTACCGTTCGGCCGAGGGCCGCCGGCAACAAGTCGTCCGAAGAATAGGCGCCCATGCCGCCGGTATTCGGCCCGCGGTTACCGTCGAAGACGCGCTTGTGATCCCGCGTTGGCACCATCGGCGCATAGCGTTCCCCATCCGTCAGGATGATAAACGACAGCTCCTCGCCCTCGAGGGTTTCCTCGAGCAGGACGCGGCGGCCGCCAGAGCCAAGTTCGTTGCTTTCCATCGCGGATTTGAGGAACTGCTGGGCCGTCTCAGCTTCCGCCGCCAGGACAACGCCTTTGCCGGCGCACAACCCGTCCGCCTTGATCACCAGCGGCCAATCCACTTTCTCGAGCGCAGCGTAGGCATCCGGCGACGAGTCGTACGCCCCATACATTTTCGCCGTAGGAATATTGTGCCGAAGCAGAAATTCCTTGGAAAAGATCTTGCTGCCTTCTAGCCGCGCCGCGTTCTCTCGAGGGCCCACAATGGCCCAATTTCGCTCGGCGAACGCGTCCGAAATTCCGTTCACCAGCGGTAACTCCGGCCCAACCACCGTCAAATCCGGCGCTATCTTTTCCGCCAGTTCTATAAGCGCCCTGACGTTACCCGCGTCCACCCCAACCGATTCCGCGTCCTGAGCGATTCCGCCGTTCCCTGGCGCGCACCAGATCTTCTCTACGCGAGCGCTCTGTTTCAGTTTCCAAACCAGAGCATGCTCGCGCCCGCCGCCGCCAATCACCAAAATCTTCATCCAAATAGCCTCCGGAAAAATTCACCTCGAACGATAGTCGCCCGGTCACAGCGTGTCAACCTGCTGCGGTTTTCCATACATTTTCATGCGATCGGTCTTCGCTGCCCGGGCCGAGTGAATTTCCGTAGCGAACGGTGTCATCAGACTTGTGTATCGTAAGCCGCAATCTTTACTGATTCGGGTATTGTTCACTCATTTCCCGGAGTCTCGCGCTAAAACCCCTAGACTCTAATAAGCGGCGGCTCACCCGAGTCTCTCCCGGCGCGAAAGGAAAGTGCATGTTTCTCCTGCCCCTCCGTCACGAAAACATGCAGGGGCGCCGGTGGCCTCTCGTCACCTTCGCGCTCATCGCTCTGAATGTCGTGGCCTTTTTGGCGACTCACTGGACGATCGAAGCCCAGGACGCCCAGGTTCCCGAGCGTGTCGAGGCCGTCAAACATCTGATCATTCTGGCGGCCACGCATCCGGAATTGAAACCGGGGGAAGATGCCCGCCACCTGATCGAGCCCCTGGCTTCCAAGTACCCCGATGAGTGGAAGCAGCTCTCCTCGCCCGATCGCAAGCCGGAAGACGAATGGGATGCCCATATTCGCCAAGTCGACGATCCGGTGGTACTCCAGGAGGAGATGAACCATCTCTCGCAAAAATTTCAGGACTCCCAGCGCAACACCTTCCTGGCTCGCTATGCCTTTGTGCCGGCTCATCCGACCGTCATCTCCTACTTAACCTGCAATTTTCTGCACGTCGGCTGGCTCCACCTGATCGGCAACATGTGGTTTCTATGGCTTGCCGGCTTCATCCTCGAAGACCATTGGGGCCGCGCCATCTACGCAATCTTTTACCTTCTCGCCGGAGCGGTGGCAGCGCAGATTCATGCCTGGTTCAATCCGGGCAGCCTTGTGCCTATGCTCGGCGCGTCGGGCGCGGTCGCAGCCTTGATGGGAGCTTTTCTCGTGCGCTTTCCAAAGCTCAGGATTGAAATGTTCTACTGGATTTTTATTGTCCGCGGGCGTTTCAAAGCTCCTGCCCTCTGGCTTCTTCCGCTCTGGGGTCTCATGGAACTGTTCTACGGGTCCGTCTCCCGCTCCTCTTCCGGCGTGGCTCACTGGGCGCACGTCGGCGGCTTTGCTTTCGGAATGCTTGGCGCGCTGGTTCTTTCGCGCTCTGGCCTCGAGCATAGGGTGAGCTCGGCTATCGAGGAGCAAGTAGCTTGGACTGCAGATCCCGCCATCATCGGAGCGACCGAAGCGATGGATAAGGGCAATCCCGAGGAGGCCATCAGGAAACTCGAAGAGCACGTTGCTGCTAAGCCGGATTCCGCCGATGCTCTCGTGCTGCTGCAGCAACTGCACTGGCGGCAAGGAAACCCCGCGGGACATCAGGACGCCACCGTCAAGCTTTGCCAGCTTCACTTGAAGAAACAGGAGGGTGAAGCCGCGTGGCAGGACTATGAAGAGTTTCAGAAGACCGGTGGCGAGCTCCTCCCCGCCTCAACTTGGCTCGAGCTTTGCCGCGTTCTCGAGAGCCAGCAGAACTTTGAACGCGCTGTCACGGAGTACGACAAGCTCGCCCGTGCTTATCCGAAAGACAGGCAATCGCTGCTTGCGTTGATGGCTGCCGGCCGGCTTTCTCAGAAGAATCTTGGCCGTCCTCGGGAAGCGCTCGATTTCTATCGCGCTGCTTCCGCCTCTTCCGTCCCGCACCTCGATTGGGAATCCAACATCCAGGCGGGCATTAAGGAAGCGACGGCCACGCTCAGGGAGTCTGCCGTTTACAAGGAATAGGCGGAGAGACGGAACACGGGATACCGTCAGATTAATATATATAGATTAGTAACTAGTAAGGGGGTGCCGGGCTCTGCGCAGATCGCCTCGGCCTGGCTCGATTCGTTGGGGCTTCCGGAGACGCCCTCTAGGCCTGTCCCGCCGCGCGTATCGGAATGGTCACGCCAGTCGCCGCGTCCGAGGATGCCAGCATGTGGCATCTGCCGTCAAAAATCCCGCCCGGATCAATCACCATGCAAGGGGAATGAACTTCCCCCGTGACCACGCCTTTGGCCTGAATCTCTACGCGCCCTTTAGCAAAAATGACGCCGTCAAATCGTCCCGAGATGACTACGCGATTGCCTTCAATCTGCCCTTCGACCTTGGCGCCTTCACCCAGAACCACCGTCTGCTCCGAGATGATGTTTCCGCGTACATTGCCATCAATGCGAAAGGTTCCGGTGAGCTGCAGGGTCCCTTCGAGGGTCACACCCTGATCGATAAAGCCGGTCCACTCTTCGCTCACGCCATTCTTTGAGGAACCGGGCCACTTCCATGCCATGACATGTCTCCTAGCGCGACTCTCTTACTCTAGCGTCCGGTGCGCACAAGTCAACGCATGGCGCGTCCTGAGTTGTCCAAAGCATACGGTGGAACGAATGGACAGGCCCGATTCTGGCAGGGCTCGAGGCTCTATTTCATCAATCGATCGTAAATTCCCATCAACTGGGCATCGTCATAGTATTCGAGAACGAGCTGCCCGGGCCGCATTTTTGTTTTCTGTCGAAGGAGGACCTTGGTTCCGAGATGCCGCTGAAGTTCATCGATCGCAGCCCGAATGTTCGCGTCCATGTGAATCTCCGCTCGAGGGCTCGCGTTTCGCGAACGGCGTGAGGCCAGGCGTTCAATCTGCCGTACCGTAAGTCCGCCGCGGGAAGCTCGCTGCGCGTAGCGCATCCTGAGCGGCGAGTCCGCTACAGCCAGCAGCGCTCGACCGTGTCCGGCCGTGAGCTTGCCTTCTTCGATCCAGTCTTGAATCGTCGGTTCGAGTTTTAGCAACCGGATCGAGTTGGCCACGGTAGCCCGGTCCTTGCCGGTCCGCTCTGCCACCGATTCCTGCGTAAGCTGGAATTCATCCATCAACCGCTCAAAGGCTCTCGCGGCTTCAATGGCGTTCAAATCCTCGCGCTGGATGTTTTCCACCAGCGTCATTTCGAGAGCGAGTTCGTCCGGAACCTGGCGCACGATCGCGGACACCTTCGTCAACCCCGCCCGCTGCGCAGCCCGCCAGCGGCGCTCGCCGGCGATCAGTTGAAAACGGCTCCCAATGGGCCGAACGACCAACGGTTGAATGATGCCGCTCGATTGGATGGATCTCGCCAGCTCATCGAGCGCCTCTTCGCGGAATCGCGTACGTGGCTGGTAGGGACTGGGCTCAATCAGATCAATGTCGATTTGCAGCGGCCCCGGGTGGGTTGTTTCCCGTGCCGGTGCAGCCGCAGCAGCGCCACCGCCGCCTGCGGCGTGAGACTGAGTGGCAGGCGCCGGCGGAGCGGGAACCTGCGGTTCAGGCTCCCGAATCAGCGCTCCGAGCCCTCTTCCCAGTGCGTTTCGCGTCATTGGCAATAACCTCCTGGGCGAGTTGCGTATAGCCCTCCGCCCCTTTGCTGTGAATATCGTAGAAAATGATGGGTTTTCCGAAACTGGGCGCCTCGGCAAGCCTCACGTTGCGCGGAATCACGCTCTGAAACACCTGCGCTCCGAAGAAACTTCGCAAATCCGTGGCCACCTGCCGCGATAAGGTCGTTCGTTCGTCGTACATCGTGAGCAGAATGCCTTCGATCTCGAGGCTCGGATTTAGCGTACGCCGGATCCTCATAAGAGTATCCAGCAATTCCGATACGCCCTCGAGAGCCAGGTACTCGCATTGAATGGGCACAAGAACGGCGTTGGCAGAAACCAGTGCATTCAGGGTAAGAAGGTCCAAAGCAGGCGGGCAATCGAGAATAATGAATTTATAGCGGTCATGAATCTCGTTCAGCAGGGCTTGCAGTTTATATTCACGGTTTTCCGCCATTACCAGCTCGACGGCAGCTCCGGCAAGGTTTTTGTCGGCGGGGACGACATCCAAGCCATCGACTTGCGACTTTTGAACGATTTTGTCAAATGGTTCGTTCAAAATCAGGCATTGGTAGAGAGTTCTGCGGGCTGGATCCTTGGCAAATCCGATGGCGGCGGTGGCATTGGCTTGCGAATCGCAATCTACGAGCAGCGTGGCTTGTTCAGAGGCAGCGAGGCACGCCGCGAGATTTACTGCGGTGGTTGTCTTGCCAACCCCTCCCTTTTGATTTGCAACCGCGATGATTCGCGCCAACTAGCCCCCAATTCGCGAAAACTTAGCAGAATCGCGCCCCGTATGCAACTTGTTTCACGTGGAACGTCCAGAATCCTGTGGAATTTTCCCCTGGCACGTTCCACGTGGAACAAAGTCGAGACCATTGGAGTGCTTGGCCGGTGTTCCACGTGAAACAAGTGGCGGATCTGCGCCGGATTCAACCTCATGTTCCACGTGGAACGTCCAGGGCCGTCTTTCGACTTGCCCCGGAAAGCCATTCGTTCGAGAGCTCTGAGTGTTCCACGTGGAACTTCCTATTCTCCTCGAGATCTCTTCGTCTTCAGGAAATCACGCCGCCAATTTGTTCCACGTGGAACGTCGCGACAAAGAGATCTCTTCGCCCGACTCCTTTCGCCGAAATTCTGAACAGTCGCGACGACCGGCGGAACGTTCCACGTGGAACGAAAGCTCAGGGGGACGAGGACCGGTTTAGAGCGCCTAAAGTTCTGAACTGCTCCGCGAACCCAGAAGACCCTTCGTTCCACGTGGAACATCCCTCTGAATTTTTCGGCTCCTTCTGAGCGAAACCCATCGGCCGCCCGCAGGATTCGGCGAGTGGGTACAGTTCCGCGAAACGCCAGGAACTCCCTTTCCTGGTTTCATCGGGTGAAGGAGGTTCAGCTAAGGAACGAAGCGGAAAATCCTCAAGAACGAAAGAAGTCTTTATGTTTCAGGTCGTTGCGCCGACTCTCCACGCTTTCGCGACCCCACCAAGAGGTACCGCCGCAGGGACTGCGGCACCGGAATCGGCTCCCTCCACTCCCAATCCGCGCCGCGCCGCGCCTGATCGAGGTCCCGGCCGCCGATCCACAGGATAACCTGTTTAGCTGCAATACGTTCCGAGGCCGCCCAGGCCAGAAACGGCTCGAATTCCCCCAGCGCGCGCGAGCACACAAAGTCAAGCGGGGCGACGTCCTCGCCTAGCTCTTCATAACGGCTCACAAGCACTCGCGTGTCCGGAAGTTCAATGTTTCTAAGCACTTCTGCCAGGAATGTGGCCTTTTTCATGTTCGATTCGACAAGGAACATATTCAAATTCGGACGCATGATTTTCAGCGGAATGCCGGGAAATCCGGCTCCCGAGCCTACGTCGGCGAGCCGACCGTTTTCCACAGGCACGGCCGCCGCGGCGTACATACTCTCACAGAAGTGACGATATAGTATTTCGAGCGGATCGCGAATCGCGGTGAGATTTATCTTCTCGTTCCAGACCAGCAGAAGCGTCATATATTGCTGAATATAAACGATTTGTTGATCATTTGCGGCCAGCTGAAATTCGCCGAGAGCTCGCCGAATGGTCTCCGCTGATAGCACCGCTGGGCTTGGTGTTGTCATAAGAGTTACTAAGTAGCTACTGGCTGTGAATTTCTTCGGCCGCCTCGGGCGCTACCGCCCTACCCAGGTACCTCGGGCCCGCCACTCCCGCTACCGCATCCACCGCGAAATGCCACACCATCACCGGAACCAGCCCATCGTACGCGATTCGCGCCATTCCGAACACTGTGCCGATGGCCAGTGTGCTCACAAGCCCACCTCGCCCCTGGTAAAGGTGCGCTAACCCGAAGAGAACAGAGGACAATAGCACCACGCCCCACACCGGCAGCCCCGCTCGGAACAAAGCCGCCATCACAAAGCCGCGGTATAAAAACTCCTCGCATAGTCCCGCCGTCGCCGCCAGGGCCAGGAAGCTCGGCAGTTCCCCCGGCGACTGCGGCAAGATCCGCTCGGCGAGTACACGCAGGAACTCCCGCGTCTTTCCCCCCGAACGGCCCATCCGGCGCAGATTGAGCCACTGCAAACCTCCCAGTGTCAGAGCGCCGACAACTGCAGCCAGGAGGATCCGCCATCTCCCGTGGATCACGAGACCCATAGCCTCAAGCGTCAGCCCGCGCGCCCAAGCCCGCCAGGCGACAACCGCCGTGGCCGCCCATTGAAACGCGATCGTCGAACGATAGAGCGAAAGCCGCTCCCGCGCCCCGATTTGGGGAATGCCCATCAGCTTCTTCAGCCGCATGCGGCCGCGCAACGGGAGAAGCGCACCCAGCACCAAAAAGATCAACCAGAAGTCCCAGGGCATCCGGCGATGAAACCACGTTCCCGGGGCATCGTGCAACTTCGCCGCTCGATTCCGCTCCCGGCCTTTCCGGCCCCTCCAGAGTGTTCGCACAAGAGCGCCCTACGCACCGCTATAATGATCTTCGTACCAGCGAGGTGAACTCTTGGCGGCACAAGTGAAACTTACAGCCATGGCCAAAGCGGCGGGCTGCGCGGCAAAATTGAATCCCGCGGCGCTCGACGCCGTCTTGCGCAAACTCCCGCGCCAAACGGATCCAAATGTTCTCGTGGGCTTTGACACCAACGACGACGCCGGAGTTTATCTCCTCGGCGAAAGCCTCGCGCTGGTCCAGACCGTCGATTTTTTCACGCCGATCGTCGATGACCCGTTTCTGTTCGGACAGATCGCCGCTGCCAACGCCCTCAGCGACGTCTACGCCATGGGCGGCAGGCCCGTTTCGTCTTTATCGATCGTCGGCTTTCCCGAAAAGGGGGACCTCGGGATCCTCGAGCAAATCATTCGCGGCGGCCTCGCCAAAATGAACGAAGCCAAATGCAGCGTGATTGGCGGGCATTCCATCCGCAATGAAGACATGCTCTTCGGCTACGCGGTTACGGGTCTGATCGACCCGGATCGCGTCTGGCGGAACGTCGGAGCAAAGCCCGGTGACGCGCTTCTCTTCACGAAGCCGCTCGGAACCGGCGTCATTACGACCGCTCTGAAAAAAGATCGCGCCACACCGGAATCGCTCGCTTCAGCGGTTACGGCCATGAGCGCACTTAACGAGTCTGCCGCATCGGCTCTCCGGGAGGTCGCCCAAAACGCGCAGGCCGCAAAACCGATTCACGCCGTCACCGACGTGACCGGCTTCAGTCTTCTCGGCCACGCGCGCGAGATGGCGCTTGGCGACCCGGCACACGGCCTCGAGCCGGTCTCCTTCGAAATCGATCACACCGCTTTCTCTTATTTTCCCGGCGCCGTCGAAGCCGCACGCGAAGGCCATCTCTCCGGCGGCCTCAGAAATAACCGCGCCTTTGTGGGTGATTGCGCCACGTTCGAATCAGGCGTCCCCGCTGAATTTCAGGACCTGCTTTTTGATCCGCAAACGTCCGGCGGTTTCCTCGTCGCCATCGCAGACGATCACGCGGACACCGCCCTGGGGGCCTTCGCGCGCCACGGCGTCGCCGCCCGCCGCGTCGGCCGCGTCATCCAGAAAACGGCTCCCTTGATCAGGGTTCGCTAAAACTGTAGTTTTTTCCCGCCGAAGTATCAGGCAGAATGCTGCGTCTCGGTGGAAAGGCATCCTGGCTCGGACGAATGGACACGATTACTCACGGCATCGCCGGCGCACTCATCAGTAAAGTGGTCTTCCGGGGCGAGGACATGCTCAGCGCGAAGCCCATGAATCGCGCGCGGATCATTACCTGGTCGCTGATGCTCGGCGCGATTTTTCCGGATTCCGACATCCTGCGCGACTGGTTTTCGAGCGACCAGATGCTCATCGTGACGTGGCACCGCAGCATCACGCATTCGCTGGTGTGCATGCCGTTCTTTGCGCTGGCTCTCGCCGCGATCACGCGCTGGGTCGCGCGCTGGCGCAAATGGGACGCGCCATCCTTCCTGGCTTTGGCGGGAATTTACGCCGCCGGGATTCTCAGCCACATTTTTCTGGACCTGGTCACCACGTTCGGCACCATGATTTGGTCTCCCGTAAAATGGTCGCGTCCCGCCTGGGACTTGATCTTCATCATCGACTTCACGTTCACGGCGCTTCTCTTGTGTCCGCAAATCCTCGCCTGGGTCTACCGACAAGCCGAAGGCCTCAAGAATCGCGCGATTATCACTTGGTCCGTCCTCGTGCTGGCTTCGCTCGGCGCGGCGGCGCTGCTGAAAATTGTCGGCGCGCCGATTTCTGCACAAACGGCCCTCACCATCATCCTGATTTTGGCGGTGGTTTTTCTTCTCCCCGCTCTTGGTTTCAGAGGCCTCCGCGTCCCCTACGCCACCTGGAATCGCGCTGGCCTCGGCGCAGCCCTTCTCTACCTTGCCGCAGCCTTCTACGCCCATCGCGTGGCTTTCGAACGCGTGGAAAAATTCGCGTCGCTCCTCGAACTCCAGGTGCAATCTCTCGGCGCGCTTCCGCTGCCTCCGTCGCTCTGGCATTGGGACGGTCTCGTCAATACGCCCCAGGGCGTCTATGAAGTCCGCCTCGATCTGAGCGAACCCGCCGGCCTCGCTCCGATCGAGCATCGCTACTATCCGGATGCCCTTCCCAATCCATATATCGACGCCGCCAAACGCCTGCCCGAGGTCCGACAAGTTCTGTGGTTTTCGCGTTTTCCCCTCACACGTTTTCACAAGGAAGGAAATGACGCCATCGTTGAGTTCTCCGACCTGCGCTTTCCCCAAGTGCAGAAAGATCGTCCTGCTTCTTTTACATACCGCGTAAAAATGGATGAGTCCGGCCGGATTATTTCAAAAGGTTGGGTGCGGGAGTAAAGAGGTCCGGCTCCAGAGCAACTGCCGAGAGGCGAGGAACTACTTGGCTTTGGCGGGATGAATCACCACTTGACGCTCTTCGCCCATGCCGACGCTTTCCGTGCGCACGCCGGGCATATCTTTCAGCGCAAGATGCACGATGCGCCGTTCGCGGGAGGACATGGGATTCAGCCGGAACGGCTGGCGGGAACTCTCCACGCGTTCGGCAGCGACGCGCGCCGTCATGCGCAGCTCTTCAAAGCGCAATGCCCGGTAGCCGCCGCTATCCAGGTGAATTTTTTCGTGGTAGGTGGGCTCGAGCCGCAGCGCGCGAAACGCCAGATGCTCAAAGGCCTTAAGAACTTCTCCGTTGCGCTCGAGCAAAATCTCCTTGTCACGCCCGTCGAGATCGGCAATCACTTCCGCTCCACCCGAAGCGTCCGTCGCCGGCGTATCCGAGGGTTGCACCTCGACCTTCAGGTCGAGTCCGGACACACGCACAATCTCTTCCAGAAATTTTCGCAAAGCCTCGGCGGCTGCCGGCCGGTCGAGTTTGCCGTCCCGGATAAGGTCCTGTCCCATGGCCCCCCGTCAAATCTTGGTACCGCTCGCGGGCGTGCAGCGAGTTTTCCAGAACGTTCTATTTCTTCCCGCGCGAAATCTGTTTGGCCGCCGCCGGCGCAGGATGCGTCCTGTTCAAATACCACTGCTGCACGATACCGACCAGGCTGCTGGTGAGAATATACAACGCCAGTCCGCTCGAAAACGGGAAAATAATGAAGCTGCCGGCAAACATGATGGGCATGATCTTCATCATCTGCTGCTGCTGAGGATCGGCCGCGGTCATCGGGGTCATTTTCGAAACCAGGTACATCGAAACGCCCACCACGACCGGCAAAACGTAATAAGGATCTTTCGCCGCCAGGTCGTTGATCCACAGCCAATGCGCGTGCCGCAATTCGATGGCACCGCGCAGCGCGCTATTTAACCCGAACCAGATCGGCATCTGCAGAAACATCTGGAAGCAGCCGCCCACAGGGTTGATCCCCTCGCGGCTGTAAATCGCCATCACTTCCTTGTTCATCTCCTGCTTTTTCGGGTCGTTCAGCTTGTACTTCTTGTATCTTTCCTGAATGGCTTTGATTTCCGGCGCAACACGCTGCATCTTCAGCGTCGTTTTGTAGCTCGAGATCCGCAGCGGGAAAAGCAGCATGTTGATGACGAGCGTCATTACGATGATGGCCCAGCCGTAACCGTGGATGTACTTATGCAGCCATTTCAGCCCGTGGAACAGCGGTTCGGCGATGAACTCGAGAAATCCAAAGTTCACGAGGGACTGCAGCGGAGGCTTTAGCGCCTTCAGGTCGTCGTAGTCTTTCGGCCCCACGTAAACCCGGAAGGCCAGCGGCTCTGCTGACGTTGCCGCCGCCACTTCAGAAACCGGCTCCTGCTCCTCTTTCCCGTCTTTCTGAACGGTGCGCAGTACTTTCCAGTAGCGCGTTTCTATCGAGCCGGAGGCGATGCCGTTCACGGGCAGAAAGGCTGCCGCAAAATAGCGGTCCTCGATTCCCGCGAAATCCTTGCCCCCCATCCAAACGCCCGGACCCCATTTTTCCGGTCCTTCGAGTTTCTTGTAGGGCAGATCCGTCAGCTTGCCGCCTTCGTTGTAAAAGGTGAATGTGGTATCCACGGGCGCCGGATTCTGCACCGTGGGATCGCCGAACCCGCCCAGCCACGCCACACCGGTTTTGACGGGCGCGCCGTTGAACTTGGCGGCCGTTTCCACGCGCACCACGTAGGAATCGTCAAACCGGAACGTTTTTCTGACTTCGAGGTGTCCGTCGCTCCAAACGAAGGCGAGTTCCGCCGGTGCCTTCAGTGGATTTGACGGAAGACCGGCGTAGTGCGCCGCGAGGTCTTCCGGGTGAACGCCTGGCTCCGGAACCCCTGCCATGTACAGCGCCGTGTTCGCCTGCGCCTCCAGTTGCGGATCGTCGAGCACCAGCGAAAACGGCCACCCGCCCACCTGCGCCGCGGCTTCCGGATGCACCACGTCGAGCACCCGTTGCGGTTTCGAGTCATCCTTGTATTTCTTCAGCTGCCAGCTCTTCACCACACCGCCGCGATTGGAAAACTCCACGCGGTAAAGTTCGTTCTCGACGACGATATTTGGCTCTTCCTTCGCGGCCGTCGGAGGCATCGCTGCCGCGTTTGAAGGCGCAATCCCCGTGGCCACTCCGGCCGGACCCGCACTGCTGGGTTTCGCTGCCGCCCCGGGAGTGGTGGAAGAAGGCGAAGCGGCTGGATTCACCGCCGCTGGCGCGGTTATCGCCGTCCTATTCGCTTGCGGCAGATTCGCCGGCGGTTTCGGCGCAAAAAACTTGGCCCACAGCAAAATCACCGCCATCGAAAGTATCGAGGCGATCAGAATGCGCATCTCGGAAGAGAGTTCTTTTTTCTTTTGCGGCTCGCTCACGAATGAGCCTCTCTGGAGCTAACGCCGGATCGCTTTGCGTCTTGCCCCATTCCGCTGGCACGCAGCGCCCGCGGCTCCATTTTTTCCGGCACCGGATCGTAGCCAAACTTCCGCGACAAGGGATGGCACCGCAACAGCCGCCCTAAACCCATCCATGACCCCCGCATCACGCCGAACCGCTCAATCGCTTCATACGTATACCTCGAGCAGGTCGGCTCAAACCGGCAACTCCCCGCAAACAGGATCGACAAATACACCTTATATATACGCAGCGCCCCGAGCGCCGCTTTCACACCAGCGGATTGCTTCCGGGCGGCCGGGGGTGGCAGAGCCAGCCTCGCTTCTTCTCCCGCGTTGTCTTTGATGTTTGTCAACGCCGCACTCAAACGCTTTTGATCAATCGCACCAAATCCGCGGTCAAGGCCACGAACTCCGCCCGCGCCACACTGCTCTTCGGATGAATCACGATGTCCCATCCCGCAGCTATTTCCGAACGATGGCAGCGCACGATTTCTCGAACGCGCCGCCGGATGCGGTTGCGCACTACCGCGCCTCCCAGCGCCTTTTTAATGCTGAAGCCGAAGCGGCTCACCGGCATTTGGTTGGCGCGGAAAAAAACTGTGAAGTGGGAACTGGAGCGGCGCTTCCCGGCGCGGTACACGGCATCGAACTCTCCGCGCCGCACCAGCCGCGCCTCGCGCGGAAATTCCAGAAGCCCGGGACTACTCGGGCGTGAGGCGATGGCGTCCCTTCTTGCGGCGTGCCGCCAGAACCCTGCGACCGCCTACGGTCTTCATGCGCGCGCGGAATCCGTGCGTCTTCGCGCGGCGCCGTTTCCGCGGTTGATATGTGCGCTTTGGCAAAGCAATCCCCCTTTAGTTGCGCGGCCTCACGTTCACATAAATGCGGCCGGTTCTCCCTGTAAACACAAAGCGACCGTCAAGCCGCCCAAGCGACAGGTATCGAATTTATAAGTGTAGTCGACCCTTGCGCGCAGGGTCAAGAAAACCAGGGGGTAGCTTATAGGGCGGGGAAAAGTGATACACCCTCTCGCACTCGGGGTTTTTGACTCGGGTCGAGGGAGCCGACATTGTTATGAAATCGAGTGCCGCGACGGTTCGCTTCCAGTACCTCCTCGAACGCGGTTGCAGGATAACTTCCGTGTAGCCGACCACTCAGAACCCGATCCGCTATGTCTCACAAGCATATCCATTGACGTTCTATCCATAGACAATCTATGATAAAACCTATGCCCAAGAAGCCCGAGTTATTGCCTGGAACGCTCGACATGCTGATCCTGAAGACGCTGGCGCGAATCCCGCTGCACGGATACGGTATCGCGCTTTCCATTAAACGGCTTTCGAGCGATGTCCTGACGGTCGAAGAAGGTTCGCTCTATCCTGCATTGCAGCGGTTATTGGTGCACGGTTGGGTGAAGGCCGAGTGGAAGATGACGGAGACGAATCGTCGCGCGCGTTTCTATACGCTGACGGCAGCGGGCCGCAAGCAGTTGGGCGCCGAGTTGTCCCAATTTGAGCAGATGATTACGGCGATTGGACGCGTTTTGAGTGACGCAAACGAAGAGGTCTAGATGATGAATATCATCACCGGATTCCTGAGGCGAGTACGGATTTTCTTCAGGCGCGAGCGGTTTGTGCGCGAATTGGATGAGGAAATGGCATTCCATCGCGAGCAGACGGAGAAAGAATGGATGGCGGAGGGAATGACGCCGAAAGGCGCGCATTACGCGGCGATGCGGCAGTTCGGAAATGCGACGAAGTTGAAGGAGGAAAGCCACGACGTAGTAGCGTTTCAGGTCGAGACAGTGGGACAAGATGTGCGTTTCGCCATGCGGCAAGGGGCAAAAAATCCCGGACTGGCGTTGACCGCGGTGCTGATTCTTGCGATGGGCATGGGCGTGAGTGTGGCTATTTTCGGTTTCGTGGACGCAGCTTTGCTGCAACCTCTTCCCTACGCAAATCCCAACCGGCTGGTGTCGGTGAACGAAAGCAATATTTCGGAACAATGGCCGCTGTCGTATCCGGACTACCTGGATTGGAAGCGGATGAACCGTTCCTTAAGCTCGCTCGAAGTGTATAGCCAGGCGGGCTATCTACTGCGCACGCACGGCGTCGTAGAGCCGGTGCATGCGGCGCGCGTGAGCAGCGGGTTCTTCCGAACGCTCGGTGTGCGTCCTATGCTGGGGCGCGATTTTTATCCGGATGAGGACCGGCCTGGCGGGCCAAACGTTCTGCTGCTGAGTTATGGCGCCTGGCTGCACCATTTCGGTGCACGGCAAGATATAACGGGCCAGACCGTGGACCTCGATAACGCAGCTTATACCGTCATCGGAGTACTCCCCCGTAGTTTTTCGTTCGGACCAGGCAGCAATGCGGAGTTCTGGGTTCCTATCAACAGTTTTAGTCCTCACGAGAAGATGCGAAATTTTTATAATTTCTCGGGAATCGGACGGCTTCATGATGGCGTCGCCGTCGAGACAGCGCGGGCCGAACTGGCGGGTATCGCAAAGCAGCTCCTCGAACAATATGCGATAGCCCGGCCGCCGAACTTGAGTGCTGCCAGTGTCGTTTCACTCTCTGAAGTCATCGTCGGCGATGTGCGCCCCATTCTGCTGGCATTGATGGGCGGGGCGGGCCTGCTGTTGCTGATCGCGTGCGTCAACGTCGCGAGCCTCGTGCTGGTGCGGTCGGAAAGCCGGAGACGCGAGATTGCGGTGAGGACGTCGCTCGGAGCGTCGTGGGGGCGACTGCTGCGGCAGTTTGCTACAGAAGGGCTACTGCTGGCGGGAGTGGGAAGCGCGGCAGGTGTGGTGGTGGCGAGCTGGCTGATGAAGCTTCTTGCGCGCATCGTACCGAAAGACATGGAAGCGAATATGCCGTTTCTGGGAGGTGCCGGACTAAATGCGCATACGATGGCATTTACGATGATCATTGCGTTCCTGGCCGCCGTGCTGTTGGCTGCCGCTCCCGTGTTACGACTGACTTTCCAGCGGGTGCGTGATGGATTGAGTGACGGGGATCGCGGCTCCGCCAGTCAGCTCTGGCAAAGGCTCGGAGCAAAGATGGTGATGGTGGAACTGGCAGTCGCGGTAGTGCTGCTCGCCGGTGCGGGCCTCTTGGGCCAGAGCTTTTACCTGCTGTTGCACGTGCGGTTGGGCTTCGATCCAGGCCATCTCGGGACCGTGCGAGTCATGGCTCCCGATACTGCGTACAAGGATGATGAGCAGATCGTAGGACTTCAGCGTGAAATTGTTCGCCGCGTCTCGAGCCTGCCGGGGGTGGAGTCGGCGGGATTGACCAGCATGCTCCCGGCGCAATGCACCTGCGCTACAGACGATATCCAGGTCGAAGGGAGGCCGTTCCAAGGCCAACACAACGAAGTGGTTGAACGCCACGTGAGCCCGGAATATCTGTCCGCGCTCAAGGCGAAACTTTTGCGTGGCCGGCTGTTCAGCGATGCCGACGCCGCCGGCAGGCCCGGCGTGGCGGTGATCAGTGAAACATTGGCCCGGAAGTTTTTCCCGGGCGAAAACCCGCTTGGCCGCCGGATCACCAATGAGGAGGGCGGAAAGCCGTCGGCGTGGGAGATTGTTGGTGTAGCGGAAGACGTTCGCGAGGGACCGTTGGACGCCGAGACCTGGCCCGCAGAGTATTTTCCCATCCAGCAGACCGGGGATCACGATTTCAGCCTGGCGGTGCGCACGCGACAAGAGGCCGATGCGCTTCTGCCGGAACTGGTGCGCACTTTGCATCAGATTGATCCAAACCTCGGGATTTCCGATGAAATGACAATGAAGGAGCAGATTGAAAGCACGCAAACGGCACTCTTGCACGAATTCTCGGCATGGTTGGTGGGCGGTTTCGCAGCGATGGCCCTGATTCTGGGCGTTTTTGGAGCGTATGGGGTGATCGCCTACTCCGTTAGTCAGCGGACGCGAGAGATTGGCATTCGCATGGCGCTGGGAGCCGAACGGAGTTCAATATATAGGCTCGTAATGCGGGAGGCGGAACGATTGACGGGCGCGGGACTGGCCATGGGACTGGTCTGCTCCCTGGGAGCATCTCTACTGACACGCAGCCTGTTGTTCGGCGTGGAGGCATGGGATCCGACGACGCTGGTCTGCGTAGCGGTATTGCTGGGGTTGGCATCGCTGGCGGCCAGTTTTCTGGCGGCCCGGCGCGCAGCATCCGTGAATCCAATGGATGCGTTACGATCTGAGTAGCAATGCTGCAGTTTGCTCAATTTCATTTCTAAAGAATAGCCAAGGCAGGGGAAAGCACTCTAGCCGCATCGGCCAGGCTTACGGTCAGGTTTAATTGCGGCGTCCTTCAGGATCCGGATCCACTGGATTTCTGGCTGCGCCCCGGAAGGGGCAGAGCAGCCGCCAGAAATATTCTTGTAATGGGAAAGAGATGGAGACATACTCCCCTAAGAACCTTATGGGCAGGAACCCTCCATGACACAGAAAAAGTCCGAAACGGGCGATCTCTTGCGCGACACACTCGACATGCTGATCCTGAAAACCCTGAGCCGCGGAGAGATGCACGGCTACGACATCGCGGAATACATCCACGAGCGAAGCGACCAGGTCCTGGGCGTCGAAGAAGGCGCCCTGTATCCGGCGCTCCATCGCCTGGAGGTTCGCGGGCTGCTCGCGGCAGAGTGGGGCGCGTCGGACAACAACCGGCGGGCGAAGTATTACAGGCTGACGGCGGCGGGACGGAAACAGCTCGCGGAAGAAACAGCGTACTGGAAGCGCATGTCTTCGGCGATTGCGCGGATTCTGGAGCCTGCCTAAGGAGGACCTATGGCGCGCGAGTGGTTGACGGAAGCGTGGCTGAGAGTCAGGACGCTCGGCAAGCGGAGCAGGCTCGAGCGCGACCTCGAGGAGGAGCTGCAGTTTCATCTGGCGAAGCGCGCAGAAAAGAACCGCGCCCTGGGCCTTCCGGCAGATGACGCGCAAGCCGCGGCGCGCCGGCGATTTGGGAACGTTACGCTGGTAAAAGAAGACTGTCGCGAAACGTGGATTTTTACCTGGACTGAGACGCTCTGGCAGGACCTTCGCTACGCGGCCCGGAACCTGGCAAAGAGCCCGGGCTTCGCCGCCGTGGTGATTTTCTCTCTGGCCCTCGGCATCGGAGCGAACACCGCGGTATTCAGTGCGATGAACACGCTGCTGCTACGCGCTCTGCCTTACGAGCATCCGGAAACCCTGGCGACAGTCTGGTCCACGCAAAAACCGGACCTCGGTGCGGATGGTCTTCCGCCGCCGGTTGCCGAGGTGGCCGACTGGAAAAAACAAAACCACGTTTTTGCTGACATTGCCGCAGTCGGCATGACGATGCCGGCCACTCTGACCGGCATCGGCGAGCCTGGACCGGTCCTCGTTCAATCAGCGACTCAGAACTTTTTCGACTTGGTCGGAGTGCAGCCCGCATTCGGGCGAGTCTTTCGCGCGGAAGAAAGCCAGGAGCAGTCCCAAACCGTTGTCATCAGCAATGCCTTCTGGAGGAGGAGGTTCGAGGGCGCCCCCCATGTGCTTGGCAAGGCGTTCCGGCTCGATGGTGTGGTTTCGACGGTCGTGGGTGTGATGCCTCCGGGGTTCACAGGGTTTGCGCCGTGGTACGGGTCGGGCGCCGAGGGAAAGCCGACGGAGGTTTGGAGACCGATCGATCCGGGAAGCGCGAGGTATCTGAAGCGCTCCGACCGCTGGAATATGCCCGTGGCGCGCCTAAAGCCGGGAGTGACCGTCCGGCAAGCACAGGCCGAGATGGACGTGATCGCGCTCGCCATGGAGCAAGCTTATCCCGAGTCCAATAAGGGAGTGGGAGAAAAGGTCATTCCTTTAGAGGACACGCTTTCGAAGGACGCCGGAGACAAGCTCTACCCACTTCTGGGGGCAGTGGGATTTGTCCTGCTGATCGGCTGTGTGAACGCGGCGAACCTGATGCTTTCGCGGACAGAGGGTCGGCGAAAGGAGTACTCCGTGCGGGCGTCGCTCGGTGCGAGTCGGCGGCGGCTTATGCAGCAATTGCTTGCTGAAAGCGGATTGCTGACATTGATGGGGGGCTCGTTCGGAATACTGCTTTCGTTCTGGGGAACCCGCCTGATGCGCGCGATTACACAAGGTGTCCCAGACGCCGAGAACATTCGCATCAACGGACGTGTGCTACTTTTTGCCGCGGGGCTCTCTCTTTTGACGGCGTTGCTCTTCGGACTGGCCCCGGCCATTCGCGCTGCGCGCCCCGATTTGAATGACGCTATGCGCGAGGGAGAGAGCAGGACTTCGACCGGGAAACGAGGCCGCGCGCGTTATCTGTTGGTGATTTCGGAAGTAGCCCTCGCCATGGTGCTTTTGGTGGGGGCCGGTTTGATGATTAACAGCCTGCTTCGCATGGTGCTCCCCTCTCCCGGCTTTGACCCGGCGAACGTCCTGACGATGGCCGTGAATTTCCCTGAAACAGAGGGCAAGTATCTCGAGAAAATTCCGGGCACAGACAGGAATAAGGTATCCCCGAAAGTGACCGCTTTTCACCAGCAATTGCTCGAAAGAACGGCAGCGCTGCCAGGCGTCGAGTCGGTAGGCATGATCAGCGTCATTCCCCCGCTGGGAGCAGGGAACAAGAGTTTCTCAATTCTTGGGCATCCGGCTCCGTCGCCGGGGGATCGGCCCATGGGGTACTTTAACGAAGTAAGCCCCGGCTACTTTCGCACCATGAGAATTCCGCTCCGGAAAGGGCGCTACTTCGATGAGCGCGACGCGCCGAGCGCGCCCTGGGCAGTGATCATTAGCGAGACATTCGCAAGCCGCTATTTCCCGAACGAAGATCCCATTGGGCAGCAGATCCTCCTCCGCTACGAGCCCGAGCAAGTCGACGAAGACCGGCCGCGCCAGATTGTGGGCGTTGTGGGCGAGGTCAAGCAAATCGGCATGGGGGGAATTCACCCGCTTGTCTACGAATCCTTTCTGCAGCAGCCGAAAACGATCCAGAGCGACGCATATTTCGATCGTATGGGGAGTCTGGTCATCCGGACCATCTCAGACGTACGCACCCAAGAAGCAGACATCACAATGTCGGTGAAGCAAATGGTGAAAGAGATGGACCCGGATCAGCCAGTCACTGACGTCAGTACCATGGACGACGTCCTGGCGAAATTCGCGAGTGGTTATAAGAACTACGTCGTTGTGCTCGGATCTCTCGCCGGCATAGCCGTGGTTCTGGCAGCGATCGGCGTTTATGGCGTCCTTTCGTATTTCGTCAACCAGCGAACACGCGAATTGGGCATCCGTTTGGCTCTCGGAGCTCAGCGCGGCGACGTGCTCATGCTGGTCGCCAAGCTGGGACTAACAATGGCTGGGATCGGACTAGCTATTGGCGTTGCGCTGACGCTCGGACTCAACCGGTTCATGGCGGAGCACCTCTGGCTGTTTCGCGTGAAGCCCACTGATCCAGCAACCTATGCCGCCGTCGGACTTCTGCTGGTCAGCATTACACTACTCGCGTGCTATATCCCTGCTCGCCGCGCCACCAATGTGGACCCCATGACGGCGCTGCGGCACGAGTAAGTCTTCGATGCCGCGCATCCGGCGCGTCAAGGTGTGTTTCGAATGTGAGTCCCGAGCCATTCCTTGATCGTCTTTAGATATTCAGGATCGATCTCGCCGCTAGCTTCGCCCGTGGTCAGCCGCATGCCATGGTCATCGTTCGGGAATTCTCGAACCGTGAACTCGTGGCGACCGTCTTCTGCCTGAACTCGCTGGACCGCCGCGACGCTTTCGGCGACCGGTATTAGCTGGTCGCGGTCTCCGAACAGGAAAAGCGCCGGCACTCGCACCGCTCGTAGCGTCGGAACCGGGTCATAGTTCATTTCCTGTTGGTACCAACGGAAGCCGGGATGATCCGGCTTGCTGAGTTCGGCGGGAGTCAGAAGCGTCCCGAACAAATCGTCCTGCTGACCTTTTACTTGCTTGTACCAGCGTTTCGCACGCGCTTGCTGCAACTCGGTTTTCGCCTCCTTGTAGCCCGCGCCACTGGACAGGTAGTTCCAGATGTTCCTCCGCAAAGCGCTTGCTTCGCGGACATCACTCTCGGTCAGGCCCGCTGCCCGCAGCTCATTCGCGTAATAGACGATCATCTGTTCCCCGGGGGACACTCCTGGGCCGGACACCGCGATGACGAACGCCACATCCGTGGAACGCGAAGCCGCCAGCGGTCCCAGCCAGCCGCCTTGGCTGAGCCCCCACACGCCAATGCGTTTCGCATCGATGTCCGTCCGCGTTTTCAAGTACTCGATCGCCGCCAACCCGTCGTTAGAAAGATCCATGAAGGGAACTGCCCGAAAGTTTCCGCCGGATTCACCTACCCCGCGCTTGTCGTAAGCCAGCGCCGCCACTCCCTGGTCTCTGAACCAGCGGGCCATAAACAAATCTCTACCCTGCGGGCCGGAGCCATGCAAAAGAACAACCGCCGGATGCCGCTCGGAACGCGCCGGAAGCACGAGTGTCCCTGATAGCGTTATCTCCCGGCTGGCAAACTGCACCGCTTCTTCGCTCGGACCAGGGGACTCGGAGTGCGCCACCTGGTGTTCGCCGCAGGCCGCCATCGGCACAAAGGCAAGAACCAAGCCTGCTCGCCATCCGCGCAGTTTACCGGCCGCGGGCAGAATCCGGGGTATTCGAAGACGCAAACCCCGTTTCTGATTCGTGAGCTCCATGTTCATAAGGACTCGCGAAAGCCCCGCTCGTTTCAGAAAATATTGCCGCAAACACGGCTAACGCCCAGGCGCCCAGGAATGCTTCAGCCGGCTGACGTCGCTTGCCGTTGCCATTTGTCGCATAATCGGTCGCGCAAACGGGTCGAGCGCAAAGCTCCGATGATTCCAAAGTCTGAAATTATCTCCCCCGCATGGACCGCCTACGAGCTTCTCGACAG
The DNA here is from genome assembly GCA_013289955.1 of Acidobacteriota bacterium. Classification (GTDB taxonomy): domain Bacteria; phylum Acidobacteriota; class Terriglobia; order Acidiferrales; family UBA7541; genus Acidiferrum. The sequence continues at coordinate 115,316 of JABCYZ010000003.1, forward strand.
CGGCTCGGGTCAGAAGCTTGAGCGTTTTGCTTCCGTCACGCTCGTTCGCCCGGAGCCGCAGGCGGATTGGCTGCCCTCGCTGCCCGAAAAATCCTGGAGCGCCGCGCACGCCAGGTTTCTTCCGCTGCCACGCTCAAAAAATGGGGAATGGAAATTCTTTCGGCCCACGCCCCCGCGGTGGCCCATGACCCGCAAGAATCTTTCGTTCTGGGTTGAGCCCACGCCTTCCGGCCATCTCGGCGTTTTTCCAGATCAAGCCAGTCACTGGGATTGGCTCGCCTCGCTGATCGAAGCCGCCGCTCCTCCGAAGGTTTTGTCTCTCTTCGGCTACACCGGGCTCGCCACTCTCGCGTGTGCCCGTGCGGGAGCTAAGGTCACGCACGTTGACGCTTCCCGCAGAGCCATCAAGTGGGCGCGCGAAAATCAGTCGCTCTCTGAACTCTCTGACTGCCCGATTCGCTGGCTCGCCGACGACGCATCCTCCTTCGTCGCGCGCGAAGTCCGCCGCGGCCGCACCTATGACGGCCTCATCCTCGACCCCCCGCGTTTCGGACGCGGCCCCAAGGGCGAACTCTGGAAAGCGGAGGAGTCGCTGCCGGCGTTGCTCGGCCAGTGCCGCAAGCTGCTCTCGGCCGCTCCCTTGTTCGTTCTTCTGAACACCTACACTACGGTTCTCACGCGAGGCCAAACCGCGAGAGAAGGTGCCGAACTGCTCTCCTTTCTGAAGGAAATGCTCGTGGACTATCCGTCAGAACTCTCGGTGGGCGAACTGTTTTTCGCCGATCCCGCTGGCCGCCGTATTTCCAGCTCCGTCTTCGCGCGCGCCCACATCCAGTAGCGGCGAACGTTTGGGTTCGTGCTTTTTTCCTGCCCGCTACGCTGTGTTCTTCACCTTCTTGTATTCATCAAACGCCGCCAAATACCGGTCGACGTCCTTCCGCAGCAAATAATATGGCGTCGACAGACGTATCTTCGATGGACCGCCGCCGCGAATCCGGATTTTCTTTTCTCTCCACATCCACGTCTCGAGCTCTGCAATCTGCACCGGCGGCACATTCACCGTTGCAATCGCGCAGCGCATCGCCGGATCCGGCGAAGTCCACGACTCCGCCCCCCTCTTCACCATCTCCTTCAAAATATAATCCGCCATCATGCGGTGCCGCCGCTCGATCCGCTCGATCCCAATCGAATTCGCAAGCTCCAGTGCGGCCCGCAGCCCATAAATAATTGGTACATTAGAGCTGCCAATCTGCTGGAACCGCAGCGCACGCAGTTTCGGATCGTCCCATCCGCCGGTCACAATCGTGTTCCACACACGGTCGATCACCTCGTCGCGCACGAATAAAAATCCCGATCCCTTCGGCGCCTGCAGCCACTTGTGCGGGCTGGAGGAATACATGTCGCAACCGAGTTCCTTGATATTCAGCTTCATCATTCCAATCACGTGCGCCCCGTCCACCGCGCTCAAAATCCTTTTCGCGCGTGCCAGTGCGCAAATCTCTTTTACCGGCAGCACCACTCCCGTCACCGTCGTGATGTGGCTGAAGAAAATCAATTTCGTCCGCGGCGTAATCGCGTCACTGAAAAGATTCAACACCGCCGCGGCGTTCGGCACGGGCTTCGGCAAGGTGATTTTCTTCACCACAATTCCATGCCGTTTCGCGCGCAAATTAAATCCCTGCTCGCCGCCGGGATGCTCCTGATCCGTCATCAAGACTTCGTCGCCCGCCTTGAAATCAAGCCCATTCGACATATAGCAGTTCGCTTCCGTCGAATTCCGCACCAGCGCGATTTCGTCCCGCGTGCAGCCCACAAAGGCCGCCAGCGGATCGCGCACCTGGTTCCAGTCCCCGTAGCCCCAGATCGGATAATCTTCCGGATTGTCCTGCGCCATTCGTTCGGTGTCGTTGTAGGTATCGAACACCGCTTTTAGCACCGGCGCGGGGGACGATCCTACCGTCCCATTGTTCAAATACACTTCGTCCGCCGGAATCAGGAATTGCTTTCGCATCTCTGTCCAGTACGCTTCTTCGTTCGAATCAAAGAGCGCCTTATCCGGCAGTTGCGCCGGCGCCTGCTCCAGCAATTTCGGCCACGATGGCGTCCAGCTCAGCGAACCCGCGGCTCCCGCAGCTCCTGCCATCGACGAAAGAAATCCACGGCGATCCAGCATCATTTCCTCCCGAAGTCGATCTGCGCGGATTCTACTCGCCACTCCGCGCCCCGACAACACATGTTCCTCAGATACTTTTTTCTTATTCTTCGAACCAGAGCTTGCGGCTCCTCGCCAAGCGGATTAAGGTATTCGCGGGCAAAATTCCGCTTTCCAAAGGAAGGAAGCATGACCCCTCCGGGACTACGGCTAGCGATCGCCGCATTTTCACTGCTCATTTTTTGCGCCGCACACCGCTCTATCGCGCAGGAAGCCTCCGCGCAACCATCCAGCGGCACAAAACAATCTGCCGAGGCGCGCCTGAGCGCCGCCGCGAAGCCCCATGCCTCTGGCCCAGCCGGAGACGTCATCCATACGCTGGCGGCTACACACCGCTTCGAACAAACCGCCATTTCTCCCGACGGCAAAAAAGTCGCCTGGATCGAGGATGTCATCACAAAAAAAGGCGTCGCAACCGGCGACTCTGTAATTTACGTCGCGGAAATCGGCGCGAAGACTCCGCCGAAGCGCATCACCGCCGCCGCTCGAGACGCTCTCCACGCCGAAGGCAGCGTCGCATGGTCGCCCGACAGCAAAAGGCTCGCGTTCCTTTCCGACGCCGCAAAAACCGGCCAGCTTCAGCTCTATGTGACCGATGCCGCGGGCTCCGCGCGAAAACTAACGCAAGTCAGGGGTTTCCTCTCGACTCCCGGCTGGTCTCCCGACGGCAAAACCATCGCCGTCCTCTTCACTGAAAATGCCACGCGCGCTGCTGGCCCGCTCGTCGCGGAAACTCCAGAAACCGGAGAAATCAAAGATTCCTTCTTCGAGCAACGCCTCGCGCTGGTTGACGTCGCTACCGCCAAGCTCGATCAAATCTCTCCCGCCGACACCTACATTTACGAATACGATTGGTCTCCCGACGGCCTTCGCTTCGCCGTCACCGCCGCTCTCGGCAACGGCGACAACAATTGGTACATCGCCGAGCTTTACACGCTCGACGCCGCTACGGGCCTGATGAAATCCATCTACAAGCCGCCGCTGCAAATCGCCAATCCCGCATGGTCCCCCGACGGCCAGCGCATCGCCTTCATCGGCGGCCTCATGAGCGACGAGCCCAGCGTCGGCGGCGACATCTTTTCGATCGCTCCGGCGGGCGGCGAAGCCACAAACCTCACGCCAGAAATGAAAGCCTCCGCCAGTTGGCTCGCGTGGACGCCTGAGGGAAAAATTATTTTTGGCGAATATCTCGAGGGCGACTCCGGCCTCGCGGCCATCAACCCCGCTGACGGCAGCAAGACCGAACTATTTCGCGACGCGGGTCAAGTCACCGCCGGAGCCTGGGGCGTGAATCTCTCCCTCTCCCGCGACCGAAAGTCTTCCGCAGTCATTCGCAGCTCCTCGAGCTCCCCGCCTGAAGTCTGGGCCGGCCCCATCTCTTCGTGGACACAAATCACCCAGCGCAACAAGTCCGTCAAGCCCGCCTGGGGCGAAGCCAAGAGCATCCACTGGAAAAACGGCGGCTTCGAAGTCCAAGGCTGGCTCCTCTACCCGCGCGATTTCGATCCCAACAAAAAATATCCCCTGGTCGTCCGCGTTCATGGCGGTCCCGGCGCCGCCGTTCTCTCGGAATGGCCCGGCGCCTCCGATTACTATTCGCCTCTGGCCGGCGCCGGCTATTTCGTCCTCCAGCCAAACCCGCGCGGCAGCTTCGGCCAGGGCGAAGCCTTCACCCGCGCCAACGTCAAAGATTTTGGCGACGGCGACTTCAAGGACATCATGGCCGGCGTTGACGAAGCCATCAAAGTCGCTCCCATCGATTCCAATCGGCTCGGCATCTGCGGCTGGAGCTACGGCGGCTACATGACCATGTGGGCCGTCACGCAAACCAACCGCTTCAAAGCCGCCATGGCAGGGGCCGGCCTTTCCAACTGGCAAAGCTACTACGGCGAAAATCTCATCGACCAGTGGATGATCCCGTTCTTCGGCAAATCGGTCTACGAGGATCCCGAGGTCTACGCCAAAAGCTCGCCCATCAATTTCATCAAGAAAGCCAAGACTCCCACGTTAATCCTCGTCGGCGACAGCGATGGCGAAGTCCCCGCCCCGCAATCCTACGAATTCTGGCACGCTCTCAAAACGCTTGGCGTCGAAACCCAATTCGTGGTCTACGAACACGAAGGCCACATGTTCTCAAGCCCCAAGCACCGCCAGGACGTCGTCGAACGCACCCTGGCCTGGTTCGACGCCCACCTCCGCTGATCTCTGAACGGCACATCCGAACCGTCCCCGGGAAACGGCTTGGTTTGTAATCCTCGTTCCCCTTCGCGCAAGACGCGACGCGCAAAAGGTCCCCCCTCGCGGCACCCGCCCTGGGCCCCGTTACTTTCCTGCTCCGGACGTGTAACCGCTTCGCCCTCCCACACGTCCCACTCCCCAATAGCGGGTGTTGGCCGACCTATTCTTCACACGGAACGCTGTCGTTGGGTCGTTTGCCGGATTTTCTCTTTCCTCTTCACGGCAGGGAGCTTACAATCCTCCTTGTCCCCGGCAACGGCCCAATGAACAGCAGAGAATGATTCGCTTCCTGAAAAATCGCATGCATCGAGGTGCGAACCAGAGTCAGCCTCTGGCTCTGGGCACTCTCGAATTCGAATTGATGGAAATCCTCTGGTCCAGCGGGGAGAGCAGCGTCCGCGACGTCGTCCCCAGGCTGAGCCGTCCTCTCGCCTACACCACGGTCATGACCACCCTCGACCGTCTCTTCAAAAAGGGTCTCCTCGATCGTCACAAATCCGATCGCGCCTTCGTCTATTGCCCGCATTTTTCTCACGAGGAATGGGAGCGCAGGCGGGCGGGGCATCTGGTCGCCGGCTTCTTGTCCGGCCCCAATCCCTCTCGTGAACTCTTGCTTTCCTGCCTGCTCGAAGCCGTTGGCGAGCACGACGCCACTCTCCTCGACGATCTCGAAAAGAAAATCCGCACCCGCCGCAAAGAGCTCCTCCGGCAGGGGCAGCCATGATTCTCCCCTACCTTTTGCGCTTGCTGTGTCTCTGCTTCGCGTCCTTTTTTGTCCTGAATATGGCTGCGAGCCTGCTTGTGCTCGTCTCGTCGAGATCCGCGCTCCGCTTCGCCGAATCCACGACGCCCTCTGGCGCCGCACGCTTTCTTCTTGCCTTGCGCCTGCTCCCGGTCGCGCTCGCCGTTCTCTTCGTCGTGGTTCTTTGCGTCCCCAGTTATCTCTGGCTCGAGCCAGCCGCCACCGCCGAGCATGTAGGCGTGTTCTGCGTCGCTCTCGGATTTCTCGGCGCCACAACCTGGCTCATCTCCGTCGCTCGCACCGCGCTCTCGCTCGTCGCTTCCTGCCGCCACCTTCTGCTTTGCCGTTCCGCGGGTCAGGAAACTCAGATCGCCCCGAAATCTACTCTCGTCTTGCTCGTCGAGGCGGAAACTCCCCTTCTGGCCATGTCTGGCTTGCTCCGCCCGCGGCTGCTCATCTCAGGTAGCGTGCTCCGCAATCTTTCCGCCGAAGAGCTCGACGCTGCCCTATCCCACGAGCTGGCCCACCGCGCCTCGCTCGACAATGCCAAGCGCTTCCTCCTGCTTCTTGCTCCGGACATTCTTCCTTTTGTCCGCCCGCTTCAATTGCTCGAACGCAGCTGGTCGAGATTCGCGGAGTGGTCCGCCGATGATCAAGCCACTTCGGGAGATCCCCGCCGCGCGCTCTCTCTCGCCGCTGCCCTGGTTCGCGTCGCCCGCATGGGCTCCTCGCCAGCCCTGCCGTATCTCTCGACTTCTCTTCTGGCCTCTGACCGCGATCTTTCGGCCCGCGTCGATCGCTTGCTCCATGCCATGCCGATCGCACGCGCTGCTTCCGGGCCAGCCGAACATCGTCTCCGCACGGCCGGTTTTCTCGCCGGCGCCCTCGGCGTCCTATGCGTGACGCCTTACCTGCTCTCGTCCGTCCACGAACTCCTCGAACTTCTCGTTCATTGATTCCCCGGAAAGCGTGCCTCGAGCCATTCGGCGCGTGATATGTCAGGAGAATCTCGACAGCGAAAAATATCCCAACGGGTCCGGCTACTACCGGAAGTAGTAACTTTCTTCTGCATTTGCCTCTCGTGTCCCCGTCCCCGGATAAATCGTTCTGCGAGCCGCGACCGAAGGAGCTCTGCCGTGGGATTCCGATTGGCCGTTTCTTCGGTCTCCGTGAATGCCGAATTACGACCCGTGGTAGTAGAACCTCGCCTCCAGTAGCCTGTTTCGCACGATGCGAAAACCCTTGCTGCTGAAAAACTCCCTTGCTGCGGGAGTTCTCGCGGTTCTCTCTCTCCTTCCCTTGGTTGTGGCCGCGCAGAACCCGCGCGGCGCCGTTCGCGGCGCCGTTCAGGACGTGAGCGGCGCCAGAGTTTCTTCGGCGAAGATCGTAGTCCTGGCCGAGGAATCCACCTTCCGGCGTGAAGTCACTTCGGATGATCGCGGAGAATTTCGCATGGACGATCTTGTCCCAGGGAACTACCGCGTGACGGTAACCGCCGCTGGCTTTGCCGAGGCTGCCTCCGAAGTCCACGTCAATGTCAGCTACGTGCAGGAGATGACCGTCATTCTTAGGCCCCAGTCCCTTCAGCAGACCGTAAACGTTCAGGGCCAGGCTTCCTCGATCACCACACAACAGGTGGACACTTCCAGTGCTGTCCAGCTGGCCGTCGTCACTGCCGAGGACCTGGACACCATTCCGCTGCCGGCGCGAAGCTTTGCCAATATCGCCTACATGGCGCCGGGAACTGAGCCCGTCGAGCCTTCCGATCCCACCAAGGCTCGCATCACCGCCGTTTCGACCGGCGGCAGCTCCGGCCTGAACAACGAGGTTTCCGTCGATGGTATCGACAACTCCGACGACTGGATCGGCGGCTTTCTGCAGAACTTTTCTCCGGAGGCTGTCGAGGAATTCGCCATTCGAACCGCGCAGGCCGATGCCGACACGGGTCGCACTACGGGAACTTCCGTGGTCATCACCACAAAGCGCGGCACGAACGAATGGCACAGTGACGACGCCTTCTTCGACCGCGCCGCCGCCCTCAACGCGCGTTTTCCCATCGACAATCCTGCGCCGAATCCCAAGCAGCCGTTCTCGCGCCAGAACTATGTCGGTTCCGGCGGCGGTCCCCTCGTGAAGGATAAAGTGTGGTTCTACTCTTCGTTCGAATTCATTCACGAAGACGCCAGCATCGCCTACAGCGGCCCCAGCCAAACGCAATTCCAGGCGTTATCGCAGCTCGCTCAAGAAGGCCTTGTCGATGTAGGCGGCACGACCGTCCCCTCGATCGCCGTTCCGACTTCCATTCCTGTGCCCTTTCGCGACTCCGACGGCACCGCGCGTTTTGATTGGCAGCAGTCCGATCGCTCGCAGTGGTTCTTTCGAATCTCGGGCGACAGTTACCTCACCAGGAACGCTCTGGTGCAGCAGGGGACGCTGCCCTCGACCGGGGCAACCACGCACAACAATTATTTCAATTTCGCCATCGGCGATCAGTTTCTGTTTAGCCCCGACTGGCTTGGCTCGTTCGCCTTCGGCGGCAGCCTTCTGCATCTCACGCAAACGCGCAATTCCGATCTCGGCTTCGCGCTCGCGTTTCCCTTCAGCTCTACGACCGCGACCACATCGGGTCTCGAAACGTTCGGCGACAATCAGTTCGTCACCGCCATCACCGCATTTCCCGTTTTGCGAAATCAGGAAAAATATCAGGTGCGTTATGACGTGACGCACACGACAGGAAAACATGCGCCGCGCTTCGGAATCAATTTTATCCACGAGCCGGTGATGAGCGGCGCGCTCACCGCCAATGCGGAAACTCTTGTTTCCTTTGTCCTCGATCCCACCGACTACGCCGCAGATCCCGCGCAATTCTCGACCGATTTGACGGCGTGCTCGGCCACTCCGTCGCCGGGCGTCACTCCGGGCACAACCTGCAGCGTCACTCCTGCCGGCGACGGAAGCTTCTCGCAAAATGTGCAGCGCCTCGGTCTCTATGCCGAGGATTCGTGGCGCGTCACGCGCAATCTCACCGTTAACTACGGTCTGCGCTATGACACAACCTTTGGCCTCTTCGATGCTTCCGGCCGCGGCCAGTCGCAAAATCCATTCCTGCTGTCTCTCGATCCCGCGATGGCGCCATTTATCGGCACCGCGCCCCACGATTACCGCAAGGCCTTTGCGCCGCGGCTTGGCGTCGCGTATTCGCCAGGCGATTCCGGACGGACTGTCGTCCGCGCGGGCTTCGGCATGTACTACGACGATCTTGCGCAGAACGGCTGGGTCAGCGCGTTTCAGGCCGTCAACGATACGAACGTTGCCACGGGCGGAGGAGTTGCCGCGCCGTCCATCATCGATCCGAATTACCACACGCCGTATGCGATTCACGCCACCGGCGGCGTCGAACACGCGTTCAATGCCAATTGGAGGCTGAGCACGGATTTCACACTGGAAACGGGAATGCACGGTTACCGGCATTACGATTATCCGGACTCCACGTTTGGGAGCATAGCCGTGTATCGCAGCGACAATCGCTCCAGCTACAAAGCGCTCAAGGTGCATCTCGAGGGAAATATTCAGAAGCGTTTGAGCCTTGTGGCCAACTACACGCTATCGAGCGCAAAAACGTGGGGCTGCGTGCTCGGCGAACTTTTCGATTACGTGAACGGCGTGTGCAATCCGTTTGACGCGTTCGAGCCGGGCGACTATGGGCCGTCGGGCGAGGACGTTACGCATCGCGCCGTTTTGATCGGGACCTTCCGCGCCCCTGGCGGCTTCGAAGTGAGTTTTCTTTCGCAGGCGGAAAGCGGGCGGCCTATCACCCTTACCAACGCCGACGGTTCGGATCGCGCCGTTGTGGATGGCGTCAAAACCACGCTCGACGAATTTCGCGGAACGCCTTACATCCAAACCGATTTGCGCCTCAGCCGGCCGATCCGGTTTCGCGAACGGTATACGGCTACCCCGTTCATCGAGTTTTTCAACCTTTTCAACCGCAACAATCCCGGCGCGAACTATGTGACCAATGTCGCCATTCTTCCCGTCAACGATCCCGATAACGTCACCGGTCTTTGCCTCAATCCAGCGTGCACGCAAATCACGCCGGTGACCAGCGGCAAGCAGCTTCTCGTTCCGGCTGGTGCGCTGGGCGATTTCTTTGGGCCGGGGACGACCGTCGGTATTCCGTTTGCCGCCCAGCTTGGCGTGCGGTTCACGTTCTAACGGCCGGAAAAACCAGTCACACCAAAAACCGGCAACCACCAAAACCTAAAACCGCCCTGACGCGGGGCCGCGAATGGCTGGCAAGAAGTCGCGCGGCTCAGAGGGACCCGCGGTTACGCAGGCCGTGGATGCGCAGTTCGATCAGGTCGTCGATGGTCGGATCCTTGTATCCGTGCTCGCGGACTTCCTTGACGAAATTGGCGTCGACGCCGTGGATGCGCATGGCCACCAGTTGATCGGGTGAGATCTTCGGGTAACCGGCTTCTTTCATGCTCCTCACAAATTCCGGGCTCACGCCGTGGATGCGGAAGGCCACGAGGTCATCCGAGGAAATATTCTTTTCAACCAGCTGCTGAATCTGTTCGGTAAATTCCGGGCTGACTCCATGAATGCGGAAGGCGACGAGCTGGTCAACGGGGAGATTCCGGCCCATGAGCGCGGCCATGGACTTGACGAATTCGGGGTCGGCGCCGTGGATGCGCATGGCGACGAGATCGTCCGCAGAAACATCTTTTGAGACGGATTCATGGACGGAGCGGACGAAATCGGGAGACACGCCATGGATGCGGAAGGCCACGAGATCGTCGACAGAAAATCTTTCGCCGAGAAGCGCGTTGATTTCCTTGGTGAATTCGGGGCTGACGCCATGGATGCGCATAGCGACGAGATTGTCGGGAGAAGGTTTTTCAGGGAGAAGGCCGAGCACGGCGCGCGTGAATTCGGGGGTGACGCCGTGAATGCGGAAGGCCATGAGATCGTCGGTCGTGAGATCAGGATAGCCGAGATCCTTCATGTCCCGGACAAACTGGCGCGAGACGTCATGAACCGCGAAGGCGAAGAGCTGCTCCTGGTCTAAACCGGAATAGCCGAGCGACTTCATGCCCCGGACGTATTCGTCACTGGCCACAAAGCTGAATTTGCCGCTGCCTTCACCGTTATGGAAGCGGCCATCAAAGCTCATGATTCCGGCGTCGCGGCGCAGCTCGAAATGCACGGGCGAATCTTTGGCGGAGGCGATGTTAGCGTCAAGGCCCGCAAAGTCGCTGATCTTGTGAGTGTTGCCCCAGGTGCTGTGATGGCCCCAGCCGGAGGAACGTTCGACCTCAAGATCGAAACATCCGCAACTGGCACCGCTGTTGAATCTGGCAGACCAGTCACCGTGAATGGTGTCATCGGCGGCGCTCGGTGAAACGCGCGTGGTCAGAATTCCGGTCATCAGGATGGCCGCGGCCAGCCACATCGTGAATTTACGCATGGGGTTCACCTCTTGACCAATGAAGACGCGGGAGAGGGGAATTTGTTCCATGGGAACTTGAGAAGCCGGGACAAAAGAAGCAGGCAAGCGAGTGGACAGCGACCGGGACACGGAGCATGGGAGGCCCGAACTCCGGGAGTATCGAGTAAAACGTGAAGTAAGGGCATGAACGGAAAGGGGTTGCGGGCCGCTGGGGGTGACCGAGGCTCGCTCACAAGGGCCACGAGCCCGGTCTGGGCCCTCCCAACGGGCTGTTGAGGGAGCTGCGTTAAGGGGCGGCTCTCGAACCCACATTTTTCGATATTGCCAATAAGAACGTTGCGTTTGCGGCTGCTCATCCTGCGGACCATGATCTTGGCACTAAGGACGCCGGGTGTACCTCTGAAGTGGCCGGCGGAGGTGGTCCTTGGACTACGTTCAGCCAACAGAGCTTATAAAGGATGCCATTCAGGCGGCGGCGAAAAAGGCCGCTTTGCCTGTCGGCGATCTGCTGCTTCGGAGTTTTCTTGCGGGTGGGCTCTTGGCCTATGCCACTTCGCTTGTATTTACTGTCCTGGCGCAGAATGTGGCGCCGATTGTGGGAGCGCTGCTCTTTCCGGTGGGATTCGTCATCCTGGTACTGCTGGGGCTGGAACTCGCGACGGGGAATTTTGCGTTGCTGCCGATGGGATGGGCGGCAGGGAAAGTCTCGCCTTCAGAGATGATCCGTAATCTGGGCTGGGTGTATCTCGGCAACCTGGCAGGAAGCTTGTTCTACGGTTTGTTGTTCTATCTGGTGGTGACGAACTGCGGGGCCAGCGGAAGCGGGGCCGTCGGCGAATTGGTGAAGGCGGCGGCGCAGAAAAAGACGCTTGGCTATATGGCGCTGGGGCTTCGCGGCTGGGAGACGGCGTTCCTCAAAGGAGTTTTGTGCAACTGGATGGTGACGCTCGGGGCGGTGCTCGCGATGGCTTCGCGCTCGACGATTGGCAAAGTGATCGCCATGTGGCTCCCGATCATGACGTTTTTCGCGCACGGATACGAACATTCGATTGTGAACATGTTTTTGATTCCTACCGGGATGCTGTTGGGCGCGCCGGTTTCGCTGGGACAGTGGTGGATATGGAATCAGATTCCGGTCACGCTCGGAAACTTTGTGTCCGGCGCCCTGCTGACGGGGCTTCTGCTCTATGTAACCAACATGCCCAGGAAATCCGCGACGATGGAAATTCCGCTGGGCGGCGAGGAAATTGCCCAGGTGCGGAGCGTGGCCGGACAAGCGGCCGAGGCGGACTAAATATTTATTTGTGATTTTTGTGGGAGAGGAAGGGATGGGACTAGCTGCTGCGAAACGCCTGGTTGTGGCGGCTGACTCTAGCGCCACCAGACGCGCGCTTTCAAGGAGAATGCCATGACCCCCGAAAGGGAAGCGGACGGAGTCACGACGGGAGAGACAGCCTCTCGTGCCCGGAGCCCGGGCGCAAACTCCGTCGAGGGCTTTAAGGCTTCGGTCGGCGGCGACGGGCTGCGCATACTCGAGCACCTGCCAGAGATTATTCGGCGAGGCGCGGAATCGCTTACGCCTGCCGAAAAGGAATTGCTGAAGTGGCTGGGAGTTTTCTATCGCAGGCCGACGCCCGGCAAGTTCATGATGCGTATTCGCATGCCGAACGGGTTTGTGAACAGCGAGCAGCTGCGGACGATCGCTGAGCTTTCGCGGCTGATGGGCGATAACGTCCTGGACGTTACGACCAGGCAGCAGATCGAGCTGCGCGGATTCACTCTGGACTGCATTCCGGCGATCTGGCAGAAGTTGCGTGGACTGGACCTTCGCTCTCTGCAGACCGGGATGGACAACGTGCGAAACATCAATGGATGCGCGCTGGCGGGATTGACGCCGCACGAACTGTTCGACGCGTCGCCAGTGGTAGAGGAGCTGGACCGGATTATTGTGGGGAGCGAGGGCAACCCGGAATTTACGAACTTGCCGCGCAAGCTCAACATTACGGTGACCGGGTGCCTGGACAACTGCACGCACAACGAGTCGCAGGACATCGCGCTGGTTCCGGCAAAGAAGGGCGGGCGAGCGGGGTTTAACGTGCTGGTGGGGGGAAAGATGGGATCGGGGGGATTCACGATCGCCTCGCCGCTGAATGTGTTTGTGGAGATTTTCCAGGCTGTCGGGGTGGTCCTCGAGCTGGTCAAGATTCACCGGGACCACAGCCCGCGGGAGGCGCGCTCGAAATGCAGGTTTCGATTCCTGATTGAAAAATGGGGAATTCCACGATTGCGGGCGGAGTTGACGGCGCGTTTGGGGCATGAGCTGGCTTTTCAAGGGCGAGACATGCGGAGCTCCCAACATGCCGACCACCTGGGGATTAGCCGGCAAAAGAGGGCGAGAGTTGCGGCGGTGGGGCTATCGATACCTGTGGGCAGGGTGAATCCCGAGGAGATGGAGGAGCTCGGGCGTTTGGCGGACGTGTATGGGACGGGCGAGATTCGGCTGACGACGGGACAGAATGCCGTGATTCCCAATGTGCCGAGGGAACGCGTGCCGCAGCTTTTCCAGGAAGATTTGCTGGAGAAATTTTCCCCCCAGCCATCGCCGTTTGTACGCGGACTGGTGGCCTGCATCGGGACGGATTATTGCAGTCTGGCGCTGATTGAAACGAAGGGACGAGCGGTGGCGCTGTCCAAGGCTCTTGAGGAAAAGATGGGCGCCGGAGGTAAACCGTTGACGATTCATTGGTCGGGCTGTCCGGCTGGTTGCGGAAACCATGAGGCGGCGGACATCGGACTTCGCGGGTTCAAGACAAAAATTGGCGGGAAGATTGTCGATGCAGTGGCGGTTTATGTGGGGGGCCGGACGGGGCCGTATGCCGTGGCCGGGAAGGAAATTTTGGCGACGGTGCCATGCGATCGGGAGTTCCCGGAAGTGATGGCCAAGGTCATCGAGTCCTACCGGCGGGAAAGCGAATATGAGCGTGGCGGAGTCCTGGGGGATCCGCTCTTCACGGCAGCTGCAACGCTCGGACTAGCCTCGTGGCGATCTTCTCTATCGAATGCGGCCTCGGCCAGCGCGGATTGAAAAACCGCTTGTTTCCGCTCGATTCGGGGTATAGTCAGCGAGCGGACCCGAGGAAATGCCCGGCACAAATTTTGAAGGATTGACTGTTCTGACGCTCGAGAGCCGGCGCGGACAGGAAATCAGCCGTCTGATTGAGACTTATGGCGGCAAAGCGTTTCATGCGCCGGCGATGCGCGAAGTGCCGCTGTCTTCCAATCTCGAAGCGTTGAAATTCGCAGATGCTTTATTCGAAGGAAAATTCGATGTGGTGGTGTTTTTAACGGGCGTCGGAGCGCGCGCTCTCAGGACGGTCGTCGAGGGAGCCCATCCGGCGGAGAAGTTTCTTGGAGCACTGCGGGAAGCGGCGGTTTTCGCGCGCGGGCCGAAGCCGGTAGCTGTACTGAGGGAATGGGGCGTGCCCATCGCGCTTACTGCGCCCGAGCCGAACACCTGGCGCGAGTTGCTGCGGGCCATTGACAACAACAAGCAGGAATTGCGCGGGAAACGGGTTGCCGTGCAGGAGTACGGCGTTTCTAACCCCGAGTTGCTTCTGGCCTTGCGCGAGAGGGGAGCCGAGGTTACGGCGGTTCCGGTCTACACATGGGATTTGCCTGAGGACACCGGGCCGCTTGAAGGAGCCATCGAAGAAATCATCGCGGGCCGTATCGACGTGGCGCTGTTTACGACCAGCGTGCAGATCCATCATCTTTTCCAGATTGCCGAGCAAGCCGGCAAAAAAAACGCGCTGAAGACGGGCATGGAGCGCGCCGTAAAGGCTTCGATTGGGCCGACGACTTCAGAAGTTTTGCGAAGTTACGGATTGCTCGTAGATCTCGAGGCTTCCCATCCGAAGATGGGATTTCTTGTGAAGGAAGCAGCGGAAAGTGCGCGGGCGCTGCTTCAGGGAATCGCAGCGCGTCCGCGCTGAATCAGCGCCGCAGAACCCCAAAGGAAAAATTGAGCGGGTCACTGCCAGCTGAGCAGTTGTCTCTGACCTGGCCGTTTCCGGATCACATTTCTTCGGACACGACGTAGGGAGCGCGATAGGTGCCGCGGAGGAGCGTGTTGGCCTCGTCGTCACCGATGACCTGCTCGGTAGCGGGATCGAATTTTAGGGTGCGGCCCAAACGATACGAGGCGTTGGCCAGGTGAACCAGCGTTGTGGAGATGTGGGCTTCGAGGATGGGCGAATGAATGTCCTCGGCGCGGCGGCTGCGGACACAATCGATGAAATTGGCATAGTGGTCGCCGGAGGCTTTGCCGTGCGGGCCGGGTTCGACCTGATCGGTGAGCCACGTTTTGTAGGCGTCGTAACCGTCGATGGCGAGATAGCCGTTTGAGCCGTAGAAGAGGTTGCCGACGGTGTTGGTCTTGGCGTCTTTCGGACCGAGGGAGGCCTGCTTGTCGGCGGGCTTTTTGGCCGTGCCCGGGGCGGCGGTGAGTCCTGCGGGAGGAACGGCGCTGGCTCCGTAAGCGCCGGTGCCGATTTCGGCTTCGTGGTTGGTGATCCAGTGACGGACTTCGAGCTCCATCATCTTGCGCTTGCCGTTGGGAGCGTCGAAATAGAAGACGGCGTTCAGGGTGTTGGGGGTTTCCTGGTCGTCCTCGAACATGAAATGGCCGCCCATGGCGGAGACGGAGACCGGGAAACCGACTCCCAGGCCCCAGCGGGCGATATCGATTTCGTGGATGGCCTGATTGCCGACTTCCCCGTTGCCGGTGTCCCAGATCCAGTGCCAGTTGTAGTGAAAGCGGTTGCGCGTGAAAGGCTTGAAGGGGGCGGGGCCGGTCCAGAGATCGTAATGGACGCCGGCGGGAACGGGTTCCTCGGTGGCATGGCCAATCGAAGGGCGCCACTTGTAGCTGAGCGCGCGAGACATGTAGACGTCGCCGATCGTGCCGTCGCTCAAATGCTGGATGGCTTCGAGCATGCCGGGGTTCGAGCGGGATTGGCTGCCGTGCTGGCAAATGCGGTTGTACTTCTTTACGGCGCGGACCAGCTGGCGTCCTTCAAACGTGTTGTGCGAGCAGGGCTTTTCAACGTAGACGTCCTTGCCGGCCTGGCAGGCCCAGATAGCCATGAGCGAGTGCCAATGATTGGGTGTGGCGATCGAGATGGCATCGATTTCCTTGTCTTCGAGGAGCTTGCGAATATCGACGTAGGATTTTGGCTTTGGCAAGCCGGCCTTTTCGATTTCGCCGATGCGCTGGCTCGACACGTTTTCATCGATGTCGCACAGGGCGGCGATCTCTGTTCCCGGGACGCGCGGGAAACTGCGGATGTGATCGTTGCCGCGGCCGCGAACGCCGCAAATGGCTACGCGAACGCGATCGTTTGCGCCGAGGATTTTGCCGCCAAGAGCAAGGGCAGCCGCTCCTGCCGTGATGGCCTTGCCTGTGGTCTTCAGAAAGTCACGCCGTTCGATTTCCATAGTTGCCGCCTTTTTATTCACAGCATGCTTGCAGGGCGCATTGTATATCCGATTGCCGGTTTTCGTATGGGAGGGTTGCTCCTGGAGCAGGCGAGCGGGGCGCGCCGTCGATTGTCCTGGCAATGACAAGCTTCTTGGCTCCCTATGCGGGCGGAAACGATCAGCCGGGGATGTGCTGCTCACGTGGACGGCGACGAGCGCCGCCGTCGGTTTTCACAGAATCAAATGCGCTTGGCAATTTGGCTTTGGTATTGGGCGGGCGTGTAGCCGATTACGGATTTGAAATCGTTGATGAGATGAGCCTGGTCGAAGTAGCCGAGCTCGAGGGCGAGTTGGGCCCAATCGGGGCGGCTGCGAGGGCCGAACTTTTCAACCAGTTCGTGCAAGCGGTAACGGCGGATGACCCACTTTGGGCTGGCGCCGACATAGTCGTGGAAAATCCGCTGCAGGGATCGCTTGCCGATTCCCGCGCGACTGACGAGATCGTCCACTTTTTTGATAGCAGGCTCCCTGAGAATGCGAGCGACTAACTGATCGGCCAGAGCGATTGTGGCGTCGGGTTCGGGGAGATGCTCGCGGAAGAAAGAATTGGCAGCTGCTATTTTTTTGCTTTCCCGGCTGGAGGAGACCAGGATCGCTGTGAGTGCGTCGATGGCCGGGCCGAAAATTCGTTTTGCGGGGACCGTGGAATCGGCCAGCGAGGAAACGGAGGATTTCAGGAAGGGGTGAAAACCTCCCGGCTTGAATTTGATTCCAAAGACTTGCGAACGGCCTTCGAGCAGACGCGAGAATTTGCGGGATTGCACGCCGCTAACCACGGCGGCGCCGTTTTCAAAAATCAGATGAACATTGGGATGGGGGAGGTTCTCGGCGAGGTGCGGCCGAGAGCCGCGAAGATCCCAGCTGATCATCCAGTAGTGAGCAATCCAGTAAGCGAGGTCTGGCGGCGGACTACGGCGCGCATGACTAAGCTTGCCGGCGGGGAGCAGGTGGCGAAGGACTCCCCGGGCCCGGCCCACTTCCGGGTCGAAGAGTTCTTCGATTTGACCTGCGGCGGGTTGTCGCGTTTTTCCAATCACTCGGACTAGTCTAAGGCTAGTCTGTCCTCGAGGCGACACGCGGATAGGTTGGGCTAAGTGCAGATCAAGAGGGAGCGGTGATGACCATGCATGCGAGCGGGACATTTGAAGTGAAGTTGAATGTGCAAAAGGCAGACAGCAAGGCGGCGGAGAGCGCGAGCCTTGGCAGGATGTCGATCGAGAAACAGTTTCAAGGGGACCTTACGGGGACGAGCGCGGGCGAGATGTTGAGCGCAGGAACGGAGGTTCCGGGTTCGGCTGGATATGTGGCCATGGAGCGCGTCGACGGGACTCTGGGTGGACGCGCGGGAACCTTTGTGCTGCAGCACAGCGGGACGATGACGCGGGGTGAGCCTCAGCTGAGCGTCAGCGTGGTGCCGGACTCCGGGACGGGTGAGTTGCTGGGGATCACGGGAATGCTTGGGATCAAGATCATCGAGAAGAAGCATTTCTACGAATTCGAGTACACCCTGCCGGAAGCTCCCGGAGCATCCTGGATATCGGGAACTCCTGCGGATTGAGAACGCAGGATGGCGCGGCGCAGGATTTGGGGTAAAAAGGCGGCGGTTAGCAGGGGAGAAGGCCCAATTTGTGGTCGGGCCTCCCGGTCTTCCTCTACTGAATCGAAGCTGCTACCTTGCGGCGGCGGCTGCTTTAGCCCGGCCGAGCTCGGGGACGACGCCCAGCTGTTGCATGAGGCCCAAAGCATCCCAGTTGACATAACCTTCAAACATCTTGCCGTTCGTAAAACGGGCAATGCTTACGCCCGTGATGTTGAATTGCCTGTTTGTCGGGGCAATGCCGTTCAGTTCGCCCTTATGGGTGCCGCGGCAAGACCAACGAGCGACTACGGTTTCGCCTTCGGTGATGAGATCCTCGATCGTGAAACGGATGTCGGGGAAGGCATTGCGGTAAAGAGTGACTCTCTTGTTCTGCGCCTCGGGTCCTCGGCCAAGATCCGGCGTGGAACTGTCATGGTGAGTGTAGGTAGGTGCGATGAGCTCTTCGGTTACTTGCAGGTGGCCCTTGTTCCAGACTTCTTCGAACAAACGACGGACATTGGTTTTGTTTTGTTCAGACATGGTGAATCTCCTTTTTTTGAAACGCGGACTTCCTACTCGCCTGAAGCGAGTTGGGTTTGAGCGATGTGGGTCGAAACCGCTGGCGTCTGGGTGTGTAAACCTGCACGTCGAACAGGAGGTAGGGCCCCGCGCGAGCGAAGAAAAAGAACCTGTTAGGTTCTGCCCTGTTGGCGCTCGATGCGGAGCTTGTCCTTAAAAGAAACTGCGAATGGACTCTTAAGCGGGAGTCTCGCCCCAAACGGCGAAACCACGACTCATAGTGTTCTTTAGGGACAGGAGTGTCAAGGAGATTCGAAGGATTCTTTTCAGGCACAGTTGATCCGCGACTTTACTGAACTGACTGGGATTACACCCGTCGCTTATCGGCCGTGCCCGGCGACGGAGGACACAACTGCGCCGGCCGGAGACTCTCGAAGCTGACGTTTTTTTTAGAATACAGTTCGCCCGGATTTCACTACGATGGACCTTCGTCGGCCGAAGGCGCTCCGAGAGCTTTCGCGCCATCACGGGGAGGAAACAGAATGATCCCTAACCGCTCTTTGCCTGTGGACACCGTGCTGCCGCACGTCGAGTATCAGGATCTCCCGAGTGCGATTGTCTGGCTTGGCAGGACATTTGGCTTTAGAGAACATTATCGCTACGGCGAGCCGCCGAGCGGAGCGCAAGTGCACCTCGGCAAGGCTTGCATCATGTTGAAACAGGCGAAGACGGGTTGCGCCAGCCCGGCGCAACTTGGTTATGGAACGCAGAGTTTGACCGTATTCGTCGAGGACGTGGAGGCGCACTTTAAAACCACGAAAGAGGCGGGCGCGAAGATCCTGGAGGAGCCGCATGAGACGGTTTACGGAGAATTTCAATATGCAGCTGAGGATCTCGATGGGCACCATTGGCTGTTTTCGCGGCATGCCCGGGACTTGAGCCCGGACGAATGGGGCGCAACTGTCCGGAAGTAGAAGATTTTGGATGCGGAGCAAGTGGTGTAGTACGCTCTCCGGACCTCGAGGGGAGAGATATGAAAAATAAGGTGATGGGCGGGATCGGGTGCGCGGCCATATTTTTGCTGGCGAGCGCGCATGCGGCGCCGGTTCCTGGGGCGGCTGGGGGAAAATTCGAGGTGTCGTTTCCGGCGTCAGCGCACGCGGGAGCGATTACGGGGCGGGTGTTTGTCGTGGTGAGCACTTCGGACAAACCGGAGCCGCGACTGGAGGCGGGAAATTGGGGTGATTCGGGACCCTTCTTCGGAGTTGACGTGAACGCGCTCGCGGCGGACCAGAATGCGGTGATTGATCTGAGCACTCCGGGCTCCCCGGTCAAGAGCCTGCGCGACCTTCCGGCGGGGGATTATTTCGTCGAAGCGCTGGTGAACATTTACACGGAGTTTCATCGCGCGGATGGGCATACCGTTTGGCTGCATATGGATCAGTGGGAGGGGCAGCATTTCAATCGTTCGCCGGGGAATTTGTATAGCGAAGTGCAGAAAGTGCATCTGGATGCGGCGGCCGGATACGACATTAAATTGAGCTTGAAGAAGGAAATTCCGCCGGTAGAGGTGCCTGCGGATACGGCGTGGGTGAAGCATCTCAAGATTCAGAGCGAGATGTTGACGAAATTCTGGGGGCACCCGATCTACCTGGGGGCGACGGTCCTGCTGCCGAAAGGGTATGAAGAGCATCCTGGCGCGCGCTACCCCGTGATTTTTCAGCACAATCATTTTAACTTGAGGCCGCCGTTTGATTTTTCGACGGAGGATTTTCCGGCGAGCGCGGCGTTACGACAATCACTGAACAACCTGAATCGGGAGACCGGATACGAGTTCTACCAGGCGTGGAATTCGGAGAATTTTCCGCGAATGATTGTAGTGACGCTGCAACATCCAACGCCGTATTACGACGATTCGTACGCGGTGAATTCGGTGAACAACGGACCGTATGGCGATGCACTCGTCAAAGAGATGATCCCTTATCTCGAGGCGCATTTCCGGATGATTCGGGAGCCGTATGCGCGGGTGCTGACGGGCGGGTCGACGGGCGGGTGGGAATCGCTGGCGGCGCAGGTGTTTTATCCGGATTTCTTTGGAGGAACCTGGACGCTGTATCCGGACTCGATTGATTTTCGGCGGTACGGGACGGTGAATGCGTACGAGGACGAGAACGCGTTTTGGGAGCCGAAACATGCCTGGGTCGAGGTGCCGCGCTACATCATGCGGACTGCCGAGGGTCAGGACGAGATTACGATTCAGCAGTTCAGCCAGATGGAAGATGTCCTGGGGAGCCACAACCGCTCGGGCGAGCAGATTGAAATTTGGGACGCGGCGTATGGACCGATCGGAGAGGATGGGTATCCGAAGCCTTTGTGGGACAAGAAAACCGGGAAGATCGATCATAGCGTGGCGCTTTATATGCGCGACCACGGGTACGACCTCAGCTACAACATCCGGACGAATTGGGCGACGCTTGGGCCGAAGTTGCGGGGAAAGATTCATGTGTACGTGGGCGACATGGACAATTTTTATCTGAATTTGGCGGTCTATAAGCTGGAAGAGGCCATGAAAGAGCTGAAGGACCCGCCTTGCGATTGCGATTTTCAGTATGGTCGGCCGATGAAGGGGCACGGGTGGCAACCGACGACGTCGGCGAATCTGGTGAAGTGGATGGCGGAGCATGTGGAGAAGAATGCGGGGGGAGAGGATACGAAGCAGTGGCACTACTGAGGGAACGTATGGAAATGACGAGGTAACAGAGGCAAGGAAACAGAGAGAAACTCGAAGAGAAAAGCGGACTCCCCCGCTTCGGTCGGAATCACATTTTGGTTTTGTTTCTGGAGATGGCGCGATCGAGCCACTCGCCGAGCTCCGCGTGCACTCGCCTGCCTCAGCCTGCTATTCTGGAGACCCCCGGCTTTAGGGAATAGGGATTGGCCATGTTTGAAAACCTTACAGAGAAGCTGCAACGGACATTCAAGAACTTGCGCGGGCAGGGCAAGCTCACCGAGGAGCACCTGGACGTGGCGCTCGGAGAGATTCGCGAGGCGCTGCTCGAAGGTGACGTGAACGTCGGCGTGGCGGACGAGTTGCTTGCGAATATCCGGAAGCAGTCGCTGGGTAGCGAAGTCATGTTGCAACTTTCGCCGGACCAGCAAGTGGTCAAGGTGGTGCGCGACGAGCTGTCGGCAATGCTGGGCAAGCATGCCAAGCCGCTGTTTGCTTCGCGGCCGCCTTCGGTGTGGATGATTGTGGGGTTGCAGGGTTCCGGCAAGACGACTACCACCGGAAAATTGGCGAAGTGGCTCATCGAGCATGGGCACCGGCCGCTGGTTGTGTCGACCGACGTTTACAGACCAGCGGCGCGAGAGCAGTTGGCGCAGGTGGCCAAGGCCGTTGGTACGGCGCTCTGGCCAGGGGCGGGGACCGATAAGCCGCTCGAGATTGTTAAGGGCGCGATCCGGGAGGCGAAACTTTCGGCCAGCGACGTGATTTTGGTGGACACCGCCGGGCGGTTGCACATTGACGACGATTTGATGAACGAATTGAGCATGCTGAAAAAGGAGCTGGTGCCGAGCGAAATTCTGTTTATCGCGGACGCGATGATTGGCCAGGATGCGGTGCGCTCGGCGGGGGAGTTTCACAAGCGGCTTGGATTGACGGGGGTTGTTTTAACGAAACTGGACGGCGATGCGCGCGGCGGTGCGGCGCTTTCGATCGGGAAGGTTACCGGGGCGCCGGTAAAGTTTGTGGGGTTGGGCGAAAAATACGACGCGCTCGAAGGGTTTTATCCGGAGCGGATTGTTTCGCGCGTGCTGGGGATGGGCGACATCATGTCGCTTATCGAACGGGCGGAGCAGACCGTGGACCGGAAGGCCGCTGCGGAGCTCGAGCGCAAGCTGCGCAAGGATGGATTCACGCTGGAAGATTTCCGCGACCAGCTGAAACAAATCCGCAAAATGGGGCCGCTCGAGCAGCTTGTGGACATGCTGCCGAAGATGGGGCCGCTGCAGAATCTGCCGAAAGACGCGAAGGTGGATGAGGGGAAGCTGAAGCAAGTCGAAGCAATCATCAACTCGATGACGAACCAGGAACGCCATGACCACAATATTATTGATGGCAAGCGCCGCAAGCGCATCGCGAAGGGGAGCGGAACGACCGTGCAGGATGTGAACCAGGTCTTGAAGCAGTACCTTCAGATGCGCACGATGATGAAGCAATACGGCGCGATGGCGGCGCGGGCGAAGTTGAAGGGGCTCGGCAAACTTGCTGGTCTGCACTGAAGCCTCGAGTTATTCCTTCGATCTCACATGCAAATAAAGGTCGGCGGTTTTCAGGGCGAGCGCTTCCGGATCGAGATCGGTGCGATTGCAGAGGATGACGATCGTCAGATCGTCGGTCGTGAAGCGCTCGATGACGGTGCGGAAGCCCATCGTGCTTCCTGTGTGCCACATGCGCGGATGGCCCTGGTAAGGATCGAGAAACCAGCCGAAGCCGTAGGAAACGGGCTTGCCGGGATGCAGGTTATCGTCGTTGCCGGCAGCGGGCCAGAAGGTGGGCGAGCCATTCGCCAATTTTCCAGGAACAAGCGCGGGGGCCATCTCTTCGGCGCCGAGCAGAGTGTGATTGCGCAGGGCTTCATCCCATTTGGCGAGATCCTCGAGACTCGAATAGATGCCGCCGTCGCCTAAGGTGGCGGACGTTGAGCTCTGGTCGGTTTCCTTCAGCCCGTCCCCTTCTCTCGAGTGACCGAAGGCACGGCTTGTGACTTCATTCGTCCCTTTTTGATAGACGATGGTGTGATCCATATGGAGCGGCCCGAAAATCCGCGCCTCGAGAAACTCGCCGTAGGATTGTCCGGACGCTCTGGCGATTATGAGACCGAGGACCACGTAACCGGAGTTGCTGTAAGACCAGCCGGTGCCGGGAAGGAATTTTCCCCGGGTTTCCTTTTCTAGGAGCTTCAGGACTTCGGCGTCCTGTATTTGGTGTTCTGGCGTCCAAACCCGCGAGTTGCGAGGGGTCTCCGCGGCCTCCATGAGATCTTCGTAATCGGGCAGTCCGCCGGAGTGATTGAGCAGATTCCGTACGGTGATGCTCTTGCCGTAGGCAGGGAAATCCGGGAAAATTTCTGTGAGAGTCTGGTCATAACGGAGCTTTCCGTCATGAACGAGCAGCATGGTAGCCATGGCGGTAAACTGTTTGGTGAAGGAGGCCAGGCGGAAATTGGTGCGCTGGTCGATTTTCGCTTTGGTTCCGAAATCACGGACGCCGTATTCTTTTTCAAAGAGAATGCGTCCGTCTTTACGCACGACGACCGCCAACCCTGGCGCATGCTCCTCGGTGACGGCAGAAAAAATGGAATCGGCTTGGGTGTCCGCGGAGGAGGATGGCGTTTGCGTCCGGGCTTTGCTGACAAGAGCAAAGAACGCGACGGCTAGAAAAATGGGCGTTACCTTCATCGGACCTCCTCGGGACGCCTCGCAGGATAGCATTGCTTTGGCGCGTTCATCTGCCCGTAACACTCGTGCGCTATCACTCTTGGTTCCCTGAGAAAGCTTATGACACCTACCGCGCTGGACGATCCGCGCTTCTATCTCAATCGGCACCTCGAATGGCTGGAGTTCAACCGGCGTGTGCTTGAAGAGGCCCGGGACATAGGCAACCCTCTGCTCGAACGGGTGAAGTTTCTGGCCATTACGGCGAACAACCTCGATGAATTTGTCGAGGTGCGGGTGGCAAGCTTTCTGCAACGGATCGAGCACGGTTCGCGGGAGATCGGTCCGGACGGTTTGACTGCGGAGGAGGAGCTCCGGAAGGTCTCGGCGGCCATGCAGGTGATGGTGCGCGACCAGTACAGATGCTGGAATGAGGAGCTACTGCCGGCGCTCGCGAAGGTGGGGATCCGCGTTTTGCCGGCAAACGAGCTCGAAGGGAAAGCGGCGCAGGCAGCGAAGACATTTTTCGACCGGCGCGTGTCGCCGATGTTGACGCCGGTTACGGTCGACCCTTCGCATCCGTTTCCGCACGTTCTGAACAAAGCGTTGTGCATCGCATTTCTTCTGCGGCGCAGGCGGAGCGGCAACGGGAAGCCCTATTTCGGGGTGCTTACGGTGCCGCGAGCGGTGCCGCGCCTGCTGCGGTTGCCTGCGCCAGACGGCGGCATTCACTACGTCGCGCTGCAGGAAATCATCTCCGCGTACGCTGCGAAGCTTTATCGGGGTTACGAAATTCTGGCGTCCGCGCCGTTCCGGATTACGCGGAACAGCAACCTTTATCTGGAAGAAGAAGAGACGCGGAGCTTGCTCGATGCTGTCGATTCGCAGGTTTCGCAGCGGCGCAAGGGCGATGCCGTGCGTCTCGAGATCGACGCCGAAGCGCATCCGGACATCGTCAACCGCCTTGTCTCGACATTCGAACTGGATGAAGCGCTGGTCTTTCGCGCCCAGGGTCCCGTAAATCTGCAGCGGCTGTTTCATCTTTACGAGGAAACGCCGCGGCCCGACCTGAAGTATCCGCCTTTCGCGCCGCGGCAAGTCCGCGTGGGGCACGACGCCGATTCGATGTTCGAAGCAATCCGGCGGCAGCCGTACCTGCTGCACCATCCTTATGAAAGCTACGACACGGTGGTGCATTTCCTCCAAACGGCGGCGCACGATCCGCGCGTTCTTTCGATCAAACAAACCCTCTACCGGACGAATTCGGATTCGCCGATTGCGGGGGCGCTGCTGGATGCCGCCGGGAAAAAGGAAGTGACGGTGGTTGTGGAACTGAAGGCCAGCTTCGATGAGGCAACCAATATTCGCTGGGCGCGGAGCTTCGAGGACGCGGGCGTGCAGGTTTTTCACGGGCTGGTGGGTTTGAAGACGCACGCGAAGCTCATGCTGATCGTGCGGAACGATCCGGACGGAAAAATCCGGCGGTACGCCCACCTCGGGACGGGCAACTACAATCCCTCGACGGCGCGGTATTACAGCGATTTGAGTCTGCTGACGAACGACGAAGCCATTACTTCCGCGGTGCACGACGTTTTCAATTTTCTGACGGCGTATGCGGAGCAGCCGAATTACAAGCCGCTGCTGCTGGCCCCGCGAGATATGGCCAAGTCTTGCATCGCCTTGATTGACCGGGAGGCCCGCCATGCGCGGCGCGGACGCCCCGCGCGGATCATCGCGAAGATCAATGCGGTTATCGATCCGCCGATCATTCAGGCTCTCTACCGTGCTTCGCGCGCGGGTGCCGAGATTGATTTGATTGTGCGCGGGCAATGCGCGCTGGTGCCGGGGCTTCGCGGCGTCAGCAGCCGCATTCGCGTGAGGAGCATCGTCGGACGGTTCCTCGAGCACAGCCGCATTTTCTATTTCGAAAATGGCGGAAAACCGGAACTCTATCTGGGGAGCGCGGACTGGATGCCGAGAAACCTGTACGAGCGCGTGGAAGTGTTATTTCCGTTGAAGGATCCGCACCAATGTGAGCGCGTGTGCAACGAGATTCTTTCCTCGTATTTGGCCGATACACGCAAGGCGCGAATTCTTGGCTCGGACGGATCGTATTCGCGGCCGCGCGCGGTCCGCAACGGCCACGGATTTTCCGCGCAAGACCATTTCATGCGGCTGGCGGCGGGCGATGGCGACCCAGTTCATATTCCCGCGCTTCGAAAGCAGAGCGTCGTTTATACTCCGAACACGATGATTGCCCCGCCGGCTGGCGACTCCGAAGAAGAAGGCTCTCTGGACACTTCGAATGCAACCGTATGATCTGATCGTCATTGGCTCCGGACCCGGCGGCCAGCGCGCCGCCATCCAGGGAGCAAAGGCCGGAAAGCGCGTCGCCGTGGTCGAAAAGCAGGCCGCGATTGGCGGCGTGTGCATCAACACGGGAACGATTCCCAGCAAAACGATGCGCGAGGCCGTGCTGCATCTTTCCGGTTTCTACTCGAAAAGCTTCTACGGATCGAATTACAACGTCAAAGAAAACGTGACGATGGCGGATCTGAATTTCCGCGTGCAGCGCGTGATCGAGAACGAGGTGGCTGTCACGCAGGATCAGCTCAAGCGCAATGGCGTGGACGTCGTCCATGGCTTCGGCAAGTTCATGGACGCGCACCATCTCCGCGTGGAGAACGGAAACGGCTACGCGGAACTGGAGGGGCAGTTCTTCGTAATTGCCACGGGGACAAAACCCGCGATCAATGCGAAAGTGCCCATCAACGGGCGGAACATCATCAACAGCGACCAAATCCTGACCATGCCGCAGATTCCGCGGACGCTGATTGTGGTGGGCGGCGGCGTGATCGGGGTGGAGTACGCCTGCATGTTCGCGACGCTTGGCGTGCGCGTGATCATCGTGGAGAAGCGGCCGCGCCTTTTGGAGTTTGCCGATACGGAAATGGTGGAAGCGCTGACGTATCACATGCGCGACCACCGCGCCACGCTGCGGCTGAATGAGGAAGTCGAGAGCGTGGAGGAAACGCCCGAGGGCAAGGTGGCCGCGAACCTCGTAAGCAAGAAACGCATCAATGGCGATGCTTTGCTCTACGCGGTGGGCCGGCAAGGCAACGTGGACAAACTGGAACTCGCCGCCGCCGGTATCGAATGCGATGACCGCGGACGCGTCAAGGTGGACGCGGATTACCGGACCACACAAGCGCATATTTTTGCCGTAGGTGACGTGATTGGTTTTCCAAGTCTGGCTTCGGTCTCGATGGAGCAGGGGCGCATCGCGGCGGCGCGCGCGTTCGGTCTGCAGGTGCAGACGGATCCCGCCAGCTATCCGTATGGGATTTACACGATTCCGCAGATTTCTTTTATCGGGAAGACCGAAGAGCAGCTCACCGACGCCGACGTTCCTTATGAAGTTGGCGTGGCGTACTACCGGGAGATTGCGCGCGGACAAATCTCGGGTCACACGGACGGACGACTCAAGCTTCTATTTCACAGGGAGACGCTTGAGCTGCTGGGCGTACATATTTTTGGCGAGGATGCCGCGGAGTTGCTGCACATCGGGCAGGCCGTCTTTAAGCTGAAGGGCAAGATCACGTATTTCATCAATACGGTATTCAACTATCCGACGCTGGCCGAATGTTATAAGACGGCGGCGTTCAACGGCCTCAACCGCCTGGGCTGACCGGTCCCGGGCATTGACGAGCTTTTCGTCAGCAGTAACCAACTCCTGGGGCAACCCGTCTCCAAAGATCATCAGAGCTGGCTCCTAGGCCCAGCCCTGGCGGTAGTCGCGGCGGAGGAAATCGTTGGCCTGGGCGACGTTGGTGACGCGCATGTTTGCGCCATCGTAGTTGATCTTTTTGCCGGCGCGGAGGGCCACGACGCCCAAGAGCATGACCTCGGTGAGGCGCGCGGCGTATTCGAACGGGCAGGAAGCTTCCGTTTTGCCTTTAGCGGCGTTGACCCAGTTCATTTCGTGGTCTTCGTTTTCGATGCGCGGCAACTTTTGCGGCGGCTTCCCGTAGGAATCGTGGAGCGACTTGGGCAGCAGGCGAGGCTTCAAGCCGTAGGTGTCGTGGAGCAGCTTGCCTTTGCTCCCGACGAGCAGCGCACCTCCGCCCTTGTTCAGGTCTTCGTCGCCGAGTTCTTCGGGTTTGTTGGGCATGAGACCGCCGTCATACCAGGTCATCTTTACGGCCGGCATACTGCCGCGAGCGGGGAATTCGTAAAAAGTCTGCGTCGCATGCGGGTAGGAAGCACCGTTGTAGGGTGTTGAGACGGTTTCCACACTCGAGGGCAGGCCAAGGTTAAGCGCCCACATGGAATGGTCGATCAAATGGGCGCCCATGTCGCCGATCGCGCCCATGCCCCAATCCGACCACCCGCGCCAGTTGAAGGGGTGGTAGACGGGGTGATACTCGACGTGCGGGCCGACGCCGAGAAAAAGATCCCAAGACAGTTTGTCTGGGATCGGGTAATTGCCAGCCATTGCGGCAGCGAGTCGGGCGTTGACGCCCTGGCCGTTCCAGCGAAGAGTATCGGCGGGTTCTTTCAGGGCTTCGGGGCGCGGCACGCCTTGCGGCCAGAAGCCGAGAGGGCGGTTGGTCCAGATATGGACTTCGCGCACTTCGCCGATGGCGCCGGCTTGAATATATTCGACGGTCAGGCGCGCATCGTCGAGAGAGTGGCCTTGATTGCCCATCTGGGTGGCGACCTTCGTTTCCTTGGCGCGCTTCGACAGTTGCCGGGCCTCATCAACGGACCAGGTGAGCGGCTTCTGCACATACACGTGTTTGCCGAGCGCCATGGCGGCGAGGGCGATGGGCGCATGCATATGGTCAGAGGTGGCCACGAAGACGGCGTCGATATCTTTCTGGTGCTCGAGCATGTCGCGATAATCCTGATAGCGCTTGGCTTTCGGCAGGTGCTCGTTCTTCAAGCGAATCATTCCGGCCAGGCGGGTTTTGGCTTTGACGCGATCGAACTCCTGAGGAGGCTGGCCGGGCTCGGGATCGGGTTGATCGAGGCGTTTTTGCAAATTGGAAATATCGGTATCGAGGTGGTCGAAACCCTTATCGGCGTAGCCCCAGTCCACGTCGCAGAGCGCCACGATGTTCTGGCTCGAGAGATTGATCAGATTGGTTCGGCCCATCCCGCCGATGCCAACTCCGGCGATGTTGAGCATGTCGCTTGGAGGCGTGAACCCCCGTCCGAGGACATGTCGGGGGACAATGGCCATCGCGGCGCCGCCCGTGGCGACACCCGTCAAGAATGTGCGGCGTGACAAATCGTTGTTCTTTCTCATGGGCTGCTCCCTCTGCTCCCCGGGGCATTATCGCGCTGTCACCCGTACATTGCGAATGCTAAGTTCGCTCGAGGATTTCCCGCACGGTAGAAGGACAAGCGGATTGCCCGGGAATGGACTCTCTGGCTGAAAAACTTCCTAAGGATGTTTCCCTTTTAGCTGCCAGGACACGCCCTCAGGGAGCCTTCGGATTGGCGGTGAGTGAGAGTTATAGAGATTGCCGGGTCAGCGGGTGTGCCGTCTAATGGGCTTGGGGCGACCGCCGCATGGGCTGCTGGCGCAGGCACATCCACCATGCCTGTGATATAAAACTCTCTCACTCCCCCTGGACTGGAATCTCGAGCTGATCAGAAGGCCACACAAATGAGCGTACGAACGCCTGGCGCAAACCTCGGTCGTCATGTCTTTGGAGTGGCGGCTCTGGTTTTTGGCGCGATCACGCTCCACTGGCACGACTACAACGGCTGGCATCCACCGCTTTACCTTGTCTACGCCGCCGCCGCTGCCCTGATCTTCGGAGGAGCTGCGATTCAGTTCCGTCGGACAGCGAAAGCGGGCGCGGCCGTCCTTGGTGCGGTTTATCTTGTTTTCGCCCTCGAGTGCGTGCCGGGAATCGCTGCCGCACCGCGGATCTACAATAGCTGGGGCAACTTCTTCGAGCAGTTCTCCCTCCTCGCCGGCGCGCTGATCGTTTATGCCCGCTTGTCAGCGGCATGGTCACCGGAAACGCTTCATCGCATTGGCCGCATCCTTTTGGGCTTCTGTGCCGCTTCCTTTACTCTGGAACAGGCGATTTATCTTGCCGCTACCGCCAGCCTTGTTCCGAAGTGGATCCCGCCAGGTCAGATGTTTTGGGCCGTAACGACGACTGTTTTGTTCGCACTCGCGGCATTG
Organism: Acidobacteriota bacterium; assembly: GCA_013289955.1. Classification (GTDB taxonomy): domain Bacteria; phylum Acidobacteriota; class Terriglobia; order Acidiferrales; family UBA7541; genus Acidiferrum. The sequence continues at coordinate 145,240 of JABCYZ010000003.1, forward strand.
AGTCTTCTTACGGGTCTAATGGCCCTTCTGGCGACTCGCCTGCTGACAATCATGCTCCTGAGCTTCGGGCTGCTCGTGTGGATACCGTTGCTTCTTTCTGGTCCGCACAGTCATACGAACTGGAGCGAAACCGCCGAGACCTTCGCGATTGCCGGAACAGCCTGGATTCTCGCTGATCTCCTCGGCGAGCCCCGGCGTAATGGCCATCGCCCGCTATGACGCGAGCCGTGTCGCCCGAAGGGGCCGAGAACCCCGACTCTCCGATTGCCGCAAGCTGCCCGGACAGGCTAAGATATCTGCTGGAGGCATCAGTTAGTGCTCACTATTCGTTTATCCAGGATTGGCAAGAAGAAGAAGCCCTTCTACCGCGTGGTGGTGATTGAAAGCAGCAAGCCGCGGGATGGGCGCGTTGTGGAATTGGTAGGAACGTACGATCCGCTGAAGAAGCCCGCGGAGATCAAGCTCAACGCCGAACGCATCAAGCATTGGCTCGGAGTCGGTGCGCAACCCAGCGACACCGTTCGAAGCTTTATCGACCAACAGAAGATCGCGTAATTCCTAGGAAGTCCCCATCCCTTGCGCGTCCCCGGCTGGATCGGGGCGCGTTTGCCACGGCCCAGGGAAGATCGAGGACGTGGAGGTGAAGGATGAAAGAGCTGGTAGAAGCTATCGCGAAGGCTTTGGTGGACCATCCCGAAGAAGTGGAGGTCAAGTCCGTCGACGGCTCGCAGGTCACCGTGCTTGAGCTACGGGTGCATCCGGAAGACCTGGGTAAGGTCATTGGGCGCCAGGGGCGCACCGCCAAAGCGGTACGAACGCTGCTTGGTGCCGCTGGCATGAAATTAAAGAAGCGCTACACGCTCGAGATACTGGAAGATTGAGTGCCGAAACCCAGCGCTGGGTGATTGTCGCGAGGATTCTCCGACCCCGCGGCAATAAAGGCGAAGTGGCTGCCGAACTCCTCACAGACTTTCCCGAACGATTGACCCGATTAACGGAAGTTTTTCTTGGCGCGAGCGGCCCCTCGAAGACGGTAGAGCCACGTCTCACTCCCCTGAAATCCTGTTGGCTCAGCCAGAATCATCGAGGGCAGGCGGTGTTTCATTTTGAAGGGTGCAATTCCATCTCGGAAGCCGAGAAATATCGGGGGTTTGACGTACTGCTCCCGATCGAAAAACGAGTATCGCTCCCCGCCGGCCAGTACTTTGTGGATGATCTGGTCGGATGTCTGGTCTTCGAAAATTTTGCGGAGCCGCCCGTAGTTTCTTCCTCGCCCTGTTTGCTGGGAAAGGCCCCGTCCTTTCTTGGCGTGGTCAAAGATGTCCGGTTCACCGGCGAAGGGGTGGCTGGCACACCGCTGCTTGCCGTCGATGCTTCCGCCGGCGAGCTGCTCATTCCGCTCGCCGAAGACATCTGTGCGCGCATTGACACGCGCGCGCGGAGAATCGATGTGGTGCTCCCGGAAGGTCTTCGTGACCTCAATCAAAATTAGCAAAACAGGCTTACGCTTCTACGGATGTCCCCCGTTTTTCCAGCCCTGATTTTACAATTCTTGCGCCCGGTTTCCGGGCTCTCGGGATTCCCTATTGCTTGGTGCCCTGAGGTACACAGCCGGATGTGCCCGGTGGCCGCGGCCGAAGTGCGGCCATTCCCGGTCTTAGTGGACGTCGATCGTTGTTACGCTCAGCGCAGGCAGCGAGATCGTCAGGGAAGAGCCACTCACGGCCATCGTCCCGATCGAGACAGGTTCGATGGGGTTTTGGCCTTGGGCGGAAGCGGCTGTCATTTGATACAGATAGGCGGTGCCGGAAAGCGGTGTGCCAGTGATGGCCGTCACCTGAGCGGAAGCCGAGCGGTTGATGGCTACAAATACGGTGCGGCCCGGCGTTGCGCTGTCCGTGCTGGCGTAAACGACGACATTTCCCACATTGCTCGAAGTGGCCTCGAGCGAGGTGCCGCCGAAGCAAGCGTTGGCCCCATCGAAGCCACGGAATGCGCGGAAGCCTGCGAGTGCGTATGCATAGGTTCCATTTGGAGGCCAGAAGCTGGCCGCGAAGAGACCTTGAGCGCCGAAAATTCCCAGGTTGTCCGCCTGGGCGATGGTTCCCGCGATGTGGTTCCAGCCGCCGTTTTCATACTCGGTGATGGATATTTTCATTCCGGGATTTTCGGCATTGATTTTCGCCTGCAGGCGACCGAGCAGATTAATGGGAGTGTTCCCCAGCTCTTCGTAAATCCAGGGATTGCTGTTGGTGGAATCGGTGAACGTGGGGTCCCACAACGCGCGAGGGCTCTGGACGATCAATTGGATCTGAGCATCAGTGAGCGTCGTGCTCGTCAGATCAAGCGCTCGCGTTCCGTTAGGATCGTACTCCTCGACGTACCAGTGAAAGTCATATACATCGACAAGGGGCTTTCCGTAAGTTGTCGAGGCCGTGTTCAGAGCTTCGAGGTACTTGTCCGGAAACCAGTTCGCGCCGCTGGGAGTGGCGCTCAACTCGCCTTGCCAGTTGTAGATTCCCTGAAAACCGTAGTGTACCGGCCCAAAAATGACGACGTCGGGAAACTGGTTTTTTAGAGCCGTCGCCAGGTTGATGGTCTTGGTGATGTAGTTGTCCGAAGTGACGGGATTGGGGCCTTGCACTTCGAGATGCGTGGAGTTCCACAATTCCGGTTCGTTGTCGAGACTGATGAACGTGGGGTGAGTGGGACTGGCTCCAAAGACACCCATGCCGGTGAACTTCTGGTTGAGAGCCCAGATAAACTCATCCATGTAGACGTTGTTGTCAGTCGTCGCAGGCGGCGGCGTGAGGGTGAAAGGAGCGCTGGACGCCGTGCTCTTCCTATCAACGACGGGCCGGAAGCGGGACAGATCGGGCGGATTCGTGACGCTTACAGGTCCGCTCTCGTCAGCGGACACCAGGCCCTGGAGCTGGAAGGTTACCAGACTTGCCATGCTATTGCCCTGATCGCCGGCAATGAAACTGCGGACGGCCTCCGCGGGAACGGTACTCGGGCTGAGGTAGTCGTCGTTTTCGTAGAGATAGTCGCTGCCAGCGTTCGAAGCGTTGGTGATCCAGTTGTAGGCCGTCCAGCGGTTGCCTCCGTCGCGGTCAAAAGTCAACAGAGGCGGAGCGCCCGTGATGCCCGAATAAAAATTGATGCCGTAAATATAGGGAGAGATGGGATGGGTTACTGCGGGATTGACGGTAACAGTCACGTCGGCAGTGGGGGCGACTGGCGTCGCGGACGCTTGAGAAGAATTAGCGCTTTCGCCCACGGCGTTCAAAGCGGAAACGACATAGTAGTAGGTCGTGCCGTTGGTAAGACCGCTGTCAATATCACTCGCCGCAGCAGGTGCAGCGACCTGGGTATACGGACCGCCGTTCGTCGTACTGCGTTTGACGTGATAGCTCGTCGCCCCCGTGCTTGCCGTCCAGGTGAGGCTTACCTCGCCATTGCCGGCCGTGGCCACGAGCCCCGCTGGAGCAGAGGGCGGTGTAGCAGGGGCGGCAGGCGTCGCACTCACTTGAGAAGAATTGGCGCTTTCGCCCGCGGCGTTCAGCGCTGAGACCACGTAGTAGTAGGTTGTGCCGTTCGTAAGCCCAGTGTCCGTGTCGTTTGTTGCCGTGGGTGCGGCCACTTGAGTATACGGGCCGCCGCTTGTTGTGCTGCGTTTTAGATGATAGATCGTCGCCCCTGCGCTGGCCGTCCAGGTGAGGTTTACCTCGGCATTGCCGGCCGTGGCTGCCAGCCCCGTTGGAGCGGAGGGCGGTGTAGCAGGGGCGGCAGGCGTCGCGCTCACTTGAGAAGAATTTGGGCTTTCGCCGGCGGCGTTCAGCGCTGAGACCACGTAGTAGTAGGTTGTGCCGTTCGTAAGCCCGGTGTCCGTGTCGTTTGTTGCGGTGGGGGCGGCCACTTGAGTATACGGACCGCCACTTGTTGTGCTGCGTTTTAGATGATAGCTCGTCGCCCCTGCGCTGGCCGTCCAGGTGAGGTTTACCTCGGCATTGCCGGCCGTGGCCACCAGCCCCGCTGGAGCAGAGGGCGGTGTAGCAGGGGCGGCAGGCGTCGCGCTCACTTGAGAAGAATTTGGGCTTTCGCCGGCGGAGTTCAGCGCCGACACCACATAGTAATAAGTGGTGCCGTTAGCGAGGCCAGCGTCGGTGAAGTTCGCCGAGGTTCGGGAGGAAACCTGTGCATATGGGCCGCCGCTCACCGTGCTTCGTTTTACGTTATAACCTGTTGCGCCGCTACTGGCGGTCCAGGTGAGACTCACCTGCGCATTGCCTGCGGTGGCTTCAAGTCCGGTGGGCGCGGCAGGCGGAGCGGCTGGAGTAGCAGGGGTCGCCGTCGCTTGCGAAGAATTAGCACTCTCGCCTGCGGAATTAAACGCCGACACCACGTAGTAATAGGCCGTTCCATTTGTCAGGCCCGTGTTGATGTAACTATTCATGGAGGGCACGGCGATTTGCGTGTAGGGGCCGCCATTTACCGTGGCGCGTTTGACGTAGTAGCCAGTAGCGCCGGTCGTTGCGGTCCACGAGAGACTGACCTGGGCATTTCCGGCCGTTGCGAGCAATCCGGCGGGCGCGGCCGGCGCCGTAGTTCCGCCTCCGCTGTTGCCGTTGGAGCCGCCTCCAGTCGTCAGTCCGGCGCAGCCCGACACTTGGGCCAGTAGCAAGCCCATCAGGACGATGCGCAAATTTCTGTGGATCCGGCCATCGAACGGCATCGGTGACTCCTCAAAAGGGCTGGACTCGAGCGGAGAATTATTTCGTCAAGGTTAAGAGGAGAAGAAGGGCCGCGCAACCTGTTCGGAGGTACAGAAATCAGCCCTGCCCCTGCTCGCGCGGGGCGGAAGCTTCGATCCGCCATGAACGGAAACAGCCAATGGCACGCGCATCCCTGTTTGGCTACACTGGCTACACATGCGCTTTGATCTGGTTACGATTTTTCCAGAATTTTTTGTTGGCCCCCTCGACCACGGCATCTTGCGGCGCGCTCGCGAGACGGGGCTCGTCGAAGTGCACATCCAGGACCTGCGCGTGTTTACGAAGGACCGGCACCGCAGCGTCGATGACCGGCCCTTTGGCGGGGGCGAGGGAATGGTGTTCAAGCCCGAGCCGCTTTTCGAGGCAGCCGAAGCGCTTCTCGGCCACAGCCTCGGGAGCGCCGAGCAGCCTGCCTCGCCTGACCCGCATACCGCGATTGTTCTCATGTCCGCCGCGGGAACCCTTTTCCGGCAGGAGACCGCGCGGCGGTATGCGGACTTCGACCGCATCGTGTTTCTCTGCGGACGATATGAAGGAGTCGACGAGCGCGTGGCGGACCATCTGGCGACGGAAGAGATCTCGGTCGGTGATTACGTACTTAGCGGTGGGGAGCTTCCCGCGATGCTGATGATTGATGCGGTCACGCGGCTGATTCCCGGCGCGCTCGGAAATGAAGCTTCTTCCGAGAATGAATCGTTCAGCGCAAATCGCGGCTCGCCGAGAGATGCTTCTCCTCTGGGGGCAAGGCAAGCCGTGCCCGTTCGACCTGACACCGAATTTCCCGCAGCGCGAGGAAGTGGTTATAGAGGACTTACGAATCACCTTCTTCTGGATTTTCCGCATTACACGCGGCCGGCCGATTTTCGCGGGTGGAAGGTGCCGGAAGTTTTGATCGGAGGCAACCACGCCGAAGTGGCAAATTGGCGCCGCGCGGCCGCACTGGAAAAGACCGGGCGCAACCGTCCGGATTTGTTGTTGCGCTGAAATTGGCTGGCGGTATACTGAATATTCTGTGAAAGAAGCAATCCAGTGCGGTTCCTCGCGCTTTTCGCACCCGTATTCTGCCGGTGAGCGGGCCTGCGGATGTCCATGCTGTGCTTGTATGTGTACCGTCTCGAGCGGCATGGGAAGTCCTTCGGTATAGCGCAAGTCTAAACCCAAAAGGAATCCAGGGCCGCCCGGAATAAGCGGCCCTTTTTTATTGTTAAGCAAATGAGGAGCAACGTGCCATGAGCAACGCGGCAAGCGGAAACGGCCAGGAACGCGGCGAAGGGAAGCCTATCGCCATCTATTACGAGCAGCAGCATTGGTTCAAGCCGCTATTCGAACAACTCGACAGGCTGGGAGCGAATTGGGTCAAGGTAGACGCGCGCAATCACCAATACGATGTCGCGGCAAAGGAAAGCGAGTACTCCCTGCTCTTCAATCGCATGAGCCCTTCGGCATGGCAGCGGGGCCTCGGCCACGGGATCTTTTATACGCTCAACTATCTTTCGCATCTGGAAGAAAAAGGCGTTCGCGTGGTGAACGGCTCGCGCGCTTTCACTCACGAGATTTCGAAAGCGCTGCAGTGCAGCGTGCTGGAGGTCCTTGGACTGCAATATCCCAAGGCGAGGGTGATCAACCATCCGTCACAGGCGCTGAGCGCAGCCGAAGCGATTGGTTACCCGCTCATCATCAAACCGAATATCGGCGGCAGCGGTGCCGGGATAAAGAAGTTCCATTCGCCTGCCGAGCTCCGCGGCGCCATCGAAGAGAACAGCCTGTCGTTTGGGATAGATAACGTTGCGCTGGTGCAGGAATTTTTCACGGCGCGCGACGGCGTTATCACCCGAGTGGAGGTTCTCGGCGGCGAATATCTCTACGCCATTCAAATTCACATTACCGGCGATACTTTTGATTTGTGCCCGGCGGACATTTGCAAAAACACAAAGGGCGAGGAACTGACGCGACTAGCTTGCCCGGTGGACGCACCGAAGTCGGGACTTACGGTGGAAGCCTACGAGCCGCCGAGGCAAGTGATTGACGACGTCGAACGCATCATGGAAGTGGCCGGCATCGAAGTCGGCGGCATCGAGTACGTCATCGACGACCGAACGGGGCGCCTGCTCTACTACGACGTCAACGCACTTTCGAATTTTGTCTCCGACCCCGAGCGGATGATTGGCTTTAATCCCTACGCGCGGCTGGCGGACTATCTCATAAACGAAGCGCGCATTCACGAGGCCAGCCGGGGTGAACGGTTGATTTCTTCAGGGAGCATTCGATGAGATATGGCTACTGGCTCCCCGTTTTTGGCGGATGGCTGCGCAACGTCGCGGACGAAAACATGCCTGCGACTTGGCCTTACGTAAAAAAGCTTGCCGAGCGCAGCGAAGAGATCGGCTATGACCTCATGCTGATCGCGGAATTGAATTTGAACGACATCAAGGGCGTGGAAGCACCTTCGCTCGATGCGTGGTCCACGGCGGCCGCCCTGGCTGCAGTCACCCGGCGGCTTGAGCTTATGGTCGCCGTGCGTCCGACGTTTCATCTGCCCGCGCTACTGGCCAAGCAGGCGGCGAACATAGATCACATCAGCGGCGGGCGGCTCACTCTGAATGTCGTTTCCTCGTGGTGGTCGGATGAAGCGAAGAAATACGGTGTGGGATTTGAGCAGCATGATGACCGCTATGCGCGCACCAACGAATGGCTCGACGTTCTGCACGGCGTGTGGGCGCAAGATCATTTTTCCTATTCGGGGAAGTATTACCGCGTCGAAGACAACATCCTCGAACCGAAACCCGTGGCCCAGCCGCATCCGACGATCTATGCGGGAGGCGAATCGCTCGCGGCGAAAGATCTCATCGCAGAAAAGTGCGACGCCTACCTGATGCATGGCGATCCGCCGGAGCGTGTCGGCGAAAAAATAACGGATTTGCGCGAACGCCGCGCACGGCTCAATTTGCCTCCACTGAAGTTCGGCGTCGCGGGGTATACCATCGTGCGCGAAACGGAGCGGGAAGCGCAGGATGAGCTGAAGCGCATCACGGATGTGCACCAGTCCGCGGCCGGGAATGCCAATTATCAGCAGTGGCTTTCCGGGACCCAGCTTGAGCAGCGCGTTTCTCTCGAAGATTACTCAGTTTCGAATCGCGGCTTGCGTTCGGGCCTAGTGGGCACTCCGGAACAGGTTAGTGAGAGACTGGCGCAATTTGAAGCCGTTGGCGTGGACCTGGTGCTGCTGCAATTCAGTCCGCAACTGGAGGAAATGGAGCGCTTCGCGGACTCCGTCATCCGGCGCAACTCTTCCGTGTCCGCCGATTAGGCAAACGGGGATTCGCCATTCATTGGTATTGCGGTGTGTACTCCGTCTCCTTGTGAACCTCAGCGAGTCTTCCAGGTAGGACACATGGAAAACGGCGCGGCTTGCTTGATTCTTACTTCCGATCCTTTTCTGAAGGCTCATATCCAAGCTCCCAGCCAGTCTCGACCTTTCGCACGACCCTGGGTCTGAAGGAAATTCAAGTGTTGATCACTTAAATTGTTATCGGAAGTCAAAGTAAGAGGAGCACGTTGTGAGCGCGGAACTGGACGTCGGCGGACGCCGGACGCATCCCTGGAGGCAAACAAATGAAACGCACTATGTCGCGCCGTGGAGGAACTCTGGCGCTTCTTCCGTTGCTGTTCTTATTGGCCTGCCTCGAGCCTTCGGAGCTCTTTGCGCAACAACCGGCCGAAGCGGCTTTAGCGGCAGGCGTCACGCTAAAACCGGAGGTGCAGTCTCTCGGAGGCTTCCTAGGAAAGTGGGCGTGCCGTGGCGTTTTCCCCTCGAACGGCAAATCGATTGAATCCCAGATTGTTTTCGCCACGGAGTTGGAAGGGGCTTGGCTCGGGGTGCGCCACGACGATTCGCCCCCGAACCGCTTTCACGCCCTCGAGCATTGGGGTTTCGATACTGGCGAAAAGCAGTTTGTGGCCTTCGTCTACGATAATTTCGGCGGCGCTCGCAAATTCACATCCTCCGGTTGGGCGGAGGACAAACTGATTTGGCTCGGCGAAAGCTCGAAAACGGACCCGCCGGCGGTCCAGCGTTTCGTCTATAAGAGAGACACTCCTTCGCAGTTCGTCGTCAATTGGGAAGTCAAAAAGGGAACGGCAGACTGGGTTGTGGGCGATACACTCACCTGCAAGAAGTGAGTCCCAACCGAACCCGGCGGCGTTGTCGACAAGCAGAAGCCGGTTGTAATTCCTGATTCATTTGAATGAATAGATTGTGTCACCGGAAACTGCCCCACCACGGGGGAAAGACGGCGCTAGGTAAATCGTGAATATTTGGCTATAATTGGGGTTTGTTTTTGAAGAGCTGGCCCCGCCTGAGTGGGTCTGCAGGGAATACGATCATGAACCTGGTTATAGCCAAATTGCATGAAGCGCAACTGCGCAAAGACCTCCCCGAATTTCGCCCCGGCGACACGGTGCGCGTCAACGTCCGCCTGAAAGAAGGCGAGGGCGAGAAGGAAAAGGAACGCTTGCAGGCGTTTGAAGGGGTCGTGATCTCCAAGAAGGGCCGCGCCTCGGGTGCCACGTTCACCGTGCGCCGCGTAAGCTTCGGCGTCGGCATCGAACGCATTTTCCCGCTCCATTCGCCTTCGATCAGCTCGATTGAGGTGGTTGGCAAGGGCAAAGTGCGCCGCGCCCGCCTGTACTACCTGCGCGATTTGCGTGGAAAGGCCGCGCGCATCAAGCGCGCTGCGCGAGAAGAAGTGGCCGCCGTTGCAACCGCCGGGGCTGATACCAAGGCGTAATCGCGGCTCGCCGATTCGAACCCAAAAGTGTTTTCTCGAGGGAGTCCCGGCGAAAGCGGGACTCCATTCGTTTTCACCCTCCACTCACAGCAAGAACGATCACGGCTGGACGTTCGTTACGCCCTCCGCACCTGCCTTCGGAAAGTGCTTCTCATACCAGGCGATGGACCGGTCGGTCCAGTCAATCACATGCTTTGTTTCCCGGATCCCGTGGCCTTCGCGCGGATAGCGCACAAAAACGGCTTCGGTTCCCACATCCTTTAGCGCGATAAAAAACTGTTCCGCTTCGGCGATGGGCACATCATTGTCGTTTTCGCCGTGAACGAGCATGGTCGGCGTGTGCGCTCCGGCCACGTGCTTCAGCGCCGAGCGCTCCCAAGCCACGTCCATCAAATTGCCCTGATGCAGGAATTGGCCGAATTCCATTTCCTCATACTGATTGTAGTAGGTCATGTAGTTGTAGCTGACCAGGTTTGCGATTCCGGCGGTGGGGATCGCCGCTTTGAATTCATTCGTCTGGGTGATTAGCCAGTCCGTGAGCTGGCCGCCGTAGCTCACGCCTTCGATGCCCATGCGTTCGCGGTCGATCCAGAGGTATCGGCGCACGGCGGCGCTCACGCCGTATAAAACGTCCTGTCCCTCGTTGCCGTTCTGATCGGCAAAGACGGCGTCAGCGAATTTCTGCCCGTAGCCGGTCGATCCGCGAAAATTGACGTTGAGCGTCGCCCAGCCATGTGCCGCGTAGACTTGATTTCTGAAGTTGAACCCGGGGCCATTTTGCCCGTGCGGGCCGCCATGAATGTTTATGATCAGCGGGTGCTTCGAGGTTGCGGTCATCCCGACCGGCTTCGTCAGAAACGCTTCGACTTCAAATTTGTTGTCATTGCTGAGGAAAGTGAAAGACTCGACCTCGCCGAGTTGCTTGCCGGCGAAAACTTCCGCGTTCAGGTCCGTCAGCTTGCGCGCTGCGGCACTGCCTGTCTTGACGTAGAGCTGAGCCATGTCTCGGGTTGACGTAAACGTATAAGCCAGCGTGCCGTCCTTGCCGATCGAAAAGCCGCCTACGCTCCCGCGTTCGTTCAGCACATATTCCGGCTTGTCGCCCGATATTGGCAGCCGCAGCAGGTGATTGCTTCCGTGCTCCTGGACCGTAAAGTACACCGCGCTGCCGTCGGGGGCCCACTTCGGTGCGCCCTGGCGGTTGTCGACCACCGCTCCGATCTCACGGCGATTGCTGCCGTCGGCGTTCATCACCCAGACGTGCGTGTCCTCCATCGTCGTCTCGCGGTCCGTCAAGCCGCGCTTTGTGCCGCGATAAACGATGTGCTTGCCGTCGGGCGCCCAGAGCGGTTCGTATTCGTTGTATTCCGTAGCCGTCAAGCGGCGAATGCTGCCGTCCGCGACATTCAGCGCGAAAATGTCGTAGTTGAAAAACTCATCCTGGTTCGGCTCATGGTTCGACGCAAATAGAATCTCTCGCCCGTCAGGCGACCAGTCAATGGAGTGCTCGTCGTAGATTCCTTCTGTCAGTTGGCGTACCTGCTTGCTCGCGATGTCCACGGCAAAAATGTGCAGCCGCTGGTTGTCGTTAAAGCGCGTCATGCCTTCGCCGGCGTCGGGCTTATACAAATAGCGCGTGATCACCATGGGATCGCCGCTGGCTTCGGCAGCTCGTTCGTCCGGCACGGACGAAATAAACGCGATCTGTTTGCCGTCCGGCGACCAGGTGAGGTCCTGACCTTCGCCCGGCAGGGGGCTGTTGGTGCCTTCCATCTTCTCGACGAGGGCGGTGATCTCGGAACCGTCCGGTCGAGCCAGGAGCAATCCATGTTTGTCCCCGACCCTGCCCTGAAACGCGAGCCATTTCCCATCAGGAGACCAGTGTGCATTGCCGGTCACGTCTGTCTCGCCCCCGATGCGAACGGACTTTTGCGTGGCGAGGTCCATGATCCAAAGCTGTGGAGCGGGCCGTCCCGGGCGGTCATAGGAAATCACGGGGTAAGAAATCCGGTGGCCGTCGGGCGACAGAATCGCGTCGCCGACGGCTCGGACGCGGGAAAGATCGCTGCTTGCCAGACCCTGAGCCCGGCTGGATGGAGTGAGGACCAAAAGCGCCGCCAAACTCAAGAGGCAAAAGCCGCGGCGAGGCTCGGCGGACTCCTTCGATGAATGCATGAAATTCTCCCTGAAGCGTTTTCGCTGCCAGATTTGCCTGGTCATCGTAGGTCTCCCGGCGCATTGCGGTCAACGGGTCTCGCCAGAAAGTTCCGGCCAGCCAGGGAAACCTTCAGGGTGCACGAAACAATTTCTCCCTGGCTTCGTCTATACAGGAAGACTACCTGTTGACAATCAACAGGAGCATGCGTAGTCTCCTGTAGACCGTCCAAAGGAGAATCGCGATGGCGCAAACGCGCGGCGAGGTGTTGCAAGGCACGCTGGACCTGATCGTACTTAAAACCCTCGATGCCCTCGGCCCGCTGCACGGGTACGGCATCGCCGTGCGCATTCAGCAGGTGTCGGCCGACCTGCTCAAGCTCAACCAGGGCACGCTTTACCCTGCGCTTTTGCGCCTCGAACAGCGCGGCTGGATCTCCTCGAAGTGGGGGGTCTCAGACAACAATCGCAAAGCCAAGTACTACTCGCTGACACGAAGCGGCCGCAAACAGCTTTTGGCGGAAACGGAAAGCTGGGAACGCATGACCGCGCTCATGACGCGCCTGCTCGGACGCGCCGAAGGAGCCTGACGTGGACTCGCTACGCATCTTTGCATTGCGCTTGCTTGGAGTTTTCAGGAAGCGGCAGCTGGACGGCGAACTGGATAGAGAACTGCGCACGCACATGGATGCGCTGGCTGAAGAAAACATGCGTCGCGGCATGAACGAGCAGGAAGCGCGCCATGCCGCGCGCCGCCAATTCGGCGGAATCGAGCAAACCAAGGAATCCTACCGCGATCAGCGCGGCCTGCCATTCTTCGAGACGCTGGCCGAGGACTTGCGTTACGCGCTGCGCATGCTCGTGAAAAGCCCCGGTTTCACTCTGGTGACAATTCTGACGCTGGCTCTCGGTATCGGCGCAAACACGGGCTTGTTCTCTCTGATCAATTCCGTTTTGCTCGGCAACCTGCCGGTCCCTGATCCTCAGGAACTCGTCGTCATCAAGTACACGGACGCCCGTTCCGGGGAGGCCGAGGAAGATTTTTCCTATCCGATGTATCAGGCCCTCCGCGATAAGAACACCGTTTTCCTGAATGTTCTGACGCGCTCGGGTGTCGATTTCAACGCGAGCTATGGCGGGCAGAGTGAACGCGCCATCGGCGAAATGGTTTCCGGAAATTATTTCGAAACGCTTGGCGTCCAGCCGTTTCTTGGCCGCCTGATCGGCCCGGAGGACGATCGCATACCTGGCGCACATCCTGTCGCGGTCCTGAGCTATGGCTACTGGCAGCGGCGCTTCGGAAGCGATCCCTCGATCGTCGGCAAGAACATCGTCCTGAATGACAATCCGATTCGCGTGATCGGCATCACGCCGCCGCGTTTTTACGGCACGGAGATGGCGCGTAACCCGGACATTCGCGTGCCCATGATGATGGCCACAGTTTTCCGCCCGGTGCCCGCGAACCGTTTAGAGAATCCCCGGCACCGCTGGATGACCGTCCTCGCACGCCGGAAGCCGGAGATCAGCGTGGCGCAGGCGCGGGCCTCGCTCGACATTCTCTATCACCAGATTCTCGCTGCGGAATTGCAGGAACTCGGGGCGGGCGTCAACGCCCATGACAAGGAGCGTGCCCTCGCGAGCCGCATCCAGCTCGAGCACGGCAACCAGGGCTTCGCTCATCTCCGCACGGAAATGGAACGCCCCCTTCTTCTCATGTTCAGCGTTACGGGCATTGTGCTGCTGGTGGCGTGCGCAAACCTGGCTAATCTCCTGCTGGCGCGAAACGCAAAAAGAAAGCAGGAAATCTCTGTACGTCTGGCAATTGGTGCGAGCCGGGCGAGACTCATTCGCCAGTGGCTGACGGAAAGTCTCGTGCTTTCGGCGCTCGGAGGGTGCGCGGGAATTGTCGTTGCCTACTGGGCCAAGACCGCTTTGCTCGGTTTCCTGCCGGCGGACCTCAGCGCGAATCTCCAGGCGCCGATGGATTTGCGCGTGCTGGTCTTTGCGCTCCTCTCATCCTTGGCCACCGGTCTGTTGTTCGGGCTGGCTCCTGCTTTGCAGCTTTCAGAAACCGGCGTGGCTGCCGCCTTGCGCGCCGATGCTCCTTCGATTGCGTCCGGCGAACGCCTCTTCAGCCTGCGCAGCGCGCTCATTTTTCTTCAGGTGGCACTCTCGCTGCCGCTCCTGATCGGCGCGGGCCTGTTTCTCCATAGCTTGCGAAACCTGCGCGGCGTGAATACCGGGTTTGTAAAAGAAAATGTCTTTCTGGCGTCGCTCAATCCCTCCATGAACGGTTATCCCCAGGAGAGAATCAGATCGCTCTACGACGATCTTCTGGCGCGCGTTCGCACGCTGCCCGGCGTGCGTGCCGCCAGCTTCACCACCAGTTCCGTAATTTCCGGTGGCTGGGATCAGGAAAGCGTCAAGGTCGAAGGCTACCAACCGGGCCCCGACGAAAACGTGAGCCCCAACGCCGCGGTCATTTCGCCCGGCTATTTCACAACCTTGGGCATTCCGTTTGTCGAAGGCCGGGACTTCACCGAGCAGGACACAGTTTCCGGCCCGAAGGTTGTCATCATCAACGAAACGATGGCGCACTATTTCTTCGGCAGCAAAGATCCCCTTGGCAGGAAAATCGGCACCGACGATGATCCGAAAGTGGCGCCGGACCGGGAAATCATCGGCGTCGTAAAGGATGCCAAGTACGTCCACCTGTCAGAAGCCCCCCGCCGGCATTTTTACGCACCGATGGCGCAGGAACCCCGCCTCTTTGACATGACACTCCAGGTACGCACCTCCGGCGATCCGGAAAAAATCGGCGACCTCGTTCGGGCGCAAGTTCACGACCTGGACCTGAACTTGCCTCTCTACGCGACCACCACACTGGAAGTGCAGATCGACGATTCACTCGCCGAACAGCGGCTCCTCACCTGGCTCTCCAGCTTGTTCGGGCTGCTCGCCACTCTGCTCGCGTCGCTCGGACTTTCCGGTGTCGTGGCTTTTTCCGTTGCCAGGCGTACCCGCGAAATCGGGATTCGCATGGCACTCGGGGCGCAACCCGGCGACATCCTTCACCACGTCGTAAGCAAAATGGGGTTTCTCGTGGCAGCCGGTATGGCCGTCGGTGTGGCTGCCGCCTACGGATTGAGCCGCTTGCTTGGCAGCATGCTGTTTGAAGTGGGAGCCGCGGATCCTCTGGCGTTTGCCGGCGCTTGTTTTCTCCTTGGCGTAGTAGCGGCGCTTGCCGCATACCTGCCGGCCCGGCGCGCGACGCGAGTCGATCCCGTCGTGGCCCTGCGTTATGAATAGCCGCCCAGGCAAGCCCCTGAGCCGGCTCTGAGGAGCATGACAATGACTTGGCTACGCATCTTGACTATCCGAATCAAAGGAATGTTCGGCAAACGCCGCCGCGAGACCGAACTCGACACCGAACTCGAAGCGCATCTCGAAGCCCTCACCGGAGAAAACATTCGCCGCGGCATGGCTCCCAAAGAAGCGCGTCACGCCGCGCACCGCGAATTCGGCGGGGTCGAACAAGCGAAGGAACTCTATCGCGAACGCCGCGGCCTCCCGTTCCTGGAAACGCTGTTCCAGGACATCCGCTTCGGCGCGCGCATGTTCTCAAAAAACCCCGGCTTCACCGGCATTGCCGTCCTCACGCTCGCTCTTGGTATAGGCGCGAACGCCGCGATCTTCAGCGTCGTGGACGCCGTATTGCTCCGCCCGCTGACTTACAGGGATTCCGACCGGCTCGTCACACTTTTGCACGATGGGACGGATCCGGTCTCCGTCGGCAACTACATCGACTGGCGCGAGCAGAGCCGTTCGTTTGAAGCCATGGCGGCGGCGGAGTATTGGTCGCCGAATTTGACCGACGTCGATTCGCCCGAACATATTCCGGGGCTCAAGGTGACCCAGAACCTTTTCCCCATGCTCGGCGCCGAGCCACAGCTGGGCAGGGTGTTCACGGCGGAAGAGGACCAGAAAGGCGCCGAGCACGAGGTCATTCTGAGCTACCGGCTCTGGCAACGGCGTTTCGCCGGAGATGGCAAGGTCATCGGGAAGGCCGTCAAACTCGACGGCGAGCTATACACGATCGTTGGTGTTATGCCTCGCGAATTCAGGTTTGCACCCTTTTGGTCCACGCACACGGAGTTGTGGGTGCCGATTGCGTTTGGGGAGCGAATCCACAACCGCGCCGGCAACAGTTTGCGAATCTTCGCGCGGCTCAAGCCGGGCGTCAGACTCGCCGAGGCTCGCGCCGAGATTTCAACCCTCACCGCGCGTCTCGAACGGCAGTTCCCAGGCACAAACCGCGACGTCCTGGTGACGCCTCTCATGGAGCAAGTCGTCGGAAAGATTCAAACGCCGTTGCTCGTCCTTCTGGGAGCGGTGGGATTCGTGCTCTTGATCGCTTGCGCCAACGTCGCGCACATGTTGCTGGCGCGCGCCGCTGCTCGGCAGAAGGAAATTGCCGTGCGAGCGGCTCTTGGCGCTGCCCGCGCGCGTGTGGTCCGTCAGTTCCTGACAGAAAATCTGCTGCTCACGGCCATGGGGGCCTCTGCCGGCCTCGTCCTTGCGACTTGGGGAACGCACGCACTGGTCGCGCTGAGCCCCGCCGACATTCCCCGTGTCGAGACCGTGACGATCGACACCCACGTTGTTCTCTTCCTGCTTGCAGTCAGCGTGTTGACCGGCGTGGTGTTTGGATTGGCGCCGGCGATGCAGGCGACGGCCGTCAACCTGAGCGACGTGCTGAAAGAGGGCGGCCGCGGGGCCAGCGAGAGCGCGGGCCGCAGTCGTCTGCGCGGCTTCCTGGTCGCGTCCGAATTTGCGCTCGCGCTCATGCTGCTCATCGGGGCAGGTCTGATGATCCGCAGTTTTTTTGCGCTCGAATCGGTCGATCCCGGGTTCAATCCGCATAACGTTCTCTCGATGGTCGTCTCGGTCGCTGGATCAAAAGAAGCCGACCCAAATCGGCGAGCGATCTTCTACCAACAAGTTCAGGAACAGGTCCGGGCTATACCTGGCGTCGAGGCCGTCGGCGGGATCAATCACTTGCCCCTGGCGGGCGATATGTGGGGCTGGCCGTTTGTGATTGAAGGCCGGCCAAAACCGCGCCCGGGCGAATCGCCTTTTGCCGTCTACCGTATCGTGACGCCGGGGTATTTCCCGACAATGAGGCTCCCTTTGCTACGGGGCCGTGACATTTCCGCTACCGACAACGCCACCGCTCCCGGCGTTGTGATCCTTAATCAGGAAGCGGCTCGCACTTACTGGCCCGGGGAAGATCCGCTGGGCCAGCACATCTCGTTTGACTCCGGCGACCCTGGCTCTCCAACCTGGCTGACGGTCATTGGCGTTGCGAAAAATGCCAAGCAGGAGGACTGGGCGACGCCGCCTTACCCCGAAGCCTATCTCGCGGCATTCCAGAACCGCGATTTCCTGGGGGCTGCTGGCGCGCACGGTGAAGCGATGCTGCATATGGCCTACATCACTCTCGTCGTGCGCACGACGCGAGATCCGGGGGCCCTCGCGTCTACCGTGAAAAACACGGTGTGGTCGCTCGACCGCAATTTGCCGATCTCCCAGGTCCTGACTATGGACGCCGTCGTAGCCGGTGCCAATGCACAGCCGCGCTTCGAGATGCTTCTGCTCGGCATATTCGCTGCCGTCGCGCTGGTAATGGCGGCGGCCGGAATTTACGGCGTTATGAGCTATTCGGTTTCCCGGCGCACGCACGAGATTGGGATTCGCATTTCGCTTGGCGCAAGCCGCAACGAAGTGTTCCGGCTCGTCGTGCGGCAGGGAATGGCGCTTGCGCTCGTGGGCTCGGGGGCAGGCATTCTGGGAGCTTTGCTGCTTTCACGGCTGATGGTCAAAGTGCTCTATGGCGTCCGGCCAATCGATCCAATCACCTTCGCCGGCGTCACTGTTCTGCTGACGATCGTAGCGCTCGCGGCAAGCTACCTGCCGGCACGCAGAGCCATGCAGGTCGATCCCATTGCCGCGCTTCGTAATGAGTGACCTTGTCCGGCCCGCGCGCCGTGCTAAAATCTCCGCGCAATGAGCCGTCTCTGCTCTTCCCGTTTCGAGCGAGCGGCGCGACAACTTGGCTGGATGCGCATTGCCGGTCTCGATGAAGCCGGCCGCGGCGCGCTGTTCGGTCCGGTCGTCGCGGCCGCGGTCATTCTCAATCCCAAACGCCGCATTGTCGGCCTCGATGACTCGAAAAAACTTCCTGCCGAGCGGCGCACGCAACTTGCCGTGCGCATCCGCGAGCACGCGCTCGCCTGGGCTGTGGCGGAAATCGATGCCCAGCGCATCGACGCCTGGAACATCTATCAAGCCAGCCGCCAGGCCATGACCGCCGCCCTCGAACAACTCTCGATCCAGCCCGATTATTTGCTCATCGACGCCATGCAGCTCGATGTTCTCATCGAACAGAAGTCGCTCATCAAGGGCGATGCGCGCAGCGTCACGATCGCCGCAGCCTCCATCCTGGCCAAGACCCATCGGGATAGTTGCATGGAAAAGTGGGACGCCGTTTACCCGCAATACGGCCTTGCCCGCCACAAGGGTTATGCCACTCCCGATCACCTCGAAGCCCTTCGCCAGCACGGTCCCTCGCCACTTCATCGCTATTCCTTCGCGCCCGTCCGCGACGCGAATTGCTGGGCCGCCGGAGCCACGCAAACTCCGCTACCACTTTCCTGGCGGGTCACATAAAATCTCCGCCGGAGAATCTAGAGGTCGCCCTGATGCATCGGAAATGGGTCACGCGCGGTGCGGCAATTCTCTTTTCGGCGGGTTGCGCCGCTTTTTGTGTCTGGACTCTCAAGGCCGAAGCCGCCGCGAATTCCGCGAGTGCCGAGCGACAAGGCCTGCTCGCCGCCACGCCGCCAATGGGCTGGAATAGTTGGGACGCTTATGCGGAAACCGTCAGCGAATCCGCCATCAAGGCGAATGCGGCGTGGATGGCCGAGCACCTGAAATCCTACGGCTGGGAATACATTGTCGTGGATGAAGGCTGGTACGTGACGAATCATTCGACGGAAACCAGTGGCGGAGCCCCCGAATTCAGCCTCGACGCCAACGGCCGCTACATTCCGGCAGTGAACAGCTTTCCTTCGGCTGCAGAGGGCGCCGGCTTCAAGCCGCTGGCCGATTACATCCACTCGCTCGGCCTTAAGTTCGGGATCCACATCCTCAGAGGCATTCCCAAAGAGGCGGTTCATAAAAACCTCCCGATTGCGGGCACTTCCTATCACGCCCAGGCCGCCGCAAACGTCTCCGATTCCTGCCCTTGGAATACCTACAACTACGGCCTCAAAGCCGGCTCGCCGGCCGCTCAGGCTTATTACAATTCCATTGCGAAGCTTTACGCCGACTGGGGAGTTGATTTTCTGAAAGTCGACTGCATCTCCAGCCATCCCTACAAAGGCGATGAAATTCGCATGCTCAGCGCGGCACTGGGCAAGATTCACCGCCCCATCGTTCTGAGCCTTTCCCCTGGTCCCGCCCCGCTTGAGAAAGCCATCGAACTGCGCCGCTACGCGCAAATGTGGCGTATCTCGGATGACGTCTGGGATGTCTGGCTGAGCGATAAGGACTTTCCGCAGGGCGTCGGAAATCAGTTTGCCCGCGCCGCGAAATGGGCCGCTTCCTCGGGTCCCGGACATTGGCCCGACGCGGACATGCTTCCCCTCGGCCGCCTGGAGCCGGTTGCCGGCTGGGAAAAGCCGCGCACGACTCGTCTGACTCACGACGAGCAACGAACCCTCCTTACTCTCTGGTCCATCTTCCGTTCCCCGCTCATGATGGGAGGCAATCTGACTTTGTCCGACGACTGGACCCAATCCGCGCTGACCAATGCGGAGCTGATCGGCGTCGATCAGCATTCGACCGGAAGCCACGCTGTGATCTCGACCGATAAAGCGGCTGTCTGGCTATCCACTCCGGAATCCGGCAACGGCGCCTACGTTGCCGTTTTCAATCTCGAGGCCACGCCAGAATCGTTTCACTACTCCTGGAAAGAGCTGGGCCTCACGCGCGCGAACTACAATCTCCGCGACCTTTGGGAACACGAAGACCTGGGCTTGAAGGAATTCGTGGATGTCAGGCTCCCGGCCCACGGGTCGGCGCTCTACTGGGCTGCCGAACATTAGTTCCCGACTTCGTTTATCACCCGCGAAGTCCTTTGACTCAGCTCGTAGTCGTCGATTTCCTCGGCAATTTCCTTGCGGCTTGGCCCGTGGCCGGCTGGCGGCTTTCGCCCTCTCCGCAATCCTTCTGGCCGAGAAAAGCCCCGAAAGCGCCTTTCCCCCGCTTCGCCTTGTCTTCGCCGTCTAGTTTCCTAGTCCTAACGGGGATAACTGGCTGCTCACACCCACTTCTGGGTTCGTTGACTTGCCTTTTGACTGCCTGCTAGCGTTAGCAAGCACGGCTTCTGTCTGCCTATCCAACTCTTGGGACGGAGGAGATATCCTCCTGCAGGCGCGGGCCGCGTATTGTCTGGGAACACGAATGGCCTATACCAAGAGCAAATATGTCGAATCCGCGCAGAAGCTGCTGAATCAAGGCAAGGTCCCTCAGGCCATCGCCGAGTACCAGCAAATTCTGAAATTTGAGCCGCGCGATCAGGTCACGCTCATGACCATCGGCGAGCTCTACATTCGCCAGGGCGAAACGTTTCAGGCCATCGATTATTTCGAGCGCCTTGCGCAAATTTTTGTCGGCGACGGTTTTCTCACCAAGGCTATCGCCGTTTATAAACGCATCGCCAAGCTGGCTCCGGAAGAGATACGCCCTCTTGAAAAGCTGGCCGACCTTTACGTCCAGCAAGGGGTGATGAGCGAAGCCCGCCCGCTCTTTTTACAGCTCGCGGAAATCCATCTCAAGAACAACCGGCAGCCCGAAGCGGTCAGCCTCCTCAAGAAACTGCTCCTGGCGGAACCGGACAATCTGCGCATTCAGATTCGCCTGGCCGATCTCTATCAGGCTATGGGCCAGTCGCGCGAAGCCGTCGACACCTACGTTTCCGCCGCGCAGCGGGCTCTTGCCCGCGGAGACCAGGCCGAATCCGAGAAGCTTGCCGACAAGGCTCTGAAGATCGATGCCAATTGTCTGGCCGCCACCATTGTCAAAGCCCGTTCCTTTTCCTCCCAGGGCAATCTTACGCAAGCGGCGGAGATCCTCGAGCACGTCCCGGATCTCGATAAAGGCGGCGAACAAACCGAGTTGCTCCTCGATCTCTATCTCAAAAACACAAATTGGGACAGAGCCACCGATCTTGCGCTGCGCGTTCTTGCTGCCGACAGCAAGAATTTTGGTCCGGCGCAAAAAATCGTCGAAGCGCTCCTTGAGTCCGGCCAAAGCGACCGCGCCATGGCCATTATTGGCCAGATTCGCGTCCCCATGATTGATGGCGGCGAGCATGAAGTCATCGGCCGCCTGCAAAACGAGCTGGCTGGCCGCATGCCGGGCCGCCTCGAGCCTTTGGAATGGCTCGTCGATTTCTACGGCCGAACCAGCGATTCCTTCCGCCTTCCCGACGCCCTCGCTCATCTGGGCGACGCGCTCGTTGCCGCCAACCAGAACGAGCGCGCAAAAGCCATCTTTGAACAGCTCGTCGACCGCCAGCCTGACAGCGATTCCGCCAAGCGCAAACTGGACGGCGTTCTACGCAAGTTGGGTTTGCTCGGCGCGGAAGCTGTGCCACCTCCGCCGGAAGAGGGTCTCCAGGCAGAAATCCCCAAGGCTCCGGCGCCAAAACTCCGCCCCGACGCGGAGGCCACTTTTGCACCCGTTGCCGGCGACGCGCCCGCAGCCCCACCCGTTGCTGCCGAGCCGCCGCTCGATGAAGAGACGCAGAAGTTCATCGCCCAGTCGCTCACCGACGTCGATCTATTCGCCAGCTACGGTCTCACGCAAAAAGCTATCGGCCTTCTCGAAGCTATTTTGCGTCGCGCACCTCGCCACACTCCGACGCTCGAAAAGCTTCTCGACTTTGTCCTTGGCGCGGGCGACGACCGCCGCACCGCCGAACTGGCTTCCCAACTTGAGCAAATCCATGTCGAACGCGCCGACCTGCGTGGCGCCGAGCGCTTCGGCGAGCTTCGCCGCAGATTCCAGCGCGCTGCCGGTCTTACCGACGCGGAATTGGCGGCCAGCACCGCGGCTCACCAGGAACCCCCGGCGGCAACCATCCCGGAAGTCCCGATGATGGAAGTAGCTGCCGAGCCTGTTGCCGAAGAGCCGGCGCTTGAGTTTGATACACCCGTGCCCGCCGAACCGGCTCCCGCGGAGACGGTAGCTGCGAGCGCTTCCTCCGACGCTTCCGGCGTCCAGGAAGTCGACCTTTCTGCGGAATGGGATTCGATGCTGGAAGATTCTCATCCGGCAGAACCTGTAAAGCCGCCTCCGGCAAGGCCCGCCGCACCCGCTCCTGCGCCGCCTCCCGAAGTCGCCGCAGAACCTGTCGCCGAGGAGGAATTTTCGATTTCAGAAGAGCCCGCCGCGGCTGCCCCTTCCGCTTCGCATGAAGTCTCGGAATTCGAACTGCCTGTCGAAGAGCCTGCGGCTTCCGAAGAAGCGTCGAATTCCTTTGCCGACATTTCCGCGGAACTTCCTTCCGCCCCGGAAACGAAGGAAGTCCCCGCGCCGGTCAAGGAGAGCGAAGAACCCGCGGTCCCGGAAAAGCCGCCCGTTCCCGAAGAGCCAACCGCTCCTCCGGCGATTCAACCGGAACCCGAATTCGAGCTCGATCAGGATTTCGAACTGGTTCTTGAGGCGGAACCCCTTGTTCCCGCCTATGACCAGAAACCTCCGGCAACACCCGTCGTCAGCCGACCCGAGGCGGAACCCACGCCTGCTCTGAAGGATTCCGCCGCCACCCCGCCCGCTGCCGGTTTTGCTTCCGATCAATTTCTCGCGGACCTTGCAAAAGAGATCGACGACCTTGGCCTCGACGCCCTCACACCTTCCCACTCGGAAGCGGCCTTGCCGGTCGCTCCGCCTAAAGCGGAAGAAAAGCCGGTCGGGCCTGTCGAGCACAGCCCGCTGAAGGAAGTCTTTGACGATTTCCGCGCCGAACTCGGCGAAATGGGGGCCGAAGACGAGGATCTCGAGACGCACTACAATCTCGGCATTGCCTTCCGCGAGATGGGCCTGGTGGATGAAGCCATCAGCGAATTTCAAAAAGTCGCCAAAGCCACCGAGAACGGCAAGCCCTTCCGCTATGTCATGCAATGCTGCACGTTGCTGGGGCTGGCCTTCACGGAAAAAGGACAGCCGGGCATCGCCGCCATCTGGTACGAGCGCGCTCTGCTCGTCCCGGGCATTGAACCGGAAAGCATTCTCGCGTTGCGGTATGATTTAGGTGTTGCCCAGGAATCCGCGGGTGAGCCGGAAGCAGCGCTAAAGAGCTTTTCCCAGGTCTATGCGATGAACATCGATTATCGAGACGTCGCCGATCGCATCGCTGCTCTCCAGAAGCCCATCCGCTGATACCCGGCACTTATTGATGCAGGCGATTCCTTCTCCACTATGAACCGTGTCTTCCGCGCGCTGCTGGTCGTTGTCTGCTTCGAAATGGGAGCACTGCTTCTCTATCTTCCCTGGTCGGCTTTCTGGGAACAGAACTTTTTCCTCAACCACTTCCCTTCGCTCATCCATGTGGTGCTCCATCCCTCGTTTCGCGGGGCCGTCAGCGGTCTTGGTGTGCTCGATATCCTCCTGGCTCTAAGCTTCATCGGTTCCCGTCCGAGTCCATCCAGTGCCCCTCCCAAATAGTTTGGCGCTCGATTCCGATCCAGGTTCGGAGAGAAAGCCGATTCTCTGCTACGTCACCGACCGCCGCAGTTTAGCGGCCTCACGCCAGCCCGATTTGATCGAGGCGCTTCTCGAGAAGATCGAACTGGCCGCCGCGGCTGGCGTCGATTGGATTCAGATCCGCGAAAAGGATTTGTCGGGCAAGCAATCTCACTTGCTGGTCGAGAAGGCCCTCGACCGCGTCTTGAGACTGCCAAGCCATCGTCAGGCTGCGGCCGGGAAGCCCCCCCGCATTCTCGTGAACGACCGCCTCGACGTGGCCCTCGCCGCCCGAGCTCGGGGCTTGCATCTGGGCGAGAACTCCATGCCTGCCCGAGAAGCGAAACGCCTCTTGCTGTCCTCGCCGGCCGCGGCAGCCTTCGCGCACGAGTTTATCCTCGGCGTTTCCTGCCATTCGCTCGAAGCCGCCAAAGCTGCCGCGTCCTCCGGCGCGAACTACATCTTCTTTGGCCCGGTTTTTGCCACGCCGTCAAAAGCCGCCTACGGTTCACCCCAGGGCCTCGATCATCTCGCCGCGGTCTGCAGCTCCGTAGAGATTCCCGTCCTGGCCATCGGCGGAATTACCCCCGGAAACGCTTCTTCTTGCCTGTCTGCCGGGGCCTCCGGCATCGCCGCCATTCGTCTCTTTCAGGACTCCGCTGATCCCCGAAGCATAGTGCGCGCCATTCGCCCGAAAAACTCCTAGATCGATTCGAGCCTCCCCGAGAATCAGCGGGGCATCAACCGGCGCAGCAGCCTGATTTGCCCCGCGTGATAAACATCGTGCAAAGCCACCCCATAGATATGCCGGAGGAGCTTGGCCTCCCGCGGGGTATCCAGAACTCTCTCCAGAGCCCGCCGCAAAGCGCGGTGCTCCCGCTCGAGCAACTGCTTATCCGCGCGCCAGGCTCTTTCGTTGGCCTTGCCCTTCTCCGGCCGCCGGAAAAAATTGCTCCCCTTCAGCACGAAAGATCCTCTTTTGCCGCCTTCGATCCGTCTCCGCACCACGTATTTCCAGTAGGCCGCATGCAGCGTCTCTTCCCATATGTTGTGCCGCCCCGCTCCCGGGCGCCACGCCGCCTGCTGCGCGCTTACTCCCCGGATCGCTTGTCTCAGATTGGGGCCATGCCAGGTTTTCTTTTGAAAGGCTTCGTCAAGCAGCCTCAATAGCAGTTCCTGTGTCTTCACCGAATCCTCGCTTTTCGACCATCCTCGAGTTTAACGCTTCCGCGCTTTGCGCAAAATCCGAGAAAGCACACCCGTCCTTTCTCTACGCCTCCTGTCTCACAGCCTCGCCCTGCATTTTTGAGGGATTTCCTCTACCCGACGGTTACATTCTTGTTTTGCACTGTTTTTTTTCGCCGGTACAGTTGCCGGTCCGCGGCTTCGAGCAGATCCTGTGCTGTTTGTCCATCGCCCGGATACATCGCCATGCCAATGCTTACGCTGATGGGAGGTTCTTCCTTGTCGTCCCGCACGCGGGTTTCGATGCGCTGCATAACCTGTTGTGCCATTCCCTGGTCCGATTCGATCAGCAGCACGGCAAATTCATCGCCGCCATATCGTGCGGCCAAGTCCGTCGAACGGCATTGGTCTTTTATCGTCGTTGCCAGCCGCTTTAGCGCCCTGTTTCCCGCCAAGTGCCCCAGCCGGTCGTTGATTCGTTTCAATTCGTCCAGGTCCAGCAGCAGCACCGTAAAGGAATGACGGCTGCGTTCGGCGCGGCGCAGTTCGCGCTCGAGCGTGTCCATGAATTCCCGGTAATTGGCCAGCCCCGTCAGCGCATCGTGTGTCGCCTGGTAGCGGACCAGCTCTTCGTTTTTCTTCCGGACCGTGATATCCAGTCCGACTCCGATGCAGCCGATCGTTTCGCCCGACGGCGCGCGCAGTGGATCCAGATGTATGTCCAGAATCCGGTCCTTGCGCTTGTATTCGAAGTGCGCCGACTCTCCCCGCAACGCCGCATGGTGGTGTCCTATGGGCTCCCCATTCGCATCATTGCACTTCAGATACTCAGACACCGTCCGCCCTACCAGGTCCCCGGCGTGTACATCGGAGTGCTGCAAACCCGAACCCCAGTTCGAGGTGATCCGCAGGCTCTGATCCGTTGTCCACAGCAGCACCGGCATTTGTTCCACAAGCAGCCGCAATTGTGTTTCCGAGGGTGTGTCTTCTGTCTTCTGGCGCGTGGCCCGCCCGATCTCCAGGATGCCGGTGATCGCTCCCCGCTCATCCCGCATGGCTATCCGCCTCAGCCCTACGCTTAACTTCGCACCCGACTTGTGGAGCCGCTCGACCGTTTCGCCGCGGGTCATCTTCCCTTCGCGCGCTGCTTCGAGCAGGGCCTCCAGGGACGGCCCTTCCGAAATGGGCAGAAGGGAGACCAGCCGGACGCCCGAAACCTCGGCCGCCGTGTATCCGTACAAACACTCCGCCCCATGGCTCCACAATTCAATCGATCCATCGAGCGCTATGCCGATGATCGCTTCTTCGGCCGATTCCAGAATGGCCGCAAGCACTTGTTCGCACCGCGGGCTAGACATCATGAGAACCTGATGTACTTTCAGAACGGAGAGGGCGTTCGTGTAGTGAGGCTGGGTTTCCCGCAGGCGAGAGGAAGGGCCCTGCGAGTTTTCTAAACAACTAGGCGTTACATCTACTGCGCTTCAGAGTCTATCACTCCGCACGCGAAGCGCAAGAAGACCGGCAGGCCGTGTTCCATAAAGCACACCAGCCGCCGCAATTGCCGTCAGATGCGGCTACGGGTGCGTCTTCGCCGCTTCGTTCAGGATCATCGCCAGCCGAACTCCTGCCTCGGCCAGGCGCTCCTCGAAGACCGGTGCGGCCGCATTCTGATAGGCCTCGCCGGCGGCTTCGTGCAGCTTAAGCATGCGGTCGCCGATGTTGTTGTCATCCGTGCACTTCTCTACAGCCACGTTCGGCTCAACCGCGATTTTTACGGCAAACGCTCCATAACTCGTGGATGCGGCGAACTGATGTCCTTCCCATGCCCAGGCCTCCAGTTCGATTCCCTCTTTTATCCACTTTGCTTCTGAGCTCTTAAACTGCGCGTCCAGGGTCCCGGCGAAGTCTGCCGGACTCGCTCCTTCCATGTCGCGTTCCACCATGTCGGTATCCCAGATCGCATGCAGATTCGGCGTGTACGATCCGCCGATCGGGTGCGGGATTCGCCGGAAATACTCGACAGGGACGCAATTTCCGCCGCGGTCCGAATTCGTGACGGCATGCAGCGGCTGGTGCAAGTCCCCCACAAAATGGATGATAAATCTCAGCGCCTGAGCTCTATCCGCTGCCGAAGCGGTCTTGTCCTCTAAGATCCTGAGCTGGTCCCTGATGGCTTCGGTAACACACCCGGCCGTCCCGCAAGACTCTTTGACCTGATCCCGCGTTGCTCCAAGCGGGATATCGATGAAATGCCACGGCGCGGTCTTCGGAGCTTTCGTGCGTTCGTCGTCCGCCCATGTCGCGGCATCGGCAAAAACGTTGGTAACCGCGTTTCCGCAGTACCTCTTTAGCTGTGGATCGACAGGGTTCTCTGTCAGCAGAGCCTCAAACATCTGTTTTGCTTCCGGGGTCAAGTGCTTCTCCGCCAGATAAGCCACCGTCTGGTGCCCCTTGCATCCCCATGCCTTTGCTTCCGGCGCCCAGAAAAGCAGCAGTAGCGTCGACAAGGAACACAAATTGATCCCCAACCGTTTCATGAAAGGCTCCCATTTATGGCGTTCGAATGGTTGCGAGAAAGTTCTAAGCTCCAGGGTTCTGTCTCAGAATCAAGAGAAAGGCACTTCTTCTACCCGCTGCTCGCCGCCCGCTTCTCACTTCCTCACGCACTCAGCCATCGCCCGATGGGCCGCCAGGACTCCGTGTGGTCGCAAATCACGCGCAAAGCCGCGGTAATAGGAATCGCCAGAATCAGTCCCATGCCGCCCCACACCCAGCCCCAGAAAAGCAGCGAAATCGTAATGGCCACGGCATTTAGACGCACGCGCCGCCCGACCAGTTGCGGCGCCACCAGATTCAGCGCCAGCACGTGAATCGTCATCAATCCCCCGGCAATCAGCGCGAACTGCCCGAACGTCTTCCATTTGGCGAGTGCGATGATAAACGCAGGGAGCCACGCCAGCACAGCCCCGATGTACGGCACCATATTCAGCAAGCCGGACGCAATTCCGGTCAGCACCGGAAAGTCCAGCCCCAGAAACCAGAAGAACGCGCTGCTCGCGGCTATGACCATCAGCGTCAACAATGTCATTCCCGCAAGGTAGTCTCTGAGCACTTCCCGCAAATCCTCGAGCGTCTCCTTCACCTGCGTTCGTTTCGAAGCTGGAAACAGTTGCAGCGTTCCGTGCCAAACTTCACGTTTTCCCGCCAGCATAAAAAATACCAGGAATGGCACAAAGGTGATTTCCAGAAACAGCGCATAGAGAGATCCGATTCCACGGAACAGCATCGAGCGCACGGCGGCTGCTTCCGGCCGCTCTCCCCCCTGTTGTTGCGCAGTCGTTCCTGGTTCGGTTGGCGTAACCTGCTTTTCGAGTCCGCTGATTCTGCCTTCTACCGCTCCCGCCGCTTGTCTCAGAAGCGCACTGTATCTCGGCCAGTTTGCCGCAAAGTCTTCCGTTCGTGTT
The DNA here is from genome assembly GCA_013289955.1 of Acidobacteriota bacterium. Taxonomy (GTDB): domain Bacteria; phylum Acidobacteriota; class Terriglobia; order Acidiferrales; family UBA7541; genus Acidiferrum. The sequence goes on from JABCYZ010000003.1 coordinate 173,416, forward strand.
CCCAGTCCGTAGCCAACCGCCACGAGCACCGCGATCAACAAAAGCACCATCACCATCGCGCCCACCGTGCGCGGCAAGTGCATTCTCTCGAGCAACTCCACCGCGGGATCCAGAAAATAGGCGAGCAGGATCGAAAGGAGCACGGTAATCACGACTCCGGCTGCATAATAGAAAAACAGCAGGATGATCGCCGCGGCAAGCACGCGCAGGCTGAAGGTGGATCCGGCAATTCGAACTGTGGATGTTGACGTCTCTTTCTCGGACACAAGGCACTCCGTTCCCTTCACGTTAGCATACTCATGGAGGCTCATCGACACATCGCTCGCTCGCGTTTCGTATTCTGAATCTTTCTGGACGAGAAGACCGACCGTACCGCCCGGCGATCCTTTCGCGCCCTGTTTACCCAAGCGAACTCCCCCGGTGCCCGCTCCCGGCGTCTTTAGACGCCTATGCTAGACTTTCTTGCGGTCGGTCCTTCAGGTTTTGGCCGCTAACCTCTCATGCCCAAAGAACTTTTCGGAACTGATGGTATTCGCGGCGTCCCCGGCACTCCGCCGCTCGACGATGCCACCCTTTTTGCCACGGGCCGTTCTCTTGCCGCCTATCTGCTCTCTGAACACTCCGCCGCCCATGTTCTCATCGGCATGGACACGCGCGAATCCGGCCCTCACATCGCCGCTCTCCTCGCCGCCGGCCTCGCCGAAGCCGGCGCCTCGGTCGCCTTTGCCGGCGTCATCACCACGCCCGGAGTCGCTTGCCTTGTCCGCCAAAATGATTTTCAGGCCGGCGTCGTCATTTCCGCCTCGCACAATCCTTACCATGACAACGGCGTAAAACTCTTCTCGCACGCAGGCATGAAGTTCCCGGACTCGGTCGAAGAGACGCTCGAAGCGGACATCTTCAGACATCGTTCGGACGCGCCTCCCAAAAACCCGCCGCTTCTCGTCGCCGATGCCTCTCTCGACGCCGAATATCTCGATTTTCTCCGCAGCCGCATCGTTCCCGGCGCCAAACTCTCCGGTTTCCGCATCGTCCTTGACTGCGCCAATGGCGCCGCCTACAAGCTCGGCCCCGAACTCTTCCGCTCTCTCGGCGCAAACGTCGTCTCGATGGGCGTTTCCCCCGACGGCCAGAACATCAACGCCGGCTGCGGTTCGCTCCACCTCGATGGCCTGCAAAAACACATGCTCAGCGAGCGCGCTCAACTCGGCGTTGCCTTCGATGGCGATGCCGACCGCGCCCTTTTCGTTTGCGAAACGGGAAAAATCGTCAACGGGGATGGCGTCCTGCTGGCCTTCGCGCGTCACCTAAAGTCGCAGAACAAGCTCAAAGGCGATCGCGTCGTCGCCACGTCCATGTCCAATCTGGGTCTCGAGCGCGTCCTCGCCCGCGAAGGCATCTCGCTCGCCCGCGCTTCCGTCGGTGACCGCTATGTCCTCGAAGAAATGCTTCGCAGCGGCAACATCATCGGTGGCGAACAATCCGGCCATGTCATTTTTCTCGAAGACAGCCCCGCCGGCGACGGTCTGCTCACGGCCCTGAAAATCGCCTCGCTGGTTTCCATCGAAGGCAAAATCGAATCCCTTGTCGAAGGCCTCAAGGACTACCCGCAAATCATCGTGAACGTCAAAGTAAAATCCAAGCCCCCGCTCGAATCTCTTCCCGAAGTTTCCCGCGCCCTTGCCGAAGCACAATCGGCTCTCGGCGAAAACGGCCGCGTCGTCCTGCGCTATTCCGGCACCGAGCAACTCGCCCGCGTCATGGTCGAAGCCGAACACGACGCCGACGTCCAGCGCTTCAGCCAATCCCTGGCTAACGCCCTTCGCTCCTCGATCGGCGCCTGAAAAAACGGCGCCCAAAGGGCCGCCGGATCCGGCAGCCCTTTGGGCACGAGGCTGAATACAAATCCCGCTTATCCCTTCGCGCTTTTCAGCTCAACGATGTTGCTCTCCGGATACCGGTCGTGATGCCGCACCCAAGCCATTCCGTGCGTCAACCCCGCCTCATCCCGCCCTTTCGGCACCCGATCGAGAATCACATACACGCCCAGCAGGTCTTCAAGCCCCCGCGCATACATCGAATAGGTATGGAACACCTCGCCGTTCGCATTCTTGTAGAACACGCTCAGCCCCGGCCGTTCGTCGCTCGGAAACTTGCTGAGGTTGTAGTTGTAGATGACTTCTTTCCCCACATCCTCTTTCGGGACGGAAACTCCAAAATCAAAATTGAATTCGCTTCCGTACGACGACACCCACGGAAACTTCCATCCCATCCGCTTCCGGAACGCGTCAATCTTCTCTAGCGGCGCTCTTGAAACGATCATAAGTCGCACGTCTCTCACTGCCAGATGGATGCCCATCCCGTCCAGGTGGTCTCCGAGGAGCGAGCAGCTCGGGCAGCCCTGCTCCCACTCCGGCCCCAGCATGAAATGATAGAGCACCAGCTGGCTCTTCCCGCCAAACAACTCTCCGAGCGTTTTCTCCCCGCCGGCCGTCAGAAACACATAATTCTTGTCCACTTTCACCCACGGCAATTTCCGCCGCTCTTCGGCAAGCGCGTCTCTTTGCCGCGTCAACGCTTTTTCTTTCAGAAGAAGTTCCTTCCGCGCCTCAATCCATTCCGCTTCCGACACTACTTTCGGTTGTTCCACCGTGCCTGGACTCATGACCAGTTCTCCTGGGAAGTATTTTCGGTCGACCACTCCGCGGGAGTCCGCTCCGCTCGGGCCAGCAGACTCCCGCGCCATCCAAGCAACTACTTCTTCTCCGCGTGTTGCCTTCTGAACGTCTTCGTCGCGATTTTCCTCCAGCGAAGCTTGTTCGCCAGCACAGCCGCTGCTCCGCCTGTCGAAACTGCCGATGCGATCAGCATTGCCGTCGCCGCTATGCACGCAGGACACATAAGCTCCTCCTAGGTGGCAACCTGCGCCAATGGCGCTTTTTGTCGGAATGCGGGAGGTTCGTCCCCGCTCGGTCCCCAGCTCGCCGGCACGGCCACGTCCAGCATTCTGAGGTACACGCTGAATTGCCCTCGGTGCTGGTACAAATGGCTGAACATGACATCGCGCAGGAACTGTGCTCGAGGTTGCGCCAGCACTTCTCGTCCGCCGGCATTCATCCGCCAGGTTTCCTTCATGGCCGCGTCACTGAACCCGGGCAATAGACGCCGCACAACCTGAACACTTTCGTCAAACGCTTTGAGGATCTCCTCGAGGTTTCGCGGCTCGGGAAAGTTGAAAGACTCGGGAGCTTCGGCCGGATTGTTTCCAACGAAGCGCAGGATACCGGTTGGGACCGCGGCGATGTGGTAGGCGAGTTGGCCCGCGGAGAGGGATCTCTCATGCGGCTTCCAGGTCAATTTGTCTTCCGGCAGCCTCTCCAGAAATTTTCGCGTGACCGGTGCCTGGGTCATAAACTCCGCGAGCATTCCTTCTGCAATCGACATGTGGTCCTCCTTTTGTTCTGGGGCAGAGACCCGCTCTCCGCGATGCGGCACTAGCGATCCCCGCCTACTGCTTCTTCCCGCCTCCGGCCCGGAAGGATGCCTCGGCTTCTGCCGCCTTCCGCACGCGCTCGTGGATCGTTCCCCACCCGCCCGTCACACCTTTTCTGTGCTCGTCCAGAATCAGTCCGAGCGCTGTGTGATGAAACTTGATGAGTGTCCCGCCATCCGTCTCGCTCAACCGGTACTGCACATTGGAACTCACCGGATAGGACATAAACATAGGCCCGGTAAACTCCAGCAGCGTTGGCCGCTTGATCGCCTGCACATGTCCCCAGAAGTGCCCGTTCCCGTCGCCCAAATCCCGGAACCATCTCCCGCCCGGCCAAGCTTCCAGCTTCATCGGCATCGGCGAACCGTTGCCCATTTCACTCGCCGGCCCCAGTTGCTCGAGCAGCGTCTCGAACGTCACCTCCAACGAAGCCTGCACATAAATTTCCTGCACAATATTCAACGTCAAGCTATCGAGTGCCACCATTGCCGTTGCCGTCGAACTCATCGTTCCTCCTCAAGAGATAATTTTCCTGCTCCGAAATCCCCGTATTTCTCAATCCTTCTTCACCGCCACGCTCTTCGCTTCGGCCCGCTCCTTCACCCGCAACAGCTGATGCTTCCAGTACCGCTCAAAGGTCCCCGCCCACTCGTATAAAGGCCGGATCGCCTCGGCATTCGTCCTGTAAAACATCTGCCGCCCGTCCCTCCGCGCATGCACCAACCCAACATCCTTTAAGACGCGCAAATGCTTTGAAACGGAAGGCTGCTCCATCTCCAAAGCATCCACAATCTCACCGACCGGCCGCTCCTGGAGCGCCAGATAGTTGAGTATCTCTCTCCGCCGTGGCTCCGCCACGGCGTTAAAAGCATCCGAAGTGGTCGCCGCTCGTGCCATGCCCCTACAATACATGCCCATATTAGAATATGTCAAGCATTTTTCCAGGACACCTCCGGAACGCCGACCGGCCTACGATCGCTCTTTCCCTTCCGTCTGCGATTCCCGCTGCCCGGCAATATTTTTCTTTGCTCCTTGGAACTTTTCCCCGTCCCGCGACATTACCGCTTGTGGAGGCTCGAGCTGCCCCTGCAAGACGCACTCCCAGCTCTCGTTCTAAACTCGGAGGCCCTGCCGCGCATCGTTATGAACGACACGACGCCCACACCCGCCGTCCCAGCCAGCCCCGCCAGCGACGAGCAGCTCATGCTCGCCTTCTCCAAAGGCTCCGCCGAATCCTTTGACGAACTCTTCCTCCGCTACAAGCGACCTATCTACGGCTTCTTCCGCCGCCGCACCGCCGATCCCCATCACGCCGAAGAACTCTCGCAAGAAACCTTCCTGGTCCTTCTCCGCGCCGCGTCCCGCTACGAACCCCGCGCCCTCTTCCGCACTTACCTCTACGCCATCGCCTTCAAAATTCTTCGCGCCTATCGCCGCAAGGCCGCCTTCCACTCGACCTTCTTCGGCCAGCCGAAAAGTATCGCTGAACCCGCCAAACGGGACCCCACCGAATCCGCCCTCTGGGTCCGCCGCGCCGTCGAAAAGCTCGATTCGGTCGACCGCGAAATCCTCCTCCTCCGCGAATTCGAACAACTCAGCTACGCCGAAATCGCCGACCTCCTCGAGCTCCCCATCAACACCGTACGCTCCCGCCTTTTCCGCGCCCGCACCGCCCTTCGCAACTTGCTTCGGCCGTCTAACGCTCCGGCCCCCAGCGACGCCACTCCAGCCGGGCAAATCGCGTCGCCAGGCGCCCAACAAACAATTCCCGAGAAAGGCTTCCATCTATGAGCACTGCCGCACATCCCATCGCGCCAGAAGAAGTCATGGCCCACCTTGAGGGCGAACTCCCTCTTTCCCGCGCCCGGTCTGTCTCCGCTCACCTAGAAACCTGCGCCGCCTGCCAGGAACTCGTGACCGCTCTTCGCAGCACTTCCCACACACTCTCGAGCTGGACCGTGCAAGCGCCCGCAGGTTCCCTGGACGGGCGCATTCCTGAAGAGTTGAGAAGACAAGAGAGCCAAGCGAGCGCTTGGCAATACTTTCTTCTTCACGTTCGGTTGTTCTGGTCGAGACCCCTGCCGTGGGCGCTGGCTGCCGTTGGGCTTGTCGTTCTACTTGGTATCAAGAGCCTCGATCGATCGAGCCCGCTGAAAGCTGAGCTTGGTGTGGACTACCCAGGGAGAAAATCCGCTACGGTTCCCGCGTCCAGGGCCTACGCGGACGCGCGCTTCGAGCCGGCTGAGAATTCCGTTCCTGTGAACGGCATTGCGGCAAAGAACAAATCGCGAGTCCTGACGGAAGGAAAAAAGCAGTCTGGGGGCTACCTCGGTTGGCTCTCATCCGGACCCATGATCGCCCGAACTGTGTCTCTCTCTATCATCACGAAGGATTTTGACTCCTCACGCGCCTCACTCGGCGCCATCCTCTCGCGCCATAACGGTTATTCGGCCGGTTTGAACGTCGCCACCTCGGAAGGCGCCGCGCGTTCACTCGAGGCGTCTCTGCGCATTCCCGCGCCCGAGCTTACAGCCGCACTCGAGGAATTGAAATCCCTCGGCCGCGTCGAACTCGAAACGCAAAACGGCGAAGAAGTCACCCAGCAACATGCCGACCTGGTCGCCCGCCTCAAAAATTCCCGAGAGACCGAGCAACGTCTCGAGTCGATCCTCACCGAGCGCACCGGAAAAATCAGCGACGTCCTCGAAGTCGAACAGGAAATCGCCCGCGTCCGCGGTGAAATTGAACAGATGGAAGCCCAACAAAAAAACCTCGAACACCGCGTTGACTTCGCCACGATCGACCTGAAACTCTCCGAGGAATACAAAGCCAAGCTCGACTCCCCAGCCCCCGCCATCTCGACGCTCATCCACAACGCCGCCGTCAACGGCTATCGCAACGTCTCGGGCACGCTTCTCGCGATCGTCCTCTTCTTCGCCGAATACGGACCGGTCCTGGCCTTCTGGCTTCTTCTAGTATCCGTTCCAGCCGGCCTCGCCTGGCGCCGCTGGCGCCATGCTAGCGCCGTCTAGCACCTTTCCCGCGACGTACCCTGACTTGCTTCAAATATTTGTCGAACCACTCAAGGAGCTGCGACACTCGTTAACGTTAACGAGTGGCATAACTCCAAGCCTCCCTGCTATTCAAGTCCTTTTGTGTGCCTCGTCTGTCTAGGAAGGCTCGGTAATTTTTGTTCGCTCGAACCTCGAACGTGTTGTCCTGCCCACTTATCGTTTTTTTCGATGCAATACTCCTAAAGAACGTAGGTGATTCTCCGTTTTCTGTGAGATTTTGTAGATGTTTAGAGCCGTTCTTCCTTCTTTGAAATCGAAATCTCCCGTAAATTCTTTTGAATCAAACACCTCCAGCAGAGGCCCAACTCGGCCTGCTGCTGGCACAACTATTGCTCTCTTCTAGTGCAACATACAAGATTGGCTTCCCGGGGTGGCCGGATCCGAACCTCGACTCGGTTCCGGTTTTTTGGGGGGTCAGTTCAAAAAAGGGGGCTTGCACCAGCCCCCTTTTTCATTTCGGCCGTTCTCGTTGGTGGTTGGCCGGTGCGGAAGCTTTGCTTCCCGCGAGTGTGCCATCGAAGTGGTTCAGTTGGGGGCCTTAACCGTTAGGGCCCTCTTTTCTTATCCATCTACCCACATTAGAGCAGAGTAGGCGTCGGCACGTTGACCCTTCTTCGCCCCTGGAACGAAGGGAGCTTCGGTGCGCCCATTTGCTTTCACGGGTCGTTAAATCTAGTTCGACTCTGAATGCACGGCAAGTTTGCCGTTGTGGGATCAATTTCAGAGAGCGGACATTAAACCGGACATTTAAGAGGACATTTTAGGGCTCTAAATAGCACTAACACAATGATATAAATACACTTGACATGGGTAAAGAAGAGGACATTAAAGAGGACATCAAAGCAGTCAGAGACGGTGGCGAAACGACTTATCAGATGGAGCCCTTCCTGATAGAGGAAGGCTCACGCCATCGCGGTGCACTGACCGACATGGCCGTCGAGCTTGCACAAAAGGCGGCAGGTTTTCGGCGAAGCCTGCCCGAAAGTCTGGTGGCCTCACTCGCTGACCTCGTGCGCGCGATGAACTGCTACTACAGCAACCTCATCGAAGGGCATGACACTCATCCGGTCGATATCGAGCGCGCCCTGAAAAACGATTATAGCAAGGATCCTCGCAAGCGGGACCTGCAGCTGGAGGCGAAAGCCCATATTGCGGTCCAGGAGTGGATTGATGCGGGCGGTCTGAAAAATCGTGCGGCCACGGTGGAAGGAATCCGCGAAATACACGGGCGCTTCTGCGAGCGATTACCCGACGACTTGCTATGGGTCGAAGACCCGAAGACCAAGGAGAAGGTCAGAGTTGTTCCCGGTGAGCTGCGGCACAGGGACGTGACGGTAGGAAGGCACGTTGCCGTAAGTCCGGGCGCGGTTCCACGTTTCCTGAGCCGTTTCGAGGAAGTGTACGATCATCTGAATAGGACCGATGCAATTCTCGGCGCGCCAGCAGCGCACCATCGGCTTGCCTGGATTCACCCATTTTTGGATGGCAACGGTCGGGTGGCGCGGCTTATGTCTCACGCCATGCTGCTCGAAACGCTCGACACCGGCGGGATCTGGTCCGTGGCGCGGGGACTTGCGCGCAAAGTCGACGAGTACAAGCGGCATCTGGCGGATTGCGACAGTCCGCGACGCAACGATCTGGACGGGCGCGGCTCGCTCAGTGAGGAGGCGCTGGCGCGCTTTGCCAGTTTCTTTCTCTCCATGTGCATCGATCAGGTGCAATTCATGGAAGGGCTCATGCAGCCGGACAAGCTGCGGACCCGAATTCTTCTCTGGGCAGAAGAGGAAATCCGGCTCGGCGCTTTGCCGGCAAAGGCAGGCAACATTCTGGAAGTCGTTCTCTATCGGGGCGAGCTGCCGCGGGGCGACGCGGCGGCGGCCCTCGGCGCGACGGACCGGCACGCTCGCCGAATTGTGTCCGCACTCATCGAACGAGGCGTTTTGAAGTCGGACGGCGCGCGCGCGCCGCTACGATTGGTGTTTCCGGCCGCGCTGGTATCGCGCTGGATGCCAGGATTGTTTCCCGAAAAGATGGGTGCCATGTGAAGAGAATTGCATTTTCCTGCCCCCCTGAGCCGAGATTTGTTTTCAATCGTGAAGTCGTAGTGTTTTGGGGCAGGACGGAGAAAAGGGGGTGCGCCCTTGTCCCTTCGAAATTCTTCGCCGACCAAAAAAAATGAGCGGCCGGTGGGGGGACCGGCCGCTCGGGCGTGGGGGATGGAGGGTCTTGCAACCTGAAGCCAGTCCGCTTCTTCCGACCATTCGGCTGCGCTCGCGAGCAGCAGAACGTTTTGCAGGAGCAATAAGGCCCAAACCTTTTTACTCCGGAAGCCAGAACCAACTCCCGATTACAGTTACGATTCTGCGCCCGACTTCCCCGCCGGTCGATAGGCCGCCAGGTTCATTCTTCTCAGTACTTCCCGATACCCTCGGGAGACTCTTTTTAGTACCTATGTACTTACGCAAGTTCTTCGCTCCACCCCGCGAATCGCGCGTCCACCATTGCCTTTTAACGCCTGGCGATAGGGACCCCTGAAGTTTCGAACCCCGTCATGGGTAAACCGAACAGGGCTCTCATCCTCCGAGGAGCCTAAACTGGCCTAATGGAGCGAAAACGGCGAAGCGGACGCATCGCGAAAGAGCTCGATATCGTCCTGCTCGGAACGGACACCACCGGAAAAGTATTTTCCGAGCAGACGAAAACCGTCGTCCTCAGCCGCCACGGCGCCGGAGTTGTCACGCGATATCGATTCTCGCCGGACGAACTCTTGACGCTAAGGCTGCCCGGCACCGAGAAAGAAGCTGCTATCCGCCTTGTCGGACAGATTGGAGGTGAAGCGGGCCGCTACGTTTACGGCGTTGCATTCGTCGATCCTGATCCCGACTTCTGGCCGATGAAGTTTCCACCTCCCGATCCGTTTGAACCCTCGAGCCCGCGGATTGCACTCGAATGCAGCCTGTGCCAGGCGCGCCAGGAGATCGAACAAGGCGACATCGAAGAGGATGTCTACTCCGTCAACGGAAACATCCTTCGCCACTGTGCCGAGTGCGGTACGTCAACACCCTGGAAAAAAGCCAGCGCCGAGCCTCCTCCTGCTCCTGCCGCACTTCCCCGGAAGCCCACCCTGGGATCTGCCGATTCGAGGCCTCACCCCGTTCCTCAGCGCGCCTTCAGCCCGGTCAAACCAGGTTTCGAGAGACCTCCGAGCTCGCCCCCGGCGGTTTCGAGGCCAGCTTTAGGCGTCGCTGCGGCTTCGTTTACGGAGTCCTTTGAGCTTGGGCCGGCCGATTCGCCCTTGAATGCCTCCGCGGCGACGGGGTCTTCCTATTCCGGGGCATCAACCATTTCTGAATTCGCTTCCCTGGAGGAAATTCAAGTTTCGCCTTCCGTGACCAGCGCCACGGCCGTGCTGCAGGCGCCCGAACCTGCGGCTGCCCCGCGTGCATCGCCTATTGCGCCGTCGAGAGCAACGCCGCCCGCTCCCGCCTCTTCCGCTGCCACCGTTCGCGAACTGGATGCCAACGGGCGGCCCATTAACAAGCGGCGCCACGTTCGCATTCGTGTGAGCTTCAGCGCGTGCGTTCGCCACGGCGCAAATGCGGACGAAGTCGTCGAATGCGAAAATGTTTCCAAGGGCGGCGTTTGTTTCCACAGTTTGCGGCAATACGAACTGGATTCCTTGCTGGAGATTGCAGCGCCGTATTCGCCGGGAGAGAAAGCTCTTTTCGTGCCGGCCCAGATCAGGCGCGTCGAAGCGCTCTCGGGCGGCCTGGTTTACCGCTACGGCGTCGAGTATGTGAAAGCATCCTCCGGCAAGTCATCTTTCTGAATCGCCTCTCTCGCTCGCCGACTCACCGCAATTCTCCAACAAGGAAAAATTGACTGCCGAACCCGGCAGTCAAAGGCTTCAGAGAACTTCCTGGGCAGGGCAACGCCGTCGCTGTGCGCCTGCCTTTGGCTTTCGGGCGCGCTCGCGGTGCAGGCTAGGGATTCCTGGCGTGCCGCTCGCGCCCTTCCCACATCAGGCTGAGAGCTTTCCTTGTGGCTCTAAGGCGAGCGCGGCGGCCGTCCTCGCTCGTCTCGGGGCGGACCGGACCAGCTGGCTCGAGGAGATTTTCCGGGGGCGCGTTTTTTGGACCTGGCATTTTTGAGCTTGACAGGGGGCGGGGAAGATAGTTAGCTATGCTAACTAATCTTTCGGCGGAGGTAAACGGAAATGAGCACTGCGGCGGAAACTCTCGGAATTCAGAATATCGGGCAGATTTCGATCATCGTGAAGGACGTGGAGCGCGCGACGGCGTTTTATCGCGACGTGCTGGGGTTGTCTTTGCTCTTCACGGTGCCGGGCATGGCGTTTTTTGATTGCGGCGGCGTGCGCCTGATGCTGGGGACGGCGTCGTCGCCCGAGTACGACCATCCGAGCTCGATTTTCTATTTCCGCGTGCCGGACATTCAGGCGGGGTACCAGCGGCTGATCAAGCATGGCGTGGACATCGTGGCGCCGCCGCGGCTAATCGCGCCGATGCCAGCGCACGATCTGTGGATGACCGCGTTCAGGGACGGCGAAGGAAACATTCACCAATTGATGAGCGAAGTGCCGCGCACGGCACACGCGTAAGAGTCAGACGGCCCGGACAACGGCCGCATGCCTCGCCGGCAGATTTGAGGGCCACGGCCGACGCGAAGGCGCATTTCCCGGCTTCCTTCGTCAAGGAAAAAACAAAACAGTTTGTTAGACTAATGTGATGCACGACCTAAATTATTTTCGGGATCATTTGGATGTGTTTGCCGCGATGGCGGAGAAGCGGGGGACGCCGCTCCATTTGGATGCGTTTCGCGTTCTGGATGCGCAGCGGCGGGAGTTGATCACGGCGACCGAGGGGTTGAAGGCGCAGAGGAATAAGGCGAGCGACGAGATTGCGCGATTGAAGAAGGCGAAAGAGAACGCGGATCCCCTGATCGGAGAGATGAAAGCGGTTTCGGAGAGGATCCGGGAGGCGGACGAGAGGATTGCGCAGTTGAATGCCACGCAAAGCGAGTTGATGTTGACGATTCCGAATGTGCCGCACCCGACGGTGCCGGTGGGGCATAGCGCGGAAGAAAATGTCGAGGTGCGGAGATGGGGGACGGCCCCGAAGTTTGATTTTGTGGCGAAGCCACATTGGGAAGTGGGGGAGCGGGCTGGAATTTTGGATTTGGCGGTGGCGACGAAGATCACGGGGGCGCGGTTTGCGGTTTATAAGGGTTGGGGAGCGCGGCTCGAACGGGCTCTGGCGAATTTCTTTCTGGACGTGCACACGCGGGAGCATGGCTATACCGAGATTCTGCCGCCGTTTCTGGTGAATACCGCTTCGTTGATGGGAGCCGGACAGCTGCCGAAGTTCGCGGCGGATCTGTTTCGCGTGGAGGGGACGGATTTTTGGCTGACACCGACGTCGGAGGTGGAGCTGCACAATCTCTACCGCGACGAGACCATTGCCGAGGACAAGCTGCCGATCAATGTGACGGCCTGGACCGCTTGTTTTAGGAGCGAGGCCGGAGCCGCGGGAAAAGATACGCGCGGGATATTGCGGCAGCACCAGTTTCAGAAAGTGGAGCTGTTTAAGTTTACGCATCCGGAGAAGAGTTACGAGGAGCACGAAGCGCTCTTGAGGAACGCCGAGACGATACTCGAGAAGCTGGGGCTGCACTACCGGACGATGCTGCTGTCGACGGGGGATATGGGATTTGCTTCGGCGAAGACCTATGACATTGAGGTGTGGCTGCCCGCGAGCGGGGAGTTTCGCGAGATTTCCTCATGCTCGAATTGCGAGGCGTTTCAGGCGAGGCGCGCGGGGATACGGTTTAAGCCGAAGGGCGGAGGGAAAAGCGATTTTGTGCACACGCTGAATGGTTCGGGACTGGCGGTGGGGCGGACATGGATCGCGGTGGTAGAGAATTATCAGCAGGCGGACGGGTCGATTGTGGTGCCAGAAGTTTTGCGGCCGTATATGGGGATAGAAAAGATAGACCTAGTGAAGTAAGGATCGAATCAGGCAGGCGAGCGACCCGGCCGGGAACAGAGGGTTTAGCCCAAATTTCCTGTAAACAACTGATAATATTATAGTTAGCCTAGAAATAAGGCTGCTCCGGCCTGTTTCGAAGAGGCTCTTACGCCGCGCAAGCTATTGAAAGTACGTGTTTTCGTTTGACTCCGCCTTTTAGCCTTGCATACACTCGCCTTAGTGCTCTTTGGCACCCTAGCGTGCGTAGTGAAGTGTGCTAGACCCTGGGGGGGGATTACGGGTCGCGGCAAGACCGAACCCCGAACGCAGGAGATCCGAGAGGAGTTGGCCCTCGGGAGTTAGGGGCTAGCGGAAAGAATTAATGGACTTTTTGGGGCGCATCTTCAAGTTTTTGTTTTGGCTGCTGATCGTGTCGTGGAGCGTGGCGCTGCTGCGGCGGATTTTGGCGTGGATGCTGCGCGGAGCGATGCCCGCCGGGACCGAGCAGGCTGGGACAGGGTCGGCGGGCGACGCGGCTGGCCTAAAGTCGGGAGATACCGAGAGCGGAGTGGCGGCGCGGCGGCTCGTGCGCGATCCGGTTTGCGGAATGCATGTGGCGGAAGTGCTGGCGGTGCCGCTGCGGAAGAGTGGGGAGCTCGTGCATTTTTGTTCGACCGCGTGCCGGGACAAGTATCTGAGCAAGACCGAACGCGTGGCGGCAAACGGCTAGCAGCGGGCGGTTGTGCGGATTTGAAACCCCGGGCGGTTGAAAACTTTTAATTTTTGACGGATCGAGAAGTCGAGACTAGATGTGTAGAGGAAAGGACCGACGCCGATGGCCACGGTCGTAAAGCCCACAGGGCCGCTGAGACAGATAGGTGCGCCGCCGATGGTGCCGCGCATTGCTCCGCGGGAAGATTTGAATCCGTTCCGGATTGCGCAGATTCAATTTGATATGGCGGCGGAATTCTTGAAGCTGGAGCCGGGGCTGCGGCAGATATTGCGGACGCCGAAGCGCGTGCTGGAAGTTTCCATTCCGACGAAGATGGACAACGGGCAGGTGAAAGTCCATACCGGCTTTCGCGTGCAGCACAATATTTCGCGCGGGCCGGGAAAAGGGGGGATTCGCTACCACCCCAATGTGACGCTGGACGAAGTGAAGGCGCTGGCGGCGTGGATGACCTGGAAGACGGCCGTGCTAAACGTGCCCTTTGGCGGGGCGAAGGGCGGCGTGATTTGCGACCCGAAGCGCATGTCGAAGACCGAACTGGAGCGCATGACGCGGCGGTACGCGAGCGAAATTTTGCCGATTATCGGGCCGTCGATGGATATTCCGGCGCCGGATGTGTACACGGACGCGCAGACGATGGCGTGGATTATGGACACGTACGCGATGACGGTGGGGCATTCGGTGCACGGGGTAGTGACGGGAAAGCCCGTGTCGATTGGCGGGTCGGAGGGCCGGAGCGAGGCTACGGCGCGAGGGTTGCTGTTCGTGGTGGAAGAGGCCTGCAAGCTGAAAAAGATTCCGCTGCGCGGCGCGACGGTGGCGATCCAGGGATTTGGAAATGCCGGGGCGACGGCGGCGCGGTTGTTTGCAGAAAAAAAGGCCAAGATTATCGCGCTCAGCGATACGCGGGGCGGCGTGACGAATTCCCGCGGGATCGATCCGATCAAGGCCATTCGGTATAAGGAGAGGTCCGGGACGGTGGTGGGAATGCCGGGGGCGTCGCGTATGACGAACGATGACCTTTTGACGATGAAGTGCGACATTCTGGTTCCCGCGGCTCTCGAGAATGTGATCACCCTGCATAACGCGGAAGCGGTTAAGGCGCGAATTGTGGCCGAAGCGGCGAACGGGCCGACGACTCCGCACGCGGATGAGATTCTGGCGCGGCGCGGGATTACCGTGTTGCCGGATATTCTGGCGAATGCGGGCGGCGTGACGGTGAGCTACTTCGAATGGGTGCAGAACATGGAAGGGCTCATGTGGGACGCGGAAGAAGTGAACGCGCGCTTGCAGAAGAGCATGGTGAAAGCGTTCCACGAAATGGTGGAGACGATGCGGAAGCATCATGTGCCGCCGCGGGCCGGCGCCATGATTCTGGCGGTTGGCCGCGTGGCGGAAGCTACGCTGGTGCGCGGGTTGTTTCCCTGATTGATCCATTGAAATACACAAAACCCAAATTCCGAGGCAGACTCCGCGTTTTCGCGCTGTGTCTCTCTTTATCTTTATTTATTGCGTTGGCGGTTTCGGGCGTGCCGGGCGAGCCGCGTCTGGAAGTGGCCATTACGGTTGACGACCTTCCGGTTCATGGCGATTTGCCTTTGAATACGACCCGGGCAGAAATCGCCAGGAGGATGATCGAGGCGTTCAAGCGAAAGGGCGTGCCGGGCGTGTATGGGTTTGTGAACGCGAAGAATATCGGGACGAATGGGGATACGGAAAAAGACAGCGTGCTGAAGATCTGGGGTGATTCCGGATTTCCGCTCGGCAATCACACGTTTTCACATATCGATCTGAATACCGCGAGCGCCGAGGCGTTCGAGCAGGAGATCGTTCGAAATGAATCGGTGCTCGAAGGGCTCGCGGGTCGAAGGGACTGGCACTGGTTGCGCTATCCCTATTTGCATGAAGGGGACACGCTCGAAAAAAGACGCGCGGTCAGAAAATACCTGGGCGATCACGGATACAAAATCGCCGAGGTGACGCTGGATTTCGGGGACTATGCCTGGAACAACCCGTATGCAAGGTGCGTCGCGAAGCAGGACACCGGCAGTATCGAGTGGCTGAAGTCGAGCTACCTCGCGACGGCCAAGGAAGACATCGCGCTCGACCGAAAATTGTCGGTGATGCTTTTTGGGCGGGACATCCGGTATGTGCTGCTGCTGCACATCGGAGCCCTCGACAGCATCATGCTTCCGGACTTGCTGGACCTTCTGAGAAACCAGGGATTTGATTTTGTTCCACTCGAAGAAGCGCAAAAAGATCCCGCCTACCAGACGGATCCAGATGCCGCGCTGCTGCATGGCGGCACGTTCCTCGAGCAACTGACCGAGTCAAAACACCTGAACTATCCTGCGCACGCAGACAGACCAATCGAAAAGCTCGACGCCATTTGCCGCTAACGCGCGCCGGTCATCAGGGTTCTTGACCCGTGCCGGGAACCGCTATGGGGGTCTTGATGTCCTCGAGCTCGGGCGGTCGACCGGGAATGGCGTTGGTGTTCTGGCCGACGACCACGAGCCAATGGCCGCCCCGCTTTTCAGCGACCAGGGTCATCATGCCGTAGCGTGGCTGGCGCGCTGTTCCATCGGGATTTTTATCGCCCTCGATCTTCCAGCTCCAATGAACCACGGCCATATCTGGACGCAGGAAACGCACGGTCGTCTCGGGTGGCGTGAGCGTTAGATCCTTGAAGCGTCCGCTGAGCAAGCGCACATGAAATTTCTCAAAATCGGACCGGCCATGGAGATAGGTGGTGGCGACGGTCACGAAATCGGCGTCGTCGGCCACCAGTTTTGCGAGTTCGTGGCCGTCGTGCTTGGCCCACGCATCGCTGAAAGCCTGAGGCAGCTTCTGGACCGCTTCCTCGTCCGCTTTTGTCTGGGCCTTGGTGGAGAGGGGCGCAACCGCGAATAGCGACATAAGTGCGATGGAGAGACGTCTCATTTCTTGATGGCTCCTGGTTTTGAATTGTTGGCCGGAGGAGAGTTGGACGATCGACGCTCCGGATTCTGACATGGAGCCCGGAAGTCATCAAATTTTTTCTTGCATGGCGCCGGAGAGGCGCGTACATTCGCAAATGCCGGTGCGCCCACGTGGCGCGACCGGCAATTTTCTTCAAGAGGTGCTGCGGAGCGCTAAAAATGAGTACGAACGGACATGGACATGCGGCACCGCCGATTTTGCTGACGATTTCCGGATTTGATCCGTCCTGCGGGGCCGGGACGGCGGCGGATCTGAAGACCTTTGCGGCGCACGGATGTTATGGAGTGGCGGCAATTACGGCGTTGACGGTGCAGAACACGCAGGGTGTGGAGGATGTGCACAACATTCCGAGCGCGACGCTCAAGGCGCAGCTTGAGGTGCTCGCGAAGGACTGCAACATCGCAGCAGTAAAGATGGGGATGCTCGGCAACCGCGGGAATGCGGTGACCGTGGCGGAATTTTTGGACGCGCATACGTTCGCGCACGTGGTGCACGATCCAGTGATGAAGTCATCGAGCGGGCGCGAATTGCTGGACGCGGCCGGGGTGAAGTTTTTGGCGACCGAGCTGCTGAAGCGCGCCAGCGTAATTACGCCCAACGTGCCGGAAGCGGAGATTTTGACCGGATTGACGATTAAAGATCTGGCCGATATGGAAGCGGCGGCGCGAAAGATTCTGGAGATGGGCGCGCGCGCGGTGATCGTCAAGGGCGGGCACATGGGGCGACCGACCGACGTGCTTTTCGATGGAACCGAGATGGTGACGCTGCCCGGCGAGCGGGTAAACGAAGAGCAACTGCACGGAACAGGTTGCACGTTTGCATCGGCGCTGGCGGCGCACCTGGCGGTGGGCCGCGGACTCCTCGAAGCAGCGACGCTTGCCAAAGCGTACGCGACAAAAGCGATTGAGAAGGCATATCCCGTTGGGAAGGGCCGGCTGCCGCTCGACCATTTCTACCGGCAGAGGATCGAGCCGCCTGCGCGCGGCATCCATGAAGTGCCGCAGCATGGACTGCATCCGGCGGCGGAGCCTGCGGCGCACTGAACTTCTCGAGCCCCGCCAAATCGAGGGCCGCGCGTATCGCTGGGAAAAACGGCAGCGGGGCTGCCCCGCTCCGCGCGGCCGTGAATTTCCTTTCCTCGAGCGTTTTCCAGGGGGCGAAAGCTTTGGAGCGAACAGCCAAGCCGGTCCCTCTCGGGCTCGGATTCCGAGTGAAGTCCGGCTGGGCCGTGGCGGTGTTGCTGGCGGGGCCCAGGAACGCGCCAAAACTTGTC
This sequence comes from Acidobacteriota bacterium, assembly GCA_013289955.1. Classification (GTDB taxonomy): domain Bacteria; phylum Acidobacteriota; class Terriglobia; order Acidiferrales; family UBA7541; genus Acidiferrum. The sequence goes on from JABCYZ010000003.1 coordinate 190,952, forward strand.
CGGTGCCAAACCCTGCTGCTTTCTGATCCTGAGATTCCCCAATCGAAACAGCCCTACCACGCAGTGCTGGGACTTCCCGAGAAGGAAAGAAAGTCTTTACTAAGAAAATTGAGAAAAGTGGTGGCCGACGCTCTGAAGAAGTCTCTCCACGAGCTTCAGAGACAGGCAACCGCGGACGGCTACCGCGTCGCCGGAGCCGGTTTGGTGGTTGGCAGCCTTGTGGACCCCGCCACGCTGCACAACGAACACATACGAGCGCACGCGCTCGAAGGACAGTTGTTTCGAACGGTTCTCGAGGAGGCGCTTGGCGAGCGTGGCATTTCGGCAAAGGTGTTTCTGGAAAAGGGCGCATACCTGGCTGCGTCAGAGGTATTGGGCAAATCCGCAGCTGCAGCAAAACGATGGATCAGGGGGCTTGGCGATTTTCAGGAAGGTTCCTGGCGAGCGGAAGAAAAGCTGGCGGCTCTCGCGGCCTGGGTAGCGCTCTGCCGAGAGAAATAAAAAGCGGCCCGATCAGCGTTTAACTTCTGCGAAAGACTCCGCGATGCGGCGGTAGGCGCGGACTTCGCCGTGGAGGCCGAGGCCTGCAGCTTCCCTTCGGAGCGCCCTCTGGCGCTCGCCTGGAAAGTGGTGCTTACTTCCCGAGGTGTTTCTCTGGGAAGCGACCAAAAACGGCCGAGCGTCCGGTTGATCAACGGCGCTCCTGGGAGCTGCCGATCTGCGCGCGAGGCCCCTGCGCTTTTCGCCGTAGGTGAATTGGTACAAAACATACAAAAGAAAATCGCACCCGAGAATGCAAAACGCGAGAAATACGGTGATGGACATATTTCACTCACTCCAGGCGGCGAGGAACGGGCCGCCTGCACAAGTGGAAGGTTGCGGGCGGAGAGGCAAGAAAGTCCTGAGGCGTTTGTTAGGAATTTATTAAACTGAGGCTCGAGAAGCGGCGGCTCGGCGCACAGCGAGGCCCACAAATTGATTTCGCGGCGAACTGGCGTGTGGGTCTTCGGCGTCGTTACGATTGCCGTGGGAGTGACTGCCGCGGTCCTGCCCCGCATCCCTCAGCCCCTGTCCTATCATGACTTCGCCGACCAGAGTGCCTGGCTCGGAATTCCGAACTTCGGGGACGTAGCCTCGAACCTGCTGTTCGCCCTGGGCGGCGCCTGGGGATTGATCCTTCTGTTCCGAAAATCGGGGCAAGAACGGTTTATCGATCCACGCGAACGATGGGCCTATGTCTTCGTTTTTCTGGGCTTGTTCCTCACGGCGTTCGGCTCGGCTTACTACCATCTTGCTCCAGACAACGCGCGATTGGTGTGGGACCGCCTGCCCATGACGCTGGCTTTTATGGGTTTGGTGTCGGCGATGATTGCCGAGCGTGTGAGCGTGCCGGCCGGCTTTAATTTACTGCCCGTTTTGCTGCTGGCGGGCGTTGCCAGCGTCGCCCTCTGGTGGCACAGCGAAGCACGAGGGGCGGGAGACCTACGGTTCTATGCGGCGCTCCAGGTGTACGCAGTGCTGGTTCTGCCGGTTTTGCTTTTACTGCCGGCACGTTATACGCATGGCTCCGATTTCGCCGTGATTTTTGGCTTCTATGTGTTAGCGAAAATCTTCGAGACCCTGGACCGGCCCATTTTCTCTCTGGACCATAGTTCGATTAGCGGACACACACTGAAACATCTGGCGGCGGGCGCCGCGGGATTCTGGATTTTGTGGATGCTTAAGAAAAGGCGGCCCCGTCGAGACCCTGTGAATGGCGGAATCCAGAACTGGCGGGCCAAAGCCCGTCGCTAGGCTCTATGGATGATGCGGCCGGCGACGATCGTGGCGATGGGGGCGCCTTTGAAGCGGCGGGCGTCGAAGGGGGAGTTGCGGGATTTGCTGGAAGATTGCTTTAGATCGAAGGTCCACTCGCGGGTTGTCGAGAAAATGGTCAGGTCGGCGGGTTGGTCCGGAGCGATTTTGCGCTCGATGCCGAGGACCCGGGCGGGGCCGGTGGTGAAAAGCTCGATCATGCGCATGAGCGAGAGGCGGCCGGAGTGGACGAGTTCGAGAGAGAGGGCGAGAGCGGTTTCAAAGCCGAGGATGCCGAAGGGCGCTTTATCGAATTCGACGTCCTTGAGGGCGGGCTCGTGGGGAGCGTGATCGGTGGCGATAGCGTCGACGGCGCCGTCGGCGAGGCCGGCGAGCAGGGCTTCGCGGTCTTCGCGGGCGGCTAGCGGGGGATTCATTTTGTAGCGCGAGTCGTACTGGACGTCTTCGTCGATGAGCGTGAAATGGTGCGGAGTGACTTCGCAGGTGACGTGGAGGCCGCGCTGTTTGGCGAAGCGGACCTGTTCGAGCGAGGCTCTTGCGGACAAGTGCGCTACGTGGAGGCGCGCCCCGGTGAGTTCGGCGAGTTGCACGTCGCGAGCGACACAGACGGATTCGGCGGCCGCGGGCATTCCGCGGAGGCCTAGGCGCGAAGAGGTGACGCCTTCGCGCATGACGGCGCCGGCGGCCAGCGAGACATCCTCGGAGTGCTCGATGACGGGAATGTCGAGCGAGCGGCAATACTCCATGACTTGACGAGTGAGCTTGGCGGTGGCGATGGGTTTGCCGTCGTCGGAGACGGCGACGATTCCGGCTTCTTTCATCGCGGCGATTTCGGCGATGGCTTCGCCTTTGCTGCCCACGCTGGCGGCGCCGATGGGCCAGACGCGGCAGCCCGCGGCGGTTTTGGCGCGGTCGAGAATGAAGCGCGTGACGCTGGCGTTGTCATTCACCGGCTTGGTGTTCGGCATGCAACAAACCGCAGTGAAGCCGCCGCGCGCTGCGGCGCGCGTGCCTGTCTCGATCGTTTCCGAGGATTCCTGGCCAGGCTCGCGCAAGTGCGCGTGCAGATCGATAAAGCCGGGCGCGACGATCAGGTCGGTGGCGTCGAAGACCGGAGCGTTTTTGTGATCTGCGGCAAGTCTGCCGGGCGCGGCCAGTTCGGCGATTTTTTCTCCGTCGAGAAGGATGTCCTGAGCGGCGTCGGTCTTTGATGCGGGGTCGAGGACGCGGCCATTTTTAATCAGAAGCATGCGAGAGGTCCTTTTTATCGGTGGAGCGGCGGTTTCGCGGCGGCTGGGATTCTTCCGCGCTGTTTGCCACGGGATGCGCGCTGTCTTCGGCCGGGCCGGAAATGAGCAGGAAGAGAAGCGCCATGCGCACGGCGATGCCGTTGGTGACTTGTTCGAGAACGCAGGATTGCGGGCCGTCGGCGACTTCCGGCGTGATTTCGCTGCCGCGATTCATGGGGCCGGGATGGAGAACGAGCGCGTTGGGCTTGGCGCGGCGGAGGCGCTCGGCGTTCAGCTGGTAACCGAGAACATAATCTTCGTTGGAGATGGAAGGTTCGTGCATGCGTTCGGTTTGCACGCGGAGGACGAGGACGACGTCCGCGTCTTCGAGAGCTTCTTCGAGTCTGAAAACGCGCCGGATGGAAACGCCCGGGGCGCCGATTTCCTCGAGTTCTTGCGGAACCCACATCGCCGGGCCGCAGAGCGTAAAGCGGCAGCCGAATTTTCCGAGGAGATGAATATTCGAGCGGGCGACGCGGCTGTGCTGGAGATCGCCGAGGATGGTGACGTTGAGATTCTCGATTGTGCCGAGGCGGTCGCGGATGGTCAGGGCGTCCAGAAGGCCCTGGGAAGGATGTTCGTGCGTGCCGTCGCCGGCGTTGATGACGGGAATATCGAGATGGCGCGCGACGAAATCGGCGGCGCCGGAGGAAGCGTGGCGCATGACCAGGCAATCGGGTTTCATGGCGTTGAGCGTTTGCACGGTGTCGAGGAGCGACTCGCCTTTTTTCAGGCTGGAGGCTTCGGCCTGGAGATTCATGGTGTCGGCGCCGAGGCGAGAGGCGGCAGTGGCGAAGCTGATGCGCGTGCGTGTGGAGTTTTCGAAGAAGGCGAGCGCGACCGTTTTGCCGCGAAGGGTGGCGAGCTTTTTGAGCGGATTGCGCTGGATAGTCTGGAACGGCCGGCTTTGATCGAGAAGAAAAGTGAGTTCGTCCGCGGAGAGCGGTTCAAGCGCCAGGAGATCGCGGAAACGAAGAGTCACCTTTGCACTCTTTGAATAGTGAGTGAGAAATCCTGATTCAACTACGGCTCCTGACGGTCGACGAGAACGACGCGCTCTTCATTATCGATCTCCCGGAGACGGACTTCGATGATCTCGGTATCACTGGTCTGCACGGTGCGGCCGACGAACTGAGCTTCGATGGGCATTTCGCGATGGCCGCGGTCGATCAGGACGCAGAGAGAGACGCGCTGGGGGCGCCCGAGGTCGAAGAGGCCGTTCATGGCGGCGCGAATGGTGCGGCCGGTGTAAAGCACGTCGTCGACGAGGACGAGATCCATCTGGTCGACGCCGAAGCTGATGTCGGAAGACTGCAGAACGGCTTGGGGCGCGACTTTCGAGAGATCGTCGCGATAGAGAGTAATGTCGAGGGTGCCGACGGGAACGTCGACGCCATCGATGCCGCGCATGGCTTCGGCAATGCGTTGGGCCAGAGGCACGCCGCGGCGGCGGATGCCTATCAGGGCGAGGTGTTTCGTGCCGCCGCTTTTCTCGACAATTTGATGGGCCAGACGGCGCAGGGTGCGGTCGATCTCCGGGGCGGACATCAATTGGGCTTTTTCGACGATGCGCATGGTCGGGTAATCCTAGCACAGCCTCCTGGGGTGTGCAGGTGGGACGGACATTCTTGCCCGTCATTTTCGGGATCAGAACGTGGGGGGCTGGCTCCAGCCAGGCCAGCACCGGGACAGGCAGGAATGCCGGTCGCCCGGTTGTGACGAGTGGCAGCGTGATAGACTGCGGCGCGGCTTACTAACCGAGGTGAATATGTTCGCTCGAGAGGCCTTACGCGGGAACTGGAGACGGGTGAGCGGGTTTTGCGGAGGGTTATTGCTTTTGTGGGTCGCCGCGGCATGCTTCGAGCGCGGTGCGGCGCAGGCACAGAAGGCCCCTCGATCGATGGCTCCGGCGCGGCCGAAGCTGGTGGTACTGCTGGTGGTAGACCAGATGCGGGGGGATTATGTCGACAAGTTTCAAGGGCAATGGACGGGTGGACTAAAGCGGCTTGTTGAGGAAGGAGCGTGGTTTCGCGATGCCTCGTATCCCTATGCGGCGACGGAGACTTGCGTGGGCCACTCGACGATTTCTACCGGGGCGTTTCCGGCAACGCATGGGATGGTGGCCAATGCCTGGTGGGACCGCGACACGCAGAAAATGGTGACGTGCACGGAAGATCCAAGGGCCACGAACACAGGATATGCGGGAGCGAGCGCCAAGGGCGGAGACTCCGCCTGGCGAATGCGGGTTCCCGCGTTTGCGGAAGAGCTGAAATTCCAGACTGGCAACGCGACGCGCGTGGTGACGTTCTCCCTAAAGGCACGCGCGGCCATCACCATGGCGGGGCACAAGGCGGACGCCGCGACCTGGGTGGATGGGGGCGGACTTGTGACGTCGAGCGCCTATGGAACAATGCCGTTCATCGAAGCCTACGCAGCGGCCCATCCGGTCAAGGCGGACTACGGAAAAACATGGGCGCTGTCTCTCGGAGAGAGTCGGTATTGGTACGATCAGAAGGCGACTGGTGCGGTGCCGCCTCAGGGCTGGGAGCTCACTTTTCCGCATCCGCTGAGAGGAAAAGCCGCAAGCACGGAGCCGGATGACGCGTTCTACCAGCAATGGTCGGCGAGCCCGTTTGCAGATACGTACTTGACCAGGCTCGCAGAGAACGCCGTGGACTCCCTTGGACTCGGCAAAGGCGGCGGTGTGGATTTTTTGGGCGTGAGCTACTCGTCTCCTGACTATGTGGGGCACGCTTTCGGGCCGCGTAGCTGGGAGATTCAGGACGTTTTGGTACGGCTGGATCAGGATCTTGGCGAACTATTCGCGATCTTGGATAAGAAGGTCGGGCGCAGAAATTATGTAGTAGCGCTCTCTGCTGACCACGGCGTTGTGCCCGTGCCGGAAGATATGCAAAAAACCGGGGCCGATGCCGGCGTTCTGCACTTGCCTGAGGTCGAGGAGCGGATGGAAAAGGCGCTCGAAGCTTTGCATTATCCGAAGCCGGCAATTGCGCGAATTACAGGAAGCGACATTTATTTCCTGCCAGGTGTTTACGAAAAACTCGAGAGCGATAAGGCCGCCATGAACGCCGTGCTGGATGCCATCAGGAGCACGCCGGGTGTTGCGGAGGTTTTTCGTGCTGACGAGCTCGTCGACCGTCCGGCCACCCATAGTCCGCTGCTGGAAGCGATGGCCGAAAGTTATCTGCCTGGGCGCAGCGGAGATCTGTTCATCGTGCCAAAGGCCTACTGGCTTATGGATGGGACAGCAGCCCTGAAGGCCCGCTCCTACGGCACAGGGCACGGAACACCGTACAACTACGACCAGCATGTGCCGATTCTTTTGATGGGCTACGGCATTCAGCCCGGCGAGTACCTGAGAGAGGTGACGCCAGCCGACATTGCGCCGACTCTGGCCGCACTTTCAGGGGTTACCCTGGCACCGCGCGACGGCCACGTATTGGGAGAAGCGCTTGCCCCCAGGCCGCGCAAGGCGTCGATACCAACGGAGTCAAAAGCAAACTAGGGTTCGTCAGGGGTCTCGACCGGTGAGCAGGGACCGGACGGAAAGTGGAAATCATGGCCCGTAACAGTCCCTTCATGCTATTCTTTCGCGCGAAGTGACCTCCGCAGTCGCCGTTGACCTGACCGTTCCAGTCGGCGCGGTGCGCCTGCGGAATCCCATTCTCGCGGCAAGCGGAACCTTTGGTTACGGCGTCGAGTTTGCCCACCTCGTTGATCTGAACCGTCTTGGCGGCCTGGTTGTCAAAGGCCTCTCCCGCGAACCCATGGAAGGCGCCCCTGCGCCCCGCCTGTGTGAAACCCCTTCTGGAATGCTGAACGCTGTTGGACTCCAAAATATCGGAGTCCGGGCATTCGTAGGGGAAAAACTCCCGGTACTGCGAAAATATAATACGGCGATCATAGCTAATGTCTTTGGATACTGCGTGGAAGACTACATTGAGGTCATCCGTGTCCTGGAGGACGCCGAGGGTCTGGCCGCTTATGAGCTGAACATCTCCTGCCCCAACGTCAAGAGAGGGGGGATCCAGTTTGGCGGCGATCCCGCCCTGGTCGAGGAGGTGGTGGGAGCGGCGAGGAGGGCGGCCGTCCGGCGGCCTCTCTGGGTAAAGCTGTCCCCGATGGTTACAGACATTGGACTTATTGCCCGTACGGCGGAGGGGGCCGGAGCGGATGCGCTGACGGTGGCAAACACCTACCCAGCCATGGCGGTTGACCCAGCAACATGGAAGTCCTCTCTAGGGAACCAGACTGGCGGGCTCTCGGGGCCATCTATAAAGCCAATCACCCTGCGGCTCGTATGGGAAACTTCTAAGGCGATAAAGGTACCGATCTTAGGTGTTGGCGGTATAGAGACGGTCGAGGACGTGCTTCAATATCTGGCTGTAGGCGCGACCGCCGTACAGGTAGGTACGGCCAGCTTTACTGACCCTACGGTCAGTCAGCGACTTGTGGAGGGGCTGGAGAAGGCACTTTTTAGAGATAAAATGTTTACTATCAATGAGATAAGGGGTAAGATTTCCGCAGATTTTGGTTGACATAACGACGATTTTGCGATACACTTTTTTGGATATGAGTAGCACAAAGAACACACTATGAGACGACCACTGTTTGTTTTCTGGGCCGCTTTTCGATGGGTGCTCCTAATGTTCCTCATCGTTCCTGTGATGGACGCCCCCTTGGTGGCGCATTTGAGCGCACCGGTGAAGCCGGTAAAGACCTGGGTAGGCAATGCCAGCTGGTATGGGCCGGGGTTTAACGGCAAGAAAACCGCCAATGGCGAGCGCTTCGACTGCGAGGCGCTGACCGCCGCGCATCCGAACCTGCCGTTCGGGGCTATCGTCCGGGTGGTAAACCCCCGGAACGGGAAGTTTGAACTAGTACGTATCAATGACCGAGGTCCCTATCAAGAAGGACGCGAAATTGATGTATCCTATCGCGTAGCCCGGAAGATCGGGCTGATCCATTCGGGCGTGAACCAGGTTCGGCTCGAATTGATGGAATTGCCACAAAAGCGCTGACCCCGTCGAAACCGGGGTCTCACATGACCTTGAGCTTCGACGCCCATCCTCGCAGCAGTCTGATCGTGGCACTGGATTTTGATTCCTTATCCTCTGCTGCCAAATTCGCAAAACAAATCTCCGATCTGGTAGGGATGTTCAAGATCGGCAATCAGCTGTTTACAGCGGCCGGCCCGGCAGCGGTCAAAGAGATTAGCGCGCTTGGCCCCGGCATTTTTCTCGACCTGAAATTCCACGACATTCCAAACACGGTCGCCGGAGCGGTGCTTTCCGCGGCGGCGATGAGCGGGGTGCAGCTCGTCAATGTCCACGCGATGGGAGGCCACGCGATGCTGGAAGCAGCGGTACAGGCCATCAGCGCCGGCGTCCCCATGGGCGCGGACCGTCCGCGCTTGCTTGCCGTAACGCTTTTGACGAGCATGGACCACAAGGCCATGAAGGAAGTCGGTATCGGCGGCGAGCCAAAAACGCGTGTCGTGAAGCTGGCACAGCTTGCCAAAAAGTCCGGTGTGGACGGTGTCGTGGCGTCCGTGCAGGAAGCGCGAGCGATTCGCAAAGCCTGCGGGCGAGATTTTCTGATTGTCACGCCAGGCGTGAGGCCCGCCGATAAACATGGCGCTGAAGCAAGACGTGATGATCAAGCCCGGACGGCCGCACCGGCGGAAGCGATCAAAGCGGGTGCGGACTTCATTGTTGTTGGCCGGCCGATCCTGACTGCCGAAGATCCTCGCGCTGCCGCACAAGCCATCGTCGACGAGATTGCTGCGGCAAAGTAGCCGGCTCGGAAGCGCCCTTTTTTTTCTCCTCCTCGTTTTTTTTCCACATACTTGAGTGCCATGGAAGTCAGGAAGAGCAACAGGGGAGGGAACCTGGCAGCCTCGTTCCGCACGCCTCAGATCCCTTTCTCCTGTTAATCCCAAAGCCGCCCGGTCGATGGAGATATCGATGTCCTCAGAAAAGCGGTCAATGGGACGGAATGCCCTGGAGAACGACGTTCTCGCCGAACCTGCTGACGTCAGGCTCTGGACACTTTTGTGGCACGGATAGCCGTCTGCCTCTTGGGTTTGACGGTGCCTTGATCGGTCCGCTAGCATCAGAATCGCCGCACTTCGTGTCGCTCCGAGCCTATGGAAACTTCCTTCAAAAGCGTAATCGTTGGTACCGCCGGGCATATTGACCACGGCAAATCCGCGCTCGTCGAAGCGCTTACGGGGACACATCCGGACAGACTCGCGGAAGAGAAGCGGCGCGGGATCACGATCGATCTTGGATTTGCGTTTCTCGAAGGGGCCGGCGTGCGATTTGGGCTTGTGGATGTGCCGGGGCACGAGCGCTTTGTCAGCAACATGCTGGCGGGGGCGGCGGGCATCGATCTGGTGCTGCTGGTGATTGCGGCGGATGAATCGATCAAGCCGCAGACGCGAGAGCATTTTGATATTTGCCGGCTGCTGGGCGTTACGCGCGGCGTCGTGGCCCTGACGAAGAGCGATTTGGTCGATACGGACATGCTGGGGCTGGTGCGGCTGGAGGTGGAAGAATACTTGCGCGGGTCGTTTCTCGAGGGCGCACCGATCGTTCCGGTGAGCGCGAAGACGGGAGCTGGGCTCGGTGAGTTGAAGAAAGCGCTCCATGCCGTCGCGGCGGAAATTCCGGGAAAGGACGCGGCGCGATACTTTCGGCTGCCGATCGACCGGGCGTTTGCGATGAAGGGTTTTGGAACGGTGGTCACCGGCACGCTGATTTCGGGCAGTATCGGCCCGGAAGATGAAGTCGAGCTTTTTCCCGGGGGCCAGCGTTTGCGCGTGCGAGGAGTGCAGTCTGGCGGGAAAGCCGTTGAACGAGCGATTGCCGGGCAGCGCACCGCTGTGAATCTTTCGGGGATTGACCATGACGCGGTGAAGCGCGGAATGACGCTGGCCGCGCCGGGGCAATTGCGTGCCACGCGCAGAGTGGATGTGAGGCTTACACTGCTGCCCTCGGCGCGCAAACTGAAGCACCGTGCGAAGGTGCATTTCCACGCAGGGACCAAGGAGACGCTTGCGGAGGTTTTTCTTTACGGGGCAACTGTGCTTTCGCCGGGACAAAACACTCTCGCTCATCTGCGGTTACAGGAAGAAGTCCTGTTGCTGCCGGGTGACCGGTTTATTGCCCGGCAATTCTCCCCCGTAGTCACCATTGGCGGCGGCGCAATCCTGGATCCGCTGGCCCGGCGGCCTACCTTACGGGACGCGGGACGCGCGGCATTTCTTGAAATACTCCTAAACGGGAAACGCGAAGAGGGGCTTGCTGCGATGACAGAGCGGGCGCCGCTGGGGCTCGGGTTTCGAGAGATCGTGGCGCGGACGGGGTGGTCCGGTCGGGAGATCCGGGATAGCGTCCAGAGACTTGTTACGGCCAGGAGAATCAAGATCGTTTCGACGGAACCGCTGATTCTTCTGGGGCGAAAGGCGTTTGACGACCTGCGGCAGAGAACCTCTGAACGCGTGGAGCGGTTTCACAAGGAGAACCCGCTCTCTCCGGGGATTCTCCGGGAAGATTTGCGGGCCAGCCTCGGAAGGCGCGTGAGAGAAGAGACGTTTCGCGCGGCGCTCGAGGAGCTGTCGACCGAGCGAAAATTGGACGTGCAGGGCGAGCTCGTTAAGCGGGCGGGGTCCGAGATTTCCTTACAGCCGGAAGAAGCGCAGGCCAAGGGAGAGATCGAGAAGGCATTCGTGGAAGCGGGTCTGGCCGTGCCCGCGGTGAAGGAAGTGTTGGCGCGGCTTCCGGTGGAGGCCAAGCGGGCGGAAAAGCTGCTGCAAATTTTGCTGCGCGAGAAGAATCTCGTCCGGGTGAGCCCGGAGCTCATTTTTCACCGGGATGCGCTGGCTCATCTGAAAGTGCAGCTCGTTACGTATAAGCGGGCGAAGGGCGAGCGAATATCCGTGCCGGTTTTTAAAGAGCTGACAGGGATTACCCGCAAGTATGCGATTCCCCTCCTTGAATATCTGGACCGGGAGCGGGTGACGCGGCGTGCCGGGGATGAGCGTGTTATACTTTAGCTGTAGGTAGTGCGTAGCCCCGGCGGGCAGGTGCGTTTTAGCCTGGCGTGAAAGGTAGGTGCCCAATGTGGGACAGCCCAATGCATTTATTGATCGTTGCGATCGTCATTCTCGTGCTTTTCGGGGGGCGCAAGATTCCGGAGTTGATGCGCGGACTGGGCGAAGGTGTCCGCGGATTCAAGGAAGGCATGTCCGGCGCGCAATCGTCGTCGACGGCTCCTCCTCCGCCAGCGGCGGCTGCTCCTACCGAGAAGCCTGCCGACGAGAAGAAAGCATAGAAACGGCTTAACAGCGATTTAAGGATTTTGTGTTTTGAGGCGCTCCGCTTGAGAGCGCCTTTTTTTTGTTTTGTGCGGCCTGTTTTGCGGGACCGTACTTTGGTGTCTCTCGGGGCCTGTCGGAAGCGCACTGGCAGCAGTGCCTGTGCTACGCGAGCAGATTGACGCGAGGGGCGGAGAGGGCTAGAGTTTCAACTTGCGCGAAGGGCGCATCCAGTCCGCGGAAAGGGCCGTGCCCACCTTCCCTGTTCGAGCCGTGTTACGAACCTTCTTTCAGCCTGATTTGGGCGGACTCCAGGCGCATTCAGGAAAGGAAGGTCGTAATGGATACGAAAGCGCTACCGGCTCGCCCGAGCCTGGAGCAGTACAAGAAACAAGCGAAAGAGCTGGTCAAATTCTTCAGGGCCGGGCAGTCCCCTAAACCCTCTGATTCCGAAGCGATAGATTCTGAAACCGTAGAACGCGTCAAGAAAGAGCATCCGCGATTTGCTGGTTTGTCCCGCGATGAAATTGCGCGCGCGAAATTCAGGCTGGCGGATGCGCAGTTTGTGATTGCGCGCGAACATGGATTTGAGACCTGGCCGAAGTTTGCAAGCCACGTCGAAGCGCTCGCAGAGAGGAGCTTTGCGGCTTCCGTCGAGGATCCAGTGGCCGCGTGGATTGAGGCGGCTTGTGTTCCGCGCGACACGTGGCACGGCTCGGGGACGCTCGAGCGGGCCGAGGCGATTTTGGCCGCGCATCCTGAAGTGGCTCGTAAGAACATTTACACGGCGGCCATTCTTGGCGATGCGGCGGAGGTCGGGGGTTTTCTCGGGCGGGATGCGCAGGGCGCGACCCGGAAGGGCGGTCCTTATGGCTGGGACGCGCTGACGCATTTGTGTTTCTCGAGGTACTTGCGGCTTGAACGCGCGAGGTCCGAGGGCTTCGTTTCGGCGGCGAAAGCGCTGCTGAATGCGGGAGCGAATGCGAATACCGGATGGATGGAAACGGAGCATGAGCCACGTCCTACGTGGGAGAGCGCGATGTATGGCGCAGCTGGCATTGCGCGGCATCCAGAACTGACACGGTTGCTGCTTGAATGGGGTGCCGATCCGAACGACGGAGAGACTCCTTACCACGTGCCCGAGACTTACGACAACACGGTGATGAAGATTCTGGTGGAAAGCGGAAAGTTAACGGACTCAAGCGTGACGACGCTGCTGCTGCGTAAGACCGACTGGCACGACTTCGACGGTATCAAGTGGCTCTTGGAACACGGAGCCGATCCGAATCGATCGACGGGTTGGGGAAGGACGGCGTTTCACCATGCCGTGGCGCGCGACAACGGCATCGACATCATCGAACTGCTGCTCGAACACGGTGCGGACCCGACGCTTGTTGCAGAGCGTGCGAACCTGCGGCAGACGGACGGTCCCGGTTTGTCGGGGGCGGCGATGGCGGCGCGAAGAGGACGTGGCGACGTGCTGGGGTTGCTCGAACGGCGCGGCATTGCGATTGAGTTCAAAGGCGTCGAGAAACTGATCGCCGCTTGTGCCAGGAATGATTCGGCTGGCGTCGCGCGCATCAAGGAAGAAGAGCCCGGACTTCGGCGCGAATTGATGGACGAGGGAGGCAAGTTACTCGCGGAATTTGCGGGCACAGGGAATACGGAGGGCGTGGGGCAGTTGCTCGACCTCGGCGTTGACGTGAACGCTTTGACCGAAGAGGGCGATCCTTACTTTGACGTGGCGAAGAAGAGCACGGCGCTGCACTCGGCGGCGTGGCGCGGGCGGCCTCTCGCGGTAAAACTTCTTCTTGAACGTGGAGCGGCAGTGGATGCGCTCGACGGGAAGGGACGCACGGCGCTGATGCTCGCGGTGCGAGCCTCTGTGGATTCGTACTGGAAACAGCGGCGCACGCCCGAGAGCGTAGAGCGGCTGCTCAAGGCGGGAGCGGCGGTTCGCGGCGTCGAGTATCCGTCGGGGTACGAGGAAGTTGACGAGCTCTTGAGGGCCTATGGAGCGGATACGCCGGAATGAAGAAGACGCGATCCAGGACGCGCGTCAATCCGGGGATGACTGCAATTCACGAGGCGGGCTTGCCGCACGCCCGGCGGCTCAGGACTCTCCGAGATGGAAATTCATTTGGTTTGACGAGGATTGACACGCAGAAGGTCCCGCAACATGTTAGATTGGCGCCGTTCCAATGCCAGGGATCTCTTACGAACGGCGGAGCTGTTGACGTTCTGAACTTCTAGTGTCTCGCGGCCGGGAAAGTGCCGCACGGCTCGTGCTGGTTTTGGTGGAGCTACTGAGGAGGGTATGGATGGATTCGATGGGCGGAGTGCTCACCATTTTTGGCGTGATCATTGTAATTTTTGTTCTGGGTCTGGTGTTTGGTTCGTTCTTCACCGTGGAGACGGCGCAAGTGGCCATCGTGCAGCGACTGGGTAAGTTCGCGCGCGTCGCCGGCCCGGGACTTAATTGGAAAACACCCTTTATCGAGGCAGTCGTCCGGCGGATGAGTATGAAGGTGCAGCAGTTTGACGTGAAGGTCGAAACGAAGACGCAGGACAACGTGTTCGTACAGATCCCGGTCTCGATCCAATACAAGGTGATACCGGAATCCGTGGAAGCGGCGTTTTACAAACTGACCGATCCGGTGAAGCAGATCGAGTCCATGGTCTACAACGTAGTGCTGGGGCACGTCCCGAAAATGAAGCTGGACGATACGTTTCTGAACCAGGCGGCGATCGCCAACGATCTGCGCGACAGCCTGGACGGCTCGATGAAGGAGTACGGCTACTCGATCGTGAAAGTGCTGATCTCCGACATCGTGCCGGATCAAAAAGTGAAAGCAGCCATGAACGATATCAACGCGGCGCAACGCGAACGGGAAGCGACCGTATCGCGGGCGGAAACCAACAAATTGCTGCTGGTGAAGCAAGCGGAAGCGGAAGCCGAATCGAAGCGTCTGCAAGGCGAAGGCATCGCCAACCAACGCAAGGCGATCATTTCAGGCTTGAAGGATTCGGTGGAGGACTTTGCGAAGACGGTTCCGGGTTCGACCCCGCAGGACGTCATGCAACTCGTGCTCATGACGCAGTATTTCGACACCTTAAAAGATATCGCCGCCAACGACCGGACCAACACCGTCCTGATTCCCCATACGCCAAACACATTGACAGACCTGTTTGGCCAGATTCGCAACGCTGTGATCACCGGCACGGAAATGACGAAGCATGACGCTCCCGGGGCGCTGTTCCCTGGAGGATCACAAAAATGAGCTTGGTGGCCGCCTAGTGAGCCTGCGTTTCACGGCCGGCGGAATGGACATTCCCATCACAAATAGAAACAGCCCGGCGAAAAGATAAAGCGTTGTGAAAGGGACCGTAGATCCGGGAGTCAGTCCTCGGACCAACCGAGTTCGGCGAGGGCCTCGGTGACGTGGGACAGGGGCAAGCCGACGACATTGAAATAGTCGCCTTCAATGCGGGGGATATAGCGGCCGGCGCGGCCCTGGATGGCGTAGGCGCCGGCTTTGTCATGGGGTTCTTCGGTCGCAAGGTAACGAGTGATTTCTTCTTCCGAGAGCTGGGCGAAATGGACCAGGGTGGATTCAACGAACGTGCGACGCTCGGCGTCCGGAAGTCGGATGAGCGTGACTCCGGTTACGACCGCATGGGTTCGGCCGGAAAGATTCAGGAGCATATGGCGCGCGTCCTCGCTCGAGCGGGGCTTGCCGAAGATGCGGCCTTCGAGGGCTACGACGGTGTCGGCCGCAACTATGATAGCGGGGCCGACGGCGCGGGTAGCGGCGAGTTCGGCTTTGGCGTCCGCCAGGCGCTGGACTAGATCACTGGGGGATTCGCCAGGGACGGGAGTTTCGTCGATCGAGGAAGCAACGACGGTGAAAGAAAAGCCCGCGTCGCGGAGGATTTCGGCGCGGCGGAGAGAGGTGGAAGCAAGAATCAGCTTCATGTCAGATGACGACGGATTCCTGGTATTCGCCGAAGACACGGCGGAGCGTATCCGAGATTTCGCCGACGGTCGCGAGGGCTTCCACGGCCGTGAGAATGGCCGGCAATAGATTTTCCGTTGTAGAGGCGCGACGCTGAAGTTCGGCAAGAGCGGATTGGGTGCGTGCGGAATCGCGCCTGGCGCGCAGGGCGTTGAGACGGGCGATTTGCGAGCGTTCGATTTCGGGTTCGATGCGCAGCGTCGGGATGGAGCGTTCTTCTTCTGCGATGAAGTCATTGACCCCGACGATGATTTGTTCCTTGGATTCGACGGCGCGCTGGAAATCGTAGGCGGCTTTTTGGATTTCGCCTTGAACGAAACCGGATTCGATGGCGCGCAGCATTCCTCCTATTCCGTCAATCTTCGAAATATATTCGACGGCACGTTCTTCGATCTCGTCCGTGAGATGTTCGATCGCGTAGGAGCCGGCTACGGGATCGATGGTGTTGGTGACGCCGGTTTCGTGGGCCAGGATTTGCTGGGTACGCAGAGCGATGAGCGCGGCGTCTTCGGTGGGGAGCGCTAGCGCCTCGTCCATGGAATTGGTATGGAGGGATTGGCAGCCGCCGAGGGCCGCTGCCAGAGCCTGGATGGCAACGCGGACGATATTGTTTTCTGGCTGCTGCGCGGTGAGAGAAGAACCGGCCGTTTGCGCATGGAAGCGGAGGAGGAGCGAACGAGGGTCTTTCGCGTGGAAACGGTCGCGTATGATTTTGGCCCAGAGGCGGCGGGCGGCACGGTACTTGGCGATCTCTTCGAGGAGGTCGCTGTGAGCGTTGAAGAAAAAGGAGAGCTGCGGGGCAAATTCGTCGACGGCGAGGCCGGCGTCGAGCGCGGCCTGGACGTAGGCGATGCCGTCGGCCAGTGTGAAGGCGACTTCCTGGATGGCCGTCGATCCGGCTTCGCGAATGTGGTAGCCGGAGATAGAGATGGTGTTCCACTTGGGGAGATTGTCGCGGCACCAAGCGAAAATGTCGGTGACGATGCGCATGGCGGGACGGACCGGATAAATGTACGTGCCGCGGGCGATATATTCCTTGAGCACGTCGTTCTGTACGGTGCCGGAAATTTTCGCGAGGTTGGCGCCTTGTTTTTTGGCGACGGCGACGTAGAGGCAGAGAAGGATGGCGGCGGTCGCGTTGATGGTCATCGAAGTGGAGACTTTTTCGAGCGGAATGCCGTCGAAAAGCGTTTCCATGTCTTCCAGCGAGTCGATGGCGACGCCGACTTTGCCGACCTCGCCGAGTGAGAGCGGGTGGTCGGAGTCCATGCCGATTTGCGTTGGTAGATCGAACGCTACGGAAAGGCCGGCCTGGCCCTTGCTGAGGAGATAGCGATAGCGATGGTTCGATTCGACGGCCGTGCCGAAGCCGGCGTATTGCCGCATGGTCCAGAGGCGGCCTCGGTACATGGTCGGGTAGATGCCGCGCGTGTAGGGGAATTCGCCCGGGTAGCCGATGGACGATTCGGAATCCGGGCTGGCGAGATCGTCTTGTGTGTACAGGCGATCAATGGGAAGGCCGGAGAGCGTTCGGAAATGCTCTTTACGTTCGGCGGGGGACTTGGTTTTTGTGTCGGACATTTTGGAACCGATATTTTTGGCCCATTGCGAACAGAAAACGGGAACGGCCCTTGGAAGCTCTCTTCCTTCCCGAGGGCAAAGAGCGGAAGCGTGCCGCGCCCCTAGGCGAATAGATTACAGCTTGCGGGCGCGGCGGAACGAACTTAGTGCGAAAAAAAAGAATACCAGAGCGAAGGCAACGGCTGCGGCAATGAGCCAGTAGGACAGGTCGCGCGTCCAGGAGCGGAGAGCTGCACTCAGCCAGAGAATTCCGAGAAATGCGAACAGGGCGCCGGCAACCTCGAGGAAGAGTTGCTTCAGGGCGCGCCAGAAGCGGTGAAAACCGCCCTGGCGAGGCGCTGCTGCCGTCGAACTGGCGGCGGAAGACATGACTGCATCTTAGCGCAAAACGGAGGGCGAAATCCGCCCGGGCCTGGGGAAAAAGGGTGTCCGGAGGGGCTTCCGACCTGCACCAAGGGACTGTGAACCTATTGGAGACAACGCAAAACGAGGTGACTTGTATCCTAAGAAATGCAGGCCTAGAATGACGAATGTAGTGAGGGGAGCCGCCCTTGCAACTCGACGATCACCTGAAAAACTTGCTTCGTGAATTGGGACACGCAATCAATGATACGGTGTCTGACTCCGACCGGATTACTGGAGCGATTGCAGGAGTGCGCGCGCACGGATACGACATCGTACTGAAGCTGGACGCGACCATCGGGCTCGCCAAACGCGACGCTGCCGCGGCCGAAGCCGCGAAGCTCACGACGCAGGACCGGCGTTTTCTGGAATCGTTGCGGATTCAGGTGGACCAGGAATCGTTTGACCAGGTTCCTGACAAGAAGCCGGCGGCCAGGCTGACGATGACGCCGCAGGATGTGCGATTCTTGAAGTCGCTGCGGATAGCGACGGACGACATCGAATGAAAATATTCAGAAAGATTGCAGGATGGGGTTTTCCGGTCCTCCTATTCACGGGGCTCTATGGCGCCCGTGCCGAGGCGCAGACACCCGCTCAGATCGCACCTGTCGTTGTGGATACCGCTGTGCCCATCATCGTGAAGTCCGTGGATGCCCTCAGGCCAAAGCCAAGAGCCACGGGGCTCGGCAAGTATGAAGGCTACGTGATGCACGCGAACATCGCGCAAATTACGGTGCGCGCCAAGGGCAACGACATGTCGCTGCAGACATTCCCTCTTTCGGAGCAAGCCTCATCGAGAATGCAGTCGATTGTCGACAGGGGCGGCTACCAGTACGGCGACAAAGTCACGATTTATTACGACCAGACTTCCCTGAAGGCCCTGAGGGTCAAAGGCAAACCGTCGAAGCCCATCTGATTTGCGGAGCAGCGCGATGCTTCGCCTCCCAGCAGTTTCCGGCCGATTTTATCCCTCCGACCCCACCGAACTGAAAGCGCTGATTCGGGAATACACCAGAGCTGACAAAACCGTGATACGAGCGCTGGCGAAAGCCTGCCTGGCTCCGCATGCCGGCTACGTCTATTCGGGGCAAGTGGCGGGAGCCGTGTACGCGCGAATTGCTCTTCCGAAGAAAATTCTGATACTTGGTGTGCGTCACTATCCGCGCGGAGAGAATGCGGCGATTCTTTCAAGCGGAGCCTGGCGGACGCCGCTCGGAGACGCGCCAATCGATGAGCCGTTGGCCGAGGCGTTGCGCGCGGCGTGCCCGTTGCTGCGCGAAGACAGTGTGGCCCACAGCAGCGAACATTCGCTCGAGGTGCAAGTCCCGTTTTTGCAGGTGCTGCGGCCAGAGTTTGCTTTCGTGCCTGTCGCGCTCGGAAGCGTGCGATTTGAGGATCTGGTTGCCCTGGGCGAAGCTATGGGCCGGCTGCTGGCCACTTCTGCCGAAGAGATACTCCTCTTGACGACTTCCGATTTGAATCATTACGAGAATGAAGCGGCGACGAGGCTCAAAGACCATAAAGCGATCGACCGCATCCTGGCGCTAGACGCCCGAGGACTGTACGACACCTGCCGGAACGATCAGATCTCCATGTGCGGTTTGGGACCAACCGTCGTGATGCTGACGGCGCTCCAAAGCCTCGGAAGCACACGAGCAGAGCTCGTGCGCTACGGAACGTCAGGGGATGTTTCGGGCGATTTCAGCGCGGTCGTGGGTTATGCAGGTATAGTTTTCCGCTGAGAAAACGGAAAATATAGATAGAGCGAGATTTTCCTCGAAAAGAAAAATGGCCACAAATTGCGGAGCCGTCCCAAGGGATTTCAGAAAGAAATGCCGTTAGTGCGGACGCCCGCCGCCGCCCCCTCCGGCAGCCGGAGCCGAGGCATGTGATGCCGAGGAAGAAGGAGCTGATGACGCGCGCGAAGAAGCGCCTCCGCCCGAAAAAGCGCCAGAGCTGCCACCGCTGCTTGACGAGCGGGCCGCTGGTGGCGCAGGAATAGAGCGGGGCGGAGCCACTGCGCGCGCTGAAGTGGGCGGGCGGCTAGCAGCTACGGTTGGCGGGTTTTGCCCGATGTGATCGCCTCTCGCTTCACTGAGCCCGTTCTTTTCCCGAGAAACTTCTGCTTCCCGGAAGGAAGACGTGGCGGAGGTGTTGTTCACAAAGCGATGCTCGCGGGAATCGTACACGATGGAAGAATCGCGGCTGAGGGAAACGATGCGTGTTCCTCCGCTGCCTTCGATGAGCGTGCGCGAGGTGCGCACGGGAGCTGTTGTGGCAACCAGGCCGCCGCTAAGGGCGTCGCGCTGGGGCGATTTTACAGTTTCCCATTTTTGTCCAGCTGATGCGGCGAGCAGAGGCTCCATTGCGTTCCTGGCGGGATTCACGGAAAAAACGCCGTGCTCCAGATTCAGGGGAGTCTTGCCCTCTTTATCGAGCGGGTTCATAGGAACGAGACCGAGCTTGCCATTTTGCCGGACGAAAACAGCGGTTGCGGCCCGATAGAGCGGGTGAGGCGGATGGACGATGGGCGGAACACGCCTGCGTGAGTAGCCTCCGTATCCGTAATACGCTGGAGGAGAGTAAAACCATCCGCCGCAAGAGGCGTCAAAGAGCCAGCCGCCATAGTGGTACGGAGCCCAACCCCAGGGTTGGTTGCTGGCAAAAGTCCAGCCAAAACCGGGATCCCATAGCCATTGGCCCATGCTGAAGGGCGACCACCCCAGGCTTGCGCCGAAAGGCCTCCAGCCATAGCCGTACCCTCCGCAGGAGGACCAGGCGCCGTAGGTATAGAGATCGGCGTACCCAGGCGCGTAATAGGGCAAGTTTGTGTATTGAAGAGAGGCGTTTGTGGCCGAGGAAACCGTATCGATGCGGCCGGAAACCCAATGGTCGAAATCGTCGCCGGAGGGAAGGCGGCCGATACTCACGGCATCTTCTCCCGCTTTCATCGAAAGCGACTGGCCCTTGTTGAGCGCGGTGTTTTCCTTCTTGTGCAGGACGGAGACATGGCCGGTTTCGACATCCACGTCGCTTCCATCGTCAAAGTTGTTAACGCGGAAGGAGCTTTTGCCGTTGGCTTCAACCGTGAAATCGCCGCCTGTCACGCTGAAATAGTCCCCGCTTGAGGGGTTTACGTAGAAAGAAGCGGAGCCCTGGCGCAGAACCAGCCGCGTGGTACGGGCGCCATCCTCGAGAGAAAGATCGAAAAACTCGAGAACGGTGTTCTCGTTCAGAAAAGCCATTGCGCCGTTTTCAAATTCGACTTCGGCGCGGCCATTGTCCGTCGAAATCACGTAGCCCTGACGAACCGGGAGGTTGGCCTCGGCAGTCTCCCATTGTGCTTTTTGGTCCGCGAGCGGATCTCCATGCGCTTCCCGGGTAAAACGAACATCGCCCTGGACGAGACTGAGTCGGATGACACGGGCATGGCTGGAGTCGGCGACTGCGGGTTGGATGCCAGACATGAGGGCAAAACCGAAGGAGAAGGAAAGAAAGGAGCGAAATACGGTTCTGGAAGTCATCTGTCACCCCCACCAGCTGCTATGCCATTAGACGGACGGCCAACGGGACGCGTTGCACCCGTCGAAGCCTGGAGCAATGGTCTCGCCGGGTAAAGTCTGCGTCAAGTACCGCGTATCGATTGTGAGCAACCCGAAACGGCGTGCGGCCTGGCCGCGCGTTTTCTTATTTCCCTCATCAAAAATATTCATGCACCTTCTTTGAACATTTGTGGGCTCGCGGGTTGACACGCGGAAAATGAATAGCTAGTTTCAAAATGGGAATCTTCGCCGGCATGCGCCGCGTCCGCGGAGGACATAGGAGCATTGCGAGGAATTCAGAACCGTTAGATTTGTTGCTCTCTGTACGGCAGTCTCGAAGTTTGATCACCTGGGGGGTGAAAGATGTGGGGTAGCTACAGATTCTTCGCAGGGGTGTTGTTATTGGCAGGAATGCTCGTGGGCGCGAGCGCCTACGGACAAGGCGGCGCGACAGGCGCCATCAGCGGCGTGGTCGTCGATACCAGCGGCGGGTCCATCAGCGGGGCGGAGGTGCAGGTTATCGATGCCCGGACGGAATCGGTCGTGCGCAGGCTTCCTAGCGGTACGGAAGGGATCTTCGTTGCACCGTTGTTGCCGCCGGGGAATTACATCGTCGTTGTCAATAAGTCCGGATTTGCGGAGGCGAAAGCAACCGACATTGAAGTGCGCGTTACAGAAACGACGCGCGTTACCATCACTCTGAAACCCGGGGCGGTAACGGAGAAAGTGGAAATCACGGCGCAAGTGACGACCGTCGAAACCAGCAACGCCACCACGGGCCAGTCCCTGGGTACGGCAACCGTCCGCGAACTTCCTCTCGCAACTCAGAACTACCAGCAGTTGCTCACGCTTTCCACCGGCGCGCAAAGCGAACTAAACGCCGCCGCGCAGCTTGGACGCGGCAGCGTAAAACTGTTTGTGAACGGCCAGCGTGAGGACAACAACAACTTTCTGATCGAAGGAATCAGCGCCACAGACTACAACGTTTCGCAAGCCACTTACGTTCCGTTGCCCAATCCCGACGTGATCCAGGAGTTCAAAGTCCAGACGTCGCTCTATGACGCCAGCCAGGGACGCGACGGCGGCGGAAACGTCAACGCGATTCTGAAGTCCGGCACAAGGGAGTTCCATGGCGACGCCTACGAATTCTTCCGCAACACGGTTTTGAACGCCAACGATTTCTTCTTGAATGGTGAAGGGCTGGCTCGTCCCGAGATCAATCAAAATATCTTCGGCGGAAGTCTTGGCGGACCGGTGGTAAAGGAGAAATTCGGCTACTTTTTCCTGAACTACCAGGGCACGCGGCAGAAAAGCGGTGATTCGCCGGGCACGCTCATCAGCACGACGATCCCCTCGCTTCCGGCGGACCGGTCGGAGGCTTCGATTTCGCAGGCCTTTTTCGGAAATACGACGACGCCGATCGATCCTGTGGTGCAGAAATTGCTGAATTTTCAGAGCAACCAATTCGGCGGGACGTCGAACGGATTCCTGATTCCCAGCAGCGATCCTCTGACGGGCGCGTTCGCCATAAGCCGCCCCGGGAAATATACGGACGACCAATTCACGACCAACTGGGACCGCGAATTCCGCAGCGGCCAGGATAAACTTTCCGCGCGTTTTTTCTTTTCCGACTCGGAAAGTTTTCTTCCCTTCGGTGGCGGCGACCTGCAGGAGTCTCTTGGGAGCACACTTGCCAGCAGCGTCAGCTCTTCGTCGCTGAATTTCCCGTTCGATACGCCCGTAAAAGCCCGGTTTTTGAATATTACGGAGACGCATCTCTTTTCGCCCACACTCGTAAATGAATTCAGGTTCGGCTTCGTGCATATCAACGATGTGCTCAGCAACGTGGCGCCTGTCACCACAAGTGACCTGGGAATCGACCGGCCGACGAACAGCGTTACGGACTCGATCTATAAGTTCATTTTCGAGAGCTCGGGATTCGAGATCGGACCGGCGCCGTTCGGCAACCAATCGCAGGACCAGAACAACCTCAACTTTGTGGACACCGTGAGCTGGGTCAAGGGCGCGCATGTGTTCCGCTTTGGCGGCGAATTCACCCGCGTGAATTTGAACAAGAATTTTCCGCAGGTATTCAATGGCGAACTGTTCTTCACCAATACGCCCGCAGGGGCGGGACCGCTGCCAGGCGTCGCGACGACCGACTTCCAGAATTTTCTTCTCGGCGCTCCGGAATTCAGCTTCGGGGGCGGCGGCCTCTCCAATCATGAATACCGGTCCAATAACTATGCCGTCTTTGCGCAGGATGACTGGAAAATCCGGCCCAATCTGACGTTAAACCTGGGTCTGCGAGCTGAAATCTTCGGCGCGTTTCACGACGATCTCTGCCACATCGCGAATCTCGATCCGTCGCTGGCAAATGCCGGAGAGTTCCCCTTCATCTACCCGTCTTGCGTGAACAAACTGAACCTGGCGGGATTGACGGGCGCCGCGAATGACACGACGTTCAACAACAATTATTCGACCAATCTTGGACCTCGCATCGGTCTCGCTTACGACCTCTTCGGCCATCACAACACGACGATTCGCGCCGGATACGGCATCTACTACGTGCGCGAAGACGTCGGTACCGCAGACCAGCTGTCGTTTGAAACGCCGTTTCTTCCGGTGGCATTCGGCGGAGGGTCGCCAGGTTGCCTGGGATCCTATTTTTCCGCAACGCCGCTGCCAGGCTGCCCAAACCCCAACCCGAACGCGCTGCCGCAAGCTGGCACTCTCGATCCGAGTTTTGTTCCGTGCTTGAACGTTTTCCAGGGATTCCCCGGCGGGGATACCACGCAGGCTGCGAATTATGGAGCGGCCAGTGGAAACGGCTGCCCCGGACCGCTCAATACTCTGGGCATCTTCGGATTGGCTGTGCCTCGTCACTTCGTTGTACCGAGCACGCAGCAATGGAACTTGACGGTTCAGCGTTCGCTCGGAAGGCAGTGGGTGCTCGAAGTCGGCTATGTGGGCACGCATTCCGTTCACCTCCGCGAGACGCGCGATAGCCTGGAATCCCAGGACGCAACACCGGCAAATCCGGTGGATATCAGCAGCCCGTTTTGCAATCCCAGTCCTTGCGTCATAACGACCAATACATTCGACAACGCGGTGGCTCGATCGCGAGCCCAGGGCATCAACGGCTATAGCGGGTTCCAACTGTTCGCCAACGACGCCTACTCCCACTACAATTCGCTCCAGACGACCCTGTCGCGCCGCTGGGGAGCCGGCTATTTCCAGGCGGCATACACGTTCTCAAGATCAACCGACGCGACCTCGACGGGAAACACCGCCTTCAACACGGCATTCAATGACGAATCGACCCTGGCTGATTCGCGTGGTCTTTCTGACTTCGACCGCACACACCGGCTGGCCGCGAGTTACCGCTACGAATTGCCGTTTTTCAACTCAGCGGAAGGAATGACCCGCAAAGTTCTGGCGGGATGGGCGGTTAGCGGCATCACCATCATTCAATCCGGCGCGCCGTTTTCGGTCCTTGATTCCGGCGCAGGCACCGCGTTTCTCGGTGCGGGGTCCGCACCGGGCGTGCTGACTGCCAGCCTCGCGCCGGGCGCCACAATGTCGAGCGGGCTCAGCACCGGGAGCATTGGCTCTCGCGTCAATGGGTACTTGAACCCCGCCGCGTTCGCCACGGCGCCGGAGCTGTACCCGACGCAGTGCGCCAGCGATTCCAACTTCTGCACCACTGGTTTTGGAAACCTCGGGCGCAACACCTTCCGCGGTCCGGGCCAGCAGAACTGGGACTTCTCGTTGATGAAGAACTTCAAGCTCACCGAGCGGCAGGAGCTGAGGTTCACGACCGACTTTTTCAACATTTGGAACCATGCGAATTTCGGCAACCCCGCCTTCACTGACGTCGAAAGTTTTCAATGCGCAGCCGGGACACCGAATTGCGTGAATGGAATTTTGACCACGTCTCCATTTGGCAAAATCACGAGTACAGTCGGAACGCCGCGACTGATCCAATTCTCGCTGCGGTATTCCTTCTAGGCGAGCGAACACGGACAAATCCTCTGGGAGGGGCACGGCGTGCCGTGCCCCCTGAGTCCGCGGCAGTCTGCCGGGCCGTGTCTAGAACCAAGATTTGCTTTGTATTTCAGGGAGCAGGAATTTCCGAGAGATTGCTGTAAATCTCTAGTCCGAGGCTCCGCCCGACCCTAACCATTTCATCCGCACCCGCCGAAGGTCCGCCAACGCGAAGCACCGCATCGCACTTCCCGAGAAGCCTGACCGCGATGGGATGAAATATCTCGTTGAAATGCTCGTCGCCGACCTTTCTGGACCCGGCAAGCTCTGTCAAGGGAAGCGCCAGCCATTCGCCCATAATCGGTATGTGCCCGCCGCGAAAGATAGGCAGCGCGTAGGCTTCCATCTCCTGAACGTTTCTCAGGATCAAAGCGGGATCGTCATTCGTTCCGGAGCGGTAAGGCCCCGCAATCAGAATCATCATCGGTTTCACCAAACTTGGCGTCACAGAGTCCTTTTCTTCGACCGCATTTTGATCGGCGGAACCTGTTAAATATACAGGAGCCGTCACATTCCATAAACGCGCTATTGAGCCAGGCTGTTTTCTTTTGTCCGGCGTTCGGGTTAACTTGAAGCCGGCCAAGCTAGGCCAGGAAAGCCGATGGGCAGGACTCCGGTGGGAGAAGATTTTCTATCCTTTGTGGAGGGACGCCGGGGACATTTCCGGCTCGAATCCGGTCATCATGGGGATCTCTGGCTCGAACTGGAGACCCTGTGCCTCGATTCCCGCGGCATTCAGCCGTTTGCCTCGCGACTCGCAGCAAAACTCGCCCCCCACAAGGTAGATGTAATCTGCGGTCCGCTCGTCGAGGGAGCCTACATTGCTTTGCTGGTTTCGATCGAGCTCGGATGTGATTTCGTTTACGCCGAGCGTTTCGCCAGTCCACCCAGCGAAAGATTATTCCCGGTCGAGTACAGGATTCCTAGAGCGTTACGCACAGCCGTCCGGGGAAAACGCACCGCGATCGTCAACGACGTCATCAGCGCCGGTTCCGCCGTTCGCGGAGCCTTTTCCGATCTCGAGTCTTCTGGCGCGGACGTCGTCGCAATCGGCGCCCTTCTTGTCCTCGGCAATTCCATCGCCGAATTTGTCGCCGAACATCACATCGTTCTCGAACGATTAGAGCAAATGCCGTACAACTTGTGGGCGCCCGCCGAATGCCCGCTTTGTGCCCGAGGCAAGCCGCTCGAAGTCATGGGCACTTCCTGAAGCGCTCGGCGAGCAGATAGTTCTGGACTCGAATTCAGAAGAGCTAGAATTTCGTGATATCCACCGGCGTCAGACCGTTTTCGGCGCAGTGGTCGTGGTAGCGCTGGAGAAAAGTTTGCCAGTTTTCCGTGGCGATCGTGTGACCGGCATTATCGACAAAATCCAGCGCCCCCTCTATCACCGCAAACACAATGGTGTCTTCCTTTCCTACCATTCGCGGGGAGTGGGTTGATCCTGCGACTTCAAATACCACGTCACCGGGTTCCGATACCCAGCCTTCGTCGTATGTCCATGCGCCCTGTACGGTGTAGACGACGACGGTGCCCGGATGAAAATGCATTTGCAGGGCCGCCCCGGGTACCGAGCGGATAAACAAGATGATCTGGCCCGTGATCGGGTTCAACTTGATCAGCTTGATCGAATGTCCCTCGGCCCAAGGGACCCAGGGCAGACTCTTGGGGTTGGTGTGGCTTGCCAGGGCCTGATGGACGGGATGACCGCCGAGTGCCTCATTCATACTCACCCCTCCTGATTCGCGGGCCGCCACTCTCGGATCTGAAACCCGGAAGTTGCGCCCGCCTCGGATTTTCGGCGTAGCCTAGCACACTCTCGAATCCCGTCTGCCGGAATTCACACTGTGGATCGTCTAGGTCCTGTAGGAAGCGTTGATGCGGACGTATTCCGCCGTCAGGTCGCACGTCCAGTAGCGCGCGCTTGCGCTGCCGGCGTGCAGATCGAGGACAATCGGAACGTGTTCGGCCAGAAGGCGGTTACTGGCGACTCGCTCATTGAAATTGAGCGGACTGCCGCGCCGCAGGACGGGAATGCCCGCCATCTTGATATCGGCGCGCGCGGGATCAAACGCCACCCCAGACCGGCCGGCGGCCGCGAAAACGCGGCCCCAGTTCGGATCACCGCCTGCAAACGCAGTCTTCACGAGCAGCGAAGTTGCAACGGTTCCCGCGATGCGCCTGGCCGCGGCTTCGGTTTTCGCGCCGCGCACTTCGATTTCGATCACACGTTGCGCGCCTTCTCCGTCGGCCACGATTTGCAGCGCGAGCGAACGGCAAACATCTTCGAGCGCCGCTCGGAAAGCGCGATGCGCCGCGCTGCCAGCGCGAATCGCGGGCGCGCCCGCAGCTCCGTTGGCAAAAACCGCCAGAGTGTCGTTGGTCGAGGAGTCGCCGTCGATACTGATGCAGTTAAAAGTACGCGAACAAACATCGCCGAGAGTTTTCTGCAGCAGCGCCGGCGCAATAGCCGCGTCAGTCACAACGAACGCCAGGGTGGTAGCCAGGTTGGGATGAATCATCCCTGCGCCTTTTGCGCAGCCGACCATGTGAATTCTTTTACGGGCCATTTTGAAAGAAGCGCCAGCCGTCTTCGGACGAGTGTCCGTGGTGCAAATGGCGAGCGACAGCTCTGCGAAAGACCGTGCCGATGGCCGGCGGTTACGCGCGAGCTTCGTCAGCGAGCGCAGGATTTTTTCAACGGCCAGGGGTACGCCGATCACGCCCGTCGAGCAGACCAGGATTTCTCTCGGCGTGCAGCCGAGCCGTTTGGCTGTTTCCGCAACCGTTTTCCATGCGGCGGCGTGGCCGGAGGCGCCCGTCGCGCAGTTCGCGTTGCCGGCATTCACAATCACGGCGCGCATGCGGCCTTTGGAGGCGCGCAAATGCTCCTTGGAAATCGTGACCGGTGCGGCGACAACGAGGTTTTGCGTGAACACGGCGGCGGCCGACGCCGGAACGTCGCTCGAAATAATGGCGAGATCGAGGGCGCCGGTTTTCTTCAGTCCGCAGGCGAGGCCTGCGAACCGGAACCCGCGCGGAAGAGATGCTTCCGACAGAGCGTGCTTCATCAACGGTATATCCGTGTGACTAGCGCGCCGACCCCGGAAGCGACCTCCTCTCCTCCGAAGCGGAGGTCAGGGTGTTCAGCTGCATTGCTGTTTGCATGCTCATGGCGTGGCTCCTATTTTGCTTGTTTTTTTGTTGAGGCGTTCTTCCAAATCGGAAATGGCTCGCTTTACCGCATCCGGCGCGGTTCCGCCCGGAACGTTTTTGGCCTTTAGTGCGGCGGCGACGTTCAGCCCAGTCGAGAAATCGATCTCGAACGCGGGAGATATACTCTTCAAATCTTTCTCGGGCAATTCGGTCCAGAGGATTCCCTGGCGCTCGGCTTCGCGGAGGACCTTGCCGACGATATCGTGCGCCTGACGGAACGGAACGCCCTTGTGGACGAGGTAATCGGCGGCTTCGGTGGCCAGGAGCAGCGGATTCGAGGCGGCGGCGCGGAGACGGTCCTCCTGAAATCCGGTGCCCGCGAGCGCGCCGCGAGCGACGTGAAGCATGTCGCCGACCTGATCGTGCGCCGCGAAAAGCGCCTCTTTGTCTTCCTGCAAATCGCGCTGGTAGCTCGAGGGCAAACCTTTCAGCGTCGTGAGCAAGCCAAGCAGCGCGCCGGTGATGCGTCCCGTTTTTCCGCGAATCAGCTCCCAGGAGTCCGGGTTTTTCTTTTGCGGCATGAGGCTGCTGCCGGTGGAGTACTCGTCGGGCAGAACAACGTAGGCGAATTCCTGCGATGCGAAAATCACGAAATCTTCGGCGAGACGAGAAAGATGCGTGGCTATTCCTGCGAGCGCAAAAAGATAATCGAGCGCGAAGTCGCGATCGCTGACGGCATCGAGACTGTTCGCGGTGATCCTGGAAAAACCCAGTTCGCGCGCGATGGCATGGCGGTCGATGCCGAAGGAATTGCCTGCGAGTGCACCGGAACCCATGGGGCAGGCATCGGCGCTCGCCGCGGCGTGCTCGAGGCGGGTCACGTCGCGCAAAAAAGCTTCCGCATGCGCGAGCAGAAAATGGGAAAGCAGAATAGGCTGGGCGTGTTGCATGTGGGTCATGCCAGCCATGGGCACGTTTATGTTTCTCTTGGCCTGTTCGAGCAGCGCGTTCAAGAGAAGGGACAACCCGCGCTCGATTTCCGCCGCCGCATCGATGACCAAAAGGCGGAAGTCCGTGGCGACAAGTTCGTTGCGGCTACGGCCCGTATGGAGCTTCCAGCCAAGCGGGCCGAGCTCTTCGACCAAGGCTTTCTCGACGAAGTGGTGGACGTCTTCGGCGTTCGCGCCAAACGAATCGACCCACGCGGAATCGGTCTCTGCCCGCCGGCTTACCTTGTCGAGTGCGGCGAGCGTTAGCTTCACTTCGGCCGGGCTGAAAATCCCGACAGGTTCGAGCGCTTTGGCCCAGGCGCGGTCGACTGCAATCTCGTAAGGCAGCAGGCGGCGATCGAACAGAAAGGAGCGCTGGAACGCATCGAAGTGAGCATTTGGCTCACGCTCGAAGCGTCCGCCCCACAATCGGTCATCTTTGCGTCCGGTCATTTTTCCTTGTCTTTGTTCGGCCTTAACCCGTCGCCCCTATGAGCAGGATCCGTTTAATGGTTCCTGCCTTCGGCTTTTGCTTTGGGACGCACCGTAACCGGCAGAGCGAAAAGATTGATGAAGCCTTCGGCGTCCTTGGGGTTGTAGCGTCCCATGGTGAAGCTGGCGAGGTCGGTGCGATAGAGCGAAAAGGGAGAGACGCGCTTTGTGACGGTGAGCGTGCCTTTCCAGAGCTTCAAACCGACGGAGCCCGTGACGCGCTGTTGCGAGACGCTGAAGAAACCATCGAGCGCGGCGCGCAGCGGAGAAAACCACAGGCCGTAGTAAACCAGTTCAGCGTAACGCAGCGAGAGCGCTTGTTGAAAATGCGTAGTCTCGCGATCGATAGTCAGCGCTTCCAGTTCGCGATGCGCGGTGACAAGCAGTGTGCCGCCGGGCGTTTCGTACGCGCCGCGCGACTTCATGCCCACCAGGCGGTTTTCGACGATGTCGGCGCGCCCGATGCCGTGCCTCGCGCCGATTTCGTTGAGTGTGTTGAGAAGTTCCACGGGACCGAGTTTCGCGCCGTTCACGGAGACCGGCGTACCGGCTTCGAAGCCGATCTCGACTTCCTCGGCTTTGTCCGGGGCTTTTTCCGGAGAGACAGTCCACTGCCACATCGCTTCATTCGGCGAATTTGCGGGATCTTCGAGTTCGCCGCCTTCATGGCTTAAATGCCAGATGTTGCGGTCGCGGCTGTAGATGTTTTTCTTGCTTTGCTCGACCTGCACGTTGTGTTTTGCCGCGTAGGCGATGGCGTCTTCGCGGGAGTCAATATCCCACTCACGCCATGGCGCAATGATCTGCACGTTCGGCGCAATGGCTTTGTAGGCCAGCTCGAAGCGCACCTGGTCGTTGCCCTTGCCGGTGCAGCCGTGCGAGAGGCCGTCGGCGCCAAGCTCCAGGGCGAGTTCGGCCTGGCGTTTGCCGAGGATCGGGCGCGCCATGGAAGTGCCGAGCAGATACGTGTGCTCGTAAACCGCGCCAGCGCGCAGCGTCGGCCAGATGTAGTCGCGGACAAACTCTTCGCGGAGATCCTCGACGTATGCGGTCGAGGCGCCGGTCGCGAGCGCTTTTTTCCGGGCTGCCTCGAGGTCCTCCTGCTGGCCGACGTCGCCGATCATTGCGATGACTTCGCACTGATAGTTTTCTTTCAGCCACGGAATGATGATGGAGGTGTCGAGACCTCCCGAATAGGCGAGAACTACCTTTTTTGGTTTTGCCGGCTGCGTTTTCACGTTTCCTCGTTTGAAAAGATATTTACGATTTTAAAGGTTCAAAGACGGGCACGGCTTGCCGTGCCTCCTCCAAATACAAATTGGCGCCACGCGATGGCGAAGGTCCATCCGTTAAAACAAAGTATGCAGGATGGCTTTCTGCACGTACATGCGGTTTTCGGATTGGTCGAGGACGACCGACTGCGGGCCGTCGAGGACCTCGGGCGTGACTTCCAGGCCGCGATGCGCCGGAAGGCAGTGCATGAAGACGGCATCCGGCGCCGCCAGGGACATTAGTTCGGCGTTGACTTGATACGGCCTGAAGACGGCGCTGCGGACCTCGCCTTCGGCTTCAAAGCCCATGCTGGTCCAGGCATCGGTGTAGACGCCCTGAGCGCCGGCGACGGCTTCGCGGGGGTCGGTCATCAGTTCGATTTTGGCGCGGGTTTCTTTGGCTACGCGCTTCGAATCGGCGACAACTTCCGGCGCGGGCTGGTAATCGTGCGGCGTGGCCACACGCAGATGGACGCCCAGGCGCGCGGCGAGATACATCAGGGAATGGCAGACGTTGTTGCCGTCGCCGACATAGGTGAGCTTGAAGCCGCGAAGCGCGCCGAATCTTTCTTCGAGAGTGAAGAAGTCGGCGAGCGCCTGGCAGGGATGAAATTTATCCGAGAGCGCGTTGATCACGGGAATCGCGGCGTTGGCCGCCATCTCTTCGAGAACTTTTTGCTGATAGACGCGGGCGACGATGCCGTGGACCCAGCGGTCGAGGTTGCGCGCGACATCAGCGATGGATTCGCGCGCGCCGAGAGAAGCCGAGGCCTGTGTGTGGTCGAGGAAAACGACCGAGCCGCCCATGCTCTGGATGCCGACGTCAAATGTGACGCGCGTGCGGAGCGAGGGCTTTTCGAAAATGAGCGCGATGAATTTTCCCGTCAGCGAGGAAGCGTAGCGGCCGGGGCGCGCCTTGATTTCGGCCGAGAGCAGGATCAGGTCGCGGGTGTGCGAGGGGCTCCATTCGGCTCCGGTGAGCAGGTCATTCGACAAAGATATAGGCGTAACGAGTGCAGATGTAGTCATTTTTTCACCTTGCCGCGGCGAGGGCAGCGCCGGACGGAGGCGCGGACTTCGCGGGCTCAGCGGCGGCGGCCTTTTGCGGAGTAGATACAAAGAGTTTTCCGAGCAGACGCAGGAACTGGCGCACCTGCGCCCGAGTGACGAGAAAAGGAGGAAGGAAGCGCAGCGTGAAATCGTGCGTGCAATTGATGAGCAGGCCGCGTTCCAAGGCCGCGCTGACAAAGGGAGCGCCGTCGGTCGAGAGCTCCACGCCAATCATCAGGCCTTCGCCGCGAATTTCGCGGATGAAAGGGAATTTCGCGGCCAGTCCGGAAAGGCCTTCGCGCAATTCGGCGCCGCGTGCGCGGATATTTTCCAGAAGTTTTTCGTCTTCGACGACGTTCAGAAATTCGAGTGCGGCAGCGCAAGCGAGCGGGCCGCCGCCGAAGGTCGTGCCGTGCAAGCCGGGCGAAATGCGCTGGGCGACGGCTTCGGTCGTGAGGACGGCCCCCAGCGGAAGGCCGGCGGCGAGCGGCTTGGCTACCAGGACGACGTCGGGCTTCGAGGAGAATTTCTGGTACGCGAAATAGCGGCCCGTGCGTCCCAAGCCGCACTGAATCTCGTCGGCGATGAGCAGTGCGCCGTTCTTTGTGGCCAGGGCGCGCGCACGATTCCAGAAATCTTCGCTGACGGGATGGATTCCACCCTCGCCTTGAATGGTTTCAAGGAGAATGGCGCAGACCGTGTCGTCAAATTTGGACTCGAGATCGGCGACGTCGTTGAAGCGGACGAATTCGACGCCAGGGAGAAGAGGAGCAAACGGAAGACGGTATTTCTGGGTGGCGGTGACGCTGACGGCGCCAAAGGTGCGTCCATGGAAGGAATTCTCGAGCGCCAGGATGCGATGCTTCCTGGCCGGCGCCCCCTCCCGATCGGCGGAAGTACGGCCATAGAGCCGGGCGAGCTTCAGAGCGCCTTCGACAGCCTCGGCGCCGCTATTTGAGAAAAACACGCGGTCCATACCCGACCATTCCGAGAGTTTGCGGGCGAGCGGGCCCTGAAAGGAGTTGTGAAAGAGATTCGAGAGATGAATCGCGCGCGCGGATTCGCGGCGGATAACTTTGACAATCCGGCCATGCGCGTGACCGAGAGCGTTGACGGCGATGCCGCCGAGAAAATCCAGGTACTTCTTGCCGCGCGAGTCATACACGTAGCAGCCGCGCCCATGCGTGAAGACCAGGGGCTGACGCTTGTAGGTCGGCATCAGAAACTGATTCGCATCGCGCAGGATGGACTTCGCCTCTGACGACCGAGGAGACGGCTTCTTTACCCCTCGGACAGCGGAATGAGCTGTCTTTTTTGTGCTGGGCTTCGACATCACGCCGCCGAAAGAGCCGCTTGGGCGGTCGGAAAAGGCTCGCGGAGAACGCGCGTGCCCGGGATTGCCGAAGCGTGGTCATCCGCGCTTGGTTCGGCCGAATGAGAGGCCAGAAGCAGCGCATCCGGCGCGGAGCCGCCGACGATGCGCACTTCGCGGACGCCGCCCTCGAGAGCGCGCTTGGCAGCCTCGAGCTTGAGGATCATTCCCCCGGAAACGACGCGGCATTGCACAAGGCGCTCGATCTCTTCGCAGGTTATGGCGGAGAGAACTTTTTCGCCATCGAGAACGCCGGCAACGTCCGTGAGATAGATCAGCTGGTCGGCTTCGAGAAATTCGGCGCAAGCGGCGGCCATGTGATCGGCGTTGATGTTGTAAAGCTCATTGTCGGAGCCGAGGCCAAGGCACGGAGCAACGGGGATGAGGCGTTCGCGCCAGAGCGATTCGATGAAGGCGTTGTTCAGGCCCGTGAGGTAGCCGACAAAGCCGAGGCTGCCGGCCACTTCGTTGTGCGACATAGGTTCCGCGCGGAAACACTGGGCATCGGCAGCCGAGACGCCAATGGCGGGGTAGCCTTCGGCGGAGATGGCGGCGGCCAGGCGCTTGTTCAGTAGGCCGGCGAAAACCATGACGGCGACGTCGCGCGTCTCGCGGTCGGTAACGCGGAGCCCGGAGACAAATCTGCTCTCAAGGCCCATGCGCTTGAGGGCTTCCGTGAAGGCGCGGCCACCGCCGTGGACAACGAGGATCTCGTGGCCCTCGTTGGCAAGGGAGGCGACCTGGCGCGCCAGCGAGCGCATCGTGGCGTTGTCTTCGAGCAAAGCACCAGCGAACTTGATGACGGTTTTCATTGAAGTGCGGTTTTCTCCTCGATGCCTAAAAGATGGTTGAAATTCTGTACGGCCTGGCCTGCGGCGCCCTTGCCGAGATTGTCGAGACAGGAGACGACGACCAGACGCTGGCCCGGCTTGTCCAGGGCAAAGCCGATGTCGCAGAAATTGGTGTGCGCCACGTGCTGCAACTCGGGCAACGTGCCCGCGGGCCAGATGCGGACCATGGTGCGTCCGGCATAAAACTTGCGATAGAGCGCTTCGATCGTGTCGGGCGATTGCGGCTCTCTGAGCGGGACGTAAATCGTCGAAAGGATGCCGCGCGCGAGAGGCAGGAGATGCGTCGAAAAAATGAGCTCTGATTCGCCGAGCCCGGTGTGCTCGAGAATTTCCGGCGTGTGACGATGCGAGAAAAGATTGTAGGCTTTGAAGTTTTCGTCCACTTCGACGAATTGCAGATCCCGGCGCGGATCCTTGCCTGCGCCACTCGCCCCGGATTTGCAATCGCAGACGACGTTTTGACCGCTTGCGAGGATACCGGCGTCGGCCAGCGGGCGGAGGGCGAGGATGACGCTCGTGGCGTAGCAGCCGGGGTTGGCGACGAGGCGCGCTTTTCGGATGTCCTCGGAATACAGCTCGGGAAGGCCGTAAACGGCTTCACCGAGATAGCCGGCGTGAGGCGCCGGCAGCTTGTACCAGGAGGAAAATGTTTCCGGAGCGCGAAACCGGAAAGCCCCGCTCAAATCAACCACGCGCAAGCCCGCTTCAAGAAGCGCGGGAGCGAGTTCGGCGGAAACTTCGTGAGGTGTGGCGAGAAAGGCCGTTCCCGCGGCGGAGGCGGTGACCGCTTCCGGCGAAAGGGGACGGAGCGGAGCCTGCCCCCAGCCGCGGAATTGAGGAAAGAGCTCGGCGATACAGTGAGCGCCGCGCGTTTCCCGCACATAAAACGTGGCCGAGGCGACAGCGGGATGGCGCAAGAGTATGCGGGCCAGCTCGAGGCCGGTGTATCCGGTGACTCCCACGACGGCGACTTGGCGAGGGTCTCTCATTTCACCAGGGCTTCGATCTTTTTCTGCAGCGAATCTCGAGTCTTTTTATTGGGGGTGATGATGAGAACGGTGTCATCGCCGGCGATCGTGCCGGCAATTTCAGGAAATTTTGAGGCGTCCACAGCCGCTGCGAGAGGTTGCGCGCCGCTCGGCGGCGTTTTCAAGACCAGCAAGTTCTCGGCGGGGCGAATATCCAGAAGAAACTCGCGGAGGGCGCGTGCCAGCGGAGGAAGCGGGAGAGTGCCGTTGCCGTTCTCTTCGGGAACAGCCTCGGGCTTGTAACCTTCCTGGGTCTTGACGAGACGGAGCTCCTGCAGGTCGCGGGATAGGGTGGCCTGCGTGACGCGCATCTTTTGCTGGGCGAGGCGGCGGCGGAGCTCTTCCTGGCTGACGATGGGCTGGCCGCTGACGAGCCGCAGGATCTGACCGTGGCGAAATGTTTTACCGGCGCTCATAGCTCTTACAAATATACAGCCTCCTGCATTTTTATACAATTGTTTTTGCATGGGAGCAACCCATTTCCCGGCCCGTTCTGGACGGAAGGGAATGGGCGGGAGGGACAGGGTTGTGCGAAGAGGCTATGCAGGTTTCGCAACCTTCGGCGGATACGTGCTGGATTTTCGGGGTCAGGAATGGTTACCTTTCTTGTTGGCCCCAGATTGCGCGCTCCATGGCTATATCGTGCAAAGTAACGGGATGCAAGAACGACTCGCCGCCAGCTCTCGCCGAGCAGCAGGTCTGCGTTTTGCACTTCACGCTATCGATTGAAGGAAGCTGCGCGGAGATGCGGCGCGAAACGGCCCTCGGGAACGCTCCGCACGAGCGGCAGCGCGATATCATGCGGTTTATCACCGAGAGCGGAGAGCGGCTGGCGCGCGTGGCTACCAGCGGCTTGCACTTGACCGACGACCTGAAGGCCAGAATTCTGAGCACGTTCCTGACGCTGATGAACCTGCGGGAAAACCTGGACAGAGCGAACATGCGGAGTTCGTTTGGGCGGACCGGGCAGACTCGCTGAGACCGTCTCAGGCAAATCCCCCCCAGAAAGAAGAAGAGAGTCAGGAACCGATGTAGCGCGCGTAGAGGGAACGCGCTACGGCGGGATCCTTGGTGCCTTTCAGAATGGCGCGGCCATCGGCGAAGACGGTCATCTGATACGGGTCGACCCGAAAACAGAGTAAGAATTCGTTGTGGCGGACATCGGGGACGGTGGCCCGAAGCCTCTCCCCGAGCGCCCCCAGATCGAGAGTCCGGCTGCGCTCGTGAATTTGGACGGAATCGCGGCCGCATAGCGTGATGTGAGGCTGAGCTTGCCCCTGAAGATAAGAGAATTCGCGGCGGATGCAGGCGCGGCAGGCCGGGTTCTGCGTGACGCGGACGGACTGGAAGTGCCCGCTCCAGACGTCAGAGGAGATGAGCCGGTTGTGAAGCGATCCTTCGCGGCCGGCGAGCAGTTTGAGGGCTTCGGCGACTTCGAGAGAGGCGATGAGGGTGACGATCGGGCCGAGGACGCCAACCGTGTCGCAGGTTTCTTCGAGACCATGGCCGTTTGTCGAGGATTCCAGCAGGCAAGCGAGACAAGCCGTGAAGCCGGGGCGAACTGTCATGGTCACGCCATAACTGGCGACAGCAGCAGCGTAAATCCAGGGTCTCCCGGAATGGACGGCAAGATCGTTGATGAGAAAGCGGGTCTCGAAATTGTCGGTGCCATCTAGGATGAGATCGAAGCCCCGAAGCAACTCCTCTGCGTTGTGCGGGTTCAAATCAGAGACCAAGCCTTCCACGGCGACGCTGCCATTGATGGCGCGGAGCTTGCGCTCGGCGGCTACAGCTTTGGGAAGAGCGGCGCGAGCGTCGCCCTCGTCGAACAGAGTCTGGCGCTGCAGATTAGAGGGTTCGACGAAGTCGCGGTCGACGATCCTGACGCGCCCCACCCCCGCGCGTACCAGGAGGCCGGCCGCAGCCGCGCCGATCGCGCCGCAGCCAACAACGACGGCACTGGAGGCGTGGAGGCGCTGCTGGCCTTCTTCGCCGATCCCGGCGAAGAGCATCTGACGCGAGTACTTTTCCTGGAGCGAATCGTCGAAGCGCGAACCTGGTGCGGCGGCGGTCATCGTCCCTCGCATCATCATAACGCTAGAGATAGCGGGTTGGGCAACGACCTTGTGCTACGCTTCGTTTGAGCGATAGTGGGCATGAAATTGAGATGTTTCATAGGGTTAAGGGGAATCGCCGTCTTCGTGCTGCTCTTAGTGGCAGGGCGGAGTTATGCACAAACGCAGGCGGAGGCGAAGCCCCAGCCGCCCGCCGCGGAAGCTCCGGTCATTGCTGTGCGGATTGTCACAGAGGATGGGCGCGTACTCTCAGAATCGCCCAAAGGGCTTCTGGTTGAAATCGGGAAGCCGCTCGATCGAGACCAGGTTGCACGGAGCCTGCGCGCCCTGTACGGCCTCGGTGAATACACCGATTTGAAAGCTCTGGTAACCCCTGTCGGCAGCGGGGTGCGGCTCGATTTCGTCGTCCGAGAGAGTCTTTTCTTCAACAGAGTTCTGATCGAGGGCCTGACGCCACCCCCTACGGATACGGCTGCTGCCGCGGCCATGCAGATTACGCTGGGCCGGCCATTTCGGCAGGAAGACGTCGACGAAGGGCTGGCGCGTCTCCGCGATGTCTTGAAGGAAGAAGGCCTGTATACGGCCACGGTCTCCGCGGAGAACGTGCCGTATCCCGCCACCCATCAAATGGACATTTTGGTGCATGTGAAGTCCGGGCCGCGGGCACGCGTGGCCTCCGTCGAGCTGAAGAACGAGACGGCCTACCGCGACGCCGAACTGCTTTCGCGCCTGAAGATGAAGGTTGGACAGCAGGTCACGACGGCGCGCATCCTGCGCGGAACCGACCGGATCCGAAAATTTCTCGTGAAGAAAGGGCGGCTCAGCGCGCGGGCAACGGTCCGGCGAGGCGAATACAACACGGCGAAAAATACCATCACGCTGGAGCTCGAAGTCACGGAAGGTCCCCAGGTGGACCTGGCGGTGACGGGAGCAAAATTTTCCAAGGGAGAATTGAAAAGGCTTATCCCCGTGTATCAAGAAGGGGCCGTCGATACCGACCTTCTCGAGGAAGGAAAGCGGAACCTCCGGGAGCGTCTGGAGCGTGATGGATACTTTGACGCCCAGGTCAATTACACGACCGAAACGAAGGAAGTGGAGGTCAAGGAGCAGAAAACGAAGAGTACGGAAGAGGTGATCACCTATCACGTGGAACGGGGCGACCGCCACAGGCTGGTCGGCATTGAGATCAGCGGGAATCATTACTTCAGCACGGAATTGCTGCGGAGCCGGCTGCAGATCTTTGGAGCCGCATTTGGTTCGCGGGGGCGGTTCAGCCGGAGGCTGATTGATTCGGATGCCGACTCGATGCGAGGGCTGTACGACGCAAACGGGTTTCTCGATGCGAAAATTGACGGGCAGATTCTGGACAACTACAAGGGAAAAGAAGGAGACATTTACGTTCGATT
This sequence comes from Acidobacteriota bacterium, assembly GCA_013289955.1. GTDB lineage: Bacteria > Acidobacteriota > Terriglobia > Acidiferrales > UBA7541 > Acidiferrum. Next base: position 229,675 of record JABCYZ010000003.1, read on the forward strand.
CGCGATCCAGGAAGGCGAGCAAACGCGCGTCGCATCCATCTCGATCGAGGGAATCCACGCGTTCAAGGAAGAGGAGCTGCTGGGCGTAATCGGCGCGACGCCCGGACAGCCGTACTCCGACTTCAACGTGACGACGGACCGGGACAATATTTTGGCCATGTATTTTAATGAAGGATATCCGGAGGCGACGTTTACCTCGACCGCCGAGCGCGTTCCTCCGGCAGCGAGCGGGACCGGGAAGGAGCCCGGGGCGGCCGGAATCGAGAAGAGCCAGAAAAAAGAGGAAGACAAAGAAAGGAAAGCAAAGCCGGAGGTGGCGCAAGCAGCCCCGGTGAAGCTCGTCTATCACATCACAGAAGGGCCGCAGACTCGAGTGCGGCGAATCCTTTTGAGCGGATACAGCCGGACGCGGCAGGGCGTGATCTGGCGAGAAATCCGGGTGAAGCAGGGAGAGCCGCTGCGGGAAGGGGATGTCGTCGAGTCCCAGCGGCGCTTGTACAACCTGGGGGTATTCAATCGCGTGACCATCGAACCGCAGAACCCGGACGGGTCGGACCCTGAGAAAGACATCGTGGTTCTGGTCGAGGAAGCCAAGCGATACACGATGGCCTATGGCGGAGGATTTGAAGTACAACGCCTTGCCAGCACGACGGATCCGACCGGTGGCGAGGTGCAGGCCGCGCCGCGAGGGATTTTTGAGTTGACGAAAGTCAATCTGACGGGACGCGCCGATTCGCTTTCCCTGAAGCTGCGCGGAAGCACGATTGAAGACCGCGTGCTCTTGGGCTACTCCATCCCCAACACGTTCGGAAGTCCGCACTTCAGCACGCAGGCAACGGCGTACACGGAAAAAACGCAGGACATCAACACGTTCACGGAAATGCGGTACGAAGGGTCGGTGCAGCTGACCGACCAGATTACGCCTTTGACCACCGTTCTCTACCGCTATGCCTTCCGCAAAGTGCTGGTCTCGGATTTGAATACACACATTGCTCCCGAGGAAATACCGCTGTTTGAGCAGCCGACGCTGGTGTCTGAGTTTGGCGTGACCTGGCTGCGAGACGCGCGGGACAATCCCGCGGACGCCACGAAAGGAACCTTCAATAGCGCCGATTTCAGCGTAGCCAGCACGAGCATTGGTTCGAGCGCAAGCTTTCTGCGATTTTATTTTCAGAATTCGACCTATTACCGGATCAAGAGGCGGTTCAGCTTCGCACGTTCGATCCGCATCGGAATTCTCGAACCTATCGCGAATACGGAATCACTCACTTTTCCGCCTCCGACGCCGACGCAGTGCACGGCGACCGCGGCGCCGGGCCCGGAGCCCGAAATCATTCCCCTGCCGGAACGGTTCTTCGCCGGAGGAGGAACGTCCCTGAGAGGATTTGCGCTGAATCAGGCAGGGCCGCGTGACCCCTGCACGGGGTTTCCAGTGGGCGGCCAGGCGCTCCTCGCTCTCAACCAGGAGTTTCGCTTTCCGATGCGATTGCCATTTATAGGGACGGCGCTTGGCGGGGCGCTGTTCTATGACGGCGGGAATGTTTACAGCCGGATCGATCACATCACGCTGCGGCCGTACTCACCGAAGCCGATCTTCGCGCTCGAGGATCCCACACAACCGCCGGGCGCCACAAACCCCACACGGTGCGTGTACAACTGCACGAACGAGCTGAATTATTTCGCGCATACCGTGGGCTTTGGCATCCGCTACGCGACGCCGGTAGGACCGATTCGGGTGGATCTCGGTTACCAGATCAACCGCCCGTTCTTTGTCCTTCCGTGTGTCCCCATTACGAGCAGCGCGCCGGCGAATCCGCAGTGCTTCAAAGGGGCGCAGCTTCCGCGGCTGCAGATCTTCTTTAATTTGGGGTCGATTTTCTGATGCGCCGCGGATCTATTTTCGGATGCTGCTCGTTGTTACTTGTTTTGGCGGCCGCTCCGTTTTTGAGGGCGCAGGAAGTGGTGGACCGCATCGTGGCGCGGGTAGAGAACGACATCATTTTGCTGAGTGACGTGCGGGAGCTCGAGGAGTATCAGCAGTTGCTCGACGGAAAATCCGAAGCCGAAAGCGCCATTGTGGACCGGCTGATCGATCAGTGGATCGTAAGGTCGGAAGCTCAACTGTCGCGTTTTCCCGAGCCGAAGGACGAGGAAATCGACCGGGAAGTTGCGCGAGTCGTGAAGTCCTTCAGCTCCCCTGCGGAATATGAAGCGCGGAAGAAGCAGAGCGGACTGAGCGACGCGGAAGTGCGAAAGATTGTGGCTACGCAGTTGTTCCTGAGCAACTATCTCGATTCGAGGTTTCGGCCCTCTGCCCAGATCGATGAAAAGGCCATCGAGGATTTCTACAAGAATGCAGTGGTACCGAGAGCGAAGGCACGCGGACAGGAAGCGCCAACGCTCGACGCCTCCCGGGACATCATCCAGGATGCGCTGGTGCAGAGCGACATCACCGCGCAGGCGGATCGCTGGCTGAAGGAAACCCGCGACCGGTTGCATGTTCAAAAGTATTCCGAAGCAGGGGCGAAATGAAGGTCCGCAAGCGCCACCCGATCTGGAACTGGGTGATCCATACGCCGTGGGTGCTGACGGTGATCGGGATCCTGTGCTTCATTGGTTTCTTCGCAAGCGGCGCGGGAAATCCCATCCTCGAGCGGTGGATCGTGCACCGGCTCGAGAAGGCCACGGGCGGCCGCGTGGAATTGCGGTCGATTTCGATCCAGTGGCTTTCGATGCGAGCCACCCTGAAGGGACTCGTGATTCACGGCCACGAACCCGCGGGCACGTATCCTCTCTTTTCGTCCGAGGAGGTCGTAGCAAAGCTCGAGATCGATTCCTTCTGGGGCCGAAAGGTATCGCTTAGCGAACTGGATTTGAAGGCGCCGGAAGTGCATATCCGGGTGGCGAAAGACGGCTCGTCAAACGTACCCACTCCGCCGGGAGAGAATCGTTCGGAAGCGTCCCTCAGGGACTCCCTTCTCGCTCTGCGGGTGCGCCGGGTGAACATCGAAAACGGATGGTTGCTCTACAACGAACTGAAAGTGCCTCTGGCGGTCGAGGGCGGCGAGATGAGCCTCGCGCTGGACTCGGGCGGGTCGCCGGAGCATCCCCTGTATCTCGGGAATCTCGAATGGCAGAACATACGATTTAGCGCCCAGAATATGGCGCCGGTGCCCGCAAATCTCTCGGCGAAATTTACGATTTGGCGTGACGGATTCACACTCGAGCAAGGGGTGTTGAGCGCCGGAAGGTCGCATCTTGATCTCCAGGCGGAAATGTCCAACTTCGCAAAACCGAAATGGAGTTTCCGTTACCGGGGTTGGGTCGAACTGCTCGACTTCCGCGAGACGTTTCGTGCGCCGCAAGTGCCGACCGGGAACGTCGACGTGCGCGGAGAGGGAACGCTCGCGGACGGCCGGTACAAAGGAACGGGCAGCTTCGCAGGACGCGACATTCAGCTGAGTTACGACATTTTTCATACCTCGGGACTTCTGAGCCGCTCGAGCTACACGATCGACAACGACGGGATTGTCGCGCCGGATTTCGTCGCGGAAGGTTTTGGCGGGACCGTCAAAGGAAAAGTGACCCTGCGCTTTCTGGGTGTGCAGTTCCGCGCCGATACGCACATACAGGACATGCATGTGGCGAGGGTGTTTCCGGCGATCGAGCATCCGGGTTTTCCGATCGACGAGCTTGAATGGGATGCGCTTCTGAGCGGAGACACGATCGAGACGTGGAGCAACGCATTTGAACACTTTGAGATTGGCGGGAAGATGGACTGGTCGCCAGTGGACGTTCTGGCGGCGGGCCATGTGCCGGTCACGGCGAGCTGGCAGATCCACTACCGCTACGATACCGGCGTTTTCGCCATCAGCGCGGGCCAATTCGAGACGCCATCCTCGAAGGGGACGATTACGGGCATCCTGGCGCCGCGCAATACCTCCGTCGATGTACATTTCGAGACAGGCGCACTGGAATCCTACAAGGATTTCATCGATGCCATTCGCGGCGCGAAGCGGGGCTCAAAAGACGCCATCCAAGAAATCTCCGGGAGCGTGCAATGGGACGGCAAGATCACTGCGCCCGGCGGCCAGACGACATTTAGCGGGCACGTTCGAGGAGAACGCGTGCGCTACAACGGCACGGATCTGGATTCCCTTGAAGGCGACCTGACTTATTCGCCAGCGGAACTCAGAATCGCCAGGGGCAAATTGCGGTTCGGCGCGATCGATACGGAGATTGAAGGGACCCTGGACTTGACCGACTGGAGTTTTCTGCCGAAGAACGAGTGGACGGCGGACGTCAACTTCGATAAATCCTCGGTCGAGACCATCCAGAAGCTCTTTGGGTGGACCTATCCTGTAAAAGGAGTGCTCAGTGGACAGTTGCACGGGCATGGAACGCGCGCGGTGCCCGGCATCACGGGGCTTTTCGATCTTGCCGAAGGAACTGTCTATGGCGTGTCCTTCAATCGATTGCGGGGCCAGCTGAATCTTTCGCCGGACGAAGTACGTATCGCAGACGCAGAGTTACGCGTCTTCGCACCGGGAAAGGAGAACGGCCGGGGCGCGGGCATCGTGACTGGCACGGCCGGCTACCGTTTCACGGACGGAAGAATAACCGCGGATCTGGTGGGGGCATCGCTTCCACTGGAAGACATCGAGAAGTTGCAATCGGTGAAGCTGCCGGTAGGAGGATTGGTCACCTTTCGAGTGAAAGCCAACGGGCCGCTTTCGGCGCTCGAGAGCGATGGGACATTCCGTGTTGTGGATTTTCGCGTGGGAAAGGATGTGATCGGAAGTTTCGATGGCAGTCTCACTTCCGATGGCCATACCGCCAAGCTTGAACTTGGCTCGGCGATGACGACCGGAGGCATATCCGGCGAGGTAACGCTCGGATTGGCTGACCCGTACCCCCTCAACGGCAAAGTCTCGATTCAGAACATCGATCTGAATCCGTACCTGATCGCCGCTCTGCATCTCGCTCAGTTCAATGGTCACGGCGTGGCAGACGGCGACATTACCGTGACGGGCGAATTGAAACATCTTGAGAACATCGTGATGGATGCCAAGTTTTCGCGGCTGGGGCTGAATTACGCCAACGTTCAGCTGGAAAACGTGGGACCGATTCATCTGCGGACGTCGAAGGAAAGTCTGGAAATTGATCAAGCGGCATTCAAAGGGGCCGATACAAATATTGCTATTTCGGGCTCAGTGCGGTTTCAAGGACGCGGAGCCCTGGGGTTGAAACTGAACGGCGCCCTGGACCTTCGGCTGCTGACAGGATTCTTGCCGGCGGTTGAAGCGAATGGTCCCGCACAAATCAACGCGACGTTTGAAGGGCCGTTTGATCGTCCGAGAATTACAGGAAAAGTGCACATAGAAAACGCCTCGGCGCGCGTGGCGGACTTTCCGACGGGGATGAGCAACATCACGGGCGATCTGGTTTTTGACGCGACGCGCCTGTTTTTTGACAACGTAACGGCCGAATCCGGCGGGGGCACGATGCACCTCACCGGCAACGTCAACTATATCGAAAGCCCGTTGCGATACGACATCACTGTGCGCACGGATCGCGCACGCGTCCGGTATCCCGAAGGAATGAGCTGGCTCGTCGGCGGCTCGCTGCGACTGGCGGGAACACCCACTTCTGGAGTGCTCTCGGGAAAGGTCGTGATTGAAAGGGTGACGCTGTCCGAGGGTCTTGAGGTTGCGAATGTGCTCGTTTCTTCAAAAAGCGGCATTTCCGGGCCTTCGACGGGTTCAACCTTCCTGCGGAACCTGCAATTTGATATCTCGGCGCTTTCGGCGCCCGACGCGCGCATGGAATGGCCGGGTGCGGAGCTCGAAGCCGAAGCAAACCTTCGCGTACGAGGCACATGGGAGCACCCCATCCTCCTCGGGCATATCCACATCCTCGCGGGCGAGATGACCTTCCACGGAGACAAGTACAAGGTCACGCGCGGCGATATGAATTTCGCGAATCCCTTCCGGCTGGATCCGGTGCTGAACGTGGAAGCCACGACCACGATTCAGCAGTACGAGATCACGCTGAATTTTAACGGACCGGCGAGCAAGCTGACGCTGGCTTATCGCTCCGATCCGCCGCTGCCGGCGAACGACATCATCACGCTCTTGGCCCTGGGACAAACGAGCTCAGAAGCAAGCCTTCGAGGCGGCGGGACCGCCAATTCCCAAACCGCCAGCTCGGGAGCTTCGGCGATTCTCTCTGAAGCGGTTTCGAGCCAGTTGGGCGGGCGCGTCGAACGATTGTTCGGGATTACGCGGTTCCGGGTCGATCCCGGACTGGCCGAAATAGGCTCGGCGAGCTCGTCGCAGAACACCGCGGCGCGAGTCACGGTCGAGCAGCAGGTCACGCGAGATCTGACGATTACGTATGTTTCGAATGTGGGCTCGACCCAGCAGCAGGTCATTCAGGTGGAATACAACTTGAACCGGAATGTGTCGATTGTGGCGTTGCGCGACTACAACGGCACCTTTGGAATCGACGTTAAGTTCAAAAAACACTTTCAGTAGCGGAACCGGAAACGGCCCGGTCTTCAGAATTGCGGAGGATCGGGTTGTTGCGCCGCTTGCTGCGACTGGTTTTGCTGGGCCTGTTGTGCCCGCGCGCCGGGTTGCCAGCGGCGGGGCCCGTTGTTGAGCCGCGCGGATTGGCCGATTTCCGGATTCTGCGCTTTTAGCGCCTGGAGGGCCTCTTTCGCGGCCCTTGCGCCCGTGGCCCGGCTGGCAGCCAGGATTTCTCGCGCGATCTTGGGCGTTTCCGCGGCGACCTTCTGGCCCACGGGAGAGCCGTAGAACTGCAGCAAGGCCTTGATCTCGTCGTCCGTGTAGTGTTTGTCGTAAATGGTTACGAGCTGTTCGGTCACCTGGGTGACGTCGAATTTCTTCTGATAGCTTTCGATAAAGGAAGTCACAAACGCCTGCCCCTTGTCGTTGTTCGGGACGGTCGCGAGAAGTTTTTCCCGGTACTGCTCACTGGAGTTGTTGACGGCGTCCTGCACCTGATCGCGGGCGCCGATGAGCTCCATCAGCGAGCGAATGTCTGTGTCCTTGACGGGATCGATGGGCTTCGCCTTCGCCCGGCTTGCCTCGTCCTCGGATAGCGTGCTCGGCGGTGCGGAGCCGACCGGATTCTGCGATGCGCCTTGGATCGCAAGAAAAAATGTTCCGACATAAATAATAGCTAGGGCTAGGACGGCCTTCATGACTTCCGTTCCTCCGCGGCGGAGATTTCCGTGCCTTTCCGGCACTGCTCTGATTTTAAGGAAAGACGCGGAAACCCGCCCCAAGCGCGGGGTACAGGCGTGCTTCTCGTTTAACTGGCCGTTCGTTCAGGGCAGTTTGATTTCGGCAGATGGGGCTTTCTGCTACCATTCGGCGCCATGGCGGCGACAACATCTGCGGATGCAACGGCATCTGCCGCCCGAGACCACACGGAACTCCTCAGCCGCGAAGCCGGTCTACATCGCAATCTAACGCCACGCCAGCTGTCCATGATTGCCATCGGCGGCGCGATCGGAACGGGACTCTTCCTTGGCAGTGCTATTTCCGTACAGCTTGCGGGGCCGGGCGTGATTTTCAGTTTTATAGCGGCCGGGGCGATTGCGGTCTGCCTGCTATGGGCGCTCGGCGAAATGACCGTGGCGCACCCCGTCGCCGGATCCTTCGGCGTTTACGCGGAAATGTATGTCCATCCCTGGGCCGGGTTTGCCATGCGCTATTCCTACTGGCTCGGGCAGGTCATTGCGACCGGAAGCGAGGTCGTGGCCGCGTCGATCTATTGCCAACACTGGTTTCCGAACGTGCCGTCGTGGATGTGGATTCTGGGATTTTCGGCCGCGTTGGTTTATGTGAACGCGCGGAGCGTCGGAAGCTTTGGCGAATTCGAATACTGGTTCGCGATGATCAAGGTGCTGACCATCACTGTATTTCTCGTTCTCGGCGTGGCGCTCGTCCTGGGCATTGGATTCCCGCGGGTTGGACTCAGGAACTATACCGCGCATGGCGGCTTTCTTCCGAACGGCTGGCAAGGAGTCGGCCTCGGCGTGGCCATGGCGATCTTCAGCTTTCTGGGCCTCGAGATTGTGGCCGTTACGTCGGGGGAAGCGAAGGATCCGACAACGGCCCTGCCGAAGGCATTGCGCTGGACGCTTGGGCGCATGGGTCTTTTTTATGTGGGAGGGCTGGCCATCGTTGTCGGCATCGTGCCGTGGAACCAGGTCGGGCTGGGGGAAAGCCCGTTCGTGCGTGTTTTCGAAATCGTGGGCATTCCCTCGGCGGCCGGAGTGATGAATTTCGTGGTGCTTACGGCCGCGCTTTCCAGCGTGAATTGCAATTTGTATCTGATGTCCAGGATGCTTTTTTCCCTGTCGCGCGGCGGGTATGCTCCGCCTGTACTGGGGAGGTTGAGCCGGCGCGGGATCCCGGTAGCGGCGTTGCTCGTATCCAGCATGGGAATGTTCGCAGCGATCTTTGTCGATCATTGGTTTCACGAGAAGGCTTATATTTACATGCTGGGGTCGGCGTTCCTTGGCGGGATTTTTGTCTGGCAGATGATTTTTGTCACCCATCTTTCCTTCCGCCGCCGCACGGCGAAGTGGACAAAACCTCCCCTTCGGCTGGCTCCGCCTGGCCCCTGGAGTTCAGCGTTTGGACTTGCGGCGCTGACCGCTGTGCTGATTTCGACCTGGTGGGTTCCCGGTCTGCGCATCACGCTGAAGGCGGGAGTTCCCTGGCTTGTCTTTATTTCGCTATGCTACCTTGTGTCCGGCAGAGTCCCTTCCCGGAAGTTTTCAGGCGGAGCTCCAGAAGATGGATGAACTACTGAAGTGGCGCAGCGAGTTTCCGATCCTCGAGCGCACGACATATATGATCAGCAATTCGCTCGGGGCCATGCCTCGCCGCGTTTACGACGAAATGCGCGCTTATGCCGATTCTTGGGGCGAACGCGGAGTGCGGGCCTGGGAAGAGGGCTGGTGGGAGATGGCCGTCAACGTGGGCGACAGGATTGCCCCGCTCATCGGCGCAGGGCCTGGCGAAATCTCGCTGCATCAGAACGTTACGCTGATTCAGGCGGTGATCAGCTCGTGTTTTGATTTTCGCGGGCCGCGCAATAAGGTGGTGATGACGGACCTGGAATTTCCGTCGATTCAGTATTTCTATCACGAGCAGCGCCGCAACGGCGCGCGGATCGAACTGGTTCCGAGCGGCGATCCGGTTCGGTTTGACCTCGGCAAGTTTCTCGATGCCATCGATGAGACCACACTGCTCGTACCGATCTCACAAGTGCTCTTTCGAAGCGCCTACATCGTGGATGCGCGGGCCATTATTGAAAAGGCGCATCGCGTTGGGGCGCACGTCATCCTCGATCTTTTCCAGGCTGCCGGCACGATTCCTCTCGACGTCCGCGGTCTCGGCGCGGACTTTGCCTGCGGCGGTGTGCTCAAGTGGCTCTCGGGCGGACCAGGCGTCGGTTATCTCTATGTTCGGGAAGACTTGCGCCCGAGGCTCCAGCCCGCGATCGCGGGCTGGCTTGCGCACCAGCGCCCCTTCGCCTTTGAGACCGGCGCCATCGATGCCCGCGAGGATTCCTTCCGCTATCTGAATGGGACGCCGCACATTCCGGCGCTCTATGCATGCCAGCCGGGGCTCGCGATACTTAACGAGGCCGGGATTGCCGCGATTCGCCAAAAATCCATGCGCATGACGGAGCGTCTCTTCGGTGCCGCGAAGGCGCAGGGATGGCGCGTAAACACGCCGGAAAATCCGGCGGAGCGCGCGGGCACCGTCTCCGTAGATTGTCCGCACGCCGCCGAGGTATGCCGCGAGCTCCTGGCGCGAGAGATTCTCGTGGATTACCGTCCCAAAGCCGGCGTCCGGCTGTCGCCGCATTTTTACAATCGCGACGAAGAGTGCGACCTCGTGATTGCCCAGATCGCGGACATTCTCCGGACGCGGGCCTGGGAAAAGCATGCGGTGGCGCTCTCGCATGCTTGACGGATGGAAAAGGGCATTTACTGGAGATGAGGGGATCGGACGGGTAAGGTGAAACTGTTTCGCGGTCACACGGCGATCGAATTGCCATCGGAGGATTCCGGCGGGGACGAGTTTGCCGTCCAGCGCCGTGAAATGATCGAAAAGCAATTGCGCCGGCGCGGCGTTGTGGATAGAGCGGTGCTTGGCGCGATGGCTGCTGTGCGGCGCGAAGAGTTCGTGCCCAAAGAGTTTCGCGAGCGAGCGTACGAAGACGCGCCGCTGCCGATCGGTGAAGGCCAGACCATTTCGCAGCCTTATATCGTCGCAGCCATGACCGCTGCCCTCGACCTTACAGGCAAGGAACGCGTTCTGGAAATTGGGACAGGGTGCGGCTATCAAGCCGCGATTCTCTCGCGCCTGGCGAAAATCGTTTTCACGGTCGAGTCTCGCTCCGAGCTCGCTTCCTCAGCCGCGGCCAGGCTCGACCGTGTCGGATTTCGAAATGTGCACGTTCACTGCGGCGACGGCACTCTGGGGCTTGCAGAGCTTGCTCCCTTTGACGCGATCCTCGTTGCCGCAGCGGCGCCCTCGGTGCCCGAGCCGCTTCGCGCACAGCTCGCAGTCGGCGGCCGGCTGATCTTGCCCGTGGGAGACGCTGACCATCAGCAATTGCTCCGCATGGAACGCCACGGCGATGGCTTCACGACGCGCACTCTCGAAGCCTGCCGGTTCGTGCCCCTCATCGGTTATCACGGATGGAAGGAGCCGCCCGCCTGATGGATGCCCCGGCGCCCGACCTTTCCATCATTATTCCGTCGTTTAACGAAGAGCTCCGCCTGCCCGGAACTCTCGAGCAAATCGCCGCCTTCCTTCCGAACCTGGGCCGAGAAACGGAAATTCTCGTGGTCGATGACGGTTCGAGAGACCGCACTGCCGAGGTTGCGGAGTCCTTTCGAAAGACGCTTCCAAACCTTCGCGTCATTTTCAACGGTGTGAATCGTGGCAAGGGCTTCAGCGTTCGTCATGGAATGCTCGAAGCCCGCGGCCGCAATGTGCTCTTCACCGATGCCGATCTCTCCGCGCCGATCGAAGAAGCGCCAAAGCTTCTCGACGCCTTGAAGACCTACGACGTGGCCATCGGCTCCCGCGCTCTCGACCGCAAGCTCATCACCGTGCATGAGTCGCCGTTCCGGGAGTTCGCCGGCATCATCTTCAACACCATCGTGCGGATCATCCTTCGCCTGCCGTTTGTGGATACGCAGTGCGGCTTCAAGGTCTTCCGCCGCGAACGCTGCCGGATCCTTTTCGAGCAGCAGCGTATCGAGCGTTTCGGGTTCGATCCGGAATTGCTCTATCTGGCGCGGCATCACGGGCTTCGCACCATAGAAATCCCCGTCCGGTGGGGACATTCGCCTGCGACAAAAGTGAATATGTTCCGCGACAGCATCCACATGTTTCTGGACGTGTTCACGATCCGCTGGAACGCGATCCTGGGGCGCTATCCGAGGCCGGGTGACGCCGCATCCGGCACTTAACTTTATGCCACAAAGTACTTGACAGATCCCTGTTTTTGAGGTAGCCTCGTCGGATGCTGGCCGTCGGCCCACTCCCTTCGAAGAAGCGCGAACCCATCCCCATAGACGCGCGCGCCGCCGATCATCTCAAATACATTCGCGAAACCATGGAGAGCGCGGCGGAGTTCACCGCGGTGCCCGGCTGGGGCGGCGTGGCCATGGGCATTACGGCACTGGCGGCCGGATTCCTGGCCGCGCGCCAGTCGAGTCCCCGTGCCTGGCTCGCTGTCTGGCTTGTCGAAGCTTTTGTCGCCGTCGCGATCGCCGCCCCTGCGGCAGCCACCAAGGCCCACCGGGCGAATTCGACGCTTTTCTCTGGCCCGGGCCGGAAATTTCTCTTCAGTTTTGCTCCCCCGATCATCGTGGGCGGCTTGTTGACCTTTGCGCTTTTCGCAGCAGGAGCTGCGGCCGTCCTGCCGGGCGTCTGGCTGCTTCTTTACGGAACGGCTATCGTCACCGGCGGCGCTTTTTCCGTGCGCATCGTTCCGGTCATGGGTTTTTGCCTGATGAGCCTTGGTGCTGCGGCGCTTTTTGCACCCGCTGCATGGGGCGACGCCTTTATGGCAGCGGGCTTTGGAGTCTTGCAGATCGGCTTCGGAATCTGGATTGCCCGGCATCACGGCGGCTGAAGAGAATCTTATGGCGAAGTCATCTACCGCTCACCAGGAACGGCTGCAGCGTACGCGCGAGCGGGACGCGTCGCTGGCTGCTGTCCGCGGCTCGGCCCGCGAAGCCGTCTCGCCGGATCTTGACCGGCTGATCCACGAGCGTATTCGCCTCGGAATCGTGAGCGCGCTCGCCGTAAACCGCTCGCTGACCTTCAACGAGCTCAAAGCCCTGCTTAAAACCACGGACGGCAATCTGAGCGTCCATGCCCGCAAACTCGAAGAAGCGGACTACATCGTCTGCACGAAATCCTTTGACGGACGGCTGCCGAAGACGGAGTACCGTTTGGCGGCGGCAGGCAGGCGCGCGCTCGAGCGCTACCTGAACCACATGGAAGCCCTGATTCGCGCAACGCGCGAGGGCTAGCGAGCCAAAATTTTTTGCCTGGCTACTTTGTACTATAGAGTAGTTTATGGAAAATTTCCGGCGGCGGAGAAAGAAGTAAAAACATGCAGCTTCTCACCACGCAGCACCTCTCGACGACCACGAAGACCCCACTGGCCCGGGACCCCGGCCTGCACGTCGCCATCATTTCCGACGGAAACGGGCGCTGGGCCACTTCGCGCGGATTGCCGCGATCCGCCGGCCACCGTGCGGGCGCCGAATCCGCCCGCCGCATCATCGAAGCCGCGCCGCGCCTCGGAATCCACACGCTGACCCTCTTCGCTCTTTCTTCCGCCAATTGGAAGCGCCCGGCGGCGGAGGTGACGGCGATCCTTCGACTTTTGCACGAATACTTGCTGATAGAAACGTCGCACTGCGTCGAGGAAGGCGTCCGCCTGAGCGTCATCGGGCGGCGCGATCGCCTGCCCGCCACCCTCCGCCAGGCCATCGCAGATTCCGAGGCTGCCACGGCAAACGGCACGCGGCTTCATCTTCGCCTCGCGATCGATTACTCCGCGCGTGAGGCGATTTATCACGCCGCCTGCCGGTTCTATAAAGTCACCGAACTCTCGCCCGAGTCCTTCTCGAACGTCCTTGCGGAAGTTCTTCGTGGCGGCTCGACGGAAGTCGACTTGCTCATCCGCACCGGAGGCGAGCAGCGACTTTCCGATTTTCTGCTCTGGGAGTGCGCCTTTGCCGAGTTCGTTTTTTTGCCGAAACGTTGGCCCGATTTTGGCGCCGCCGACCTCGCATCCGCCATAGAAGAATTCGGCAGGCGCGAGCGAACCCGTGGAGCCTTGCCCGACGCGATCGCCGGATAATCGCCTTTTTGAGCTGGGGACCAGCTGACTCTGGACTCCTTGCTCAGGGGCGCCCTTAGGCACCAAATAAAACCCGTCTAATCAGCCCGTTGACGCTCGGCTACCAGGTTTACTCCGGGCACGCCGGAACGTCATACCCTGACGTTTGAGCCTCCGCTGGCGTCTATATCCCAGGAGCAAAGAATGGGAACTATGGGACTTGCGCTGTCTTGGGAGACTAGAATCTCTTCCATGCCGCGCGAACGGGAGATGCGAGTGGAACCTTCCGAAGACCTACCAGGCCGCCCAAGCGAAACTGTGGCGCCTGCTGTTACGGCTGCGGCCGCCGAGGATGCCGAGCTTGCGGAGCGCTGCCGGACTGGCGATCTGGGCGGATACGAGCGTCTCTATGCCCTGCATGGCGCGCGCATGAAGAACGTGGCGCGCAATCTCTTGGGCAATCCGATTGACGCGGAAGATGCGGTGCAGGAAACCTTTTTGAAAGTGCAGCGAAGCATCGCCGGCTTTCGCGGGCAATCGAGCTTTGTCACCTGGACGTACCGGATTCTCATCAACACCTGCTACGACGCGCGACGCAGCCGGGTAAGGAAAAAGGAAGTAGCGAACGATGACAGCGAAGAGTCGCCGCGGCCGGAGCCACGCGCACCGGGAGCGCACCCATCGCTCCGCATGGCGCTCGAACGGGCGCTGGCCGGTTTAACAAAGCATCAGCGCGATGTTTTCCTGCTGTACGAAGTCGAAGGCTTCCATCATGCGGAAATCGCCGGGATGCTCGAGATTACAGAGACGGCTTCAAAGAACACACTTTTTCAGGCGAAGCGAAACCTTCGCCAGGTGCTTGAGCCTCCGCGCGGCAACACTGCCGCCGGGGCACGGTAAACGACGATGAATATCACTTGTGAAGACCGCGACAGAATTTTCCTGGACGGCACGCCCGCCGAATGGGCTGCTCTCGAGGCGCACAGCGGGAACTGCACCGTCTGCAGCGAAGAGCTCCGCGCCTGGAAAGCAATCAGCGCCGCAGCGAAGGAGATGCGTGACTATTCCGATTCGCCTTCTCTGTGGCCCCGTATTGAGCAAGCGCTCACCGCCGAAGCCGCCAGAAAGAAACACCGCGCGGAAGGCTGGAACTGGCTCTCGCTTGGGCTCGGCCTCTCTCTCGGATGGCAAACGGCAGCGGCTGCTGCCCTCGTCCTGATCCTGACAGCTTCGGCCGGCTGGATTTATTTGCATCCCCCTAAGTCTCGGCCGAGCCCCGATCTGTCGCTTCTGAAGAGTTCCGCTCTCGCCGAGGTGGAACGCACACAAGCCGCTTATGAGCAGGCCATCGACAAGCTGGCTGCGGATGCCAAGGCGCAGCTCGAAAATCCGGCGACTCCTTTAGAAGCGAGCTACCGCGAGAAGCTTCTCGTACTCGATAGCGCCATCAACGATCTTCGCGCACAGGCCGGGATGAATCCGTCCAATGCGCATCTTCGCCAGCAGCTGCTGGCGATGTACCAGGAGAAGCAGCAAACGCTGCAAGATATTTTGGAGGAAAAGCGATGAGGTTGTTTCTGTCGAATGGAATTCGGGAGCGTTTCTGCCGCGCGCGCCTGGCGGGCGGCGTTCTGGCCGTCCTTCTCTTCACGGGATTTCCTCTGCTGGCCTCCGGGAACTGGCCGCAGGATGAAGTCACGCGTAATTTTGACAAGACCTTGACTCTTGGCGCAGGGCAGTCTGTTCGCATCGAGCACAAGTTCGGTGAGATCAAGGTTCACGGCGAATCCGGACGCGAGGTCAAGATTTCCGCCGTTATCCGTGCGCAGGCCAGCTCGCGTGACGAAGCCGAGTCCTTCGCGCAAAAAATCCAGATTGAAGTGCAACAGACCGCTCAAGGCATCACGATCCGCACGATTTATCCGCCGGAAGAAAATAAGTGGTTTCACATCAGCAAACATTCCTCCTGGTCCGTGAACTACGACATCGCCGTACCTACAGATAGCCCGCTCGATATCCGCAACAGCTACGGAAGCGTCAGTATCGCCCGCGTGCACGCGGCGGTCGAAGTCGAAAACGGTTATGGCTCGCTCACCGTCCAGGACGCCGGCCCGGCGCGTCTGACCAATTCCTTCGGCAGCATCGAACTCACGGGGGCCGCGGGCAACTCCGTCGTCAACAACAAGAACAGCTCCGTTCA
Organism: Acidobacteriota bacterium; assembly: GCA_013289955.1. GTDB lineage: Bacteria > Acidobacteriota > Terriglobia > Acidiferrales > UBA7541 > Acidiferrum. The sequence goes on from JABCYZ010000003.1 coordinate 245,297, forward strand.
GGTTTCTGACGTCAGAGGCACTCTCGATGTGCAAGACCGCTTCGGGAGCATCACCGTGCGCAATATTCAAGGCGGCGCCACCATTACGGGAGGCAACGGGGCGATCACGCTCGATGGCGCTGCTTCGGCTAGCGTCACAACTTCGTTTGGCAACGTCGACACGAAGAACATCCGGGGCGATTTGTCCGTCCACGACAACAACGGAAACGTGGATATCGTCGCGGTGGCGGGCTCGCTGGATGTCACGGACAGCTTCGGAAACGTGACCTTCTCTGATGTGAAAGGCCGCGTAAACTGTACGACCAACAACGGCCGCGTCGTGGCAAGTTCGCTCGGCGGTTCTTCGGTCACGATCCGCGATTCCTTCGGCAACCTGGAACTTGAGAATATCAACGGCTCGCTGGATGCGGACACCTCTAATGGAAAAATTACGGTGCGCGACATCCGGGGCACGGTCACGCTCAAGTCTTCCTTCGGGGCCATTGAGGCGACCAATATCCCGAAAGGCATCCGCGCCGTCACCGGCAATGGTGCGATCACAATCACCGACATCGGATCCGACGCTTACGCGAAAACCAGCTTTGGCAGCATCGACGCCGAGCGCATCAATGGCAACTTGACAGCCGAAGACAGCAACGGCTCAGTGACCGCGCGCAATGTAAAAGGCGACGCCTTGGTAACGACTTCTTTCTCGGGCGTGACTCTCGAGTCCATAGGCGGGCGCATCCGCGTGGACAACCAAAATGGAGGAATCTCCGTGACCGCCCTTCGGCCTGCCAGCGGCTGCCGCGACATCTCGCTCAAGACCTCCTTCTCGTCCATCCACGTTCGCATCCCGGAAGGCGTAGGCTACAACGTTCTGGCGCGCACATCGTTTGGAAGGGTTTCTTCTGACCTGCCGGTCACGGCGACTGGAAACATTGGCGGAGACTTGCTGAACGGGACGATCGGTGCAGGGGGCTGCCAGTTGCAGCTAACCGATTCGAATGGAAGCATCGAAATCGCGAAAGCGCCCTGAGGACGAGCGGGCCTGGCCGCCGGCCAAGAGCCAGCCTGCCGGTTCTATCAGCCAGCCGATCCTCGCCTGATTGCCATGGCAAAAGCTTTCTTTAGAACGCGAGTCGCGGTTTCCGTCAGATGGTATTGACTGAGCTCGCCCTCAGTCGCGAAAGCCACATCCGTCACATCGCTTCCCGCGCGCGGTTCTCCGCCAGTCCGCTCGCACAAATAATCCACAATCACGAAATGAAAACGAGGACGGGGTTTCGCGCCCCCAACAGGGGCGCCTTCTGCCGGAAAGATCCTGTCAAAGACCTCAATGAGCTCAAGCACGCGCACAACAAGCCCTGTTTCTTCAAGGAGCTCACGTGCTACGCCCTCCTCGAGCGATTCGCCGAGCTCGAGCGTCCCTCCTGGAATGGACCACTCGCCGCGTAGAGGTTCGCTGCCCCGCCGGATGAGCAGCGCTCGCCCATCCTCAATGATCACGCCGCCAACACCGACTACGGGACGTTCGGGATATTCGCGGGAGGAGGTCACTTTAGGAGTTCTGCCCTGGCTCGGTTTACAATCGAAGCAGCCGCGCCGCGCATTAGCGTTGACATAGGGCAGCGCGGTATATAATACGCCATGAAGGCGGCGGCACAATCCTTGGGGGAGCCCCGCCCTGCGAACATTTCTACGGAGGATGGAGCCGTGATCCGCTGCCCTGAATGTTCCACCGAGATCGACGTGGACGAAGACGAAGTCGAAGAAGGCGAAATCCTGAGTTGTCCCGAGTGCGAATCCGAACTCGAGGTATCGCAGACGCATCCCGTGCATCTGAACCTTATCTCCGACGACCTCGATGAAGAGGATGATGAAGAGGAAGAAGAAGCCGCGGAAAACGGCGACCTCCTCAAAGACGATGAGGAAGACGACGAAGAAGAAGAGGACGAGGAGTAACCGCGCCGGCCGGCCCGTCCAGCATCCCCCATCCCGAGCTCAGGCATCTAATTTGACAGGAGTGGACTTATGAAGAGTCCCCGGTGGTTTGTCGTCGCGGGAAGGCTATGCCTGCTTATCTGCCTTGCCTCGGCTCTGGTCCGGGCGCAGGAGCCGGTGCCGCCGCCTCCGCAGGAACCGCCGCCCGAGGCGCCTGCTTCGGCGAAGCCGCAGAAACAGAAGTACAGCCATGCCAACGATTTTTTGATCATCGGAACAATCTTCGATCCCAGGGGATATGCGTTTCCCGGTGTCGAACTCCGGATTCGACGCAGCGCCGAGCGAAAATACCGCTGGGATAGCTACACAAATTCAAGGGGCGAGTTTGCCGTTCGCGTGCCGCAGGGTTCGGACTATGAAATGGTAATCCACGTGAAGGGATTCACGGATCAAACACGCGCGATCGACGCCAAGACAGGCGTCAGCGAAGCACGTATAGTGTTTCATATGGAATCTGCAGGGGGTGAGAAGAAATGAATGCGCCAAAACGATTCCTTTTTGTGACGGCGGTTCTCGCGCTGGCGTGCATCGCCGCCTTCGGGCAAGACGCCAAGCGGGAAGCTCAGCTCCGTACGGTACACGGAATTGTCCAGGACAAGTCGGAAAATCTGGTGTCGGAAAGCGTGGTTTTTCTCAAAAACACCCGCACCAATGTCGTGCGCAGCTCCTATACGGACAGTACGGGCAAGTACCGCTTCAGCGGTCTCGATCCAAACGCCGACTACGAAATCCACGCGGAAAAAGAAGGCGCCAAATCGAGCACTCATACGGTTTCGAGTTTTGACGGCCGCAAGGATATTTCGCTGAATCTGAAAATTGAAAAAAAGAAAGATTGAGCGCATCGGATCGCAGACGTTTTTTACTGCCAGGCATGGGGAAGCTTTACCTGGCTAGAAAGACCCGGCGAGTGGGATTGCGCCGCCGCTAATAACTGTCCGCCGAAGAGTGAAATATCCGTGTAAAACGGATGAAACCCCGATAAAACCATTTCGGATGGCGGGGAATCTAATTCGCGAGCATGGCTTTCTGGAACCTCGGTCAGCCCATCTTTCGCAAGTCCGTACTCTCAGGAGAGATTCGGAGTTCTGAGTAGATTGTAATATCGGGAGGCCGAACCATTTGTTCTTACGAATCTTGATTGTCTTGGCTTTCGTAGTCCCCTCGGCGCTTGCGCAACAACCCCAACCGCCGCCACCAACGCCCGCTCCGGCCGACTCACAGACAGACAAGCCCAAGGACGGGAAAAATGACCAAGACAAAAAGGCGCCTGATGATCAGATTGGCAAAAGCAAGCTCGAGAAAGAAACGGGAACGGTAAACGATCGCATTTTCGAAGTGCTCCCCAACTACGGAACCGTCGAAACCGCCAAGACTCTTCCTCCACTCACCACAGGCCAGAAATTCCGGCTGGCGACTGCAGGCGTCTTCGACTGGGCGGCATATCCGTTCAACGGCGCTCTTGCCGCTATCGCCCAGGCCAAGAATGACCCTCAGTCCTGGGGACAGGGTTGGGCAGCTTACGGAAAGCGTTATGGGGAATCCTTCGCGGACAACAGCATCGGCACGTATATGACCACCGCCATCTTCCCCAGTTTGCTGCATGAAGATCCTCGCTACTACCAGCTTGGAAAAGGCAGATTCGTGCACCGGGCCTATCATGCGGTCAACCGGCTCTTCGTCACCCGCACGGATGCCGGCAATGATCGGTTCAATATCTCGGAGTCGCTCGGCAATGCCGTGGCCGCCGCCATCTCCAATACCTATCATCCCCCGGAAGACCGTACGGCAGCCCGAAACGCCTCCACGTTTGGGTTTCTGATCCTCTGGGACGGTCTCTCGAACGAACTCAAAGAGTTCTGGCCGGATATCCGGCGCAAGGTCCTTCACAAACAAACGCCCTGAGAATCAGGTGTCCTTCAAAATCAGGTTTCGACCGGTGCCAGGACTCGCACCGCCTGCGGCATGATCTCAATCTCGACCGGCGCAGGACCCAAGAGCTCGCCATCCCCATGAAACATGGCGGGCCGGTCGGTCGTGAATTTCACAGCCTGAACACGAAGCCGCTTCAGGTGCGGTGTCTGGAGCTCTCCCCTCCGGAAGAGTCCGGGCAAAATGCGCAAAACTTCGAGAGCGCCAAGATCTTCGACAATCACCGCATCGAGCCAGCCGTCGTCGAGGCGCGCTCCGGGCGCGAGCCGAATGCCCGCTCCATAGGTCGGCGTGTTTAGCACGGCGGCCAAAAGACACTTGCTCTCGATCGGCGCCAAATCGCTCAACCTGAATTCCGCTTTCACTCCGAGAGCGCGGTGCGTCGAGAAGGCTCGCAGCGCCGACAGTAGATAGCGCGACCTGCCGGGCAAACGGCGAAACGCTCCGCTAGCAAATCGCGCCGCTTCGGCATCTATTCCCAATCCCCCTCCCCCCAGGTAGAGCCGCACCCGGCCGTCCGCGGTTCGTGCCCGCGCCAGGTCCACCCGCTTCGGCTGGCCGCGAAGAAGGGCTCGTGCGGCCGCAACGGGGTCCTCCGGCAGCTGCAGGGCGGCGGCAAAATCATTCCCGCCCCCGGCCGGCAGGACTCCCAGCAGAACATCAAAGCCGCTGGCTGCGTTCACCATCCTATGCAGCGTGCCGTCGCCGCCGAGAGCGAACAACAGCCGCTTTCCGCTCTTGATAGCCCCGAGCGTCTTCCACTCGAGCTCTTCTGCGCTCCCCGTCGGGATAAACTCTGCAGGAACGGAAGCTGCTTCAAACGTTTTCTGGATTTGCGGGAGACAAGACTCGGCACGCCCGCCACCCGCCGCGGGGTTCACAAACACAACTGCAGGCAGTAGAGAAGAAAGGAAGCTTTGGTCGGGCACGCGCTTTCGGATCCTGTCGAACTCCTTAGGCAGCTGTCTATCGGAACGCCCGGCAGTCGCGGACCAGAAACTTATCCGGAACTATTTTCCGAACCGCGGCTCGGGCGCCGAGAACCGACACACCACCTTGTACCTACTTCACTTGCTCGCTCGGCGCCGTCGCGGCGTCGGTGATAGCCGCGAGATTATTTTCTGTAAGCGCGTGGTTGAACGCGGGCAGATCCTGTTCGACCAGCTTCTTGTAGTCCGCCACCGCTCCGCTAAGCTCGGTTTCTATCGTCTGAAGCAATCCCAGGGCAGTGTCGGTCGGCCGAAAGTCTGCTCCGCCCGCGACGTCTCCGCCTCCCGTTCCAACCTCGGCGTTCAGCCAAATCAGGTTGAGATAAACCTTGTCCGCCTCGACGAAATATTTGTCGTCGCTGTTGATCTGCGATGGCGTAACCAGTTTGAACTCCACCGCCTGGAGTTTTTTGTCCATCTCCTCGACAATCTTTAGAAGTTCCGCCTTGTGCCTGGATTGCGCTTCGTCTTCCGCTGGTGCGGGCTCTGGTTCGTCGTAGTCGTCCGGCTCGGCCGATGGCGGTCTTTCCTTCTCTTTCTTCTTTGGCGGACGAAGCATCGTTTCAAGCACCTCGATCTGCTTCCGCAGCCACTCGATGTGATTGAGCGTATCGGAAGCCTCGGTGATGTCGTCGCGAATTCGAAGCTGCGTCTTGACGGACGACTCAATGTCGGCTTCGGAAGTGGGAATGCGAGGATCGGGCAATACCGTCAGTGCCTGTGTAACGGTTTGCCCGGCCACGGTCAGACGAACGGAATAATTGCCTGGAGCGGCTATTGGGCCGACTTCCGCTGAGCTAATTCCCCAGTGCGTGATCGGCCGGGAGTCGGCGTCGCGGAAGCGCGGTTCCTGCCAGATGTGCGGGTTATCTGAAGTCGCCGTACGTAGCGCGATCAATCGCGGAGACTCGTAGTGCATGTCCCACTTCACGCGATTGATTCCAGCGCGCGCTTTCGCCTTCAGCTTGCGAATCGATTTGCCATCCGCGCTTGTTATTTCAATCTCCACGGGATCCTTGGGCGCCGATTTCACCGAGAAAGTGAATAGGGCGGTACCACCATGAACAAAACGATACGCTGGCCGGGGCTCGAACAGTACGGTCGCAGCATCCGGGTGGTTCCTGGCAAGCTGCTCGAGAGGCGTGATGTCGTCGAGAATGTAGAGCCCGCGCCCGTAGGTTGAAATCACCAGGTCGTGAAACTCTTTCTGCACGACCGCCCAGGTCACCGGCGCGTGAGGGAGGCCGGTCTCGAGCGCCGTCCAGTGCCCGCCATCATCCAGCGAGTAGTAGAGGCCATTCCCGGTTCCTGCAAACAGCAACCCTCTGCAGTTCGGATCTTCGGCGATAGTTCGCACATACGCCAAAGGATGCCGGGGCAGATTCCCGCTGATCGGTTTCCACGTCATTCCAAAATCCGTTGTCTTGTAAAGAAATGGATCCCGGTTATCCATCAAGTGGAGATCGACCGCGATATAGGCGGTGCCGGGGTCGAATGTCGAAGGAGCAATACTGGTGACAGTTCCCCAGGGAGGCAATCCGGAAATATTTTTGGTAACGTTTGTCCAGTTGGCAGCGCCGTCTTTTGTGTACCACACTTGACCGTCGTTGGTGCCCGCCCAGATCAATCCTTTCTGCATCTTCGAGGGAGCAATAGCGAAAACGACTTCTCCATAAAATTGCCCGAGGTTGTCCCCGACGACTCCCCCCGAGGAAACGATGCGGTTCGGATCCTGCGTCGAAAGATCCGGACTCGTGACTTCCCAGCTTTGCCCGCCATTTGTCGTCTTGAAAACTACCTGACAGCCGTAATAGACCACGTTGTGATCAAAAGGATCGATAGCCAGCGGCGCAGTCCAGTGGCATCTATACTTGATGTCGGTCGGCGGTGCATCGAGCGTATGAAGATAGGGGCTCACCGAGCGCGCCGTTTTGATTCGCGCATCCCACCGCGTCACTTCATCGCCATAGCAGGTAGCCCACACCACGTTCGGATCGGCAAGGTCCGGAACCGTAAAGCCGGACTCGCAGCCACCCATGTGGCGATCCCATCCCGTTTCTTGTGAATCGACGGGCACGCTCGGCCCGCGCATGTTTCCGTCATCCTGCATATTGCTGTAGAAGTAATACGGGGTCTGGTTGTCCACGTCCACGTGATACATCTGCCCGATCGGCAAGGTGACGCGATGAAATCCGCGTCCGTGGACGGTGGTGATGATCATTCCGGCGTCATCCGTTATCACAAATCGGTCGGGATTTACCGGGTCTATCCAGATATCATGCGTATCCCCGCCCCAGCGAACCTCCTGAAAATTCTGGCCCCCATCGAGCGATTGATGAAACGAGCTGTTCGCCACCAGGACTTCGTTGTCATTTCCCGTGGATACCGCGATCCGGATGTAGTAACCGGCGCGCCCAATCAAAGCTCGCTGATAATTGACCGCTTTCCAGTGTGAACCGGCGTCGTCTGATCGCCAAACGGACCCCTGGTCTTTCGTTTGTATCAGCGCGAAAACCCGGCTTGAATTTGTTGGCGCGACCGCCACGTCAATCTTGCCGAGCGGTGAATGCGGCAAGCCGTGCTCTTCGATCCGCGTCCATTTCGTTCCCCCGTCGCGCGAGACATATACGCCGCTGCCCGGACCCCCGCTAAATTCGGCATAGGTGTGCATTTCGAGCTGCCACATCCCGGCGAAAAGCACGCGCGGATTGTGCGGATCCATGGAAAGCCCGGAACACCCGACGTTCTCTCCGGCAAAGAGTACTCGTTCCCAGTGTAGTCCGCCGTCCAGAGTGCGGTAGACGCCGCGCTCCTGTTGTGGCCCCGTGGCCCGTCCAAGCGCGCAGGCAAAAATAATGTCAGGGTTCGATGGGTGAACGATGATTCGGCCTATGCGGCCAGTTTCCCCTAAGCCCATGTTGGTCCAGGTTTTCCCGGCATCCGTAGACTTGTAGATTCCGTTGCCGATCACATCGCTGTCCCGTATGACCCACGCTTCGCCCGTCCCCGCCCATACAACACTCGGGTCGGTTGACGCCACCGCAAGCGCCCCAATTGCTGCGGCGGGCTGCTTATCGAAAATGGGCGTCCAGCGATTGCCGCCGTCTGTCGATTTCCATACACCGCCCGAAGCCGCTCCTGCGTAGTAGGTGCTCGGATCTCCGGGCACTCCCGCGACGGAGGCTATCCGGTTTCCTACGCGCGGGCCCACAAAGCGAAATCGAAACGAACCATCTTCCTCCGCGTCCGAGTCCGGTTGCTGCGCGTAGGCCACGGAAGCCCAGGACAACGCCAGCAGGAGTACGAGGCTGACCTTTCCGCTTCGCTTGAGCGCCACCGGAACCTCCGGGAAAGACGGATTTTGGAATTCGATGCCCCAGACCAGGCTGGAACACGCCGAACGCGCAGAGTATACCTTATCCGCCCAGTCCTTCGCGGCTGCGCCGTGCGGCTTGGATCATGGTTTGGGAGGTGTCGGGAAATCTGGCGGTGAGGGGGATTGTACTCCTAGTGAGGCTCTTGAATGCCGCCGTCCGACCTGCGGAACTCAAACAGAAGTTCTTCTAAGGTGTACCCACTCTAGGTACAATTGTACCTGAAATGGGTACACAGCGTAAAACGCTCTCCACTGTCCTTTTTGGCCAAAGCCGAAGGTCGATCCTTGCCCTTCTCTACGGCCACGTGGATAAAGAATTTTATCTGCGAGAGATCGCGCGCCGTGCAGGGACAGGCATAGGGGCTACGCAGCGCGAACTCGGACAGCTTACGGACGCGGGGCTCCTCGTCAGAGTTCGCCGCGGTCATCAAGTCTACTACCAGGCGAATAAGCAAAACGCGATCTTCTCCGAGATGAAGAGCATTCTTACGAAGACGTCCGGAATACAGGACGTCTTGAAGGATGCACTCGCTCCCCTCGCCGAGCGCATTAGACTTGCGTTTGTTTATGGCTCAATTGCGCGTGGGGCGGAAACAGGATCGAGCGACGTGGATCTGATGGTTGTCGGCGAGGTGGGTTTTACTGATGTTGTATCGGCTCTCGGTGAGAGCGAATCGAAGCTCGGCCGAGAGGTCAACCCAACCGTATACGGGCCACGAGAGTTTCGCGAAAAGGTTGCCGCCAAGAATCACTTTTTGTCGACGGTCGCAAAGGAAAAGAAACTCTTCGTGATTGGAGATGAACGTGAGTTTCGTCGACTGGGTCAGTAACGGCTGGCTCGTGGCGCACAACAGCAGCAAGCAGGAGATCGGCAACCTGCTAGGAATCGTGGCGCGCGATTTGAAAGACACGCGCGTTCGATGCCTTTCGCAGAAAAGAGAAACATGAGCAATTAGGACATCGGAGGCGGAATTTCCCGTCGTGAAGTCGAAGAAATGATCGGGATCGCGACGACACTGCACCAAGACATTGGCATTGGATACGCACGAGTCACGCCTCCCACCTTTAGATTGTGTTCGGATCGGAGGGCGCAGTGCGGGACAAAGTGCTCCAGTTCGGCAGCAGTTGTGCAACCAATTGTGCAACCCCCGACCCACAACGGCTTCCGAGAGCTGCATCACCGCTTGTTATTTGGCTCGGTGCAGTTCTTTACGTAACAGTATGTCCAGGGGCATCACTTCCGTATTCGGGTCCAACTTGTATCTGTCCGTACCAGGATAAAGCACGATCTGCCGGGTTGCCCTGATGTCTTCACATCCGATGTAAAATCCTTTGCTCGGAGCAGGGTTTCCAATGGATCGTTTCACTTCAATCGCCCATCGATCCTTTGCGCCAAATTCAATGATGAGGTCAATCTCGGCGCCTGCGGATGTCCGGTAGAAGGATGTCTGAGCGCTAGCAGGCAAGGCGCCCAATATGTTCTCGATGACCATCCCTTCCCAGCTTGCGCCGACGACAGGGTGTCCTAGAAGTTCCTCGCGCTCACGGATGCCAAGCAAAGCATGCACGAGACCGCTGTCTCGCACGAAAACTTTCGGCGTTCGCACTAGTCGTTTCTTTGCGTTTGACGACCACGGTAACAACCGCCGAACCAGGAGGAGATCCACCATGATGTCGAGGTAACGGGCCACGGTGTGACCACTCAAGCCAAGCCCGCTCGCCAACTGTGCAGCATTCAGCATTTGCGCCTGATTGTGAGCAAGCATCTGCCAATAACGACGGAGAGTCTCAGCGGGAATTCTGGGTCCAAGAGCCGGCACATCCCTCTCTAGATAGGTTTGGATGAAAGCGCTCCGCCATTCGAAGCTCTCATTGTCATTCCCTGCAAGGAAACTGTCAGGAAAGCCGCCCCGCACCCAGAGTTGGTCTCCCGCCTGTGGTCCCACACCCCGAATCTCCGGCTCGGAGAACGGCCGCAGTTCCTGATACTTGATGCGTCCAGCCAGCGTTTCTGCGGATTGCTGAAGCAGATCAATCGAAGCAGAACCCAGGAGCAGAAACTGTCCACTACGATTCCCTTTGCGGCGTCTTTTATCGATAAGGCCCCGAAGTGTCTTGAAGATGCCGGGTAGACGATGAATCTCATCCAAGATGACGAGACTCTCCTCGTGTTGCCCGAGATAGAGTTCCGGATCGGACAGTTTCGCCCGGTCCGACGGCAGTTCCAGGTCGAGGTAGATGGAGCTGGCTTTGAGCTCCGAGGCCAGCGAAAGGGCCAGGGTGGTTTTGCCGACTTGACGAGGTCCGAGAAGCCCAACCGCTGGAAATCGGGTCAGGAGGTCCTTGATAACGGGTTTGATTGCTCGCTCGATCATTACCTTGCAATTATGCCATGCCATAGCATGATTGCAAGGTTTGCTTACATGGGTTACTTGGGTCCGCCGGCGACTCAACACAACGGCAACTCGACCGGGCATACTATACTTGACATACTGGTTTAGAACTACTATATTCAAACAAGTGGCAAAAAATTCCGAATACCGCGACCTGTTTCCCGGCGCTTTGGAGTTAATGATCCTCAAAAGCCTCGGCTGGAAGCCCATGCACGGTTACGCTCTTGCGCAGCGGCTCAAAAGCGTCTCCGAGGACTATCTTCAGATCGAGGAAGGCTCGTTGTATCCTGCGCTTCAACGTTTGTTGAAGGCAGGTTGGCTGGAAACGGAGATGGGCCTTTCGGCTAGGAACCGCCCGGTGCGAATCTTCAGGGTGACCAAGGCAGGAAAGAAGCATCTGGAAGAGGAGCTGGCGAGCGTCGAGAAGATGTTTGCGGGAATAACACGCGTGCTTGCACTGGCCGGGCGATAGGAGCCTTATGGGCTGGCTCCAACAAATGTTCCGCCGCCGTCGACGCTTCGAAGAACTCTCAGAGTCAATTCGTGAACACCTCGATGAGAAGACTGCGGACCTAATGGATCGTGGCCTGACACAGAAGCAGGCTGAACAAGCTGCACTTCGCGAGTTTGGCAACGTAACGCGGATTGAAGAGCGCAGCCGCGAAGTCTGGAAGTTACCGCTAATCGAAGACTTGCTAGCCGACAGCAGATTTGCTTTTCGGCAACTGTGGAAATCGCCGGGATTTGCGCTTACGGCCTTGCTTACATTGGCCCTGGGTATCGGAACGACCACTGCCGCCTTCAGTCTTGTAGACGCCGTCCTTTTGCGGGCGTTGCCCTATCGAGATTCCAATCGGCTGGTTGAGATTTACGAAGATCATAGCGGCAGCGACCTGGGGCTGAAATATGACCTCAATACACCGGGCGGGTATGCCGACCTCAAGGGGCAGGGGGAGGTATTTCAAGATGTAGCTGCCGTCGATGGAGGAAATCAGTTTGGTCTTCAAGCAGACGGCGGTGAACCACGCACGTTGACCGAAGAAAGCGTCACATGGAACCTTTTTCCGATGCTCGGAGTAAATCCGCTCGTCGGACGGCTGTTCCGAGAGGACGAAGACCGTCCAGGACACGAACACGTGGTGCTGCTCAGTTTTCGATTGTGGCAGGAGCGTTTTGCGCGCGACCGAAGCGTTATCGGTCACGAGATTCGCCTCGATAATCGTATAGCGGTCGAGAGATATACCGTCGTTGGGATTATGCCTCCTCATTTTTCCTTTCCTGAGAAAAACGTTGACACCTGGATTCCACGAGCATTTTCCGAGCGCGACTACACGAGCCACGGAGAGCACTACGTTATGGTTTTCGCCCATCTGAAGGATGGAGTCTCGGTCTCACAGGCGAATTCCGCATTGCAGTCTTTAGCCGTTCAGACCCGCCATCTATATCCCTTTGAAATCTCACTGCACGGATTCTTCGCGGAGTCTTTACAAGAGGCGTACACGCGGGACGCTCGTCGTGGCTTGCTGCTTTTGATGACAGCCGGGGGATTCATTCTATTGATAGCGTGCGCGAACCTCGCCAATCTGCTGCTTGCCCGCGCACTGGCGCGACGACGCGAAATCGGTCTGCGCGCCGCGCTCGGGGCCGGCAGAGGCAGGCTCGTCGCTCAGTTGCTAACGGAGGGTGCGCTGCTGGGCTTGTTCGGGGGAGCGCTTGGGATGGCGTTGGCTTGGACGAGCTTCGTATTTCTCAAACAGTTTATTCCCGCCGATCTTTCATCGACCATTTCTCTCTCCATAAATCTTGAAGTATTGGGATTCGTTCTTCTCATTTCGCTCGTCAGTAGTTTTCTCTTTGGTCTGGTACCGGCGCTGCGGCTCTCGGGAAGCGACTTGACCACAGCCTTGAGAGAAGGGGCCAGAGGAAGCTCCGGGCCAAGTCGCAGCCAACTCGGCACCGCGCTGGCAGCTGCAGAAATCGCGCTGTCGCTTCTGCTTTTGGTGGGCGGAGGGCTATTGTTGAAGAGTTTCCTGCGACTCCGGAGCGTCGACCCCGGTTTTCGCTCCGACCATGTTCTGGTGATGGGACATTTCCTGAAAAGTCCGCCCTCCGATCCCAGCGAATTTCAAGCGCGAATGCGAGTCTTCGACCGAATGCTCGACAATGTTCGAGCGTTGCCGGGAGTGAAAAGAGCAGGCTTCACGAGCGAATTGCCTCTTGGGTGGGCAGGAGGACGAGGTGCTTTCCTTCCTGAAGGAGCGGCGCCCGATCCCTCCCTTTACGGAGCGCACAACCGCGTGGTCACTCCAGGGTATTTCGAGACGATTCGGATTCCACTAATACGTGGCCGATTCTTCAACCAGGATGACATCATGGATGCGCCCGCTGTTGCCATCATCAACCAGACGATGGCGCGTACATTCTGGCCAAACGAGGATCCGATCGGAAGGCGATTGAAGTACGGCGGCGCTGAGTCTCACAGCCCTTGGGCACAGATCGTAGGTATCGTGGGCGATGTACGGCAAGTGGATCTGTCGCTCCCGCCTGGACCAGAAATGTACTTCCCCCACTGGCAGGCGCTCAGTAATTACATGACTCCCAATCAACTGGTGGTGGAGACAGCGGGAAACCCGATGGGACTGGCGCTTGCACTACGCAGCGCGATCCAATCTGTTGACCCAGAACAGCCAGCTGAAAACATCTACCCGCTTGATGACTTGATCGATACAGATATAGCCCCGCATAGACTGCAGGCAGTGCTGATCGGAAGCCTTGCGCTCCTTGCGGTCGTGATCGCATCCGTCGGCATGTATGGCCTAATGGCGTATCTCGTCTCCCAACGCACCCAGGAGATGGGCATTCGAATGGCACTTGGAGCGAAACGTTCAGAAGTACTGGCTCTTGTGTTTCGCCGCGGCGCGAAGATTGCCTTGATTGGCTTGACGGTTGGCATCTGTGCTGCCGCCGGTCTGACCGGTCTGATGCGCAGCTTATTGTTCGAGGTGAGCGTTGGCGATCCGGGAATTTTCGCAGCCGTGATAGTCCTGCTCTTGTTAGTTAGCGTCGCCGCTTGCCTTATTCCGGCAAGACGGGCCGCTTCCGTCGACCTTATACAAGCGCTCCGCAGTGAGTAGGCCGGAACGATGGCTGCGGCCGTGTGCGACCGAAGGATGCTGGTGAGAGGTTCAGTCGATCTCGACGCGCCAGAAATCCATTCCGGCAATCCGTACGATACGTGCCTTGCCTTCGAACACGCAGAGGAATTCGGCCGAGTCCGGTATCCATTCCTCGTCGCCTGGGCGAAAGAGCGCTCCCCCGATACGATGCAGCGTGCTGCCATCGAGCATGAGCTGGCCTTTCAGCACATAGGCAAGCACGTCGCCGCCCCACGCGCTTTCGCTGCGGTATCGGCCGGCGAACGCTCCATATTCTTTCGGCGCGCTGAAGCTGCGCGGTCCCGAATACCTGGAGTTTACATACCAGTCCGGGCCGTAGCTGACCTCAACTACCGGCCCAGGCTTTTCATGGGAGTCGGCGTTGCCGGTCGCGGAAGCGCTCGCAGGCTGCGTTTCTGATTTTCGGCTCTCGGCCCGCGCGCGGTTAAAGATAAAGGTGTGATCGGCGAAGACGCCTTCGATTGTCGAGATGAAGTTGTCGCCCTGCGTGTGCTGCAAAAGAATTCGCTTCCCTTCCTGTGTCAAGAAGAGTTGTTTGCCTTCGACGGCGAATTCCAACTTCCGTCCATTGCCGTCGGTGAACGGCCCCGCATAATCCGCCGCGTTGTCCACCTCGGTCGGATTGGCGAGCGCCGGCGCCGCGGGCAGGGTCTTCGACTCGCGTTCAGCGCGGAGCAGCCGCACCGCATACTCCGTCACTGCCGTCGGCCGGTAGCCTTGCATGGCGTTGATCGAAGCAAACGCCGCCACGCCGCCATCGAGGTCAACATGAATCGAGGATGCGAAGGCAATCATGCCGCCGGTGTGCCGCAGAATCTTGTGTCCATCGAGCGTGTCGACCGCGATGCCGTAGCCGTAGCTTGCTGTCGCGCTGAAATCGGGCGCTTTGATGTGAGGCGTCGACATAAGCGCGAAGCCTTGTTCGCTCACGATCCGGCCGTGCGGCCCCTGTCCGTGGTTTAGCAGCATGCGCGCATATCGCGCCATGTCGCCCGGTGTCGAAGCGATGCACCCGGCGGCATTGTCCATCACCAGGTTCGGCGCGGGCGATAGCCTTCCCTGGCGCGGATAGACCTGCTCGTCCCAAAAGGCTCTGTAGCCGACTGCGGTACGGCCGCGCGATGCTGTGCTGATCACGCCGAGCGTCTCGGTCATCTCGAGCGGCGTGAAAATCCGCGCCCGGACGCACTCGCGCCACGGGTGACCGTCGAGTTTCTCGGCCAGAAGCCCGAGCATGTCGAAGCCGGTATTGCAGTAGTGAAAGTGTTCGCCCGGTCTGAAGCCCTGTACGATCCGCGCATCCGGGTCGCTGAGAAAGACGCCCAGGTTGTCGGGCAATCCTGAGGTGTGCGTCAGCAGGTGATGAATCGTGATCGGGCCAAAGTGAGCGTCGATCGGCAACTCGGGCAGATATTCGAGCACTGGCGTCTGCAGATCGAGCTTTCCTTCGTCACGCATCTGCAACAGCACCAGGGCCACAAAAGACTTGGTGATGGAGCCGATCTGGAAAAGATGCCGCTCGTTTACGGCGATGCGCTTATCCACGTCCGCAAAGCCGTAGCCGGCGGTTCGCACGGTCTTGCTGGAATCTGTCAAGGCGAGCGTCATCCCCGGCGCGTTCATGGCCGTCATGTAGCCGGCGATGTAGCCGTCGAGGTCTTTTTCAACGGGAGTTGCAGCATCCGGCTGCGGCATGGCGGCGCGCATCGCGGCCGTCCAGAAGAGCGGTGTAGCCAGGGCGGCCTCAGCGCTGCGCGTGACAAAGAGCCGACGGCTCATAGGTCCGATGGACATGGTGATGGAAACCTCAATTTCCTCTTACGGCTGCCCGGCGAAAGCGCGATGCTACACGCTGGAGCCATGCACGTCAAAGTTTCTGCTGCGAAAACTGGGAGCATTCGAGCGTGTCCCGCCCGGCGCGTGGGTGCGCTGGCTTACGCTCAGCCCTCTCTCCTGTCAACGGACACGACCGATGTTTTCCAACCCGATATGCGCCTCTGAGATTGGCCGGAAATCATTGCTAAACTCTTTGTGGCCGCCTATATCAGCTGGGCTCGTTCGTGCCCTTATAGAAGGGACGCTCAAAGCAAAGTCGAGCCAGTCGCGGCACAACCGATGCTGACCCCCAAACCCCGATGGCCGGGCGAGGTTAAGCAGACTGTCAACTGCCCGGATACCGAGCAGAACAATTTGCAGGAGGATTTGTCCGAGCAGCAGCTCCGACAGATGGCGGAGAAATACGCACGCATGATTCACGCGAGCCCTGATGCGATTACGGTGCGCAGCCTGCCGGAGCGCCGGTACATCGAGATCAACGAAGGGTTCACAAAACTAACTGGATATTTGCCGGAGGAAGTGATCGGCAAAACGCCGCGAGAACTGGGTCTGTGGGTGGATACGCAGCCACACGAGGCGACCAGGGACCAACTGGAAAGCCAGGGAAGAGTTCGCGCGGAGGAATTCCGTTTTCGAACCAAGGCGGGAGAAATCCGATGGGGCAGCGTTTCCGCCGTGCGCGTGAAACTGGATGGCCAGGAGTGCATGCTGGCGGTTACGCACGACATCACGGACCGAAAAGACGCCGAAGATGCCGTGCGGCGGTCGGAAGCAGATTTGCGGTCGCTAGTAGAAGGAGCGCCCTACGGAATCTACCGTGTGACGCTCGACGGGCGAATCCTGATGGCGAATCCGGCGATGGCAAAAATGCTGGGATATGAGTCCCAGAGTGAGCTGTTAGAGCTGAACATGGCTACGGATGTCTACCGCGAAGCGGCGTCCAGAACGCATCTGATCGAAGACTATTGGAAGAAGAACGACTTTCGCGAAGTCGAGGTGGAATGGAAAAGGAAGGATGGCAAGGTCATCTCGGTACGGCTCACCGGGAAGCCGATCTCGAAAAGCGGCACGGAGCTGGACTATTTTGAGGTATTTGCCGAAGACATCACGGACCGGCTCAGCCTGGAGCGGCAATTGCTGCAATCACAAAAGATGGATGCTATCGGACGGCTCGCTGGCGGCGTGGCGCATGACTTCAACAATCTGCTGAACGTTATTCTGGGACACACGGAAATCCTTGAAATGAAGCTGGCTGGAAATGAGGGAGTCCTGGGCGGCCTCGAAGCCATCGGCCAAGCCGGAGAACGCGCGGCGGTATTGACCAGGCAGCTGTTGACGTTTTCGCGCAAGCAGCTGACCGAGACAAAGAAGGTGGATCTGAATGCCGCAGTGCGGGAAATCGAAAAATTGGTCCGGAGGGTGATCGGCGAGGACATCCAGTTGACGCTGAGGCTCGAGCCGGACCTGGGTTCGGTCCAGATCAATCCGGGGCAATTGGACCAAGTATTGATGAATCTGGTAGTGAACGCGCGTGAAGCCATGCCGTCAGGTGGCAAACTCGTGCTGGGCACGGCCAACGTGGAATTGGATGGAACGTATGTGCGGCAGCATCTGGGTGTGGCTTCCGGGCACTACGTGGTGCTGGCGGTGAGCGACACCGGGACCGGGATGAGCGCGGAAACAATGTCGCACATTTTCGAGCCTTTCTTCACCACCAAGGAAAAAGGGAAAGGCACGGGGCTCGGACTTTCGACGGTCTATGGAATCGTCAAGCAGGCGGGGGGCTATATCGTGCCGTACAGCGAGGAAGGGCACGGCACGACCTTCAAGATCTATTTCCCCCACACGGACCAGTCCGCGCAGGCCCCGGTGGCCGTTCGATTGACGGACAAGTTGCCGGGAGGAACCGAGACGATTCTGGTGGTGGAAGACGAGAAGGCGTTACGGGATTTGACGGAACGCATCCTCGTCGATTCGGGCTATCAGGTGCTGGTTGCGGCAGACGTTCACGAAGCTCTCGAGATTGCAGGAGACGGCAGGACGAAACTGGACTTGCTGCTGACGGACGTCGTAATGCCGACCTTGAGTGGAAACGAATTGGCCAAGCGAGTGGCCGCTTTCCGACCGGATCTGCCCGTCTTGTACATGTCCGGGTATGCTGACGACGTAATCCTGAACCGAGGAGCGCTGGACGCTGCGGTCGAGCTGATCCAGAAGCCCTTCACAAGAAGAACTCTCCTGACTAGGATTCGCGTGAAACTGAACCGCCACAAGGCCATGAAATGGCCAGCCATCGAATGAAATGTAGTTCCCCCCAACTCCCTCTTCACCTACCATTCAATTTCTAGCAGGGCTGACTGCGCGTTTCTCGGTCGATGACTCGACGTTTTGGGGCGCGTTCCATCGCTGTGAGTTTCTCTCAACGTCGCCAACAACCACGGCGTTCGGCTTGATCTTGCCGTTCGGATAGAACGTCGCTTTGCGGTAACGCCGGCCTTTGTCCGTCCGAACGTATTTGTAAGCGGTGAGTTTTGCCGCCGAAGTCCCTCTCATCGGAAGAAATACTCGATGGCGAAGAATTTCCTGGGAAATGCTTTAGGGAATCCAACCCATGGAAAGGTCTGGCGGAGGGCGGATTTTTTCTGAACTGCCTGAAATCAACTCCTTCCGCGAGGGCTCAGCGGAAAACCATTATTGGATGTCTATCGGGCGTCGGCGAATGGCGATAGTGAGTTGCCGCGAACAGTACACCGGCTGCCGCACCCCAATCGGAAGAGCAAGGTCTGCTTTAAGACAGGTCTGATTTAAGACGGTTGCGTCTGTCAAGGGCTGGACAGCGACCATTCCACGTCGCACCTAAAGCCTACCTCTCGTCGTGTAAGTGCTTATGACTCCGCGATTCAACGCAAGACGGCCACAGCTTGTCTTGGAATCACACGTGCAATCTTACCCCAAAGGAAAGAGTTTGAAGGAGGGTGCGATGTCGGCCGCGCGAGTAATTTCAGAGCATCCCGGAGGCAGCCGGAATTTCACTTCCGAGGCTGCCCAATTCCTGAGCGACGAGGCGCTCGTCGCTGGCGCCAAGATGGGCCACGGAACTGTTTTTAACGAGCTTCACGAACGTCATCGCGAAAAGATGTTTTGGGTTGCTCATCGCATCACTCGACATCGTGAGGATGCCGAGGATGCGGTTCAAGAGAGTTTTCTCAGTGCCTATGTCCACCTCGAGAAGTTTGACGAAAGGGCAAGATTTTCAACCTGGCTGACCCGCATCGCCATTAATGCTGCGCTGATGAAAATCCGCAAGAATCGCGTATCGCGGGAAGTCAGGGTGGAGGACGCCAGAGGCGCGGTCGAACTAAGGGACTGTGTGCCAAATCCAGAGGAGATTTGCGCACGAACCGAGCAGAAGGCAGCCTTGAGAGGCGCAATCGCAAAGCTGCGGCCGACACTTCGGAGCGTCGTCGAACTTTATGAGTTAGAGGAGCGTTCCTTGCAGGAGACCGCCGAGGCACTGGGGATCTCCGTCGCGGCAGCGAAAGGGCGACTGTTTCATGCACGAGCCGCACTACGCAGGACTGCAAAACTGAAAGCCGTCGCTCCATGGCGAACTATTGCTGGAAAACCGGAGAAGCTCCGCTGACCCGCTTCCATTTCAGAGAGACATTTACTTCGACACGGTTGGCGATCTTAATGAAGGGGATGTTCTTGTTCATCCCGTAGTCTTTGCGATCGAAGGCCATCGTCCCGTCAATGCTTCCGGAGGTGGATCCCTTACCACTATCTGTCAGAGTAAGTTTTTCGGATTTCGTGGCCCCGCGAATCGTAAAGTCTCCTTCCAGGTCGAATGTGTTTGGACCGGTCTGAACGACTTTCGTGGATTTGAAGGTAATAGTGGGAGAGTCTTTCACGTCAAAGAAATCCTTGCTCTTCAATTTGTTGTTTTTCAGACCACTACCGGTGTTCACGCTATCGGCCTGAATCTCGATCTCCAAAACGCCGCTTCTCACATCCGTGGACGAAAACTTCATGCTTGCGTTCCATTTGTCGAAGGTGCCTTTAATAGGCACCGAAGAGTCGACGCCAAATTTGATGGTGCTTTCTCCGGGCGTGACTTCGTAAACCGGAACCTGGGCACGGTTTGCCGACGGCAAGGTACAAATCAAAACCAGACACAGAATGGCTATCGGTAATCTGCGGTTTCTCGCTCTTCGGAGATCCCGCTTACCGTGGGTGCCCGACCATTTCTCTTTCGCTGCCAGCTTATTTAGGTTCATAACTCTGTCTCCAGTTCGCATCGCGCTCTCCCTTGGGATCCACTGTCGCAACAGACGGCGTCATGCGTGAGTGAGCACTACCGTAACGATGCAAGCGAAATTCCAGGGACCATCTCCGTTCGGTGTGCTAAATCGCTGCATAATGAACGGTTGCTGCTGGAAGATGTGCTTGTGCGAGACGTGGGGTCGTCACTGACCAACGATTGACAGCGCCCGGAAGACTGGCAATAGCCCCGGACTCGGGGCGCCCCGGTGTTCCTATAGATGTTGGCTCCTAGCATCTACCGACTGGCGAAGGCGAGGAAGGGAAGGGCCGATGGCGTCCAAGACGGATGGCTATTGCGGTGCAACCCATAGGCGGGTAAGCGAACGCTTGGGCTTGAAGGCGGAAAGCCGACGAGATAAGTTGTTCGAAGCCAACTGGAGAAGCGGCGTAAGGTTCTGACAATGGCGAATGAGGATGTGCAAAAGACGCTCTCGGAGTTATCACGAGAATTACAGGAGAGCAATGCCAGGCTGAAAGAAGCGCAACGCGTCGCCCACGTCGGCCACTGGGAATGGGATCTTGAGACGGATGTGGTGGTCTGGTCGGACGAAACCTACCGCATCTTTGGCTTGAGCCCGCAGGAACGTCCCATGGACCTGGCGACCGTACGCGCGATGGTTCACCCCGAAGATCGCGAGCCTCTCTATCGGGGCGTAGACGAGAACCTCGTTGCTGGTGTCCGCCCGGATGCTGAATTTCGGATCGTTTGTCCCAGCGGGGAAGTGCGCACGGTTTACAGCCTCACGTCCGAGCGATGGAACTCGTTGCCGGGCGATGCAAAGAGAGATGCATCGGGACGCCCCTACAAATTGTTCGGCACCATTCAGGACATTACGGAACGCAAGCGCGCCGAGGAGGCCCTGCGGCAAAGCCAGTTTTACCTGAGCGAAGGGCAGCGCCTCGCTCATATGGGGAGCTGGGCGTCAAACGATCTGGGTATCCGTTGGTCTGACGATATGGGTCTCTATTGGTCGGAAGAGGTATACAAAATTTACGGTCTTGACCCGCAAAGCGGGCCCCCGACCCTTAAAGAGTATCTGGACACAATCCACCCGGATGACCGAGCCTCCATGGCTCGAACCATCCGGGTGATGCATCAGCAGCGCTGTAGCTCTGACGTGACGAAGCGGATTGTTCGACCAGACGGGGAGGTGCGGTACGTTCGCTGCGTCGGTGTTCCGGTTTTTGAAGGCGGAGTTTTCAAAGCGTTTCACGGCACCACAATGGACGTCACCGAGCATGAGCTGCTGACACAGGAATTGCGACGGGAGAGTGCATATCTCACAGAGGCGCAAAGTCTCACGCACACCGGCAGCTGGGCATGCAATCTGCTCACATCGGAGATACTTCATTCCTCGGACGAAAACGCGCGCCTGTATGGCTTCGATCCCAGCCAAGGTGCGATTCCGTTCGACCGCTTCTACAGCGCGATCCTTAGAGAAGACGAAGTGGTTTTAAGACCAAAACTTGAGAATGCGATCCGCGAAGGCGCCGATTATGACGTCGAGTTCCGGATTCGCCGTACCGACGGCGCCATCCGATTCCTGCGCGGCATAGGACATCACAATCCTTCTCAAGAAATCGGTGAGTACGTCGGTATCACGATGGACATAACGGAACGAAAGCAGGCCGAGCAGGAACGCGAAAAATTGCGGCAGTTGGAGGCCGATCTCGCACACATCAACCGCGTCAATATGATGGGAGAATTGGCGGCCGCGCTGGCACACGAAATCAGGCAGCCCATAGCCGCCTCCATCACCAGCGCGAACGCCTGTTTGCGATGGCTAGCCCGCGTTCCACCGGACCTGGAAAGGGCGCGTGCGGCCGCAGCCAGAATCGAGGAAGACGGAAATCGCGCGGCCGATGTGATTAATCGTTTGCGATCCTTCTACAAGAAAGGCTCTCCTCCCGAGCCCGGGATCGTCGACCTCAAAGATATCATTCGAGAAATGACCGCCCTGCTCAGGAAAGAGGCGGTCCAGCACTCCATAAAAATCCATTCCGAACTTGATGAAGATATGCCCAACGTTCTGGCCGACAGGGTACAACTTCAGCAGGTGTTCATGAATCTGATGTTGAACGCAATTGAAGCGATGAAGGACACGGGAGGAAAGTTGACGATTAGTTCTCAAAGGTCTCCCGAGGGTCAGCTCGTCGTCTCGATTGGAGATACCGGCGTAGGATTGCCGGCGGAAAATACCGAGCAGATTTTTGACGCCTTCCATACCACGAAACCGCAGGGCACGGGCATGGGTTTGGCAATAACCCGCTCGATCGTGGAGGCTCACGGCGGCCGGGTGTGGGCCACCGCCAATCAGGAAAAGGGCGCAACCTTTCATTTCACTCTTGCTGTCAAATCCGAGGCAGAGGCATGAAATCCGCGTCCGTTCCAACGGTCTTCATCGTCGATGATGACCGCGGCATGCGTCAGGCGATCCACGATCTCGTCGAGTCAGTGGGGCTGCGCGCTGAATCCTTTGCAACCGGTGAGGAGTTTCTTGGCACGAGACAGATCGGCCGTCCGAGCTGTTTGGTGCTCGATGTAAGACTGCCTCAGATGAGTGGACTAGATTTTCAGCGCCGACTGACCGAAACCGGCATGCAAATCCCCATCATCTTCGTCACAGCGCACGGAGACATTCCCATGTCTGTCAGGGCGTTAAAGTCGGGCGCTGTGGAGTTTCTGACAAAACCTTTCAGGGACCAGGATCTGCTGGACGCCATTCAACAGGCCCTCGAGCGTGACGGCGTCGCGCAAAAAGAACAGGCCGAGATCCACGATGTGCAGGGGCGCTATCGCGCTTTGACTGTGCGAGAGCAGGAGGTAATGACCCTGGTGGTCTCTGGAATGCTCAACAAGCAGATTGCTTCTGAAATTGGAGCCAAGGAAGCCACAGTAAAAGTCCATCGAGGCAATGTCATGCGCAAAATGCAGGCTGCGTCGGTCGCTGACCTCGTGCGTATGGCCGACAAGCTCAAACTCTCTCCTCGCAAGTAGTCCTAATCGAAAACCCATCCGGCTATTCCTCCGCCTTCGCTTCCAGTTGACTACCACCAAAGTGGTAGTGCGTACGACTAAGAGCCAATTGCGCGTTGACCGCGAAGATAGCTAGGCTTCCGGGATGAGCAGCGGGCAGAGGGCAAGACGGATAGCCATCGTGGACGACGATCAGTCAGTTCAGAGTGCCCTACAGGATTTGATTGAATCGGAAGGGTTATCCACGCTCTGCTTCAGCTCCGCGGAGGAATTTCTGGATTCCGGCGCTCAGAACGAGGCCGGATGCCTGATCGCTGACATTCGGATGCCGGGAATGTCCGGCATTGAACTACAAGCGAAGCTCAAGGTGGACCGATGCCGCATACCGATCATTTTCATCACAGCGCATGGTGACGCCAGGATGCGGATCCAAGCGATGCGTGATGGGGCAGTGGAGTTCTTGATGAAACCATTCGACAACGCAGTTCTTCTCGAAACGGTTCATGCCGCTGTCGAGGACTACGCGAAGACACTTGGGCTACGGAATTCAAATCGATGACATTGGCAGATCAAGACCGTCGGGTCCGCAGATTCGAGCAGATCATAGGCAACAGCCCCGCTCTGAGAGTCGTTCTAAAACAAGCCGAGCGAGTTGCGGCGATGGACACGACTGTGCTCATCCAAGGAGAGACCGGCACCGGCAAGGAACTCATCGCTCACGCGATCCACAATGCGAGCCCGCGCAGCGGCCAACCTTTGGTCAGGCTGAACTGTGCGGCGATTCCCTTCGACTTGTTGGAAAGTGAGCTCTTTGGCCATGAACGAGGAGCTTTTACGGGCGCGATCGCGCAGAGACTTGGCCGCTTCGAATTGGCTGACAAAGGGACTCTCTTTCTGGATGAAGTCGGCGATATGCCACTCGCATTGCAGCCCAAACTGCTCCGTGTTCTGCAGGAACAGGAATTCGAACGTCTCGGAAGTGGCCGCACCCATCGCGTAAACGTACGCCTTATCGCCGCGACGCACCGGGACCTTGAACGAATGATGCACTGTAACGAACTTCGAGGCGACTTGTACTATCGCCTGAATGTATTTCCGATCGCGCTGCCGCCCCTGCGGGATCGCCGCGAAGACATTGCTCCACTAGTTGAACACTACGTTGAACTCTTTTGCCATCGAATGGGGAAGTCCATTCACGCCATTCCGGAAGAATTCGTTAATGCCTGCAAATCCTATTCGTGGCCGGGAAATATTCGAGAACTTCAGAACGTGATCGAACGAGCCGTAATACTGTCGAATGACGGCTTGTTTCCCAATCTTCTGCGCTCAACGCGTTCTCCCTCAGCTGCCGCATTTCCTCCGAGCACATCGCTTAGGGAGGCCGAGCGCACTCTGATCCTGGGAGCGCTCGAAGGCACGGGATGGCTGGTCGGCGGACCATATGGTGCAGCTGCACGGTTGGGAATGAAACGCACTACCCTGATCGCCAGGATGAAGAAACACCGAATTCTTCGGCCTTCGGACGAGAATCGGAATCGCGCCGTCCTTGACGATCCTTCATCCCGCTCCCTCTAGATGTTTGGTGAGTATGTTAGACCACCGGTAAACCTGGGACAAGTGGTGAATCCATAAGAACCATGACAATTCGCGAGATTACCCAGGCCACTAGCCCGCCAGTCTTGGCTTGACGCATCTTTAGGAAGATGTGAGGGAATCATTGGTGCCGGCGGAGGGAATCGAACCCACGGCCTAGGGATTATGAGACCCTCGCTCTACCACTGAGCTACGCCGGCATAAAGACAATTCCTAATGCTACGGAGTCGGTTGCAAAGGTGTCAAGCATTCCCGGAGATCGCGTCCATTCCCATTTTGAAATTCTTCGGACCTTCAGAGTCAGCATAGAATTGAGCCAAGCAGTGACAGCCAACGACCATGAATTTCTACTGTTTTGCCCTGGAACGTCATTGTTAGCCACCACTTCTTACCTCGTTAGAAATGTCCCCTGAACTCGGCCGAGGCGAGAGAGGCGACGTAAATCCAGGGGACATTTTAGAAGTGGTTCGGCATTTTGGGCACTTCCTCTTGGCAAAAATTGGCTCCCCGAGTACAGCTTGGAATGGGTGATATTGCGCGGAAACCCGGGAACACCAGCATCTCCCTGGGCACCTCGTTTTAAGAGGAAGTCCTGTCCTAAAGCTCCTTAGAATCCGTACTTAGAAGAAAAGGCGAGGGATACAGCCCCGGGCCACCTGCGGCCCGTCCAGGTGTCTGGAGTCAGGGCCCGACCCCGGGCAACAACAGATTCCAGCCCTCTGTGAATCGTGCATTCTAAGATTTTCTTAAGAATCCCTTACTTCTGCCTAAATCCAAGGGAGCAGCCTGTCCCCGAGTCCTAAGATTCCTAGTACCACTGTACCGTTGACCATAGGAGTTCTAAACCCTATCCTGAGCGGGTAGTGAATAAACGGTCCCGCGTCGCTAGGCGAATGCCTGGCGAAAGGGCGGGACGTGTAGGTGTGTACCATTACGGTACAGGTCCGCAGCGCGAGCTACTTGACATCCCTATTCATAGGGATAGAGTGTCTCTGGGTGTCTTTCCATCCCCGGAGGCAACATGTCCAGGAAACTCGTGGTTGTATTTCTCGTCATGCTCGTTTTGACGGGAGCAATGGGCCTCAAAACCGCAGTAATGGCGCACAGCGACGGCTCGTTGATCATGGCGAATGGTTCTTCGCCGGCACCGATAACTCCTTACAGAAACGGGAGTTCACCGGCGCCGATTACGCCATACAGAAACGGCAGCTCGCCGGCACCAATAACGCCCTATTGATTGCCGGGCAATACCGCAGACGTTGAGCTAGGGTCTTCTGCGGTGCGGGGATCAGGGGCGTAGATAGGCAGGGGAACGTGCCTGGTCCATTTGCATATTTCATCTGGTTCGTAGGCATCCTTTGTGAAGCCGCCGTGCTCGTGTGCGCGCTCAAGAAGGGCGCTTTCCGGCGCTATCTACTCCTAAATCTTTACATGGCTGGCCTGATTGTTGTCGAACTTGGCCGCTACAAAATCGTCAGCGAGTTCGGTCTTAGTTCCACGCAATACCAGTATTTTTATTATTACTCCGATGCCATCCTCACGGTCATTCTTTACTTTGCCCTGAGCTCTCTCTACTCCCACGTTTTCAGTGAAATGAATGCGGAACGCTATGTGAAAATGGGCACGCTGCTGCTCCTCGGAGGGACTGCTCTTTTCACCTACGCCGTCGTCCAGCAATCGACTGCCAGATTCGTCACCCATTTCGTCGTCGACCTCTCCCAGAACCTCTACTTCGTGGGAGTCGTTTTGACCTACGTACTTTGGGGCGCAATCTTGAAGTTGCGCGAGACGCGTACTCGCCTCATCCAGCTTGTGCTTTCCCTGGGAGTTTATTTCAGCCTGCTGGCAGCCAATTACGCTATCCGGAATCTCTATCCGTCGCTATCCCACTACTTCATCCCGCTCGTCGGAGTTTTCGGTACATTCCTCCCGCTCGCCTGGGCCTACGCCTTCTGGCGTTTGCCTGAAGAAGCCCGGCTGGCACCTTCACGCCTTGCGGTGATCCCCCGATGATGGCCGCAATCATTCTCGTCTGCTCCGTGGTTTTCCTGCTGCAGTTCTTTGTCTCCTATTGCCGCTCTCTGATTGCGGCCTCGATCAAGCATCCTCTCTCTGCCGAGGTGCAGGACGTCACGGGAATTAAGAGCTCTGCGACCGGCGATGATTTTGCCCGCGTCGTTCAGCTCCTTCAGCTCTGCCCGGATCGCCCCGAAGACCGCAGCGGCATCCAGGCCATCGGCGCCTATTTCGGACTTCTCGGCTTTGTGCGCTCCAGCGTTGCGCGGGTGATTCCTTCCTTGCTTGCCTGGACAGAGACCGAACGCGGTCAGTGTACTTACTTTGCGGCCGTGACTCTTGAGCGGCGCATCGCCTTCAGCAGAGACATGTTTGCCCAGCAGCTGGAGACCTGACGGCACGGTTCCTGCCGGTATTTCCCGTCACGCTCAACCGCTTGTCTGATTAGCCACACCCATACCTCAATCTCGGCTTGACTTTTCAAGCCGTGTGTTACTCTGAAACCGTTCCCTCCTCACCGGAGTGGACGCGTCCGCAGCGCAAAAACGACCGGTGACAAAAACATGTCTGCAATGTGGCGCCGTATTGCCTTCGAGCATACGCGTCTGCAATTTTTGTGAATCATCCCTCACGCTTGATCTTTCTTCCGAAGCGGAAATTTCTGTGTCTGGTCGAGGGGAAAAAACTGGACCAACGATTGGGCGGAATCACGCCCAGACGGATCCGGGCCGCGCTGCGGATCCTGCCTGGCGTGGCGAGGTCTCGGAGCGCCTTGAAGCGTATCGGGTCCGGAGGCGAAAAGTTGCGCCCAACCTGGCGCAATCGGAGCTTCCCTTCGAGACGCCTGCCGCAGATCCGCCGGTTCCTGCTTCCGTTGGTATCGCCGAAGCTCCCGGCATCCCTGAGGAGGATTTCGCCTTCACGATTGCGATCGGCCGAAACGCCGCGACGCGCGAAGAAGCTCGCATGGTCATTGATGTGTCCCTGCCTCCCTCCGAGGAGCAGGGCTTTGAAGAAGCTCCGCTGAGAGATGCACGCTACGAGCAGACCGGATTGTATCCAGTTGCCTCTATCGACGAGCGCCGGATTGCCGGATTGATAGACGCGGGCTGCCTGCTCTTCGCCTATGGCGGCTTTCTTACCCTCTTTGGTTCGCTCGGGGGGCAATTCACATTCAGCAAACTGAGCGCAGCCGTGTGCATTGCAACCTTCGTTGCCGTTTACTTGCAATATTTTGCGCTCTTCACGGTTTTCGGCGGCACCACCCCCGGCATGATGATGCGCGGTTTGCATGTTGTCAGTTTCACAGGGGAAACTCCGTCCCCGCGGCAAATGCTCTGGCGCAGCGTGGGCTATATGCTTTCGGCGGGCACTTTCTTCATGGGTTTTCTGTGGGCTATGTGGGACGAAGATGCCCTGACCTGGCACGACCGTTTATCCCACACCTATCTTTGCCCGGCTCCGACTTTCGCCGATATCGATGCCACCCACGTCGCTCATAGCCGCTAGGGCGCGCGAGAAGCATCTACATTCCAGGAAAATGTCTTAAGCGCGGACTTCTCGGGCGAGGCGCAGGATCGTCTCGAGCGAGAGCTCGACATCGGCTTCCGTTGTCGCCCAGGAAGAGACGCTAACTCGCATGGCCGACTTTCCCTGCCACACCGTTCCACCGCACCAGCACGTACCGTCTCGCTGAACGGCTCGAATCACTTTCTCGGTAATTTCCGCGCTGCCGAAAGACACAAGCACCTGGTTGATGACCACGTCGTTCAGCACCTCGAATCCTGCTCGGCGAAACCCTTCGGCAAACGTTTTTGCGTGTTCGCAAGTCCGCTCGATCAGGGAAGAGAGTCCCTCTCTCCCGAGCGACTTCAGCCCGGCCCACAGATCGACCCCCCGCGCCCTTCGCGATGACTCGGGACTGTGGTACATCGGCTCGCGGCGCCCGCTCCCCTCAAGGTATGCAGCGCTTATGGCCATCGCGGATCGCAACGCTCTTCCGTCCTTTACCAGGACGATGCCGCTGTCGTAATTGACGTTCGGCCATTTGTGGGCATCGGTGGCCCAGGAATCCGCTTGCTCGAAGCCTTTCGTCAGGTGGCTGAATTTCGGCGAGACGGCGGCCCACAAACCAAAAGCCCCGTCGACGTGAACCCAGGCCCCTTGTTCGCGCGCGAGAGCGCAGATCTCCGCGGCCGGATCGAAGGCCCCGGTGTTTACGTTGCCGGCTTGAATGCAGAGAATGCTGCGTTCGTTGAGTCGAGGCAGTTTGTCTGGACGCATTCTTCCCTGATCGTCCGCTTCGACGCGCGTCAGGCGCTTTTTGCCAAACCCCGCAAGGCTTAGAGCCTTCAGAATAGAAGCATGAACTTCGTCGCCCACCACGACATCAAGGGGCGGCGCTCCAAACATTCCATCGTCCGCAACGTTCCACCCGGCGCGGGCAAGCAGGGCATGACGCGCGGCTGCCAGCGCCGCAAAATTTGCCGTCGTGGCGCAGGTCACAAGGCCGCCCTCGCAGCCCTGCGGCAAACCAAGCGCCTCGCACACCCATCCGAGCACCACCTCTTCCAGTTCTGCGGCCACCGGCGACATTACCCGCAACGCCGCATTTTGGTCCCAGGCTCCGGCCAGCCAATTCGCCGCAAGAGACGCGGGCAAGGTTCCGCCATTTACGAACCCGAAGTACCTGCCACCGGTTGTCGCCATGGTCGCTGGAGAGCCGATTTCATCCAGTTTCTTGAAAATCTCCGCTGGATCACCCGGCGCGTTGGGAAAGGGTTCGCGGAATTTTCCGAGGTTTTCTAAATCTCTTTCGGTTGGCGAGACGCGGCGCTTCCCGATTCCTTGGACATATTTGCGCGCCGTCTCTGCCGCCTGCTGTAAAAGCTCATCTCTCCGGGATAGTTCATCTGAATCTGTTTCTAGTTTCATTCGGGACCTTTCGACGAGGCCGTGTTTGAGAGAAGCGACACACCGGCCAGCACGGCGCGGACAGCGCCGGTCTCCTCAGACCAGAGTCGAGACTAAGGGATTTCAAAGGGAGCCGAATTGTCCACTGTTTCTTGCCGCCTGCTACTTCTTGATGACGGCTTCGTCCGAAGCAATCTTGCCGTCACGGATGAAGATAATCCGGTGCGCGTGCTGCGCGATATCGTTTTCGTGGGTGACCAGAATGATGGTGTTGCCCTGCTTATAAAGATTCTCGAAGAGCGCCATGATCTCTTCGCCGGTTTTAGAATCGAGGTTGCCCGTCGGCTCGTCCGCCAGGACAATCGATGGCGAGTTGACAAGAGCCCTGGCAATGGCCACGCGCTGTCTCTGTCCGCCCGAGAGCTCGTTCGGCTTGTGACTCATCCGATCCACCAGATCCACGC
Organism: Acidobacteriota bacterium; assembly: GCA_013289955.1. GTDB lineage: Bacteria > Acidobacteriota > Terriglobia > Acidiferrales > UBA7541 > Acidiferrum. The sequence continues at coordinate 275,265 of JABCYZ010000003.1, forward strand.
GCTCAAGCGCCTTCTTGGCTTTTTCAATACGCTCCTCTGCCGGAGTGCCGTTGTAGATCAGCGGAAGTTCGACATTGTGCAGCGCCGTCGCGCGCGGCAGCAAATTAAACGTCTGAAAAACGAAACCAATCTCTTTGTTGCGAATGTAGGCCAGTTCGTCGTCGTCCAAATCGCTAACCAGGCGTCCCGCAAGCCAGTATTTTCCCTCGCTAGGTGAATCCAGACACCCGATAAGGTTCATCAACGTGGATTTGCCCGAACCGGAAGGCCCCATAATGGCCACGTATTCGCCCTTGCGAATCTGCAGGTCCACACCGCTCAGAGCGTGTACCTTCTCCGAGCCCATTTCATATACTTTCGTGAGGGCTTCCGTCTTGATCACGATACCGGAGCTGACCAGGTCTTCCCGATACGATTCCGCTGTTGTTGTCTCCACGGGCATGCAATTCTCCCTCGCTACCCTAACTTCGTCAGCTCTGTTGATCGTCCTGTTTTTTCGGCGCGGAATTATCTACCTTCACGCTGGCCTCGGGCTTGAGCGTTCTTAACGCCTTGTAGCTCCCGATGACAATTTCATCGCCGATTTGCAGGCCCTTGGTGACCTCAATGTCCGTAACGCCCGTGATTCCAGTCTCGACGGGACGGAAGAAGGCCTTTTTTCCGTTGACGACGAAGACCCCCTGGATCTCGTCCTTTTTGGGATCGCCCGGCGCGGCTGGCGGCGGTGCAGCGAGTGTAACTCCCGAATTTCCCTGCCCCTTTGCATTCTTGGCGGCTTCTTCGAGGTCCTTCCGTGTGCGCACGGCCAGCGCCTGGATCGGGATAGCGATCACACTTTTCTTTTCCGCAGTTTTGATTTTTGCTGTTGTTGAGAGTCCTGGACGCAAATTATCCGGAGGATTGTCGAGTCTGACGACTACTTTGAAATCCTTGGCTTCCTGCGTGCTCGTCGTGGATTGCGTTGTGGCCAGACCCGAGCTGCGCAACGTCGCCTGCGAGCCTATTTCCGTCACTTTCCCTTTGAATATTTTCCCGGGCACGGCGTCAATGGTTACATCCGCATCTTGCCCGAGCTTTACGTTAACGATGTCCGTTTCGTCCACTTTGACTTCCGCGGTCACCACGGACATGTCCGACAGCGTCATGAGGAAACTTCCGTTCGAATTCTGGATGCCGGGCACGACGTAGTCACCCACGCGCTCCGGCAAGTAACTAACGATTCCGTTGATGGGCGAGGTGTAGGTGGTTTTTGACAACACGTCCTTCGTCCGAACCAGCATCGCCTGGTTTTGATTGACCTGCGACCTCGTCTGATCCAGCTGTGCTTTGAGAGACTGTACCTTCGCCTTAGCCGAATCTACGGCCGCTACTGCGCCGTCATAGGTGCTCTTCCGCTGGTCGAAATCCTGTTTCGGGATCAACCCATCCTTGTAGAGTCCCTGTCCGCGCTCCCAATCGAGCTTGGCCTTTTCCATGTTTGCCTGCTGAGAGACCAGGTCTGCCTTTGCTGCGTCGAAACTCGCATCCGCCGCCTGTACGCCGGACTCTGCAGAATGGATCGCAGCCGCCTGTGCCTGGACGTCTGCGCTGGCCTGTACGTTTTCCTGAAGCAAGAGCCTGTCGCCCTTCTTGATATGGTCGCCTTCCTTGACGAGGATCTCGGTGATTCTGCCGAACCCTTGCGCCGTCACGTTGGTATAGGTCGTTGGCTTAATCTCTCCGGAAGCCGTCACCAGAGAAACCAAGTCGTCCGAATTTGCTACTTTGGCTGTTTGTACCGTCACCACACCTTTGTTCGCCTGGTTGACGCTGAACACCACAATCCCTATCAGCACCCCGGCGACGACCAACCCGATGACTACCTTTTTCCACGTCTTCATGTAATTCCTCTTCTGTCCACCCTCGAAGGGTCACTTGGAACGTCCCCGGGCAGGCCACCCGAACGGGGACACCATTGCGTTGATTGCTTGCCCGTCCTCTACCTTACATACGCCCGTGTGGGTCGAAATGTTTCGCAAGAGGCTGCTGCGTACTGCGCGGTTGGAGTCCCCCGACGGGAGCGCCTGACCGGCCGACGGGGCAACTCAGCCCAAGTTCCGTACGTTGGGCGCGGATATCCCCTATATTCTAGATTCAAAACAGCCTAAAGGAAAGAACTCCTCTTGGGAGCTCGTTGACACCCTCGCGACAGACCGACCTACCCCTTTATGACGTGTCAAGTCTTGTTTTGTTAACGGAGAGCCACATTTTTCGCGGCATTTTGGCCGTTTCTCGAATTCGTTTGATGCTATACTTTGTTTACTCGCTGGGCAGGAATCTCCGGAGCCGTGTCGGTCCTGAAAAGAGCCTTCCCGAAAACCGCGGAGAGGTGGCAGAGCGGCTGAATGTGGCGGTTTGCAAACGCCAATAGGCCACTTCGCTATCTGATACAAAACTCAACTAAATCCCTTTGCCCGCCATTAGATAGCAATATTTCAGACTTTTGTAGTTCGCTGATTTTGACCTGCTCTGCGCCAATTTTAGTGACAGTTTGATGACAGTTGAGTTTTTGGCCCCTCGCGCACATGAGCGTCACAAGCTCAAGTGTGGGAGAAGAAATGAGCGAAGATGGTTCATGTCACACGACTGCACGGCAACAAGCATCGTCGGACCGCAAGGCCGTGCTCATGAGCAATAGCACATTGGCAGAAGCCGCAAGCTTGGACCTGCTGGTCGAGAACCGCCCTCAGTACTTTCAATGTCGCGAGATCGACGACACACCGGAGCTGCTCGAGCAGAGCTTTGGCCTGCGCTATCAGGTGTACTGCCTCGAACGGGCCTTCTTGAATCCGGAGCACTACCTGAACCATATGGAGATCGACACGTTCGATGCGTATGCGCTGCATTTCGGCACGATGAACCTTGAGGGAGAACTGGTGGGGACCGCACGTCTGGTGCAGGATGGCGTCGCGGGGTTTCCTCTGTTGCAGCACTGCAGCATTTTCCCGTCCGAGACCGAGCTCTATCGGCCGGAGAACACGGTGGTCGAGGTCTCGCGCCTATCGGTGAGCCGGAAGTACCGCCGCCTCAAGATTGATGGCCCGTATGGCGACCACAGCGCGCCGGCCGTGTACGCCGGGAAAGAGCGGGGCGGAGAGCACGCGCAAAACGAAGGTGAACTGATCGTGAGCCTCTACCGGGCGTTGTATCAGGCATCCAAACGCCACGGCATCACGCACTGGCTGGCGGCCACCGAAAGATCGCTGCACCGATTGCTGGCGAAGTTTGGGTTTCCGTTTCGGCTGATTGGTCCGCAGACCGACTACTTCGGTCCCGTTGCGCCGTACCTGATGGACGTGAGCGAGTTCGACCAGGTGATCCTCTCGCACAAGAAGCCGCTGCTCGACGAGTTTCTCGTTGGCCTCGAACCGCAGTTCCGTCCGGTGCCACGCCGGTGGTAATCGTCCTATTCGCCGATCGCGGCAGATCGTGACCCTCGTCGCGCCAGAAGTCGAAGTCCGGCTGCTGCGAGCGTTCCGACGCGCAGCAACCTGCGTGCCCGCGTATCGCACGCTGCTCACCGAGCACCGCGCCGTTGCGGGTCAGGTCGTTGACTCCGCCTCGTTCTCCCGCCTCTGCCCGCTTACGAGCAAGCACAATACGTTCAATCGCTTCGAGCTCGACCAGATTTGCGTGGCGGGAGGGATGCGCGGTCTGGCGGGCGTCCTGACGAGTTCAGGGCAAGGCGGTCGCTTTTCGTTTGGGCTGACCACCAGGGCGCAGGCGTCGGCCGGCGCGGACTTCATCGACCAGGCGCTTGACACGGCGTTTCAGATCCGCGCACGCTCGACACTCGCCATCAATTGCCTCCCCATGGGCGTCGGATTCTCATCGCACGTGATGACTGTGGCCACAACCAGCGTTCGTGAGGACATGGCGCTGGGACTCGTGCGAGCGTTCGGCGGGCACTATGACCAGATTCTCCTGGTAGGCGATCCCCTGTTCCTGAAGAAGCTGACCGATCGTGCGAGGGACGAAGGCCTCGACTGGAGCCGTTACAGAATCAACGTTGTCGTTGGGGAAGATATCTTCGGCGAGCACTTCCGCACCTACCTGGCAACGTGCCTGGGACTGGACGTCGATCGGCCGCAGAATGGGTATGTCCTGTCGTCGTTTGGTGTCGGCGAGCTCGGGTTGCACCTCTGCTACGAGACGCCCGCGACTATCGCCGTCCATCGCGCGGCGTCCACGGATCAGGGACTGGCACGCGAGCTGTTGGCGGCAGGCGACCAGGCGACGCCTCCGCCGATGATCTTTGCGTTCGATCCGCTCCGGACATTCATGGAGATCGTCGAGCCCGACTGCCACGGTTACGGTCGCCTGACGATTTCGATGCTGGATGATGAGACACCCTTGCCGTTACTGCGGTACCAGACAGGCGACGTGGCCCGCCTCCTCGACGCTGTCGAGGCCGCAGAGCTCGTCAGCCGGCGTGGCATCGTCCTTCCCGCTGACCTTCCGCCCATGCTCCTCGCACTGAAAGGCCGGGACCGAGACGCGCTGCCGAACGGATCGCAGCTGAGCGTGTACAGAGACGTGCTGTACGCCGATCAGGCGATCGCGCGGCGCTTGTCGGGCGCCTTTCGTCTGGTCTTTACTGGAACGGCGTGCACGATGCACGTCCAGTTGACGGGAGATGCTCGACAGGAGCCGGCCGACGAGCAGGCCCTGCTGCACCAGTTGCCGGACCGGGCCCGGCCGATGCGCCTGGTGCTCTGGCCCTACGCCCGATTTCCCTTCGGCATGTGCCTGGACTACGAGCGCAAGTTCTCGCACTACGTCCCCGGTGAGACGAACCCGCCAGGGGTGTGAAACAGCTCGCTCGCCGGTAGGGACCGCGGATCGCCTGCGCAGGACATCGTTTTGTTGAGAAGTTTAGCATCTCGTTTCGGTATCCCGTGTGGTCAAAAATCTCGAACATATTGAAAAGGCTCGGTTTCCGGTCTCGTAATTTTTTCGCACTGCTGCTTTCTGAAACTCAAGAGCATGTACGATCCGGGTTCGACGATCAAGTTCAACTCCCCTATCCTGGGCGGTTACCCGCCAGGCGTCCTGAGGCCAACTTCTTCGAGCACCTCCTCAAATACTGGTTCTTTCTTTAGAGGAGACCACCTCGGATCAACGCCGAGATGAATCAGCCAATCACAATGTTCCGTCCGTGCTTTCTTAAGTTGCCTTGCCGCCTCCTGCGTTCTATTGAGACCTGCGTATACTAACGCCTTGCAATAGGCGGGCTCGTAGGCGATCTTTCGGACCTGCCGTAACTCCTTGATCCTTTTCAGAGTTCCCATGCTGAGATCTTGCTTTCCCAATTTTCCGTAGAGATGCCCCAACCAGCTCAGCCCAACCGCGCTTGGTTCGATCCGCAACGACTCCCGATAGCTCGCGATCGCATCTTTCGGCCTGTTATTCAGTTCGTAGGCAAAACCGAGAAGGATATGAGCAGGGCCAAGTTTGCGATATGCTTCGCACGCCTTCTCGCAGAGCGACAATCCTTCGGTCAGGTCTCCTGCTAATACATGCAACCAGCCCCTGCTCACGGTAATTATTGGTTCGGTCGGCACCGCGTGCACTGCACGATCAATTCGCTCAATTCCTTCGGTCGTTCTGCCGCTCGAAATCAGCAGATGTGAGTAGGCAAGCAAGGCTCCCGGCTCATCGGCATTCAGTTTCAACGCTTCCTGTAGTTTTTCCTCTGCAGTCTTCCAGTCAAAATCGTATATGAGCGAGATAAGGCCCAAAAGACCATGGGCGCGCGCCAGTTTTTCATTTTGCTTAATAGCCGCCTTAGCTGCTCTGCGTGCCAACGGCATTGCAACTCCCGGTCGTCTCACGCAATATCCGATATGACCGAGATTAAGGTAGCTATATCCAATGACGGTCAAAGTTCTGGGGTCACCCATCGGATATTCCTTCATAGCGTCGCGGGCTAGCTTCAGGCCTGCTTCCAGAGAGTCCATGGTGTGTATGTTGAAATGGTGCCGGGCCGTCTCATACAGAAGACTAGCCTCATCCTTGAGGGTTCTGTACGTCTTCTGTACATTGGCTTCGAGACAGTACCGTTGTTTGCGAACGGGCTTGAAATATTGATTCCGCTTGAAGCCAAGCTTCTTATTGATCTTCGAGATGTAGTCCGTCAACGGATGTCCACCAAGATGCCTACCTGTCAATGGTTTGACCGACTCCAGTGCGAACGTCTTGCGAGGTTGAGAAAAAAACCGAGTGGCACCGCGTCGTGGCCTTCAACCGCCTCGGCGAGTCCATCGCCGACACGCTCCACAAGGGCGATCACGTCCTCGTGGACGGACAACTCGTCAGCTCGAAATACGAGCGCGAGAATGGCAAGTCCAAGAAGGCCAAGGCCGCGAAGTTCGCGATCTTCTGGAGCGTGCGAGCAAATTCCGTGCGCAGGCTCAGCCGTGCGGAAGCTGAGAACCCGGCGGCTGCGGCGAGTCCCGAGCCGGCACCGGAAGATGCTCCGTTCTAAGACACCTTCCAGAAAGGCCCTTCGGCTTCGAGCCGAAGGGCCTTTTTCTGTTGTCCTGTGTTGCTGTCGGTCTTTCGCGAGAGCTGCGCGGCTCTCCGCGAGCGACTCCCGGAGTGCTGTTGGCTCTCTGATTCCCACCAGCTATGTTTCGAGCGTTTTTGCGAAGTCGCGCACGACTGCGAGTCCTTCTCCAATCTTAATTTGGAGACCACACTCTTTCGCCAGCGCGTCGAACACAGGTCCCCACTCCGCGGGCGGTGGGTCGAGTTCCGAAGGCACTGTGTGCGTCCCGCGTTTCGCAAACGTCGCGCGGACTGCGGCAGACGCCTTCGTCCTATCGAGTTTGCCCGAGTGAATGAGATCCTTGGTTCTCGTGTTTGCGCGCTCACCTCGCGGCAGAGAATAGGCGTGAAGCTTTTCTGCGAATTGTTGCTCGGCTGAGATCACGGGAAACGTCCACGTGGAATCGTCCGAAGTCCCGCCCGTCCATTTGGGCCACGACCGGATAACGGCTGCCTCCTTCCGGAGCGCCCTCCAGATCCTCTCTCGCTTCACCCACCAGGAACTCGAAAAAATCGTCGAGGTGGGTGGCGGCAGCTTCTTGCAGCATGACGCGGACTTCCTCGCGTCGCTTCGCTATGTCCTTTGAAAGGCGCGTGCCGTCGTGCAGCGTCAAGTCGATATCCTTGGTCGTTCGCGCTGCGTCCAACCGCAACTCCATCGCGTAACCGCCCTTCAGAAGCCACGGATAGTTGGCCTTCGGCCCTTTCGAAAACATGCGCGCCAGAAAACGGTCGAAGGCCACTTGTCGGCGCAGGCGCTGCAAGTCGGTCGCTTCCGCGCGCGCGCGCGTCTGCAGGCGCGTTTCCAGCGCCGTCCGGAATGCGCCCGCCGTTTTGTAGCTCTTGGCTTCGTCCATCAGGCCCTCTGCCCGGCAAGTTCGCGGAGTGACTTTTGCACGGTGTCATGAGGCATGTCGTCGATTTCCCGTCTGGCAATGAGCCCGCGCTGGATGGCTTCGTCGACCGCCTGCTTCAGCTGGCTGCGGTCAACGCGTCCCGCCCGTAGCAGGTCGACGATCGTTCGCAGAGGACGCGTGACCCGCACGCCGTGTATTTCTTGGACATCATCCAGATCGAGATACGCTCGATGCAGGATGAGAATTTCCGGAATCTCGCTCGTCCGGCGAAACGCCTTTGGGACCGTCATATGCAGTTTCGATGGCATGAGATCGGAAAGCTCGTGCAGGCTGAGCGCTGTGTCATGACTGTAAGTTCCTTCCGGCAGCTCCCGCCGGTTCTGCGACCAGAGATACCAGAGCATCAGGTCCGGTCGCCCGACTGTCGCAAAGTCAGCAAGTCGATATATCCCCCGATGCTCACGGATCCAGTTTCCCGCATTCACATGGTAGGAGTGCGTTTTCTCTGAAAACCCAGCCCGGATGGCTTGTTTGGTCGTAAAGAATCCTTGCTGCGATTGGGCTAGTTCGTGAAGCAGTCGCTCGGCTTTTTTTCGTGGTCCAAGCATTGCATAATCCCCCAACTTACTTGGGCAATCATACAGACTGCGGCTTATCGGCACAAGACCCGACCCTAGCGCTTTCTATGTCGCTGCTTCTAAGCCGCTTAGGCAATGCACATTCCCCTGACTTTCTTGGGGATATATGCTTGCCGACAACCTTTAAGTCTTGTGGTCGGATCGGCATCGGCCGCAATGCGATGTCTATGTCGGTTTTCTCCTTGTCCTGCTTTCCTGCCACCGAAAACAAATCCCACCCCATCTCTTCAGGATTTCAGAGGATACGCATCCTTCGCCGTTTTTTTTCGGCAGCGAAGCAGCATCGGTTATTCCCCACGAAGGCGCGTTCGATGGAGTGAACCCCGTCCAGGATGCCCGTATTCCCAGAAATGCACGCGAAGCGCGCGAAACCTTTGCGTACAGCCTGGCCCAGATATATCGCGTTCTGAATATTCTGCCGTTGTTGCCCAAAGCAGTGATCGCCACAGCATCCTTTGCAGGACTTCGCGAAGGCGAATTGCGAGGGCTTGAATGGGCGGACTACACGGGTGACTCGTTGAACGTTAACAGATCCATTTGGAAGAGTTTTGTGAATGGACCTAAGACGCGAGCCAGCGCCCAAGCGCCCAAGCGGTTCCCGTCATTCGGCAACTAGCAGAAATCCTGGACGCGTACCGCCTGTCCATGGGGAATCCGAAGACCGGGGTAATGTTTCACTCGGGCGGCGGCGACCACATGGACTTGAACAGAATGGGTCAGCGACTTGTCCGGCCAGCCGTGGAATCATTGCGGTTGGTATGGTATGGATGGCACGCGTGCAGACGCGGCATTGCATCGAACCTGTATGAATTGGGCGCGAATGAAAAAGTCGTCCAGCGCATCCTGCGTCATGCAAAACCGCACGTGACCAAAGAGTGTTACATCAAAGCCTTCGACCCGGCAGTCTTGGCGGCGATGAAGACTTTGGAGACGACTTTGGACGATTTCCACAAATGTTCAGCAACTGTTCAGCAGGTGAATTGAAGTAAATGTGTTAAGCTGTTGATAACAAACCGCGGAGAGGTGGCAGAGCGGCTGAATGCGGCGGTTTGCTAATTTTCCCTGCCCTGTTCGTACACACCACGCTTCATTTGTTTTGAATCACTTAGAGCGCGCTCAGTTGCACAGAAGCACCCCATTCGCAAACTATTGTGCAGCAAGTGTGCACCAAATAGCCTTCCGAAAGAGAGCCCCGAGCAGTCCCACAATTGTCTACTTTCGTGATAGGCCGTAATCCGTCCATGACCGATACTAAGCGCGGAGATCACTTGCCACAAGGCGACTTCTCGTTACTTATGCGCATGTCCCGACCTGGATTACTTCCGATTTGCCGGCCCCACCCGCGACCTTCTCTGTCATACCTTCTTGCTTTGTAGAACAACTCATTTAGGCTGAAAGGTGAATCAAAATTCCTCCCATGAGCATGAACGTTTGATGCGACCAGAGCCTTGGCTGTGGTGTTGAAGCCGCTCTCACCGCAGTCGGCGGACGAAGTGGAGATCGAGCCCCGATAAAGGAGCGCCGACCTCGTGCATAGCACCGCCAATTGCCAGTGATCCGAGATCAATCGCGATCAATCCAGTGCTGTTGACTAACTCGATCACGAGCTGCTTGGCTTCGATGTCATCGCCGGATGTAAAGATGACGGTACGGGGTTTGTTAGGCGAGAAGTCCTGTATCCAGGCCATCGGCATGTTGCAGATCGATTTTACAAGCCGTGCGCCAACTGCCATCTCTGCAACGATCTCGCTAGAGGTGCGTCCCTTCAATGCGGCGCGCGATCTGGTCACGCCAGCCAGACTAATGTCTGGCGGCTCCAGATGTGCGTTCGTCGAATCGATCAGGATGCGGCCTCGCCAATCAATACCCTTGAGAGCGTCAGCTACACTGACCCAATGTGTGGCAAGAATGACGACGTCGCACTCGGCAGCCTGTTGTTTCGTTCCGGCGATGGCGCCTGGCCCAAGATCAGCGACAAAATCAGCCAGTGTTTCCGGACCTCTGGAATTGGATACAACGACGGTATGACCAGCGGTGATCAAGTGACGGCCGAACGTCCTCGTTACGTTGCCGGCACCTATAAATCCTACTCTCATGACCAACCTCCCTTCTTCTGTTGGAATTGCGAAAGAGCACGCCCGTTCATTTGTGAAGGCGCGTAGGTCGGGACTTCTATCCTGCGCTGCGGATTATCTGGAAACGGTGCCCCCATCAACTGGCAGGTCGATGCCAGTGATGAAACTGCTCTCGTCGGAAGCGAGGAATACGGCTGCCGACGCAAGCTCATCTGCTGTTCCAAGTCGTCCCATCGGGATCATCTTCTTGAAGTAATCGCTTGTACCCTCTTCAGATCCTTAGCGCCGACATGGACCATGGGCGTTTCCGTCGGTCCCGGACTGATTACGTTCGCTCGAATGCCACGGCTGGCCAATTCCGCGGTCCAGGTCCGGACAAAGGAGATCAATGCTGCTTTCGTCGCCGAATACGCGCCGAAGGCCGGGATGCCCATTTGCCATGCGGCCGATCCAGACAGGATAATCGATGCATTGTCGGCAAGCAGCGGAAGCGCCTTCTGCACCGTAAAGTACGCTCCGCGTGCGTTCAGGTTAAAGTGCTTGTCATACGTTTCCGGCGTCGATTCTGCGAGTGAAACAGGATCTACGACGCCGGCATTTGCGAAGACGACATCGACATGTCCCTTTACCTTTCGTACCGTTTCGTAGAGACGATCAAGATCGTCTAGCTTCGAGACATCGCCCTGAACGGCCGTTACATTCTTCCCGATGACTGATACCGCCGCATCCAACTCCGCTTGACGACGCCCGGTGATAAACACATAGGCCCCTTCCTTCACGAAGCGCTTGGCCGTGGCCAGGCCGATTCCGCTATTGCCCCCAGTGATGACAGCTACCTTCCCATCAAGTGCGCCCATTTTTTCCTCCTTTGACGACGGGCTCTGGTCCGTGCCATTATGGAACACTCATTACAGATGTCGGGCAAGGCGCATCGGTTACACGATTTTGCGCTCTAATATCTATGAATGGCGGCGAGCAAACGTATGAAAACAGGGAATGGAAAGACGGGACGACCGATCAGCTTTGATAAGGACGCGGCGCTCGAGGCTGCGATGCTGCTTTTTTGGGAACGGGGCTTTGAGGGCACCTCGATGGCCGATCTTACCCATGTGATGGGCCTCAGTCCCTCAAGCATCTATGCGGCTTTCGGCGACAAACAGGATCTGTTTGCGTTGGCGGCAAAGCGCTATCTGGAGTATCGAGCACAATATGCCGGGAGGGCGCTGGTGCAGCCGACCCTAGAGGGTGTCATACGTGCGCTTTTCGAGAACACGGTTGAGTTCCTGACCACTCCCGGTCATCCGCCAGCTTGCATGTCACTGGTGGGGGCGACGGGCTGCAGCGTGGACGCCACCCCCGCAAAGCAGCTCATGACCGAGATTCGGAAGCAGAATCAAGCTGCCATAAAATCGCGCCTTGTGAAGGCACGAAAGAGCGGGGAGTTGCCGAAGGAGATCAACATGGACGACTACACAAGGTATCTGTCGACGATTCTCGCCGGTCTATCCATCCAGGCAGCGAATGGTTCGACGAAGGCAGAACTCAAACGGACCGCAGAGATGGGGCTCCGCTACTTGGGTTATTAGAGTGTCTCCTGGTGACCTTCTGACTCTCGGCTCTCGCAACTTGGTCGAAATGTCGCCTCTCTTCTGAGATGTGACTCTATAAACCGCAGGGAGAAATTTCTGTGTTCTTCCCGGATGACGGGCAATGCGGAAGTAATGGGAAGTAATCGGATTGCTTCCAGCTTGCCGACCACTCGAAAGTTGACCAGACCAATTAATTTAAGGGCGTGAATCAGGAGTTTTGCGCAATACGAATCGGGGCTGGCGGTACCACGAGCTCGACAAGTCCGGTGGCCACGTCGTAGACGAGGCCTGATATGAGCCAAGAGCCCGGCAATGCGGGAATCGCCCGGAGCGCAGCAACGTCGAAGGCGACTGCCGCCCGAGGATCAGTGACCGCTTTTGTCTTGAGTTCGCCTTCCGGTATTTGAAAATAGTGCGCCAGCTTGGCGGGGTCGCCGACAAGGCGAGTGATGCCGCAATCGGTGTGCTGAAGTACGATGATGTGAAACTCACCGCCGCCTCCAGGAATCTCTCCGGCAACTTCACCGATTCGCCCGAGTAGTCCCAACTCTTCCAACAGCCCCGGCGTGATTCGACCGCCGATATTGCGCATCACGACGGCCTCGCCCGGTTTGATTCCAAGTATGTCGGCAGGATCTACACGCATATCCGCGCAACCGATGACGATCGCCTTTACATTTGGCAGCGCCCTCGGAAGCGAAGGCATGAGTGTGCCGTCAGCAGACTGCCGAGCAGCAAATTCTTTGTTACGTTGCAACATGTGGTCGAGATTGTTCAGCTCGCTGGCTCGCTGTGTAGCACTCGATTGGGTCATGGTGTCCTCCCTTTTCAAATAGATTCCGCAGCATTAGAGTCCGGTACATTGGCTTGTGGGACGTGATTGAGCGCTATGGCCTAAATTAGTGGATTACGGGCAAACCGGAAGTAACGCCTCCGGGTTGTCACATTGCTCCCCATGAACGCGCTTCTCTTCAGAATTTCAATGGATTGAAGTTCGTTCCTTTGTCGAAGTAATCAACACTTTCGATTTTTTTGAGCCACAAGGATGCTCTGAGTGTTACCGGCAGCAAGAGAAGCTCCACACTGACTTTTGTAGAGCTTGCAACCAGAATGCTTTTTGTTAAGACGCCTGGCGGTATCATCCTCCACAAACCGAAAATGTAGAAGACGGCGGTATTCACCAATTGTGCGCATAAGGTCGAGGTCACGAAACGTGCCGATATATATCGTCCGTTAGTCCATACCTTCATTTTTGCCAGGACATAATTGTTGGCAATGTCGCCAGCAAACATCGCGAGAGTGCCAAATAACACCAAGCGAGGGGCTGCGGATAGCACGTCAACGTAGGATTGATTGTTGGTCATAACCGCGGAGGGCGGATAAACAATGACAAACTCGAAAATTACAATCGCCAAGAGCTGCGCTAAGATGCAGTACCACAAGACGCGTCGCGCGATCGCATACCCATAAACTTCGGTCAGGATATCGGAAAAAATATAGACAAAAGGAAAGTAGTAGATGGAAATCGAGAGGGGAATTCCCATGACGTCTATCAGCTTGCCAGCAGTGGGAATGCAAATGATGGCGAAGAAGACGCTCCAAAGAACGATGTGGTTCAGAAATTTATAATTCTGCATCCCTGACCCTCGCTTCGCCTCTGTCATCGAAATTATTCCAAATATGGAAATCTAATTTCCGGCTTTGCCATCTAGTGCGAGTCCGGCAGTTCCCCTAGTGTGCGCTAGGCGTAACGCAAGGAGAATCAGAAATGAGAATGTTGCCACTTCTGCTCATGTTCGCTGCCGCTCTGGGTAGTCAAGCCTCATTCGCACAAGAGTCGCAACCTACTGCGAAACAGCCTTCGGCACTGGCTGGTACCGATTCACCGGAGGCGTTGCGCGAACACGTTCCTGTGCTGCCTGCGGTAAGGGCGAAATACTGGAAAATCGATCCTGCAGTCGGATACGGGATGAAGGATTTCGGAAACGGCGTTTACGCGCTTTCCGATAATGGCTGGCAATCGGCGTTCCTTGTGACCGACGCGGGCGTCATCGTTTTCGATGCGCCGGCGAGCTATGGCAAACACATTCCGGAAGCCGTTGCTAAGGTCACAAACAAGCCGATCAAGATGTTGGTCTATTCCCACATTCACAAAGATCACATTGGAGGCTCCGAAGCGTTTAAGAACATCCCTGGCTTGCAGGTCATCGCCCTCGACACCGTCAGCGACTTCCTTAAAGAAATAAACGATCCGAATCGCCTGATCCCCACGGTCACGTTCAATTCCGCGAAGACGATCAAGATGGGCGGCAAGACCGTGGAACTCACGCGGCATAACTACCACTCCAACGAAGGCGATCTTTTCATCTATGTGCCTGAGGCAAAATTCTTGATGGCTGTAGACTCCGTGACGTCGGGATACGTACCGTTTCAGGACTTCGATCTGTCGACCAACTTCCACCAATATTTGAAGATGTTCGACGAAATCCTCGCCTACAAATTCGACAACTTTATCGGCGGCCACCTCACCGATACCGGGACGCCGAAGGATGTCGAGGTCACTAAGGAATACACGAACGACGTGTATCAGACCGTCAAACGAATTCACAACGGCTTAAATGAAAGGGCCTTCGATGCCGAGATTGCCAAGACGATCGGTCCCGACAACGAGTTCCTGATATTCAAGGCTTTGCTGGATAAGGTGACGAGAGATTCTGTTGCTGAGCTTGAGCCTCGCTGGATCAATCGCCTGGCCGGCGTGGATGTTTGGTTGCCAAGCCATGTGCGCGCTGCCCTAATATACGTCCGTTGGGACGATAAGGAATGAAGAGCTCCTCAGGAGGGCAGCGAAGGAAATAGCGTCGGCGCCATTTGGGCAGCGAACTCCTTGAACACGCGCACGGGCCGCGTAAGGTAACGATTCCCCACATGGACCACCCAGAGGTGAAAGACGGTGAAGTGCCATTTCTGCATCACTTCAACGAGCCGTCCGTCGCGCAACAACTCAGGCTGAACCAGCGGAGGAAGGTCGCCAATTCCGGTGCCCGCAAGCAGCGCAGTCGCAAGGCCTGCATAGTCGTTCATCGCCAGGAAAGGCTGGAACACCAGCGTTTCCTTTTTCTTCCCGTTCGCTCGAACAAAGTTCCACGTTTTTGTCGGCGTCCAAAACGAGAAAGCGAGAAGCCTGTGTTCCAGTAAGTCTTGTGGTTTTTGGGGCCGCTTGCACTTTGCCAGATAGCTCGGACTCGCCACGAGTTGGTGACGGTAGGTCAGGATTCTGCGCGCGACGAGCGACGAATCTTTGAGTTGTTCTCCAACCTTGAACGCCAGGTCGACGCCCTCGACGATTTGATCCACAATCCGGTCCGTGATGAAGACCTGCACCCGGACATTCGGGTACGATGCCTGGAATGCGCCGATGAGTGGGGCTAGCAACGAGTCGGAGATGCTGGGTGGCGCAGAAAGCCGCAATTCGCCGGAGACGTTCGAAAGGTGGTTCGAAGCGATGTTGTCGACCGCTTCGTTGAGTTCAACGGTGTGGCGAGCGTGTTCGAGAACTTCGGACCCCACGTCCGTCAGCCGAAGGCTGCGCGTCGAACGTTCGAGCAAGCGTACCCCGAGTTCGTCCTCAAGGTCAGCAACACGGCGGCTGACGGTTGAGGTCGGCATTTTCAAGAGTCGCGCCGCCTCCGAAAAGCTTTTCGCCTCGACTACTTTGGCGAAAATCATGAGGGAATTCAGGTCTGTCATCAGGCGATGCACACCTCGGATAGTCACCTAACGCTAAAGGCCCGAAGAACTTCACCGAACATAGTACGACCACTCGGATGCGCGGTTCCGCAAAGATTATCCCAAATTCGGAAAATACATTTGCTGTTTCGCCCGCTAGACGAACGGGCGTGATCCAACTAGATTTCGCGTGGAGACGCCACCCAAAAGGACCGCAATCGTGAATGCAAACGAGAAGGCCGTTGCTGAAGTCCTTTCTAAGTATCAAGACGCGCTGAATAAATCTGATACCGATGCTGTGATGAAACTCTATGCATTCGACGCCGTGTTTATGCCGCAGAACAGCCCTTGGAGAGTCGGTACCGACGAGGTTCGCGGGGCCTATGACGCGGTCTTCCAAACCATCAAGCTGACCGTCAAGTTCAACGTAGCCGAAGTCGTAGAGATAGCACCGAATTGGGTATTCGCGCGCTCCAATTCGGCCGGGACCGTGAAGGTTCATGCGACGGGTGCCGGGGGTCCGGAGGCCAATCAGGAACTTTTCCTGTTTCAGAAAATCGATGGGGCCTGGAAGATCGCGCGCTACTGCTTTTCCACAACCAACCCGGTACGTGCATAGGGACCAAGAGGACGAACCATGGCCACGATGAAAGCCGCTGTAATTCACGAGCCTGGTGGGCCTGAGGTTCTCAAAATTGAAAGCATTCCGGTCCCCACAGCGAAGAGCGGCGAAGTTTTGATTCGTGTGAAGGCATTCGGGCTCAACCGGTCCGAGTTGTTTACCCGGCAGGGCCATTCGCCCAATGTCAAATTTCCGCGCGTCTTGGGTATTGAGGCGGTCGGTGTTGTCGAAGCAGCGCCCGGAGGCGAGTTTCGCAAGGGCGAAATCGTCGCGACGGCGATGGGCGGATTGGGACGGGAATTTGACGGCGGCTACGCCGAATACACGTGTGTGCCCGCGAAACAGGTGCAGGTCATCAAGACCGAACTTCCGTGGGAGACCCTCGGAGCCATCCCCGAGATGCTGCAGACGGCTTGGGGTTCGCTCTTCAAGTCGCTGCGGCTTGACAAAGAAGAGCGACTGCTAATCCGAGGCGGCACAACTTCGGTTGGCTTGGCGGCCGCTGCCATCGGCAGGAAGCATGGTGCCTTTGTCGCGGCGACGACCAGAAACCCCGACCGGGAAAACCTGCTGCGTGCCAGTGGTGTCGATCAGGTGTTCATCGACACTGGCTCAATCGCTCAACAGGTCATGGAAGTCTGCGCGAACGGCGTCGATAAAGTGCTCGAACTGGTTGGTACAACGACCCTGAAGGACTCGCTTCGCTGCGCCAAACAGCGTGGCATCGTGTGCATGACCGGAATCGTCAGCAACAAGTGGTCCTTCGAGAATTTCGCTCCGATGGAGGCGATACCGACAGCGGTCAGCCTGACGACGTATGCAGGTGAATCGGAAGATTTCATGCGGATGCCTCTTGAGGATCTTATTGAGCAGATTGCAGCGGGCACGCTGCGCCTCCAGATTGGCAAGACCTTTCACCTGGACGAAATCGTTGAGGCGCATCGCTGCATGGAGGAAAATAAAGCGGGTGGAAAAATCGTGGTGTTGACTTAAGCGGCACCCGGAGAGTCTCCGCTCGAAGAACGGATGGTCATGATGTCCCCATCGGATCAGGGTGCTGAACTGAAGTTTGTGGTTACGAATACCCTCATAGTTCGAGACATACAGCGCTCAGTCGCGTTCTATCGCGACGTCCTCGGCGCTACGGTGCTGCGCGAAGGACAGCCGACGTTTCTGCGGCTCAGGAACATTTGGCTTACTATCAACAGTGGTGGCGGCCCGACCGACGACAAGCCTGAAGTCGTGGCTTCACCGCCGCACGATCCAAAGGTTCTAAGCATCTTTCTGAACCTTCGCGTGACGGATATCTGGCGCTACTACGACCTTTGGTCTTCGCGGGGCGCGAAATTCATCACAGAACCTAAAGTCCATGCAACGGAATTGCGATGCTACATGCGCGACCCGGACGGATACCTTATTGAGGTGGGACAAACAACCATGACCACGGGTCCCCTGGACTTGTACGCATAACTCTCTGAGACATGTTCTGAAGTTGTGAGGGACTTCAATGAAGGCAGCATGGTACGAAAAGCAGGGGCCAGCTCGCGAAGTGCTCGTGGTTGGCGAGATGCCGGACCCGATTCCGGCGGCCGGTGAAGTTCGCATTCGCATTGCTGTTTCCGGCATCAATCCCGGCGATATCAAGAAGCGCGAGGACGCCTTTCGCTACGGCATGCCGTATCCTCGTGTGATTCCGCACAGTGATGGCGCCGGCCGCGTGGATCAGGTTGGCGCAGGTGTTCCCTCGGAATGGATGGGCCGTTCCGTCTGGTGTTACGGAGCTCAGTCCTATCGTCCGTTTGGCACGGCCGCCGAGTTTACGGTGGTGCCCGTGGATCAGATTGCTCGACTCCCGGAAAGCGCGGCGATGGAGCAAGGCGCTGGTCTTGGCATACCCGGTATCACGGCCCATCGAGCTGTTCATGTTACAGGTTCTCTGAATGGACGCACCGTATTGGTGCAAGGAGCGGCAGGTTCGGTGGGGATCTGCGCAGTCCAACTCGCGCGTCGCGCGGGAGCGCGAGTGATCGGAACGGTGAGGTCGTCGTTGGACGAAGCTACCGCAAAGAGCGCCGGCGCCCACGAAGTGCTTGTCAGCGATAAGGAACTGACTTCGCGCGTGAGAGCCCTGGCTCCCGACGATATCGATCACATCGTCGAAGTGGCGTTTGGGGCCAACATCGAAACGGATGTCGAACTTCTGAAGGTGGGCGGTTCGATCGCGAGCTATGCGACCGACAACGCCGCTCCGAAGATTCCCGTCTGGCAAATGATATTTAAGAACATTCGGCTGTTCTTTCTCGGGAGTGACGATTTCCCGAAGGAAGCGAAATTGCAAGCAGCCAAGGATTTAAATGCTGCCCTTGAGGCAGGGTGGCCAGGCTTCGAGATTGGCGAACGAATCCCGCTCGGAGACATCGCTCGCGCGCACGAGCTTGTGGAACACCCCGTGCGGCCCGGGCGGGTTGTCGTTGTGCTTTGAGTATCTGCAGACTACAACGGTGAGTTAGGTCAGATGACAAATGTCGAGTTTTCACCCACAGGTCCCAGGGGCAGATCAGTCGCAGGATTTCTTTGGACTTGGTTTCGACCCACTCTCGGACCCGGTTGCCTATCCTCACCTCAATGCGACCGAGCTTGAGGAGGTTGCACCCTTCGGGGAACGATGTGCCATTGCTGAAAATGATCCACTCGTCTCCGCGGGGGATTATCCGTTCAACGGCTACGTAATTCTTTCGGGCACAGTGCGAGCCGTCGACACTTCCACAGGCGAACGAGTGGTGTTCGTTCGCTACGGCGCGGGATATTTCACCGGCGATATCGATCTGTTCACGCGCCGACCCTCGATAATCTCGGTCGAAGCCGAAACCTCTGTCGAGGCAGTGCGACTTACGCCGAAACAGCTTCGGAATTTGTTCACCAGAAGACCTCACTTGGGTGAACGCTTCTGGAGATCGTACCAGCGCCGGCGGGAACTACTTCTCAACTCCAAATTTCGCGGCTTGAGCATCTACGGCCGGAAAGGTGATAAGGGAACGCTCGAAGCCGTGGAGCTGCTATTCCGCAACAGTGTGCCGCACGAATGGTTGGATACGTCTCTCGACGAGAACAGGATCAGACTCGAGCAGATCCGCGAAGATGTGCAGTCCTATCCGGTGGTGACTCATGGCAGTCGAGTCCTTTTTGAAGCGCCAACCCGCGCCCAGTTGGCGGACCACCTTCGTCTTCGCGGCCAGCTACCGAATTCAGTTTGTGACGTTCTGATTCTGGGGGCTGGCCCAGCGGGTCTGGGAGCAGCAGTTTACGCAGCGTCGGAGGGTCTGTCCTGTCTCGTACTGGACGGCCTCGGGCCAGGAGGCCAGGCGAGTTCGACATCCCGGATTGAGAATTACGCCGGTTTTCCGAATGGCATCGCAGGTCGCGATCTCGCTCATCTGATCTATCTTCAGGCTTTGAAGTTCGGAGCAGACTTCCACGTCCCGAGCACGGTGTCCAACTTGGAGCGACGCAGCAATGGACTCTACCGAGTGAGAACGATCGAAGGCGATTATGTGTTGGGCAAATCGGTAATCATCGCTACGGGCGTGTCCTACGGACTCCTGGACGTCGAAGGCCTCGATACCTTGCAGGGTGCCGGTGTCTATTACAACGCCACCAACATCGAGGCTCGACTCTGTCGAAGTTCCGCAGCCCATATTGTTGGCGGTGGCAACTCTGCCGGCCAAGCCGCCATGTTTCTGTCCCAAACCGCTGACGAAGTCTCTCTGCTGGTACGTGGCCCTGATCTGCGAAAGATGTCTTCCTATTTGTCGGAAAGAGTTTTGGCGAACAGGCGAGTCCGAATCCGCTACAACACCGAAATCGTTGGAATCGAGGGCGTCGATCATATCTGCGGTATACGCCTACGTGAGGCGAGCGGTGAAATAAAGGAGGAATTTACTTCCGGACTGTTCGTTTTCATCGGTGCAAAGCCGAGAACCGACTTCCTCCCCTCGTCCATCGTGCGAAATGACCAGGGTTTTGTGCTGACCGGCGAGGAGGTTGCAGTTCTCCCCGTTTGGAAAGAACCCAGGCCGCCCTGCACTGTCGAGACGAGCCTGGCCGGCGTGTTCGCCGCCGGCGACTGCCGTAGCGGCAGTCCAAAGCGCGTCGCCTTTGCGGTCGGTGACGGCGCGACGGCCGTGACGTCGGTCCACAAGTTCCTCGAAGGTATGCGTCCTGAACCAAGGAGCGGAGAGGTTGTCTCATGATGGGAACACGAGTCTCCTATCTCGACGAACAGCATCGTCTCGAGGGCTATCTGGCTGCACCTAATTCGGCGCGCGATCT
This sequence comes from Acidobacteriota bacterium, assembly GCA_013289955.1. Classification (GTDB taxonomy): domain Bacteria; phylum Acidobacteriota; class Terriglobia; order Acidiferrales; family UBA7541; genus Acidiferrum. Next base: position 295,692 of record JABCYZ010000003.1, read on the forward strand.
GCCCGGCGTTCTAGTTGTGCCAAGCTGGCTGAACGTCAACGAGTCGATATGTAGGCGTGCCGATCGATTGGCGGAACTGGGATATACCGCTTTCGTTGCCGATCTGTTCGGAGCCGGTGTTCGACCAAGTCCGCCACAGTCACCGATGACAGTTGTCGGCCCATTCCTCGACGATCGTTTGCGATTTCGCCGTAGGCTGTCGGCCGGGCTAAAGGCATTTCAACAGCGGGCCGAATGCAATGCGGACCGCATCGCGGCCATTGGATACTGTATCGGAGGCTGCGGCGTTCTGGAGTTGGCGCGTGCCGGCGCCCCATTCCGCGGCGTAGTTTCTCTACACGGGATTTTGACCGCGCCGATACCAGCGAAACCACGCGCTGTAGAGGCAAAGGTGCTCGTTCTGCACGGTGACGCCGACCCGGTGGCACAAACAGAAAGTCTGATCGACTTTCAAAAGGAAATGCGGCTGGCCAAGGCGAACTGGCAGATCAACATCTACGGCGACGCGAAGCATAGTTTTACGGGCGAAGGACTCGGCGGCCACAGGACCCCCGAAGCTGGACGACATCCACAAACGGAAGCCAGATCGTGGCAAACGACGGTCGAGTTCTTGCGAGAAGTATTCGAATAACGGTTACTCCGACGGCGCCAGAGTCCAGATCTAACCGAAAGGCGGACGGCCCGAAAGAGGTGACGCGAGGAGCTTGCAGAAGTGTCGCATTGTACCCGCAGCGGTTTTTTAATTCTTCCAGCCCTGTTCGTACACACCACGTTTCATTTGTTTTGAATCACTTAGGGCGCGCTCATTTGCGCAGGATCACCTTATTTGCAGACTATTGTGCACCAACTGTGCACCAAGAAAATCGTCCCGAGCGCATCCTATGCGGGAGTTTTGCCCGTGACTGTTCCAAGCGGAACGGTCGACACGGTCTATATTATAACGCGTTCGCTGCATCCTTCTCTATCTGGACGCAAGGGAAGAACCACTCGATGGAAATTCTTCGCTTACAAACCAGTCATGCCGACGAGATTACACGATTACAACAAATTCATTCTGATGAACTCGCCCGTCTAGAAGCGGGGGATGCCTGGGACATTTCGGTCCTGCCAACAACCACTGGCGCGCTCGTGAAATCGGCTTACCGATCTGGGGGCGCGTCAGCGCGGCGTCATGTCTTCAAAGAAGAAGAACAAACGGGCAGTTGGTTCTGGAAGACGAAACGCGGCCTAGCAATTGCCGTTGTGCTTGATGAAAATGGGATCGTCCTGGCATTTGCCGGCGACGGCACCAAGATTCGAGGATACGGACCTCGCATCGATAAACGTCATCCAAACGGCACCGACTTCGTTAACCCCGCCGACGTTGAATTTCACAAAGGACAATTACTACGGGCCGATGCTCCGGCTGACTCTCGATTACTCAACAAGCAAAAAAGATAGCGGTACGTCGACCATAGCCAACCCGAAGACCAACCCAGCTTTGGCGAGCGCGCAGATCAACGACTTGATCGTGCTTACACATCACGAGGCGTCATTCGTTTAGGAAACGCCTAATGATGTGCTGGGCAGTAAGCGGATTCCGTTCACAAGTGCGTGATGAGCTGGTACTCCCAACTCACACAATGCTTGTTCGATAGTCGTGGGCGCAAGTGTGAGCGGAGTTAAAGAAAGAACGGCTTCGAGTTTTCCCATAAACGAGACCAGATAAGGCACTCAGATTTTTAAGAATTTTGGCTCTTCCCAGAACAACGGCCAACTCGGCATGAATCTTTGAAGACTCTATTCAAACTCCCATTAGCGCCAAAACCACCCAAAACAGACATTGAGTGGGAATCGGTCGGCATGTAAAATCTATGGTTTAAGTCCTGGATGAAGACTCGATGGTAGTCCGGAGATAGAACATTCGGTTGAAAAGCACGGAAGATGCTGCCTTCAGGCCGTTCGTTTCGAAATGAGAGAAGTTGAGATGCAGTCCGAGTGGACGAGGTTTGTCCCAGAAGAGTGTCGCCAGCCTCAAGGCCGAACTCTATATCGGGTTTGCATGCCCCCGGCCATATGATCGCTAACATGGCAGTGAAAGAGCCAGACTCCCGGGTTGTCAGGAATCATATCGACGGTTTTCATCTCTGCTGGTCCAATAGAAAGAACATCCAAAGTATGCCCGTATTGATAGACAGTGTTTCCATGCCAATGTGGAGTATGGAAATTATTTGCATCGCCGAGGGTCAACAAATGCCACCTCACGTGCTCGCCTCTTCGCACAGAGACGACGGGCATGTCTCCAAACATGAAGCCGTTGATGGAATTGCGGAGATTAGCATCCACAAAACCCTTCCCTGGCAAAGATACCGGACTACCAAACGGGCTGTCGGGAATCGATTCTTTCTTGTTCACACCGTTTGGGTCTGTGGCATGAGATTTGATGTTCTCGTCCAGGTACCAACTCTCATTTTCATTAATGGTGATAAAAGTCATAACGAATTCATGTTGAACGTCAACGGGTCTACCGTCTGGCTCGGCTTTCCCGCGTTCCGTCACAATGATCGCTCCAAAAAGCCCAGAGGCAACATCACGGAGTTCATCAACATGCGAGTGATAGAGCCAGACGATGGAGCTGGGATCGCCCGGACCAGGTCCGGCGCGGTCCGGGATTTCCCAAATATAATCATGCGTGCCACCGGGAGGAACGGCATCGTCGGCCTTTTGATTCCCGGAGGTCTCGTCGTTGTACTCTGCGCCTTCCGAGTCCTTCAGATACAATACACCGTGGGGGTGAATGCTGTAAGGTCGGGAGGCTTTGTTTTTAAATACGACTCTAATTGTGTCCCCCACCTCCGCGCGGAGAATTGGTCCCAGGAGCCCTAGGTATTGGTCTTCAGGGTCCCGTGCTTTGGGCCTGTCAAACTTCGCATCAACATATTCACGATAAATTACTTTCTTATATATCCTTCCGATTCTGTGCGGGCCCGGGAGCACGTAGCCTTTCTCGAATTCATCGAAAGGACGCCCCATCGCATCGTTTCGACCCGAGGGTGCATAGTCCCAATTTATTTCTTCGGCTGCTATAAAGTAAACTCGCACTCGCGGATGGTGCGCGTTCAATTGTGGCCCGGTCGCTTGAGCATTTGAGAGCCCCGGTACGGCGAGCACAAAGAGCGACAAAAACATTTTTCGATTCATGACGGCTCCATTTCCTGGAAGAACGCTCAACCAGACTTTAAGTTCCAGCCTAGATCGACAAAGCTTTCAACAGATGATCTCAACCGGGAAATAATACTGACCGAGAAAAGACCTGTCTTTTCGAGGGTGGCAGACACGGTGCGCGCATTGGCCTTTTAACCCCACCTTACTGGTTTTAGGGAATTGGACGGTGAAGCATAAGCGTCTGATAACACAGTTGATCTTTCCACATCCGAAGTTCTTGGTGTCCAGGACAATCAATCCACACCACAATTCAGTACCCTCATCGTATCGTCACGTAGTGTTCAGCACAACGAAAGGCATCGCAATATATAAATAATTTTATTTGGTTCTATTGACATCGAAGTATAGACCAGCTATAAGCTCGCATCAATTTCCCATCGGTCTGGCTCCATTCTTCACCACGACGGAGCTTCGGAGGACGCAATGATGCGGTTAAAGATTTGGGGGCGAAGCATCTTCCTGCTTTTCTGCGTCTGCCTTCTTTGCGCGTTTGCCCCAAATGCTCAGGCCGCGCCCACGATCACAAGCCTAACTCCCTCGACTGGAGCAGTGGGTGCTTCCGTAACGATCGCGGGTAGCAGTTTCGGTTCACCTCAGGGAACCAGCACGGTGAAATTCAATGGCACGACAGCCACCGTAACGACGTGGGGTGCCAGCAGTATCACCGTCACAGTGCCTACTGGAGCAACGACCGGAAACGTGGTGGTGACGGTATCTGGGGTAGCGAGCAACGGAAAGGCGTTTACGGTTGTGGCGGCGCCGAGTATTACGAGTCTGACCCCAGCAACTGGAGCGATCGGTGCCTCCGTAACAATAGCGGGGAGCAATTTCGGTTCTAGCCAGGGCAGCAGCACAGTGAAATTCAACGGAACAACGGCCACGGTGACGAGCTGGTCTGCGAGCAGCATTGCCACCACAGTTCCCACGGGAGCAACAACTGGGAATGTTGTGGTTTTTGCCAGCGGTGTGAACAGTAACGGAAAAAGCTTTACCGTTGTCCCAGCTCCCAGCATTAGTGGCCTTTCGCCCACGACTGGAGCGGTTGGCGCTTCTGTGACGATCACAGGGAGCAATTTCGGCTCCACTCAGGGAACCAGCACTGTGAAATTCAATGGCACGACAGCCACAGTGACGAGCTGGAGTGCGAGCAGTATTGCCGCCACAGTTCCCACGGGTGCAACAACCGGAAACGTCGTGGTGAACGCGAGCGGAGTGAACAGCAATGGCCTGAGCTTCAGTGTAGTGGCGGCTCCTAGTATTAGCAGCTTGTCACCCACTTCGGATGCTGTCGGTGCGTCGGTGACGATCGCCGGAAGCAATTTCGGTTCAACTCAGGGAACCAGCACTGTGAAATTCAATGGCACGACAGCCACGGTGACGAGTTGGAGTGCGAGTAGTATTGCCGCCACGGTTCCCACGGGGGCAACGACGGGAAATATTGTGGTGTTTGCCAGCGGCGTGAACAGCAATGGAAAGAGCTTTACAGTGCTCGGTAGCCCAAGCATAACGAGCCTGAGCGTCTCATCGGGTGCGGTGGGAACCCCCGTGACGATCTCGGGAAGCAATTTCGGTGCTTCGCAGGGCAGCGGCATGGTCACATTCAACGGGGCTGTCGCAACGGTGACCAGTTGGAGCGCGAGCAGCATCGCGACGACCGTTCCCGCGGCAGCAACGTCAGGGAATGTCGTTGTGTACGCGAGCGGTGTGAACAGCAATGGAGTGAGTTTTACGGTGCTTGTAGCTCCGGGCATCACCGGTTTGACACCAAGTTCGGGGGCTGCAGGCAGTTCAGTGACGATTGCCGGAAACAACTTCGGTACGACACAAGGATCAAGCTCAGTCACTTTCAATGGTGTTGTTGCGACTCCATCGAGTTGGTCATCCACTCAAATTGTGGCACCTGTCCCCTCCGCGGCGACATCGGGCAACGTCGTTGTTCAGGTCAACGGTATAAGCAGCAACTTGGCCGGATTCACGGTACTTCCCACGCCAAATATCACGACGCTATCGCCGGTATCCGGAGAAGCGGGAAATACGGTGCGGATTACGGGGATGAACTTCGGAGCAACGCAAGGCACAAGCACCGTGACCTTTAACGGTGTTTCCGCCGCTGTTACCAGCTGGAGTTCGACGGGAATCGTGGTCACAGTTCCAAGTGGAGCAACGACAGGCAATGTAGTGGTTACTGTCGGGGGGATCGCCAGCAATGGTTCCAGTTTCACATTGCTCGCTGGCCCGAGCATCACCAGCTTGAGCCCGCCGTTGGGAGCGGTCGGAACATCCATTACGATTACTGGAACAAATTTCGGCACCAGCCAGGGCACGAACACGGTTTCCTTCAACGGAACGAATTCGACGGCCACAAGCTGGACTTCCGCTAGCATCGCCGCGCCCGTGCCAACTGGCGCGAGCAGTGGCAATGTGGTCGTTACCGTCTCCGGAATTGCGAGTAATTCTAGTCCATTTACCGTCGCCGTCGCTCCCGCCATTACAAGTCTTTCGCCCAACTCTGGTGTAATCGGAACAACGGTTACAATCTCCGGATCGAACTTCGGCGCCACACAAGGTACAAGCACAATTGCTTTCAACGGAACAGCTGCAACTCCAACCGCCTGGTCGGCAAATCAGATTGTTGCCAACGTGCCGACCGGGGCGACGACCGGAAACTTCGTCGTCACCGTCGGCAGCTTGTCGAGTTCCGGGGTGCTCTTTACTGTGAACGCGAGCGGGCCGACGATTACGAGTCTTTCTCCCTCGTCTGGAGGAGTCGGCTCAGGTGTCCCTGTGACGGTAACTGGAACCAATTTCGGTTCTACGCAAGGTTCCAGCTCCATTCAATTTGGCGGAGTAGGTGTCAACCCATCCAGTTGGGGAAATACTTCGATCGGATTCACAACACCGACCTTGCAAGCGCCAAGCGTAAACGTGACGGTGGACGTCGGTGGAGCGATAAGCAACAGCTCTCTGTTCACGATCGTTCCTGCACCGACGATTTCGGCAATTTCGCCGACATCAGGAGGAGTTGGAACACCCGTAACGATCACTGGTACGAATTTCGGATCGAGTCAGGGCTCAAGCACGGTGAACTTCAATGGAACCGCCGCAACACCCACAAGTTGGAGCGCGACGTCGATAGTCGTGGCCGTGCCGACGGGTGCGAGTGCTGGGACAGTCAACGTGACTGTAGCTGGCATGACTGTGAGCTCGGGCACCTCATTTTCGATTCTTCCCGCCATCACCGGCATGTCGCCCAATCCAGCCATTGCGGGGACATCGGTCACCATAACGGGCACAAATTTCGGCGCAACGCAAGGTATCGGAGGCTCGGTCAATTTCTCCGGGGCAGGAACGGCGACTCCGACAAGCTGGAGTGACACCGCAATCGTAGTTCCGGTTCCGAACCCGTCGGCCACGGGCGGAGTTTACGTGCGCTCGACGCAAGGACTCGGATCGTCGGCTCCAAGCAATTCGTACAATTTCACAGTGAACCCTAGCATCACAAATCTTTCGCCCAATTCTGGAACAGTGGCTACGTCGGTCCAAATCAATGGCAATGGTTTTACATTCGCAACGGGCACGGTAACGTTTAACGGTGTTGCGGCCAGTCCGACCTCGTGGAGTTCCAACCAGATTGTCACTTACCCGCCCGTGGGTGCGACAACGGGGAACGTGGTAGTAACCGCCCAGGGTGTAGCGACAAACGGCGTCAGCTTCACCATGCAAGCGGGTCCGTCGATCTCAACTGTCACACCGACGATCGGGGTGGTCGGGACATCGGTGACCATCGCGGGCAGCGGTTTCGGTTCTCCTCAAGGGTCGAGTACGATCAAATTCAATGGAACAACCGCCACACCGACCGCGTGGAGCTCCACTAGCATTACAGCGCCAGTTCCAACAGGAACTACGACTGGAAATGTTGTCGTTACTGTCGGAGGTGTGGCGAGCAACGGAGTGAGTTTCACGCTCGACCCAGCGCCATCCATAGGCAGCCTTTCCCAGAGCTCTGGATCGATTGGGACACCGATCACCATCGACGGCTCAAATTTCTTAGACACACAGGGTTCGAGTACAGTCAAGTTCAATGGGACTGCCGCAACTCCAAGTTCTTGGAGTGCTACGGAGATCGTTATCCCAGTTCCTGCGGGCGCGACGACAGGAAACATCGTCATCACGGTGCTTGGTCAAGCCAGCACTGGAGTCGGCTTTACGGTGACCACCGCACCGAGCATCAGTGGTTTGTCACCAACGTCAGGTCAGGTCGCTGTAATGGTGACCGTGAGTGGATCGAATTTTGGTTCGACACAGGGATCGAACTATTTGACCTTCAATGGTGTTACAGCGACCCCAATAACGTGGAGTAGCAGCCAAATCAAGGCACCTGTGCCATCGGGAGCAACGAGCGGACCTGTTGTAGTCAACATCGCAAATGGCCCGAGCAATGGTCAGACCTTCTCGGTGACGGCCGGACCGGGGATTACAAGCGTTGCGCCGACAAATGGAGGAATCGGCGCTTCGGTCACGGTTGTAGGCGCTGGTTTCGGCGCAACGCAAGGGTCGAACACGGTCAAGTTCAATGGAACGACGGCCTCTGCCGTAAGCTGGAGCGATTCGCAGATCGTCGCATCGGTGCCAACAGGCGCCACCACTGGAAACATCGTGGTAACGGTAGCAGGCGTCGCCAGCAACGGAGTGAGTTTCACGGTCACTTCAGGCATAAGCATTTCATCGATCACCCCGACCTCGGGCAACACGGGATCGTCCGTCATCATTGCCGGTTCGGGATTTGGCACCAGCCAAGGCGGTAGCACTGTGAACTTCAACGGTGCGAGCGGAACTGTAACATCATGGAGCGGCACGTCGATTTCTGTCAGTGTCCCCGCCGGGGCGGTCTCAGGCCCGGCCAGCGTAACGGTCGGAGGCGCGACGAGTAACGGTGTCAATTTCACCGTCGCACCGAAGATCTCGACGCTCGTTCCGAACCCCGTTGCTCAGGGTGGCACCTTCACGATCAGTGGTCTTAACTTTGGCTCAACGCAAGGCACCAGTTCGGTGACATGCAACGGCAATAGCCTCTACCAGCCCACATGGAGCGCGAACAGCATCGGGCCAATCGATCCAGCAAATTGTGCTTCGACGACAGGCGTGTTCTCGCTCAATGTGAGCGTTAACGGCGTAGCTAGCGTGCCAGCAAACCTGACGGTTGTTGCGAGTCCATTCTTGTCTTCGGTAAACCCTCCGCAGGCGGCGGTGGGAACCTCCATCACAATCGTTGGATCGAATTTCGGTTCCACTCAGGGCCAAAGCACGGTCACCGTCAATGGCCCGACTGCAATACCCACAAGTTGGTCGAATAACCAAATTGTTGTCCCGGTGCCCTCGGGTGCGACTTCGAGCGGATACATCGTGGTAACTGTAGGAGGAGTGCTTGGGTCTCCCCAACTGCCATTCAACTTAACTACTATTCCAAGCATTACAACCCTTTCGGTAAACACAGGGGGTGTTGGCACAGCCGTTACAATTACAGGGAGCAACTTCGGGACTCAGACCGCGGGCAGTACCGTGAGCTTCAATGGGACACTCGCGACGCCGACGAGTTGGACGAACACAAGTATTGCCGTAACCGTGCCAACGGGTGCGACAACGGGTCCAGTGGTTGTGACGGTGAACTATGACACGAGCAATGCGATCACATTCACGGTATCCCAGTTACCAACGATCCAGAACCTTTCGGTTACGTCCGGCGCCGCAGGCGCTGCCGTAACCATCAGCGGTGCGAACTTCGGAACGTCCACGGGTACCGTGACGTTCAATGGCACAACGGCCACGACGAGCAACTGGAATAGCACATCCATCTCTACCACCGTTCCTACAAGTGCGACTTCTGGTTCGGTCGTAGTGAAAGTAGGCACAACGCCGAGTAATGGCGTGAACTTCACGGTTACTGGAAACGGAACCCTCTCCGGAACGGTGACAAAAACTAGTGACGGCACGGCGATTAATGGCGCTTCGGTGCAAGCGATGCAAAACGGGGCGTCCCAAGGATCTGCAACCACGAATTCGAGCGGTGTGTACTCGATAACGAATTTGGCGGTCGGGAATTACGACGTGAAGTTCTCCGCAACAACTTTCGGCACGGCTTTCGTAAATAGCATTTCAGTTTCTATCGGTGGCACGACAACGCAAAATGCGAGCCTGGCGACGCCCGGAGGAATTACTGGACAAATTACGCAAGCCGGTGGCGGCTCTTCGCCGATTATCGGTGCGGCGGTTACGGCCTTGCAAGGCTCCGAATCCGTTGGGGGCGCGACAACGGACGGGTCAGGGAATTACACGATTTCTGGCCTAGCCCCCGGTACCTACTCGGTTACAGTCACGGCCGGGGGCTATGTACCGCAGAGCCAAACTTCTGTCAGTGTGACCAGCGGAACGAATGCGACGATGAGCTTAGCCCTTTCTGCTCAGGGCACGGACGCGATCACGTATGTTTACGATCAACTGGGCAGGCTGGTGGGCGTAGTGGACGCGCAAGGTGACGTTGCGACGTACACCTACGACGCAGTCGGCAATATTCTGTCGATCGGTCAGGGGAATGCCAGTAAGACATCGGTCATAGAATTCATTCCATCTGCGGGGGCGGTTGGAAGTTCGGTAACCATTTCGGGAACAGGCTTCAGCTCGACCCCAAGTTCGAATTCCGTGGCATTTAACGGCACGTCGGCGACCGTGAGTTCTGCAGCGGCGACACAGCTAGTGGTTTCGGTTCCCACGGGCGCCACCTCGGGACCGATTTCAGTGACTTCGCCGTCCGGGAGTGCAACGAGTACTTCCTCTTATACGGTCTCAAGCTCGACCGCCGCGCCGACAATCAGTGGCTTGAGCCCAACTACCATTACCAGCGTCAGCGGCACAGTGGCTATCACGGGCACAAATTTTGATGTGATCGCGAATGATCGCGTCAAAGTCAACGTGAGTACATTAACAACGCTGAGCTCCGTTACGTCGACCAATATCACGGCAGGAGTTCCGATCACGGCAACATCCGGGCATGTATCGGTTTCCACACCCAACGGGACCACCGTAAGTACCAGCGATCTCTTCATCCCTTGGGATCCGGGCAATCGGATTTTCTTTACTCCCGTCTACACCGGTCGGATGAGCATAGGGGGCTCCACGAGCCCTAACTTTAGCTCCGCAGGCAAGGGCATCATTCTGTTCGATGGTACACCGGGCCAGCGCGTTTATCTGGCTTCCAGCTCGGGGTGCAGCGGGTCGATTCAAGATCCTCTCGCGAATTCTCTCACTGCGAACCAAGGCGGCACGACTTCTTTAAGTCTCACCGGCACTTATTCGATCATCGCGCAAGCGACTGCGGCGGGAACGTGTACGTTTACGCTCAGCAGCGTTCCTAGTGATGTCAGCGGACAAATCAGTGTGAACGGCGCAAGTGTCCCTGCAACAACGACTACTACGGGTCAAATGATCAACTTGACTTTCACCGCAGCGGGAGGACAGCACGCTACGGTCTCGTGGACGAGTAACTCGATATCCAACATGGAGATGTTTCTCTACGATCCTACTGGGGCGACTGTCACTTTCAATGGATCCGGCGGGACCAGTGGCACGCTGAGTAGCCAATTTCTTGCTAAATCAGGCACTTACACGATTTCGATTTTTTCGTTTAGCGGCGGAACTGGCGGAATCACCGTGAGCGTGACGTCGCCATGAGTAGACCGGAGGCGAATATGAGAACTATCAAGTTGCTTCAGGCGTGGTGCGCTTTGTCTCTCATCGTCCTTTGCGTTCCAGGGACAGGCCTTGGGATCATGCGGCATCGCACAAACTTTCGCAGAGCGCGTTCACCTCAGAAAGTTGATCAACTAAAAGGACAATCGGCGACGCTTCTGCCGGATGGGAACTGGCTCTTGCTCGGAGGTCTGGGACCAGACGGGCAGCCGGTGGCTGAGGGGTTCATCCGTAACGGGCAGAGCGGAGCGATAGTTCAATTGGCAGCTCACCTTCAGTTTGCACGTGCATGGCACGCGGCAACCATCCTGCCTAACGGTCAGGTTCTGGTTCACGGTGGCACGGGAAGCCAGGGGCAGGTTGTCGCATCTGTGGAGGTGTTCGATCCTGTGAAGCAGACGTTCTCGCTGATTCAGGGAACGGGCCTGATTCCGCGGAGCCACCATACGGCAACGGTGCTGACAAATGGCATGGTGTTGCTGGCAGGAGGAGTTGGCTCGGACGGCGCTCCGGCTCTTGAGCTGGAGGAATGGAGTTTTCAGTCGGGAGTCGCGCAAGTTGTCCCTGCTTTGCTGAAGCATGCACGGGAAGATCATACGGCGTACCTGTTGGCCGATGGTACCGTATTGCTCTGGGGTGGGAGTAATTCGTCTGAAGGCGCTTTGAAGTATGGTGAGGTTTTCGATCCAGCGGCAGACACAACGCGAACCGAAACGACCCCTCCTCCAAATTCCACCAATGCAGAGTCACCGCTGATGGAGATTTCGATTCCTGGGAGCGGAGACGAGCAGGTTTCGGTAAATGTGTTTGTGGCGATCCGGTTTTCAAAGCCATTGGCAGTTTCCTCGATCAATGTGCAGACTCTGCAGCTGACGGGCCCACAGGGTCAAGTGAGTGCTACAGTCATTCCGGCGGAACAGGGCATGCTCGGGTTTCTGATTCCATCGGAACCTCTGGAATCCGGGATGAACTATCAAGTGACATTGAACGGGATGACGGATGCAAATGGCTCGGCATTGCCAGTGCAGGAATTTTTCTTTGAGACGGTGGGAGGAAACAACGGTGCAGGCACCGCGGCTCCTGTGGAGCCGATCACCATTGGAACAGGGACCATAGGGACGAGTGGAAGGGGAGGAGTTCCGACGCCCCCGGCAATCCCGCCGCTGGAAGCCGCACCAGGCGTGACGGCTGTGTCCGGGCGAGTGTTGCAACTAAATGGGATACCGTTGTCGGGCGTGCTTTTGCAAGTCGACAATCAAAAGACCTACAGCGATGCAACGGGCAGATTCCTCATCAAGGATGTGACTTCCGGGCATCGAGTCTTGATCATGGACGGCGAGCCAGCTGGGGGGCGGGGGGTGTTTTACGGGACCTATCAAGTAGGAGTGGACATTGTCGCAGGACAAACCACTGTTCTGCGTTACATGATCTGGATGACCGAGCTCGACAAGGCAAATGAGGTGAGAATACCGTCACCGACCGTGGGAGAAACCGTCGTTCGGACTCCGGCAGAGCCTGGGCTCGAACTCCACCTTCCAGCGAACACGGTGATCAAGGATCTTGGCGGGAATATCGTAACTCAGCTGGGGATCACGATGATTCCGGTGAACCAGCCTCCGTTTCCGTTGCCGATGGGAGTGCATGTTCCGATCTACTTCACGATCCAGCCTGGCGGAGCCTACCTGGAAAACACAACGTCGGACATGCCATGGCCCAATGGTGCACAACTGTACTATCCAAACCTCAACCATGCTAAGCCGGGTACGCAGTTCGACTTCTGGAACTACGATCCAACGGCCAAAGGTTGGTATCGATACGGCGCTGGAAAAGTTGGGGAGGATGGCAAACAGATCGTACCGGATCCTGGTGTTGAGATCTACGAATTTACAGGTGCCATGGTTGCCAGTCCAAGTTTCGGACCGAGGATTGGACCGAAGCCAGGAAACGTTCCGGATGGCACGGGGGGGGAGCCGGTTGATCTCCAGACCGGTCTGTTTGTCTACGAAAGGACCGACCTGACCGTCTCCGACGTCCTTCCACTAACCGTTTCGCGCACTTATCGGCAGGCCGACAATGAAATACGGTCGTTTGGTGTGGGCGCATCCGATCCCTACGATATTTTCTTAACGAGTAATACCGCTTGCAACGGATTTGAGCAGCCTGGTTGCTACTCGGACATAGAGTTGTTCCTTCCCGATGGAGGTCAAGTTCAGTACACCCGAATTTCTCCGGGGGACTCGTGGACCGACGCTGTTTTGCAGGCACAAAACGCACCCGATCAGTTCTTTGGGTCTTTAATCAGTTGGAACGGTAACGGCTGGAATCTCAGGTTGAAGGATGGGACGACTTTCCAATTTCCAGACAGCGCCTCTGCAACTAACGCATGGCAAGCCGGCCTTACCGCAATTATTGATCGATATCAAAATCGTATCACCATTTCGCGATCAAGCTCGACGGGCGCGTTGACTGGCATCTCAAGCCCCGACAACAGGTGGATTGCATTTACGACGAATTCGGTAGGTTGTGTAACACAGGCCGTGGACAATATCGGGCGTACGGTCAGCTATCAGTACGATGGGAACTACAACCTGATCCGATTCACGGACGTCAACGGTGGCGTGACGAACTACACATACGGAGCGGTCGGAATGGAATCGATTGCCGACGTCAGAGGGCTGACCTATCTCGCCAACCGTTTCGACGCGAACGGACGAGTCATTCTCCAAACGCAGGCTGACGGGTCCACTATGTCATTCAACTATATCACCGATGAAAATGGGAATGTCGTCGAAACTGACCTTACAGACCCCTTGGGGAGGACAACAAAAACAACCTTTAATGCTAACGGATATACGCAGACGAGCACAGCCGCTGCGGGCTTGCCCGAGCAGGCGATAACCACTTACAACTGGGATCCCACTTCGAATTTGCTAGACAACGTGGTCGATCCGGCGGGCTTCATGACGTCTTACAGCTACGACGTTACGGGGAACACGACGAGCGTCACCCAAATGGCTGGAACCGCTTCGGCGGCCACGACGACCTACACCTACGAGCCTGTTTTCAACCAAGTTGTCAGCGTCACGGACCCCTTACAACATACTACGACCTATGTGTACGATAACCTTGGAAACCTGACTTCAGTAACTTCCCCAATGGGTAGAACCCTTACCGCGACCTACAATGCAGCCGGCCAAATCGCTACACTGATCGACCCGCTTCAAAATACGGCGACTCGATTCAGCTACGACAGCGCAGATTTAGTGGCTGTCACCAATGCATTGGGCGGTACAAGGACGTTCTTCGACGATGGAGTCGGGCGAACGGTCGTTACTACTAGTGAGATCGGGCAAGTAACGAGGTACACCTACAATGCGCTGAATCAGATGACTTCGAAGACGGACGCGGCTGGAGGCACGTCCTTATATGCTTACGACGGAAACGGAAATCTCACGTCGTTGACCGATCCGATTGGGCACATTGTGAACTTCACGTACGATAACATGGATCGTCTTATAACCAGAACAGATCCTCTTGGGAGTGTGGAGAATTTTCAGTATGACGCAGCATCGAACTTGATTGCTCATACTGACCGCCGGGGAAAGAAAACTGTCTACACTTACGACGGGCTGAATCGACAGGTCTTCATAGGCTATGGAATGCAGTCTGGCCCCGCCTATGAAAGTACGGTGAGTCTCACCTACGATCATGCCGGCCGAGTGGTCCAGGCTATTGATTCCCAGACCGGCACGCTGACGAGACAATTTGACGACGTCGCCGGGACAGTAACTGAGACCTCACCAAACGGAAGTGTGTTGAGTACAGTTGACGAGATTGGACGACGAATTCAAATGACGCCAACGGGACAGAGCCCGGTAAATTACAGTTATAACAGCGATGATGACTTGACAGGGGTCGGTCAAGGGTCGGCTTCCATGAGTTTCGGTTTTGACACGGACGGCCGCCTGCAGAGTGTGACGCTTGCCAACGGTATAACAGTGTCTTACGGATACGATTCCGCTTCGCAGTTAACCAGCATCAATTATTCCCTGGGAGGCAACACATTGGGGAATTTGACCTATGGATATGATGTAGCCGGTCGTCGAACAACAAGCGGAGGCAGTTTTACTGCGTTGACGCTTCCGAACCAGGTGTCGCCGGCAGGGCATAACCAGAATAATCAACTAACCTCCTGGGGTACTGCGAGCCTTTTTTATGACGCGAACGGCAATATGACGAGTGACGGTTTACATAGCTACACCTGGAATGCGCGGAATCAGCTTACGCAAATTGATTTGGGAAGCTCTGCCACCTTTACCTACGATCCACTCGGCAGGCGCATTTCGAAGGCCGTTGTGGGTACCACAACAGCCTTTTTGTACGATGGAGCAAACGCTATACAAGAATCTGTCGGCGGCGTGAATACCGCCAATTCGGTCACAATAGGCGTAGATGGGGTTTTGCAACGAACCGATTCTGCGGGAGTTAGAAACTTTCTTGTCGATGGACGCGGCAGTACGATCGCTCTTACGGACTCGTCTGGAACGATTCAAACATCGTACCTGTTCGATCCATTTGGAAATGTTAGCGTTGGCGGTGCGACGAATAGCAATAGTTTCATATTCGCCGGTCGAGAGTTCGATTCAGCGAACCTCTATTTTTTTAGAGCTCGATATTACAATCCCTTGATCGGCCGTTTCATAAGTGAAGATCCGGTTCGAACGGGCACTATTTCTTACGAGTACGCAGGAAATCATCCGATGGACTCGGTGGACCCATCTGGACTTGACTGGCTTGAATATACCGGCCAACAGCTTTCTCTCTACGGGGGGAATGTCGGAGATCGATCAAACATGCTAGGGCCTCCTTGTAAAGCTACGTCGGGCTTAAGCGGGCATCAGTCGCCGAGCAAAACGAATGTTGAAGCCGGGCCCGTTCCAGAAGGGCTTTACCGCATCAATTTGAAACTCAATCCTCACCGGATAGTCAAGACTTTTTCCCCACCCGGATCGAACGGCTTATATGACTACACCGTCCCGGCGTATGGTGTCGAGCGTTTCGACACTCGCCAAGACGATTGGGGGAGCTGGCGCGCGCGTTTGGAGAAAGTGAAGGTTAACTCCAAGCGGGACACCTTTTACCTGCATGACTCGGCAAAAGGATTTACTCATGGATGTATCGAAACGTGCGGCAGACTCTATGGGATTTTGGTCGACTACCACAATCGTGGACTAGCAGGCATCTTCGTGAACGTGCAGTATACCGGCGATTCTACAAACGGTGGAACTGGAACTAACCCGCAATGAAAAGCAAATTACAACGAATGATGGGTCTTGTGGGGACTATCCTGATAGCCGTTCTGTTTGTCAATGCCCAGAAGAGTCCGGAGAGACCTGAGAATGAGGTCAAATTTTTAGGATTGAAACAAATCTATGGGTCATGCGATACCATGAACTTCGAGATTCAAAATGCAGGTGCGCGAAGCTTGTATTTTACAGTCTACGCGGAAGATGAAAAAGAGGGGGCTTGGAACGATGTTGAAAATTCGTTCGATCTGAAGAACCCTCAGACTCTCTATCACAAAGTAGTGATTAGAAATCCCAAAATGCTTGAGCACGGCGAATCTATCAAGATCTCTTATGATCGTTGCATGAAGCCTAGGTTTGTGGATGGCACCGACAAAGATTTTAGAGAACGGATTGTCTCAGCAGATAAGAAAGCTACCTCGCCCGTCATGCAACGAATCCGAGTAGAGGTCCACATCCTAGATCACGGTGAGCTGACCAACGTCGAAAAGATGTATTCCCCATCATTTGAACGAACCGCTGAAGGAAAATGAACCGGCCGTGCAAGTCTGGACCTAGTTCGTGTGACTTGCTTAGGTTACCGGACTGCGTATGCCATAGTACGGAACAAGGAGGATGCCGAGGACGCGGTGGAAAACAGCCTCTGCAATGCTTTCGTCAATCTGCGATCGTTTAAGGGCCAATCGGCATTTTCAACATGGTTGACCCGAATCGTCATCAATTCCGCTCTGATGATTCGTTGCAGAAGAACTGCTCATGTACAAACCTCGTTGGACGAGATGATGGATGATCAGCCGGAACGGTTGAGGCAAAGAATTGTTTACGCCGGACCTGACCCTGAAGAACTCTATGCAACCGCCAACTCGATGAGCTGTTGCCAGAACACATCCGTCAACTTCCGCCCGCCATTCGAGATGCATTTCAACTCGACTTTCTAAACCGGCTATCCGCTGCGGACACTTGCCACGTATTGGGCATTGGGAATGCTGCATTGAAAGCTCGGATCTTTAGGGCGCGACACATGCTGGCGGATGCTCTGCGACCAACAATGAGCCGTGGCCAGGCCCGAAAAACGTGGAGCATCCCCCAAATGGACGCCATCGGAAGTTCCCCGGAACACAGCGGTACACCTAACTAACCGTTCGGCTTTCAACCTTTCAACCGAACGCTTAACGGTGATCTAAACTCTAGGCGGTTTTCCAAACCGCCGCGCAGGATTGATGCTCAAGATCAGCGGTTTCCTAGACTGTCCTAGCTCTAGACCGCTACCTTAATAAGGTAGCGATCTTCGAGATGAATGAGACAGTTGGGCTCAGAACGTGGAAAAGGGTTTGAACCGTCAACACAGTTTGCGAGCGGGCGAACCTCCCGCAGTTTGGCGGCACGGCGCTGGTGGAGCGCCGATTCCGGGACGGGATCAGCGCGGGAGACATCCCGCCTGACTTTCCGGTAGCCGTGCGCGCGATACAAGTCACGGATTTTGCTCGTGGCCTGACCATGCGTGCGCAGATAGGCACACCGCGCAAGACGCTCCTCAAAGATGCTGAGGAAGCGGCCGACTTGGTGCTCCAGCCGCGGCGTAGGGCGTCAAAATGAGATCTCAGCACCGCAGAGCCTCTCGTCTCGCCCCTAGAGTGTGATAACGCCCAGACAGACACGCCTGTCCTACTTTGGCATGCTCTTGCGGCTCGTACTGTCTTACAGCTTTTGTGGTCGCAACGACAGTACTGACTCTCATTGTCAGAGGCGCAGAAATTCTCGAGCCAGCTCGTCGACCTTGCTTTCAGTCAATCCCGCTTCCTTGGCGTGCGCGCTCCAGTTGTCGAGCGCCGCGCGAACGTCCGAGATCGCCTTTTCTGCCCGTGGAACGCCGAACCGGTCTGCTTCCGCCAGCAAATCGGCGCTCGTGATTCCGTCGAATTTTCCGTTCACGCTCATCAGATGCTGATACGTCCATTTGCCCCTGGGGTTATGCGCATGAGTAATGTCGTAGGCTGGTGCGAGTTCCCAGCGCTTCCCCTCCTTAAGGAGGAAGCTGAAATTCTTGGTGTGATCGTCGTAGTTGCGCGACATCACGTTGAATGCCATGCGGCGAAAGGTTTGATGAAGGGCATCATCGCCGAGACCGAGCTGCACAAGTACCATGAACAGCTGCGAATAAGCGTGCGTGCCTCTCTGCTTGTAGTCGAGATGATTCATGGCGCAAAGTGTTTGGACATGGTGTTTGATTGTCTTGCCCTTTACCACGTCCCGGTCGAACCGGCGCGTCATGAAGTGAGCGCGCTCATTTTCCTCGAGCAGACGGCACGGTGTCATTATAATTCCCGCCTCCGTCGCCATCTTGTAGTAGGCGTATTCGGTGCGACCGTAGTCTCCGCCTGTGCCTAGTTCAAAATCGTTCCCGACGCCGTCGAACTTCAAAATCCACGGTTCGAATTCGGAAGCCATATCGAATTGCCCGCTGCGAATTTGTTTCGTGCGCGGGTTCCAAGCGATCACGGCTTTTGCGCGCGCGCCTCCAGCCGACGTGCCGACACGGATGATGTTCGCCAAAGCGGCCTTCGCGTGCCGGTCTTCGGACAAGTCCCCTTCCACCAGCTTTCTCGCCTCCTCGACCAGCGCTTTCATTTCGAGCGGTGCTGCGCTTTCTCGATGCGATCCAACAGCGGGCTTAAATTCGAGCGCTCCCATACCGCGCTTTCCCATATAGGCCAACCGGTCCAACGTGGTCACGTCCGCTTTTGACGTTCCGTGCTCAGCCATCCACGCGTCGATCAGAGCATTGCCGAAGTCGTCCGGCAAGGCGTCCGCAAAGAGCGCTGGCAGACGACGGAAAGTCGCTTCCGGAAGACTGGGGAAAATGAAGGCTTCTCTCCGGTCGCTGAGGGGCATGGTGAGCGGGGCCAGTTCGATTCCCGAGCGAACCCAGTCTGGGTCGTAGGCAAAGGCGTAATAGTCGAGCTTCGGATCCTTCGCGATCGCACCGACGAATTCTCCCCAGACCCGAACCTCAATGACGGGAATTTTCATGGATTCTCTGTCCTCGGCTCCGATCTCTTCCGCCGCCGGGCGCGCTGAGGGACTTTTTTCGTTTGCAGTAATGCAAGCGGATTGATGGTCGGCTCGGGAGCAAGTATTTCGATGCCCTCCAGGTAGTTCAGTGCCTTGAGGATGCGGACGAGCGTTTGTACCGACGAGCCTCGCCCGGCTTCGAGGTGTTGCAAAGCGGTGCGTGCGATGCCAGCCTTCTCGGCGGCAGACTCTTGATCAATGTTCCGGGACAACCGCAAGAGTCGGATTCGCCGACCTAGCTCGGTCTGCAGCTCTTTCGGTGATTTGAATTGGAGATCGCTCATCGCCTCTAATTATAAGCATTATACCAACTCAGGCACAATAATGCATGTAAATCACAACATTACACTTTATGTGTCTATGTTAATATAACGCATCTAATTAGAAGCGTTACAGCAACATTTGTTATATTACGCATGTATTTGACTGCATTACCTAATATTGATTCGCAGAGGCTATGTCACAATCCACGCGCCCAAACTCATAACACCTGAAAAGAGTGGTTAAATTTCAACAGTCCCATTAAATTTCAATACAGCAGTTAAACTTTCACATAGGCATTAAATTCCATCAGGCCGTTAAATTTCTTGCATCATTGTCCGTATCGTGATATATGTTCCCGGATGATGGACACTTTCGATCCTTGGACCAAATACCCGCCACTCGAAAAAGGGCGTTTAACCGCGATTGCCAAGATCCTTCAAACTGTACGGCACGAGGCTGTGCTCCTACACGAGCCTGGCGCTGGTGACAACGAATGGAGCTTAGGCTGTCGGGTCTATGCTCGAGAGTGTCACGCGGTGCGCATCGCCGCCGAAAAATACTCGTGGCTCACGATTCTCCCCGAAGCAGAACCTCTCCGTTTCACATTCGCCATCGGCACGATTCCCATTCGATTTTATCGAGGCGGCGCCACAGACGCGCCGGGGCACTATCTCGAGCGAACATTCGCTGAACTTCATCAGCAGCAGCTCGCCCTGCAAATCGACGGGCTACGTCTTGTTGATCGCGTTCTTCGACTCGCAGTCGAGATCGACGCTACCGGCGAGGTCGAAAACGTAATTCTCGTGGAGCTGGACACGGCCGGTAACGTCACAGAGACATACCGGATATCGCTGGATGGTGACGCCGGAAAGGTTACTCCGCTTCAGCCTAAGCCTGTTGAACTCGGACCACCTCAGATTCAACCTCTTGCTTCGGACGGTCGCGAAGCAAAGAAAACGAATCGCCGTGCCGGGTCTAACTAAAAACGCCTTCGTCGGTCAACGCCTGCAACTTGCTCGTGAGTTTCGTGACTTAACTCAAAAGCAATTAGGCGAAAAGGTTGCGGCCTCGCACGCGCTCGTCTCACTCTGTGAGAGTGGAAAGCGCACCGATCCTGCGACCGACCTCGTCGAAGCCTTTGGAACGGTGCTGGGCTTTGAAGCTGATTTCTTTTACCAGCCTACCGGGGAAATCTTTAAAGAGGACGAGTGCAGCTTCAGGCATCGTCGAAGTACCCCTGAGCGCCTCAAAACCAAAATTCGCGCTCACGCCAGCTTACTTGGAGTGGTGCTTGATCGGCTGCGCGGTTACTTTAAGTTTCCGTCGCTCAACATTCCGAGGATTCCGGCTTCTACAGATCAGGAAATCGAGAAGGCAGCAGAACAGGTCCGTTTGCATTGGGGCTTGGGAATAGACGCGCCACTTTCGGAGATTGGCCGCGTCATGGAACACGCAGGAGTATTTATCGTTGCTCACTTGGCCGAATCGTCCCAAGTCGATGCTTTCTCGAGGGACGGTTCGACGGCTATCATATTTCTCAATCAAAGCGTACAAAGCACGTCACGATGGATTTTCGATATCGGCCATGAGTGCGCTCACTTAGTTATGCACTCGGGAGTGCAAACTGGCACACAAGAAACTGAGGCGGCCGCGGACAGATTTGCCGCTGCATTCTTGTTGCCCCGAACGGCGTTCGCGCGTGAATTTAGAGCATCGCCTTTGTCTTGGAATCATGTGTTCAAATTGAAGAAGAGGTGGAAAGCCAGCGCCGCGGCGATTGTAAAACGTGCCTACGATCTGAGACTAATAGATGCCGTTGAATATCGGCAGTCTTTCAAGTACATGTCGGCGAGGAATTGGAGAAAAGGCGGCGAGCCCTGCGAGCCAGACTTCAAAGGCCCCGAGCTACTATCGACTGCACTCGATGCCCTCGGAACGAGAATAGAGCTAACTGTCGAAGAACTGTGTAAGGACCTTCATTTCACGCCTGAAGCGTTCTTGACGGTCACCGGCACCTCTGTTCCTACATTACGAGGAAAACCAGTTGAGGTCATACCGATAAGCACCACAAGAGTCGGCTAAATTTTCTCTGGAGAGATACCATGAGCAGAGAACCCAAATTGTTCGAATTGACTGTGGAGAAGAACCCTCAGAACGATCAGCCGATTGTAATGTCCGGGGAAGGCATAGTCCTAACGGTCTCTCCCTCCAAAGAGTTCATGACCGTGATACGCGGGGCCAAGATAACCGTAACATTCGATTTCAACTCCATATTGGGAGACCAGCAGCCTCATGCGTTGAACAAGTAAGCGCGTAATGTCGAGTTCCTCGCGCTTCCAACGAAAGGATCAGCCGCGACTCAGGAAATCAGCAAGTCGCGGTCAAACCTAACGAATTACTCCTCTAGCTCTATTCACCTTTCGATCGCATTTTGTCTCCATTCACCGTCATTACTATCATGTTTTTACAACTCCGCCGAGCACCCGGCCCGAGCAAGCGAGAAGATCCACAGATTCCGCGCAAAACTCTCCAATAGGATACAGTCCAAACGCCTCGGGCTCACTAGCATGCTGTTCTGAGCAACGAGCAGCTAGAATTAATGGCCATTTCCGTCTCGGGCAGAGTTTATGTCGCGAGAACGTCACGTAGTGCTGAAATCGATGGCACAAAAAAATATCCACCACCCGTCGGAATAACCCACTGCTTGGCTGTCTTCACTTCAGCCTGCTCCAATCCCGAGCCAAAGATTCCGCATCGTCGTACTCCATCTTCGGCTGGAGCATTTTGCCCCACGACCATGTCGTTTCCACCGGGCATCTTCGGACGAATCGCATCATTAATCCAGCGTGCCTGTAGAAACTCAAACTGGTCCTCGATGCACGATTGAATGCTGAGAAAGAGCAGTCCCCGATTCCCTTGTTCCGGATCTAGATCGCTTCCTACATACTTGTCTTTTACAGGTTTGCCGAACGGAACGCCCACTCGCAAAAGACGTCGGTCGTAGGTCGATGTTCGTGCGCCCATGTCGGAACTGGAGTCGCGGGTATTCACTTTTCGAATGTGAGCGGCCAATGGACACGTCACCCCGACAGGATCCGCCTTAGCGGTCGGATATTTCGGATGATTCCCGGATAATTTTCCCGGGGGTGTGTCCGAGTCAAACAGGAAGTCATTATTCGCGTAGCGATCTCCTCCCAAGTACCCATCGTCGGCTTGAGGGACTCGACTCACCGGGGCTCCACTCGGCCATCGACCGACTAACCGCGACGCGAGCCATTCATCTGTCACGTGTTCAAAACCCGGAAGTTTGCTCAGCCGATCTGCTTCGTCTTTCATTGTCCGCCAAAAAAGACCAACGTCCTGCCTTAGCCGGCGAAACACCAGGAACGAACCGTTTTTCGTCCATCCGGGGAACGCGTTGGAATCCGTACCTGGAACCAATGGATCCGGGCTCGTCCCTGGATAGCCCAGCACAAACTCTCCTGGCCAGATCAGATCCTGCCCAGGCAACCCATAAAGCCATGCATCTGGTATCTGATCAGGGTCCAGTTCTCGATCGGTGATGAAGTCATTGGGAGTGTCGGAAGCACGGCCGCGGATTCCCGGCTGGGAGACTCCATCGTCGAAACCGAAATGTTCGTGGCCCGGCAGGTCTTCACGAACATCTCCTTGCTCAGGCTCAACGGCGACTCCGGCGCGCTGTAGTACTTCGCTCAACTCATCGGCGCGCAAGTCCACGGACTTACGACTGGTCCCTGCAACCACGATCAAAGCGTCGAGCTCTTTTCCGGGAGCACCCACCTTCCAATGTGATGGGTGGCCCTCCTGATGAGGTTGAATCGGATCCCCCAGCATGGAAGATCTCGCAATCAACCCATGCTGAAACGCTGGGCTCGCAATAGCAGCACTACCAGGCGTGAGGCGGCCGAGTCCACCCGATGAGAAGGCGATGGCCACCAAGGGAGGCGCTTCCTCAGTCCTGTCGATCACCGCGCGCGCCCTTTTTGCTTCTCGGTGTGTCCTGCGATCTTGCAGAGTCTGCTGCGCCGTCGCGAATTGGCCCGCCGATGCCTTCAAAAATGCCTTGAAGTGATTCAGGACTTCCTGGCTGTCCGGAATTCGAAGATAGAGCAACGTCTGGTGTGGTTTGAAGAACCCAGGTACGGCAATTCCCTGAATCTCGTCCATGTCGAGGACCGGTTCCACGGGAGCATTCGGCAAAAGTGAGTTGATTTCCATGGTCCGCCCCTCTACTTCGCCCTGCCATGATAGGCATGGGCATAGCGTGTGGATTTTGTGGTTTGAACCAAGCTCACTCCCATCGCGGGCGCCGCCGCCCGATCCGAGAACGCATCTTTCATTCCGGGTGGGGTTGGTTTAGACAGACCCACCGCCCGGTCAAGAAAGGCAGGATCATTTGTGTCGATGCAACATCTGGCAACGCAATTTATCGGATCATTCTTCACGGCACCAATTTTCGCAGCGGCACCGACCAATTTGACGGTGATGCATTCTGCGATCTGCGCGCCGTATTCGATCGTTTCTCCTCCAATCTTGAGATCGCTCACCGTGTAGCCCGATTCCGGAGGAACTTCCACCACCAAGCGCTCCACCATTTGCACGCTGCCCCGCACGATCCTCACGCACTCTCCGACCTCAACACCCGGTGGAGCGGTCCACCCACTCAAGTCAATGTGATCCATGTACAGTCCGACTGGATTTGGCAGCGTCACCATTGCCCCGAGACGCGCGAGGGCGTTTACCGCGGCACCGATTGTGGGATCACTATTCCGGTCCGGCCCTCCGTATGCCGCGCAGCAGATGAGAGCCTCGGGCTCCACGACCGCCTGCCCGCGTCGGCTATTGCGCAATATCGTTGCGTCCGCTCCCAATCTCACTTCCGCTGAGATCGAATTCGGTGGCGCGCACAGGTGGGCGATCCCATCAGTGGTATTCCATTTGTTCAACGGATTGTATTGACCCTTCGCCAAATAGGTTGAGCCATCCGCGAGAATGATGTCTTCGTGGCAAATCAGATCTTCCAATTCCACCTCGGCACTGACCAGCTCTCGATATAGATCTAAGAGCCGTTGCTTGTCTCCTGGAAATAAGACCGCGATCCCCTGATCGGTATCGACATCGACGCTCCCCCCGAACAAACCCTGCCAGTACTCAGGCGGTTCCGAAGTGAACGTAACTCGGCATATCTTTTGACTATCCCCGGCCCTCTTGACGTGCCACTCGCAGTATTCCGTTTGGGGTCGATAGAAAGGCCCGGGTCCCTCCGGCGTAGTTCGAGGCAGCCGAGCCCTGTACGCGTTCAATGGCCAGAGCCGATCTGCTTCTCGCAGGGCTCTTGTTCGGCCAAAGCACCGGAGCAGCTCCTTCGGAAACGCATTCCAAACAATCGGTTGCTGGACCAGAACCCCGCCCGGGTCATACTCTGCCGGATTGTAGTATTGCACCGTACCCGGACCTCCTCCCGAGGCCAGGACCAACCCGTTTTGCGCGTTGATGGAAGCCCGAAAGCACTCGCTTATGAATTTGTGCCAGGCCTCGCGCTGCCCGGGAATATTGTCGTAGTCCGACAAAAATGCAGGTGGGTCAAAACGTTCGACTAATCCCATCGAAATCTACTCCTGAACAATTCGCGGAACACAGCTCTGCTTCAAACGAGATTCACTTTCAAGGAAGAACGGAACTATCGCCCCTTCTTGGAGCGCGCCGTCGATTTTCCAGCTAAGGCCTTCAGCAGCTGCCCGCCCCCGGGAGCACCTAATCCCGTGCAGGCATCCCATCCCACCTTTGCTTCGTATGCTCCATTGTTCCCAATCGTGATGTCCCGCAAGACGCCCGTAGCAAATTTCTCGTAGAGCACAGGATTGAGGAATCCGCACGGAACCCCCAGACCCTGATTCAGGCGAACAATCAACGAGGCCCACAGGGGTGCCGCCGCACTCGTTCCACCGATCGGAACAAGCTTCGTTCCACTGACATGAATTATCACAACGCCCGTCACTGGGTCCGCGACGGCAGCGACATCTGGCACTCCTCGCCCGATAGTGTGCGGCGCGTTCGCCGCGGGAGGCACGCCGACGCCGCTTTGATAGAGAGGTTTACTGAACACGACACTTACGCCGCCCCCGCCAGCTCCGTCACCGATCATGGTTTCGTTCCACACGATTTCCTGGGTGATGGAAGGATGGCTTCCCTCAGACGCGACGAGCTTTGTGCCTCCGACGCCAAGTACGTATGGACTTGACGCCGGGAAATCGACGTGGACTCCAGTCTTCTCCTGATCGCTTGAGCCATCGTCCCCGGACGCGACGCAGATCGTCACTCCCTTCGCTGCCGCCGCTTGCAAGATTTCATTCACTTGCTTCACGCCCATCGCGGTCCAAGCACCTTGCGGATCGTCTTCTGGATTCCCATAACTGATCGACACCACACTGATGTCATTACTCCCCGCGATCGCATCGTTCAATGCGTCAATCCATCCTTGTGTTGTGAATTCCGTGAAATATACAAATATCTTGGCGCCAGGCACGAGCGACCCGACCACGCACAAATCAAGCATTACCTCACCTGTGGCATCGCCGTTTTCTTCCGATGCTTTGGTGTCCGGACCTGGATCATTGCCCGGACCCTGCACAACAACGTCAGTGATCGCAGGAGTCTTCCCGCCCAACACTTGCTCAAAGTAGGTCTTCAGTGAGGGAAGACGGTACCCCCCACGGGGATCGGGAACATTCCCACCGTTGAAAGCAAACACGGCTACGTTCTGTCCGGTTCCGTCTAGCTGCGGTGGGTATTCATAGAGATCTGCAATCTGCGGTGGAAAGAAGGTGCCAGGCCACTTGTCAGTCAGGTTTGACGCCTTCGCACGCGTTCCTCCGCCATGCCCGTTCCCTGCTTTCTTGTTTCCAGATGTCCAATCGAGAGGTGCCGCCGGACTTCTCCGAAAGCGGGGACGCCCTACCGGACGCGTATCAAGACCGAAAACACCTTGCACAATCGCCGCCAAATCTGACGGCACATGAACCTCGCCAACCCTTCCTCGAAACGTCCCCATGTCCGGGTGTTCGTATTCGTTCAGCTGCAGTCCAAAGGCTTTCTCGATATCCGTCGTACGACCTTCCACGATGACTCGCCGACGCCGGAGGCTGCTCTCCACCACTCTCAGCCCGCATTGTTTCGACCAATTTTCGATTTTCTTTAACTCTTCCGGGTCTGCACCGTACAAGCCGTCAAACTGGTCATCGGTGAGATACTTTCGCTTTTGAGGTAGCTGACCGCCCAATTCATCGGGAACTGACAGAGCCGCGATCGCATTCTGCGGATTACGTCGGGCATAAATGCTGACACGTATGGGCTTCTCCCCATCGCTTCTTCCCACCAGTCTTGCTTCCTCTAGTAAGGGCCGTTCGCTGCCCGGAATGGGCACAGGAGCGGAGCTTGCATCTCGAGCCATGAAGTAGTTCTCCTTGCCAACTGGTTCGGTCGGCCTCTGTGGTT
The DNA here is from genome assembly GCA_013289955.1 of Acidobacteriota bacterium. Classification (GTDB taxonomy): domain Bacteria; phylum Acidobacteriota; class Terriglobia; order Acidiferrales; family UBA7541; genus Acidiferrum. The sequence goes on from JABCYZ010000003.1 coordinate 322,796, forward strand.
TAGATTCACTAGTCGTACCCCGCTTGCTATCACACAAGTAGTTGTTATGTCTACATGTCAATGTGTTACGGCGATGTTAAGGGTTCTAGAACTTTGACGGGGAGACTATGCGCTCCGCACGGTCCAGTCCGCGAGGCAAACAGTTAGGCGTTGACTTCAGGAAGCGTTCGTGTCAGCTTGCGGGACTGATTGAGTTGTATTGACGTTCCCATCTGATTACTACCTGCTGGGAGTCTGCCTATGAAACTGCTGGACGATCTCTTGTACATCTGCCGAAGACTGGCACCGAGGGGATGGGGCAATTTGTTTGCGCTCCATGGCATGCATCTCAACGCCAAATCATTGAGTTCGCCTTCACGCCTTGCTTCGGAATTGAAACGGAACCTGACAACGATTGACCGCACCGTCGGCGGCTTTGAGGACTTCTCGCCCGCCGGCACGCGCGGTGTCGAAGGCGGCAAGCCTAACCTCAGCTTGCTCTACCACGCTTTTGCCAGTCCCCTGGTGCATCCGGTCCTCCAGCAAGAAATGAGCGATGAGAACTACCCAACCCTCGAGGAACTCGACATCGTTGAGAACTACATCTACGCGCGCGCTAAAGCCTCATTTAAATCTCTTAAGGGCGCGATGCCACGCGGTTCCCGCCTGGTCGTAAGTGTCTTCGCCTATCAGTACCGGATTGGAGCCAGAAGCCCGGACGGCAAGTTCGCGGATGTGGCCTTCTCAAGAACCGGCGTATCCCGCGTCGGCACTCATCACTCCGTCTACCAAGCACACAGGCGTTCCTTCTGGCCCGTACCCGGTCGGCCAGAAGACCAGATAGCTGTCATGCCCGCGCGCTACGCCGCGTTCTTGGCAGAGTGGCGAACCCCTACTCCCGACGATTCGATTCTTAGCGAGCAAGCTGGGGACGAAGACAGGTCCTTTCTTTTTCCGGTTCACAAGCTCTTCGACGGAAAGGAGTGCCTTAAGGGGTCTCATCTCAAGTTAAAGTTTGAGGAACTTCACCAAAACGAAAAACTGCATAAGATTCACACAGAAAAGCTTGCTCCAATTGTCAGTGGCTTTAATATTTTCAAACCTCCCTTTATGCGACAATCCGGCCTCGTACGTCTTAAGCGGGCGAATTCCTCCGTTCTGCTCGTTCCTATAGATCAGAAGCGGCTCACCAGTTTTGCTATGCAGAGAAACGCCAACTCACGACGAAAAGAAATCGTCCGTTTCGTTGTTCCCCGAGCCACGACGGACAATCGTTTCGCCATTTCCAGCTTTCAATACCTCGATGCTACCCATGCCGAACGACGCACGGCACCCGAGTACGTAAATATTCGTCACCGCGTCATCAGCCCCTTTCGACTGAATAATGTGCAAGATATCAATCACCTTCCCCGTGGAAAGTTCCTCCAGTGGATCACGAAGGGTGGTTACGAGGCCGCACACTTTGTCGACAATACTTGTGAGGGCTGCATCACCGTTGACGTCCCAGCACTGAAACTCGACAAACCCGACCGAAACAATTTCGCCGCTTACTCCCTGGTCTGCGCCCCCGATTTCTTTCCTCTCGTCGATCAGGCCGATGTGATGGATTGGGTGACCGAAGTTCTCAAACGGAACGGGGAGCGAGAACACTTCGCCCAGGGAGGCCCCCGGCCTCTATCGCGGAGACGGAACTGCATTAATCCACACATCGTCCGCCGAAATTCGGCAAATGTGCCCGCGTCGGCCGTTCGAGACCCCATGGATCAAGCCCGGACTGAAACACTGACAGCTATCGTTGCCGCGAGCAAATCACACGCCGAAGGCGACGCACCCACGTCTGGAGATCGCTATGCGGATCCGTCGACAACGTTTCTCTCGGATGCCGCGTCTGGGATTTTCGATCCAGGCTGGGATGTCTCTTTTAGCGGAAACCCGCAAGCTGATTTCTTCGCGGGCTATGGACTTGGAAACCCGTTTCCAGAAGACGCCAAGCTTTGTGCTGCCCTAAACTCCTTCTGGCCATCCGTCGCCCCCGACGCCACGCGTACATTCGGCCTGTTTCCCCCCGAATGGGAAGCCACCACCGCTATTCCTCTGCTGGATTCGGAATTGGGATACTACCCTTCCCACCCGTTGGTGGTCGCTCGCAAGGTCAAGGCTTCCACGGGCTGGGACGGTGAATGCGGACCCTTCTTTGAAAAGGGATTTCTGCAAGTAAATCATGCTGACATCGCTCTGTCAGACTATGTCTCGCACGCCCTCGCTGGAACAATCACGCTTGACGGTCTGGCTCATATAACACCACGTGAGTTCTTTCGCAGAATGAATGCCCTCCGCGCGTGTATCGCTGTGCTCCCCGAACTTCCGAAACGTGTCAGTACGACTAGACTTTTTCTGGTCAGCGCCAACAAGGTCGACAACTGGTCCCGACGGGCGGAACGCGCCGACCCCCGGCTTGATGGGGACGGCTATTTGTTCGAGTTCGCGATCCTTCAAAAAAACATAAGTTATCCACCCCAACAGCACGGTCGTGCCCGGCGCCCAGTTCGTAAGCGCTACACCTGCCAGATTGGGGCGCAGGGCGTTTGTTGGAAACTTGAGGTGCCGGGCAAGCGTTTCATCTTTTCTGCTGTGCCACTCTTCGTTTGAGGATCACCGTGGATTTTGATGTCGCTATCATCGGAGCCGGCCCCGCAGGTACTTCCGCTGCGATTTCTTGCCGAAAAGCCGGATTGAAAGTTGCAATCCTGGAAAGCGTGCCTTTTCCTCGCTTTCAAGTAGGAGAATCCCTTCACCCGGGCGCCGAGGTGCTCTGCCAGCAACTTGGTGTGGCCCACTCAATTCTAAATGAGGGATTTCTGCGGTATGAGGGCATCTGGACGCTACGCGCCGGCAAACGCCGATTCACGCCCTTCGGCTCGGACTCCCGTGGCAAGTGGATGGGTTTTCAAGTAGACCGCGCGCGATTTGATGCAATCCTACTCGAGCGAGCCCACCAAAATGGCGCTCACATTTTTTGGTGCTGCGCTCACGCTGTGCGCCGCACCCCCTGTGGCGTCCTAATAGAGAGTCAACTCGGGCAGCTCAAGTGCCGCGTGGTCATCGATGCGACCGGGAGCCGCCGTTGGGTTGCCCGTCAATTCGGTCTGGACACTCTTCGGCGCTCTCCCACCATTCTCGCGCGCTATGGCTATCGCGAGGGCCAAGTCCCCCATCTTTCTCAATGTCCCATTTTCAGCATCCGAGAGAAAGGCTGGCATTGGTTCGCAAAAGTGGCCGCCAACCGGTATCAATGGATTTCGGCATCGTGGGCGACCGACTCACACCCTTCTATGCCTGAAGAGATGAAGCCGCTTCACCCCGCTTCTCCTGTTCGCGGCTCCGACGTGACGTGGCGTATGCTCTGCTCCGCAGCGGAACGAGATTTCTTCGCAGTCGGCGATGCGGCTGCTATCGTTGATCCAGCATCATCGCATGGCATTCTAAGGGCTCTCGCGTCTGGCTTGATGGCTGCCCATTGCATCAAAAGTATTTTCAGCGCTCCGCGGAGTGCCTGCGGGATAGCACAGCTTTATAGCGATTGGATTCACCGCGGCTTCACTCGTGATACCAACAGAATGAAACAGATTTATGGGTCATGGAGCGGACTGGAAATGAGCGATTGGTCCGTTTACTGATCCCGCCGGACGCCACAGTAGTTGTAGCGACTCCAATACTCCTTCTACCTGTTGATTTCGACTGCGCGACACCGAGGTCGAACTGTCACTTGTCATTCGCCAATAAACATGCGCCTACAACTACCGCGGCACCCGCCAAGAGCCAGCCTAGCCCGTTAGAACTGGGCACCTCAGCTTGCGGAACGATGGGCGCACAAAGAATGGTTTGTATTTGCTGAAACGCTTCTCTCGCAGTCGGCCGCTTATCCACATCCGGATCCGTCATTGAGGAAATGAGTGACTGAAATTCCCTGGGACCGGGGATTCGATTCCACACATCTCGGCTCCCCGTTAGGAGTTCCCTCATGGTTATCCCCAGAGAATAGATGTCTGATGCCGCCCTAAAATTTCCAGAGATCTGTGCAACAGGATCTATGTAGCCTTTCGTGCCGAACACTGAGGTTGTCATTCGCCCAAGAAAATCATCCGGTCTCTGCGCCAGCCCAAAGTCAGCGATTTTAATCAAGTCAGAGCCGCACCCACGCTTGAATCTCAACAAATTCGAGGGCTTGATGTCCCGAATAAAGTCCCCTCTCTCGTGGATCATTGTTAGACCATAGGTCACATCGAATAACCAACCGGCGATTCTTCGCCACTCGCGCCGGTTGACCACATATTTTTGGAGAGAACCAAGGCTCGCGTATTCGAGAACAATGTATGGATTTGATCCCTCAAAGACAGAATCAAGAATGTTCACGACAAAAGGATTGTCGGCATGGATTTGCAGCATGTCTCGTTCCCGTTTGAATCGTTGCAACAAATCGGGGCTAGGATTGCTCAATTCCTTGATTGCCACGGTTCTCTGCGTCCAGGAATCAAAGGCTCGGTAAACCTTCGCGAACCCCCCGGAAGCGATGAATTGAACCTGCGCGAATCTTTGATTATTCATAACCATCACCTTTGAACGACTGCGATTTCACTAAGGCTAATCTATTCTTGCTACGAAGAAAATCGGTCCGTCAGTTGTTTCGACTTGGACGAGACTTGCAAATCCCCGTTGGGAATTCCTGTAATCACGAGTCGCTTTCGAGTCGGTATTGCTTAAGCCCTTCCTGGCCAAACCCTGCGCCTGATCCATCCGCTTCCCCTGTCAAGGCTCTCCGCTTCGCTCCGATGAACGCCCACCCCGCGGCCTTGACAGCGCGGACGGACAGGCGCCTCCCCCCGCCACGAAGGGCATTTGCTTTTCATGCACCGCTCCGCGTTGCACGAAGGGCAAAACCCAAAAACGCAAAGGAGCGACAAAATGCAAAGCGAACGAGCAGAACTGTATTTCCGGCAAGGAAATTCCGACAAGGTGTATCACTTGCAGTTGGAAAATACGCAAGACCGGTGGTCCGTACAAGCGCAATGGGGGCGGCGTGGTTCCGCTTTGCAAAGCGACATCAAGGTGAGCGATACCAACTACGAGGAAGCAAAGCGAGTGTACGACCGCCTTCTTCGAGAGAAAACGGGCAAGGGCTACCAAATCGCTCAAGCAACGACGAATGGCGACACGCCGATTTCCGTTGGATTGCCTGCCTGCAAGGAGCATTCCGGCCACATTCCGGAATTGTTGACCCCCATTGAGGAGCAGGAAGCGTTGCGGCTGGCTGAGGACGTGTCCTGGTGGTTTCAGCAGAAATTCGACGGGAGGCGGCTCGCCGTGCAGAAAGCCGATGGAAAATACTCCGGCATCAACAAGCTCGGCCAAATCGTTCCCATCGACTCCCGGCTGACTGAGCCACTCGACCTTGTGCAAGCCAAAAGCTTTCTCGCTGACGGCGAAATCACCGATTCCCATTTTTTCGTCTGGGACTTGCTCAGCGTGAACGACACCGACCTTCGCATCCAACCCTACGAAATCCGCTACGTACACGTGACCCAGATCTTTCGCGGCGTCCACCAAACCCTTCGCGTCTGTGAAACGGCCATGACGCCCAAGGCGAAACGCGCCTTCGTGAAAGCGATGCACGATAGGAACGCAGAGGGTTTTGTCTGCAAGAACAGGTACGCAGCGTACGCGGCAGGCCGTGCGGGGCAGCACTACAAATGCAAATTTGTCGCTACCGCATCCTTTGTCGTCGGCCCGAAACCCGACAAGAAGGCCGATGACGGCCATCGCTCCATCGCCTTGTATCTCTTGGATGGAAATCGTCCGAGGTTCATGGGTACAGTGGGAGTTCCTGACCGCTATCCTCTCCCGCGCGTCGAGCAGATCGTGGAAGTGCGTTACCTCTACTGTCATCCCGGACCTGAGGGAAAACTCATACAAGCGAAGTATTTTGGCGAGGTACGCGACGACATCGAACTCGCCGAATGCAATGTGAGCCAGTTGAAGATTAAGGCGAGCGACGACGATCCCATCGAATCGTGACCGTGTCTTGCATGTGACGCGCCGGAACGCCTGTCCGGTGGCATCTTCACGGAAGCCGCTGAACGGGTTTTGTTTTCTCCCGCTGTCGAACGGAATAAGATGGTTGCGAGGCGACAGTGCGGAAGATTGTTCACATCGATATGGACGCGTTTTACGCGTCCGTGGAACAGCGCGATGACCCGCAGCTGCGCGGCAAGCCCGTCGTTGTCGCATGGCGCGGCAGCCGGTCTGTCGTGTGCGCGGCTTCGTATGAGGCACGAAAGTTCGGTGTGCGTTCTGCCATGCCTGCTGTTCGAGCCGAGCGCCTTTGCCCTAACGCTGTGTTTCTGCCGCCGGATTTCCCGCGCTATCGCGCGGTCTCACGCCAGGTACGCGAAATCTTCAAACGGCACACTGACTTGATTGAACCGTTGTCACTCGACGAAGCCTATCTCGACGTTTCGGAGAACAAGACTCGCTTGCCTACCGCAACACAAGTGGCACGCACGATTCGCGAACAAATCCGCTCAGAACTGAGCCTGACGGCATCGGCAGGCGTGGCGCCGAACAAATTTCTCGCGAAGATTGCGTCGGACTGGAAAAAACCGGATGGGCTCTTTGTCATACAACCGAAAGAAATCGATTCGTTTCTATCGCCGCTGCCCGTGGACCGCCTGCCCGGAGTAGGCAAAGTCACGGAAGAAAAACTGAAGCACCTTGAGATACAAACGATCGCCGACCTGCGGCGAATGGATTTGCCGACACTCGAAGGTCGCTTCGGGCGCTATGGTGTGCGTCTCTACGAGCTGGCTCGGGGCATCGACAAGAGCGAAGTAGTTCCTGACAGGCCAACACAATCCATATCCGCCGAGGATACGTTTCAACAGGATGTCTTGCTGACCGAGACCGAGCCGATGATTCGAAAACTTGCGGAGCATACATGGGCTGCCTCCCGCAATGAGTCACGAATCGCTCGCACCGTCGTCTTGAAACTGACAACCAGCGAATTCAAGATTCTCACTCGCAGCTATACGCCCCCTTCTCCTCCCTCTTCTTGTGAGGAATTGACTAGCATCGCGCTATCGCTCCGAGACCGTGTGGACCTCAACGCAGCGCAACGTTTTCGCCTCGTCGGCGTTGGCCTTAGCAACTTTCGCGAACTCGACGATGCATCTGCACAGTCAACTCTTTTTGCCTAAGGTGATTCGGCAGGCTCAGGGTGCCGAGCTCTTAGTCTCCTCACCGCGTCATCCATGAGGACAAGTCTTCTCCAATGCGAGCGATACGCCGTTTCCCCTCTCAAGACCGCTAGGGTCTCACAATATAGCTCATCGTTAATCGCTCCTTCTTCCATTGATCGAAGCACTTTATGAAGTCTGCCTGCGCGACCGGATTCAGAGTCATCAGACCCGCACACTGCGACCGGAATGCGGCGAGCTGCGCATTCGTACTCGGGTCATTCGGAAACTTATCGAGTAACGCTCTGGTCGCCACGCACTTCGTCTCCGGTAGCATTGGCTCCCGCGTCAGCCCAACAATAAACTCAGCCAACTGCCGCCAGGCGATACTCCGATTACCGGAGGGGACGTCTTCGAAAGCGCGAACCATTTGTCGCATCGGAAACGCATCAACCGACCCATTGGACGCACGAAGTGCGGCGACCATTACTCCTCCTGTGAAATGGGTCGACTGATAGCTGAAGCCCACGAGTTTCGCGTGTGCCTCGCCGACGAGGCTGCGATCAATGACTCCCATGCTGCCCAGATGCTCTATAACAGCCTGAGTCCATACGCGCTCGACACCGAGTTCCGACTTCGACACCTCTCCGGCCACAAGATCATCGGTCCACAAGACGTGGCCAGGCGACAAAGCAAGCAGAGCAGACTCCAGGCCGTGGCGCCCCAAAATCTTTTCGAGGAGGTCGCGCCGCTCACCTGGCAGAGTGGCAAGTTGCGGTACCGGAGTAACACTCACGTTTTTCTCTACGCACTCCGCGTATTCTTCAAAGACGACCTTTTGCCTTTCGGATTCCTCTTCGGTTGTCTCTGAGAAATAATGCTGCCCCTTCTCGAAGTACATTGTTCCGTGAGCCGTGCTGAATCGCAGCTTCGCTCTTAGCTGCTGCATCTCCGTGAAAGTTGCCGGTGTCATAACGAAGCGGAACGCGGTGCTCGTCAATACGTGGCGGCTGATTCCGAGCAGGTGGAGGCTGGCTAGCGCGGTTAGGTCTACGACCACCGCGCTCTTGCTCCCCAGGCTTGCCAGTGCGTTCGCGAATACTTCAATCTGCGGCGGCGCACAGCGGATGAACTCATCTTCAGAAACAGCAAGATCGATGAGCCCATCGAAGGCAGTGTGGCCTGACTGTTCGCCGTACAAGTGAAGCGTCACACCAGTTGACCTATAGATCTCTCGAAGTTTTGAGACGGCCTCCGAGTGCGCCTTCACCGAATCGAGCATCGGCTGAAGATCGCTAGGGGTCAGTCTCTCCGGCGACGGCAGGCGCACGCTCTGAATCACGCTTTGCGTTCCGAACTTGAGCTGCATCTGATCGCTGATGACCTGAAAGCGCCGCGTGTACTTACTGAGGATTTGTACAATCTTGCCTACGCGGTCGCGTATGGAGCTTTTTGCAAGGATGAAGGAATCGCCTACTTTCTTATCTAAAAGCTCGCGCGCGATTTCAGATTCCGCCGATATCTCTTCGAATTCGGAAATCGGATTCTCGGTGTCTTCGATTACGAACCAGCCAACGGGTGCATCGCTACCTTCGGCGTATTGCACGGCACTTCCAATCTCGACCCTATCCATCGTTGCGGGAATGTCATCAGGCCGACTTCCGGGCATCAGACTCGCCAAGTAGGCTTTATGCGCCGCAAGCTCGGAGGAGTGGGCGCGAAGTAACCGGTAGGCATAGTCAACCGCCAGCTTGCCATGACCATGCCACTGAAGAAGATGAACTGCAGGAACAGCATAGGGCATTGGAAGGTCCTCCGGAGGTGGAAGAATCTCCTCCGAAACCTGAATCAGGTCGTCTTGCCCATACCGTGTTCCAATTATCGCGAGGCGAAACTTCGCCAGGCGGTTTGTTGGATTCGCAGTAATAAATTCACGAAGCCGGTTGATGGCCTTAGGGAAATCGTATTCCTCAAGATAACGCGACTCGAACTCTACTACTTCCCAGTTGCGTACACCGCGCTCGTAGAGCGCCTCACACGTATCCAAAATCACCTTGTCTTGCCTTAGTCGCCCTGCACAATTCAATAAAAGGCTAACATCAAAGTTTGGCGTCTGAGCGTTGAAGAGTTCCTGGAGGAGTGGAAGCGCATCCGTTGGTCGACCCGCTTCCATGAGAGTACGGGCCAGGAAATCGATCGCACACCGACTGTCCTCGGATTGTCGCGAGCTGTTTGCTTCATCCAAGAGTTGGCCTGCCTCAACGTCATTCGATTGTTTTAGAGCAGCAAAGGACCTTATCGTGGCCACCATTACCGGCGAGCTTGCGACCTCTGGCCGCTTGACTAGATTTCCGACATCAGCGAAGCGCCCTATGCGGATCATCGCCCTCATCGCGCTCACGATTATCGGATCAATAAGTTCGCGATTCAGGTTCTCAAGTTTGGCTGAGTTGAATACACTGATCGCCCGACTGACATCCGCGTCCGCGCCGCGCGCCATAAGCGCTTGGCCGAGCATATAGCTGACGTGGGGAGCATAATCGGCCTGAACATAAGCCTCCTCCAAAATTCGGATGCCCTCACTGAGATTTCCCGCGCCGATCGAGCTCTGCGCCATCACCAGTTGCCCTTGTAGGTCCGTCGGGTCGGCGCCGAACGATTCGCGCGCCAAATGCGCCGCGTCTTCTTTTCGCCCCTGGATAGTTGCGATGTCCGATTTAAGAGCAAGCGCTTGTGCTTTGGTATTCGCGTCACCCTGTGTCTCCGCTGTGGTAATCGCTTCATCGGCAGCAGCAAGTGAATTGGCGAGGTTTCTCTCTCTATTTTCTGCTTTTAGCGGTCTATTCCCGCGCACCGCCATGGCGATCGTGCCGAAATATGCTTGTGCCAACAGAAGGTGGGCTTGCGACCATTTCGGCTTGTCGGTCGTCGCGTCCTTTGCATGTTCGATTGCTTGATCCAACAAGCCACTCGCCATGGCTCTCCTGCTTAGAGCTGACGCCACCTCGGCGTCTTTCCGCAGATGACCGGGCGTGGCGTCTAGCAGTTCTTCGTATGGTTTCTCCCGAGGCGCAGCTTGAATCCAGAGTGACCGCAGTCGGGCCGAATTCGGGAAGCGCTCTACCGCTTTCGCTGATCTGTCGCGCGTCTCATCTTCTTGAAGAAGCAAATGGTAGGCCAGAACTTCGTTCGTAATCGCCAGCTCATCGTCAGAACGCAACGGTTTCGCGTCCAGGAAATATCGTGCGGCTTCCGTCCCTTTGCCAAGCATCAAACTGGCTGCACCAAGGTTCGTGAGAATACGAAAGCGGTGCCAATCGGATATTTGGCTGCCTTTTGTCTGCTGAATTCGATTCAGGAGCAGAACGGCGATCTGAGCATCTCTTGGCGTTATACGTGCACGAGCCTCATCAATAAGAGCGTCGATTTCCGTTGTCACGGAATTCGTTGTGACGGACTCGGTAAGTTTCGCGATGTAGTCGAGCTTGGAGTTTACGTTGGCAACTTGCTCGGAACGTAGGCCGCCGTAAAATTCTCCTTCAATCTCCGGGTACTGTCTTATCAGTTCCGAGATTTTCTCCCTCGTGAACAATTCAATCGTAAAGAGCCCTGCAGCTTTGTGTTCTTGGTTTATGGCCTGTATGGCGAGCTGCGCGGCGCCTGAGATCTTTCCTGTGGTGAGGATCGCATAGTGATCGAGTTTCGAAGGAAAAGTCTCGGCTTTTTCGACTTCTTCACGTATCTCCGCCGGGTCCAGTGATTTCCAAGGTTCTTTAAGCTTGCATTGCGCGCCGTAGAGCGGGTTTTCACCAAGAGTGTCGAATATATCGACGCCGAACTGCTGCTCTCCCTTCTTTGCAAAACGCTCAAGACCACGACGCGACCAGTGCCGCTTAAGCACAGCTAAGCACAGCTTCTCGAATTCGACTTCCGATTCTGCGGGATTGACGATTTGCGAATTGTTCAGTGCAAACAGAGGGCTCAGGACCGAAGAGCCCGATTCCGTAACCTCAGAGCCGACCTTTCCTACACGCTCAGTGGCTGTCGCCTCTTTCTGATCCCGTTCATCGTCCGCCCTAATCGTCTCTTCTACGAACTCCTGCATCGAAGACCCTATCGCCCTAAGTATTTCCTCTAGGGTAGAAAGTACTAACCCATGGCGTCCCCTCTCAATTCTCGAAAGGCTCTGCGGTGAAATCCCAGCAGCTTTTGCCACTTCTCTGGCAGTTAGGCCTTTTTTCCTTCTCAGTTCGGCCAGACGGCGCCCAGCCACATAACGGTCCTCGGCTTCGGCATCGGCCAATTGCTTTTCGAATTGTCGGTCCACCGCCCGCCGAATTGCAGACCAAGAGATTTCGCAGCGCTCACGGTCCATTACGAGCGTCACGTGGGAGGCGTGCGCTTCAACCGCCCGAACCGCATCGCCTTTCTGTTCACTCCGTACGAGACGGTGCAGTGGAATACTGCCGCCGCTTCCGTCACCAAATTCCACACGGAGCCGCTTTCCCTTTAGCGAAGCTCGGACGATTGTTCGATACTCTTTCTTCATTTCGTTGGTCACTTTTTTGCCCGGTTCCGACGTGCCTCTGCTCCCTTTGGACTTTCTTCGGTACGGCCGTTCAGTTCATCCCACTTCTTCACAAGAAGATCTAGGTTCTCGACCAGAATCTCGATGCCACGTGCAGGAACCTCATCTCCGACGAGCCGGCGCATTGTTGCAAGCGAAACTACGGCTTCTTGATCTCCCCATCTCAAGTGACAGTGCGGCAGGTGGTGGCGCCCGCCTCGTTCGCAGTAAATGCACACCACATATCCGTCCTTGCGCAGTATTTCCGGCAAATCTCTCCGTCCCATTTTGACATCAACGTATACGTTAACTCTTCTTGTTTGCTCCCGCAAGTCCACCTAACTACAATTATTACAACATCTTAGAGGGAACCCTAAAACATCGGTGCTGCCCACAATCTGCTCCTGGAGGCGCTTTGGTCAGCGATGAACACCTGACCGTGGGGTTCCTTCCCATTCTCTTACACCCACCTTCGACCGCTCTTCCTACCCAAACCCTGCGCCTAAGACACGAAGGAGTTTGCTTCTTGTTTCAAGCGACAATCACGCTCGAAAAAATGGCGTTGTCCAGGACTAATGGAAATCATGAGACTGCGTTTCTGCTGCGGTGATGGAGATCGGTAGCACTCGGGAAGCCTTGATGGATATAGTGTGATCTTGATTCTGCAGGACGCCTTCGACTCGAAGGAATTTCTCACGGTTGATCACCACGCGGTATTTCTCGTAAAGATCAGGATTCACAATCACATTCGAAATTCCTGTTTCATCTTCCAAACTCAAAAAGACAAAGCCTTTCGCTGTTCCCGGCCGCTGACGAGCGATTACGCATCCGGCTACCCGCGTGTATTGCCCGTCCGGCACGCGAGGCAAATCGCACGCTCGTTTTACTTGGAGCTTGGATAGAGCTTCCCGGCAATACGTCATCGGATGCGGGCCAGTGCTCATGCCCGACCCGTGAAAATCTGCAACAAGACGCTCTTCGTCCGTCATTTGCTGCAATGGTGACACTTCCATTTGCTGGGGAATCACATCCAGCAGTGGACCGGCGGGCCGCGCCGCCCGTTCGACTTGCCACAGCGCGGTCCTCCGATGCAATTCCTTGCCGAGAGAATTGAGCGCGCCGATTTCGCTAAGGGTCACCAGCTCTTTTTTCGCTAGTTCCGGGACACGACGGACCAGATCTTCGATTCCCTCGAATGGATGTTTTTGTCTCTCCGAAACAATCCTCTCGGCGGCGGATTGCCGCATTCCGCGGACATAGCGAAACCCGATGCGCAGGCACGGAACCTCCTTGCCATCTTTGGCCCCGCGTTCGATCGTGCAGTTCCATTTCGAGTGGAGTGTGTTGATTGGCTTCACACGCAAACCGTGCAACTGCGCATCGTGAACCAGCACGGCCGGACTATAAAAACCCATCGGCTGATTGTTGAGCAGCGCCGCCGTAAACGCCGCTAGATAGTGAAATTTCAGATAGGCGCTGGCATAGGCGATCAGAGCGAAACTCGCCGCGTGCGATTCCGGAAATCCGTAGCGTGCGAACGCTGTAATCTGCGTGATGATCTCGTCCTGAGTCTGAGGACTGAACCCGTTCTGAGTCATACCGCTCCGCAACTTCGTTTCTATTTTTTTCATGCGTTCTTCCGAGCGCTTGAATCCCATCGCCCTGCGCAAGTCTTCCGCCTCGCCGCCTGTGAAGTTCGCCGCGATCATCGCGATGCGCAGCAGCTGCTCCTGAAACAGCGGCACGCCCAGTGTTCGCTTGAGCACGGATTCGAGAGAGGGATGGGCGTAGCTGACAGATTCCTTCCCCTGCCGTCGCCGCATATAGGGATGCATCATTTTTCCGACAATGGGGCCTGGCCGAATGATGGCCACTTGCACTACAAGATCGTAGAATTTGACCGGCGCGTTGCGCGGAAGCGACGCCATCTGCGCCCTACTTTCAACCTGAAACATCCCTACCGTGTCCGCTCGCCGAAGTGTTTCATAAACGGGAGGATCATCGGGAGGCAGCTGCGCCAAATCGATTGGCACGTCGTAGTGTTTCGGAATCAGTTCCAGGCAATCTTCGAGCACCGCCATCATCCCCAGACCCAACAAGTCCATCTTCACGATGCCCATATCGGCGCAATCGTCCTTGTCCCATTGCACGACGACACGTCCCGGCATCGTTGCAGGTTCGAGCGGAACAACCGAATCCAGCTGCCCCTGACACACGACCATTCCGCCGGAATGTTGTCCCAGATGCCGCGGCAAATCCTGAATGCGTTCGCACAGCTCCCAGTATTTCCGAACGCGAGGATGATTCAGGTCGAACCCCACTTGTTGAAAATGATTTTCGAAGTTGTCGGACGGCCCGCGCCATTCGCCGCTGTTCACCACGCTCGAAAGCCGGTGGAGGGTTTCTTGATCGAATCCCAGCGCTTTGCCCACTTCCCGCGCTGCGGAACGGTCCCGATAGGTAATGACGTTTGCCGTCATCGCCGCCCCGAGCTGGCCGTAGCGCTGGTATACATATTGAATCGCCTTCTCTCTTTCGTCCCCGCTCGGCAAATCGAGATCGATATCCGGCCATTCGCCGCGTTCTTCCGAGAGGAATCGTTCAAAGAGCAGTTCCATGCCGACCGGATCAACGGCCGTAATTCCGAGGGAATAACAGACTGCGCTGTTCGCTGCCGAACCGCGTCCCTGCACAAGGATTTTCTGCTCGCGGCAAAATCGAATGATGTCCCAAACGATCAGGAAATAACCGGCGAGTTTCAGTTTTTCGATCAGAGCGAGTTCCCGTTCCACTTGCCGCTTGGCGCGCGCGAACAATTCCTCGTCATGTTTTACTGCGTAGCGGTTGTGGAATCCTTCTTCGGTCCGCTTCCGGAGAAACGAATCCATCGTTTCTCCTTCCGGAACGGGATAACGTGGGAATTCGTATCCGAGTTCAGCCAGTGTGTATTCGAGCCTTGCGGAGAGTTCACAAGTGTTGTGAATGGCCCGCGGCAGATCAGAAAACAGTTGAATCATCTCTTGGGCCGAACGGAGATGACGCTCGTCGTTTCGCTCGACAAGCCGGCCAGCGTTGTCTAACTTGCAGTGGTTTCGAATGCAGGTGAAGACGTCCAGAACTTCCCGCTCGGGGGCGCGCGCGTAGCGAACGCCATTCGTTGCAAGGAGCGGTAGACGCAGCGTTTCGGCAAGACGCACTGCCGCCTGGTTGCGGCGCTCCTCGACAGGATCGCAGTGACGTTGTATCTCGACATAGATATTCTTTTTTCCGAAGAGAGCCGTCAGCTTTTCTATATTCTTCCGCGCTTCGTCGTAGCCATTGTTGGAAAGTGAAGCCGCCAGTACACCTTCCTCTCCGCCTGTCAGACACACCAAACCTTCGGCATGTTCCGCTATTTCCTCCAGCGTGGCCGTGCCCGTTCCTTTTTCCTTTTCACGCAATTTGTAGCGTGTCATCAGACGGCACAGATTCTGATACCCAGTCCGGTTTTCCACGAGCAGAGGCAATCGCACCGGTCGCGACGAGAAAGAATTCGGCATCCATGAAGGCAAACTTGCTCGGTTTCCAAAACCTTCGACCGAAATCTCGGCTCCGACGTGCGCGCGAACGCCCACGGACTTTGCCGCCATGTGGAATCGGGGAGAGCCGTACACGCCGTCACGATCCACCAAAGCTATGGCATGCATCTCCAGTTCCTTCGCCCGAGACACCAGGTCTTCCGGACGCGAAGCCCCTTCGAGAAAACTGAATGCTGACGAAGAATGTAGCTCTATGTACTTCAATCGTAGATTCCTTCCACGAACCAGCGCTTCGCGCGCAAGTCTTTATAGACGCGATACAGCGCCGTCTCTTCTTCACTTTCCCGGCTACCCGGTTGAACGGTCGGTCGCAACGTCCGCACTTTGATGTCCCATTCATCGCGCGCCCAGGGTGTTTCAGACCACCAGTCGCCTTTCGTTCTCCACGGTCCTGCGAACGCCAGGATTCGCCGGCGTGCTCCCTCACAACCAAGAAATGTCGGCTTTTCTTCCTGAAATTCCACGGTTGCCGGAAGCGGGGGCCGGAATATGCGCATTGCCGCTCTCGCTTCTTTTCCTGTGGCTGCGCGCTTTTCCTTTATTTCCGGCAAAACAAAACGGTTCTGCTGAAACGAGTTGGGGCCGTGTGTATCAAGCAGTGCGGGCGCACCGACCCGGCTTTCCCCCACCGTGTTTTGTATTCGCGCGAGCGTAATTTCAAGACGCTCGGGGTCAGGGGAGAGCGGCAGGAAGAGTCCGAGCTGCTGGCACCGTGCCTTCACGGGGGTCGTCAAAATATGGACCGTCACGACAGGCAGAGAAGGAGGGTGCTTCTCAAGATCAAGCTGCAAAAGTTTCAGAAGAAATTTGCTGTCTCGCGCCGGTACCGGAAGCCGGAGCGTCCGGATATGAAAGAGCGGTTCCTTTCTACGAGAATCGTTTCGCTCCAGCGTGAGCGTGACTTTGACCTCTCCGATGGAGAGAATGTGCATTCGCAACCGCACACACAACTGTTCGAGAAGGCGATTCAGAACAAAGAGCAAGGGCTCAAGCAATTCCACCGGAGAGTCCAGCTCCATGTGCTCTTCGAAGCTCGACGGAAAATCCCTGGCGATAAGCGGCTGATGGTCTTCGCCGTGTGCCAAACGCCACCAGCGGAGCCCGTCCTGTCCCAACCGTTCGACAATTGCGACTTCGGGAAGGCCCGCAAAGTCCGCGCAGGTGCGGACACCCCAGCGCTTCAGTGTCCCGGTGAACTCGAACGGAATTCGGAGAGCCTCAAGCGAAAGGCTTCCGATCCGGAGACTCTCCTCTCCGGCAGGAATCACTGTGACACCTTCGAAACCTTGTGCTGCACACACTGCGGCTAAAGGGCTTCCTGCAACAGCAACGCTCGTTTCAAATCCCACTTCCGCAGCCACACGACTTAAGTCGTGCGCGATTTTTTCGGGAGAACCGAAAAGCTTTTCGCAGCCGGCAATGTCGAGCACAGCTGTATCGGAAAACTCATGGTCCCCCCGCTTCGCTCCATCCGCGACACGCGGCGAAATCATCCACGCGCAATCCAGGAGAGCGGCGTAGGCCGTCGCTTCCTGCGAAAGCGAACGCCAGCGAGAAGTGATTCCCTCGAATGCTTCCATCTGCACTTTGGTCATCCCGCTTTCGACGCCGAGTCTCCGCGCCTCGCGGTTGACGGCGAATACTTTCGTCAGCGGCGCGGCTCCGGCAATGATCGCGACGGGCCTCCCTCGCAGGTCCGGCTCCAGACGAACGGCGGCCTGCACGGGAAAGTCCGGCACGAATAGACATGCGAAAGCCAACGTGCGTCCCCTGAACTTGGTAGAGGAAAGGGAAACAAACAGCACCTTCCGACTGCTTACGGCGTGCGCGTCTGCCAGCGAGCGCAATCGGCGGGTTGCGACAACACTCGTGAACGCGCTACTTCTCCCTGCACTTCAAACCCCTCGAACGTCGAAGCTCCGGTTTCGACATTTGTGGCGGCGCGGCTCCAGTTGTCCATTCTTCGCTTGCATCGCAGAACCAAAGAAGCGCAGCTTTTGGCGTAGGACTCTTCTCCGAGCAAAAGTAAAATTGTCGGCGTGTTCTCGATCGCGCGACGGAAACGAAACCACATGCTCAAATTGATGCGACGCGCGTCTACCCACGAGATGCCTCCGAGATCGACCACCACCACACCCCATCCGCCGCCGTGCAGCAGCAGGTCGGTTGTCTTCAGAGCTTGTTCGAGCCGTTTCCACGGCGTCGTGTTTCTTCCAACACTTCGCGCTTGAGGCGGCGAATCGAATTCGCGAAGTGGCGGCAAAGATAGTCGAGCCCGAAAACCACGTCGCGGAAGTTCCCGGTCTCGTTCAACTTGTTCTCCCGCACAACGAGTGACGACCTGGAGTTGCGCCGTCTCTGCCAATGCTGTTTGCTTTCCTATCAGAGAGGGAATCGCCTTATCCACGCCCCGCATCAATTCGCGGGGGTGACGCCAACCGTGTACGGGCAGCGCTTTCTTGGTCGCGAAATCTGGGCCCCCGGTTTTTCCTATTTCTTTGTCCGCAGCAGCAAAGTACGAAGACCCTTTGAAATCCTCTCGCCGCCCCTCAATTTCCCCGCATCGAACCCAAAGCAGCCGCGGAAGTTCAACTCCTGCAGCCGCAAGAGAAACCGGGTCGAGCGAATCGGAAACATCGACGAAGGCACACGCTTCCTGCCGTTCCGTGGACTGCGCGAGCAAAGAGAAAGCCAGGCTCGTCCGCCCGGAGGAAGCAGGGCCGCACAATTCCACAAGAGTCCCGCGGGGAAAGCCACCACCGAGCACTTCATCGAGCTCCCTAATACCGCTCGGCTGGAGTTCGACGTCCGGACGTCTCTGAAAACCTTCCAGCCCTCGTCCGATAAGACCTGTATCGAATTTCGCTTGCTTAATAAGGATAGCGTTCATCTTTTCGTCAGTTCGCTTTTTGTTCGCCTAAGACGATTCTCCTCAGGTGAGGGCGCGCTGTCAAGGCTTTGGGATTGAGGGCCAGCGATTTCGCAAAGGTTGGTGCGGTGAATGGTTAACTGGCTGATTCCAGTGAAATTGGGCTGTGCGACGAACAGTTGCTGAATTGCGCGAAGAAACGAAACGTCAGGATGGCTGCCAAAAGGGC
>JABCYZ010000004.1 GCA_013289955.1 Acidobacteriota bacterium
ATGGAGTACGATCTCGGTTACATCGATCTGGAGCAAAAAACTTTGCAGCCTCTCGACAACCCTTTTGGCCCAAAAGTGTTACCTATGTAGCCGGTACGTTCTGTTACCTATGTCTCCGGTCTGGACCAGATCCAAATGGTGGAGCCGATGGGATTCGAACCCACGACCTCCTCGATGCCATCGAGGCGCGCTCCCAACTGCGCCACGGCCCCACCGGGGAACACTCCAAAAGTTTATCACACCCCGCCGGGAACACACGTGCCCCTGGTCCGTCGCACGGCTCTGTAATCGGATCTCGCATCCTTCTGGACGAGAAGCAACCCCGGCGCTATCCTGAAGCTCATAGCTTCCAGGCCATTGTACGCATCGAAAGGAATTGGAAAGGGATGCCATACATCGAGACTCAAACCAGCAGAATATTCTCCCCGGTTGTGCTGACGCTCGCGGCTTGTTCAGCGGCGCTCTTTTTGTCGATGCCGCTCGATGCGCAGCAAACGGGTCCGTTGCCGCCGCCTCCGACTTACTCCGCACCAGCACCCGCGCCTTTGCCGCGGTCAGGCTCCGGGCCCGCAACCGCACCTCACCAGACCACGACTGAGTCGCCGCTCTCCACGGATGCGCCCAAGATCCCTGCCGATCAAATTGTTCAGAAATTCGCGGAGCGAGAACTGGAGTTCAAAAAAGAGCGCGACAATTACACGTACACGCAGACTTTCGTGATCCAGACCATCGACGAATACTCCGGCCAGCCTGACGGCGAATATCGCATGACCAGCGACATCCTCTTCACCCCCGCCGGCAAGCGCTATGAACATGTTACCGACGCGCCCGCTCCTTCCCTCCAGCGTATCTCAATGTCACAACAGGATTTCGACGACCTCGAGCACGTCCAGCCGTTCGTGCTCACCACCGACGAAGTACAAAAATACGACGTCAAGTACGTCGGCCAGCAGCAGCTCGACGAGATCAACGCCTATGTTTTCGACGTCGGCCCGAAAAAACTGGAAAAAAATCAGCGATATTTCCAAGGCCGCATTTGGGTTGACCAAACGGACTTCGGGATTGTCAAGACTGACGGCAAGGCCGTCCCCGACATCAAGAAGCACGGCCAGGAAAACGTCTTCCCGCGTTTCGAAACCTTCCGCGAAAATATCGAAAGCCACTACTGGTTCCCTACATACACCCACTCCGAGGACACCCTGCAATTCAGCAGCGGCGGCGTCCGCATTCGCATGACCGTGCGCTATGAGAATTACAAGCGGTTCGGATCGACCATCAAGATCGGCCCGGCAACCGAAGTTCCCAAAGACAAGCCATAACGGTTTTCAGAATGCTTGCTGAAATGAAAATGGGGTGACGAATACCCTGCGTGTATTGTCTACTTTCAGAGAGGAAATCCTCCCTTGGCCCCTATCCGCGCACTCGCGAAGCGCATTCTCATCGCACTCGTCGTGATTATTGCCATCGTTTACACTTGGGATTTCGTTTCCGTTCGCGTACGCATGATGCATGCGAAACCGAGCGACCCGTTTGAAACAATCACGTCGTTACGCATCCTCGCCATCGATGAAAAAGGAAACAAGACGGAATACAGCGTCGACCCGGTGCAGCCTCAGCAAACCGGCGTGTGCGTCCACGCATTGTTTCCGCACAACGGCGACATGCCGTGCTGGTACCTCAAACGAAAATTCGCGCAGCCCATCCCCATGGCGATTTTGCCTTTTGCCAGAGCCAGATAGTAAACGATGAGTATTTACGAACTTGCGCCGCGCGCTTTTGCGGGTGCCGTTGATGTTCGTCTACTCGTGGCGCAGCGCAACCATTGGCTCAACCCGCATCGCCCGGCGCGCCGGCACAAAGCACGCTGCCAGAGCCACGAGCAGGAGAAAAACGGCGATGACCGCCATCGTAAATATATCTGAGGAGCTCGTACCGAAGAGGACGGCGGAGACAAATCGCGTCAGCACAGAAGCAACGAGAATTCCGGCTACGATTCCCCAGAGCGCTAGCCCAGCTCCATAGCCCAGAGTCAAACGCATCACGTCCTGCGGCTTCGCGCCGAGGGCCATGCGAATCCCAATTTCCCGCGTCCGTTGACCCATCCACTCGGAGACCACGGCGTAAAGCCCCACAGCCGCCAGTGTCAAAGCAAAAATGCTGAGGATCCCCAGCATTCCAGCGGCCATGCGGGGCTGCCAAAGAGAATCGCCCATCTGTTCGGGCATGGTTTTTACGGCGAAGACCGGCAAATTCCGGTCCAGAGAAGCGACTGCGCTTCGCACAGCGCCAAGAAGTTGCTCAGGATCTGCCGCGGTGCGAACGACAAGCGTCTGCGTTCCGCTGTAGTTCTGGAGTTCAGGCACATAAATCAGGAGCGGAGGATCGGCCATGAGCGAACGATATCTGGCGTCAGCAGAGACACCGATAATCTCGAGAGGCTGACGAGGCTCTCCCACCCACGAAGGCCACTCAATCCGCTTGCCCACGACGTCCTCACCCGGCCAAAGGCGCCGGGCGAGCTGCTGACTGACGATCGCCACCAACGGAGTTCCTGTCTTGTCCCTTTCGGTGAAATCCCGGCCCCGCAGCATTAAAATCTCCATGGTCTTGAAGTAGTTTGGTGCCACGGTATTCAGATCCACTCGAATGCCTACCTCAAATTCATGTCCGCGGAAATAATCCAGAGGCGGCACTTGGCCTTCGTAAAAAATCGAGACCCGCGCGCTCCATTCGTTCGGGGGGACAGTGGTTGCGAGGCTAGCGGCCTGAATCCAGGGAGTCCGTTGGATTCGCGCAAGCAGCTCTTCGTACAAACGTTCTCCCTGAGCCTCCGAATATCCTTGGATGCCAGGTGAAACGGACATCATCAAGATATGGCTCGTCGTAAATCCGGGATTCTGATTCACGATCTTTTGCATTCTGCGGACAGTCACTCCTGCCACAATGAGGAGAACCAGGGAGAGAGCCACCTGCGAGGCAACCAGCACGCTGCGCAGACGCGAACGCCGTCCCGCTCCCGGGGTGTTGTCCTTCAGAGTGACGACCAGGTCAGGTTTTGAAGACTGCAGCGCGGGCGCGAGTGAGAAGAGCATTCCTGTCAGTACGGCCACGAAAAGTGCGAACGCCAGAACACGGGCATCCGGCGTCGTATCCACGTTATGCAGAGCGTAAAGCGGTTGGCGGAAGGCGAGAATCAGATTTCCCGCCATGGGCGCCAGCAAAAGTCCAAGGGCACTCGCCAGGAAAGAAAGCAGCAATCCCTCTGTTAACAATTGCCGCACCAGCCGCCCACGACCCGCTCCCAAAGCCAGCCGCACCGCAATCTCCCTGCGCCTCGAGTCCGAACGAGACAACAATAGATTCGCAACGTTGCTACAGGAGATCAGCAGAAGAATCCCCACCGATGCAATGAGCAGCCCGAAAAACTTTTGAAGCGCATCGCGATCGTCAGGATCCATGCCAAAGCTGGGGATCACATCCACACTACGATGCTCGTTTGACGCCGGGTAAGCCGCCGCGAGCCGCCCCGCGATCGTCTGCAGTTCGCCGCGAGCCGTATCGAGGCTGACGTGCGGCTTCAGCCGGCCAAAAATCTCAATCCATCCCGCATTGCGATTGTGCAGCACGCCGGGAGACATGCGCGGCATGGCCGCCGGTTGCATGGTCAGCGGCAGCCAGACGTCGGTAGGCGAACCAACGGTAGTTCCTGCGAAATTTCTGGCCGCGACTCCTACGACGGTAAAGCTCTGCCCATTCAGCAGAATATTTTTCCCTGCGACTGCCGGATCCGAACCGAATACTCTCTGCCAGATCCCATAACTTAGCACCGCGACCGGCGCCTCATCGTCCGTTTGCACATCTTCGGAAGCGATCAGTCGGCCGAGCGCCGGGTTCACGCCCAGCACCGAGAAGTAGTTCGAGGAAACCAATTCGCCCGTGATTCGCTCGGTTGTCCCGTGGCTTAGAGTGAGAGGCGTGCGGCATCGAGCCGCCAGCCCTTTGAAAGACTGAGTTTGGTCGCGGTAATCAAGATAGTCGGGATAGCCAAAAGAAAAATCCGGATTGTTTTTCTGTAGCCGCTCCAGGATGACGAGCCCGCCCGGATTCGCGACGCCCGGGATCGGTCGAAGCAACACGGCATTGAAAACCGTGAACATCGCGGTGTTCGCGCCGATGCCCAGCGCCAGCGTCAGCATGCAAACAATCGCAAATCCAGGATTTTTGCGCAGCCCTCGAAGCGCGTAGCGAACATCCAGCAGGAATGTTTCAAATATTGGCAGTTGCGTCAGCTTTCTGGCTTACCCCGAGCGCTACCATGGAGTCCACCCGCGGCTCGCCGGAAGGTAAGACGCTCCGAACGGCGCGAGTGTTAACAGCAGCGCAGCAGCCAGAAACGTCAGCGGATCGGTCTCGCTCACGCCAAAGGTCAGCTCGCCACAAGAAAAGCTGGCTGGCCGCTGCTGCTTCTCCCGCGCTCCCGATTCTAATCCCCACGCGAAGCACACCCAAAATACTCTTACGTCTTGGCAGCCCGCGCGGTTTGCCCTAACATAGTCCTCAGTTCCAGGTTGTTTTTTCGTCGTTGTTCTTCAAACGGAGGCTTCGCCGCGAGCCGGTTTTTCTCGCGCGAAGCGGAGAGCGATGCGCGCAGGCCACAGAGTTCTTCTCACGGTATGGCTGTTCGCCAGCCCTGTCATGTTCCTGATGGCGCGTTCGGCCGTCGCGCATGCCATCCTATTGGAATCCAGTCCATCCGCCAACGCCGCCGTCGCCGGCCCCAGCGTTCCCATCAAGCTGCGCTTCAATGTGCGCATCGACGCGACTCGTTCCCGCCTCACGCTGGTTAATCCGGACGCTTCCACGCAATCCCTTGCCATCACCAAAGACGCCTCCGCCGACACGCTGGCATCCCGAGCCCAATCCCTGAACCCGGGCGAATACCGCATCCGCTGGCAGGTGCTCGCTTCCGACGGGCACATCACCCGCGGCGAAATCCCCTTCCAAGTCTTGCGGCGCTAATTCCATCCATGGCGCGACTTCTCCAAATCTTCGGCTTCCTCTCTGTCCTGTTCCGCGGCGGCACGCTAACCTTTGAATCTCTCACGATTGGCGGCGTCGTTTTTCTGAACATCGTGGCCCGCCGTGCAAATTCACAGTCCGATGTCATCCACACCGCCTGCCTTCGCTGGATTCGCCGCGCCGCCGTAGCGCTCGCCGTTATGCAGTTGGCATACATTCTCGCGAGCACGCTGATCCTCATGCAGTCCGCGGATATGACTCTCGGCGATATCAGCGGCGCGAATTTCGTACTCGCCGGGATCCTGGCCGTCGGCTCGGCGCTCACGATCGCCGCACTCGCCCGCGCTCAGTTCCCGAGAACCCACGCGTTCCTCCTCCTGCCCGCCGCGCTCATCCTCATCTCCTCTGTGATGACCAGCCATGCCATGGCTCGCCTCGATTACCGTTTTCCGCTCGCCGTCGTCACGGCGCTTCATCAAGGTGCCACGGCAAGCTGGCTTGGCGGATTGTTTTATCTTCCCATCGCTATTCCGCGCTCCCCGGACCATGACTTCGCGCGCCAACTCATCGCCCGGTTTTCAAAACTCGCCTTGATCAGCGTGGTAGTCCTCGCCGCCGCTGGCTTCACGCTCGGATATGCCTACGTCGGCTCGCTCGACGCCGTCTACGGCACCTCCTACGGGATCATGGTAGCGACAAAAGTCGTCCTCTTCGGCACGCTGCTTCTCCTCGGCGCTCTAAACTTCCAAATCGCCCGCTCGCCTTCCGGCGCCTCCCTTATCGCCAGCCTAAAACGCTTTGGCGAAGTGGAAATCGGCATTGGCATCACCGCCATTCTCACCGCCGCTTCGCTAACCTCTCTTCCGCCTGCTGTGGATCTGAAAGCAGACCGCGTCTCGTCCCGAGAGATTGCTGCTCGTTTGACGCCGGGCATTCCGCGTTTCGCAAGTCCGGGCCTCGCCGACCTCCCTGAGGACGTCTACGCTGCCGAAGTGAAATCGTTCAACGCGGGCGCCCTTTCCTCCGCCTCCTTCGTCCCCGGCCAAGCCGGCATGCGCCCCAACACCACCGCCGAGAAATCCTGGTCCGAGTACAACCACCACTGGGCGGGCTTGATCGTCCTTGCCATCGGGTGCTTAGCCTTTCTCGCGCAGATGCAGCATTCCGCTTGGGCCCGTAACTGGCCGCTCCTCTTTCTAGGGCTGTCCCTGTTTCTTTTTTTGCGAAGCGATCCCGAGACCTGGCCCCTGGGCCCCAACGGCTTCTGGGTTACGCTCCAGGACCCCGAGGTCCTGCTTCACCGCATTTTCGCGCTGCTTGTCATCGGCCTCGCCATCTTCGAATGGCGCGTGCAAACCGGCCGCGTCTCCACCCAAAACGCTCGCCTGATTTTCCCCGCGTTAGTCGCCGCAGCAAGCGCCCTCTTGCTCACGCACTCCCACAGCCTCGGCAACATCAAGGAAGAAGTCCTCGCCGAACTAAGCCACGCTCCGCTCGCCGTCCTAGGCATCGTCGCTGGCTGGTCCCGCTGGCTGGAAATCCGCCTCTCCGCCGAGAACAAAGTCCGCGACAAGATGGCCTGGCTCTGGCCCGCCTGCCTGGTCCTGATCGGCCTTCTCCTCCTGAACTACCGCGAAATGTGAATGCTGGGGCACGGGACGCCATGCCCGTCCTATTTTTCGCGACTCCCGGCTACGCTCGCCATATTCAATGCGCCTCTTCCGTGCGAAATTCGCCTTCCCAGCGTGCCACCACTACACAAGCCAAACAATTCCCCAGCACATTCACCGCGGTGCGCCCCATATCCATCAACTGATCGATTCCAAACAACAGGAACAACGGCTCCGTCGGCAAGTGAAACGAAGCGGCCGCAGCCAGCACGATCACCAGTGAAGCCCTCGCCACGCCAGCAGTTCCTTTGCTGCTGATCAACAACGTCAGCATCATCACCGTCTGTTGCCCAATCGTCAGATGAATCCCGGCCGCCTGAGCCACGAAGATAAGCGCCAAAGCCTGGTACAAACTCGATCCTCCCAAATTGAAGCTGTAGCCAGTGGGAAGCACAAACGCCACCGTTTCGCGTCGCACGCCAAACGCTTCCATCTCTTCCATCGCGCGTGGCAATGCCGCCTCCGAACTCGCCGTCGCAAACGCGATCGTCACCGGCTCAGTAACCGCCCGCAAAAATTCCTTCAACGGCGTCTTTACCAGCAAAGCAATCGGCAGCAAAACGCCCACAATGAAAACGAAAAGCGCCACGTACATCGTCGCGAGCAATTTCAACAGCGGCAAAAGCACTCCCAGTCCCAAGTGTCCTACCGTATAAGCAATCGCCCCAAAAACCCCGATCGGCGCCGCGTACATCACCAGATTCGTAAACTTAAACATCGTCTCCGAAAGACTCTCCGCAAACGCCAGCATCGGCCGCCGCTTCGCTTCAGGCACCAACGCCAAAGCCATCGCAAACAAAAGGCTGAACACCACCACCTGCAACACCTGGCCCTCGGCCACGGACTTCGCAATATTCTCCGGAAAAATATCAGTGATGAGTTGCGCCGCTGAATGCGGCACGGCAGCCAGCGGCGCGCCCCCCGCCACCGGCGGCAAATGCACACCCTCGCCCGCGCGGCTGATATTGATGGCCGCAAAACCAATCACCAGCGTGATCACCGAAACAATCTCAAAATAAATGAGCGACTTGATCCCCAGCCGGCCCACTTTCCTCAGGTCCGCGTGCCCCGCAATTCCCACCACCAGCGTTCCAAAAAGCAGCGGCGCAATAATCACCTTGATCAGCCGCAAAAAAATCGTTCCCAAAAATTGCACCCTCTCGGCCATGGAAGGCCAGTCGTGCCCCAATTCCGCCCCCGCCGCCAGCCCGACCACAATCCAAGCCGTCAGCGACCGCTTTAGCCCCGCATACCAAGCGAGCAACGCAATCGCCACCCACCGCAAAATCACCGGCACCACCTCGGGCGGCGACACCACGCCCCATCCATCCAGCAACGACACTGCAATCGCCACTGTGGCCGCGACAACCATTGCCGCCAGAATGCTGTTCTTCATCGTCTCCGACTCAAGTTTCTCATTGGCCGCGAACGGTATGCCGGATAGCACCGCCTGTCAATGGGGGCGGCAGAGTAATGCGCACCCAG
Source organism: Acidobacteriota bacterium (assembly GCA_013289955.1). GTDB lineage: Bacteria > Acidobacteriota > Terriglobia > Acidiferrales > UBA7541 > Acidiferrum. The sequence continues at coordinate 8,175 of JABCYZ010000004.1, forward strand.
CGCTAAGCCGCAAGGCGGACGTCCCTTCCACATCTGCCTGCTCTCGTTAGGATTTAGTGGAAACGTGTCGCGTCGTACTCAAAATTGACGAGATTGTCCCGATAGTCGAGTTTGATATCCAGAAGGTACAGCATGGCAAATCCCAGCGCTCCCGATACTTCGATTCCCACGTGGTTACTTGTGTTACTCAGGTCGAACGCCACCATATCGCTCCGCCTTTGCTGGAATTTGCCGAACGTCAGCATGATTTCTCCCGTGGTGTAGACGGTCTTAACCTGCCCGCTCAGCCCTTTCACTTGAATGTCGGTATCCTTGTGAAGCTTCGAGGCTTCTCGCGCCGCCTCCGGCGAGAGGGTGTTATCCCATGCGCCGGTGTCCAGCAAGAAAAGCCGGTAAGGCGCCTTGTTGAGTTGTACGGGCAGCAGCAACATGTGTCCGAATCGGTAGACTTTCTCAAAGTCCTTGTATTCGGGCGGTATCCAGCGGTCGTGCAAGCCCGCGCTTACCGTCTCCTCGGATTGCAACGAAGCTTGTTCCCCGGCTTGATCGGGATACGGTGGCAGCTGCGAAAGTTTCAGCCGCCTGTTTGGAAAATCGATGTCCACGAGATAGCTCGCGAAAACGTCCGCTCCAATCAGCCCGTCCGTGTCCAGGGTGCGTTTTTTGTCCACCACATCCACGTAACAGTTCTGAAATTCAAGTTCTCCGATTTGCAGTTTCTCTGCGAAGGCCACATAACCGTTCGCCGCGCCTTTGTCTCCTATGCCCCCGATCAGGTTATCTGCTACCTTCGCCAGCCCGGCCTTCTCCGCAACCCGCGAGCTCACCAGAATTCCGCCCGCGCCTGTGTCCAGTTCCAGCATCGCTTTGACGCCATTCACTTTCACGCCGAGCTGATAACTGCCAAACCGCCTTGCGTCCAGCATCCGCGGCTCAAGTTTCGCTTCCGTTGCGCTCACCCTATTGACCAGCTTGCACGAACGGTTCACGTTCTTGTTCCGGTCTTCCAGCACGGCGATTCCCGCGGCCAGGCTTTGGCGCTCCTCGTCATCTTCGAAGCGCCCCTCCGCCATCCTTTTTCTCCATTCTTCCACTCGCTCCTTCGGGGTCATCGAGCGTATCCAGAACTCTTCAATATCAGGATCTTTCGGGTCATTCTTGTGGGCAACCTCGATCAGCGCCCGCGCACTCTTGTAATTGGCGGTCGCCCGGTAAATGTTGGCGAGCCCGAGGTAGGCTCGCGGCGTCGTGTTCTGGCTTTTCACCAGCCACGAAAGTATCCGCTCGGCCTCCGCGAGATTTCCCTCGCGAAAATAAACCTCAGCCATCGCCGTTTGCGCGTTCGCCTGCTCTTTATCCAAATCCGTCGCCTTTCGCGCTGCCGCTTCGGCTTCGGGAACTCGATGCAAGTGCAGGTAGGTGCGCGCCAGCCACGCATTCGCATGCGCCGATGGCCCCGCCGAGCTGGGAGTCGCCGCGGCGGTTTCAAAGCTAAGCGCTGCCGCTTTGAAGTTCTCTGCCCGATAAGCCTTGATGCCCTCTTGCAGCAAATGCATCGCCGTCGCGGCCGTTTCGCCATCCGCATTCGCACGGGAACTACCCGCGGCAACGGACGCGGCTCTTGTCATTGTGGAAGGCTCTTGGCCCCAAAGAAGCGTGGAAGGATTGCCACGGACGAACACCGTGGCAAGACCAAAGAACAAGAGGGTCAGGCGAAGGGTTTTCATGCGCTACCTGACAACCGGAATGCGTACTTTGATGAGCGACATTCTCCCTGCCGATACGCAGCTTGTCAATTTTTCTACATGAGAAAAGCCGGCGCCCAATCCCGCAAAGGAAACATCCCGTCGCCTGTCGCATCTTAAAACCGCCAGTAAGTCCGGGAGCAAGACGAACCCTGGGGGCCGCACGGGCGCTACCGACGCATCAGTGATACAACTCAGGCCCAGGCGGTCCGTTCTGGAGGTTATGAAATGATGTCGCGCGTTGCAGAAGCTTCGCCGCGTCCCCGGGCCAGGCTTACCGGTGTCGTTTATTTTCTTTACTTTCTGACGGCAATATCCGGCGAGCTCTTCGTTGGCCGAACCCGGCTTGTTTTGTACGACGCCGCAGACCTCATCGCGCATGCGCTCTACATCGCTCTGACGCTGCTAATGTTCTACTTGTTCAGGCCGGTGAACAGCAACCTCTCCATGCTCGCTGCTCTCTTCGGCCTCATGGGATGCGCCAATGATGTTCTTAACCTCTTTCATCGCGCTCCCTACAAAATCAACTCCCTGGTATTTTTCGGGCCCTATTGCCTCCTGCTCGGCTACCTCATTTCCAGGTCCACCTTTCTGCCTCGAATTCTTGGCGTGCTGCTCATGCTTGCCGGTTTGGGTTGGCTCATCTTTCTGTCCCCGCTTGGCAACCATCTGTCTACCTACCTTCAGGTCCTCGGCTTCCTCGCGGAACTATCGCTCTGCTTGTGGCTCCTCGTGATGGGCGTAGACGTTCAACGATGGAAGGAGCAGGCCGGTGCAGCGATCCAGTGACAAGAGGATCGATTTAATCAATACAGCGGTAGAAGGCCCATACCGTCGAACTGCGGCCCGGCTGTCAGGGTTATGGTTGCGCGCGGCGTGGCTGGCTATTCGTGGCAATTGTCCCGTTTTTGCATCGCCTGCCGGTAGCGCTGAAACGAACCACGCCAGGCATGTCGGCACAGAACTCACGCTGTCCCACGGTTCTCACCTCGAAAGGCGATCCTTGGGGCGGGTAACCGACCGAACCAGTGTTTTCCCCGCCGCGGCTCTTTAGCGTCTCACCGTTCCTCGAATCGGCAGCAACATATCGTCGGCCCGAAGCCGTCCCTGAAGCCGGAAACCCATGGTTCCAACTCGTATAAGGAATCGGAATGGCGATCATCACTAAGACCAGCAATACCGCAACAATGCTCAGTATTTCAACGAGTGAGACAGTTCCGTGTTCTCTTCTTCCAATTGGGTCAGTCATCTTCCCTCCGTTCGGGACGGGCAAAAATACTAATCTGGTGCCATTTTTGACACAGAAGGGGGGCTAACTGACCGGCAGATACTGCTTCGATGCTGCCACTTATTAGGAGGTCCCGCGATAGCGATGGCGACTCTTCGTGTCTGGGAGAAACTGACCGGAAGGACAGGGGCGGGCGGGACGCCAACCCCGGTTAAAATCGTGACCGGGATGCCGCGATTGGCGCAGTCGCCGGTTTTGCGTGTGCAGGTTTATGGCAATCACGCTGAGAACGGAATCGCCAAGCGCGAGAGAAGTACCTCTCCTTATCTGGCAGGCTAGCCCTTTGGCCAAATTTTCCTGGGACTAGTGATAGGATTTGCCCACAGCTTCGTACTTCCTGATACAGATGAACGTCACGTGCGAGTCTTGATTTCGGAAAGGAACCTCCGTGCAAATCAGTGATGGACAATGGGATGTACGAAGCGTTTTCTTGGGCGGCTTTGCTGGCCAGTTGGTGTCGGGTGTAGTCTGGCTTCTGTCAGCTGTCCTGGCTACCTGGCATTCGCCTAAGTCAGCAATCATCGCGCTGGTCGCAGGCGGCTTCTTCATCTTTCCTCTGACGCAGTTGCTCTTGCGACTGACGGGTCGGCCCGCATCCTTGCCGAAGGGTCACCCGATGAACGCTCTGGGCATGCAGATTGCCTTTACGCTGCCGCTGAATCTCCCGCTTGTAGCAGCTGCCACCTTTTGCCGCCAGAACTGGTTCTACCCTGCCTTCATGATCGTGCTTGGCACTCACTATTTGCCATTCATCTTCTTGTATGGAATGCCGCAATTTGGTGTCCTGGCGGCATTTCTGATTGGCGCAGGTGTAGCCATCGGCCTGTATGCGCCGTCAGCCTTCAGCCTCGGCGCATGGCTGACGGCAGCGATCCTGCTGCTCTTTGCCTTCGTCGGGCGAAGCGTTGCACTACGGGAGAGTCGGCAGACTCAGCCGAGTCACTAGCGGCAATTGCAGGAAGTCATTCTCATTTGCATGGAGCCAGGCTCGCCAAGACTCGACACCCAAACCTAGCTTAACCGCCGGGCAGCCACCGCTCCCTCGCCTCACGCGTAGCGTCCGCCGCCGGGCGGCAACGTCCTAATGCCGAAAACCGGGAACTGAGCGGCACGGGCTCTTAACAACTCGCTTCTTCTACTCGAAATCGTCTAAAGTAATTCTGAAGTTCCATGGTCCGGAAAACTATATGAACCGCACTCGCGCATCCTTCTTCGTCTTCGTTCTGTACTTTTCCTCCCCAGCGATGTTTCTCTCCACCGCAAAAGCGGCCCCTCCCAAAACCGTCATCTATAAGGTTGGCGTGATGCACCGCCAATTCACCCCGCCAGAACCTTATGATTGGCGCGGCGCTAAGACGCACGCCCTCGTCACCGAAATTTGGTATCCGGCCGACCCCGCCGCAAACGAGCAGATGCAATGGATCGGCTCACCTGACACGCCATTTGCCAAAGCTGGAAAAGCCGCACCCGACGCTGCGCCCGTTGCTATACCCGAAAAGTTCCCGCTGATTCTGCTCTCGCATGGCACGGGCGGCTCTGCTGCCATGATGGGCTGGTTCGGCGCGGCGCTAGCGTCGCATGGCTACATCGTCGCTGCCGTAAATCATCCTGGCAATAACGGGCTCGAAGACTACACGCTTCAGGGATTTTCTATTTGGTGGGAACGCGCGGCCGACCTAACCGTCGTGCTTGACCAAATCCTCGCCGATGCAACCTTGGGCTCGCACATCGACCCCAAACGCGTGGGCGCCGCCGGTTTTTCTCTTGGCGGCTTCACGGTGATTGAAATTGCCGGCGGCATTGGAGAGCTTTCTCGCTTTCAGGAGTTTTGCAAATCTCCCAAAGCCGACGGCCTCTGTACCGACCCACCGGAATTCCCCGGCCTCACCGCCAAAGCAACAGCCCTGGCCGAAACCGATCCAGTCATGCAAGCCGCTCTTCGCGAAGGCGCGAAATCCCATCGCGATCCCCGGGTCCGCGCCATCTTCGCCATGGCCCCAGCACTCGGCCCCGCCTTCGATCCTGCGGCGCTCGCCAAGATCTCCATTCCCACGCAAATCGTCGCGGGCGCCGTGGACAATATTGTCCCTCTCGAAACAAGCGCCAAGTTCTTCGCCGCCAAAATTCCCGGCGCACAACTCACCATTCTTCAATCCGTGGGCCACTACACGTTTCTCGACACCTGCGCCGAGCTGGGAGACCGCACAAAGCCGCAGCTCTGCCTCGACCAAGCCGGCATCCTTCGCGACGAAATCCACGTGCAAACCGCCGCCATGGCCGCCAAATTTTTCGACGCTAACCTGAAATGAACGTAGATTTACAGCGAAGTATGATCTGGCCTGAAGCGGAATCCGTGGCAGGCGCCTCAAGTCTGGCAAGACCTGTGTCAGCTCGGGAGCAGAAATCTCTTCTTCGGAACACCCTTTTCGCGATAGAGGTCGCGGTCCGCTGCGCCCAAAATCTCGTTCGAGGTCTCTCCATCGTCCGGATACATTGCCATGCCGATACTCACAGAAATCTTCGGCTCCTCGCCATCTTCTGCCAGGCGTCTGGAAATTCGCTGCGCCACCAGCCGCGCCGCCTCGGCATCTGTCTCCGGCAAAATCAAAACAAACTCGTCTCCGCCGTAGCGCCCTGCCGTATCCATCTCCCGCGAGTACAACCGCAACATATCCGCCAGCCGGCACAGCGCCCGGCTCCCCACGATATGCCCCATCGCATCGTTGATTTTTTTCAACCCATCCAGATCCAGAAGCAAAACCACAAAAGGCCGTTCGTTTCTTCCAAACCGCTTGATCTCCGTCTCGAGCGCCTCCACCAGCTGCCGGTAATTCGCCAGCCCCGTCAGAGGATCGCTCACCGCCAAATTCCTGACGCGTTCCTCGGCCCGCTTGTGTTCCGTAATTTCCGCCGCCAGCGCCAGCGTCATGACCGCAATAATCCCCATGAATGACTGCATCAGAAGGAGAGATGTGTTCTGCGATTCCCTCGCAAACGGTCCGTATCCGTGCAACGTGCCCCAGGCAGCAATCACCGAAAGCCCGCATAGAGCAGTCGCTGCCTTGCGCCGCCCGAATCGATACGCCGCCCAGATCAAAAATGGGATGCACAGATATTCGAGAGGATAATTCTTAAGTTCGGAATGGAATGGTTTGCCGAACACAACCCAACCCGTGGCAAAGAGCCCCAAGAACAAAAAGGCCAGCTCCGTAACTTGCTCGCGAGTCCATCGGATCCGGGGATTCTCCCGCCAAAGAAGCAGCAGTGGCGTCACCGTCACCGCGCCGACAGCGTCGCCCAACCACCACGTGCACCAGATCGAGCCAAACGCGTTCCAATCGGCGAATCCCCAGGCCGCCAGCGTTGCCACTCCAATCGTCGCGCTCAGTGTCGTCGCAACCATTCCTGCCAGTAACGCGAACTTGAAAATGTCCGCAGCCCGAGCGAACGATTCCTTGCCTCCCGCAAACCGGCTTACCAGATAGCACGCTGCCAATGCCTCCAGCGTGTTCCCGCCGGCAATCACAATCGACGTCACCACCGAGCCAGCCGTCGTCACATTGACGAAAAACGCCCCAATCAAAATGCCCGGCCAAACCCTGTATCCGAATATCAACAAAGCGGCGATGGCAATGCCGGTGCACGGCCACACGGCTGTCGCGCTCGCATGCAAGTAAGCCAGTAGCAGGCCCAGTTTCCCGGCGACCAGGTACACCGCGGCCAGCCCCGCCACTGTCGCCACATGTTTCATCCCATCCGACCGCTTCATTCCGTCTTCTCCGCCTCGCCCCTATCTGTCCGGGGGAGGGAATCAAGCACTCCGCGTACACATTCCAGCCGTCCCGTTTTGGGCTGATCCTTCAGCCCCGCAAGGCCGGGCCCCCTACCGTAATCTCCCATTTTACTAAAGCTTTCAGGCTAACGGGGACCTAACTATCCCCGCTTTTTCAATTTAATCAATCCCTCTGGCACGTCCCGTTGGCCGCTCCTGGTGGCCTCCGAACGACGTTCCGGGCTCTGCCTACACGGGATTCTCGTTTTCTTCCGTTTTCCGTGAAAGCTGCTCACGACCAGCCAACCACGCGCCCAGATATCCGCGTCCCATCCCGTGAAGCGTCTGAAACAATATACCCGCCATGCCTTCCGAGCTAGTCCAGGCCACCTGCCCCTTCCCGCTCAAATCCACGCCCAGTGCGAGTTCCAGCGCAAACTCTATCACCGTCCATTGCTTTAGACCCTTTACCGTCCGGACCGCCATCCCTCCTTCGCTAAGGTTGAGGATCCGCCCGCGCTGTTCTCCCTGACCGTCTTTCAGGGTTACCGCCAGGTTCACCGCATGGCGAAAAAATCGGCGCCTCTCCCGCAGCATGATGTCTTTCGAAATGGTGATGTGCAGCGCCACGCCCTCGGCGCTCAGCGGAGTTCTTAACACAAAATTCGCGCCGGCATTCAACGTAGCCGTTGTCTCTCCGGCGTTTTGCACCACGGCGAAGATCGCCGCCTTCCCGTTCGACGACCCTTTTCGCACTGCCTCAATCAATCCGAGCATTCCGGGAACCTGCATGTCCACAAAGACCCCGTCTATCTTCTTCCGCTCCAGATAATCGCGCGCCGCTTCCGCCGTAGGCACCAGCCCGAGCTTCGCTCCATATTTTTTGACGCCACCGGAAACCGCGGTCAGCGTGGCGTAGTCGTTCGACACCAGCAGGAATTCGAGCTCGGCCAGCGTGGACATGGTGGACATACTGGTAACAACTCCCCGCCCTCGTGCGAAGTTCTTTGGAATTGGTCGTATTTGATGCTGAATATACTTTTATCTTCGAAGCGAGTCCGCTGTCGAGCCTTTCGCGGCCTGCGCCCTACAATCCGGCAATCGTTACACCGTCAATCATGTACGCAGTCAACATCCTGCATCCGCCAATAAACCACTTCGGTTTTCCATATCTGGTTTAAGGGTTCTTTTTCCGCGGGCTTGCATTCAAGAGTTTGCGACGCAATGCACGCACCGGTATGTCGGGCCGCAGGAGTTCTCGCGGATGAGCCGCGAGTGTAAGTACCTCATAGACTTGAGCTAGGACGGCCGGGTCGCCGCAAGTCGTGAGGAAATCGACATACCGGCGCACGAGCGGGAAGGAAAAAGAGCGCGGCCCGGTAGTTTGAGGATATTTGAAGTTCTCGGTACAACACAGCGTCCACGGAATATCCAGGCAAGTATCCACCGCTCGAAAGTAGGCTCGTCGCAATGCTTTATGTTTCAAACCCTGATGGAGACACCGCGAGAGAATTTCGGCCTCGAACGCCGCCACCGTCATTCCTTGGCCAAACACCGGGTCCAGAGCGCAAATCGCATCTCCAATGGGAAGAATGCCGGCGGGGAATCTCGGCATTTTCTGGTAACGCCGCCGTATGGACGTCGGAATCCTGAACTGTGCGATCGGGGCGCAAAGTTTTGCGCGCGAAAGCACGTTGTAGACGTCCGGCTGGCTGAGGGTTTTTGCAAACCTCAGAAAGCCATCCAGGTCTGTTGGCGGGTAGTCTTCGTGGTAGCCGGCCAAGCCGCCGAATGCGATTCCGCCTTCGACCTGAAACACGACTCCAAGCCGCGTCTTTTCCGGCGGAGGGCCTACGATGTACAGCATGGGATGATCGGGAAGTGCGTCTGCGGGAACCTGAAAACGGCCTGTTGCATAGGCCAGATCGATGCCCACCTTCATCTCCGGCACATCGCCGAATCCGTTTTCCGCGAGCCAGGCGGGCAGCCTCGAATGGCGGCCCGTCGCATCCGTCACAAGATCAGCGCGGAGTTGCTCTCGAGCTTCGCTTCCCTTGCCAATCTCGAGGCCGACAACGCGCTGATTTGCTTTATCGAAGAACGGCGCAAACACATTCGTCTCATAGACCATGCGCACGTTCGGGAGTTCGCTGACCCATCGGCGCAAATGCTCTTCGAGAAATGGGCGGGTCTGCGCGAACGAGTCCCGCCCCGTCGCCACGCGCGGCAGCCAGGTTCCTGCCACATAAAATCGCGAGCGTCCATAATCGAATTTTTTTGCGCCATCGCGCACCAATTCGGCAAGTCGACCGGGGAAAAACCTCTCGAGTACCTGCGCTCCGGAAGGCAGCAGAATATGCGTGTGCCGGCCCTGGGGCACGCCCGAACGCGGGGCGCCATGCACTGGGCAGGCGTCCTTCTCAAGAACCGTAACCATCTCGAAGTGCTCGGCAAGCGCGCGCGCCGCCAGCAGTCCGGCCACGCTTGCGCCCATAACCACTGCATGCCTTCGGTCGGTGGGACTAAAACTCATTACTCGGATATCGCCCCATTCAAGAAAAGCCGCTCTCTCTGAACCCGTTCAGAACCCACACTCCCAACAACCGTTGATTCCACCCCCACTTTATCTTTCTTATGGAGGAGCGCTTACAAAAAACCGCAGGAGGGGCACCTCATCCAAGTTCGAGAGTTCTTGCCGCTCCCGGAACGCACAGCCCCCCAGTCCCCGCAACCCCCTTCTTTTCATCAGCTTACTTTGCCCTTCTCGGGATGCACGGCTGGGGGGCACGCGAACCACTTGTCCTCAGGTACCGTTGCGCCGCAACCCGCAAAGTGCCAGAATCACGGTTGTTACACCTTGGCGGCAGGACGGGAAACATATCTGCTCCGGGTGGTGTCTAAGACAGTGAGAGCGGACATCGGTTCGGCCATGCTAGTGAGCCGTCCCGGTCGCAAGGCGATCCCGGAACGAAGTGTGGGGGTCGCACTCGCAAGAAGGCCTGGGTCCAACGTTCTAAGCAAGCGTCTAGACGTGGATCTATTAGCAGGGTGGTCCGGGCATGCCAGCAACCGGGCCGGAAAGGCCAGCAGTGTCCGAATGGGCCAGCGCCCTTTCTTGGGGCCGCGATGAAGCCGAACTCGTCTCTGAGCTGCAAGCCGGCTCGGAAACGGCATTCGACTGGCTGGTCACCCATTACCACGCCCCGGTCTACAATTTGATTTTGAGCATGCTCGGCGATACCTCGGATGCAGCCGACGGTTCGCAGGAGGTTTTCCTAAAAGCCTTTCGCGGGATTCAGAAGTTCCGGCAAGGCAGTTCGTTGAAAACCTGGCTCTACCGCATTGCCATTCGCGAAGCGCTGAATCACAAGCGCTGGTTCAAGCGGCATCTGCAAAAAAATGTTTCGATCGACGCAGAGCCGGAAGAGGGGCATGCCGCTATCGAAATCGAGGATCTGGGTGCGACGCCATTTGAGCAGCTCGCTGCGCGTGAAATTCAGATTGCCGTGCAGCACGCTTTGCAGGAAGTGCCGGACGTTTTTCGGACTGCCGTCATCCTTCGCGATCTTGAAGGACTGAGCTATGACGAAGTTGCGGAAGTGCTCGACTGTAGCGTAGGCACGGTGAAGTCACGCATTCTTCGCGGGCGCCGGTCACTCCGGCAAGTTCTTGAGCCGCTGCTTCGCGAGCACGAAAGGCTTACTTCTTCGCATGGGGCGGCGGTCGAGCCGCAGCCGTCGCCTTTCGGCGATGCGTATTCCGCCGCGCGCCGCCGAAACGATTCTTCTCCTGAGAGTTCCCTGGGCGCCAGTGCCGCGGGGGAGGGGCTTCCATGAAGTGCACCACGGTTCGGACAAAACTCGCCGGCTATCTCGACGACGCCCTCACGGGCACGACGTCGGCTGTGGAGCGCCTGCAGATTGGCCAGCACCTGAACGGCTGCACTGTTTGCCGCGCTGAACTGGAGCGCTTCAGAAAGCTTTCCGTGCTGCTTTCGCGGATGCCCAAAAATGTCCCCCCTGCCGATTTGGCTGTTCGCATTAGAGTGGCCGCGGCCCAGGCACAGCATTCTCAAGATTGGTCGAGCCGTCTGCGCAAAATGCGCGACCGCGCAGAGATTCTGCTGGACAATGTTTTTCGCCCGCTTACCGTCCCCGCGACCGGCGGAGTTTTTTCCGCTATCGTGGTATTCGCACTGGTTCTTCAGTTGATGGCGCCGGGCCTTACCGTGCAGGCTGTACCGAATGATGTGCCGCTCGATATACTTCGTCCCGCCGAGCTCGTTTCCATTTCGGATTATCCTCAAGCGTGGGGATCCGAGCAGCATGAAGTCGAGCTTTCTCTTCCGCAGGGCTTGCAGGTCTATGTCACCGTCGATGCCCGCGGCCAGATGGTGGACTACGAAATTCTTTCAGGTCCCGCGAGCCCGACCCTGCGCCATCAACTCGACGAGATTCTGCTCTTCTCGCGTTTCCGCCCGATGCTGAGTTTTGGCCGGCCCACTTCCGGCGGCCACGTGATTCTCAACTTCAACGCCGTACGCGTGCGCGGCTAACGCTCCATGAAAACCTCGCGCCTTTTTGGAACCGCAGGAGCGGGCGCCGCGCTCTGTTTTCTTTTTTTCCTTTCTGCTGCCCAGTCTCAAGACCACTCAGAGAATCGCCCCCCTGTCCGGACTCTGCCGCTCTCGACGCATGCCTCAACTGACGAGAAACTCCTGCTCGATGCCACCAACCGAGAGCGTGCTGCGGCTGGGCTTCTCGCGCTCAAATGGGATGATGCGCTCGCCGCGGCCGCGCGTCGGCACGCCCAGCTCATGGCGCGGGAAAATGTGCTCTCGCACCAGCTGCCGGGCGAACCGCCCCTGGACCAACGTGCTGCCCAGGCTGGAGCAAAATATGCGATGGTGGCCGAAAACGTAGCCGTCGGTCCCGGTCCGGAGGAAATTCATGACGGGTGGATGCATTCTCCCGGGCATCGCAGGAATATTCTGAACGGTGAGCTCACGGCCATAGGCATCGGAACGGCGCGCGGAAGCGGCGGACTCTTTGCCACACAGGACTTTACCCGCGAGGTCGCGGATTTGAGCCTGGCGCAGCAGGAAGAGAAAGTGGTTTCGCTGCTGAAAGGAACGGATCTGAACGTTGTGGATGTAACGGAGGACGCCCGCAAAACTTGCGGCATGGATCGGGGTTATGCGGGCGATTCCGTGTTGTACATAGTGCGATTCGAGGTCACGGGTCTCAACAAGCTACCCGAGGAACTTTTGGAGAAGATCAAGACCCGGAGGTATCGGAAGGGGGCCGTAGGCGCGTGTCGGGGAGGCGATGCCGGTGGTTTCACGCGGTACCGGATTGCCGTGCTGCTTTATTGAAATTTGAAGCAACGCGCGTCGCAGGCCTGGCAAACCGGCGGTGTTCTGCGCATGAGCCGAAGAAATTGCGGCGCAAAAGCGGGGATGAAATATTTGTTGTTTCCCGGGGAAAGGCGAAATAGAATACGGACTATGGATTGCGTCGCCTATTCGTATTGGTTTCGATTTTGGCACCCACCCATCTAGGAGGCGAGGGGCGATCCTGTAATTAGAAACAGAGCAAAAAGTTTCGACCCACTCGCAGCGAGTGGGTTTTTTGTTTGTGGGGCAGAGAATTCTTCTAGAGCGCATTGGAAATGCCTTACCGACGAACGTTTCGGAGAAGTTCTGTGCAGAGAAGAAGTCAGCAAGAAAAAATGGATGTGAGGGGACGAAGCCATGATTATTTCGATGAAGATGCACGCGACGCGTCAGGAGATTGATGAAGTGCGCAACCAGGTGGAACATTTCGGATACAAGGTGCACTCGATCGAAGGGGAAGAGCGCGTGGTGATCGGCGTCGTGGGAGTGGGAGACGTGACGGCGTGCATGGAGTCGGTCGAGTCCATGCCGCAGGTGGAGAAAGTGGTCCGCATTTCGGCGCCGTACAAGTTCGTGAGCAAGCAGTTCCGCGCGGGGCGGACGCGAGTGCGCGTGAACGGTACCGTCATTGGCGGGGACGAATTTGTGGTGATGGCGGGGCCGTGCTCGGTGGAATCGGAAGCGCAGATCATGCGCGCCGCGGAAGGTGTGGCGGCAGCGGGCGCGAAGATTCTGCGCGGCGGCGCGTTCAAGCCGCGCACTTCGCCGTACGATTTTCAGGGCATGGAGGAAGAAGGGTTGAAGCTGTTGCAAAAGGCAAAGAAATCCACGGGCCTGGCGATTATCACGGAAGTGATGAGTGACCGCGACGTGGAATTGATCGCGCAGTATGCGGACATCATGCAAGTGGGCGCGCGGAACATGCAGAATTTCGTGCTGCTGAAGGCACTGGGCAAATGCGGACGTCCTGTTTTGTTGAAGCGCGGGATGAGCGGGACGATCAAGGAGTTGCTGATGTCCGCGGAATATATCGTGGCGCACGGAAATTCCGATGTGATTTTGTGCGAGCGCGGGATACGCACGTTCGAAACCGAAACACGCAACACGTGTGACATCGCGGCGATTCCCGCACTGAATGAACTAACGCACCTGCCGGTGATTCTCGATCCAAGCCACGCAACCGGGAAGCGCAGCCTGGTGCCGGCCGTTTCGCGCGCGGGAGTGGCGATCGGCGCGGATGGCTTGATTGTGGAGGTGCACCCCGCGCCGGAAAAGGCGATCAGCGACGGAGCCCAGTCGCTGGACATTCCACAATTCCAAAGAATGATGAACGAGTTGGAGCCATACATTCAATTGTGGAAGTCTTCCCGAGCAAAAGAAAACGCCGCCGCGGCCGCCGCAACACATTAAAGTAACTTCCCCCCATTACTCTTGGCCACTGGCCTAAGAGACAAGTACATCCAACGCAAAGTCCTATTGTTCGATCAGGACCCAAATGTTTCCGTGGAGTGAAGGGAACTTGTTCCCTTTTGCGCGGGTCTTGCTCGCGTTCTTGAGCGGGACTGTGCGCGGGAGACTCCATGGGTTTTCCAGATTTGCAAACGTTATTCCGCCAGCTGGCGCCGTGCCGCGATAGTGATGCGAAGATTGAAACTGTCGCGCGTGCGGCTCAGGGCTATGCGACTGGGTTTGCAGGAATTGCTTTGCGGGCAATATGTTTGTGCGTTATCAGCGCCGTGAGCGCCGAGGCACAGACGGCCTTGCCTGCGAAGGAGAATTCTCCGAATGCACGGTTGATGAGCGTTGCAGAGGGACGTGTGATCGTGCGGACGGCGTTTCAAGGCGATGAACGTGAGCAGGGAGCGCGGGATTGTTCACACGTGGTGCAGGCGGTGTTCGCGACTGCTGGATTTGCTTATCCCTACGCGAGTTCGTTCGAGATTTATTCAGGTGGGGAGAATTTTGCGCGCGTGAAATATCCGCGAGCGGGAGACGTGATTGCGTGGCCGGGGCATGTCGGGATCTTGGTGAATCCGGCGCAGCACAGTTTTTTCAGCCTGGTTCGAACGGGCTTAGAAGAGCAGGACTACGAGTCGGTCTATTGGCGGTCGAGAGGACGCCCGAGATTCTACCGGTTGAGGATCGGGAGCGGCGTCATCCTGAGCGCTGCGAAAAGTTCGATCTCGCCCAAAATCAAGAATCCGGTCGGAGAGAAGTAAAGAAGCGACGAAGCAGCGACGTAAAGACGGCTCCGGAAAATTCGCCGCACAACTGCGGGCGATAGATGAGGGCGTTCATCAGGCTGAAGATCGTGGTGTTGGCGCCGATGCCGAGGGCTAGAGAAAGGACAACGATTACGACAAAGCCGGGATTCTTAGGCAACCCGCGCGCGGCATAGCGAAGATCCAACAGGAAGTTATAAAGCCAGGAGAAAGGGCGCATGTTCACGTTACCTCCCGAAGTAGGCGCAGGCCACTCGCGACCCTGCACGGAGAATTGGCCGTTGATAACGTATTTTAGGGAGAAGGGCTGAGAGAAGTTCCGCGGCGCCGCCGCCTTGTGATGAGCTCCTCCAGATTGGAGCATCGCCGGAAACGAGAAACGCGATTGCGCTATAGTTCTTCAGAGGTTCTGCGAGGAAGCCTTGGAGATTCGGCCGGAGATAGCCACGATTCGGGAGGCGCGGGAGTTTCTTGCGCAACATTTTGCGGTGACGCGGTTGATTGAGTCGCCGTTTTTGAGCGGGAGGACGGGGAAGCGGGTTTGGTTGAAGCTGGAGGCGGAGCTGCCAACCGGGTCGTTCAAGGTGCGGGGCGCTTTGTGGGGGTTGGCTTCGCGGTTGAAGCGCGGCAGCGTGGAGGATGTCGTTGCTTCGAGTACGGGGAATCATGGGGCGGCGGTGGCTTGGGCCGCGAAACTGCTTGGAGTTAAGGCGCGGATTTTTTTGCCGGCGGGGTGCAATCCGGTGAAGCGCCGGAGGATTGCTTCGCTGGAGGCGGAGATTGTGGAGAGTGGCGGGACGGATTTGGCAGCGGCGTTTGTCTTGGCGAACGAGTACGCGAAGCGGCCTGGAGTTTATTTTTTGGATGACGCTACCGATGGGAATTTGCCGGCGGGGCCGGGGACAATTGGTTGCGAAATTCTCGAGCAGTTGCCCACGACCGACACGATCGTCGTGCCGATGGGGGATACGGCTCTGATTCGCGGGGTGGCGGCGGCGGTGAAACAGATTGCACCGCGCGTGAAGATTATTGGCGTGCAAGCGGAGCGGGCGCCGGCTTATTACCGCTCGTGGAAAGAAGATCGCGTGGTGGGCACGGAGACTTGCGACACGATCGCGGATGGGTTGGCTACGCGGACGCCGAATGAGGGGAACGTGCACGATGTGAAGAGGCTTGTCGATGATGTGGTTTTGGTTAGCGAGGAGGCGATGTTGCGGGCGATTGAGATTTTGCTTGTGGAGGAGCATGTCTTGGCGGAGCCGGCGGGGGCGGCTAGTACGGCGGCGCTGCTCGCGGGGGACGCGGAATTTGGCGAGAACGTGGTGCTGGTGGTGAGCGGGGCGAATATTTCGCGGGAGGTTTTGCGGCGGGCGGTGGGCGGTGCTTAGATTGCGTTGACAAGACCGCGTGCGAAGAACAGAATCTCGTTCCAATAAAGCGGCTATGTACCGGTTTGGATCGCTGCCACCCTGGAGATCAAGACATCACTGACTACAGAGGAGGGGCCTTTGTCGCCAGCACTTGTTGTCCACCTCGTTGTGCTCATTTTCGCGATTGGACTTGCGATTCTCGTGTACGTCCTGGCGCGGCGTGGCCTGGGGGAGCTCCTGTCCCGGACGGTGGCCGTTCCTGGAGGCGTAGTTTTCTTCACGCGCGCCTTTTTACTTTTGCTCATCTTCGGAGTCATAGGGCAAGCTGTGACGGGGAACCCGGACGTGAAGCCGGGCCAATACTTCATGGAGTATGTCTGGCTCGTTGCTGCGGGGCTGGGAGACTCCCTGGGATACGTATTCCTCACACTTGCGATCTACCTCGTACTGATGACCATTCTCGTGGCTACGCTGAAGCCCAAAGATGACAAATGAGCAGTATCTAGTCGTTTCCTACCTTTGCGTCGCCGTGATTTCCGTGGTGATTGGCTTGGCGGCATACCTTTGGCTGAGAGGTCCGTTTGACCGACTTGCGAGCGCGCTGCCCTGGAGAGCGTTAAGAGGGTTGCTGGCGCGGTTCTTCCCGCTCGGGATCTTGTTGCCGGCCGTGCTCGGTTTTGTCAGCGTGAGCTATAGGGGTTGCAATAAGCAAGAATATGAAAAAATCATCGCCGACCGCTCCTACCTCGTAAGCAAAAACCAGGACCAGATTTCGGCGTCTCTGATTCACGTGATGTGGGCGGTATTCGCGTGGTGCGCGCTCGTCTGCATCCTGTTGGCAGTAAAAAGAAGATTCGATCATCGAACAGCGTCAAGTCTCGATGAAAACAAACAAAAATAAACTCCTCTTGGTTCGTAGAATCACCTGGCTGGGACGGGGTGGCCCAGGCCGAGGACACGCATCAGAGTGGCTTGCAGCTTGAGGAGTTCCTGTTCTCGCTCGTGCTCTGCCTTTGTGCGGTCACTGAGGGCTTCTTTCAAGAGGATCAGGTTGCGGCGGAATTCCATTTGTGCCAGAACGAGACGGCTTAGCGCCTTGAGGGCGTCTCTTTGCTCGGGCGTCAATTCGCGCGGAGTTTGATCGACGACGCAGAGCGTGCCGAGCGCGTAGCCTTCCTCGCTGATGAGCGGGGCGCCGGCGTAGAAACGGATGTGCGGGTCGGAAACGACCAGCGGATTATCGCGGAAACGCTCGTCTTTCAACGCGTCGGGAACTACGAAAATATCCGCTTGCAGAATGGCGCGGGAACAGAAGGCGACTTCGCGCGAGGTTTCCCTGGCATCGATGCCGACGCGCGATTTGAACCATTGGCGATCCTCACCGATTAAGGAGATGAGCGCAATGGGCGTTTTGCAGATGAACGAAGCGAGTTGCGTTAAATCGTCGAACGACTCTTCGGGGTCGGTGTCGAGTAGGCCGTAGCGTTCGAGAGCGGCGAGACGCTCAGGTTCGTTGGCTGGCTTGGCGACGGGCATGACGGTCTCCTGGACTGGTGACGGGCAGGTCGAAGCTTTCTCGGCGGCGCACATCATACTCCAAGTGTTGCCAATTTACGCCGTCCCCCCGGAACTTTATTGATGCTTCGAGGACTCGCCGAGTTTCAATACCAAAACCTGGCCGTTCGAGTGGAAGCTGCCACCCGTGGCGGTCCTGGCCTCCTGCATGGGATTCGCGGGGAGGATGTGCGTGACTTCCGCAACCAGACCAGTGGAAGTGAGCGTTTTTTCCACGTAGTCGCGCTCGAGGTCAATGTTGGGGTCGATTTTGTGAGTGAGGCCGTTGTTGCGTTGATCTTTTTCGAAGCCCACGTCGTGAGTAGCGGCGCCGACCCAGAGCGCGCGACCGTTGACTTCGAACGGCGCCTTCCAGATGCGCAGGTGATTGCGCGAGGCGACCACGGATATGGGTTCCGCATGCGCCCAGCCGTAATCCTGCTGGCGACCGAAGAGGTAAAGCGGGCTCATGGGCATGGTGAGATAGGATTCCTTCGAGATACTTTCGAGGAAGCCGTGGAGAACGGTTTCTTTGACGTTGGCGTCGACTTTAACCCAGCCAGCGGTTGTGAAGATTTTTTCCATGGCGTTTTGGGAGCCGATAAGCAGGAAGTTGACCATATCGCCGGGGGCGCCGGCTCGATCGGAGATGCGGCGCGGGATTTTCGCGAAGAGATCCTTGTCGACGCCGCCAATGGCAAGCACAGCTTTGGCGGTGAAGAGGACGGCGTTGGCATCGGCGGCGTAAATCTCGATGCGCACCGAATAGGTGCCTTCGCCCGTGTCGCTGCTGAGTTGATTGATGCCGATCGAGAGGCGGCCTGAGAGAGGCGAGACAAGGTCGCGTCCGGCGCCGATGAGAAACGGTTGCGAGGCGTCTTTGTCGCCGATGCGGCCGATGACCGCGCCGCGGCCGGCTTCGTTGAAGGGCAAATTGCGGAGAAGATCTTTGAAGCCGCGAGCGATTCCGGCAGGAGCGGTGTCGGATTGCTGGTCGGGGTAGCGAAGGGTTCCCGTCGCGCTGGCGACGACGTGTTCGCCTGCTTGCACGTCAATTCCGGTGTCAACCCAGGAAGAGCCTCCGGTGAGTTGAACTTCTTGCAAAAGCCGACGTTGGCCCAGGGGGGCGGGCGCGGCAGCTGTACCCTGTGCCGAGCGAGGGGGTGCTGAAAGCCCGAAGGGCGTTACTACGTCCTCGAGTGGCACGGCCGGGATCCCGGGAAGAGCGCAAACCGCAAAGAAAAAGCCGGTCATTTTCGAAAGCAGGGGACACATGAAAGTCGGGCCATCCCGCGGCGGGTGTGAACGCATCCTCACTGTTAACAGATGCCTGCCAGGGCAGCAAACGTTGGATGGTGAGCGGGCTAAACAAGCGGTTGCTTCCTTGACGGATGGGAATGGCGCTTGTAAATTGACAGGATGCTGCAGGGTGGCCACAGGAATGGTGAGCGCCCCAGGGGATAAAGGCGGAGAAGTGGGGAGGCGGACCCGGCGTCGCTCCCACCTCAGAAGTTGAATAAGCGGTTGAGAGAGTAACCAGCTCGAGCGAGAACTGCGGCAGAGTTCATGACAAAACAACTTCGGCAAAGAGCGATGGGGGGATTGTGCGCGGCGACGGTGCTTTTATGGGTGCCGCTGGTGGCAGGCGCACAGGTGCCTCTGCCTCCCGCGCCTCGGCAAACTGCGCCGGTCACCAACGTTTCTGTCGACGGCAGCGAGGCCATGTTTACGACGATGTGCGCGCTGCTGGCAGCCGGATTTGAAGCAAACGTGAGCGCGGAGAATTGGCATCCGCTGCGCGCGCGGCTTCGCGAGCAGATGCAGCATCAGCAAGGGCCGGCGGTGGACGCGGTGAGGGAGTTCTACAAGGAACATGTGGTGCGCGATTCGGGAGCGACGCTCTCGCGCTACATCTGGTTTGGACTGCTCTCGGGGCCCGCGCCAAGGTTCGGGATGACTCTGAAGCGAGACGATCAGCCTACGGAGGTGCTGGCGCTCGAGGGCTTCAGCGAAATCCTGTCGAACTATTACACGGAGCAAAAGATCGGGCAGCTGTGGCGTGGATTGCAGCCCATCTACAACGGAGAGATCGCTAAGGTGCATGACCCGGTGTCGCAGATCGTGTTTGTGACCACGGGTTATCTGCGGCAGTTGCAGGACAATTCATCGGCGAGAACCTTTACGATCATTTTGGAGCCGCTGGTCGGGCGCATCACGAACGTGCGGAACTCGGGTGAACACTACTCGATCGTTCTGAGTGGCTCGGATGACATTCCTACCGACATCATTAGACATGCCTTTTTACACTTCCTGCTTGATCCGCTGCCCCAGCAATATCCGCACGTGCTGGCAGTGAAACGGCAGCTCTTTGAGAAGGCGGCACTGGCGCCGCGGCTGGCGCCGGACCTGAAGGACGACTATGAGTCTTATTTCGCTGAGTGTTTGGTGCGGGCGGTAGAGCTAAAACTGAAGCGGCAATCGCCCGGCGAAAGGGACGCAGCGATAGACCGCGATGACGCGGACGGCTACGTGCTGGTAAGGCCGCTGTTTGAGGGGCTGGCCAAATACGAGAGCTCCGAGCCATCCATGGCCCTCTATTTTCCGGACTTGGTGAGAGGCCTCAATCTGACAACGGAAGCCAAGCGGATTGACGGCATCAAGTTTGCTTTTTCGGATCGAGGCCACAGCACGGACGACCCCGCCAGCGAAGCAGTGACGCGGCGCAGGGTGCCTCAACCAACCACGGTCCCGAACGATGCGGAAGCAATTGCCGAGCTGACGGATGGCGAGAAGCGAATCGCGGAGAAAAATCCGCGAGCGGCGGAACAATCGTTCCAGAAGGTGCTGGCGAAATATCCAGACCAGATCCGCGCATGGTACGGTTTGGGATTGGTGGCGTTGTTGGAGCACGATGGCCCGCGCGCTAAGGAAGTTTTTGGCAGGCTGACGACGGGAGAGCACGCGGCTAAGCAGGATCCGATGGTGCTGACATGGTCGCATATCTACCTGGCGCGGATTTACGATGACGAAGGACAGCAGGGACTTGCCAAAAGCGAATTTCAAGCCGCACTCGCCGTGCCGGGTGGCCCGGAGCAGGCGAGGCAAGCGGCGCAGAAGGGTCTCGAAGCCGTGAACCTTGAGAAACCGGCCGAGCGGCCTTAGATTTAATCGCTGACAGGCGGAAGAAGATTGGGACCGATTCGGAGCAACACAAGCCTGCGGACTTGGGAGACGAATTCAAGCAATAAACAGGAGGCCGGAAATGAAGGGGACGTGCCAGAAGTGGATGGAAGCAGGGGCTTTTGCCGGATTGCTTTTGTTGGGATGCGCCGGGGCGGCGGCACAGAGCGGCGGTACGCAAAGCGGACAAAGTGGCCAGAGCGCTCCGCCCGCACAGCAGCAAACCGACAAAGACAAAGCGAACACGCTGACACTGGACACCCCGACGCCTCCGGTGAACCCGGAAGAGGATAAAGACTTTAAGGCGTTTGATGCCCTGGCTATAACCGACGGGGCCAAGAAAACACAGTCTGGCGAAGCATTTGTGCAGAAATATCCGCAGAGCCGCTACCTCGCGGTGGTGTACTCGAACCTCGTGAAACTCTACCTGGCGGATAACCAGATTCAGAAGATGCAGGAAGCGGGCGAGAAGGATGTGGCTCTGGCTCCGAACGATGTGCAGACTCTGGCGATTCTCGGACAGACGCTGCCGCGAGCATGGAACTCGAATATGCCGAACGCCGCGCAGCAACTGGATAAAGCGGAAAAATTTTCCAAGTCGGCGATCGAACTCACTCCCACGATTGCCAAGCCCGACGGCATGACAGATGCACAGTTCGCTCTCGCCAAAAACCAGACGCTGGCCATGGCGCATGGCGGTTTGGGACTCGTTTATTTCCGCCGGGGCAAGTACGACGACGCGATTCCGGAATTTGAGGCGTCCGCAAAGGTGGATCCGAATCCCGAAGCCGATCCCGTGACCTATTATGTCCTGGCGATTTCGAACCAGAAGACTTCGCATTTTGACGCCGCGGTCGCGGCATTCACCAAGTGCGCGTCCATTCCGGGCAGTTTGCAGTCGACATGCAAGAGCGGCGCCGACGAGGCGAAGAAACTGGGCGCCACGCAGTTGAGCGCACCAAAGTAAGCGTCGGGAGCACGCAGCGCGCTGTCCAGGTCCATGACAAAAAGTGACGCAGAGCAACTCGAGGAGCGTCTCGGTTATCGGTTCAAAAGGCCGGAGCTTCTGGAGCGCGCTTTGACGCATAGCTCCGCGGTGCCGGAATTGCGCGCTGACCTTAAGGGAGACTCCGCGGAACTGTCTGCCATACAGGACAATGAGAGGCTGGAATTCCTCGGCGACGCGGTTCTGGAGTTGCTGGCGAGAGAATATCTGCTCGAGTCATTCCCCGAATGGAGCGAGGGCCAGCTTTCTAAGAGCAGGGCGCGGCTTGTGAATGCACACTCCCTTCATGACGCGGCGAGCCGGGTAAGGCTTGGCGAGCACCTGCGGCTGGGACGCGGCGAAGAAAAAACCGGCGGGAGGGAAAAGCCGGCGCTCCTCGCGGATGCTTTCGAAGCTGTGGTCGCCGCGGTTTATCTGGATGCCGGACTCGGGCCTGCGCGGGAAATGCTTAAGCGGCTGCTGTTTGAGCAAGCGCTTGAGGAACGCGGCGAACGAATCGCCGACTCGGACCAGAAGTCGGCGCTTCAGGAATTCTTGCAGGGACAGGGGAAGCCGCCTGCCGAATACCGGTTGTCGGCCGAAAGCGGGCCGGATCATCAGAAAATCTTTCAGGTGGAAGTCTGGATCAAGGGCGAACGCATGGCCAGCGGTGAGGGCAGCACGAAGAAAGAAGCCGAACAGCGCGCGGCGCAGAGCGTGATGGAGCTCCTGGAAAAAATTGACGTGCGCACAGAACGGAAAGGCTGAGAGCGAATGGCGGAAGATACGGCGCTGAAGGTCGAAGATCCCGTGGATCCGGTGGCTCCGGCGGAGACCAAAAACGAAGAGCTGCACGAAGATCCGACGACGATTTCCGAATATCTCGAATCGTTGCTGGTGACCGTGCTGCTGGCACTGTTCGGGACCAGCTTCGTGGTTCAGGCGTTCAAAATTCCATCGGCTTCGATGGAAGGGACGCTGTTGATTGGCGACCATCTGCTGGTCAACAAGTTCATCTTCGGCGGGAGCGGGGCATGGTATGAGAAAGTGCTTCCGTACCGGCCGCTGGAGCGCGGCGACATCATCGTCTTCAAGTACCCGTATGCGGACCACCAGCATTTTGTGAAACGCGTGATCGGCTTGCCGGGGGACCGGCTGAAGCTCGTCGACCAACAGATGTACGTCAATGGAAAGCCGCTGAACGAGCCATATGTGGTGCACGACCCGACGGCTCCGTATGACAACTTCAACTATTCCTTTCCTCCCTTGAGGGGCATGCTGATTTCTCCGCAGGTTGTTCCGGAATCTGGCTGGAGGGAAACGCTTCGCAGCTACATGCAGGGCGACGAGATCGTGGTGCCGCCCGGGAAATTATTCGCCATGGGCGACAACCGGGACCGCAGCTCAGACAGCCGGTACTGGGGCTTTGTGGATCGCAGCGCCATTATGGGGCGGCCTTTCCTGATTTATTGGTCAGTGGATGCAACGAGCAACGACTATACGCAAACCACTTTCATCCAGCGATTGGTAGGAGTTTTCGATACGCTGGCACACCTTCCGGCCCGCACCCGTTGGAGCCGGATGCTGCATACAGTCCACTGAGTTTGGCAGGATTTTTTGTGCGCGATTTTCTTGAAGTGCTCAAGGAAAGCCGGCTTCTTGAAGGAAACAAAGGCAGAGTGAAGTAGGTCTTGGAGTAGCTTTTCAATTCCGGGTCAGTCTGCGAAACTTCCGGACAATATGAAGATGCCGCGCAAGTGGTGGAAGCTGGCGCTTACGATGATGGCGCTGCTCGTGGCCATGCAGATCTGTGTGTCGCTGCTGGTCCGCACGCGGCGCATGCACACCTACCTCACCGCGCAACTGGAAATGGCATTTGGCCGGCCCGTCGAGGTCGGACGCTTCGCGGTGCAGCTGCTGCCCACTCCCCGGCTGGATGCGGAACAAGTGACGGTCGGCGAAGATCCCGCGTTCGGCAACGAATATTTCCTACGTGCGGACAATCTGTCCGCTGGGCTGCGGTGGACCGGATTGCTGCGCGGCCATTTCGAGTTCGGAACACTTTCGCTGAGCCGGCCCAGTTTGATTCTGGTGCGCAACAATCAGGGCAGATGGAACCTGGAACGCTGGCTGCCGTCCCCGAAAGCTTCCGCGGAAACAAACACACGCGTCTACGGACCACCGTCCGCCATCGCGCCGGTGAACCGGCTGCTGAAAATCGATTTCGATGATGGCCGGATTAATTTCAAGAATATCAACGACAAACTTCCGTTTGCCATGACCGGCGTTTCAGGAAGCGTCGACCAGATTGTGCCAGGTCGCTGGCAACTTCGCCTGGAAGCGCAGCCGTGGCGCAGCGGGGTAGTGCTGCAATCGGCGGGAACAGTGAAGGTCCAGGGCGATATTGCGGGAACTTCGGTGCGGCTGCAGCCTGCGCAAATTAACGTGCACTGGGCGGAAGTTTCGGTCGCGGATTTGTTCCGGCTGCTAAGCGGCCACGATCATGGCATGCGCGGCGTGTTTACGCTGGATGGTTCGCTGAAGAGCGGCGCATCGGAAGCCGGGTCAAGTTCGAGCGCCGACACGCCGCCAGGACAATGGATTTTTTCCATGGAGGCCCGCGCAGCGCAAATCCATCGGTGGGATCTGATCGAGCGCGGCGACAATCCCAGACTGCGGCTTGGTGTCAAAGGGCATTGGAACGTGGCTGCGGGAAGCGTGCGCGCGGAAGAGGTGACGATTGAAGGGCCGCGTTCGAATCTGCGAGGCGGGGCAAATTATGTTTCCGGGCCTGCCGCGGCGTTCGAAGTGCATCTGGATTCCTCTGGGATCCAGGCGGCGGACCTGCTGGCATGGTACCGGGCGTTTCATCCTGGCGTAGACGACGGGGTGTCGTCCGAGCAGTTTTTTACCGGCGCGATGGCGCTGCATGGCTGGCCGCTGGAGATCGACGAGGCCGCATTCTCGAGCAATGGCGGTGTTCTAAGGGTGCCGGGCCTCAAGCTTCCTGTGCGCATTGGTGCCGTGCGCATTGGGCGCGAACGAAACCAGCTTCTGTCCGAGCCCGTGCGCATCGCTCTAAGCGGCTCGGCCCGCGACGTTATCGCGCCCAGAAAGCGGCGCATGGCGACTCTGATGGAGAACGCCGCGGACGTCACGTTTAATCAGGATCTGAGCACTCCATCCGGCAGCATCAGCATCGAAGGCCATGTGCAAAGAGCAGAAGATGTGCTGAAGGCAGCGGCGGCTTTGGGCAGGCCGGTGAATCATGGGTGGGAGCTCTCTGGAGATGCGCTCGCGGTAACGCGATGGGAATGGCAGAAGCCTTTCGCCGGCCGCTGGAACGGCAGAATTCTTTTCAGCAAAGCGAAGCTCGCGATCGCGGGACTGAACCAACCGCTCGCCGTGGAGGGAAGCACTCTGAACTGGAAAGATGGGCAGCGTTCCGTGGACGTGGCGAAAGTGACCGGTTTCGGCAGCACTTGGTCCGGCTCGATTACGGAAGCAAACAGGGGCGGGAGCGAAGACGGCGCGAAATGGAATTTTAGTTTGACTACCGATCGCATGAACGCCGCGGAGCTTGACCGCTGGGTGGGTCCGCGCGCGAGGCCAAACTGGCTGCAGAGACTGTTGCCCTCGCTCCTCGGCGGGTCGTCGCCGAGTCCCGCCGCGAGCGAACTGGTCCGCCAAGTCAACGCCGACGGGGAACTGAACATTGGGGAATTGACGGTCGAAAAACTAAAGCTCACAAACGTTCGCGCGGAGGGATCGCTGCACGATCTGCGACTCGACGTGCGTGAAGCGGCCGCGGACTGGGCTGGCGGCACGATTCATGCGCAGGTAGCCGCGAAGTTTGCTCCTCTTCCGAAATATGATGTGACCGCGAAGCTCGACCGTGTGAATCTGGCGGAAATTCCCGCGGCAGGGCGATTCGCGGAGCGCCTGGCGGGTTTGGCTTCGGGCTCGGTGCACGTCGTGACAGAGGGCGTCGGTCGCGAAGAACTCCTGCAAAAATTGGCGGGCGGCGGGGCAATTCAGCTGAAGAATGCTGAATTTCGAGGCTGGGACGTGAGTGCCAGCGTGGCCGACGGCGCGCCACACACCGGCACTTCGCGATGGACAGGCGGCGCAGGGACGTTTACGATGCGCAACCGCGGCGTCACCGTCGAGAATCTGACGCTGGAATCCGGCGGGGAGAAAACCTCGTTGCAGGGCACGGTGAGTTTTGCGCGCGACGCCGATCTTACGATTGAAACGCTCGGTGCAGGCAAACGGCGCGGCAGGACGATCGGCGTGGTGGACGCCGGTCATGTGTTGAAAATATGGGGGCCGCTGGATGGGCCGCGCGTCTCCGTGGAAAAAACGGCCGCGCGCCAGCCTGCGGACTAAGATTTGAGCGCGATTTTCCGAAGACGAATTTGGCGGCAAAATTCTACCATCCGTGGAGGCTGTTGATGAAACGCTATGTCCCGCTCGTGATCCTTCTGGCGTCGATGATTTGCCCGGCAGCGAAGTCGCAAAAAGCGCCGACCCTCGAACAGTTTCTGAGCGCGCCGTTTCCGACCGAATTGACCGCTGCGCCTGCCAAGGGCCGCGTCGCGTGGGTTTTCAACGCAAATGGAGCGCGTAATCTCTGGATCGCGGAGCCCGCGCCGGACGGAAGCTACAAGTCGCGGCAAATCACTTCCTACCAGGACGACGACGGCCAGGATCTCGGGATGCTCAGTTGGGCGCCGGACGCAGAAACGATTGTATATACGCGTGGCGGCGATCTCGAATTCGCCAACGCCTCGTATCCCAATCCGCAAAATTCGCCGCAGGGAGTAGAGCAGAATATCTGGGCCATTTCCCTGGGCGGCGGCGCGCCAAAAAAACTTGGCGAAGGTCACGCGCCCGCCGTGTCGCCGAAGGGCGGCAGCGTAGCGTTCCTTTTCAAGACGCAAGTGTGGATGGCGAAGCTGGATGGCAGCGACAAAGCCGAACAGGTGATTCATTCGAACGGCGGCGCGAGCGAACTGCGTTGGTCGCCCGATGGCTCGAAGTTGGCCTTCGCCAGCCGCCGCGGAGACCACGGCTTCATCGGCGTTTATGACGTCGCGGCGAAGTCGCTGATTTATCTCGAACCAAGCGTGGACACGGACCTCCAAGCCGCATGGTCCCCCGACAGCCGCAGAATAGCATTTGTTCGCATCGCGGTCGCCAAGGGCAGGCTACCATTTAGCCCGGATCGCGAAGGCCAGCCCTGGTCCATTCATATCGCCGACGCAACAACTGGCAAGGGCCAGGAAATCTGGCATGCGGATGCAGGCAGCGGCAGCGTGTTTCACGAAGTTGTCGCGGAGAATCAGTTGATCTGGGCCGGCGACCGGATCGTTTTCCCCTGGGAGCGCGGTGGATGGATTCACTTGTGGTCTGCCCCCGTTAGCGGCGGCGCAGCAAAACCGCTCACGCCGGGAAACTTCGAAGTGGAATTTGTAGCGGCCAGCCCGAACGGCCAGACCATCGTCTATTCTTCGAATCAAGATGACATTGACCGCCGCCACGTCTGGAAAGTATCGCCCACCAGCGATCATCCGGAGGCCGTGACTTCAGGCGGGGGCATCGAAACCGCGCCCGTACTCGCGAGCGACAATAAAACGGTTCTGATCCTGCGGTCTGACGCGCATACCACGATGCGTCCGGCACTTGTTCTGAGCAAAGGCGAAATCCGCGACCTCGCCCCGGAATCGCTTCCCGCTGATTTTCCAGCAAGCGCCATGGTTACGCCCCAGCAAGTGATTCTTTCTGGCGTTGACGGCTTGCAAATCCACGCGCAGCTTTTTCTGCCACGCAATGCCGGCGACGGCTCGCGCCACCCTGCGCTCTGCTTTTTTCACGGCGGATCGCGCCGCCAAATGCTTCTCGGCTGGCACTACATGATGTACTACAGCAACGCCTATGCCATGAATCAGTACCTCGCCAGCCGCGGCTACATCGTTCTCGCGGTGAACTATCGCAGCGGCATCGGCTACGGGCTCAATTTTCGCGAAGCTCTCAATTACGGCGCGGCCGGCGCCAGCGAATTCAACGATGTCGAAGGCGCCGGACTCTATCTGCGCTCAAGACCAGACGTCGATCCCGCGCGCATCGGCCTTTGGGGCGGCAGCTACGGTGGTTACTTGACGGCTCTCGGCCTTGCCCGCTCCTCCGATCTTTTCGCGGCGGGCGTCGACATGCACGGCGTACACGATTGGAACACCGAGCTTCCCACCTTCGCTTCGGGCTACAAGCCCACCGATCGCGCCGATTTCGCGCGCCTTGCATGGGAATCCTCCCCTCTGGCCTCCATCGGCACTTGGCGTTCTCCCGTTCTTCTGATCCAGGGCGACGACGACCGCAACGTTCCGTTTGCCGAAACGGTCGACCTAGCCGAGGCGCTGCGCAAACAAGGCGTGGAGTTCGAACAATTGGTTTTTCCCGATGAGATTCACGATTTCCTGCTGCATCGAACGTGGTTGTCCGCCTATCACGCGACGATCGAGTTTTTCGATAAGCATTTCAAAACGCCGGAGAAATGACGACCGGCAGGGACGCCACCCATGCATAGTCTCTTATGAAGAAATGCCTGCGATTGCTCGGCGGCTGCTTGATCGCCGCGGCACTCCCCTGCGCAGCACGCGATAGCGCCGGCCGCGTCGCGCTCTTCCCCAAACTCGCCGTCGGCCAGACCATTCGCTATCAAATTGGCTACAGCGCGAAATCCAACACGAATACGGAAAGCACGGTCGCCGCACCCATGTCTCCGACCGCAGGCCAGACCAATGAAAGTCTTCTTCTGCTTGTCGAGGTGGAAGACTTGCGCATCGATGCAGGCAAGCAGGTCGCGCGTCTGCGCACGCGAATCCTCGACCCGGATGCCGTCGTCCCGCTCACCTCACCCACGGACTCCGCGGCAGTGCCGAATGGCACGCAGAATCCTCGCGAAGCAGCAATATCCGGCAAGCGCGGAAAGGTCGTGGAGTTTGTTCTTCATGCGGACGGACAAGTCACCGACGTTGAAGGCCTGGATAAGCTTTCTTCCGACGAGAAAGCCGCCTGGCAGGAGTGGGTGGCGCAATTTGGGGACGGCGCGTCATTCCCGGAGAAAGGCATAAAACCAGGCGAGAAGTGGAAAGCCGAGGAGCCGATTTCCAACGCATTGCTGGCGGGCCTTTCCTGGGAAAAGGAATCGGAGTACGTGAATGATGCGCCCTGCGGCGCGATGCAAGTAACGCCCGAGGGCGATCTTGTTCCAGGAGAGCAATCCCAGGAAAAATGCGCGGTGATTCTGACAACCGCGATCCTCAAACAAAAATCCTCTCAAAAAGACGCCACGCCCGAGGACTACAAGCTCCATGACCTGCGCACCATGGGCATCGCCAAAGGCAAGAACGAGACCATTACCTACATCTCGCTGAAAACGGGTCTGGTCGTGCGTGCGACAGAAGACGCCAATCAATCGATGAACGTCATCGTAGCGAAAACGGATGGTTCGAATCGCGTTCATTACATCATCGACGCCGAGAGCCACGCGCAAGTGGCGCTGCTCGCGGAGACGCCTGCCAATCATCCCTGACGCGGGATCGAATATTTCTTCCAAGGAAAACTATCATGCCGGAACGCACATTGATCGAGCTGCTCTATGGAAAAGGCGCCCACGCCAATCCGCTGGCTTGTGTCGAAGACCTCTCGGCGGAATTAGCGGGGCGCCAGGCAGGCAATCTTCCACACTCGGTCTGGCAAATTGTGTGGCACGTGAATTTTTGGACGGATTATGAACTCCGCAGAATTCGCGGCGAAAAACCGCACTACCCGGACCACGCGGCGGAAAGCTGGCCGCAGGGGAGCGCTCCCGCCAGCGAGGAGGATTGGAAAAAAGAGTCCGCCCGGTTTGCCGAACTGATTGGCGTGCAGGCCGCAATGGCGGAAGCCGGCTCAAGCGAACTAAGTCGCGAAGTGCCCGCAATGCATCCGAAGCAAGAAACGCACACCTCCACGGTGCTCGCGATTCTTTGGCAGCTGGTGGCGCACAACAGTTACCACGTCGGCCAGATCGTTCTGGTGCGGAGTGCAATGGGCGCTTGGCCGCCGCGCGGTGGCGGTGACAGCTGGTAATCGCGCCCGCAGGCTTCTCCCGGCTGCCCCCCTAAAGCCTGCAACGCCGGCTTGCATCGAGGAGTATAATAGGGGTTTCGGCAGTGCCCGTAATTCGTGCCGGGAGACCCCTTCCATGAACTTCAAGCTGCGCAGCAATTATCAGCCTCGCGGTGATCAGCCCGCCGCCATCGAACAGCTGCTCCGCGGCATCGATGCCGGCGACAAGCATCAGGTGTTGCTCGGGGTCACCGGCTCCGGAAAAACGTTCACCGTGGCCAAGCTGATCGAAGCCTGCAACCGGCCCGCTCTCGTTCTCGCGCATAACAAAACGCTCGCCGCGCAGCTCTATCACGAGTTCAAATCCTTTTTCCCGGAAAACGCTGTCGAATATTTTGTCAGCTACTACGATTTTTATCAGCCGGAAGCCTACGTTCCCTCTGCCGACATTTACATCGACAAGGAAGCCACCATCAACGACGAGCTCGACAAGCTTCGCATGAGCGCCACGCGCTCGCTTTTCGAGCGACGTGACGTCATCATCGTCGCCTCTGTCTCCTGCATCTACGGCATCGGTTCGCCGGAAGCGTATTACGGCATGCTGATCACGCTTGAAAAAGGCCAGCACACGTCGCGAGAGGCGCTCCTTCGCCGGCTTGTGGATATTCAGTACGAACGTTCCGAGGATTTGCGGCGCGGCTCGTTCCGCGTGCGCGGAGACATGATCGAAATCTATCCGCCGTATCAGGACGAAGGATTCCGGTTCGAAATGTGGGGCGAAGAGATAGATACGATTCGTCGGATCGATCCATTGACCGGCGAGGTCAGGAGCGGCCAAGAGGATCTGCCGCGCGTGACCATTTTCCCGCGCAACCATTACGTAACGCCGCAGGAGCAGCGCGACCGCGCCATCGTCACAATTCAGGAAGAGCTCTGGTGGTGGAAAAAAGAGCTCGAGAAGCAGGGAAAATTCGTCGAGGCGCAGCGCGTGGTTCAGCGCACTATGTTCGACATCGAGATGATGCGCACCATCGGGTATTGCCACGGCGTCGAGAATTACTCGCGCCACCTTAGCGGCCGGTTGCCCGGCGAAGCTCCGCCAACGCTGCTCGATTATGTGCCGCAAGATTTCCTGATGTTCATCGATGAATCGCACCAGTCCGTTGGGCAGGTGCGCGGGATGTTCAACGGCGACCGCGCGCGCAAGCAAACGCTTGTCGATTACGGATTTCGAATGCCTTCCGCTCTGGATAATCGCCCGCTAACCTTCGAGGAGTTTGAGCACCGCTTGAATCAAGTCATATACGTTTCCGCCACGCCTGGCCCGTATGAACTGACGAAGTCCGGCGGAGTCGTCGTCGAACAAGTTATTCGACCGACGGGGCTGGTTGATCCGCAAGTCGAGATTCGACCGGTGAAGGGCCAGGTGGACGACTTGCTCGAAGAAATTCGCAAGCGCGCGGAAAAGAATGAACGTGTCCTCGTAACCACGCTGACGAAGCGGATGGCGGAGGATTTATCAGAGTATTTCACCGAAGTCGGCGTGCGCTGCCGCTATCTGCATTCCGAAGTCGAGACGCTCGACCGCATCAAAATCCTGCGCGACCTGCGCCGTGGCGAATTCGATGTTCTGATCGGCATCAACCTGCTGCGCGAGGGATTGGATCTGCCGGAAGTTTCGATGGTCGCCATTCTCGATGCCGACAAGGAAGGCTATCTGCGGAGCGCGACCGCGCTGATTCAAACCATGGGCCGCTGCGCCCGCCACGTCGAAGGCCGTGCAATCTTATATGCCGATCGCCGCACCGGCTCGATGAACCAGGCGATTGAGGAGACCAACCGCCGCCGCACAAAGCAACTCGAGTACAACCAGGAAAACAACATCACTCCGATGTCCATCATAAAGTCCGTCGACATGGATTTGGCGCGCATCGTCGAAGCCGACTACGTAACGATTCCCGCTGACGACACGGAGCTGGATGCCGCCACGTCCAAGATCAAAAACGAACAGCAACTCGCCGAGATGCTGCAACAGCTCGAAACCCAGATGCGCGAAGCAGCGAAGAAGTTCGAATTCGAACGCGCCGCGCAACTGCGCGACCGCATCCGGTCGCTAAAGCAGAGAGACGTAACGGGCCTGTTCAGTATCGAAGCAGCCCCCGCCGCCGAACCCGAAGCCAGTCTGTAGGGGCGGGGCTTTTTTGACGGGAAGACTCGCTGCCGTTCTCGAATTCCTCCCGGCAGGCAGGGAACTGCGCTCCAAATTGCGCAATCGAATCAGACAATTCCGCGCTTCAATTCTTTCAGAGGGTAAAACGTGCCGCGCCACGTCACGCCGCCCTGCCACAACGTAACCGCTACCGAGCGCACAATCATGTAGCAGAAGACGGCAGCGCCAATCGGATGTGTCAGGGCGTACAGCGGCGAAACTTTGTTCATCGCATTCACGCCCCCGTGCATGCAAAGCGCCACCGCCACAGCAATCGCGGATAAAATGCGAATCCAGCCATGCCCAGCCAACAATCCAGCGAAGGGAACCACGTTCAGTAGAAATACCCCAGTAAGCCCGATCAAAGCGAACGCCACATTGTATCCGAAGGCAGCGAAGAAATTTTTCGTCACGCCGCGAATTATATTTCTCGCTCCTGCATGCCAGCGCACCGAAATAAAATCCGGGGCGACCGCGACGCAAGAGCGAAAACCGGACTGCTTCACGAGTTTCCCAAGTTTCATGTCGTCGACGACTTCCATTGCCAGACGCCGGTGTGTGCCGATCGCTTCGTAGGCGCTCCTCCGCAGCAATTGAAATGCTCCTATACCGACGTATGCTCGTGAATTCGGATTAGCCACGCTGTGGGCGTCTGTCGCTAGATGAAACGCCAGCCCAAAGAAGGTCAGCAGCGTTTTTTCCCAGAAGCCGTGCATCTCCACCTTGCAGACCAGCGTAAGGTGATCGAGATTCTGCTGCTCCGCCAGCGCCATTGCGCGCCTGAGGACATCTGGTCTGAAAACTACATCGGCATCGGTGAAGAGAAGCCACTCCCCGGTGGAGACTTCGAACGCTTCTTGCAGCGCATGCGATTTCCCAAGCCAGCCGCTTGGAAGCTGGGAGACATGAAGAGCGTAAAAACGGGCATGTGCCG
This sequence comes from Acidobacteriota bacterium, assembly GCA_013289955.1. Taxonomy (GTDB): domain Bacteria; phylum Acidobacteriota; class Terriglobia; order Acidiferrales; family UBA7541; genus Acidiferrum. Next base: position 40,941 of record JABCYZ010000004.1, read on the forward strand.
AGGCAAAATCATCGAGAATGCGGCCGGTGGCATCCTGCGAGCGATCGTCTACGGCGATGATTTCCAGATCTGGATAGTCGAGCGCCGCAAGGGTTAAAAGCGAAGCCGGTAGTTTTTCTTCTTCGTCCCGCGCGGCGAAGAGGAGCGAAATTCCTGGGCGGGCCGCATCTTCCCCAGGCTCATAATCCCTGATCCAGGGGAGATTTGCTGCGCTGTAGGCGCCGCGGATACCGTAGAACACCCATATGGCGGCGATGAAAGAGAAGACAACGAGTCCAAAAGTGTGCATCAAAATTGGTAACGGGCGCTGCGCTCAGGTTATCCTAACACGTAATGCCAGGGAGCCTTTCGATCGTCGGTGCAGGTCGCGTAGGCCGCGCGCTGGGACGTTGCTTGCGTGAGTTGGGATGGAAGATCGGCGCGGTAGTGACGCGCAGCGAGCCTACCGCGCGCAAAGTCGTACGATCCATCGGAGCCGGTCACGCGCATGCTTTCCTGACGCGTCAAGTAGTCGCTGCACAGGTTATCCTGATTACTACGCCCGACCGCTGTGTGGCCGAGGTAGCCGAGGATTTGGCACGCATCGGCGCTGAGGAACTGCGCGGTAAAATCGTTCTGCACACCAGCGGGGCGCTGAGCTCGGATGTTCTCGATCCGCTCAGGCAGTGCGGCGCGTCTGTCGGATCGATGCATCCCCTGCAGACGTTCAGCGGGGTGGGGGTTCCTTCCCTCGATGGAAAAGTCTTTGCGATTGAGGGCGATGCTCAAGCGGTGCGCATTGCAAGGGTAATCGCTCGCGCTCTCGGAGCGATTCCCGTGCGCATCGAGGGCTCGAAAAAGCCGCTCTATCACGCCGCGGGAGCGCTGGCCGCTGGGAGCGTTCTCGCGTTGATGGAAGCGGCCACGCGGCTAATGACCGCGGCCGGCATGAAGCGGCGTGAAGCAGTGCGGGCGCTTCTGCCGCTGACGCGCCAGGTGTTGGAGAATTTCGAACGGCTCGGCCCGCGCGCGGCGTGGACTGGGCCCCTTTCGCGGAAAGATTATGGCGTGGTGGCGGCGCACACCGAAGCGATGAAGGATTTGCCCGGGGAACTCGTGGAAGCCTATGAGGTGATGAATCGCCTCGCCGCGGTTGTTTTGGCCCAGGATTCCGCGGCCATGCTGGCGGAGCTGGAAAAAGTAGCTGTGAGCAGAAAATCAAAAGTAAGAGCGACAGGGGGACAAGCTTGAAGCAACCGCAGATTGCGATTGAGAGCACGACGCTGGCCAATGGGCTGAGAGTGGTCATCGCGCCAGACACAACCGCGCCGGTGGTAACCGTGGGTGTGTACTACAAGATTGGATTTCGCCTCGAGCCGCGCGGACGCAGCGGCTTCGCGCATCTCTTCGAGCACATGATGTTTCAAGGCTCGGCGAACGCGCCGAAAATGCAACACATCAAGCTGATCAATTCGAGCGGCGGCGTTTTGAACGGTTCAACGCATTACGACGTGACGAATTACTACGAGGCGGTGCCGTCAAACGCGCTCGAAAGAGTGCTGTGGCTTGAAGCGGACCGCATGCGGGCGCTCAAAGTTGACGATGAAAACTTGCGGAACCAGCGCGACGTGGTGAAAGAGGAAGTGCGTGTGAATGTTCTGAACCAGCCTTACGGAGGATTTCCCTGGCTGGACCTGCCCCCGGTGGCGTTTCGCAACTGGGCCAACTCGCACAATTTCTATGGCGACTTCGCGGACCTTGATGCCGCGGATCTCGCCGACGTGCAAGCTTTCTTCAAAACTTATTACGTTCCGAACAACGCAGTGCTGCTCATGCTCGGAGATGTGAAACCAGAGGAAGGATTTGCCTTGGCGAAGAAATTGTACGCCGACATTCCTGCGGGACCGACGCCGCCGTTTGCAGATTCGACTGAACCCGAACAGGCGGAAGAGCGGCGCGGGCACGTGGAAGAAAAATTCGGAACGCTGCCGGCCATGGCCATTGGATATGTTGTGCCCAAGCGGCGCACCGCCGATTGGTGCGCGATGGCGCTGCTCGATCAAGCGCTTCACGGCGGCCGTGCTGGAAAACTTTATCGCGGACTTGTGCTGGAAAAACAGGTGGCCGTCGAACTCGACGGCGGAATCGAAGATATTTTTGGCTACAACGGACCCACGCAGATGGTGACGCGTATTCTGCATAAGCCGGAATATTCGAGCGGGCAGGCGCTGGCCGCATTTGATGAAATCATCCGTGAAATTCAGGAGAAGGGCATCAGCGAAGACGAACTCGCACAATTAAAAGTGAAATGGCAATCGGACTATTTTTCCCTGCTGGAAGGTGGGCACGGCGGCATGCCGCGCTATGGACTGATGCACCTGCTGGCGTGTTTCACGCTGTTCGATAGCGAGCCGCAACTGGTGAACACTGTGCTCCAGGGCTTTCTCTCTGTGAAGCGGGAAGAGATTCAGGCGGCAGCAAAGAAATATCTTCGGAGTGAAAATCGATCCGTCGTGTTCCGGCTTCCCGCGGCGACGGATGTAAAGGAGGCTGCGTAATGGCAACGCGCGCGGTGGAAGTGAACGAGGCGGTGCCGGCGCTGTCTACCGAACGGCAGGTTCGATGGCCAAACCGGAAACGGGCGCGGCTTTCGAATGGGCTCGAAGTCATCCTCGTGGAGTCTCACACGATTCCAAAATTTCACGGCGATCTCTATTTCCGTTCCGGCAACGTCGCGGCCATCGACAGGGGGCCTGGCCTGGCGGAGATGACGGCCAGCATGGTGCGAACGGGCACGGCCAAGCGCGCCAGCAGGCAGATTGAAGAGGATTTGCGGAGGATCGGCGCGGATCTTGGAACGAGCGCGGGCTCGGACACGAGTTCGGTTTCCTTTGCCGGACTTTCCGAGTTGGCCGAGCCGCTTCTCGGCATGGTGAATGAGTTGGCGAGAGAGGCGGCGTTTCCGGAGGCTGAGTTCGAGCGCGAACGGCGGCAAAAGCTTGAGGAAGTCAAGCTGAGCCGTACCGAGCCGGGGTTCCTGGCAGCAGAGCGGTTGCGCAAAATCTTGTTCGGCGCTCATCCCTACGCGCAAGTGTCTCCGAGCGAAGAGCAAGTTGCTGCGTATAAGCGCGATGATTTGCTCTCAGTGTACCGCGAAATTTATACACCCGAGAACGGATTGCTGTTGCTCGTCGGCGATTTTCAGCCCGACGAGATGCTGAAAAGCGCCGAAAGAGTTTTCGGCGCGTGGCAGGGAAAAAAACCGCAGGCGAAATCGTTTCCCGCCCCGGCACTTCCGCGCGGCAGGCGGGTTTATCTCGTGCATTTACCCGGCGCCGTGCAGACGCAAATTCTCGCGGGCTGCCACGCGATCACCCGCCAAAATCCTGACTGGATAAAATTAGGCCTGACAAACAGCTTATACGGCGGCGCCTTCAATTCGCGGCTGGTGATGAACATTCGCGAGGACAAGGGCTACACGTACAGCCCGCGAAGCGGCGTCACCGCTCTGCGAGAGAGCGGCTACTTTTCCGTTTCGGCCGCGGTACGCAATGATGTTGTTGCCGCGTCGCTTACGGAAATCTTCTACGAGATGGACAAGCTGCGTTCCGTGCCGGTTCCAGAAACTGAATTGGCCGATGCGCAGAATTATTTGAGCGGCATATTTTCCATGGGGCTCGCCACGCAGAACGGATTGCTCGGGCAGGTTGCCGTAGTGGCGCTGAACGAATTGCCGGACGATTATCTCGAAACGTATCGCGCGAAAGTTCGCGCGCTCACGCCGGTGGACTTGATTGAGACGGCGCGCAAGTATCTCGATTCCGCGAACATGCAGATCGTGGTGGTCGGCGACCGCGCGCAAATCGAATCGCAAGCCGCGCTTTTCGGCGAACTCGAAGTCTTCGACGCCCAGGGCAAGAAACTTGGCTAGGTCGAGGGCTGTCGAGTTTCTCGACGGGACAATATAAGTTGTCTATTACCCTTGCGCCCCAACGGAGCGTTCCGCTGCGGGGTTCTCGCTGCTGTTTTTTGTGCTAGGCCGCCACCTGCGTCGGTCAGATGGGATACGGCGACATCGGAAGAGTAGCAGTTGGTGCCGGGAATCGGCCCGGTGCGAAAAGGGGGGCGAGTATTTGGCGCTGGGCGAAGCCGCGCCGCAAAGCTAGCAGCGCTTCAGCGAGAAAGCCCGCAAATCCGCCAAAGCCTCCAGCTCCGAGAAAGGCTTCCTCTGCCCCAGCAGGCCCGCCTGCTTCGATGCTCCAATCTGCCGCATCTGTGCACGACAATCCAAAAGCGGTTCCTCCGTTCATTCGGAACGAGTTTTTTGTTTTGTTCGGAGGAACTATTCCTCAGAGGACTTGGTGTGTCGCACGAACGGGTGCTTCGATGCGCAGGGGGACTTGGTCGGCGATGCGGATGCCGTAGCCCTCGAGGGCGACTACTTTTTTGGGGTGATTGGTAAGGACGCGGATGTCTTTTAAGCCGAGGTCGATGAGGATTTGGGCGCCGATGCCGCTTTCGTGCTGGACCATGCGCTGGCGGGCAGGCTCGCGGTCGAGCTGGCCGCGTTTGTGGAAATGGATTTGGGGGAGCGCGCCGGGCTCGTCAGCAGTTTCGACGCTGAAGCCCCGGCCGGTGTGGTGGAGATAGAGGAAGACGCCACGCTCTTCTTTGGCGATAGTGGCCAGGGAACGGGCGACAAGTTCGCTGCAATCGCAGGCTGTGGAGCCGAAGACGTCCCCCGTCAGACAGTGCGAGTGCACGCGAACGAGCGCGGGCGTGTCGCCTTCGAGATTGCCGCGGACTAAGGCGATGTGCTGATCGTGGTCGACGTCGCTCGCGTAGGCGATCATGCGGAAGTCGCCGTAACGGGTCGGGAGAACGGCTTCGGCCACGCGACGGACGTAGCGCTCGTGCTGCATGCGGTAGCGGATGAGGTCGGCGACCGTCAGCATTTTTAGATTGTGCTGCTTGCAGAATTCGAGGAGTTGCGGCACGCGGGACATGGTGCCGTCTTCGTTCATGATTTCGCAGATGACGCCGCTCGCATTGAGGCCGGCGATGCGGGAGAGGTCGACGCTGGCTTCGGTCTGGCCGGCGCGGACGAGGACGCCTCCATTGCGAGCGCGAAGAGGGAACATGTGGCCTGGCCGGGCGAGATCCTGGGGACGGGTCTTGGGATCGATCGCCGTGAGGATGGTGATGGCGCGGTCGGAGGCGCTGATGCCGGTAGTGACTCCAACTTTAGCGTCGATGGCTTCGGTGAAGGCCGTGCCATGGACGCTCGTGTTGATCAGGGACATGAGCGGGAGGTGCAGCTCATCGCAGCGTTGCTCGGTGAGGGCGAGGCAGATGAGGCCGCGGCCGAACTTGGCCATGAAGTTGATGGCTTCGGGAGTGATTTTTTCGGCGGCCAGGGTGAGGTCGCCTTCGTTCTCGCGGTCTTCATCGTCGACCAGGACGATCATGCGGCCTTGGCGGATTTCTTCGACGGCTTCTTCGACGGTAGCGAAAACGGGTTCAGCGGGGTTCATGTGTGCCTCGAAGGGATAGTGTAGCCGATTGATTGGGAAAGTGAGTAGTGGGCGCTGAGCAGCGGGCGACGCGCTGGCGGGAGGCGTGGCGAGGGTACCCTTGAATTTGTGTGGGTGGCCTCTGAAGAACTAAGCCCGGCTAGAAGTGCTTTGGAATGTGCGGTTACGAAGGGTGTCGTAAATGTTGCATTTAAGAGGGTTGGGGCGTATGGCGTGAAGCGCAACCCAGATGATAGTGAGAATCCTGGGGAGAACCCTAGTGCAGTGGGGAGCATCTTACGGTACGGAGGGCAAAACAATGCCAAAACTAGCGATCTGGGTGGAAATGGAAGCAAAAGCGGGTAAGGAGCAGGAGGTGGCGGATTTTTTGAAGTCGGCGCAGGCGCTGGCGGAAAAGGAGCAGGGCACGGTCACGTGGTATGCGATAAAGTTGGGCGGACCCAAGTTCGGAATTTTCGATACGTTTGCGGATGAGAGCGGGCGCGAGTCGCACCTCAATGGAGAAATCGCCAAGGCGCTGTTTGGGAAAGCGAAGGAGTTCTTCGCGAAAGATCCGGAAGTTCATAAGCTGGACGTGCTGGCGGCAAAGGTGCCGGGCGCGGCGGGGACGAAGGCGAAGTCGGCATAACCGCGCAATCCGGAAATGTTTGATTTCCGGTCTCCCTAGGCCAAATTCGGGCGGTTCCCAGTTTTCAGACAAGATTCCTTTCTCATCACACATTCGCTCTTTCGCTATCCAGTCAATCCTCATCTTCTTCGCCGCCGTGCGAGCCGGCTCTGGCGCGGCCAGCGGGGGAGGGAGCGTTGGCCTAGGAGAGACTGGGCGGCCCAGTGGCCGAGGTAGACGGAAAGGGCTACGCCATGGCCGCTAAAGCCGGCCAGAATGAGGATTTTATTGCTGTGGTGGCAATAGCCGAAATGGGGTTTCATGCCTTTGGTGATTAGGATGGGGCCGCCCCAGCGGTGGGCGACGCGAATGTTTCTTAGGGCAGGATGCATGTGCCGAACGCGGGACTCGAGCGAGGCCAGGGTTCTGGCGGAGGCGCCGCGGTGGATATCGAAACGGAGTAGTTCGCTGAAGCTGTGCTGGAGTTTTCGTCTGGAGAAATGGCGGGAGAACATGGCATTCCAGGAAGTCGGCGGAGGGACCAGGCCTGCGCCGAAGATGTAGCCGTTGTTTGCGAGCGGGCGACCCGAGAGGTAAGGAAAGTCGACGGTGTAGAAGGGGTGGGCGGAGAGTCCTGTGGCGCGGAGTTGGGCGGGGGTGAGCGGCGTGGTGGCCAAGGCGAGGGTGAGCTTGGGTTCGGCTTGGTGGTGCAGGCCGGTGAGATGGAGGGAGGCGGCGTTGGTAGCAAGAAGAACTTGACGGGCGTAGAGAGTTTTCTGTTTAGCGCGAGTGCCTCTTTTTAGGCGGATGCGGATGAGGAGCGGTACGTCGGAAGCACTTGCGGGGGCCGTGTGTCGCGGGACCTGGGCAATGCGCGAGGTATCGGCGCGGCTCGGGCTCGCTGGCGCGATGGAAAGAACCTCAGCGTGCTCGATGATTTGGGCACCGGCGTTTTCCGCGGCGTGGGCTAGGCCGGAAACGACTTTGCCGGGGTCGACAGTGCCTCCGCGGACTTTTTTGACGACGTGGAGATTGCCGGAATCGTACCAGGAGATGGGAGAGTTTTTGGGGGAGCCGGAACGGCCAAGCTCCCAAGCGCCGGGAAGCGTGAGGCGGGAATCGACGTGCAGGGCGCGAAGGATTTTCTTGTAGCCGGCGAGAACGTCGCCCAGGCCAGGGAGCGGGCCGGCGGCGGTTTCGGACAGGGCCATGCCTCCTGTGCGGCCGCTGGCGCCGTTGCCGATCGACCCGGATTCCAGGACCACGACGGATTTGCCGGGGGCCAGTTTGGCAAGCCAGGCCGCGGCGGAAAGGCCTGCAAAGCCTGCGCCGATGACGGCGAAATCGACTTGCCCGGGAACTGGGCGTTTCGCGGGGCGAAAGTCGACCGTCCAGGGAGGAATGCCCCAGGGATGAGGTTTGCGGCGCACGCGAATTGGATGCAGCTATCAGAGGTTTTGTATCAGGGCTGCGAATGCCCCTATCGCATCGCGTCCAGAAGAAACGGAAAATTCCCGCCGCTTATTTCACAGTGAATTGGGTGGGCTGCACGTCGTTCGAGCAGGGATATTAAGGCAGTGAGAGAACCAGCTTTTCGCCGTTGAAATCGTATTCCAACCTGTATTTGGCGTCTTTTTTGCGATTGTGAATGGAAAAGTACAGGTACCCCGACACGGGAGCCGCAGCCTTCCCCTCTGGCAGGCCCTTTTGGCTCAATTCCGTTTCCATGATCTGGCGATCCCGCTCTCCTGAACCTGGGGCGGGGTTGGGATTTCCCACGCCGACTCCCACTTCTGTCGCGGTATAGACGCCATGAACTCTTGTGGGCTGCCCCGTGTTGGGATCGGTGTATGTGCCGGATTCGTAGCCAACGCTAGCGCCGCTCTCTACTGTAACCGGGAATCCGGAACCGGCTTTCTTTTGCAGCGAGGCAGCAACTACAGTGGCGCTCTGCGGTTTTGTGCCTATATCGCTCCCGGAAATATATAAGGCGAAATTATCCAGCGACAAATCGTGCGAAACTTTTTCCTTGCCGGGATAGAAGGCGAATTCCACAACGATGCAGCAACGATTCAAATCGGTGACAAAAGCTTTCTGCACCTGCTTGGGAGCGAGCACCTCCGCTCCAATACTCGCGCCGTCGCTCTGGGCGTGCGAATGGTAGCGGTTCGCGGAGGATCTGGGAACGCTACCGCGAGGCCCGGACGTATCGTCCTCCGTGCCTTGGGCTTTCAAAGGCGCCGTGAAGAGCAGAGCGGCAAAAAGGAAAACTGGGGAGAGGACGACAAATCTCATCGAGCGCATTGGCCACCTCGCCAGCGGATGCAATTCCTCAGGACGGAGTCAATGTTTCCTGAGCACGGGACCCGTTAACCAGAGATTGTACTCGGCGCATTGTACACCCTCGACCCATCAGAGACATGAATTTGTCGCTTATCAGAGCTTGCGAAGCGGACCGGGGAGGACGCCGGCGAGAGAATACTTTCCAGGACCGGCGAGCAACAAGCCCAGGGCGAGCAGCATCTCCGTGAGCGCGTATTCGAGTCCGCCATGGCCAATGTCGTATCCGTGCTGAATATGGACGATCAGGATGGCGCCCAGCATGACGATGATGACGCAGACGGCGCCCACGCGGAGCAGCGCGCCGGTCAGTATCGCGATGCCTCCGGCAAATTGAGCTAATCCAACCAGATAGCCGACAGCGACAGGCATGTGCATGAAGGCCGCGAAGTTTTGCGGGCCTGGGCCGCCGAACATTCCAAATAGGATGGCGCAGCCGTGATAGATGAAGGGAAGGGAACAAGCGACGCGCATGATGAGTAGCTCGAGATTCAGTTCACGTGCGCCTGTTAAGCGGCCGAATGTGCTCATCTGGACCTCCCGAGATTTGATGGAGATGGTGTATCAAAAGAATCATGGAAATACCAAGAAAATCCCGAGAGTCGGGCCGACTTGACGGTGAAGGAAAGTGGGTGAGATTTCGGATACGGGCGGAGTAGCGGCGGAAGTTAGCGCAGAAGAGGGGCAAGGAGATGGAAGACCCCGGCGCCGATTAAGGCAGCGCCGGGGATAGTGAGGACCCAGGCCCAGACGATGCGGCGCGTAACGCCCCAGCGGACGGCAGAGAGGCGGCGCGTGGCACCTACGCCGACGATGGCGCCGGTAATCGTGTGGGTGGTGCTGACAGGAATGCCGAAAGCGGCGTTCATGACGAGTGTAAGGCCGCCCGCAGTTTCCGCCGCAAAACCACCGAATGGGGTGAGCTTGGTGATGCGCTGGCCCATGGTCTTGATGATGCGCCAACCGCCCGCCATCGTGCCGCCGGCCATCGCTAGGTGGCAGCAAAGGATGACCCAGTAGGGCGGAGAAGCCGAGCGTTTTAGCAAGCCGCCAAGTACAAGCGCCGCCGTGATAATGCCCATTCCCTTCTGGGAGTCGTTCGTGCCGTGACCGAGGCTGAAGAGCGCGGCTGAGAGCAACTGCAATCGGCGGAACCAACGGTCCACTTTCTGAGGACGCTGCCGGCGGACTATCCAGCTCATGACGATGGTCAAGAGAATGGCGAGAGCCATTCCCACAATCGGTGAAAGAAAGATGAAAATGACGGGTTTGACCCAGCCACCAAGAATCAGGGCCTTGGTGCCAGCGTAGGCGACTGCGGCACCACCGTAGCCGCCAATGAGAGCGTGAGAAGAGCTCGTAGGGAGACCGAGGACCAGAGTGATCATGTTCCAGGAGATGGCACCAAGGAGGCCTGAAAGAACGACCTGTTGATTGATGAGTTCGAGGTGGATCATGCCCTTGCTGATGGTGGAGGCGACAGCGGTGCCGAAAACGAAGGCGGCAATGAAATTCCAAAAGGCGGCCCAAACGACGGCGCGGAACGGCGTGAGAACGCGCGTGGAGACCACGGTGGCAATAGAATTGGCGGCGTCATGCCAGCCATTGGAGAACTCGAAAGCCAGCGTGAGGATAATGACAGCGATCAGGAGGTGGAAGCTGGTCATCGGCTGGTCATCGGCGAATCAAGCGCTCTTGATGATGACGCCTTCGATGACGTTGGCGACGTCTTCGCATTTATCCACTGCGGTTTCGATGACTTCAAAGATTTCTTTCCACTTGATGATCTGGACAGAATCTCTTTCCTCGTCGAAAAGCTGGGCGATCAGCGTACGGCAGAGGCGGTCACTTTCATTTTCGTAGCGGTTGATCTCGATGCAATGCTTGAGGGCTTTTTCAGGAGTGCCCAAGGCTTTGACGGCGGCGGTGACTTCGACGGTCGCGGAGACAAGGACTTTGACGAGTTCCACAGTGCCTTCGCGGATGGAATCGACGCGATAGAGGACGAAACGGCTGGCGGCGGCGTCGATTAGGTCGATGACGTCATCGAGCTGATTGCATAGCGTGTGGATATCTTCGCGGTCAAAAGGCGTGATGAAGGTCTGGTTGAGCTTGATGAGGAGATGATGGGCAATTTCGTCGCCTTCGTGCTCGATGGCCTTGACGATCTGCACTTGCTCGGGAACGCCCGTGTAATGCGAGAGCATTTTGAGGAGGGCTTCCGCTCCGGCATGGATATTCTCGGCTTGCTGGGCGAAAAGGTCAAAAAAACCCTCTTCGCGCGGCATGAGGCGCTGCAAAAGTCCTGGCATGTCGTGACTCTCCCCTGAAGAGTCTGTGGCGAGGCTCGACGAGTTTAGCGGAGGATGGGGGATGGAGGCAAGGAAACGGGAAGCTACGCCTTCGCCGCAATTGGCACCGAATCCGGTGGCAGAGGGACTGCGTACCATCAACTGGCGGTTGGGGGCACGAAGGCGCTGATTCAGGCAGAGGCGGAGGTTCTTTGATTCAGCTTTCGCTCTGAAGTAAAAAGGGCGTCCTGGCTCGTGGCAAGGACGCCCTTTGGATTGAGGTTGCGGGCGGGCTGGTAAAGCCGGCCCGGAGCACAGGCTGAAGCCTGTGCCACTGGATTTAGTACATGCCGCCCATGCCGCCCGCGCCGGGGGCTCCACCACCGCCGGCAGCTGCAGCCTTTTCCTCCTTGATTTCAGCGATCAGGGCTTCGGTCGTGAGCATGAGGCCCGCGATGGAAGCTGCGTTTTGCAGCGCCAGGCGGGTGACCTTGGCTGGGTCGATAACGCCCATCTTGACCATGTCGCCGTACTCGCCGGTCTCCGCGTTGAAGCCGAAGTTTTCGTCCTTCGAGTCGCGAACCTTGCCAATCACCACAGCGCCTTCAAAACCGGCGTTGAGTGCGATCTGGCGGGAAGGCTCCTCGAGAGCGCGCTTCACGATGCCTGCGCCAACGGCTTCGTCATCGTGCAGCTTGAGCTTCTCGACTGCGGAGATGCAGCGGAGCAGAGCGGAACCGCCGCCTGCAACGATGCCTTCCTCGACAGCCGCGCGGGTGGCGTGCATTGCATCTTCGACACGCGCCTTCTTTTCCTTCAACTCGGTCTCGGTCGCTGCGCCGACTTTAATGACGGCAACGCCGCCAACGAGTTTGGCAAGGCGTTCCTGGAGCTTTTCCTTGTCATAGTCGCTGGTGGTGTTTTCGACCTGGGAACGAATCTGCTTCACACGGCCTTCGATGTCCGCGGACTTGCCGGCGCCCTCGATGATCGTGGAGTTGTCCTTGTCGATGGTGACTTTCTTGGCGCGGCCGAGGTCCTCAAGCTTCACATTCTCAAGCTTGATGCCGAGGTCTTCGGTGATGGCCTTGCCGCCGGTGAGTGTGGCGATGTCTTCAAGCATCGCTTTGCGGCGGTCGCCAAAGCCGGGGGCCTTGACAGCGGCGCACTGCAGCGTGCCGCGGAGCTTGTTGACGACCAGGGTCGCCAGCGCTTCGCCTTCGATGTCCTCAGCGATGATCAAGAGGGGTTTCCCCATCTTGGCGGTCTGCTCGAGCAATGGGAGCAGGTCCTTCATCGAGCTGATTTTCTTCTCATGGATGAGGATGCGAACGTCTTCGAGGACGCATTCCATGCGCTCGGGATCCGTGATGAAATAGGGCGACAGGTAGCCGCGGTCAAACTGCATGCCTTCGACTACTTCGAGGGTGGTCTCCATCGTCTTGGATTCTTCGACGGTGATGACGCCATCCTTGCCGACCTTCTTCATGGCTTCGGCGATGATCCCGCCGATTTGCTTGTCGTTGTTGGCGGAAATGGTGCCAACCTGAGCGATCATTTCGCCCTTGACGTCTTTGTGGAGCTTGCGAATTTCTTCGACCGCCACTTCGACGGCCTTTTCGATCCCGCGCTTCAGAGCAGTCGGGCTGGCGCCTGCGGCGACAGTCTTGACGCCCTCGCGAAAGATCGCCTGTGCGAGCACGGTTGCAGTTGTGGTGCCGTCGCCGGCGACGTCGGACGTCTTCGAAGCGACTTCACGAACCATCTGCGCGCCCATGTTCTCGAGGGGATCTTGCAGCTCGATCTCCTTGGCCACGGTGACGCCGTCCTTGGTGATGATCGGCGCGCCGAACTTCTTCTCGATCACGGCATTGCGGCCCTTGGGGCCGAGGGTGATCTTTACTGCGTCGGCGAGAGCGTTCACGCCACGTAGGATTGCCTGGCGGGAATTCTCACCTGTTACAATCTGCTTCGCCATACTGGTATTTCCTCCTGATTATCGTTCTGCGAACTGCTGAATTTTTAGCTCGTTACACCAACGGGCGGGGCAAGCCCCGCCCCAACAGAGTGGGACCTGAATTACTTCTTGGCGGCTTTGGCTGCGCCGCTCAGTTTGGCGAGAATCTCTTCTTCGCGGAGAATGAGGTACTCTTCGTCCTCGATTTTGATTTCGGTGCCGCTGTATTTGCCGAACAGAACGCGGTCGCCTGGTTTCACGTCGAGAGGGATCAGCTCGCCTTTTTCGCGCTTGCCAGCGCCAACAGCGATGATTTCACCCTCCATGGGCTTTTCCTTTGCGGAGTCAGGGATGATGATGCCGCCCCTGACGGACTCTTTTTCTTCAATGCGCTTCACGATTACGCGGTCGTGTAGCGGGGTCAGATTCACTGCCATCTTGGAAGAACCTCCATAGTTGATCTTACGGTTTGAACAGAGACTGGGAGCACGGAAGGGGAATTAGCACTCCTCACAGTCGACTGCTAATATAGCCAGAAAAGGATTGCATGTCAAGGATTTAGGGGACAGATGGGGTGAGCGGCTGTGGATTTCATTTCCAAATAAGCCTTTTATTTATAGTCACTTAGATGGTGCAAGAAAAATACGACACTTGGCGATTGCTGTGCTGCTTCTCGAAGGATAGAATCGCGGTGGGGTCTGGAAGTGCATCCATTCGTCTATCTTCGATTGATCATTCTTACGGCCGGGACGCTACTCCCCCTCTTCTGGCTCGTTGTAATTCTCGGCCATCGCCGGCAAAGGAACTTCGAACGCGTCTTCTTTTTCTTGTGTCTGGCACTTATTTTTTTCTTCGGCGCCTCCCTGTTCGCTCTGAATGCGCAGCTGTATTACACAACGGTTCCGCCGTTCCTGGGGATTTTTTCCTGGACCGTATTGTGCCTGGGGTTGTGGTTCCTGCCTTCTCTTTTGGTGCATCTGCACGTTGAGTATGCGCAGATTCGAGAGCTGCTTGCCGGGAGTTCCGAAAAGCGATGGTGGTTGGCCCTGGCTTACCTCCCAGCGGCATTGCTTCTTCCATGGCTTTACGACGCGCTGAAATTGCGCAGTGGCTTTGACTTCCTTCTGCCGAGCGATCGCTTGGGATGGCCGTTTCAGATCTGGGTCATTGCCGCACTGTTGATTTCGGCGGGTTGGCAACGGCGATTCATGAAAGCGGCTCCCGGCGGAGAACAAAAGAGATTCCACCGCTGGCTGCATATCGACCTGGCGTCGATGGCACTCTGGATTCCCGCCATTCATCTTTTCCTTCACCGCTCGGGAGGAATCTTTGATCAGAACGCTGCCATGTATAGCGCGCTGGTCGCTTTTATGGTCGTGCTGCCCTTGGCGATGCTCATTCGCAACGTTCAAAAATTCAATTTCCTGCAGATCGGCCGGCAGCGGAATCTGATCTATGCGGTATTTGTGACCTTTTTGGCGCTCCTGTATTTGAGTCTGGTTCGGCGTACCAGCCTTTGGCTGGACCCGTATTTGCCGCCGGAGGCAACGGCTGCCATTTTGCTCTTCCTCCCGGTGGTGTTCTTCGAGCCGCTTCAGCGGCTGATGAGAGGGATTCTGCGGCGGACCGCGCAAACGGAGATGGATCACGCGCAGCGCATGATGGCGCCGATACAGGAAATCGCGAGGCTCGGCAATCTTGGGAAGCTCGCTGCCTTTATCGAGAACTGGATCGGGGACGAGTTGCAGCTCGCCGAGGTGAAGCTGTCTCTCGGCAGTCGCGGCGAGGGCGAATCGGGCCAGAAGCCATCCGAAGAGATATTTGTGATACGGCAATCCGGACAGTCTCTCGGAACACTGCGCGTCAGGGCGCACGGGGCAATGTTGTCCGGCGAGACGGCGGCGGCGCTCGAGTTTTTGTGCGAGCAGTTGCCGGGGGCGTTGGATTTGTGCCGATTGATTGAGGAGAAGCTGCAGCTTGAGAGGGAATTGGCGGAGAGAGAGAGGTTGGCGCTGCTGGGGCAGATGGCGGCTAGCATTTCGCATAATTTGAAGAATCCGTTGGGGTCGATCAAGACGATTTTGCAAGTGCAAATGGAGAGTCCGCAATTACCCGAATCCATTCGCGGCGAAACGAAAATGGTTTTGGACGAGATTGGAAGGTTGTCGTTGAAGCTGAATCAATTGCTGCAATTCAGCCGGCCCGCCGTTCGCGGGGGAGTTGTTAGGGCGACTTGCGACGCTCAAGCTGTGGCCGAAGAGGTCAGCGGTGTTCTGCGGCATGAGGCCGAGCGGCGCGGCGTTGTGCTTGAGGTCGAAGTTGCCGCGGATAGGACCAAGTTGGCCGCTAGTTCGGAAGCAGTGAGCGAGATTTTGTCGAATCTTGTGGTGAACGCTTTGGAAGCGACCGCGCGCGGCGGTCTTGTGAAGGTAAGCGGCTCGGCCAACGGAGGCGGGTTCTCATTCGCCGTCGAGGATGACGGGCCCGGCGTGCCTGAAAGTGTGCGCGAGAAGATTCTTCAGCCATTTTTTACGACCAAGACGCAAGGAACGGGACTTGGTTTGGCAATTGTGGTCAGGCGTGTTACGGAGTTTGGAGGAAAACTGGATTGGGAGAGCCCGGTCAAGGACGGCAAGGGGACACGGTTTCATGTGAGTATGCCGGTCGAAGATGCAGGCAGATAGCGGAGCGAATCGACGAGCCTCGGAAAAAACAGCGTTGCGCGATGGCTCGCGTTTTTCTTGACACATCGGCCACAGAGTGCACGGAGAGCTGGGATGAAAACGATATTGATCGTGGATGATGAACCGGCGGCACGCTACGGATTGCGGCGAGCGCTGGAGGCAAAATACCGGATCTCGGAGGCGGATTCAGCGGAGGCGGCGCGCGTGGCGTTGCACACTGAGCAGCCGGACTTGGTGCTTCTCGATGTGGTGTTGCCTGGGCTGAGCGGCTTGGATTTCTTGCGGTGGATGCGCGAGCAGGGTAGCGAATTGCCGGTGCTGATGGTTTCGGCGCTGGATACGGCGAAGACGGCGGTGGAAGCTTTGCAGCTTGGCGCGGCGGATTATCTGGTGAAGGGATTTGAACTCGAAGAGTTGCGGCAGCGCGTGGCGAATCTCCTGAAGCTGGCGACGCTTGAAAAGGAGAACGATTCGCTGCGACGGCGGATGACGACGGAGGGCCAGTTTGGGCAGATGATTGGACGGACGGCAGAAATGCGGCGCGCGTTTGAAATCGCGGATCGAGTTGCGCCTGCGGATTCGACCGTACTGATTCTCGGCGAAAGCGGGACAGGAAAAGATTTGATGGCACAGGAGATTCACGCGCGCTCGTCCCGCGCAGGGAAGGCGTACGTGGGGGTGAATTGCGCGGCGCTGCCAGAGACTTTGATTGAATCGGAGCTCTTTGGATACGAGCGCGGCGCGTTTACGGGAGCCGCGCAGCAGAAGAAGGGGAAATTCGAGCTGGCATCGGGTGGTACGCTCTTCTTGGATGAGATCGGCGACATGAATCCCGTTACGCAGGCGAAAGTCTTGCGCGCGCTGGAAAATCGCACGATCGAGCGGCTGGGCGGAACGCAGACAATTCCCGTGGATGTGCGAGTTATCAGCGCGACGCATCGGAATTTGTCGGCTGAAATTCGTGCGGGAAAATTTCGTGAGGATTTGTATTACCGGTTGCGGGTAGTGACGATTGAGTTACCGCCTTTGCGGGCGCATAAGGGGGATATTCCGGTGCTGTCGGAAGCGTTTTTGCAGATGCACGGAGCACGCCTCGGGCGCACGGCACGGCTGACGAGGGAAGCGCTGGCGGCGATTGACCGATATGACTGGCCGGGGAATGTTCGCGAGCTAAAGAACGCCCTGGAGCGAAGTTTGGTGTTATGCCCGGGCGAAGAGATCGGTGTGGGCGACTTGCCGCAGGAAGTGGTGAACGGGGAGGCAGCGCCGCACAAGCATTCCGAGGGCGCTGGCGAAAATGGGTTCAGCGAGAGAGATTTTCGCGAGGCCAAGCGGAAGTTTGAGGTGGCGTATCTGACCAGGCAGTTGGCGGATCATCGGTGGAATGTCTCGCGGACGGCGGCGACAATTGGATTGCACAGGCAGAGTTTGCAGGAAAAATTGCGCGAGCTGGGGATTCGGCGGCCGGGTCGGGAGCCGGTCGAAGAAGAATAAGAGATTTTGCAACCGCAGAAGAGCATAGACACCGATATTCGGAGAATTGGTTTGGGGAATAGCGAACGGAGAACCGGCGCATTTGTTTTGGCGGGCGGGGGGAGCACGCGATTTGGACAGGACAAGGCGCTAGTGGAGTTTGCCGGGAAACCGATGCTGGCGCGCATGATCGAGCTGCTCGGAAACACATCGAACGACGTGAAAATCGTCTGCGCACCTGAAAAATATGCGGACTTCGAGAGAAGACTGGTAATAGATCGCTGGCCCGGCGAAGGACCGCTGGGGGGAATTGTGACGGCTTTGCTGCACAGCCGAGAGAATGAGCCGGCCTGCGAATGGAACGTCATCGTAAGCTGTGATATGCCATTTTTGACGCCCGACTGGATGGCGTTTCTTACAGAGCGTGCGGCGCGGAGCGAAGCCGAGGTCGTTGTCCCCTATTCTGCGCATGGACCGGAGCCTCTTTGCGCGTGCTGGCGAACCAGTGCTGTGGAGACGCTGCGGCCAGCATTCGAGCGCGGCGTTCGCAAAGTGACCCAAGGCATATCACTCCTGCACGCGGAAGTTCTTGACGCGCGGGACTGGAAACGATTTGATAGCGCTGGGCGGCTTTTTTGGAATATGAACACCGCAGCGGACTACGAAGAGGCTCGCCGGGTTGTAGATGCGAAACGCGACTGACGGACGCACGCAATGAAAGACCTGAACGATATCAGCCTCGGTGTTGCGGCGATGGAGACAGGCGGAGCGCGGGGGGCGGCCGCCGCTGATGCCAGCGCGAGAGGTGACAGCGCCGAGCCTCGCGCTGAAAACTTTTTCGAGTTTCGCGATGTTTGCAAGTCTTTCGACGATAACGCCGTATTGAAAGATGTCAGCTTCAGTGTGAAGCGCGGCGAAACGTGCGTCATCATGGGGCGCAGCGGCGTGGGAAAGTCCGTCTCGCTGAAGCACATCATGGGATTTATGAGGGCGGATTCCGGGCGCATTTTTGTGGACGGCCAAGACGTCACGGATTTCAGCGAGCAGCAGTTTGAGGAAGTGCGACGAAAAGTGACCATGGTGTTTCAGTCAGGCGCCCTGTTCGATTCCTTGACGGTCGCCGAGAACATCGCGTTTCCGCTCGAAAAGCAGCCGGGGCTCGAAAACGAAGATATCGATGCGTACGTGGCGAAGTTGGCGAAGATGCTGGAAGTGGAAGAGGTCCTCGATAAACTGCCGAGCGAGTTATCGACGGGAATGAAGCGCGCGGTGGCCATGGCGCGTGCGTTTGCGCAAAATCCCGACGCGATCCTGTTTGACGAGCCGACGACCATGGTGGATCCCATCATGGCGGGGCATATGGGCGACCTCATCCTGCGCCTCAAGGATGCGTTCCATCGCACATCCATCGTGGTGACCCACGACACGCATTTGGCAAAGAAACTTGCTGACACCGTGGTCTTTCTGCAGGACGGTCGCGTCGCGTTCTTCGGGCCCTGGAATAATTTCGAAAACTCGAAAGATCCGTTCCTTCACAACTTCCGCATGCAGGATGCTTTGATTCCCGCGCTGGACGTGACTCTGTGAACCAGGCGGCGCGAGCATGAAGCGCCGAAACTTTCTGAAGGGCATGGCCGCTGCTCCGCTGATGGCTTCCGGCGCAGCCTTCCCGGTGCAGAAAGGCGTGCTCGTCAACGACGTGCATACCGGTCTCAATCCGACATGGGTCAGAAGCATTTCCCGTCCAACATCGGCCGGAGAAGTTCGGAATCTCGTCAGAGACTGCGCCAAACACGGCCGTTCGCTTTCTGTTTCCGCCAGCCGTCACGCCACTGGCGGGCAGCAGTTCGGGACGGATTCCGTTCTTCTGGATATGCGCGCGATGAATCGCGTCATCAGTTTGGACGACAAGACGGGAGTATTGCATGCTGAGGCGGGCATCGAGTGGCCGGAACTTATCCATGGATATACCGCGCTACAAAAAGAAAATGTGATCTGGGGAATCCGCCAGAAACAGGGTGGCGCCGACCGGATGAGTCTCGGCGGCGCGATTTCCGCGAACGCGCATGGCCATTGTCTCGGTACGCCTCCGATTATCAGCGACGTGGATTGGATAGAGATCGTTCTCGCGGATGGCTCGATGAAAAAATGCAGCCGCAAAGAAAACGCGGAACTCTTCTCGCTTGTCGTCGGCGGCTATGGGCTTTTTGCAATTGTCACAGCGGTTGGTCTGAGGCTGGCGCCGAGAGGCAAGGTCCGGCGGCACGTCGAGACGCGAACCACGGCGGAGTTGGTAGCCCTAATTGAAGGGCGCAAGGCTGCAGGCGCGCCATTTGGTTATTTCCAGTACAACATTGACGAGACTTCTCGCGATTTTCTGCGCACCGGAATTTTGACGACCCACGAAAATGTTCCGCCGGAAATACCTCTCGGTGTTGAGAGCACGGATATCGACGCAAAACTGTTGACGGCCTTGCTGGAAATCGCGCACCGCGATCGCGGATCGGCATACCGGCGTTACGCAAAGCTGGAGTTATCGAAGGACCGCAACGTCGAGTGGTCGGACCTGCATCAACTGAGCACCTACCCCGCCGGATATCACCAGGAGATCGAAAAGCGTCTTGGCGCGGCCTACGTGGGAGCGGACTTGATCCTGGAGGTGTATGTTCCGCCAGATGAACTGATCCCGCTGTTTGAAGAGGCGCGGCGGGTTCTGCTGGATAGCGGGATGCCGTTGATTTACGGGACGGTGCGCTTCATCGAGCAAGACAAAGACTCTTTTCTTGCATGGGCCAAGAAGCGCTACGCATGCGTGATATTTTGTCCGCACACTTCCGGCGAAACGCAGGCTTTGAAGAAAACCAGCGAGGTGTGCCGCCAGCTCATCCGGGCTGCCAAGAAAAGAGGTGGAAGTTTTTATCTCACCTACAACCGCTTTGCCACCCGAGACGACCTTCAGTCCGTGTATCCGCAGTTCCAGGATTTTCTGGGCCTGAAGAAGCATTACGATCCGCGCGAGACTTTTCAGAGCGATTGGTACCGATACTACAAGGGCCTGTATGCCTAGGGCGGAGAGCGCGGAAAGCGAGTTGAGGAGGACGGCTGCGTGAGTCAGACAAGCGACGCGCAATCCAATCCGATCCAGCAATTACGCAAGACCATGGGATTTTGGGATGTCTTGCTCTTCAACATCGCCACGGTCCTGGGTCCGCGCTGGGTTGCCGCCGCCGCGCACAACGGCCCATCTTCGATCAGCTTGTGGGTAATCGCGGCGGTGTTGTTCTTTATTCCATCGGCGATGGTCATCAACGAGCTCTCATCGCGCTTTCCGGAAGAGGGCGGCCTGTACGTTTGGACGAAGGAAGCTTTCGGGGATTTTCACGGCTTTGTCGCCGGATGGAATTACTGGGCCTATACCGTTTTTTATTTTCCCGCGCTTTTGCTCGCCAGCGCGGCGATGAGCGCGTACATCCTGGGAGAACGGGGGGCGGCGCTCGAACACGACCGCACATTTTTGCTCCTCCTTTCTGTGGGATACCTGACCGTGGCCGTCGGGCTGAACATCATCGGGCTGAATATCGGCAAGTGGCTGCAAAACGTCGGCGGTGTCTCGACATACTTGCCGCTGATGGCCGTTGTCGGCGTCGCCGCGATTACCGCCATGAAGCACGGCGCGGTAACACTTTTTACCTTGCACAACATTTTGCCGACCTGGAATTGGGACACGGTGAATTTCTGGTCGCAGATTGCGTTTGCGTTCAGTGGGCTCGAGCTTGTGTCTGCCATGAGCCAGGAGGTGCGCAATCCGCGGCGAACGCTGCCGCGCGCTCTCTATGCCGCCGCTGTGCTGATCGCGCTGATGTATATCCTGGCGACGATTGCCGTGCTGATCCTTGTGCCCGCGGCGGAAGTGTCGAACACCAGCGGCGTCTTTCATGCCATCACAGTGGGATCGATCGCGTTGCGCATTGGATTTCTGGGAGTCGTAGCGGCGATTATCGTGACCCTGGGAAACGCGGGCGGAGTTGGAAGCACCGTGGCGGGGATTGCGCGTGTACCGTTCGTCGTGGGAATCGATCGCTATCTGCCGAAAGCGTTCGGGAAAATCCATCCGCGTTGGAAAACGCCGTACGTTGCGATCCTGGTACAGGCCCTGCTTTCGTGCGCGATCCTTTTGGTCAGCCAGATCAACGAATCGACGCGCGGCGCCTATGACGTACTGGTGAGCGCGACGAACATACTTTATTTCATTCCGTTTCTGTATATGTTTCTGGCGGCTGTCCGCCTTTTTTCGCGAAAGGATCGCAAGGAAAATTCGGAGGCAATTTTGATCCCGGGCGGCAAAGCTGGCGTGTGGGCCATTTCCGGCACGGGCTTTCTGATAGTGCTACTCGGAATATTTGTTTCACTGGTTCCGCCCGGTGATTCGGCGAACAAGTTTGGGTTTGAAATGAAACTGGTGGTAGGCACGGTCGCGACGTTTGTGATTGGACTTGTGCTCTATTGGCGCGGGGCGCGTGCCAAGGCGCGAGAGGCCGCGGCTGGCAGTTGATATTGGAGTAGACCGGGAAGCAGGTTTCAATAGACGGGCCAGATTCCCGGCGTGGCAAGTTCCAGCTCTGCCGATATCCTCGACGTAGAGGCACGTTTCGATTATTCCTGAAAGAAATGGCACGTACTGACCTCAGAAGCCTTGCGTGACAAGCTTGTCGAAGGTAAGTTGCGAGTTTTCTTTGGAAGAAGTTTCGTTGCGCGCTTCGAGGAAGCGTTCTACGTATTTTCCCAGAACATCGCCCTCGAGGTTTACCGCGTCCCCGGGATTGCGGTCTCGAAGATTGGTGTGCTCGTAGGTGTAGGGAATCACGGCAACTTCCACGATGCGTGTGGTTTTATTCCATCGCGCAACGGTGAGGCTGATCCCGTCGATCGTAATGGAGCCCTTCGGCACGATGTAGCGCGCAAATTCCTGGGGCACCTCCACGCCAAACCACCAATTGCTGCTTCCCGCGTTTTCGCGATCGAGATGCGTGACGCGGCCCCTGGCGTCCACGTGTCCGAGAACAAAATGGCCGCCGAATTCCTTGCCGGCGGCAAGAGGCTGCTCGAGATTGACTGGAGATCCTGTTTTCAGGGCGCCGTTCTTTCCGCCGAAGGATGTTTTTTGAATGGTTTCTCCGGAAAGATCAGCGGAGAAGTTTTCTTTGCCACGAGCAACGACCGTGAGGCAGCAGCCGTTCACGGCGATGCTGTTGGAGACGGCGAGCGCTGTCCTAAGGCTGGGCGCGTGGACCGTGACGCGGCCCCCGCCCGGCTTGGGTTCAAGCGACTCTATGGTTCCGATATGTTCGATGATTCCTGTGAACACGGTCTGCCTGTCTGCTTCAGCTTGCTCGGTTTGTGCGCTTTTCCTTTTGAGTGTACCGCATTTCGCTGCGACCGCAGAAAGCACTAGACTTAAGCTGAGCGTTTGACGCTTAGGCAAAAACATTGAGGTTAGACCATGAAGGCCTGCCTGCTGAAGGCACCCGCGCGGATTGAAACGAATCCGCTCCAACTCACGGATGTGCCGGTACCGAATCCTCGGAGCGGCGAAATGCTGGTTCGCGTGCGCGCCTGCGGCGTGTGCCGGACGGACTTACACGTAACGGAAGGCGAATTGCCGCCGCTGAAATCACCGGTCATTCCGGGCCACCAGGTGGTCGGCGTTGTTGAGAAACTTGGCGAAGGAGCGCACCGCTATGCGGTTGGAGCGCGCGTGGGCGTTGCCTGGCTGCACCACACCGACGGCGTGTGCGAGTACTGTCAGCGCGGCGAGGAGAATCTGTGCGACAACCCGACGTTCACCGGCTACACCGTTGATGGCGGCTACGCTGAGCACATCGTCGCGCCGGAGGATTTTGTTTATGCGATTCCGGAGGCATTTGCCGACGAGCAGGCCGCGCCCTTGCTCTGCGCGGGGATTATCGGATTCCGCTGCCTGCGGCTTTCGGCGATCAAGCCCGGCGGGCGGCTTGGCTTCTATGGTTTTGGCGCAGCGGCGCACATAGCGATTCAAGTCGCGCGGCACTGGAACGTGATGGTGTATGCGTCGACGCGCGATGCGCGTCATCAGAAACTGGCGATGGAGCTGGGCGCGGCATGGACCGGCGGAACCTTGGATGCGCCACCGGAAAAGCTGGACGCTGCGATCGTCTTTGCGCCGGCTGGCGAGATTGTTCCCGCTGCGCTCGCGGCACTACGAAAAGGCGGCGTGCTAGTGCTGGGCGGAATTCACATGAGCGCGATTCCGTCGTTTAGCTACGATCTGCTCTATCAGGAAAGGGTGATTCGCAGCGTGGCGAACAACACGCGCCAGGATGGAGAAGATTTTCTGCGCGTCGCGGCGGAAATTCCCGTTCGCATGCACACGCAGGTGTTTCCGCTCAGCGAAGCCAACCGTGCGTTGAACGCCTTGAAAAATGACGCCATCGAAGGCGCGGCGGTGCTGCGCGTCAGCGGGTGAGACAGAGCTCCGGAGCGCGGTAGTCGGGCTCCAGCCTCAGGGCTCCGCCCTCGAGGGACGTCCTAAAAGCGGCAACAAGGCTGCCGCACTCCAAAACTATCGGTATACGTCCTCCAGGTAGGCTTCGATAGCGATGTCAGGGCCGAATGCTTGGGTGCGGACTTTTTGTAGCGGGGGGAGCTCTAGATTTGGCGCGATCGCGAAGGGCACCCGCCCTTCGCCGGAGATTTTCGGCGCATAGAAGAGAAACAGCTTGTGGACGATTCCGGCGGAAAGCGCGGCGCCGTTCAGCGTCGGGCCGGCTTCGAGCAGGACGCCGAGAATCTCGCGGCGGCCAAGTTCGGCGAGCACGGCTTCCAATTGGATCTGTCCGTTGCGCGAAGCGGCGCGAACGACTTCGACGCCGGTTTTCTCGAGAGCGCGAACTCTACGCGTATTTGCATGCTGTTGCGTGAAAACCAGAACATCGTTCTCCACGGACTCCACAATGCGCGAGTGCGGCGAGATCGTCAGTCCCCAGTCCAGAATGACTCGGAGCAGAGGCCTTCGGCGTGGCAGGCCGCTGCGATCGGTGAGAAACGGGTCATCGATCTTGACAGTCCCGATGCCTGTGAGCACAGCGTCAGCAGCATGGCGCAAGCGGTGAACTTCGGCGCGGGACTCTTCGGAAGTGATCCAGTTTGACAGTTTTTTCTTGCTGGCTCTCTTGCGGAACTTGTTTCGCTCCGCGGGAAGAGCGAGTTGACCATCGAGCGTCAGTGCGGATTTCAGCGTGACGAGTGGTTTCTTTCGGCGAATCCAGCAAGCGAAGGCCTCGTTCAGCTTGCGAGCCTCGTCTTCACCTGCGCCGGTCGAGACTTCGATCCCGGCGGCGCGGAGTCGATCGAAGCCGCGGCCGGAGTTTGCGGGATTGGGGTCTTCCATCGCTGCGACCACGCGTTGAACACCAGCGGCGATAATTGCTTCTGTGCAAGGGCCGGTGCGGCCGGTGTGACTGCACGGTTCCAGCGTGACGTACATCGTCGAGCCGCGAGCTTTTTCGCCGGCCGATTTCAGTGCGACCACTTCCGCATGATCGCGTTTTTCATATTCGTGAAATCCTTCGCCGATGATTTGGCCTTCGCGGACGAGAATGCAGCCGACCATGGGATTGGGGCTTGCGAGGCCGGTGCCCTTGCGGGCTAACTCCAGCGCGTGATCCATGAAGCGAGTGGCGTGAGCGTCCATTTTGCAGCCGAATGTTCAATCAAAAAGGGAATTCGCGTAGGTTTCCGCGTCGAAGGGCACCATGTCGTTAATCTGTTCGCCAGTGCCGACAAAACGAATGGGCAGGCCAAGTTCGCGCGCGATGGCGACAACGATGCCGCCTTTGGCGGTGCCATCCAGCTTGGTGAGAATAATGCCCGTGACGGTGACCGCGGAAGTAAATTCGCGTGCTTGAGCGAGACCGTTCTGGCCTGTGGTCGCGTCGAGCACGAGCAGCACATCGTGTGGAGCGCCGGGAATGACTTTCGCGGCCGTGCGCTTCATTTTCTCCAGTTCGGCCATGAGATTGGATTTGGTGTGAAGGCGGCCGGCAGTGTCCACGATGACGGCGTCCGCACCCCGCGCTTTCGCAGCGGCCATTGCGTCGTACACGACGGCAGCCGGATCGGCGCCTGACTTTTGTTTAATTACGTCGATCCCATTGCGTTTCGCCCATATTTCTAGCTGCTCGACGGCGGCGGCGCGGAAAGTATCCGCAGCGCAAAGCACAACGCTGAGACCTTCCTGGCGGAGGCGGTTGGCGAGCTTGCCGATGCTGGTAGTTTTACCGGCGCCGTTCACGCCAACGATGAAGATCACCCGCGGTCCGGAACCGTTGGGCGAGCTTGCCGGATTTTTCGCCGGCGTTCTGATCGGGTTACCTCCCGTGCCGTCGGATAGCTCGCTTTCGCTCATGGTAAGGATGCGAACGATGTGCGACTTAATCTCGCTTTTGAGCTGGCCGGCGTCCGAGAGCGCGTTGCGATCCAGCTTTTCACGCACAGCATCCAGAATTTCGCGAGTCGGCTTCACACCGAGGTCGGCGGAAAGCAGCGCGGTTTCAAGCTTTTTCAGAAGCGCAGGGTCGATCTTGCGCTCGCCGAGAAAAATGTTTTCCACCGACTCGGAGAGGGCCGCCTTCGTCTTACTGACCGAAGCTTTCAACCGTTCGAGCAGCGATGGCTCGACCTTCTCTGGTTTTCCAAAGAGAGAAATCATGAAGTTAGGCGCTCGGATCCGCGCATCTTAAAAGTGTAACAGAAGCATTCGATAAGAGGCGGTGCCGAGGCATCCTGAAGATCCATCGACCCTCTTGTTGTTGAGAGTACGGACGGCCAGAAGCTGAATCGGAACATCGATATGGAACCAAAAGAGAGGCAACACAGGCCTCAGACCCACACACCCGCAGGCGTGCAGCAATTCATTTACACCGTGACTTCGACGGCGCTGAGGCGGAGCTTTCCGGAATTGATGGCGGATTCGAGGGCGTTGACGACAACCGCGTCGAACTTTGAGCCGGTGAGCGACTTGATGCGGTTCAGCGCAAACTCGATGTCCATCGCCGACTGGTAGGGACGATTGGTGGTCATGGCGTCCAGCGTGTCGGCCACCCCGATGATGCGCGCCATCAGCGGAATTTGCTGGCCTTGCAAGCCATACGGATAACCACGGCCATCAATATGCTCGTGGTGCAACTCGATACCGGGCAGCATCTCCTTCAACTGTGAAACCGGGCGCATGATGTTGGCGCCTTTCACGGTGTGCTGCTTCATCAAGTCGAACTCTTCCGGTGTCAACGCGCCAGGCTTTTTCAGGACGCGGTCTTCGACGCCGATTTTTCCGACATCGTGAAGCAGCGCCGCGACGCGCAACTTGTCCAGCTCTTCGGCGGAAAGCCCGAGTTCCCGCCCGATAAGCCCCGAGTACTTTGCCACGCGCCCCGAGTGACCGCGCGTGTAGGGATCCTTTTCGTCGATGGCCGCGGCAAGCATGCGAATCGAGCCGATAAACAGCTCGCGGTTTTCTTCCGCGGCTTCTTTCAGCTTTTCGATGTACTCTTCGATGTCGCTGGCCATCTTGTTGAAGTTTTCAGCCAGCTCGCTGATTTCCGAGGCGCCGCGTACCGGCGAGCGCTGATGGAATTCTCCGCGGCTAATGGCGCGGGTGGAAGCCGCGAGCCCACGAATCGGACCGCTGATGCCCACAGCGAAAAAGTAACCGAAAAGTATGGCCACAAGAACCACCACCGTGACGAAAGCCAGAGCCTGGCGGTTTAATTCCGTCACGCCAGCGTCGGTACGAGCGTCGTCCAGGCTGCGTTCGGCGACGACCGCCCAATTGACCTCCGGGAACGTACTGTACGTTCCGATCATCTCGACCGGATGCTTTGTCCCCTTTTCTCTAAAGCGAATTGTTTCCGTATTGCGCAGGTCTCGGGGCAAAGCCCGAATTTGGTCGACGAGCTTTCCACTGGCTTCCGCGCCGGGAACGAAATTCTTCGTATCCGGATGAGCGACGATGTGACCGGAGTGGTCCACCACGAAGACCATGCGTCCGCGCACGCTGGCATCCCGCAAGCGGTGTAATATCGGCTCTAGAGAAACGACTGCAGCAAGCATGCCAGTATAGTCGCCGGTCAAATCCTTGAGCGGCACGGCAAGTACAAAGGCCGGCTCGTTGTTCGGCGCGAGCGCGAGAGGCTCGCTGCGAAACTTAACGATGTGCAGCTGGTCAGACTGCATGCAGTTCTGGAAGGCCCGCTGCAGCTCTTTAGCCACAAACGGATCTTGATCCGCGCGGAAATTGCCCTGGGAAGCGCTGGTGCCTTTTCCGTTCTTGTCGACCGCGGTCAGATAAAGAAACGTATCCCGGTTGCTGTCGACAAAATCCTCAAGGAGCCGCGTGACTTTGGGCTCGGAGGCAGGGTCTTCGACGTTGTCGATGAGCCCCGTCAAAGTCAGAATTTGCCGCTCGCTGAAGAGCTGTTGGGTTTGATTGAGTTCGAAAAGCTGAATTTCCTGGGCCAGGGAACGGGTCAAATCGGATTGCTGGACGCGTTCGTTGTCGCCCAGCTTATCCTGGCTGAGCTGGAGCACCTGGCGGTGGTAGAGCCCGATGGGAAGCGCGCTTACCAGCAGCAGCGCACCCAGAACGAGCCATAAAATGCGCACCCGTCCCTTGCGCAGGCGCTGCCACGTAGTTGAAACGGCTTCCGGCATATCGACTCCCAATTTTAGGGGAAGAAAAGGGGCAGCGGGGGCTGCGAATGTCGCGGCGTCGCGCATGTGCAACTGGAACCTTGGTACTAGTGGCTGTTCCGGGGTCAGCTTGACCCTGACGAGGTCCGAAAGGCCTGAAATAGGCCCGAAAACGTGCCGCTATTCGCGCTTTAGGGGCCGGTCCATGATGCTTCGGATAGCCTCCCGGGGAGACCTGCCCAGATTCAAGATAGCGTCGACTTGTTCCGTTATCGGCAGTTCGATCCCGGCCCCGCGGGCGAGCGCCAAGAGGGCTCCGGCAGTGCCTACGCCTTCGGCGACCATCTTCATGCCTTTGAGGATGTCCGCCAGCGAGCGGCCTTTTCCTAGCTCGATGCCCACGTGGCGATTGCGGCTCAACGATCCTGTGCATGTCAGAACGAGGTCACCTAGACCGGCAAGCCCGCTAAGCGTTTCTGGGCGCGCACCGAGAGACACGGCGAGCCGCGTCATCTCCGCGAGGCCGCGCGTGATCAACGCCGCCAGGGGATTCGACCCGAGGCCGATGCCCTGACAGACACCCGCCGCGATAGCCATCACATTTTTCATGGCCCCGGCGAGTTCGACCCCCAGGACGTCCTCGTTGGTGTACAGCCGAAAATTGGGGCCAGCGAATTCCTCCTGGAGCTCATTCCGGAGAGCGAGATCACTCGAGGCAAGAACAACCGCGGTGGGTTGGCCGGCCGCTGCTTCTGCGGCGAACGACGGTCCGGAAAGAACGCCAACCCGTGCAGGGAATTCCGGCGAAGTGGCCTGAGAGCTCTGGAAAATGACTTCGCTTATACGCGCGTGAGTGGTGGGCTCAAGACCCTTCGTAGCGCTTACGATCGCCACGCCCCGACCGACGTGCGGCAGAACCCGCTGGTAAAGGCCGCGAGCGTGAGCCGCTGGGACGGCAACAACGATCACTTCCGCCCCTTGCAAACCCGCAGCCGCGTCGTGAGCGACCTCGACCGTCTCCGGCAGTTTGTGACCGGGGAGATAGAGTGTGTTCTCGCGGCCGCGACGGAGAGATTCCGCAAGCGCGGCGTCACGAACCAACAGGGAAATCTCATGCGGCCTGTGCGTGCGCGAGAGCACGATCGCCAGTGCCGTGCCCCAGCCTCCGCCGCCAAGTATGGCGATGCGCTTCATGGCACATCCTCTTTGCTGGCTTTCTTACGTAAGGAAAATTTTGGTTCGTCGCCCTGCACCAGCCGCTGAATGTTGGCTTCGTGCTTATAGACGATCAGCAGCGCGGCGGCCAGCGAGCCGAAGGTGACCACGTAGGGCGGCGCATGGTGTGGCGCCCAGAAAAAATAGATCAGCAATGGCATCGCCGCCGCGGCGGAGATCGATGCTAGAGACACGAAGCGCCAGTAGAGCACTACGAGGAAAAACAAAATTACCGCGCCGAGAAACGCAGGCGGGCACAACACCAGGAAAATGCCTGCCGCAGTAGCTACCCCTTTGCCTCCGCGGAATCCTAGCCAGATCGGGAAGCAATGTCCCACGAGCGCGCACAGGCCGGCGATCATCATCCACAGGGCGCCGTCGTTCGTGAGCCGGGCGGCAAGAAGAACAGCCAGCGCCCCTTTGGCCGCGTCCAGCAGCAAAGTGAGTATCCCGGCAAGCGGACCGGCCACGCGCGCCACGTTCGTCGCGCCGATATTCCCGCTGCCCGCTTTGCGAACGTCCGCCGCGCCAAAGAGCTTGCCCAGCAGCAGCCCGAACGGGATCGAGCCGAGCAGGTAGGCAGCCGCGGGAATCGAGAGAAGCGTCGCGTTCAGCTCGGCCATTTGGCGCTAAGCCTCCAATGCCGCGAAGGGAAAAGACGCGAGGGAAGTATATTCGGCTGCGGCAAGCCTCAGATGGCTTTCGACCAGATGAAATTCGCGCGCCTGCAGCGAACCGAACTCGCGCCCGGAGTTCTGCTGGATCATGGTCCGTAATTTGTCGTGCAGGCCGGGAGGCTCGAACCTGGCCAGCGTCAGGTGCGGTGCAAAAGCGCGCTCCTCGCGCGCAACGCCTTGCGTTTCGAGGGCGCTATCTATGTCTGCTGCGAGCGACGGCAAGTTCGGCGAAGCTTCTATTCCCGCCCATAAAACACGCGGATGTTGCTGACTGGGAAAAAAACCGAGCCCGCGAAACTCTAGATGTACGGGCGCATCCCGATGAATCGCCGTAAGCGCCTCGCGGATGTTTTCGAGGTTTGCCGGCGACACTTCGCCGATGAATTTTAGCGTCACGTGAAGATTCTCCGGGCGCATCCAGCGCGGCCGCTTGTCGGCCACCTGCCTGGACAAATCGCGCAGCTCTTTCATCTGTGCCGCCAGATTGTCTCGCACAGCGGCGGGAATCTCCAGCGCGACAAAGAGGCGCATATTCAGGCCCGGATCGAAGGCTGCTTGCCGTTATAGAGAAAGTGAATGCGGACCATGTCGAGTGCGGCTTGCGAAGCCTGAAAGCGAATCGATTCGCGGTCGCCGGGGAAGCGCACGCCGCGCTCTTTGACGCCGCCAGCATGGGCGAGCGCGATATGCACCGTTCCTACCGGCTTTTCTTCCGTGCCGCCCCCGGGACCCGCAATCCCCGTGATGCCGACTCCAAACGTGCTGCCCACGCGGCGGCGAATTCCTTCCGCAAGGGCCACCGCGACTTCTGCGCTGACCGCGCCCTTGGCCTGAATGAGTTCCGCAGGCACACCCGCCCATGCCGTCTTCAACTCGTTGCTGTAGCAAACCACTCCGCCGAGAAAATACAAAGAGCTGCCCGCGATGCTCGTCAGGCGTTGCGCCAAAAGGCCGCCTGTGCAGCTTTCCGCCGCGGAAATCGTGGCATTGTGCATGGTTAACTCAGCCGCGATCACTTCCTCGAGCGGCGAGCCATCCTGGCTGAAGATGCGATCCGTAAGAGCGATCTCGAAGCCGCTTACTATTTCGTCCAGAGTTTTCTTCGCATGTTCCACGTCGTCCGTCCAGATGCGCAGATGGACCTGCGTCTCGCCAGGCGCCGCGAGGACAGTGGTGTTCACCTCGGGAAAGCGCTTGTAGATGCCCATGATGCGCTGCTCGACGTGCGATTCGCCCAGTCCCGTGACGCGAATCTCGCGGTGGAACATGCGCGTGCTCGAAGCGAGGCGCTCCAGCCGCGGTAGAACTTGTTCGCGGAACAGCGGCTTCAGTTCACGCGGCGGGCCGGGGAGCAGCACGATGAAGTGTCCGCCGTCTTCCAGCCACAGCCCGGGCGCAGTGCCGCGCGGATTCTCCAGGATTTCCGCGCCCTCGGGCACCATTGCTTGGCGCACGTTGACCTCTGGCATTTCGCGATTCAGCGCACGGAAACGGCCCTCGATGTAACGAAGAATGTTGTCGTTGCGGCGCAAACTGCGATGGAGAAGGTCAGCGACGGTCTCGCGCGTCAAATCGTCTTCGGTGGGGCCGAGTCCGCCCGAGGAAATGATCAGCGGTACACGATTCAGCGCGTCGCGAAACGCTTCGCTCAGTAGATCTCGGTTGTCGCCCACAACCGTCTTCCGCAGGACCTCGATGCCAATCTTGTTGAGCTCCTCCGTCAGGAAGAGCGAATTGGTATCAAGCCGGTCCGGCGTGAGCAGCTCCGAACCCACTGCGATGATCTCGGCTTTCATCTTTAACGTTTGTACCTGAGGAGCTAAAGACAGTGCAAGTGGATCTGAAACGCCAGCTCAAGCCCAATCATTCGATTGTCTTCCCTGGAATGCACCACGGAAATAGTATCAGCTGCTGAGGAAGTCTGCGCATGGCCAATCAAAGTTTGATTTGGCAACGGAGCGGGCCGCTGCGGTTTTGCAGGAGCACTAACCGAGAAGTGATAAACCGCAAACATCCCAGTCGAGTGTGAAGAGCGCTCCGGTGGTGGCTAGAATGGCGCGACCCGAGGATTGCAGCGCCATGCCGACGAGGCCGGAGCCGCTGAGCACAACGTCGGCGTGCGCCTGCGGCGTGATACGAATGATGCCGCGACGCCCGCCATACGACGCCGCGACGTAGAGATTGCTGTCGCGGTCGAAGGCCAGACCCTGCGGACGTCCGAGGCCGCGAAAAAATGTGCTGACCTCGCCGCCCTGCGTGATGCGGTAGACGCGGTCGTAGCTGGAGGTCGTCGGCCCGGTGACATACAAATCGCCGTTCGGGTGAAAGGCGAGATGATACGCAGCGAGCGACGGTTCGATGGTCGCAAAAACAAAAACTTCGCGGCTTGGGCTAATCTTGAAAATCGTTCCGCTGCGGTCCCCCACATAAAGGTTCTCGGCGCGGTCAAACGCGATGCCGGTCGCAACGCCCATTCCTTCCATCCACTGCTCGGCGCGGCCTTCCGGCGTAATTCGGTGAATGGTTCCGTCGTTCCGGCAAGACACGAAGAGGTTTCCAGCGCGATCCAGCGCCAGGCCGCTGGGATTCACCAGCGAAGTGACGAAAGGCTTCACGCTGTAATTCGCCGTAATTTTATAAAGCGAAACAGGAACGCGCTGCCCGCGGTTGCCGGAAAACGTAACGTAGGTGTTGCCATAGGAATCGACGGCCGGATTTGCGATGGGATGCAAATTGTCCGCGATTTGCACGCCGATAGAGACAGGATGCGGCTGGCTTTCGTTTGCTGCGCTGAACACGCGGACCACGCCGCCACTCGCGCCTTCCGGAACCCGCGCAATCAGCCGATTTTCGCTGGCGAGCGCCAGCCCGGCTTCCACTTCGCCAAAACGCACCACCGGCAGCGGGTGTGCGCGCGAAGCAAATCCGCTACCGTGAAGTACAATCTCGCCGCCGGGAATGGCAGCGGCAGGCGCGACTCGGTCAATGCGTGGAATGCCGTTCTTCTCTGCCGAAGACCCAAAGCCGAATTTCATACCCAGCCAAGCAACCCAAAGTGTAGCGCCACTCGCAACAGGATAGCAGCGTAAATGCCCGCCATCCAGTCATCCGCCATAATGCCCCAGCCGTGCGGAAGTCTTTCGAGTTGGCGCACCGGAAAAGGCTTCCAAATATCGAACAAGCGAAAGAGCAGGAACCCCAGCAGCAGATATTTCCAATTGACGAGGCTCAGCGTGAAGAAAATGGCGTATGTGGAAAGGTCCAGGTGTTCCGTCAAGTGCGGCAGCGCAATCGGAATCAAAGGCAGCAAGAGCGCGAAATGCTGCCCTGCGACTTCGTCAATCACCACGAACTGCGGATCCTTGATCCCCGAGAACTCCGCCGCCCGGGAAGCACTCCACACGCCAATCGCACCGAGGATCACGAGGAGGCCGAGCGCGCAGACCAGCGGCAGAGCGAGAGTCGAGTTGTGAATGTCACTGCCAGGAACAAGGAAATGGTCGTCAGAAAATACCGCGTCCGTAAGGGGGTGCAGAGAAAACAGCCCGCGAATCGAAGTCGGCCGCAAAAAAAAGACTGCCGACAGCACAGCGGTCAGCACTCCCACAAGCGAACCGAAGGTGCCCGGCGCTTTGGGCAGATAACCGACGCCGAACGCGGTCGCAATGGCCAGCGCCAGCCGCGGCTTTTTTCCCGGAGCTGTCACGCTTCTAGGAACTTCAGTGGATGGTGTCATCGGGCTTGCGGTACCCCCTGAAATCCTCGTCTTCGTCGACAGCTTCCTGTTCGTCCGGATTCTTGCCGGCCTCGAGTTCGCTCATATCGAACACCGGTTCGGACACGACGTACTTCTCGGTCGCCCAGTTCCCCAGATCGCGGTCCCGGCAGCGTCCGCTGCAGAAGGGAAAGTCCCCGTTGCTTTCTGAATCAGTCGGCGTTTTGCAAATAGGGCAGCGATGTTTCATCGGAATAGCTCCCGACGGCTCGCGGTTCGCCTCTCGCCAAATCACGATGCCGGTATTTTTTCTTCTCTGTGAACTATGTGATTTCTGTGATCAGTGTGTAAAAAGGATTTTACACAGAGGACGCACGGTTCACAGAGCAGAGTTTCTTGAAGAGTGAGTATAGCTCAGCCGAGGACGCGAAGCGGAGCGCCAGTAGTAATCCGATGTAGTTTCTCGGCAGGCGGCACGCGCGGCACCGACGACGCGTCGTTGATTCCGCGAGCCATGGGCCGCCGCCGAGGCAGAATCTCGACGACACGGCCGATCAAGTCATAAGTGTCGGCCTTGATGATTTCAACGCGTGCAACCTCGCCGGTCTCGGCCGTTTCGCCGCCGGGCAACTCAATGTCGGTCAGATAAAGCTTGCCGTCGATATCCGGTGCCATACTTTCAAGGCGCGCTTCCCACACCAGCGGATTGTCCTTTGAAGGGCCTTCGACGAGCGCCGTGGCCGTGCGGCCTTTCCACACGCGCAATTTCTCGCGCGAGACCTTCTTTTGGATCGCCATCAGGCGGTTGCGCCGATCGGTAATCGTATCCGCATCGACTTTCGCGTCGAGCCCGTAACTGTTCGCGTTGTCCACATCGGAGTACTCAAACACGCCCATCCAATCGAGATTCGCTGCGCGCACAAAATCGCAGAGTTCCTCGAAGTCCTTCTCTGTTTCGCCCGGAAAGCCTGCAATGAACGATGTACGCAGCGAAACGCCGGGAATCGTCGCGCGAATGCGCTCGAGAAGTTTCAAGAAGGCGTCGCCGTGCGAGCCGCGCTTCATGCGCGCCAAAACATTGCGGCTGGCATGTTGCAGCGGCATGTCCATATACTTGGCGAGTCGGGGATGCGCCGCGAGCGTATCCAGCAATTTTTGCGTAACGCGATTCGGATACGCATAAAGGAAACGCACCCAGAGCAAATCCTCGACTTGTGCAAGCCGCTCAAGCAATTGAGCGAGGCCATCGCGAAGGCCGAGGTCTTCGCCGTAAGAGGTCGTGTCCTGGCCGATCAAGGTGATTTCGCGCGCGCCAGAGGCGGCGAGATTTTCCGCTTCGCGCACCACGGATTCAAAGCGCCGGCTGCGAAATGCACCGCGCAATTGTGGAATGATGCAGAACGTACAAGGGTGATCGCAACCTTCCGCGATCTTGATGTACGCGGCGTGGCGAGGCGTAGTGATCACGCGCGGCGTCAAGTCATGATAGAGAAACGCTGGCGGCGCCGCAGGCAACACGCGCAAATCGCCATCGACGGCTTCCAGAATGCGTTCCACTTCGCCGGTTCCCACCACGGCATCGACTTCCGGAACCTGCTCAAGAATCTGCTCACGAAAGCGTTCGACAAGGCATCCCGCGACAATCAGCTTGCGAGCCGCCCCAAATTTCTTGTGCTCGGCCATCTCCAGAATCGCATCCACCGACTCTTTTTGCGCCGACTCTATGAAGCTGCACGTATTGACAACCAGGATCTCTGCTTCATCCGCGCGCGGCGTCAGCTCATACCCTTCGCGCGCAAGAATACCCATCATGACCTCGCTGTCCACAAGATTCTTCGGGCATCCCAGGCTTACAAATCCGACCTTAGTCATAGGCAGTAAATTGGCGCCTTTGCGCAATTTTTGATTGTAACACGCCTCGACGGACTGGGCGGGACTGCTTCGATCTCAGGTAGCGGGTCAGTTTCCGGTTAGCAGGACCTAGCCAGAAAAGCTTAGGATATCCACACAACCATGCTTTGAACGACCATCCACTCACCCCGCGTTTTTCTTACTATGTGCCTCCGACTTTCGCCACACAGCATGCCACAGACGAATACCGACGAAACGACTGCTTCGTGAAGAGTGGGGTCAAATCCCACGCGAGATAGGGAAATGATTCCGCTTGCTCGCGGAAATGCCTGTCTAAAATCTTTTGGAGCGTTTTTCTGATTAGGCACCATGTCGAAGCCGAAGGAATCGCGGTCAACGAAATTTCTGGGGAAGTCGGTATGGAAAGTTGTAGAGAGGTGACCATCCGTACAGGATTTGTCAAGGAAATCCTGAATTGTATCGGCTCGTAACGAGTCAGTGTCCCACCAGCTGCCAGTAAGGGCGCGATAAATCTTGTCGATGAGAGAATTATAAGGAGGTGTGCTGCTCTCCATTCGCAATAGCTTGCGAGCGCTTTCCTTGCAAGAGTCTTTGTCTGCTCCGGTCGTCTGGTACGTGAGCACGCGGTCATCGAAAACAAGTCGGCTTATATTTGCTTTCCCATGAGCAGGCGTAACCATGTCGCGAACCACAGCTTCATAAACCGCATCTGCGGCGACTAATTCAGCCTTGTCCTCAGTACGGGATTTGGACAGATAAGACCAGGAAACAAGCGCCACGGCGATTGCAGTAAACGTTACTGCGGTAATCCGCAGAGGAAGATGCTGAACTATTCTCACAGTGACCCCGGGACCCGCAAAAAATCGCACCTGAGCACAGTGTTCAAGCGCATTTCAAGGCATTGAGATGGTATCCATGCAACGCGGGGATGCCTAGCGCCTCGTAGCTGACCCACGACCGATCTCGACCAACGGGCGGGCAACGCCGGCTCTCGACGATCCTGCCCTCAGGGATTCCAAATGCCAAAAACGAAGATAGAAAAGGCCGCACACGACGGGGATGAGCTTCCCAGAATAGATCCAGTCGGGGTGTTTCCTTCTGCAAGCCGTAAGTCCGCTGCCTAGGTAAGGCTCACCGCGAGGCGAAGGATGAGCGGATCTGCTCGAGGAGCGCGCGAAGCCGCATCGTGTTGCAAGGCGCGCCGCCAAAACGAGCTTGCGTGTAGTGCAGTGTAAATTCTTGCAGAGCCGGCGCGACACGCGGCTGCGAGATGGCCGCGGCAAACTCAAGCGGCGTTTGCGTAGGCTGGCGCTGGAAGCCGCGCCGCGCAAGCAAATATAAAAGTTCGCCGTAAAGCCGCGAGGCAAGCTGCGGATTGGAGCGCGCCAGCTCCGGCGAACGAAGCTGCCAGGAGAGCCACAACCGCCGCACCAGGGCGACGACCAAATCGAACCGCAGCGCCAGCAAGAACAGTGCGATAGCGAGAGGGAGCAGCAAGCGTAGCCCGCTATTCCAGGACCTCATCCACCGCCGCCCTTTGGCCTGCTGGTGCACAAACCAGGAGCGCGCGACCTCCGTCCAGGAACGCGTGTTCCTCTGCATGGTTTGCGCCAGTAAAATCTGGTGAATGAAATCGTAGTTGATGACCCACTCGTTCCAGGAAAGCTCGAACCAGTCCATGTACTGACCGAGGCGCGAGAAGAAACCGCCGGCATCTTCCGCTCCCGGCGGCGTTGGGTCGAAGGTCATCCAGCCGGTGCCGGGAAAATAAACTTCCACCCAGCTGTGCGCGTCGCTGGCGCGCACAATGTAGTCCTCGCCCAGATCATTGTACTCGCCCGGCAAAAAGCCGTTTACTTCCCGCGTAGGAATGCCCAGAGTGCGGAGCATAATGGCCATCGCGGAAGCAAAATATTCGCAATGGCCGGAACGGGTCTCAAAGAGAAAATGGGCGAGAGGATCATCGCCCGGTCTCCCGGTGAGATTTAGGTTGTAAGCGTAGTGCGAGCGCAAATAATTTTCCAGCGTGATGGTTTTGTCAAAGGGAGTCAGCGCGCGCGCCGTAATCTGCTTCGCCAATTCCGGAATTCGCGGATCGAGTTTCGGCAACTGCAGATAAGTGTCGCGAATCTCTCCGGGATAGTCCGTCGAAGCCGCGCGCAATTTGGGCACATTCCTCGCCGGAAGCTGGGAAAAACCTTCGTATCGCAGGGTGGTGAAATTATGGAAAGGATTGAAGAGGGACCCGGTCGCATCCCGGATAATGTAACTGCGTCGCGCGCCCAACTCCTGGTTGGATCCCTCGCCGGAGAGATTTCCGCGAATGGAAACAGCATTTGCGGGCGCGAACACCGTGTCGGTCGCGACCGGCTGGAGAAGAATGGTGTAGCGCAGGAGAGTCGCCGTCGGATCCGGCTCGGGCGCGCGTTCCATGAGGTTTATCCAGCCATTCATCCCCGCGGGGATGGTGACCGAGTCGCGGTCGGGCGAGGACCAGCGCTTCCCATCGAACGTGGAGAGAGCGATGCCGCGCCAGCGCAGCGCTGGATAACCCACCGGCTTGCCAGTGCGCACGCGCATGACGACGGCCGAGTTTTTCTTGATCTCGCCAATTTGCCCCAGCTCCACATCGTCACTGAAGCCCGACATCAGCGTCGGCTGCAAACTGGTGCGGCCCAGATATCCGGCGCTGAAACGCGGAAAGAAGAAGAACAGCGCGCCGCCGATAACCATCGCTCCCAGAGCTACGCTGAGCGCGGCCAGTACGAGCGCGCGATCGAGGCGGCGTTCCTGCTTGGGGTGGGCATCGACTTCCGGCGCGATAGCGCCCTTCGATCCGCGGCGCATTTCCAGGCCGACGAAAGTGGCCACGCCAAACAAGAGAAAAAGAAAGAAAAGACCCAGGAAAGTCGTGTCGATGGTGAGAACGGCGGAGGCGAGAATGGCCGCGAAAGAGAGCATCGTCAGAAAAAGCGCGTCGCGATCCGTGTTGGCGCTGTAGAGCCGGATAAGCATCACAAACAGCAGAAAATGGATAGCGCCGAGAAGAGCGGCATAAAGCGCGGGATTGGACGAAGCCGCCACAAAGGAGCGCGAGAGGACGATCACGTCGAGCGGGAAAACGAGCAAGTAGGCGACAACCAGCCGAGTGGCGACGCGCTGCGGAATTTCCGCGGGACCGCGCCTCCACCAACGGACCCCTTTGTAGAGGACGGCCGAAGGCGCGACAATCATCGTGATCAGATCGAGTTTTCCCGTGCTGACCAGAGTGGCGACGGCGGTCGTCATGAGCAAGAAAAGAGAAGTACGAAAGAAACGCTCTGCGGGGAGCGCGGGGACACTCGCTACGGATACGGAAGCGGCCATAGGGGACCTTTTTCATCCTAGCACTATGCCGACCCTCGGCGGAGAACACAGCGCGAAACGATAACGTTTAAGGCTTCAACGCTAACTTCGCGGCTGGCTCCGTTGATTGCAAAAGGGCTGCGCGCGCGATTTTGCGCGTGAGGTTCGAGACAGGCAGCGCTGAGAAATCTCTCAATGGAATGCTCCGCGCGCCCGGGATGCGTGGGATTTTTGCAGCAGGGATGCGGAAGGGAAGAACCGTGATATTGCGATAGGTCACCGCATGGCGGATACGAGGGAGCGGCTCCAAGTGAAGCTTGCCGTTGCCGGCTGGCAATGAGTCCAGAAGATAATCTCTCAATTCCGCCGACACATCGTTGCGAACGGAGATTGTCGGAAAATGCCACAGGCGCGAGACGAGCGTGTCGATGTCGTCGGCCGCAGGCTTGTTCACCTTTTTGTTTCCAGGCGGAGGCATGAGAAGAGTTTGCCCGCGCGGAGTTGAAAATACTGCAGCGGCGAGAACGATCTGCACGGCATCTCGTTTTTTGCGTTTTTCGGGAAAAGCCTCGGGTTCGCCCGATTGACGCGCTCGGCAGAATTTTGCCACGGGGCAGAGCAAACATTGTGGCGTGCGCGGCGTGCAGACCATGGCGCCTAGTTCCATCATGGCCTGATTCCAATCCCCAGGTGATTTCGGATCCAGAAGCTCTACCGCCGACCTCTGAAGCAATTGCCAGCGGAGCGATTCGCGGAGATCCCCGCGTACGGCGCCGAGCCGCGCAAGCACCCGCGCGACGTTGCCATCAAGGGCCGCGTGTTTTGCGCCAAAAGCTATGCTGAGAATGGCAGCACCGGTATAGGGGCCGATGCCCGCAAGGGCCATGACATCGTCCTTCGCCTGCGGAAATTGTCCGCCGTGTTGAGCAAGGATCTGTTGCGCGGCCTTTTGCAGATTTCTCGCGCGGCTGTAATACCCGAGGCCGGACCACAGCCTCAGGACTTCTTCCTGCGGCGCCTCTGCGAGAGCGCGGCCATTGGGAAAGCGCGAGAGAAACCGTTCATAGTAGGGAATCACTGCAGCGACGCGCGTCTGCTGCAGCATGATCTCGGAAATCCAGACAGCGTACGGATCTTTTGTGCGCCGCCACGGCAAATCCCGTTGGAACTGCCTAAACCAGGCCAGCAGCAGTTTGCGGAGAGTTTTGATCTCGGCAGTGGTCAGCATCGCAGGCAGGATTCTCCCACAGAAACTCCGACACGCGCTCGGCAGGCAACACTGCCAGCCGTTCTCTTGGGGATGTCCGGCGGCGGACAGTCAATCCCAAAATCGAACGGCGATGCCCTCCGCATTGCCTTATTGGTGGTTTAAACAACTGAAAATGAACCAGTTGCTTGATTCTCCGTGGGCGTCCCATTGCTGATAATCTGCTGTGGGAATAGGACGTCCGCTTGCGTTTGCTTTTTGGAGGGACCATGGACGGTTTCAGACAGGATTTGGCTTACGCGGTCCGGGTTCTGTTCAAATCCTGGACTGTGACTCTGATTGCGGTGGCGACTCTTGCGCTCGGAATTGGGGCTAATACGGCCATTTTTTCCGTCGTAAACAGTGTGCTCCTGAGGCCGCTGCCTTTTCCAAATTCTGACCGCATCGTTTATATCCTCGAAAAGCTTCCCGGATTCAGTACGAGCATTCCCATGAATGCGACGGACTACAACGCCTTTCGCGAACGGCAGCAAACCTTCGAGCAAATGGGAGTTTACGGCAACAAGCATTTCGATTTGTCCGGGACAGGAACGCCCGAGCGCATCACGGGAGCCCGCGCGTCTGCATCCGTCTTTCCCCTTCTGGGGGTTTCTCCGATTCTGGGCCGCACCTTTACCCAGGAAGAAGACGACTCCGGCCATGCGGTCGTAGTCCTGAGTTACGGCCTGTGGAAGCAAACGTATGGCGGGGATCCGACCATCCTTGGCCGGGCGATCCAGCTGAACCGCGAGCCATATACCGTCATCGGCGTGATGCCGGATACCTTCGAATTTCCGCTTCGAGGCGGAGCCTGGAGCAACACCCCGGCCGATTTGTGGGTGCCGATGTCGTTTACAGCCGAAGAGAGACAAGGCTGGGGCAATATGTACAATCACAGCGTCGTGGCCAGGCTTAAGTCCGGAGTAACCCTCAGCCAGGCTCGGGGCGACGCCACCCGCACGATTGCCGAGGTGGAAGCACTTTATCCCGCGGGGATGCTCGCGTTATTAAAGCAAACACACCTTGGAGCAGTCGTAACGCCATACCGGCAGGTAGTGACCGGCGACGTTCGGCTTCCCTTACTGCTTCTTCTCGTGGCCGTCGGCTTTGTGCTGCTGATTGCCTGCGCCAACGTCGCGAATTTATTGCTCGCGCGTTCGACCGCCCGGCAGAAGGAAATTGCCGTGCGCGCGGCCATGGGCGCGGACCGTTGGCGGCTTGCGCGACAGATGATCACGGAAAGCACGGTGCTGGGCCTGCTTTCAGGCCTCGCTGCCCTACTGATTGGGGGTTGGGGCATGGAGCTTATTCTATCCCTCGCGCCTGCTGGCCTGCCCCGATTGCAGGAAGTCCGGATTGATTGGCGGGTATTTTTGTTTGCGATGGCGCTGTCTCTGGCGACGGCCATTCTTATCGGCATCACGCCGGCCATCGAAGCCACGCGCATCGATCCGCTCAAGTCGCTGAAGGAAGGCGTCCGGGGCGGAGGCCCATCGCGCGGCCGACGCAAACTGCAGAGCCTGCTGATCGTTTCGCAAACGGCGCTGGCTGTGATGTTGCTCATCGGCGCGGGTCTCTTGACGCGCAGCTTCACCATGCTGCTCAAGACGGATCCCGGCTTCCAGCCACAGCGCGTGGTGACCGCAACGATTGCCTTGCCGCTTCGCGCATATTCCAAAGCCGACTCCATCCGCGGTTTCTGGAAAGAATTGCTGGCCCGCTCGGAAAGCCTGCCGGGCGTCCGCGCTGCGGGCTTCTCCACCGATTTGCCACTGGACGTGGAAGAACGCGATGCTGTCACGGTCGAGGGCGACGAAAGCTCCAGTAATAACCTGCCCAATATCTCGCAGAGCTGGATCATGGGCGATTATTTTGGCGCCATGGGCATCACGCTCAAACGGGGCCGCGATTTCACTCCGGCTGAGATCGTGGGAGCTCCGAACGTAGTCATCGTGAGCGAAACGGCCGCCAGAACGTACTGGCCAGGCCAAGATCCTCTTGGCAAGCGCATCAGATACGGCGGCAACTTTTGGCGCACGGTCATTGGCGTTGCTGGTGACGTGAAGGACGACTCGCTGCAAGCGCCCCCCGGTCCGCACGCGTACACGCCGTATTTGCAGGAACAAAACGCCACGCTCGAAAGCCAGGACTTTGACGAGCTGCGCACGCTTCACCTGGCGGTGCGAACCAGCCTGGACCCAGCGCTCGTATTCACCTCGATACGCGCGTCGGTGGCCTCGATTGATTCGCAAATTGCGCTTGATGATCTGAAAACCATGAACGCGGCGATTGATAAATCTCTGGCGCCACAGCGCTTCAACCTGGCGCTGGTGGCGCTCTTCGCAGTGCTAGCCATTTTCCTGGCGGCGGTGGGAGTGTACGGCGTGCTTTCCTATTCCATCAGCCAGCGTACTCGAGAGATTGGTGTGCGCATTGCGCTGGGCGCTCAGAGCTGGCGCGTGTTGCGGATGGCGGTTGGAGAAGGCATGAAGCTGGCCATTCTCGGCACTGCCGTTGGAATGGCGGGAGGCTTTGTACTCACCCGTTTGATGGCCAGCCTGCTCTTTGGAATCACCGCGCATGATCCGCTCACGTTTGCGGCGGTGGGCGTCGTGGTCGCCATCGTGTCATTCGCGGCTTGTTACATTCCCGCGCGCCGCGCGATGCGGGTCGATCCAATCGTGGCCTTGCGCTACGAATAAAAGTTCAAGCCTGACGCGCGCGATTCAGGGGGCCAAATCTTCGAGAAAGATGACCCAGGACTGGTTCCAAATACTGGAAGGGATGGAACCGCGCGATTCGCTCGTGACAATCACGCGAAAGATCTCGGGTGCGGTGGCCAGTTCGGAAAGCAGCGCGCGCCCGGGATCCGGCGGAGAGGCTTTCGCGGTGGCGAGATAACGCAGGATATCGAAAATGACCTCGTCGGCTTCGACCAGCGGAGTTTCAAAGCCCGCGGTGCGAAATTGCAGGACCGCATTGCTTTCATAGAAATGCCAGGCTAGAGCGGCGCACATCGTGACGGCGCGCTCGAAGCGGGCGTCCGCTTCCTTTTCAGCCAGCCCGGCGGAAGCATGCGGATCGAGCACAAGAATAACCCGGCAATCCTCCTCGCGTGTGAACTCGCGCACCATCAGGGAACCCAAGCGTGCAGAGGCTTTCCAATGCACGTGGCGTGAACTGTCACGCGGTTGGTAGTCGCGCAGAGCGTACAAATCCTGGCCGCGGCCTTTGGCCAGGCTTTCGAGCGCGCCTTGCATGCCCGGGAGAACTTCAAAGAAGTCTCGTGTGGGCTCGACCGAAGGGTAGACCAGCGCCTCCGACTTTAAATCGATGCGCCGCGCTTTCTGCAGGAAACCAAATGGAAATCTGGTGACGATGCGAAACGCTTCCTGCGAATAGACGCCGCGGCGCGGAAAGGTCATGGGCACGTGCTGTTGCACGACGTCATGTTTCGGAATGTAGGGGAAATAGACCGGCGTTTCGAGCATGGCGGAGTTTACGGCATTTCTCCTGCGGACAGCTTCGACGCGCAGAGAGAACGACGGCAGCGTCAGCTTTTCGTTGTGCACTTCGACCATCGAGCGCACCGGCTGCCCCGCGAAAATGTGATCGGGCAGCTCTAAGCGCATCTCGACACCGGAAAGCGTGATGGAAGAAAGCACCCCGGACATCAGGATGATGGCAATCAAGCTGGCGAGAATCAGGAAGAGCAGATTGTTGCCGGTGTTGAGCGCGGCCACGGCTACCAAAAAGATTCCCAGA
Organism: Acidobacteriota bacterium; assembly: GCA_013289955.1. Lineage (GTDB taxonomy): Bacteria > Acidobacteriota > Terriglobia > Acidiferrales > UBA7541 > Acidiferrum. Next base: position 84,366 of record JABCYZ010000004.1, read on the forward strand.
ATGTAGATCCAGCCTTCGCGGGTGACTCGGTACTCCATTTTGTAGCCGATCCAACGAAGAGGGGTACGTTTCGCGAGAACCGGGACGAGCGTAACGGCCACCCACGCGGCAACCAGCAGAGCGCCGAGCGCGGAGGCAATAGCGAGGGCCAGATGGCCCAACTCCGCGGCCGTGCCTGAATAAAGCGCGAGGAGCAACGCAAAGCCCAGAGCTGAGACCGAAAGAAAGAAGGCGCGCACAGCGGAGCGATCGGCTTTGGCCCAGAGCTGCGCGATTGTCGAGGATAGACTCACAGAGGTACGCGAACGGAGTCGACGATCTCCCGGAGGACAGATTCGGTCGTCTCCGATTTTTTCTGGAGCGAGGCGTGGCGCGAGCTGGCTACCACGCGATGGGAAAACACGGCGACAGCAAGCTGTTTAAAGTCGTCCGGCAAACAGTAATCGCGACCATCGAGAAAGGCGCGTGCTTGTGCCGCGCGCTGCAACATGAGCGTGCCGCGAGGACTGACGCCAAGAGCGAGCTGTTCGGTTTTGCGCGTGCGATTGACGATCTCCAGGGCGTAGTCGTGCAAGCTGGCGTCCACTTTCACCCGAGCGACGGATTCCTGCATTTCCAGAACATCGCTGACGTCAGCGACCGGCTCGAGGGCTGCGAGCGCGTCATCATGGATGTGTTTGCGCAGAATCTCGCGCTCGGTCTCGTGTGAGGGATAGCCCATTTTGATGCGCATCAAGAAGCGGTCCAGCTGTGACTCGGGCAGAGGATATGTGCCATGATGCTCGACGGGATTTTGCGTGGCGATGACCAGGAACGGGTGAGGCAACTGGAGGGTTTTGCCGTCCACGGTGACTTGAGCTTCGTTCATTGCTTCAAGAAGAGCCGACTGCGTGCGCGGCGTGGTGCGGTTGATTTCATCAGCGAGCACCACATTGGCGAAAATTGGGCCGGAGCGAAACTCGAACTCGCGTGATTCCGGATTGTAGACACTGACGCCGAGAACGTCGCTCGGCAGGAGGTCCGAAGTGAACTGGATGCGCTGGAACGTGCAATGAAAGGATTTAGCGAGCGCCTGCGCGAGAGTCGTTTTGCCGACACCGGGAACGTCTTCGATTAGCAGATGGCCGCGCGCGAGCAGCGTGATCAGCGCGAGTTGAATAGCTTCTTCCTTACCGTAAATGGCGCGAGAGATCGAGCGCTGCAGCTGCGAGACGATCTGTGAAGTGGCCGTGGACATCGGTTGAAAACCTGGGTCCTTCCTGCTACAAATAGGTAGATGACGTGTTAGAGCGTTGTGGCTGTACTGGCCGGGCGACTAGCTCAGTTGGTTAGAGCGCTCCCCTCACACGGGAGAGGTCAAAGGTTCAAGTCCTTTGTCGCCCACCATAACCTTCTCATTCTGGCACCAATCCCTCCAGTGAATCAAAAAGTAGCGAATCGTGTGCTCAATCGGTGGTTGCATCAATCGGTAAAAGGGAGTGGAAAAGCCCGTTGGGGCGCGAGAACCCCGCTGAATTGTTTTCCATCATCGTTACGCCCATTTACATGGTGAGGAACGCGTCGACCCACGCGAGTCGCGTGCGCTGAAGCTGAGCGGCGCTTGCCGATTAGGAGCACATCCTTCGGAAATTACGCTGACGGCGTATAATCTCGCTGTGACCTCCCTTTTTCGCACAGTGGAAATCCTGGCGCTGAGCTTGTGGCTTGGCAGCGATGTGTTCTTGAGTTTTGTGGTGGCGCCCGGTGCGTTTCGAGTGCTGGCGCCGAATCGCGACCAGGCTGGAGCCGTCGTGGGTTTTCTGTTGACGCGCATGCACCTCGGCGGCATTGCTTTGGGCATGGTGCTCCTGTTTGTGAGGCTGGTGCGGACTCGGAGCCTGGCCAGCCTTGTGGCGCCAGCGGCTCTCTGCGTGATGGTGATGGTTGCGTTGACGGCAATCTCGCAGTACACGGTGAGCGCAAGGATGGCCGTTTTGAGGGTTCAGATGGGCTCGATTCAGGCGACCTCGGTCGACAGCCCGCTGCTTGCCGAATTCAGCCGGCTGCACCGGATTTCGGTTTCGCTCGAAAGCGGCGTTCTGCTGGCCGGAATTGCCGCTATGTATCTGATGTTAAGGGAGTTGGTTGCTCAACCGGGATTCTCTCGCTAGAATCCGTTTCCGCCATACTCCCAACCCCAAGGTATCCAGAAAACCCTGAAGTAAATCCATGAAAAGTTTCCAGTTGCCAGGATTCCTCCCTCTCTAGGAGGTTGCCTGATAGGTCTTCTGGTTGGGACCGAGTGTGAACCCGCGACGAAGCATTGCCTGGAGAAAAGATGCACCGGCCCTGACGTCCAGCGAAACCTGTTGAACGGCCGGAATTCGGGGCCAACAGCCAGCGCCAGGGATGGAATGGATCGGGAGTCGGCAATCACGGGAGCTCTCGGGTATTTGGTTTCAGTGGCGTCCGGGCGGCTGGGGTAGTTATGCCGGACCAGAGCAATTGGTGAAAAAGGGCGTCCATCTGGACGGGAGTCGAAGAGCCGCCATGATGGAGCCACCAGTCTAGCAGGGAAAAAAGGGAGCCGGCGCTGGCGTGGGCTAGGGCGGATCGGCGAGTTGCGCCGAGGTTGCGCGTTGCCGGGAGCGAGGCGAGCCGCTGGTCGATGGCGCGGGCGAAATGGCCCTGGCCGAGTTCCATCACGTCGCGAACTTTCTCGGAACCGGTCATGGAGGAAATGAACTGGCGCATGTCGGCGACGTGGGAGAAGAACTCCTGGACGGGGGCGACGCGGCTCGAGGTATCGCCTCTGCGGATCAGGGTGGTGGACATCATTTCGAAGAAATCTTCGACGTCGCTGAGGAAGAGATCGTTTTTGTCGCGGTAGTGGGAGTAGAAGGTGGAACGGCTGACCTTGGCGCGATCGAGGACGTGCTGGACAGTGATGGATTCGAATGGCTTTTCGTGCATGAGGGCGATGAGGGCATCGCCTAGGCCATCGCGTGTGGCGCGGACGCGGCGGTCGATTTTATGGGGCTTCTTGGCAGCTGAAGGATGGATTTTTTTCTTTGCAGCGGGGCGGCTCGAAAGTTCCTGCGCGGTTTGGTGAGCGGGCTTTGGCGATGGCGGCAACGAATTTCTGGACATTCGACGGCTCTTTGTTCGGTATCTCGGCGTATGCTGCGAATCAACCTTGACGGTTCGGCGAACCATCCTTACTGTCTGACCCATGACTGACGAACGCAGAGTCGCAATAACGTTGCTTGCCGGATCAGCGGGCATGATTATAACCATGATTTTCCATCCAGGAGGGAAGATCGCGCCGGAACAGCTTGAGCAGTTGATCCGATTAAACATTGCCGTGCATTCGCTGGCTCTGCTGACTGTTCCGGTGCTATTTCTCGGGGCATGGGGAATGTCACGGCGACTGGACGGAGGAGATCGGCTGGCGTGGGCGGGGTTGGTGCTGTTCGCTTTTGCCAGCGTGGCGGTAATGAACGCGGGGACGCTCAATGGATTGGTGGCGCCGAAGTTGATGCGGCTGATCGTGGCGGCAACGCCCGAGACTCGCGAGACGTGGCGGATGATAGCGAGTTTCAGTTTTCAGATGAATCAGGCGTTTGCGCGCGTGTATGCGGTGGGGGCGTCGCTGGCGATCGCGTCATGGTCGGTAGCGATTTTGCGTTACAGAAGCTTGGGATTGGGAGTAGCCATTTATGGCGTCGTTCTGGGGCTGGTGACGGCGTTGGCGATTTGCTCGGGACTATTGACGCCGGATCGGCACGGATTCGCGATATTGGTTTTTGGGCAAGCGATTTGGTTTCTGGTTGTTGCCGTGGAGATGTGGAGAGTGGCCGCTCCTGAACCGGCTGGTTAATCTGGGGCGGTCCGTAGGCGACACTCTCAGGGATAGTTACAACGCGAGATCGCGTCTTGTGTCGCCCGAGCTGAACTTGTTTTCTAGTAGTGCTGTGTGTCTTGTTGATCCTTAATCCTTCCGCAAATTCGCAAACATTCGAATTGAATTGGACGAAGGAATTTTCGAAGTCAGTTTCGTGGGAATTTTGCTGGTTAAGTCCGGGAACAGCCTGACGGTGTTGGATAGAAAAGATGGACGGGAATTGCGGGTTGCGCGGATCGAAGCGAATCAGGAAAGAGGGAAAATTCCGCCGGGCTGAAGCCGGCCCCTACGCTTTGCGGTGATTGGCTCTGGCCGGCCTGCTTGGCTTGCGGCGGACTTTGGCGGGGCGGATCTTGCGCATGGCGGCGTTGCCGGCGCGGTGGCAGGCGCGCCACATGTACCAGCTGGCCACCGTGCGGTAGGGGCGCCAGCGTTCGCCGAAGGCAAAAAGCTCTTTAGGTTTGGGTTTATGCTTTTTGCCGTAGGTGATGGACCAGCCTTTTTGTACGCCGAGGTCGTGGATGGGAAGAACGTCGGGGCGGCCTAGACGGAAAATCAAGAACATTTCAACGGTCCAGGCTCCGATGCCGCGGACAGAAGTCAGGCGTTTGACGAGTTCTTCGTCGGAAAGTTTTTGCGCGTCTTCGAGGGTGGGAACGACGCCTTCGATTGTTTTTTTGGCGAGGTCTTTCATCGCGAAGACCTTTGCGCCGGAGAGGCCAGCTTTGCGGAGCGCTTGTTTGCGGAGCTTGAGCATTTCTTGCGGGCTCGGGGCGCGCCCGGTGGAGCTGAGGGCTTTGATGCGGCCGAAGATTGTGGCGGCGGCTTTGCCGGAGATGGATTGGTAGGCGATAGCTTCAAGCAGCGCTTCATAGGGGCTTTGCAGGTGGTCCTTGTCCATTTGGAAGGCTTCGGTTTCAGTGATCAGCACCTGCAGTTTTTCGTCGCGTGCGGCGAGGTGCTTGATTGCTTCCGCAAGGTCGAAGGACGGGGTGGGAAGGGCGGTGGTCACAATTGCTCCATTCTGGAAACGAAAGGATAGATTAGCAAGACCGCGAGTGAGGACCAAACAGATGTGAGGTTCAACTACCCTAGAGGGCCCAGCCCGAGTTTCCGTTTTTTGGTGTGTGTGACAGACGGGATTCGATTCACTTCCCCTAAAAATATTATACGGCCCAGATTGAAGCTGGCCATCCCGCTCTCTAGGAGAGTGAATTATGGCTGTGGAATGGTCCCGCGAAAGGCCGATACGATTTGCTCGCTCGTGGGCTCGCACTTTCAGAGTTTGTTCGGGACCTGCAGGTAACGTTCCTGTCCTTGGTAACCTTGAGGATTTGACGCTACGCCTTCACAGCAAGGGCTTTCTTCCGGGAGCGGCGGGCGCGGAGGATGATGGTTACCAGGATGATGGCGGCGCAGGACTCGACGAAAACCTTGCCGCCGTCAAGCCAGTCGATGGGGGCGCCTTTTAGGTCCGGGTCGGTGAAGAGGGAATGCCAGAAGAGGGCGACGGCGCCCAGATAGACGGTGAAGTGGAACGCTTTCCAGGTGCGGCGGCCTAGCTGAATACGGAAATAGGAGGTCATGACCATTATCGCGACGATGTAGAGCGCGATGGCGCCGATGCTATTTTCGAGCGGTTGTTGCGGGGAGTGGACGGGATAGACGATGTCAAGGGCGCGAAACTTGGGTGATTTGTTGAGGAGCAACGGGAGAGGGTGGAGAAGCGTGACGGCCAGGGCGATGTAACCGGTCCAGTTGTGGAGACGGAAATAGTTGAATCGGCGATGCGGCCAATTGCGCACGGGGCTGTAGCGGAAGGCCATCATCACGCCAAGGAGCATGTTGATGGTGATAACGCCGACGGCCGCGAGGCCGATGTAGGCGGAGAGATCGAGAAGAGTTAGGTTCATCAGCGGGCTGAAGAGAACATACGCGATGATACGCCTCCTAAAAGACTAAGGTTTCAAGGAAACGGCAGAATCGGAGCAAGCTTAAAGATGACCGTGGAGATTATCCCTGGATTCCGGATGCTTACGCTCGATAGAAGGGAGAACAGCTTTCGCCGCTGGGGGACCGATACGAGCTGGTGAAGTTCCGGGCTCCCATAAGCCACAGAGACATCATCGGATTTACCTGGAATTCTTGAGGTCGATGCCTCTCTTCTGTTCTTCGGCCATAAAAGTTTGCAAGTGGCGCATGTTTGGCTGCGGAAAAGAAAGCAAGCAGCAATCTCCTGTCTGCCGAACCTCCCTACGGCGGAGGTAATTCCGGATAAATGGAATCTTCCATCCGCAGAAGATTAGCCCGCGAGCTCGCTGCCATGAATTCGGTGCGTCAGCGTGCTAGGATGAGGGGTTTGAGTTGAGAGAAATGGCGCGGCGGGAGAAGGGGAATCGACTTGCAGACAGGGATTATTGGACTACCACAGGTTGGGAAGACGACGTTGTTTCGGATTTTGACAAAGGCGAATGTCGAGGGGAAGGGCGGCGGGTCGGCGACGCATGTTGGCGTGGCGAAGGTGCCGGAGCCGCGCCTGCTGGAGTTGGCGAAGCTGTATAACCCGAAGAAGATCACATATGCGACGGTGCAGTATGTCGATTTGGGTGGGATGCAGAAGGAGAAAAACCGCGACGCGCTGGCTCCTTTGCGCGAGGTGGACACGATTGCGCACGTCATTCGCGTTTTTGATGATCCGTCGGTGCCGCATTCGGAGGGGAGCATTGATCCCCTGCGCGATGCCACCAACCTCGAACTGGAGTTGATTCTTTCCGACCACGATCAGATTTTGCGGAGGTTGGAGCGCCTGGAGAAAGATCTGAAGAAGAAGAGCGATCCTCTTTTGTTGGCCGAGAAGGCGGTTTTGGATAAGTGCAAGGCGCATTTGGAGTCGGAGAAGCCCCTGCGGGAGTTGGAGTTGACGGCCGAGGAGCGCAAGCCGATTGGGGGATTTTTGTTTTTGTCGGCGCGGCCGGTCTTGTACGTACTGAACTTGGGCGATAACGAAGCGGACAAGCTGGATACGGCGGTGGAGCGGCACAAGTTGAGCGCTTTAGAAGGCAGGCCGAATTCGGCGGTGATCGCGATTTGCGGGCGGCTCGAAGCGGAGCTCGCGGAGATGGATGAGAAAGAGGCGGCGGAACTTCTGGCTTCGTATGGATTGAAGGAGCCGGGGTTGAATCGGTTGATTCGCGCGACGTATGACTTGATGGGATTGATCCAGTTCTTTACGGCCGGGGAGCCAGAAGTGCGGGCTTGGACGATTCGCAAGGGGTCGACGGCGCAAAAGGCTGCGGGCGCGATTCACAGCGATATCGAGCGGGGATTTATTCGGGCGGAAGTCGTGAAGTGGAGCGACTTGCTGGCGGCGGGCAGTATAGCGGCGGCGCGTGAAAAGGCGCAGGTGAGGCTCGAGGGGAAGGAATATATTGTGCAAGAAGGGGATGTGATTTTGTTTCGGCATTCGGGATGAGAAGCGGACACAAAGAAGGAACGAAGTAGGGAACAAGGATCCGGAAAAAGAATTTACACAGGGATCGCCCAGAGCACAGAGGACAGGGAGAAATGGGGCTTCGCTCGGGTTGATCATGGGGTGCGGCAGCTCTCTGCTGCCGCTCTTGCGATTTATGGCACATGACTTGGCATTTCGGACGGGACTGGCGGCGGGGCTGGGGCTGGTCGCGGCGGCGGGGAATTTGATTGGCGGGTATTTTGTTGTGCAGAGGGACTGGCCGCGGAAGTATTTGCAATATTTCTTGGCGCTGGGGGCTGGCTACATGCTGGCCGTGGCGTTTGTCGATGTGATTCCCGAATCCATTCATTTGGCAGGCGAGCAGGCACTGGTGTTTGTGCTGATCGGGTATTTCCTCGTGCATCTTTTTGAGCACACGCTGGCGCCTCACTTTCATTTCGGGGAAGAGACCCATCACGAGGAGATGAGCCATCATCACGCTCGAACGACCATTTTGCTGGGATTGACGATTCACACTTTTTTCGATGGCGTGGCGATTGCGGCGGGATTTCTCGTTTCGGTGTGGCTCGGGGCGATGATTTTTGTGGCCGTGTTTCTGCATAAACTTCCGGAGGGGTTCACGGTGGCGTCGGTGGTGCTTGCGAGCGGCCAGGGACGGCGCAACGCAATTCTTGCAGCCGGGTTGTTAGGGGCAGCGACGCTGCTGGGTGTTTTGCTGACGAGCGTGCTGCAGAGCCAACTCAAATACGCGCTGCCGCTTTCTGGCGGGGTAACGGTTTATGTCGCGGCGACGGATTTATTGCCGGAAGTGAACCGGGAACCGAATTGGAGAATGGCGGCGCTGGTGTTTGTGGGCGTCGTCACGGTATTGATAATGCAGCACTTATTCCACGTGTGATTTCGCCTGACTTTCGCCTTTCTCTCAGTGTCCCATTTGCAACTTTAAGAGCCCGCTAGGGTTCGATAGAATGTGGCGGCTATGGCCAGGTCGGACGTCCAACTGATGCTGGACGTGAAGGCGGGCGACGAGCAGTCGTTCGAACTTCTCCTCCAGCGCTACAGGACACCCCTTGTCAACTTTCTCTACCGCATGGTGCGTGCGCGGGAAGAGGCCGAAGACTTGGCGCAAGAAGTGTTTTTGAGAGTGTATCGCGCGCGAAAAGACTATGTGCCGAGCGCCAAATTCACGACGTGGCTTTTCCGGATCGCAACAAATTTGGCGCTGAACTCGGTGCGGGACAACCGCCACCAGCGAATGGAAATCTCACTGGATGCGCCGGTGACCGTCGATGCGGAAGATGGCGATGAGAAGGTGATGGACATCGCCGAGAAGCATCCGAACATCGAGCAGTACATGGTGGAGGAAGCCCGGAGGAAGATGATCCGGCATGCGATTGACAAGCTTCCGGAAAAGCAGCGCGCGGCGGTGCTCCTGCATAAGTACCAGGAGCTGGATTACGGAGACATTGCAAGGATTTTGGAATGTTCGGAGAGCGCGCTGAAATCGCTGCTCTTTCGGGCATACGAAACGCTTCGAGTGGAACTAGCCCCCCTCGTGGCGAGAGCCGGGAAGTAGAGGAACTACATCCCGCCCTGCAAGGAAAGTAGAAGTAGACCCAGGGTAGAGAAGGAAGGTTGTTATGAGTTGTAAGCGAATGGAAAACAAAATTGTGGCCTACGTGGACGGGCGCTTGAAAGACAGCGAGCGGCTGGAGATGGAGAAGCATCTCTCCGCATGCCGAGCGTGCCAGCTGCGCGTGAATGAGTTTCGCGCGGTGGCAGGATTCTTGGATGAATTGCCGCAGATCGAGCCGTCGGCGGCGTTTGATGTGAGAGTGCGCGCGCGCGTGGCGGCGGAGCCGGTGAAGCAGGGCTGGTGGGCATGGTTTACGCCATCGCCGCGTGTGGCGTTTGCGGCGTCGTTGCTGTTGCTCGCGACCGTGTGGATTGGCTCGCGGCCAACCGATCGTACACTTACGGCGGCGGACGAAGCGCAGATCAATCAGGATTTACCAGTGCTGGAGAATTTTGATGTGCTTTCGGATTTCGGAGCACTGACGGATTTGCCTCAGCCTGTGCAGCCCGAGGACACGGGCGACAGCAATCCGGATCAAAACCAGAATCAGCAGCAGAACGACGGCCAGAATCAGACGATGTAATTGATGAGACTTCGACTCCAACTCGCAGGATATTTGCTGGCGATGGGCCTCAGCGCAGTACTGGTAGCGCCTTCGATGGCGCAGCGCGGGCGCGCGAATTTTGCGCCCCAGCAGCATACGTCTCCAAAAGCTCAGGCGAGGCAACAGCAAAAGCAGCAGCGCCAACAAGCGAAGAATGCGGCGAAACCAGCGCAGCCGGCGAATCGGCCGAACGGTGGAGCGGGAAATCCTCAGGGAGGCGGCGCGAACCAGCCGCACTCCGTGCCGCGTCCTAGCCCCAATCCGAACAACGATCCGAACCGGCCGCCGTCCTCGTACAACCCGCAGCAGCCGCAGAGGAAATTTAGCGACCTGCCGCCGCAGGACCGCCAAAGGATTCTCGAGAACAACAACAAGTACAGAAATCTTCCTCCGGCGCAGAGAGAGGAACTGAACCGGCGAGCCGAGCAGTGGGGCAGGCTGACTCCTCAGCAGCAGAGTCACATCCGAAATGACGTTCTGCCAAAGTGGAGGCAGATGCCCGCGGAGCGGCGGCAGGCGATTCGGCAAAGACTACGCGTGCTTCAGAATATGCCGGAGTCGGCGCGGAACCAGCGGTTGAATGATCCAAAATTTACCGAAGGCATGAGCGACGAGGATAGGGCGACGTTGCGGGATTTGAGCCATTTGCATGTTGGCGGGGCGCCCGATTCTCCGGGCGAGTAGCGAAGCGGAAAGTTCCTGGCAGACCAGTCAACGGCCCAAGCAGAAGCGGGAAAGAAGCGGTTCCGCTCGAGACTAAGGGCGACAAAGAAACAATCCACAAGCTAGGCGGGGCAAGCCCCGCCACGACAGGGCTGATTTGGGCCAATCTGGCCTTCGGCGGCGCAGTGCCATTTTCGCGCCCTCGTTGACAATGGCGCTCTTCTCGCGGCATCGTGACTAGGTCACGTCGCGCGCATCCAACGAGGGGAGGGTGCCATTCCGGTTTTGTCGCCGCGCTTTCGCGCACTGCAGCACCGCAACTTCCAACTATTTATTGCCGGACAGCTTACCTCGCTCATCGGCACGTGGATGCAGACCACGGCGCAGTTGTGGCTCGTCTATAAGCTGACAAATTCCGCGGCGCTGCTCGGCGTTTTCGGATTCGCGAATCAAGTTCCCATCCTATTTTTAGCAGCGCTCGGCGGATATATCGGCGATCGCTACAACCGCCATCATGGCGTAATCTGGACGCAGACGGTTTCGATGGTGCTGGCGTTCGGTCTCGCGGCGCTGACGTTTAGGAACATTATTCAGGTATGGGAGCTGATCTTCATCGCGTTTCTCGTGGGAGTGGTGAATGCATTTGACGTGCCGATTCGCCAGGCATTTCTCGTTGAGATGGTGGTCAAAGACGATTTGCCGAATGCGATTGCGCTGAATTCTTCAATTTTCAATGGAGCGCGTGTGGTGGGCCCGGCCATCGCGGGGTTTGCGCTGGCCTGGAAAGGGCCGGCGTGGTGTTTTTTTCTGAACGGCATCAGCTTTCTGGCGGTGATCGGCGCGCTGCTGGCGATGCGGCTTACCAAGAGAGAATCGAAGAAGGAAGCGGGTTCGCCCTTCCAGAGTTTGATGCAGGGATTCCGCTTCGCCATGAGCGATTTGCCGATCCGCTCGACGCTGCTGCTTTTGAGCATGCTGAGTCTCCTTGGTCTGCAGTACTCGGTGTTTCTGCCGATTTTTGCCAGCGATGTTTTGCATCGGGGCGCCAAAGGATTTGGCTTGTTAATGAGCGCGGCGGGCGTGGGGGCGGTGGTCGGCGCACTGCATTTCGCGGCGAGGACCAGTTACAAAGGGCTGGCACGGTGGATTGCGGCGACTTCGACACTTTGCGCGGTGGGCTTGGTCATCTTTTCGCAATCGAAATTTTTCTGGCTTTCCATGGCGGTACTGTTGGTCGTGGGGTTCTGCGCTACCGTGCAGATGGCGGCGACCAATACGACTCTGCAGAATCGCGTACCGGATCAGCTGCGCGGGCGGATCATGGCGGTTTACGCAACGATGTTCATGGGTGTGCAGCCGATCGGGTCGCTCATCGCTGGCGGAGTGGCAAAACACATCGGAGCGCCGTATACGCTGGCGGTGTTCGGTACGCTCTGTTTCCTGGGGAGCATGGTTTTTATTTTTCGCGTGGTAATGCCATTGCAACGCCGGCCCGAGGCCCCCGCAACCGCTTAAGAAGGATTGGGGCGATAGAGCCAGGCCGGCTTCGCCAACAGATCGGCGCTGGGGGCGGCAGCAGAGAGCGGGGCAGGCCGGGCCCTTGCAGAGTTGATTTCGCCGAGGATGGCGTCGACTTTCAAACGATGCGGGCCCAGCGAGCAGACGGGATCGGTCGCGGTGGCGTCCGCTGCTAGAAGGAAGGCTTGGCAGCGGCAGCCGCCGAAATCCTGTGTGCGGCGGTCGCAGGTTTTGCAAGGTTCTTGCATCCAGGCTTCGCCGCGGAATTTTTGGAAGGCATCGGAGGAATTCCAGATTTCGCTTACGCTGCGATTCCTTACGTTTTCAAAAGATAAACCGGGAATGATGCGCGCGGCGTGGCAGGGAAGCGCGTCGCCGCTGGGCGTGATGAGCATAAGTTTGCGGCCCCAGCCGCCCATGCAAGGCTTCGGATATTTCGCGTAGTAGTCCGGAACGACATACTCCACTTTAATTTTTCCTGCCAGGCGCTCCTGCGTTTTTTTCAAGAAATCGATGGATTGCGTCAGTTGCTCGCGTGTGGGGAGAAGGGAATCGCGGTTGGCGAACGCCCAGCCGTAATACTGAACGTTGGCAAACTCGACGCGGCCGGCGCTGGAAGATTCCGCGAGAGCAAGCATTTCAGGAAGCTGCTCGATGTTCAGGCGGTGAATGACGAAGTTGAGAGTGACGGCGACGCGGTGCCGCTTCAGCCATTCGAGAACGCGCAGCTTTTGGGCATGGGTTTTGGTGCCGGAGATTTCTTGCGCGACTGCTTCGCGTGCGCTCTGAAAGCTCAATTGAAAGTGATCGAGTCCGGCGGCCACGAGAGCTTCGAGCCGCGATTCGTCGAGAGGCAAGCCGGAGGTGATGAGATTTATGTAGAGCCCCGCGGTTCGTGCGGCGCGGACGAGGTCAAGGAGGTCCGATCGCGCGAGAGGTTCGCCGCCCGTGAAATCGGCCTGAAGAACGCCTAGAGCTGCTGCTTCTCTGAACACGCGGATCCAATCTAGCGTGGAGAGTTCAGCTGCGCGAGCTTCGAGCTCAAGAGGATTCGAGCAGTAGACGCAGTGCAGCGGACAGCGGTGAGTTAGCTCGGCGATGAGTGCTAACGGATTGGCGATAGCAGATGTCATGTGTGCGTGCGGCGCAAGTTCGGGAAACCGGGAGCGGGGCTCCCGCACCCCACCGGCTATGGCTCGAAGTCCAGGGCGCGTTCTTTCTCTAACAGAGCAAGATAGCCGAGGATGTCTTGTTCTACTTTTGCCGGGTCGGCCTTGGCATAGAGTTCCTGCAATTCCGCGATGATTTCTTGAACGGTGTGTTTGCCGTCGCAGCGCTCGACAATTTCCAGGCTTGGGCCATTTAAGCGCAAAGCGCGCTCCGGCATCAGCAATGTCCGTGGCTGCTGAGACCCTTCGTTCATGCGGCAGCCGGGAGCGAGGCGAGGCCGGCTGAGGACATCGACGCTCATACTCGGCCGACCTCGGCTGCTGGCCGAAAAGCTCCTGGAGGAGGCCAGCCGGGATTCACGTAGGCGAAATAAAGGGCATCGAGCTGCGCCCAAAGGATGTCGCACTTGGCGCGCAGGGCGGCGTGGGCTTTTTCCTGTAGTTCGCGCGTTGTGGCGCGTTTGACGACCCAGGCGAGCGCGAAGTCCGCGTCTTCGGGAGCTTGCGTCAGGCGGCCGGTGAAATAATCGAGGCCGCTTGAAAGCCAAGGATAGTGCTGGTGCAGGCGATCCATGCGCAGCGTGATGAGTTTCTTGGAGAAAAGTTCGGTAAGGGAAGAAGCTACGGCTTCGAGGTGCGAACGGGTGGAAACGAAATCCACGTAAGCCTGAACGGCAAAGCGCGTTGCGGGAAGAATTCCTTCGCCTTGAAGCGCCTGGTCGCGCGAAAGGCCAGTGGCCTCGACAAGGCGCAGCCACTTTTCTATGCCTCCAGGCTTTACGCCATCGCCATCGTGATCGAGGATGCGTTTGCGCCACGCTAGACGGAAAGCCGGATCTTCGCTGCGCGCCAGAATGGCCGCATCCTTGATGGGAATACGGCTTTGATAGTAATAGCGATTCAAAGCCCAAGCCTGTAGCTGGCCGCGCGTCAGTTTTCCTTCGTGCATCAGCGCATGAAATGGATGTTTGTGGTGGTAGCGCTCTTCGCCAATGCTGTGGAATCCCACGATGAAATCGGCCTCTGAAAGCAATGGCGCGTCGATGGATTGGGCTCGGCTCATACCGCGAGTTCCATACCATCATAGGCGATTTCCCAGCAGGCATCACGCACGATGCGCGATTCCGGGCTCTCGTCATTCAAGATGGGGTTCGTATTGTTGATGTGGATCAGCACCCGCCTGGTTTTGCTCGGCCGAAACGGCTGGCGGAGCAACCCGCGGTCGCCCCAGAGGGGCAGATGACCCATTTGCCGAGCCGACTTGCTCCCCTTTTGAATGGAGTGCAGTTCGTCATCTTTCCAGAAAGTGCCATCGAGTATAGCGAGGTCGCTTTCTTCGACGAGACGCAACCAGTGATCGCCAATTCCGGGAAGATTGGGGGCATAGAAAAATTTCTTTTCCTTGGAAGCAAAGCTCAGGCCGATGACGGCTTCTTCAGGAGCCAGCGTATGGCGCAAGGATTCGCTGACATAATCGGGAAAACTTCCGTTGAGGGATACCGCTTTGCAGAAGAGGCCGCTCTTCTTATCCGCCGGCGACGCCGGAATGAGCGGCATGAGGCGATCAAGCGGCAGCGTCTCCCATTTGACCGGCGGACTGGAACGCGCCAGAACGCGAAATAGGCTGTTTTCCTCCGTAAGTATGCGCCGCACGGCAATCGTCGAGAAAATGTGCAGCGGTTGAAATTCACGCAGATGAAGCAGCCCCATGACGGCGTCCACGTCGGCGCTTGTGAGCACCACGGAGCTAATCGGCGTGTTTCGCGAACCGCCGGGAGGGACAAAATCAGCGGAAGACAGGATCTGTTGCCGGAGGTCGGGGGAAGCGTTTAGCAGGAACCAGCGTGCTCCGTCCAGGGAGACGGCGGCCTGCGTCTGGGTCCTGGCACGGGCTCTCAGCTTGCCGGAACGCACACCTTCGCATTGAGGGCACGCGCAATTCCATTGGGGGAAGCCGCCTCCAGCCGCGGAGCCGAGGACTCTAACGCGCATGCAGGCACGCCGACAGATGACCGCCGGGCGCGGGCAAGGTTTTACAGCTCGGCGTTGGCGTACGAGCTAATTTCGCAGTTCAGATCGACCACTTCGTGCTGAGGGGTTGTCCATTCCATGGTAGAAGGCTCCTAGAGTCAGACAAGGTCAAAAAAATTTAACCGCCACAAAGTCTAACACGAACTTGCACTGCAGGGAACCCCACCTAAACGTCCAAAAGTCGTGCGTCGCCCGGGCGCGAGCAGACCTACGAAGGGTAGAGATGTCTTAGAAGAAAAACCACAACCTGTAGTGGGGAAATTTTCATATTTTCGGGATCGTGAGAAAACACAAATTCTTCAAAAGTCCGCACGTTTTCTCTTGACAACCGCCAAAACCAACCTATCATGTGGCGAGAAGTGGGAGAGAGTGGTTAGCAGTAGAGCAAAGTAGAATTTCTCCCGGGGCTATCCGACGTTCTCGAGGGCAATCGTGAACGTAAGCACGTTGGGCGTCCAAAACCACCCATTGAATGGGGAATATGAAGCTGCGGGGAAACTGTCCGGCGAAAGTCGACGAGAAGGGGCGTCTCAAGATTCCCTCAGTGTTTTTGGACGAGCTCAAGGAGTATGGCAACCAGTTTTATATCACAAGTACGACGGGCGAGACGGCAAGAATTTATCCCATGAAGGTCTGGTCGGAAATCGAAGACAGGTTGGCGCAACTGCCAAGCACGCATGTGGCGAAGCAAAAGTTTTTGTTGCGGACCAGTTATTTCGGGCAGCAGGCGGAGCTGGATGGGCAGGGAAGGGTGCTTTTGCCCGCGGTGCTGCGCGATGCCGCTCAAACGATGGGCGAAGTGGACGTATTCGGCGCGCTGAATTATCTCGAAGTGATGAATCACACGCGGATGCTCGATAAGTTGAAGAACGAGCCGTATACGACCGCCGATGACACGGCGCTGGGGATTTAGGAAGCAAAGAAGCAAGGAAGCAGTGAAGTCACGAATTTCGGTTTGGGTGGCGTGGGGCGGCAGTACGAAGGGCTAAACAGATTGAGTGCGGCGCATACGCCGGTGATGTTGCAAGAGGTGCTGGAATGGCTGGGCATCAGGCAGGAAGGAACGTACATAGACGCCACGCTGGGAGCCGGCGGACATTCGGAAGCGATCGCCGCCCAGCTGACTTCGGGCAGGTTGATCAGCCTGGACCGGGACGCACAGGCGTTAGAGCTGGCGCGGGAACGGTTGAAGAGCTTTGGGGCGAAGGTGACGGTCGTGCAGTCGCCTTTCTCGAGGATTGCGGAGGTCGCACAAGAGTTGGGGATTCAGAAGGTGGACGGGGTCTTGGCCGACTTGGGAGTTTCGAGCATGCAGCTTGATCAAGGAGCGCGGGGATTTTCGTTCCGCGAAGCGGCCGCCCTTGACATGCGTATGAACACTGCCGATGAGCTGACGGCAGACGAGATTGTGAATCAGTGGTCGGAAAACGAAATCGCCGACCTGCTCTACCGCGAAGCGGATGAGCACGATTCCAGAAGGATCGCCAAGGCGATCGTGCGGGCACGGCCCGTACGCGATACCTCGCACTTGGCAATGACTGTAGCAGGGGCCCGTAAGCAATGGGGAAGGCAGAGACTGCATCCCGCAACAAAAACGTTTCTGGCGCTGCGGATCGCGGTGAATCGAGAGATGGAGGAACTCGGGCAGTTTCTTTCACGGACCCCTGCTGCATTAAATTCCGGCGGCCGCCTGGTGGTGCTTAGCTACCACTCGCGCGAAGACCGCATTGTGAAGCACGCGTTCCAAGAGGCGGAGCGTCAGAGGACGCTCAGAGTGCTCACCCGGCACGTGATCCAGCCGACCGAAGAAGAGAAGGCGGCCAACCCGCGTTCGCGAAGCGCGAAACTGCGGTGCGCAGAAAGAGTGTAGTTATGAAGGGCAAGAGAAAGAGAGCAGTAACGGCGGAGTTTCACACCGTCAAGAGGATTGATAACTCGCGTCTGGTGCGCAGCATAGAGCCTGCGAAGTTGCGGAACTTGTGGCGTACAGTCGCGCTGGGGAGTCTCGTTGCAGCGTTCTTCATGCTGTATATCTTTCAGCATTTTCGATGCATCGATTTGAGTTTCCAGCTCGAGGACTTGAAAGGTCAGCAGACCAAGGCCGCGGCTTTGAATTCGGAGCTGAAACTGGAAATTGCCGGGCTGCGCGACCCTATGCGCATCGACGTGATCGCTCGCCGCCGTCTTGGCCTGACTGAGCCTTTGCCGACGCACGTGCAAGACTACGAAGCGCCGGATGGCGCGGAAGAAGCCGCCGTGCAGTACGTGCGGCCGAACCGGGCGCCGTGATATCGCCGACCGGCGTTGCTTTCCAAAACAAAATTTTTGCCGTTAGTTCGGACTCCCGAACGGAGAGTTTGCCGACCTGAATTCGCCATGCAACAAGACCGCGTCCACGTCCGTTTGCTTATCATCGCCGGCGTGGCGTTCTTGTGGATGGGCGCTGTTTTCGGGCGACTCACCTACCTCCAGCTGTATCGCCATAGCGAGTATCTTTCGCGCGCCCTGCGCCAGCAGCAGCGCACCTTCGAAATAACTCCCGAACGCGGCGCGATCTACGATCGCAACGGGCAGCCTCTGGCGATGAGCATTCCGGTGGACTCCGCATTTGCAGTGCCCTCGGAGATTGCTGACGAAAATCTTGCGGCGCGATTGCTTTCTGGAGTGGTGAACAAGCCGCAGGAGGAAATTGAAGCGCGGTTCGAGTCCTCGCGTTCGTTTGCGTGGATAGCGCGCAAGCTGCCTCCGGAAAAAGCGGATGCGATCCGGAAGTTGAACCTGAAGGGCATTTACCTCCAGAAGGAAAACCAGCGTTTCTATCCGAAGCGCGATCTCGCGGCGCACGTGCTGGGGTTTGTCGACGTTGATGAAAAAGGGCTTGTGGGCATCGAACGCGAGCTCGACAGCCGGATTCGCGGCAAGAGCGAACGCATCGTCGTGATGGCAGACGCGAAGCAGCGCTGGTTCGATGGTGGAGAAGCGCAGGGCGAACGCGGCGCCAGTGTGGTCCTGACCCTCGATGAAAAGATTCAATATATCGTGGAACGGGAGCTTTCCGCGGCCATGGCCAAGACCCGCGCAGCTGCGGGCACTGCGATCGTCATGAATCCCAATACGGGAGAAATTCTGGCGATGGCGAATTGGCCGAAATTCAATCCCAACAAAGCCGGCGATGCTCCCTCGGAAAACTGGATGAATCGCGCTGTCAGCGCGATTTACGAGCCGGGATCGACATTCAAATTGATCACCCTGGCCGGGGCCTTCGATCAGGAGATTACCCGGCCTAGCGAAGTGTTCGATTGCGAGAACGGCGCAGTCTACATTTCCGGCCACCGCATCCGCGACCACAAGCCGTTCGGCTTGCTGAGCGTTGCGGATATCCTCGCGAAATCCAGCGACGTCGGCGCCATCAAGATTGCCCTGCGGCTCGGTGCCCCGAAATTTTATGACTACATTCGCGCGTTTGGTTTCGGCTCGCTCACGGGGGTTGAACTTCCCTATGAAAGCCGTGGCCGGCTAGCGAGGCTGGAAGACTGGAAGCCCATTTCTGTCGGCTCGATCTCCATGGGACAGGAAGTTGGCGTGACGCCCTTGCAGCTGATCACCGCGGTTTCTGCGATTGCCAACGGGGGACTGCTCTACCGGCCGCACGTCGTCTCTCAATTGCGGCGCGGCGAGAAAGTGTTGCCTGAAGAAGGGCCGCTGGTGGCGGCGGAGCCCAAGCGCGTCGTTCGCCCCGAGACCGCGGCGACGCTGCGCCAATTGATGGAAGGAGTGGTGTTGCATGGGACGGGTCCCTCGGCCCATCTCGATGGGTGGACTTCGGCCGGAAAGACAGGCACCGCGCAGAAGATCGATCCAGCGACCGGGCGCTATTCGCCAACGCAATTTATCGCCTCCTTCACCGGTTTTACGCCGATCAACAATCCTGCCGTCACGATTCTCGTGTCGCTAGACTCTCCCGTCGGGCTGCACGAAGGTGGCGAGGTGGCCGCGCCGGTTTTCAAACGCATTGCAGAACAGGTCTTGGCGTATCTCGACGTGCCGCGCGATGTTCCGCTGAATCCAAAGCTCATCGAGACTGCTTACCTGAAGCGAGCTCAGGAGGATCGGAGCGCCCTCGAAGATTCCTCGGCCGTGGATTTCTCCGGCCAGCCCGACCCGCCTCCCGCTGCATCCCAACTGACAAATGTTGTTGGGCGCGAGAAGGTGGCTTCTCTGAAGCCGGTCCTGACGGTTGCCGTGGATCAGGGCGGCGACATTGAAGTGCCTGACTTCAGCGGGAAGACCATGCGTGACGTGGCAGACATTGTTTTGCGGCTGGGGCTCGAACCCGTTCTGGTTGGCAGCAACCTTGCAACGGCGCAATCGCCGGCGGCGGGAGCCAAGGTCAGACGCGGCGCCAAAATCACCGTGCAGTTCGGGACACCGCTCGAGAAGAAATCGAAGACGCGCCCGGGAATCAGGAATTAGGATGAGAACTGGATTGAGCCAACTAGAAGACACCTGCAACTCCAAAACGAACCACGCCGATGAAGGCCGGCAAGATTCATCGCCCCCTCGCGTCTCCCCTCGGAGTTTGAAACTGCGCGATTTGTTCCTGGGGACAGAGGCGAAGATCCCCCCCGCTGCGCAGGAAATGGAGATTCGCCAGGTCGCCTGTGACTCTCGCAAGGTGCAGCCACGCGCGCTCTTTTTTGCCTTGCGCGGGGCAAAGGCCGATGGGAACACGTTTATCCGCGATGCCGTTTCGCTTGGCGCCGCAGCGATTGCAAGCGAGGAGAGCGTGCCGTCGGCGATTCCCTCAAGTGTGGCTTGGATCCAGGTGCTCGATGCGCGCAAAGCGTTGGCTGTTACGGCGGCGAACTTTTTCGGGCATCCCGCCGAAGCCTTGCAGCTTGTTGCGGTTACCGGGACAAACGGGAAAACTACGACCACCTCGCTGATCGATGCCATCCTCAAGGCTTCCGGTGCGAAAACAGGTCTTTTCGGAACCATCGCCTACCACACACCGCTCGGCGAATATCCCGCCCCGAACACCACGCCGGAGTCGGTCGACTTGCAAGGTTTTCTTGCTGAGATTCGCGACGCGGGCGGGCGCTATGGAGTCCTTGAAGCAAGTTCACACTCGCTTGCCATGGATCGCCTGTGGGGCTGCCATTTCGACGCCGCCGTCTTCACAAACCTAACGCGCGAGCACATGGACTATCACAAGACCTTCGAAGATTACTTCGCCGCGAAAAAGCGGCTGTTCGAAGGCACGGGCGCAGGCGCGCCGGAAGTCGCGGTGGTCAACGGAGACGACGAGTACGGCAAACGGCTGAACGGCTTGGCCAAAAAAACCGTGACCTACGGCCTCGAATCCGAAGCGGACATAACAACGAAAAAATTCCAACTGACTTTCAACGGTCTCACGTTCACGGCGCAGACACCGAACGGGAAAGTGCAGGTAGCGTCTGCGCTCGTAGGCCGCATCAATGTCTACAACATTCTTGCAGCCATTGGAGCGGCGCAGGCTCTCGGACTCTCGACGGAGATCATTGAAGCCGGAATTCGCTGCCTTGAAAGCGTCTCCGGCCGCTTCCAGCGCATCGATCTAGGCCAGCCGTTCTTCGTGGTCGTCGATTACGCGCACACCGACGACGCGCTCGAGAATCTTATTCGCACCGCGCGCGAACTAAATCCCAAAGGCCGCATCATCACCCTCTTCGGCTGCGGTGGCGGAAAAGACCGCACCAAACGTCCCGTCATGGGTGAAGTGACGGGACGTTTGAGCGATCTCACGATCTTGTCCAGCGATAATCCGCGCACGGAAGATCCCCTGAAAATCATCAGCGACATCATCGTAGGTCTTCAAAAAACCAGCGGAAAATATTTGATCGAACCCGATCGTGAAAAAGCCATCGGCGCAGCGATGGACCAGGCGCGCGCCGGAGACATCGTCCTGCTCGCAGGCAAAGGCCACGAGAATTATCAAATTCTCGCGGACCGCACTCTCGAATTTGACGATCGCAGCGTCGCGAGGCGAGCCTTGGGCCAGCTAGGCTATGGCGAAGCCCAGACAGAAATTGGCAGGGGCGAGCCCAAAAACGGCTCAAAGTTTGGCACGTAGCGCGCTTGTCTAGCTTGGCTAGAAAGTGTGGCGAGGGCGCGCGAGCCAGATCTCAACTCGCAAAAGGAGGAGCCCTCAAAATACGGTGACTACAATCCGATACGCGGGGTATCTGCGTAAAGCAAACCCCTTGAGGCATTTATGCGGTGGACGATTGCACAAGTGGCTGACGCTTTGGGTGCTAGGGCGGGGACAGGACTCGACCCCCTGGCCAGGGTGGCCGGCGTCTCGATTGATTCTCGCACGATACGTGCCGGAGAACTGTTCGTTGCCATCCACGGACCGCGTCACGATGGACACGATCACGTTCCGAGTGCACTGGGGCATGGAGCCGCCGCCGCGGTGGTGGCGGAGCCGCAAGCTCACCGCTACGGCGAAGCCGTCCGCAATCGCTGTATCGTCGTGCTGGACACATTCGAAGCGCTCAAACGGCTCGCTCGGGCGGTTCGCGAAGCCTGGGACGGCAAAATTGCGGGCGTCACAGGCTCCGTGGGCAAGACCACAACGAAAGAGATCCTGGCGGCACTGCTGGGCGCGAAGCTGCGGGTCCTGAAATCGGAAGGAAATTTTAATAACGAGTACGGCCTGCCGCTGACGCTTCTTCGTCTGGAAGAAACGCATCAAGCCGCCGTGCTCGAGATGGGTATGTCGCGCCGAGGAGAATTGGCCCGGCTCGCGGCGATTGCGCGCCCGGACGTTGGTATCGTAACGCGCGTCGCGCCTGCGCATTTGGAATTTTTTTCGTCGGTGGATGAAATTGCGCTGGCCAAACGCGAGCTCATCGAAGGACTGAATGGGCATGATTCAACGGCGGTGCTGAACGCTGACGATCCGCGCGTCGCGGCGTTCGGCGCATTTGCGCCGGGCCGTGTAGTCACGTATGGAATCGATGCTCCCGCGTTTTTCTCTGCGGAAGCAATTGAAGACCGCGGGGCGCTGGGCTCGGCGTTCGACTATGTGAGTCCTGAAGGCCGCGTGCGGCTCGAACTTCCCGTTCCCGGTCGCCACGCTATTTACAACGCGCTTGCGGCGCTCGCCGCTGCGAGTGTTTGGAACATCGGCGCTGCCGAAGCGCAGAGCGTTTTTCGAACGCTGCGCGTTCCCGCCATGCGCGGCGAACTGCTGCGCTTTTCAAATGGAGCGGCGCTGATCAACGACAGCTACAACTCAAGCCCCGCCGCGCTGCACGCGATGGTAGCGGTTCTGGCGGCAACGCCGAATTTCCAGCGAAGGATCCTGGCAGCGGGTGAAATGCGCGAGCTGGGTTCAGCTTCGCCAACGCTACATCGCGAAGCAGGTATTTTCGCGGCGAAAACAGGCAAAGTCGATTGGGTGATTGGCGTCGAAGGCGACGCGAAAGAAATTGTCGAAGGCGCCGTTTCCGCGGGAATTCCCCGCGCGCAGACGCGTTTTTTCCGCTCGTCAGAGGACGCGGCGAGGCTTTTGGAGGAACTCCTTGCGCCGGGCGATGTGTTGCTGGTGAAAGGCTCTCGTGGAGTAAAGATGGAGCGCATCGTCGAAACCCTGCTCACACGTCACGCCGCTCCCGGCGAAATCTCGCGGCAGGAGATACAGCACTAAATGCTCTACTACCTGCTCTACCATGTTCTGCAGCGTTATTTCAGCCCGCTAAATGTCTTTCGTTACATCACCGTTCGCACCGTCTATGCCAGCCTGACGGCCATGTTTCTTGGCCTCGTCTTCGGTCCATGGCTGATTCGCCGCCTGCGCGAACTGCAGATCGGCCAGTACATCCGCGAAGAAGGCCCGCAAGAGCATCAGAAAAAAGCAGGCACCCCGACGATGGGCGGTGTGCTTATCGTTTTGTCCACTGCTGTGCCCACGCTGCTCTGGGCCGATCTGACCAATCCCTTTATCTTGCTCTCGCTTTTTGCGCTGCTGGGTTTTGCGGCCATCGGTTTTATCGACGATTATGCAAAAGTCTCCAAACAACGCAACCTTGGCCTCACCGCGAAGAAGAAGATTTATTTTCAAGTGCTGGTCAGCCTGGTCGTAGGAATTTCGCTGCTCGTGCTCGTTACGCACTTCGCGTACTCCACGCAGCTCATGATTCCGTTTCTCAAACGCTTGCACCCCGACTTGGTTTTCCACTCCCTGATGAATTCGCAGCATTTGTGGCCCTTCGCGTTCCTTCCGTTTCTGGCTTTTGTCTGCATCGTCATTGTCGGTTCTTCGAACGCCGTGAATCTCACGGACGGCCTCGACGGTTTGGCCATTGGCTGCACGGTGATCGCCGCGGGGGCGCTCACTGTTCTTACCTATGTGAGCAGCAACTCGCGCTGGGCCACCTATCTCGAGATTCAATATATCCCGCGCGTCGGCGAACTCACGGTTTTTTGCGGAGCCCTGGTGGGCGCGTCCCTCGGTTTCCTCTGGTACAACGCGCACCCCGCCGAAATTTTCATGGGCGATGTCGGCTCGCTTTCGCTCGGAGGAACGCTCGGCACGATAGCCGTCATCATCAAGCAGGAAATTCTTTTGTTCTTTGTTGGCGGCATCTTCGTCATCGAAGCGCTCTCGGTGATCCTGCAAGTCGGGTCGTTCAAGCTGCGCGGTAAACGCATTTTCCGCATGGCGCCCATCCATCATCATTTTGAATTGCTGGGATGGAGCGAATCGAAAGTCATCGTGCGTTTTTGGATCGCCGCGCTCGTCTTCGCGCTCTTTGCGCTGACGACACTGAAATTGAGGTAGCGCGCCTTTACATCCAGGCGCGCCGGGAAGGAAACAGTGCCTGTTAGGACAGATCTTCGGGGAAAGCGCGTGCTGGTCGTTGGGCTGGCGCGCACAGGCGTGGCCACGGCTCTCTTCTGCGCCGCGCGAGGCGCGCGCGTGACGGCAACCGATTCTCGCAGCGAAAGCGAGCTCCCTGATGCCGTCCTGAAACTAAGAGGCGCGGGAATAGCGCTCGAACTTGGCAGTCACCGGGAGGAAACCTTCCTTGAGCAGGACTTGATTGTTCCCAGCCCCGGCGTACCCGCCGATGCGCCTCCCCTCGAAGCCGCGCGCGCCAAAGGCGTCACGATTTGGAGCGAAATCGAGCTGGCCTATCGATTCCTGAGAGGCCGGCTGATTGGGATCACCGGTTCGAATGGCAAGACCACAACCACATCGCTCGTCGAACATATTTTGAAAATGGCCGGCTTAGAAACCATCCTCGCGGGAAATATCGGAAGGCCTCTCATAGGCTGCGTGGACGCCATGACGGATAATACGTTTACCGTCGTCGAGCTCAGCAGCTTCCAACTCGAACTGGTGGGCACGTTCCGCCCCAATATCGGCGTCTTTCTGAATCTGACGCCCGACCATCTCGACCGCCACCATACCATCGAAGCCTATGGCGCCGCGAAAGCACGCCTGTTTGAAAATCAGACCGGTGACGATGCCGCCATTCTGAACGCGGATGACGCCGGAACCTCGCCCTACGCTCCGTCCCTCCCGCGCGTCTACTGGTTCAGCAGAAAGCAACGCGTCACGCAGGGCGCCTACGTTCGCGACGAAGAAATTGTGTTCCGGCAAGATGGCGAGGAAGAAGTCCTCCTCAGGGTAGAAGACATCCCTCTTGTCGGCGCACACAACGCGGAAAATGTGCTGGCTGCGGCTGCCGCCACGCGCCTCGCCGGTGCCCCCGCATCAGCCATCGCCAAAGGCGTGCGCTCCTTCGCGGGAGTAGAGCACCGCCTCGAATTTGTTTCAGAAGTTGCCGGCGTCCGCTACTACAACGATTCGAAGGCGACCAACGTCGACGCCACCCTCAAAGCGCTCGACGCGTTCCCCGGCCGCATCCTCGTTATTCTCGGCGGCAAAGACAAGGGAAGCGACTACACGGTCCTGCAAAAACCCCTGCGCGAAAAAGCCATTCTCGCTCTGCTCATCGGCGCTGCCGCCGAAAAAATCGAAAGCCAAATTTCCGGCAGCGTGGCCCTTGAACGCGCAGAAACGCTCGAGCGCGCGGTCGAAATCGCCTCGCACGCGGCACTCTGTGGCGACGTTGTCCTCCTCGCCCCGGCCTGCGCCAGCTTCGACCAATTTCAAAATTACGAGCACCGCGGCCGCGTCTTCAAGGACTTGGTGAGGCAACTCGAAACCCGAGCCGCAGGTGCGACTTCCGGAAAGGGGTGAACGAAAGTGCCGAGACGTCTCGAAATGGACCGTTGGCTGTTTGGTGTGACGATCGTGCTCTGCCTGGTAGGCGCGGTAATGATTTTCAGCGCCTCCGCGGTCACCGCCGATAACAAATATTCCCACTCCTATTATTTTCTCATCCGCCAAGCCGTCTGGCTGATCCTCGGTCTCCTGGGAATGTTCGCTTTGATGCGCACCGACTACCGCCGCTTGCGCGAGCCCGCTGTAGTTTATTCGAGCATGTGCATCGTACTGCTCCTCCTGGTGGGAACCTTGTTTCTGGACAAGTCCCACGAAACACATCGCTGGATTCGCTATGGCCCCGTCGGCGTTCAACCGTCTGAGCTCACCAAGCTCGCGGTCATTCTCTATCTCGCATGGTTCCTCGACCAAAAGCGCCGCAATAAAGCATCCATGGAGTTCTGCAAAGAAGATCTGCTTCAGACCATCCTTCCGGCCGCAGGCCCGGTGCTCATCTTCGTCTGCCTGATTCTGGCGCAGCCCGATATGGGCACTGCCGTGGATATCGTCCTCGTCGCCACCACGATTCTTTTTGCCGCCGGCATGTCATGGAAATGGATTGCCGGCGGATTCGCCACCTCGTTGCCTATCGCGTATCTGCTCATTACGCGCGTTGCCTACCGCAACGCGCGCTGGAGTTCTTTCATCCATCCCGATTCCGATCCGCAGGGCGCGGGCTTCCAATTGACGCAGTCGCTCATCGCCGTCGGCTCTGGCGGTTTCACTGGCGTCGGCCTGATGGAAAGCAAACAGAAACTCTTTTATCTCCCCGAAGCCCACACGGATTTTATTTACGCGGTCATCTGTGAAGAACTGGGCTACATCGGCGCGATGCTGGTCCTTGCGCTTTTCCTGGTCTACGGATGGCGGGGCCTTCGCGCCGCGTTCGCCGCCCCCGATGGATTCGGCCGCCTGCTGGCGCTGGGAATCACGGCCCTCGTCCTCAGCCAAGCCCTCATCAATTTTGCGGTCGTCCTCGGCATGGTGCCGACCAAAGGCATCCCGCTCCCGTTTGTAAGCTATGGCGGCTCAAGCCTCTTGGTCATGCTGCTGGCGACGGGTGTCCTGCTAAACATCAGCCAACAGGCCACGGAAACATGACGCACGGAACGATTTTCGCTTTTAGGGGCGCCGCATGCCGCGCCCCTGTGCCCGGGCGTCAGCGATGAAACTCTTGATTGCCGGCGGCGGCACAGGCGGGCACGTAATTCCCGCCATAGCCATCGCCAAAGAATGGCTTTCACGCGGCAGAGAAAGAGAAGTCGTGCTAGTAGGAACCGAACGCGGAATCGAAATGAAGCTGGTCCCCGAGGCAGGCCTGCCGCTCGAAACGTTGCGGGTCGCCGGCCTAAAAGGAAAAGGCGGCGCCACGCTCATCAAAAATCTCGCGATGCTGGTGCCCGCGATGCAAGACGCGCGCCGCGTCCTCGGGAAGCACAAACCAATGGCCGCTTTCGGCGTAGGCGGCTACGCAGCCGGTCCAATGCTTCTGGCGACGTGGCTAAATCACATCCCCAACGTAATCTTCGAGCCGAACGCGGAGCCCGGCCTGACCAACAAACTCCTCGCGAAACTCTCCAAGCGCATCGCCACCGGCTATGAAATTTCTGCACAGGCCTGGGGAAAAAAGGCGGTCGTAACGGGCTGTCCGGTGCGCTCCGAATTTTTCTCTATCTCTCCCAGAAAACTCGAAAAGCCCTATCGTTTGCTGGTCACTGGCGGAAGCCAAGGCGCGCTGCCCATCAACCGCACCTTCGTCGACGTCATGGATCAGCTCGCCGCGCGAAAAAATGATCTCTCCATCGTGCATCAAACCGGCGAACGCGATTATAATGCGGTGCGCACCGCCTACGCGCGGCACCAAATTAACGCGGAGGTTGTCCCCTTCCTCACCAACATGGCCGATCGCTTTGCCTGGGCTGACGTAATCGTTTGCCGAGCAGGAGCCATCACCGCCGCGGAAATCGCCGCCGCCGGGCGCGCCGCCATCTTTATTCCCTTCGGAGCCGCCACCGACAGCCATCAGCTGCGTAACGCGCAAGAAATGCAGCGTGCCGGCGCAGGCCGCGTCATCACCGAAAACGAACTCACCGCCGAGCGCCTGACCACAGAAATTTTCAACCTCATCGACCGCCCAGACGCAATCGAAACCCAAGCACACGCCGCTCGCTCGCTAGCCCGCCCTGCCGCTACGCGCGACATCGTCGACCTGATTGAAGAGGCCGCCAACGTGCAGGGAATCGCTCCGAGGACAAATCCATGATGGTCTCGTTCCGCAATTTCCAGCGCATCCACCTCGTAGGCATTGGCGGCATCGGCATGAGCGGTATCGCCGAAGTCCTGCTCACCTTGGGCTATTCTGTTTCTGGCTCGGACACGAAACCTTCGAACATCACCGAGCGCCTGCAGAACCTTGGCGCCACGATTCACGAGGGCCACAAAGCCGTCAACGTCGAAGGCGCGCACGTCGTAGTGACCTCTTCGGCCATCAGGCAAGACAATCCCGAAGTCGTCGAAGCCCACAAACGAAAAATTCCCGTCATCCCTCGGGCCGAAATGCTCGCCGAGTTGATGCGCCTGAAATATGGCATCGCCGTCGCCGGAGCTCACGGCAAAACAACCACGACCTCCATGGTCGCTTCGGTTCTAAACGCCGCGCATCTCGACCCGACCTTCGTGATCGGTGGCCGGGTGAATCAAGCCGGCACAACCGCGCGCCTTGGCAAGGGCGAATATTTTGTCGTCGAAGCCGACGAAAGCGACCGCAGCTTCCTGATGCTCGCTCCCGTCGTCGCTGTTGTCACCACCATCGATCGCGAGCATCTCGACCAATACAGCTCGCTCGCTGACATTCAAGGCGCCTTCATCCAGTTCGTGAATCGCGTCCCGTTCTATGGCGCCGCGATCCTGTGCCTCGACGAGCCCAACGTCCAAGCCATCCTCCCCGATGTGAAGCGCCCCATCATTACGTATGGCACTTCCAGCCAGGCCGACCTCGTCATCAGCGACGTAGGACTCGAAGGCCTCGGCAGTGATTTCCGCCTCACCTTCAGAGGCGAAGACCTCGGCATGTTTCACCTCATGCATCCCCCCGGCATCCATAACGTCCGCAACGCCGCTGCCGCCGCCGCCGTGGCCCTCTATCTAAATGTCCCCAGCGACCTGATCCGTGAAGGCCTCGCGAAATTTACCGGTGTAGGCCGCCGCTTCGACATCAAAGGCATCGTCAACGACATCGCCGTAATCGACGACTACGGCCATCACCCGGTCGAAATTCGCGCCACGCTCGAAGCCGCCCGCGGCTGCAAGTTCAATCGCCTGCTGGTCCTCTTCCAGCCTCACCGCTTCTCGCGCACCCAACATCTGTGGGACGATTTCTGTCGCGCCTTCAACCAGGCCGACGTGCTGGTGCTGTTGGATATCTACGCCGCGAGCGAAGCCCCCATCCCCGGCATCACGAGCGAAGCCCTCGCCAACGCCATCCGCGATGCCGGCCACAAAAACGTCCACTATTTCCGTTCCATGCAGGCCGGAATCGAATTCCTCCTGCGGGAAGCGCGGCCCGGCGACGCCATCATGACCATCGGCGCAGGTAACATCAGTCGCGCCAGCAATGAACTGATGGTTCTTCTAGGCACGGAGAATCCGGCCCGCAATCCCACTCCCCATGCGTATTGAAGACCCCAAAATCGTCGCCGCGCTGCCTGAACTGGGTGTCCAGATCAGGCCACGCGCGTCTCTGGCTGAACTCACCTCCCTCGGCATCGGCGGTACGACCGACTTAGTGCGGATAAACAAGCACGAAGCCATCCCTGACCTGCTAAGTCTTCTTGACGCGCAGAACGTCCCCCACAAATTTCTAGGCGGCGGCTCAAACCTGCTGGTCGGCGACGGCGAACTCCCCTGGATCGTCCTCCAGCTGGCCTCTCCCCAGCCCGACATCGTACTCGAAGGGAATTTTGCCCAAGTCGACGCAGCCGCCGACCTCGGCCGCACCGTAACTTTCTGCGCTAAGCACGACCTCGGCGGCATGGAAGGCCTCATCGGCGTCCCCGGCACCATCGGCGGAGCCCTTCGCATGAACGCCGGCGCTTACGGCATGCAAATCGGTACCTACGTCCGCCAGGTCAAGCTCTATCGCTCTGGCGCCCGCAAACTCGAAACCCTCGAAGGCGATCAAATTTCTTTCGAATACCGGCACACATCTTTTGCACCTGATGATATGATGCTCGCAGTGAAGCTGGAATTACCCTCCAAACCGTATCGCGAAATTCTCAAAGGGATTCGTATCTGCAACGAAAAACGTCGCGCAAGCCAGCCGCTTGGGCAGAAAAGTGCCGGTTGCATCTTCAAAAACCCTCCAGGCGCATCCGCAGGACGCATGATCGATGAACTCGGCCTCAAAGGTCAGAACGTGGGCGATGCCCGCGTCAGCGACCGCCACGCGAACTTTTTTGTAAATGCAGGCAAGGCTTCCGCGAAAGACATGCTCGCCCTGATCGCCGATGTGCGCGAGCGTGTTGAAAAGTCCTTCGGCGTCATTCTCGAACACGAGGTGGTCGTTTGGAACGCGTAAAAGCTATCGAACGGGGCAATGCCGCGGCCGCCGCCGAGCCCTACCGCCCGGAGCTGCTCGCTGACGAGGAGCCGCGTTATCTGCGTCGCCAGAAGCCTCTCGAAATTCGCCGTAAGAAATTCGGCGGACGCAGCTGGGCATTCTATCGGCGCGTCTTGGTCTGGACCGTTGCCGGCGCGACTGGCATGACCTGTGCGATTGTCGCAGGCCGCTTCCTGCTCTATTCGCCGCAAGTCCTTCTTCTCAAATCCGATCAGATTGATCTCGCGGGAAACCACATCGTCAGCCGCGAAGCCGTTCTTCAACCTTTCGCGCGCGACCGCAACCGCAGCGTGCTGCGCATTCCTCTTGACACGCGCCGGGCACAACTCGAAGAATTGCCCTGGGTCGAATCCGCCAGCGTGCAACGCATCCTGCCGAACCGCATCCGCGTGGAACTAACAGAACGCACGCCGATCGCGTTTTTGCGCAACGGCAGCGAGCTTGCCCTGATCGATGCCCACGGCGTAATTCTCGGCCGCCCGGAAGGCGAAGATCTCCATTTCCCCATCGTCGCCGGCCTGCCAGAAAGCATGCCGCGCGAAGAGCGCGAAAAACGCCTCCAGACTTATCAGGAATTCCTGCGAGACGCCGACCTGGTACGCGCCGAATCCTCCGACCGCGTTAGCGAAGTCGATCTATCAAATGCCAAAGATCTGCGCGTTGTCATGACCGGCCTGGCTTCCGCAACGGATGCGCAAGCCGTAACCATTCACTTCGGTGCAAGCGATTTCACCGGCAAGTACCGCATGCTCGTCGAAAATTTCGCGCAGTGGCAGGCCAACGCCGGCCACGTGCAGTCCATCGATTTGCAGTATTCACGGCAGGTAGTCGTAAACGCGGATAACACCGCGAGCGCGGCGAGGCTAAGGAATTAAGGGTAGTCGAGATGTAGGCAGTACAAAATTTTATCGATCCAAGGCGGGGGCGGCGGTTTGGCAAAAAAAGATCGTTACATCATCGGACTGGACGTCGGCAGCACGAAAACATCCGTACTGATCGCTGAAATCGACGGCGAGCAAGTAAAATTTCTCGCGCTGGGCGCGGCCGAATCCAAAGGTCTACGCAAAGGCCTTATCGTCAATCTCGATTCCACCGTCAGCTCCATTCGCCGCGCCGTTGAAGAAGCCGAAGGCGTCGCCAACGTCCCCGTGGAGTCCGCCGTAATCGGCGTAGCCGGCGGCCATGTCCGCGGTGTCAACAGCCGCGGCGGCATCACCCTCGGCAATCGCGCCCGCGACATCGAGCGAGAAGACGTCCGCCGTGCCGTCGATGCCGCCCGCAACATCACGCTCCCCGGAGATCGCGAAGTCCTCCACGTTCTTCCACATGAATTTACAGTCGATGCCCAGGATGGCATCCGCGACGCCGTAGGCATGGTCGGCCAGCGCCTCGAAGCCAACGTCCATCTCGTCACTTCATCCATTGCCGCCACGCAAAATTTGGTTACCGCCGCAAATCGCGCCGGCATACTTGTCAACGACACCGTTCTCGAACCCCTAGCCTCCGCCGAAGCCTGCCTCACGCAAGACGAGCGCGACCTCGGCTGCTGCCTCCTCGATATCGGCGGCGGCACCACCGAACTTATCGTCTACGGCGGCGGGGTTGTGCGTCACACCGGTGCTGTTCCCGTGGGCGGCGATCATTTCACCAATGACCTCGCCGTTGGCCTCCGCACGCCCATCCCGGAAGCCGAAAAAATCAAGCGCCGCCACGGCTGCGCCGCCTCCTCCTTGCTCCACGAAGACGCCTCGATCGAAATCGCCAGCGTCGGTGATCGCCCCCCGCGCACCATCTTCGCCCGCATGCTCACCGACATCATCGAGCCGCGCTCCATGGAACTCCTCTCGCTCATCCGCGACGACCTGCAGCGCGCCGGCCTCGACGGTCAAATCCCCGCCGGTTTCATCCTCGCCGGTGGCGGCGCGCGCCTCAACGGCCTGATCGACCTGTCCGAGCAGTCCTTCCACCTCCCCGTCCGCATAGCGGAGCCCAAAGGTTTGGCTGATCTGCCAGAACAGGTAGCCCAGCCGGAATATGCAACGGTCGTTGGTCTGGTGGTGTACGGCGCGAAAACGCGGCGCACCGCGTCGCAGCGCTCCGGAAATTTCGTATCCAAATTGAAGTCCATGTTCGCAGGCGCCTCGTGAACCCGCCCGAGCGCAGCGCAGCGAACCTGGAGAAGGCTGAGGGACGCATGACAGCAAAAGAAGCAGGAATACGCATGAGCTTCAGCGAAGAGCTGCAGCCCGCAAAAATAAAAGTCATTGGCGTAGGCGGTGGCGGATGCAACGCCATCAACCGTATGATCCGCGCCAAAGTCGAAGGCGTCGAGTTCATCACCGCCAACACGGACCTGCAAGCGCTCAAGCTTTCGCAGGCGCCGACGAAACTTCAGCTTGGCGCGAAGCTGACGAAAGGACTCGGCGCGGGAGCAAATCCCGAAGTCGGCCGCAAAGCCGCCCTCGAAGACACCGACAAAATCATCGAAGCCCTCGAAGGCTCGGACATGATTTTCATCACGTCTGGCCTCGGCGGAGGCACCGGCTCCGGCGCCGCGCCCGTAGTGGCTTCGCTCGCAAGCGAACTCGGCGCGCTCAGCGTCGCTGTCGTCACCAAGCCGTTCGCCTTCGAAGGCAAACGCCGCATGCTCCAAGCTGAACAGGCATTGCAAGAACTAATCGGCGCGGTGGACACAGTAATCGTGATCCCCAACGAGCGCTTAATGGACACTGTCGAGCGCGGCACCAGCTTCTTCGACGCCTTCCGCATCGCCGACGACATCCTTCGCCAGGCAGTGCAAGGCATTTCCGACATCATCACCGTGCCCGGCATCATCAATCGCGACTTCGCCGACGTAAAAGCCATCATGCACGGCCAGGGCTACGCCGTCATGGGCACAGCCATCGCCACCGGCACAAATCGCGCCATCGACGCCGCCAACCGCGCCATTTCCAGTCCTCTCCTCGAAGACAATTCCATTCAAGGCGCACAAGGCATCCTCATCAACATTTCCGGGAGCTCCAGCCTGACGCTGCACGAAGTTCACGAAGCTTCCTCGGTCATCCAAAAAGCGGCCCACGAAAACGCCAACATCATCTTCGGCGCTGTCATGGACGACTCCATGAAAGACGCCGTGAAAATCACAGTAATCGCCGCAGGCTTCAAAGAGGCCAACAAGAAAAACATCCCCCAAAAGCCCTCTTTCCTTCCCAAGACCTGGAAAGCGGGCCGCGAGGTGGAAGAGCCGGTTCCGCAACAGCAAACGTTGCCGAACGTAGTCCATCAAGTTCAACAAAACATCCGCGAG
The DNA here is from genome assembly GCA_013289955.1 of Acidobacteriota bacterium. GTDB lineage: Bacteria > Acidobacteriota > Terriglobia > Acidiferrales > UBA7541 > Acidiferrum. The sequence goes on from JABCYZ010000004.1 coordinate 117,486, forward strand.
GTAAGCCATGAAGTTCCCGCGGACGACCTGGACGTCCCGACATTCCTCCGCCGCCAGGCCCAAAAAGCCTAAACGGTTTTGACTTTTCCTGCGAAGTGGAAGGGCACAATTCGTCGTGCCCTTCTTACTTTCATCGCAATCAACAAGAGAGCCGAGGGTTCCTCTCGATCCATCTCATTCACAATCGCGTAATACGGTTGCTAGTTTCCTTACTTCTTCCTCAAACGCCCGGATATTAACCGCCGCGTTCCGAACCACGGAACTCAAGCCCGCGTGATACTCAGAAGCCCCCGTTTTCTGTACCACCTCCCGAATATTTCCCGCATGAATCCCACTCCCCGGCAATACGATCAACCGCTCTTCCGCAATGCGCACGAGCTCGCCAAGCACTCCCAGTGCTTCCGGCGCTGTCGGCCTTCCGCCGGAAGTAAGCAGTCTGGTTGCGCCGGTCGCGATCACGTCCTCGAGAGACCTTCCTAGGTCAACGCATTCATCGAAAGCGCGATGAAAAGTAACGGGAAGAAGTCCCGCCCGTTCGACGAGCTGCGCGCTTCGTGCAACATCGATCTCTCCGTCGGCCCTTAGAAAACCCAAAACGACTCCGTCCATCCCGGCTTCTTTGGCGGCATCGACGTCGTGCCGCATGGCTTCGAACTCGGCCTCGCTGTAAAAAAAACCTCCCCCGCGCGGCCGAACCATCGAGAAAATAGGCAGCCGCACGCTCCGGCGCGCCGCTTTCAACATATCGTTGCTTGGAGTCGTTCCGCCAACGCGCAAATTGCTGCAAAACTCAATCCGCGAAGCTCCTCCACGTTCTGCCGCCTTCGCCGCTTCGACGCTTTCCACGCTGATTTCCAGAATGTAGTCGCTTCGCATGCTCAAAGCCCCGCGCCGTGCCGCACATGCGTCAGGCTGCCGTGCGACCAGTTCCAATACATGCCCAGCAAAGCCGCCGCGTTCCAACCCCACATAAAAAGCCGCATTTGCTTTGGGCTATATGGCCGACTCTTCCAGATCACCAATGCATCCACGAGAAACCAAACAGCTCCAGACCCAAGAAACCATGCAATCACCAAGTCTCCGAAATAAAAATGAACCAACACCGTCTCCGCGCACAAAATCCCCGCAATCAGGAGTTTCGAAGCCTCCCCGCCGATCAGCGCCGCCGTCGTCCGCCGCCCGCTCAAGCTGTCGGGCTCTATGTCCATCACTTCGCCGAAAATGTGCGAGTGCATTGCGAACATCGCGCCAAACACAAACGTCTGCCACGGAAGCTGCGCCGCTCCGTTCAGCCAGCTGCTCAATACAAAAACCAGCAAGTAGCTCGCCTGAATCAATACGTCAAACGGAGGATGGCTCTTCCATCCAAAGCGCGGCGCATTATAAATCCCGACCGCCAGCAACAAAGCCGTCAACCAAAGCAAGATGCGCGGCCCAAGAAGAAAAAAGAAAATAATCAGAAAGGGAATCTGCGCCACGGCGATCTTCCATCCTAAGGCCGCCAGCTGTTCCGCTTTTCCGAGCGACCCAAACAAAAACGTTCCCTTGCGCGGATTCAGCCGGTCCGCTTCGGCGTCCGCGATGTCATTCACGCCGTACAAAAGAAATCCCAGCGGAAACAACACATAGAAAAGCCCCAGCCACAGCGTCTTCGAATGCAGAAAGTCCACACGCCCCAACGGCATCAGATAAAACAACGCCGTCGTGCTCCATAGCCCCGGCCGCGACACCTGCAAAAGGAAAACGAGTTCAGACGCCCGCGCGTTCTTCACCGGCGGTTCTGCACGGTCCACACTCAAAGCTGGCAGGCTCGGATCCAGAGTCGCTTCTCCTCATCCTGGTAGCGATCACCGCCGGAAAGTATGGAATGGAATCCCTTTCAGGAGACTATAGAAAACAATTTCTTCACAGCTGGCCTTTGGCCAGAGCTACCAAAGGGATACGATGGCACCCATTCCGCGATCCCCGCCATCGACAGCCGCTTGCCTGATTTTTGTACCGCCAAACGGTTGTACTCTCTAATGCTTGTGGTACCCTCTTGCGCCAGGAACTTCGGGTCTCTAATTTCTGTCGATCCCGAGCCGCTACTTTGTGCAAAGGAGACCTTTCATGAAACTCCATTCCAAAAGCATCTTGGGTCCGGCTCTCATTCTGGGTGCAACTCTCGCTGCCTGCCAGGAGCCCTACCACCAGAAGGAAGAGCAATACTATTTGATTTCCGCGAACATCAACTTGCCTTACTGGCAGGAAGCCGAGGCGGGCTTGCGCGACGCCGCCACCGGCATGGGCGTCAAAGCCGAAATGGACGGCCCCACCACTCTTTCCCCACAGGAAGAGCTCGACGCTTTCCAAAAAGCCGTCGCCCTCCATCCCGCCGGCATTCTTATTTCCGTAGCAAGCCAGCAGCTTCTCAAGCCCGCGATTGACAGCGCCGTTCTCCAGGGGATCCCCATTATCTGCATTGATGCCGACGCGCCCGATTCACACCGCATTATGTTCGTCGGAACCGATAACTTCCGCGCCGGCCAGGAAAGCGGCAAGCGCATGGCCGATATTCTCAAGGGACAAGGTCAGGTCGTCATCATCAGCATTCCCGGACAGCTCAACTTGGACGAACGCGTCCGCGGCGTCACCGACGCTCTCAAGAAATACCCAGGCATTAAAATTGCCCAGACCATGGACGACAAAGGGGATGCCCGAAACGCCAACGACGGCATTTCTGCGCTCCTTGTAAAGAAGGAAAAGGTTGACGGCGTGATTTGTCTCGAGGCCTCCGGAGGTTCGGGCGTCGCCGAAGCCCTGCACCGCCTGGACCTTACCGGTAAGATCGCCATCGTGTCTTTCGACAAGGATCCAGAAACACTCGACGCTATCGAAAAAGGTTGGATCAACGCGACAATCGTGCAGAAGCCCTACATCATGGCCTACTACGGTCTAAAGTTTGCCGACGACCTGCACCACAACGCCGTACACGAATTCAAAGACTGGCGCACGGCACCAGCCGCTCCCATGCCAGCCTGGGTCGACACCGGCACAGCCACAGTGGAGAAGAGCAACCTGTCCACATTCCGGGAAGCCCTAGCCGCCCACCCGAAACCTTTGTAGAAGTTAAATGCCTTCAGCCCGTAGGGGCACGGCATGTTTGCCTTGACCTTCGAGTAGATTGTGCCCGCTTGCGGCCTGTGACCACTGAGGAACGCGAACTACTGAGTCCCGCATCAGATTGCGTCTAGCGGTTTTGAGTGTGGGAGCTCTGGAGAGCTTATGGGTCCCTTGAAATCTAAACCCATCCAAGCGACGCAAACGTCGTAATCGAAGCACACCCGAGCGCCACGCCTAGCACCATCCCTGCCAGCACGTCGCTTAGAAAATGCATTCCCAGCACAATCCGGGAAACTGCAATGCTAATCGCCAAAAAAAACAGCGCACCCTCGAGCGAAGGATAAAAGTAACTCACTACGAGCGCGACCGAAAACGCCGTCATGGTGTGCCCGGAAGGAAACGAAAACCTGTCAGGAGGCAAGACCTTCGACCAGCAATGCGGTTCCAAGTGGCAAGGCCGCGGGCGCTGGCTGAGTCTTTTCAATGCCTTGAACACAAATATGCCGAAAACCGCCGCGGCCCCGGCCGCCCCAATTGCGGCAAATTTCTGCGGCCCTCCATCGATCAACAGCATGATCCCCAGCCCATACCACAGCCAGCCATCGCCCATCCGTGTCGCCAGGATCATCCACAAACGCACCCACCGGGGCGCTCGCCAGCGGTTCATCCGCCGCATTACGCGGTAATCGCGCCGTTCGATGAATCCCCAAACAGTGCGTGTGACAGCCATGGTATTTAGCCCATCTAGCCCCAGTTGGCCTCGAAGCTAGAATCCATATCCCAAAACATCCGTTGCCGCTTTTCGCCCCGCTCGAGCGCCGCTGACCACTTTTCGCAGAAGCGGATCTCATTCGCCCAGTGGCCTGCCGTAAACGCGAGAACGAGCGGCGAAAGCGGCATAAGTGCCAGGGTCCACGGCTTTTCCATCCACAAAGCCCACACGATCCGGAAGACATCTCCGGTCAATTTGCCGCAACTTCCGTGCGCCCCGTGAACCTGTCCCCTACCGGCTCGCAGCCCAGAGATGAACTCCTCTGCCGTACGCGCGCCAGGAACCTCTGTGTATGTCCTCCCCACACCGGCAATCGTGTGCGAATCGCTCCCCCCCACTGCGATCTTACCCAGCCGCGATGCCAGCCGTGCGGCACTCTCGTTCGCCTTCGGCCACATCTGCCCGTTCCGCGTCTCAAACGCCGGCACATAGGAAGCAAACCAGCAGAAGTCCTCCTCCAGCCTGCGGCCCGTCAGACCGGAGAAAACATGGTTCACGCTGAAAAATAGCTTCTTTTCCGTGAGGTACATCATCAAGGAAATGAAGTCTTTACGCCGCCGTTGAATCTCAACGTGGTCGCGTTCGGTGATTCCGTAGACTCCCAGGTGCATCTCGGTTCCCCCCGGCATCGTCACGGTCGCTTCCTCGCTCAGGAAGAAATCGGGGTGTTTCCGCAACGCCTCGCCAGCGTCAATGGAGTCATGGTCGGATAAGGTTACGATGGACATGCCAAGCTGCTTCAGCCGGGCGTAAACTTCCGCTGGTTGGTTGTACGACTCGCGGCAGATCCGGCTCAGAAAGGGAGTGTTGCACATGCCTGATGCGATCGAGTGAACGTGTAGGTCGCAGCGCATGAAACTATTGTGAATTGGGGATATGAACAGGCCATGAAGAGGTCGCGAATTGTAGATGAATGTGTCCATGGAACTCCTTGAACACATTGGACTTCCAAAGTTATCCACATGGCATGGAGCATGCTCTTGTTGCAGGTCGAGAATCACATGGCAGAATCTCGCCATGAAGAAAATTCACGTTGTGTTCCACGACGGCGGAGGTGGACACCGTAACGCCGCCGTCGCCCTTCAGACCATCGCGGACCTGCAGGGTCGTGACTGGAAAGTGGAACTTGTGCAATTCCAGGATTTGACCGACCGCCTCGACGTACTTCGCAAACTCACCGGCATCCGCATCCAGCAGCAATACAACATCATGCTCCAGAACGGCTGGACCCTTGGCAGCAAGTATCTCTTGCGGGTGCTGCAGCTTACGATTCGCCTCTTCCATGGCCCGATGGTGCGCCTTCTCGAGGAATTCTGGCGCGAACATCCTGCCGATCTGCTTGTGTCCGTCATTCCACATTTCAATCGCGAACTCTCGGAAAGTTGGACTGCCGTGTACCCCGGTCGTCCGTTTGTCACCCTCATTACGGATCTGGCGGACTATCCGCCGCGTTTCTGGATCGAGCCTATCGAGGAGCAATATGTGATTGCCGGCACGGAACGGGCGGTTGAGCAAGCCCGCGCCTTTGGCCACGATAATGCCCATATTTTTCATGTATCTGGGATGATTTTGCGGCCCGACTTTTATGCAGAAGAGGTTGTCGACCGGGTGGCCCTCCGTAAAGAAATGGGGCTGCGGCCGGATCTGCCGACAGCCATTGTTTTGTTCGGAGGACACGGCTCCAAAGTGATGCTGGATTTAACCGAACGATTAAACACAGCGGATCTTCCACTCCAACTGATGCTGATCTGCGGCCGCAACGAAGAGCTAGCCGCCAAGTTCCGCGGCAGAAAATGGGACATGCCCGTTCAGGTAGTTGGTTTTACCAAGGAGATTCACAAACTCATGTGCGCCGCCGATTTCCTGATTGGCAAGCCGGGCCCGGGCAGCATCGCCGAAGCCATGGTTCGCAAGCTTCCCGTTCTGATCGAATGCAACTCATGGACTCTGCCGCAGGAGCGCTACAACGCCGAGTGGGTCAGCGAAAAGCGCGTCGGCATCGTCCTAGACAGCTTCAAGGAAATCGTGGAAGGCGTCCGCAAAATGCTCGAACCGTCGAGGCTCGCGGAATTTCGCAGAAATGTAGAGGCTCTCGACAATCGCGCTATCTTTGAGATTCCAGAGATCTTAGCGAAACTTCTAGGCGAGTCAAGGGAGTCCACTGAGCGCACCGCCGCTCCGCCGATGCACTTGAATGCCCCTGCCTAACCTGCCGCCACTGGCTCTAGAATATCCGCTCTTTCGTTCCGGCCCGGATGCTCAAACCGTGGGCCAGCATCGCGGTTCTCTACCGGTAGCTTCAACCGCGGCTTGGCGCACGTCGTCGCCCACCGTCGCGCAGCATACTTCGGCGATTCGCACATCTTCACGCAGTCTCGATGCGCTCTGGATTCCGCGCAATGACAGTAGCAGGTGCCGACCGTCGCCGCCCGCAACTCCCCGGGCGTGTTCGCGGAAAGAAGAAGCGTACCTCCCAGAAAACACGCAACCAGCGACACAGCCATGAGTCTAGCAGTGCGCCCGAGGGGCGGGTTGCCGGGAGGGGAAGGCATGAAGCGATTCTGCCTGGAATCCCTGGCAAAACCGATAGCGCCGGGAGCCTGAAAATTTTGTTACCTGGGTCCTGGAACTAGGTGGCAGAGGCGAAGGCTGAGCAGAAGGAAGGTTCTCTTTCCCGAATCAGTTTTAGCGAGTCCCGAAGTGGACTGGCGGGACGGATTGGACTCCGCCGGTTTGCGGGTTACGCTCAGCCAAGTATTTGTTAATGAATGACTTGCTAAGAATCAGAGAAGCGCGCGAGAGTGGCGCAGCCCGTGCATTAGAGACCTGCATGAGTGCGTTTCACATGACGAGTTGAGAAGAGAGGCGAGCGAGGGGGAAGGGGCTTGCTCGCCACTTTTCGCAATTCGTTCCCACCTGCCTCTGAGAGGGAAGCTAGGATGGATGACCCCACGCGTCGGTGTGAAAACGACACTGACAACGAAACGCACTCTCCGAGGCTCCCGATCCCAAGCGGGGGCCTCATTTTTTTGGAGTGAGCCTCTCTAGTTGAACTGCCGGCTGACTCCGTCCCCTCTGACCATTCCTACCTAAATCCAGCGGCCATGCCGGCCATCCCTGAAAGAGCTGCGCTGCCCGAGTTCGCGCATTTTAGTTCTTGAATTCCGGCTGAGCACCTGTCTCGGTGACTTTGCGGGCGACGGCGATCGTCGCCTGCCCCAGCACGTGGGCGATCTGCGTGTCGCGCAGCCGCGAAGCGTCATACTCGAACGACAGGTGTTTCTTGCTCTCATCGAAGCGGAAGCGGCGAAGGCCGTAAGTGTTCGAAAATTCGCCGAGAAGGCGCAGTTGCTCCTGGGTCAGCGGTGATTGCAGTTCGAAGGTAATTTCCACGAGTGTCATGCCCGGCATTATACCAGCCCTCGCAAGCCTTGCGTCTGTAGCGGCTTGTAACCCCAAATCATCTAATATAACGTCATGTCCCGACAGCTTCCGGCGCCGGATCCCGAGCAGCGTCGCACCCTTCTTCCAGCCGAAATCCGCTCGAAGGACCTCGTCTGCGGAATGCCGGTCGATCCGCAGAAGTCCGCCGCCAAAATCGAATACGGCGGATATCCGCGCTATTTTTGTTCGAAGGGCTGCGCGGAAAAATTTGAAACGGACCCGGAAAAGTATCTGGCGGCGCACGACGTTGCCGCAAAGGAAATGCTGGCGACCGCCGGCCAGAACGCTCGTGCCAAGCACACGGGCGTGGCTTCGAGATCCGGCTCAACCGCGAGCACGGTCGCCCGTTACACCTGCCCGATGCATCCCCAAGTCATTCAGATGGGCGCTGGAAACTGCCCGATTTGCGGAATGGCTCTCGAACCCATGGACGCTTTCGCGGAAGTGGAAGCCGATCCGGAATATGGTTCGATGTTGCGCCGGTTTTGGGTGAGCGCGGCCCTTTCGCTGCCGGTCCTTTTGATTGCCATGTTCGGCGATGCACTCAAATTGCCGCTCCCGCCGGCGGCGCGCAACTGGATTGCATTCGTTCTCGCGACACCAGTCGTCCTTTGGGGAGGTTGGCCCTTTTTTCATCGCTTCTGGACTTCCCTCGTAAATCGCAGCCCAAACATGTTTACCTTGATCGCGATGGGTACCGGAGCTGCGTACCTCGACAGCCTTGCGGCTACACTTTTTCCCCAAATTTTCCCTGCCTCGTTTCGCGACATGCACGGCGCCGTCCCGACTTACTTTGAATCCGCAGCCGTTATCACCACTCTCGTGCTACTGGGTCAGGTCCTCGAATTGCGTGCCCGCCAGCAAACGAGCAGCGCCATCCGCTCTTTGCTCCATTTGGCGCCCAAGCAAGCGCATTTACTCGAAGCCGAGGGCACGGAAAAAGATGTCGCGCTGGACGTCGTCAGAGTGGGCGACCGCTTGCGCGTGCGGCCGGGCGAGAGTGTTCCGGTAGACGGCGTCATTCTGGAAGGCGCGAGCGCGATCGACGAATCGATGGTCAGCGGCGAGCCTATGCCCGTCGAAAAATCCGGGGGAGATAAAATTACCGGCGGGACGCTCAATACGAGCGGAAGTTTCCTGATGCGCGTCGAACGCGTCGGCAGGGAAACTTTCCTGGCGCAAATCGTCAAACTCGTCAGCGAAGCCCAACGCAGCCGCGCACCGATGCAGCGCCTCGCGGACAGAGTGGCCGCCTATTTTGTGCCTGCGGTGATCGTTGCGGCATTGTTGACCTTCGGGGGCTGGGCTCTCCTTGGTCCTGAACCACGCTTCGCTCACGCGCTCATCGCCGGTGTGGCTGTGCTGATCATCGCTTGCCCCTGCGCGCTCGGCCTGGCCACTCCCATGTCCATCATGGTCGCCGTGGGCCGTGGCGCTCACGCCGGCGTCCTGGTTCGAAACGCCGAAGCTCTCGAAACGCTTGCAAAAGTCGACACTCTCGTTGTCGACAAAACCGGCACCCTCACCATTGGACATCCCCGAGTCGCTGCTATCGGAGTTTCTGAAGGAGGCGGATTCAGCAAGGACGGGTTGCTGGGGCTTGCCGCGAGCGTGGAGCAGGCCAGTGAACATCCCCTGGCACGCGCGATTGTGAATGCCGCGGAGGAAAAACGCGTGCAACTTGCCGCCGTCACCGATTTTCGTGCGACACCGGGCGGCGGAGCGAAAGGAAACGTCCGGGGCGACGTGGTTTACGTGGGCAGTTCGAAATATTTATTGGAACATGGCATTGAGGGGGTCGCGGGCGGGAAGAACCTCAGCGTGGGACTTGGCGTGGGCCAGCCTCTGGCGGCAACTTATGTATTCGTCGCCGTAAATCGCAAACTGGCTGGAGTTATCGCCCTGCTCGACCTGGTGAAGGAGACTACGCCGGAAGCCATTCGGGCTTTACAAAAAGAAGGCGTGCGCATGGTCATCCTCACGGGAGATCTAAAGCCGGCGGCGGAATCTATAGCCAAGCAAATCGGGATCGACGAAGTTAGGGCGGAGGTCCTGCCGCAACAAAAGGCCGAAGTCATCCAACAACTTCGCAGGGAGGGCCGAATCGTAGCGATGGCGGGCGATGGCGTCAACGACGCTCCGGCTCTCGCAGCCGCGGATGTTGGGATCGCCATGGGCACGGGCACAGACGTAGCCATCGAGAGCGCCGGAATCACCCTGGTGAAGGGCGACTTGCGGGGAATTGTGCGGGCTCGCAAGCTGAGCCGTGCGGCAGTCCGCAACATCAAACAAAACTTGGCTTTTGCCCTTCTTTACAATGCGCTGGGCATTCCCATTGCCGCGGGCGTCTTCTATCCGATCTTTGGTTGGCTCCTCAGCCCCATGCTCGCCAGCGCCGCCATGAGCTTCAGCTCTGTGTCCGTCATCGCCAATGCCCTGCGTTTGGGCAAAGTTTCGCTGCGAGAAGAGACACGCTGAAAGTCTCTCCCGCTGCGTTTCAGGTCTTGCCGAGGATGGAATCGAAATACGCCAGCATTTCCGGCGAATCCCACTCCTGGAACCCGATGATCTTGCGCGCGATTTTGCCTTGGCGGTCGATGATATAGGTCTCCGGGATCATGCTTGTGCCGTAGGATTGCGCGATGGGCGAATGTTGGTCTTTTGTGGCTGGATCCCGGTAGGTTTGGAAAATGACGCCGTTGTCGCGAAGAAACTTTTCGTAAACGGCTTCATCTTCATCCGCGGCGACGCCTAGCACGACGCCATTTCGCGAAGCGATGTACTTTTGTAGACGATTTAGCGCGGGAGTTTCTTCGATGCACGGCGGGCACCAGGTTCCCCAGAAATTCAACACCACCACCTTGCCGTGAAAATCCGAGAGATGCTCCGGCTTTCCGCCGATCTCCAGAGCGAAGTCTTCCGCCGGCTTCCCGGCGATGGATGCTTCTCCATGCCGGTAGCTCGGCAGCGCAAACACGACAATGATCCCCAGGAAAGCTGCCAGGCCTCCCCAAGCCAGTATCTTCGGCCCGATTCTCATCGAATGCTATACTAGCCTATCCGCCGGGGATCGAAAACCGGTCCTTGCCCCTGATTTTACCGTGACCAACGAACCGCCTAATTCGAGCACACCATCCGCCCGTCCGTCGGCTTCGATCAGCGCGATCGTGCCTGCCAGAAATGAGGAGGCTGTTATTGCGGCTTGCGTCGAATCGCTGGCGCGGCAGCCCGAAATCAGGGAGATTCTGGTCGTCAATGACCAGTCAGCGGATAAAACGGCGGATATCGTCCGCAGTTTGATGGCCAAGATTCCGCAGCTGCGGCTTCTGGAAACAAACGGAGTTCCATCCGGCTGGATTGGCAAGAACAATGCGGTTTTCCTTGGCGCGAAAGAAGCCAAGAGCGCGTGGCTGCTTTTCACCGATGCCGACGCCGAGCTGCAACCGGGCGCCGCCGCGCGCTCACTCGAAATCGCGCAAGAAACCACTGCCGCGCTGATTTCCTTCTCGCCGGAGCAGATCACCGAATCGTGGTACGAGAAAGCGCTCATTCCGTTTGTCTATAGCCGCCTGGCAAAGCATTTTTCCTACGACGACGTGAACAATCCCGCTTCGCCGGCTGCTGCTGCCAACGGACAGTTCCTGATGATCCAGCGCGACGCCTACCAATCGATCGGCGGCCATGCGAGCGTCGCGGCGGAAGTGCTGGAAGACGTCGCTCTCGCCAAGCGTGCAAAGGTCGCCGGATTTCGCCCGTGGTTTGGCTCGGGGCAAGGAATCGTGCGTGTGCGAATGTACCGCTCGTTTGGCGCGATGTGGCAAGGCTGGAAGAAAAATCTCTTTTTGCTTGTCGGCGGAACTCCCCGCGCCGTCTTTCGCGAATTGGAGTCGACGATTCCGTGGATTCCACTCGCGCTCATTTTTCTTGGAATAAAAATTCCCGTCGCGACGCTTCTGGGGGTCTGTTTGCTGTTGATGCGCCAGTTGACCTACGGTTTGGAGATAGCTCGTAACCAATACCCCTTTAAATTCATCATTTACTACGTACCGGCCGTGGCGTTATACGCAGGTGTGCTCTGGGCTTCCTACCGCGGGCACGCCAAAGGCATGGTCGAGTGGAAAGGACGGGAAGTTCCCGTAACGCTTCCCGGCGCGCCCAGGTAGGAAAACCCAATCGCCATGGTCTTGCTCACGCGCAAAATCGAGTTCGCCGCTTCGCATCTCTACCACAATCCGGATTTCTCGCCGGAAGAAAATCGCCGCGTCTTCGGTAAATGCAACAATCCCCATGGACACGGGCACAACTACACGCTGGAAGTTACCGTCGCCGGCGAGCCCGATCCGGTCACCGGAATGGTTTTGGACTTGAAAGACTTGAAGGAAATTCTCGAACGCGAAGTGATGCAGCGCATGGACCATCGTTTTTTGAATTACGAAGTTCCCGAGTTGGCCGGTCAGATTCCAACCTGTGAGAATATCGCACGCGTCATTTGGCAGTTGCTCGATCCAAAGATCAAGCAAGGGAAATTGCACCGGGTGCGGCTGTACGAAACGCCGGATCTATTTGCGGACTGCTACCGCAACGGCGCTGGGGGAGCCAAGCTCTCATGAGATCCTCGGCGCAGAACGGTGATGTCAAGATCGAGCTGGGCCGCCGCTATCGCTTTGCGGCCTCGCACCGGCTGCACAGTGCGGAGCTCAGCGAGGAAGAGAACTGCCGCATCTACGGAAAATGCAACCATCCGTATGGCCATGGGCACAACTACGTCCTCGAAGTTATGGTGTCGGGCAAAGTCGATCCCGCCACCGGAATGATTGCGAATCTCGAGGAGCTCGACGGCTTTGTCGAGAGCGAAGTCCTCGAACCGTTTGACCACAAGTCGCTGAATAGCGACGTCGAAGCGTTTCGCGCGACGGTTCCCACGACGGAAAATCTATGCATAGAGATTTTTCGCCGGCTGAAACCCTTTCCCAAGGCGAAGCTCGAACGCGTCCGGGTGCAGGAGACGTCGAACAACGGTTTCGAATACGCAGGAGAGAATCCGGATGGATTCGAGGGGTAAAGGCAATGGCCAAACCGACAGAAGAAATCATCTTAAACGAAGAGAAGCCACTCGATGCGCGCAGGATTGCATGCCATGTTCGCGAAATTATCAAGCTGATCGGCGAAGATCCCAATCGCGAAGGCCTCCGCAAAACGCCGGAACGCTATGAGAAGGCGCTGAAATTTTTGACCAGCGGCTACTTGCAGAATGCGGAAAACATTCTCAATGGCGCAACCTTCAGCGTTGCCTATGACGAGATGGTAGTTGTGAAGGACATCGAGTTCTTCAGTCTCTGCGAGCACCACTTGCTGCCCTTTTTTGGCAAGTGCCACGTCGCGTATCTGCCAAATAAACGCGTCATCGGCCTGAGCAAGGTTGCGCGGCTCGTCAACATGTTCGCGCGCCGCTTGCAGATTCAGGAGCGGCTTACCAGCCAGATCGCTGCCGCCATTCAGGAAAAAATTAGCCCGGAAGGTGTCGGCGTGATCATCGAGGCGCGGCACCTCTGCATGCAGATGCGCGGCGTCGAAAAACAGCACGGCCAGGCCGTGACCAGCGCCATGCTTGGCGGTTTCCGCCACAACAAGCAAACGCGCGATGAATTTCTCTCGCTCGTGCGCACAAAACGATCCTAAAAAGTAGCGGGACAGACATTCCTGCCCGACCCGTCCTTTTTCATGCTTCTAGACGCGAGAAAAGCGGACAGGCAAGAGCGCCTGCCCTGGCTTATTTCCTGGCGATTTCTATGGACGCTAGCGTAGTTTCCCAGGCAATGTTCATCGTGCAGCCGTTGCCGGTCTTGTCGAACGAGATCTTGAAGTCTTCGACGGTGCTTGGCAGCTTTCCGGATTTCATGTCCACGCGCAACAGATCCGAGCCTGCCCCTGGATAGGGAATTCCCCATTCCCCCGTTTTTTTGCTGACGATAAGCGTCCATTTGCTTTCTTCAGGAATCGTGAAAATCGTATACTCGCCCGCTGGAACGTCTTTTCCGCCAACCCTCAAATCAGCCGTGGTCACAAACGTGGTCGCCTCGTTTGCTCCTGCCCGCCACGGCTGGCCGTAAGGAACCAAACCGCCGAAAATCTTGCGGCCCTTCGCCTTTGGACTCGAATAATCCACCGTAAGCGTTTTCCCTCCGCCCAGGTCGCATTGCGCTGACGCCGGAGGGCTGGGACGCTTGCTCTTGTCGGATTGGCTGGACGCCTGTGTGGCCAAAAACCCCAAGCCAAGACAAACTCCAAGAACCATCGCGATTCGCTTCTGCATTTGCCGTTCTCCTCTCGATCCTTGTGCACTCACCACAAGCATTCAACCCAATTTGCTGGCGCAACGCAACTCCCAATGCCCACATTCGCGAAAAAAGAGCTCTGCGGAGAATGTTTACATTCCTTTACACCCAAAACATATTTGTGTTAGCCTGAATGAGTCGAAGAGAAGAGGAAAAAATTCAGGGGACGACGGAGAGGGGCACTTGAGCACAGCCAAAGCGGTGTTGATCGAGCAATTCCGGCGGGAAGTGAAAGATACTGGCTCACCGGAAGTCCAGATAGCACTTTTGAGCGAGCGGATCAGCTACCTGACAACGCACCTCAAGTCCCACGTTAAAGACCATGCATCCCGGCGCGGTTTGATCATGATGGTCAATAAGCGGCGCCGCTTGCTGGACTATTTGAACCGTCGAGACCCGGATCGGTACCGCGAGATTGTTGAACGTCTTAGCCTGCGCAAGTAGCTGCCCAACATTTAAGAGCCTCAACGGGCAGAAGCCTCTGCGTTTTCACATAGCGACAACTTCCATACGAAGTATGTCTGGCGGCGCAAGTGTGTGTTTTGCTGTCAGTGAAATCATCAGGCCCCCGGTTGCATCTCGACCGGCGTTTCTCGTGGTGTAATCCGGATCGCTTTAGCAGGTTCCCGTCGTATTTCAAGCCTCTTTTCTTTTCTGGGGTTGTCCAGGCCAGGCTAAGGCCGACCTACTCGAAGCAGGGAATTGTCTCGATGGCCGCGATACGGCTGTCTATTCCTGCAAGGTCAGCACTCCTGGGGACATTCTGAACATGTTCCGGTTCGGCCGGGACCAAAGGAAATGATTGCTTATGTCTGAAAACACGAACACACCAGCACCGCACCAGGTTTCTGTCGAAGTCGGGGGACGCGCCCTGATTCTCGAAACTGGAAAGATTGCCAAGCAGGCCAACGGCGCGATTACGGCGCGTTACGGTGACACCGTTGTCCTCACCACGGCTTGCATGGCGCCCACGGCCAACGATCGCGATTTTCTCCCGTTGACCGTCGATTATCGCGAAAATACGTATTCCGCTGGAAAAATTCCCGGTGGCTTTTTCAAGCGCGAAGGCCGTCCTTCGGAGAAGGAAATTCTCACCTCTCGTTTGATTGACCGGCCCATGCGGCCGCTTTTCCCGGAGTCATGGCGCAACGAAACGCAAATCGTTGCCATGGTCCTTTCCGCGGACAGCGACAATGATCCGGACGTCATTGCCGTTACCGCCGCCTCCGCGGCCTCTTATTGTTCCGATCTGCCGTTTGAGAAGCCCATTGCTTGCGTTCGCGTCGGTTTGCTCGATGGCTCGCTCGTTGCCAACCCGACTGTTGCCGAGCAAAAAAAGAGCTTGCTCAACATCGTTATCGCGGGCACCGAAGAAGCGATTGTCATGGTCGAGTCCGGTGCGCTCGAAGTTTCCGAAGAGACGGTTGTGGATGCCCTCGAATTCGGCCACGCGCAGGTGAAGAAAATCGTTAGCGCCATCAAGGAACTGCACGCCCAGCTTAAACCAGTGAAGGTCGTCGCCAAGCCCGTCCCATTCGACGAATCGATCTATAAGGATGTCGAGAAAAAGTACGGCGCAAAGCTCCACGATGCTCTCAACACCGAAAAGCACCCCAAGAAAGAGAGCTATCATCTTGTCGATGCCCTGAAAGAAGAAATCATCAAGGCCATCCCCGAGGAACCCAAGAAAGAGATGGACGAAAAGCGGGTCCTCACCAAGCGCGCCTTCGAGCGCTTGCGCGAAAACATTTTCCGCGATGACGTTCTGAATGCCCGCCGCCGTCCTGACGGCCGCGCCTTCGACCAGATTCGCCATATTTCCTGCGAAGTCGGTTTGTTGCCTCGCGTGCACGGTTCGGCGCTCTTTACGCGCGGCGAAACCCAGGCTCTTGCCACGCTCACCCTCGGAACCAAGGAAGACATGCAGCGGCTGGACTTGCTCTTCGAGCAAGACCAGTTCAACCGCTTCATGCTGCACTACAACTTCCCGCCATTCAGCGTCGGCGAAGTTAAATTCCTGCGTGGTCCTGGCCGCCGCGAAATCGGCCATGGCGCTCTCGCGCAGCGGGCGCTCGTCAACCTGCTTCCTCCGGAGGCGGATTTCCCCTACGCCATGCGCCTCGTTTCCGACATTCTCGAGTCCAATGGTTCTTCCTCGATGGCCACCGTCTGCGGCGGCTCGCTGGCCCTCATGGATGCCGGTGTTCCCTTGAAGGCTCCGTGCGCCGGTATCGCCATGGGCCTGGTCGTTGGCGATGACAAAAAGTATTCGATCCTTACAGACATCGCCGGGGCCGAAGACCATTACGGCGACATGGACTTCAAAGTCGCCGGCACACGCGCCGGCATCACCGCGCTGCAAATGGACATCAAAGTCCTCGGCATCAGCATCGCCATGATGCGCGAAGCCCTCGCGCAAGCGAAAAAAGCACGCCTGCAAATTCTCGACACCATGGAGAAGACGCTCAGCGAAGCTCGCGCGCAAATTTCCGCTTACGCCCCGCGCCTCTTCAAGCTGAAGATTCCGCAGGACAAGATCCGCGACCTCATCGGTCCAGGCGGCAAGAAGATCAAGTCCATTATCGAGGCCACCGGCGTCAAGATCGACGTCCTCGAAGACGGCACCGTGCACATTTTTTCGACCAGCGGCGCCGGCGGCGATGCCGCTCTGCAAATGGTTCGGGACGTGACCGCTTCGGCCGAGATCGGCAAGACCTATCTGGGCAAAGTCGTTCGCCTGGCGGAATTCGGCGCTTTCGTCGAGCTCTTCCCCGGCACCGATGGCCTCCTGCACATCAGCGAAATCTCCGAACATCGCATCCGCGACGTTCGCGACGAGCTGAAACTCGGCGACCAGGTCCTCGTAAAGGTTCTCTCCATCGAGGGCAACAAGGTCCG
This sequence comes from Acidobacteriota bacterium, assembly GCA_013289955.1. Taxonomy (GTDB): domain Bacteria; phylum Acidobacteriota; class Terriglobia; order Acidiferrales; family UBA7541; genus Acidiferrum. The sequence goes on from JABCYZ010000004.1 coordinate 134,037, forward strand.
TCTCAGCCGCAAAGCCCTAATCAAGGAAGCCCGCGAAAAACAGCAAAAGGCAGCCGCCAGCGGCGGCGGCCAACAATCCTCGTCGGGCAGCGAAGGGCGCTCAGACGGCGATTCCGGCTCGAGCGAATAATCTCGTCGCCGCCCAAACGCTCCAAAGGCCCCTGGCAAAAATCAGGGGCCCTTGTATTTAGATTCTTCTGCTTACCCCGTGCATATTTGGCGCCCTAGCTCCGGAACGTCTTCTTCGGTTCCGTGATCAAGAAAGGAGGCTCCAGTTTCCGCCCATCTCCCGGCGCCAGCAGGCAAAAAATAGGGACCGGGGAGGCCAATCGTCGACCGTCACGTACCCTGAGCCGATGTGGCCGAGTGCATGCCGGACCCCGAGCCATGGATCCGTTCCATGTCGGCGCCTACCGCCCGCAGTTTCTCCACGATGTGTTCATAACCTCGATCGATGTGATATACGCGCTCGATCACGGTTTCTCCGTTCGCCACCAAACCCGCCAGTACCAAGCCCGCGCTGGCTCGCAAATCCGAGGCCTGCACGGTCGTTCCCGACAACGCCGCCGGCCCGTGCACAAAGGCTCGCCGCCCATCGATGGAAATATTCGCGCCCATGCGAACCATTTCGCTGGCGTGCAAAAATCGGTTCTCAAAAATCGTTTCGCTGATCACGGACGTGCCTTCCGCCTGCGTCGCCAGCGCCATGTACTGCGCCTGCATGTCCGTGGCAAAACCCGGATACTCTTCGGTAGTCATATCCGCGGCCGCCAATTTTTTCCCGGCGCGCACCCGCAAAGTCGCTTTGTCTACCTCTTCGATACACGCGCCCGCTTGCTGCAGCTTTCCGATCACCGCTCCCTGATGCAGCGGCTCGCAATTCGTAATCGTCAAATCACCGCCTGTAATCGCCCCCGCCACCAAAAAAGTCCCCGTCTCAATGCGGTCTGGAATCACGCGGTGTTCCGTTCCGTGCAATTCGGGGACGCCGCGAATCCGCAGCGTCGCCGTTCCGTCTCCTTCAATCTGCGCCCCCATCTTCCGCAGCATGCCCACGAGGTCCGTCACTTCCGGCTCCCGGGCGCAATTGTTCAAAACCGTCTCGCCGTCCGCCAGAGTGGCCGCCATCAGAATATTTTCCGTCCCGGTGACCGTAATTTTCTCGAACACGATGTGCGCGCCCTTCAAGCGCCCGCCCTTCGATCCCTTCCCCGGCACCTTCGCTTCGATATAGCCGTGCGACATTGTGATTTCCGCGCCCATTTTTTCCAATGCCGACAAATGCAGATCCACCGGTCGCGCTCCAATCGCGCACCCGCCTGGCAGAGAAACCCGCGCCACTCCCAGACGCGCCATCAGTGGCCCCAGCGTCAAAATCGAGGCCCGCATCGTCTTCACCAATTCATACGGCGCTTCCGCGTGATTCAGCCTCGGCGCCTCGATCACGTAATCGCTAGCCGGCATTTCCGCCACAGAGACCTTCGCATCCATAAACGTCAGCAACTTGCTCATTGTGACGAGGTCGCGCACCTTGGGAATATTGTGCACCGCGACTTTCTCCGCCGTAAGCAAAGCCGCCGCCATCACCGGCAAGGCAGAATTCTTCGCCCCGCTGATAGCCACCGATCCCCGCAGCGCTTTCCCGCCCCGGATTAGAAACTTATCCATCTTTTCTTCTCGGTATCCTCTGTGTTCTTTCTGAACTCTTTGTGACTGTTTTTCCTATTCCCCCAAAGCCAGCCGCAAATCTCCCCGCGCGGCCGCCAATCTTTTCCGGGCCTCTCGCGCATTCACTCCCAACTTCAACATCACCAATCCCACCCGCATATTGTGTCCCGCAGCCTGCAAAGCGTCCTCTGCCTGAGACACCCGCGCTCCGCTCGCCTCCATCAAAATCCTCACCCCCCGCTCTTCCAGCTTCTCATTCGTCAAAACCGCATCGATCATCAAGTTCTCATAAGCATGACCCAGCCTCACCATCACTGCCGTACTCAGCATGTTCAAGACCATCTTCTGCGAAGTCCCCGCCTTCAACCGCGTAGATCCCGTCAACACCTCCGCGCCCACTCCCGCCGCAATCGCGATTTTCGCCAGCCGCGCCAGCGGCATATTCTGGTTCGCCATCACTGCGATTGTCGTCGCTCCGCGCGACCGAGCAAACTTCATCGCCCCCAAAACGTACGGCGTAGTCCCGCTAGCCGCGATCCCCACCACTACATCCCGCCGTCCCAGCTTCAACCGCCGCAAATCCCGCGCCCCATTCGCCGGCGAATCTTCCGCGCCTTCCACCGCCCCGGTCACCGCACGTCTTCCTCCCGCAATCAGCGCCACCATTTGCTTCCGCATGATCCCGAACGTTGGCGGACACTCCGCTGCATCTAGAACCGCCATCCGCCCGCTCGATCCCGCTCCCACATAGATCCATCGACCACCGCCGCGCATCGCCCCGGCGATCGCATCCACCGCCCGCGCAATCGCCGGCAACTCGCGTCCTACCGCCGCCGCCACTTTGCGGTCTTCGCGGTTCATCAGACGCACAATCTCGATCGCCGTCATCCGATCCAGCTTCTTCGAAGCCGCCAGCCGCTGCTCCGTCCTTCGCGCGTCTTTCTTCTCAAGGCTCATCCGACAATTATAGAGTGGCACAGGCTTCAGCCTGTGCTCTTCTCTCTGGCCTCTGTGCGCTCCGTGCCCAGTGCGTAAAGGTCTTTGAGCTGTTTCCTCCACTCTCGACATTTCTAGGCACACACCCATACTTCCGCCCAAATCTCCCGGCAAGGAATCAGCTATGCTAGAAATCGGTCTGTTTTATTGATTTATCGAAACCGGCGCGGCGCGAACCCATGTCCATCGAGATCCTAAAATATCTCTTCGAACAGCACTTCCACGCCGCCGTCGAGCATGTCCGCCCGCTCCAGGGCGAGCTCGGCGGTTCCGGCCGCAAAATCCTCCGCCTAAGCGCCGGTCCGCGCACCGCCATCGGCATTCTCTACGACGTCAGCGAAGAAAACGCCGCCTTCCTCGCTTTCTCCAGACATTTTCGCAGACACGGTCTCCCCGTCCCCGAAATCTACGCCGAAGACCTAAATCAAGGCGCCTATCTCGAAGAAGACCTCGGCGATACTACACTGTTCGAATTTCTATCGAAAAATCGCGCCGGCGGCGCCATCGCGCCTCAAGTCGTCGAAGCCTACAAGAAGGTGGTTGCCATTCTCCCGCGCTTCCAAGTCGAAGCCGGCCGCGATCTCGATTACTCTGTCTGCTACCCCATCTCGAGCTTCGACCGCCAATCCATCGCCTGGGACCTCAACTATTTCAAATATTATTTTCTACGACTTGCCGGCATCCCTTTCAACGAGCAAGCTCTCGAACACGATTTCAGCCGCCTCACCGATTTTCTCCTCAGCGCCCCGCGCGATTATTTCCTCTACCGCGACTTCCAATCCCGCAACATCATGCTTCGCGACGGCCAACCCTATTTCGTCGATTACCAGGGCGGCCGCAAAGGCGCCCTGCAATACGACATCGCTTCGCTCCTCTACGACGCCAAGGCCGATCTCCCTCCCGAGCTCCGCCAGCAGCTTCTCTACGACTATCTTCGCGCGCTCGAGAGTTTCATTCCCGTCGATCGCCAAGCCTTCCTGAGCTATTACTATTCCTACGTTTATGTCCGCATCATGCAGGCCCTCGGCGCCTACGGTTTCCGCGGCTTCTACGAACGCAAAGCCCACTTCCTGCAGAGCGTCCCCTACGCCCTGAAAAATCTCCGCTGGCTCCTGCATCACGCCGAGCTCCCCATCGCGCTACCAGCGTTGATGGCCGCCTTCCAAGGCACGCTAGCCTCCGAAAAATTGCAAAGCCTGGCCAGCGACGCCGACAACCTAGTCATCCGCGTTTTCAGCTTTTCTTTCCACCAGGGCTTTCCCACCGATGAAACCGGCAACGGCGGCGGCTTCGTTTTCGACGGTCGCAGCCTCCCGAACCCCGGCCGCGAAGACCGCTTCAAATCCCTGACCGGCCAGGACGCCCCGGTGATCGACTATCTGAACCAACAAGAATCCGTTCACCAATACTTTGCCAGCGTCCTAAGCCTCATCGACTCCACCATCTCCACCTACCAATCCCGCGGCTTCAAAAATCTGATGGTCAGCTTCGGCTGCACCGGCGGCCAACACCGCTCCGTCTTTCTTGCCGAGCAACTCGCCAAACGCCTCCGCACCAGGTCCGGCGTGGAAGTAATCCTCCGCCATCTCGGCCTTGAGAACCTCCGCAAATGACTCCCGCTCTTCTCTGTGCCCTCTGCGTTCTCGGGGTAAGTGTTCTGCCTCGGTTTTTTCCGGATACTCACCGCTCGCTACCCACTACTCACTGGTTCCAGCCATGAAAGCCATGATCCTTGCCGCCGGCCTGGGCACCCGCCTCCGTCCCCTGACCGGCACGCGCCCCAAAGCCCTGGTCGAACTAAACGGTCGCACCCTCCTCGAAATCACCATAAGGCGCCTCCAATCGTTCGGCGTCACGGAAGCCATCATCAACGTTCATCATTTTGCTGATATGGTCGAGGCCTATCTTCAATCCAAAAACAATTTCAACATGCGCCTGGAAATCTCCTGCGAAGACGACCAGCTCCTGGATACCGGTGGCGGCCTGAAAAAAGCCGCCTGGTTCTTTGAAGAAAATTCCGCCACTTCCGGCGAACCCTTCTTCCTCCACAACGTCGACATACTAAGCACCATCGACCTAAATGCCATGCTCCAATTCCACAAACAAAATCAGGCCCTGGCCACCCTAGCCGTCCAGTCCCGCCCCTCCTCCCGCCAACTCCTCTTCAAGAGCGACCTCCAACTCGCCGGGCGCGCCGAATCCGAGTCGCCCATCGCCACTAGCCACTCGTCCCGTCCCCTGTCCCAGACGTCCTCTTCGCTCCTCCCGCTAGCCTTCTCCGGCATCCACGTCCTCTCCCCCCGCCTGCTCCCCCTGCTTACCGAGACCGGCCCTTTCCCGATCATGGACTCCTATCTCCGCCTCTCCTTCCAGGACCAAAAAATCCTGGCTTTCCGACACGACCACTCCTACTGGCGCGACCTCGGCAAACCCGCCGACCTGGCCCAAGCCGCCCTAGACCTTCAGCAAGTTGATCTCTTCGATCCGACAGCCAGGAATTCATGACAAAGGAGGCCATCGGATGATGCTGGTGATGCTCGCCGCAGTCCTTTTCGGTTGGCTCCAGTCATCCCCAAAGGGTGATCAGCCGCTCGTCTCCGCGACAAACCCTGCTTATCTTTCCTGTACGGTTTGGACCGGCAGGGAATGGAGCAAGCCCGCTGCCCGCTCTGCGCGAACGCCGGTCAGACAGTCTCCCCAAGGATTGCGTGCCTACGGCGAGGTGACCGTCAAAGTCAGCGGTGAGGATTGTGAGAACACAACGACACTTTACGTCGCCCGACGCGGTGCCAAAGAATTCAAGATTGTTTACACGAGGTCGGAGAGCGGCGGTAACGGCATTCGACTGCTCGATTGGTCTCCTGATGGCGGCCAGCTTCTCGGGGAAGTTACTTTCTGGACGTACGAGTCAGATGCGGGATACGGCTACATCCCGGTCGTCTACAATGCCTCCACCGATTCTGCAAGAGAAGTCCCAGCAGTGGATAAAGCGCTGATACGACTCTTCGGTTCGGGCTGTGGTTTTGAGGACCATGTAACAGGCTGGAGGACCGAGAGACGCCTTTTGGTCAGGGTTACCCGCTCCCTGTCCACAGAAGGGGAGGAAGAGAACTTCTGCGTGAAGGAGCCACAGCTCTTTGTCTATGATCTCGGAAAGGACAGACTCGAACCCAGCCAGGCAAATCGCCGGTAGAAGCAGGTGGCGTGGTTGCCGGAAGGGCCCGAGCCTTCAGACGCTCCGTCGGGTAGTCAGAGGTCCGCTGCTAGGGCAGCTTCGAGACAGGATTCGTCGCCAGTCCTAAAGCCTCGATCACTGCGTCATGCAACGCCGGCCGTACTTCGGCAATTTTGTGGTTTTCCCGAGTCGGGTGGACGCGATTGGTCAGCAACACGACGAACAACTGGCGGTCAGGGTCGATCCAAATCGAGGTACCGGTGAAACCGGTATGCCCGAAGCTATCAGCCGAAAAAAAGTGCCCGCTCGAGCTGCCTTCGGTTGGCACCACCCAGCCGAGCGTCCTCGTCCCGCCGGAAAGCTGCTGCGGCACGGTGAATTGAGCAATCGTCGCCCGGCGCAGAATTCTTTGGTGCGCGTAGACGCCGCCATTCAGCAACATTTGGCAAAACGCCGCCAGATCCGGGGCAGTGCTGAAGAGACCCGCGTGGCCGGAAACGCCGCCGATGGCGAAGGCGTTTTCGTCGTGCACTTCGCCTTGGATCAGACGCTTCCGGAAATTCGCATCAAATTCTGTCGGCGCAATCAAGGGCCAAAGTTTCTTCGGCGGCTTGTACATGGAATCGTTCATCGCCAGTGGCGAGAAAATATATTCCTTCGCGAGGTCGTCGAGCGTTCGCCCCGTCAAGCGCTCGATAATTTCTGCCATCAATATAATTCCGAGGTCGGAGTACACCATTTTCGTTCCCGGTTCGGATTCGAGCGGCTCGGCAAAAATCATTTTCAGCGTGTCCGGCTTACCTTTTGACGTGCGCCAATACTCCTTAAACGGCGGGAGGCCAGATGTATGCGTCATCAAATGCCGCACCGTGACTTTGTGGCGCCATTCCGGCTGGGGGCCGCTGGCCCATTCCGGCAGGTAGCGCTCGATGGGCGCGTCCAAATTCAACGGCGATTTGAAATCGCCTTCGACGAGCTTTTCCACCAGCGTTGTCGTCACAATCACTTTTGTCAGTGACGCAACGTCGTACATCGTGCGCACATTCACCTGGGGCGACTTCGCGTCATAGCCCAGTTTGCCGAACGAGTGCAGCGAAACTTTTCCCCTGTAACCAACGGCGAGCGTCGCGCCAGGAAATGCCCTGTCTATGACCGCACGCTCGATCACATCAAACGCAGGCTGCAACTGCGCTTCGGCGCGCACCTCCATCGGCTGAACCGTCATGGGATTCGCCGCCAACTCGATGCCGAACCCCGCTTTCATCTCCACACCCGGCACCGTCACCGGCAAGTGCCCGCCGACAGCAATCTGCCCGAAGAGCGCCCGCGCCACGGAGATTTGCGCCACATCGCTGATGCCGAACGCCGCAACCCAAGTTTCCGCCTGCGGGAAATGCTCCACCAAGTACGGGCTGCCCAACCCGATAGTCACCACCGGCTTCCCGTTCTTATAAACTTTTTCCGCCAGAGCAGCCTGTTCGGCGGGAATATCCACATTCCCCTTGCGGTCGCTCACGCGCACAAAAAACGCCAGAATCGCCACGTCGTACGTGTCCGGCGCGGGCAATTTCAAATTGTCCGCCTTCACAAATCGCGTGTCCGCGCGCAGCGTGGTCAGCGCATCCACGCGCGACCGCAGCTCGCGCTCGAGATCTTCGCCCGGATAGGGTTCCGGATCGGCGTACAAGGCAACCAGCAGCGCCCGCGTCGGTTTCGTTTCATCGAGCGGCAGGCGATGAGCCGTATCGCGCAGCAGCGTCACGCCACGATCGGAAATTTCCTGCGCCTCGCGCTGCCATTCCGCCTTGCCGAAATGATTGTTCAGCGCGTTCACATCGACCAGCCGGTCTTTGTAGAGTCCGATCCGCGCCTTGGCCAGGAGGATGCGCCGCACCGACGCATCGAGCCGCTCGTGCGAGATGCGTCCGGACTTCACTGCGTCGCGCAGCGCATCGATCGCCGCATCCGGAACAGGCGGCATGAGCAGGGCGTCCGCGCCAGCCGTAAACGCCCGCACCGCGGCTTCGCCGGGCGCGTAACGAACGGTGATGCCGCCCATGTCCATCGCGTCGGTGACGACGAGGCCCTGATAGCCGAGCTCTTTGCGCAAAAGTCCCGTCAGGATATTTGACGAGAGCGTCGCCGGCGTATTTGTGTCCGGTTCCAGCGCCGGAATCGAAAGATGACCCGTCATGATGCTTTCGGCGCCAGCGGCAATTGCGGCGCGGAAGGGAACCAGCTCGAGACTTTCGAGTCGCCCGCGGTCGGCGTGAATCACCGGCAGATCGATGTGCGAATCCGCGGCGGTGTCTCCGTGGCCAGGAAAATGTTTGGCGGTCGCCAAGCCGCCATTTTCCTGAACACCATGCACGAACTGCGTCACGTATTCGGCAACTCTTTGCGGGTCTTCGCCGAACGAGCGCGTGTTGATGATGGGATTATTCGGATTGTTGTTCACGTCGGAGTCTGGCGCGTAAATCCAGTGAATGCCGACGGCGCGCGCCTCGAGCGCGGTGATTTTTCCCATCGTGTACGCGTCTCCAGGTTTGCCTGCGGCGGCGAGTGCCATCGCAGTCGGAAACGAAGTGCCTTCATCCAAGCGCATGGCTGTGCCGCGCTCGAAATCCGCACCGATGAGCAGCGGAAGTTTTGATTTTGCTTGCAGCTGATTTGTGAGCACCGCTGTCGGATACGCCTGGCTTTTTACGATGCCCAGCGGAGAGCTCTGCGTGATGTTGATAAATCCACCGACATGAAGTCTTTCGACGTCTCGCATCATCTCGGCGTAGGCGGATGCGTCGGTTGCTGTGAAACTTCCGTGGTACGTTGCGAAAATCAATTGCCCGACTTTTTCGTCTAGCGTCATTTTGCCAAGCGCCGTTTCGACCCATTGCGCAGCGGCAGGAGACAATTTTTGTGCGGGGTTGGCTGCCGGCCGGCTCTTCTTCGCGCCAGAGGCATCTTTTGCGGACAGAGAAGGCGTCGAAGAGACCGGGGGTGCGGAAGAAGCTTTGCTCTGACTGCGTGACGTGTGGGCCATAAGAAGAAAGAACAAGCCAAAAGGAATGAGCAGCAGAACGCCTGTACCGCGTCCTTTCATCAGTTGTAGGTCTCCCGGTGGACGCCCGGATCCTGCGCCTGTATATAACACACGCACTTCACGCTCACAACGCAGCCCCGAACGAAGCGTTCCAGAATATCATTGGTGACGCACAACCGGAGGGAATGCTTTGGTCCAATTTCGTTTCGCTTTCGGGAAAGAGTTCAGTGTGTTGTTCAGTTTCGCCCTGCTCCTCACACTCGGCCTGCCCGCGCATGCCGCGGTAAAAAAATCGGGCCGCCCCGGCCGTGTGCAGGCGGGACTCGACGTCCTCGAGGCGGAAAAGTTCGCGCCCCTGCGCGGCAAGCGCGTTGGATTGATCACCAATCATACCGGACTCGACGCGCTGGGGCGCTCGTCGATCGAACTGCTTTTTCACGCGCCGGGTGTGCAGCTTGTTGCGCTCTTCAGTCCGGAGCACGGCATCTCCGGCCGCGCTGACGACAAATACGCGTCTTCCAAAGATCCGGCGACGGGCCTGCCGACCTACAGCCTTTACGGCGAATCGCTGCGGCCCACGGAGGAAATGCTCGCGGGCATCGACACGCTTGTTTTCGATATCCAGGACGCTGGCGTGCGTTTTTACACCTACACGGCCACCATGGCGTACTGCATGGAGGAAGCCGCGAAACACAACATTGCCTTTTATATCTTGGACCGGCCCAATCTTCTCGGCGGCGAAGTCATCGAAGGGCCCATGCTTGATTCCGACAAGACAAATATCGTCGGATACTTTCCTCTGCCCATCCGGTATGGGTTGACGATCGGCGAGCTGGCACAATTCTTCAACGCGGAAAACCACATCGGCTGCGACCTGCACGTCATCGCGATGAAGAACTGGCATCGCAACTATTTTTTCGAGAGCACGGGGATCCGCTGGGTGCCGCCGTCGCCGAATCTTCGAACGGTAAAGGGTTCGATTGTCTACCCTGGTATCGAGATACTGCAAAACGCGGGAGTTTCGGTTGGACGCGGAACGGAGACGCCCTTCGAGGAGTTTGGCGCGCCGTGGATGGACGGCATTGCGGTGGCAGCCGAGTTGAACGCGCGGCATCTGCCCGGCTTGCGTTTTCTCGATCAGCCTTTCATCCCCGTCTCCGGCCTTTATGCCGGCCAGCGCTGCGGAGGTGTTGGCATTCGGATCACGGACCGCGCCGCCGTCCGCTCTGTGCGCGTTGGTTTGGAGGTCGCCGTCATTCTCGAAAAGCTATACCCCAAGAACTTCGATCCGGCGAAACTGCTCTTCCTCGTCGGCAACTCGGAAACAATCCGGCAATTGCAGGCGGGCGTTGCACCAGAGCAAATTGTCGCCAGCTGGTCGTCAGACCTCGCGAATTTCGACCAGACGCGGCGCAAATATTTCCTCTACAAGTAAGCTTGTTTTGCCCCCGATGGCGCCCGGCAGTCCAGCACCGTTCCTGCCTCTCTTGTGGTAGAGTCGGCCCCATGCGCATCGTATCGTTGCTGCCGTCGGCCACGGAAATCCTGTTCGCTTTGGGTTTCGACAGAGAAATTGTTGGCGTCAGCCATGAATGCGATTTTCCGGCCGAGGCGCGGACAAAGCGCGTGGTGATTCATTCGCGGCTGCCTCACGATGCGCCTCCCCTGGAGATTGATCGGATGGTGCGCGAATATGTGTCGCGCGGCGAGAGCCTGTATTCGGTGGATGCCGGGGCGCTGGCGGAATTGGAGCCGGATCTGATCGTTACACAGGATTTGTGCCAGGTGTGCGCGGCTTCGCCGGATGATTTGGCAGCGACGCTCGCAGGTTTTCCTAAGCCACCTGAAGTTCTCTGTTTAAATCCGCAGGATCTTGGCGATGTGTGGCGTGACATTTTGTGGGTTGGGGAAGCGACTTGCCGCGGGCATGAAGCGGAAACCTTGCTGAAGAAGATCGGGACGCGGCTCGGCGAACTCGAGTGCCAGCTCGAGGGAGTCGGGCATAGCCCGCGCATTGTAATTCTCGAATGGCTTGAGCCTTTCTATGTGGCGGGGCATTGGGTGCCGGAAATGATCGAAGCTGCTGGCGGGAAGGATGCGCTCGGGCGCAAGCGGACGCCTTCTTTCCGCGTCACCGTTGAGGATGTGATCGATGCCGCGCCGGAAATTCTTTTGATTGCGCAGTGCGGCTATAGCGCTCAGCAAGCTCGTGATGAGTACCGTGCGATGTCATTTCCGGAGGAGTGGCGCGCCATGCCTGCGGTGCGCAACTCGCGCGTGTACGCGCTCGATGCCAGCGGATATTTTTCGCGGCCTGGGCCGCGACTGATGACTGGCATGGAAGCGCTGGCTAAGATTTTGCATCCCGAGGTTGTGGTTAGTCCGGAAGCGGAGAGTGTTGCGGTGCCTGTCGCTCTGTCAACCGCAGCGGCGTTTCCTGCTTCTATCAGAGCTGCATCCGCCTAGCAGGGCCCGGGCAAACCCCGCCCCTCCCGTCCTTTTGCTTTCAGCTGGCCTTCGGGACAGTTGACAAGCATGCCCTCTATATATAGGATTCTTATGTATAGGAGATCAGATGATTGGTCCGGGGATTAAGCGCGGCACGGCGGAACTGGCGGTGCTGAGCGTGCTCGGAGACGGGCCGCTGCATGGTTATGAAATGGCGCGGCGCATCGAAGAGCAGACGCATGGGTCGCTGCGATTCACGCTGGCTTCGCTTTATCCGCTGCTCTACAAGCTCGAAAAGCGCGGTTGGTTGCGTGGCGCCTGGGAAACCAGCGATACCGGACGGCGTCGTCGGTGCTACCGCCTGACCAGCGAAGGGAAGAAGAAACTCGTGCCCATTCGGCGCGAATGGGACGAACTCTTCCGCGCTTTACATCGACTTACCAAGGAGCGTCATGCCTGATTGGGAAGCAATCGTTGGCGAGCGGCTGGCTGACAGTTCTCTCGCGCCCGAGGAGCGGCGCGAAGTCGTCACGGAGCTCGCCGGCCATCTCGAAGAAGCTTTTGAGCAGTTGCGTGTCGAAGGGCTTTCGGAAGAAACGGCGATGGAGCTTGCTTTTTCGCAAGTGAAGAACTGGCAATCCCTGCGGCGAAAGATTCAGAAGGCGCGAATGGAGGAGGACGTTATGACGGACCGAGTCAAACAAGTGTGGTTACCCGGATTTGTGACGTTGTTCCTTTCGATGATGCTGCTCATGGCGATTCAGTTCTTTGGGCCACATCCGCTCATCGTCAGCATGTCCGGCTGGCGAACGACGGCTCCTGTCGCAGTGATTTACGTGCCGTGGCTGTTGTCGCTGCTTCCGATCGGCGCGATCGGAGCTTATTTGGCGGGCCGCGCCGGAGGGTCCCTGCGCGCTACGCTTCTTTCCATTGCGTTTCCTGTCTTGCCGTACTCGGTTTTTTCCGCGATTTGGATCCCGGTGTCGCTGATCCTTGGCGACCACATCAGCCACAACACCATGCCGAGTGCCTTGCTCCTCGGTCCGCTCGCATGGGTGGTGTTGCCGGGAGTGGCTTTGCTCGCTGGCGGGCTTCCGGTGCAACTCTTGCGGTCCCGCCGGCCTGCTTCCGTGTAACCAGCCCGCTCAAACGCCCCCAGCGTGCTGCGCCGCCACCAGGAGGTCGCGGTGGGCGAGGCTGGTTACGCTTCCAGCCGGTGCACGTGTTCGGCGACCAATAAATGAGCAGCGCCTTTCCTTTCACTTTGTCCCGGCTGACCACTCCAAAGAAGCGGCTGTCGTAGGTTTTCTCCAGCTCGTCCCTGATCACCAGGAACCTTCCCGCAGGCGCTTTGCCGGTCTCAAAAGCCCCCCCAATCGGGCGTACGCGTTATTTTCGCCGCAGGGCGGCGGGAGAATGAGCGGTTTTTCATTTATGAGGATGGTGTTGGACGATCCGGCGCTACGGCGTCTCCTGGAGATCGCCTGGCACATCGAGCCGCTGCGAGAAACCTGAGTGCGCGGCTTGATCTGGCCGGGACAAATAATTTTGCGACAAAGCAGGCAAACAGGAGTGCGACTACCGCCCGAGAGTAGATCAGGAATTGGACCGGACGGACAGCACGTAGGGAAGTTGCGGGCCCTAGATCAGCGCTCGCGACCGGCGGCTGCAGGTTCGCTCGTTCCTTTCCTCCAATAGCGGTAGAAAGGGAGGCCGGCGAGGATTAGGAGCAGGCCGATCGAGGAACGGCCGGGCCGGTCGAGCCAGATGTTGACAGTCAGGGCTAGAGCGCCGGCTACGAAGAGGCCCGGGACGAAGGGGTAGCCCCAGCAGCGGTACGGGCGTGGCATGTTCGGTTCGGTGTAGCGGAGGCGGAATAACGCTACGGCCGCGAGACCGTAGAAAATCCACCCGGCGAAGATGAAGAGATTGGTGAGTTCCTCGAAGGTGCCGGTGAGAGCCATTAGGCTGGCCAGCACGCATTGAAAAATCAGGGAGTGGGCCGGCGTGCGGTATCTGGGATGAACGCCGTCGGCGATTTTGAAGAAGATGCCGTCGCGGGCCATGGCGTAGGCGGGGCGAGCGCCGCTTAGGACCGAGGAGTTCATCGAGCCGAGGGCGCTGATGACCATGGCCACGGTGATCCACGCGGCGGCGAGGGGGCCGGCTACGTGCTGGACGACGTCGGAGGCGATGTGTGGGGAGGCGGCGACGGCGCTGAAGGGCAAAACTTTTAGACAGGCGGCGCTGAAGAGAAAATAGATTAGAGCGACTAGCGCGACGCCGCCGACCAGCGCGCGCGGGAAATTGCGCTGCGGATTTTCCACCTCGGAGCCGACCAGATTCAGGTCTTCCCAGCCATCATAGGCCCAGAGAGCGGCGGCTAGTGCGGCGAGAAACGCGCTCAGGACGGTGCCGTTGAGCGCGCCTGGCCATATCGGATCGTGTGTGCTGTGCGGAGCGGCGTGCGAAAAAAATGCTACGCCGATCACGATAGCGACGGAGGTAATCTTTATGGCGGTGAGAAAAACTTGAACCGCGCCGCCGAGGCGGACACCCAAATAGTTTATTGCGGTCATCGCGACGATCCAGAGAACGGCCAGCGGTTGCGCCCAGGTGAAAACGAAATCGTAAGGCTTGAGCCACGTTGTGAGGCCGGGGATGGCGATATGGAGAGTGAAGATCGGGGCGGCTACGACTGGTATCAGGAAACTCAGGAAGCGCATCAGGCCCGCGGCGATGCTCGAGAGCGAGCTGGGGCGGCCGACGATGGAGTGCATCCAGCCGAAGAGGAAACCCCACGCGGGGCCGAAAGCTCGGCGGAGGTAGGCGTATTCACCGCCGGCTTCGGGAATGGCGGCGCCTAGTTCCGCGAAGGAGAGCGCGCCGAAGAGGGAGAGGATCGCGCCGACGATCCAGGCGGCGAAGACGACGCTGACGAAGCGGCCTTCGCGCGCCATTTCGGCTGGCTTTAGGAAGATGCCGGTGCCGATCATGGTGCCAACGACGATGGCGCCGGAGGCCCAGGCGCCGAGGCCGCGGACCAGCTCGAGACGCGATCCGTGTCCTGTGATCCGTGTCCTGTGATTCGCGGAAGAAGGTGTTTCGGTCATAGAGGGTTGGATGACATTTTCCGCTGGCGGTTTGGGGTCGACCGTTCGGCACGATGAATCGTGCCGCTACACAGTTCAGATGCGCCAGCCGAGAGGTTCGAGCGGCGCGCGATGCGGCTACTCATTGCCAATCCTTCCTGCTGAATGGATGCGGCTCGCGGCGGCGCCGAAGGCGAAGGTCGTGAGGCAGCCGATGAGCACGTACCATGTATACGCAATGGGGGTGAATCTCCAAACGCAAAGAACGGCGGTGAGGCCGGCAAACATTCCGATGAGGGCGCCAGCGGCGGAAGCGCGGCGGTCGAGCGTGCCAAGCAGAAATAGGCCCAGGAGGCTGCCGAAAGGAAGGGAGGCGACGGTGAGGCCGGTTTCAAGGAGCGGGCCCCATTTTATGAATCCGAAGCACATTAAGATGAGGCCCCAGACCATCGTCATGCGACGCGAGAGGCGGAGGAACCTTACAGGGTCGGTGGAATGGCCGCGGAGTTTCGAGAAATCGAGGACGCTGCTAGCCGCCAGGGAGTTGAGCGAGCCGCTGGCGTTGGACATGGCGACGGCGACGATGCTGGCGAGGAGGAGACCGGCGAGGCCTTCGGGCATTTCGCGGACGAGGAAAAGGGGCAGGATACGGTCGGTGCGTTCTCCTGGGGCGAGCAGTGGAGTGTGTTGCGCGAAGACGTAGAGCAGGACGCCGATCAAGAGAAAAATTGTGAATTGGATCAGCACGATGACGCCGCTGGTGACGAGGGCGCGGCGGCTGTCTCCTTCGTTGCGGGCGGCCAGGAGCCTTTGCACGATGGTTTGATCGGTGCCGTGGCTGGCCATGGTTAGAAAGGCGCCGCCGATCAGGCCGGACCAGAAGGTGTATTTGGTGGCGAGGTCGAAGGTGAAATCGAAGACTTGGAGTTTGTGGCCGGCGGCGGATGTGACTTCGGTGACTTCGGTCCAGCCGCCAGGAATGCGGTGGAGCAAAATCCAAAATGTAACGGCGCTGCCTGTGAGATAGAGGAGGAGTTGCGCGACATCGGTCCAGATAACGGCTTTCATGCCGCCTTCGAAAGTGTAAACGATGGTGAGCGCGATGACGATGACGACGGCCAGGTGTTCGGATGTGCCGAGGACTACGCTGACAACGAGTGCAATCGCAGAGACGCGAACGCCTTCGGCGATAGCGCGCGTGATGAGGAAGGTGCTTGCAGCGACGGCGCGCATTTTTTCGCCGAAGCGTTTTTCGATGAGCGCGTAGGCGGTGAGAAATTGTCCGCGGAAATAGCCGGGGAGGAGCAGAAAAACAATCAGGATGCGGCCGATGAGATAGCCGATGACGAGTTGGAGGAAGGTCAGGTTGCCGCCGTAGGCGATGGCGGGGGTGCCGATGATGGTCAGCGTGGAAGTTTCTGTCGCGACAATGGAGAGAGCCAGCGCCCACCAGGGAGCCGTGCGGCCGCCGAGAAAATAATCGAGACTGACGGAATCGCGGTTGCTGCCAGCGATGTCTTTCCTGGGGCGGCGAAAGCGCATGCCTAGCGCGGTTACAGCGAGAAGATAGGCGATGACGATGGCCAGGTCGAGTGGGTGAATGCGCATGAGTGGTCTGCGGCGCGTGCACGGGCGGCTCGTGCGCCACCCGCAGGGTTCCTCGTTCGTTCAAGAGTTATCGATCAAAAGAGAACCGAGAATAGTGGCAGGGCCTACGCAGGTCAAGGAATCCGTGTCGGGGAGAGAACTGCCGCGCGAGGCTGCTTCGAATGTGAAAGCTTCCGAGCAGCGGGAGTGGCGCACGTTTGCGCACGCCGCTTTCTTCCGCGAATGCATTGGGCGCGTTTCTCGCTTAAACTTTTTGTATGCGCTTTGTCTTGGGATTCGACGGCGGCGGAACGAAGACGGATTGCGTGCTGATGGACGAGTCCGGTGCTGTTATGGCGCGGTCGCAGGCCGGGCCATCGAACCCGCTGCGGATTGGGTTTGGGGCGGCGATTGGCGCGATTCGTGAGGCGGCGCGGCAAGCATTCCGACAGACGGCGTTGCCCGAGAGTGCGACAGCCACTGCGCTGTGCGCGGGACTGGCAGGAGCAGGGCCTCCCGAATCGGCGGAAAAGATCCGCGCGCTTCTTGCCGCAGAATTTCCGGAATCGAAGATTCGGGTTTGCACCGATCTTGACCTCGCGCTGGCGGCAACGGGCGGCGGAGCAGTGATTGTGCTGTTGGCGGGGACGGGCTCGTTTGCAGTCGGGCGTAACGCGGCGGGCGAAACAGCGCGGGCGGGGGGATACGGTTCGCAGATCGGTGATGAAGGCAGCGCTTACGATATCGGGCGGCGCGCGGTTTTGACGGCCATGCACGAAAACGACCGCACAGGGACGGATGCGCTTCTGGGGCAACGGCTGTTGCGGGAGCTTGGTTGCGCGAACTGGTCCGAGGTCAAGGCACGGGCGCAGGCCGCTTCGGACGAAGTGTTTCCGCGGCTGTTTTCGGTTGTCGCAATGGTCGCGGATTGGCTCGAAACCCCTTCTGAGACTTCCGGTGAAACTGCGGCGAGAAATGCGGCGCGGGGAATTCTGCGGGCGGCGGCGTTTGATCTGGCTTCGCTGACGGAAAATCTTGCGGAGCGATTGCATCTAGGGGAGACGCAGTTTGTGATTGCAAAAACCGGCGGAATGGTAGGGCGCTCGAAATATCTGGAGAGCGAGATCGACGAGCGATTGAGGAATCGATTCCCGCTGGCGGAGCTGGGGAGCCTGCGAATTTCTCCGGCGGAGGCAGCGGCGCGGCTGGCGCTGGAACTGTTTGCCAGCAGGGATCGCGCGGGGCACTGAGATGGCCGGCGCGGAAAAAAATCGGGGTCGCGCACTCGCCGCGGCTGGCGAGGAACTGGCGGCTTTACTTCACCATACGGACGTGGAAGTGTTGCTGGGGCTGCTCGAGAATCCCTCGCTCGAGGAAACGCAGCTGTGCATGCTGCTGGAACGAAAAAATCTCCCGACGGAAATTCTGGAAGAAGTGGCGCGGCGCAAGCCGCTCTTGAAGAGCTACCGGGTGAAGAAGGCCCTGGCGTTTCACCCGCGCACTCCGCGGCTCGTCACATTGCGTTTGCTGCGCGATCTTTACCTGATGGATGTGGTGCAGATCACATTGCTGCCAGGGATTCCCACGGAGTTGAAACGAAATGCAGAGGACCAGCTGGTTTCGCGGCTGCCGCAATTGCCGCTCGGGCAAAAAATCACTTTGGCGCGGCGCGGGCCGGCGCGCTTGGCGGGGGCGCTTCTGGCGGAAGGGCACTCGCAAATCGTTTCGATCGTACTGGACAACGCCTATTTGACGGAGGCGCAGGTCCTCAGAGTGCTTTCACGCGAAAAACTGCCGCCGGTGGTGGTGCGCACTATCTCGCTGCACCGCAAGTGGTCGATTAGCTACAACGTGCGGCTTGCCCTGGTTCGGCATCCGTTGTCGCCATTGGCTACTGTGCTTGCCTACTTGCCGGAGCTTACCGTTTCAGATTTGCGCGAACTGGCTTCGCCCGGAATCGTTTCCGAGAGCCTGCGCAAGTATTTGCAGGCGGAAGTGCAGCGGAGGATTCGCGCGGGAGAAAAATCCGCCAGGAAGGGCGATGCTTCTGGGCCTTCCGCTGCCTCTAACCAGGACTAGCGCGGTCCTTCAACCCATACGCGGAAGCGCCTCTTCGCGGGAGCGTTTACGGCGCCGTTTGATGGATTGCCGGGAACAAAACATCCGTCCTCGGCGTCGTATGGGTGTGCCCTTAGCAGGCGTAGACTTAGAACGAACGAGCGGCGAGATGGCCCTTGCGCCGCACCTTGGGATCCTTGGCAGGGGGGCCTTCCAGGCCAATGGGCAGTGGGGATCAAACTTCCCGGCGGTCGGACCGTCGCTGGGCGCCGCGCTACTCGTTTCGCGCCAACCTCGAGATCGAATGGGGTTCAGCGGTGCTGCGCGCCAGCACACGCGACGTCAGCTCGAATGGCATGTTCATCGAATCGACCGATCCTTTGTGGATTGGGGCGGGGTTTACGGCGCATTTGGTTCTGGACCGGCGCGTAAGAGTGGATTGCTCGGTGAAGCGCATCGAGCCCGGTCTTGGCATGGGCGTGGCTGTGACCCTTTCCGAAGGGCAGCACGAACAGCGGTATCAGGATCTTCTGGCTTCTCTCTCCAACACAGGTACGTAAGCTCGTCTTATACTATGCTTGCGGCGCGGGCGGCTACCCCCGGCTTGCGCTGCGTGAAAAAGCATTCGCCCCCTTCGTACGGAATGGCGTTTGAGGTCGCATGAGTCTGACCAGATGCCTGGATTGCGGTTCCCCGCGGACCGCCGACCAATGTCCCTCCTGTGGGTTGACGTCGGTTGCTGCCGAGTTGCTGTTCCGGCGGCGGCTGGTGTCGCGGACCGCTATTTTTTTGGTGGGCTCGCTGGCATTTCCCTATGTGAGCCAGATCTATCCGCCGCTGGATTTGGATCTGATGCTGGTGTTCTTCGGGTTGCTGTTTTTTCTGGCGCTGACGATCGCGGTGATTCTGGAAAGGCGCGCGCGGCAGCACCAGGAGATCGAAATATTGAAGCGCCTCTACGCGGGATTTATTCCGCTGCCATGGATACTGGCGGCAACGCTTTTCGCAAACGGGAGGCTCGATTCGCAGAAAAACCTGGCGTACTATCCGACCGCTGTCGTCAGTAAATTCAATATGAGAGGTATTGTGCGCGGGAGCCGGAGGTTGCACGTGCGGTCCTGGCGCGCCGGGCAAAAGGTCGAGGGGTTGGCGGTGGATGCGGACGATTTTGACCGGTTTCAGGCGGGCGACACGGTAGTGGTGGCGGTTGAGCCGGGGGCGCTGGGGATTCCGTGGTATTACGGGGTGTATCGCCGGTAAGCGTGGTTAGCGGCAGTGGCGGAGAAGAGCCGAGGCTGAAGCCTTTGCCACTGGTTCAGTAGGCGGGTTTGCCGTCGGGCTTGAGTGGCAAATTAATGTCCAGGTAGTGGCCGTTTTTGCCGAAGCGAAAACGGACGCGACGGACCATCAAGCCGACATCGCGCATCTTCCAATCCGAAATTTCGATGGGCTCACTCGGAAGGTCGGAGAGCGACCATTCGACATTGTCGCCTTGCGGCTTCACGGTTTGCGGATCGACCTCGTAAACTTCGCCTTCTTTCAGGTCCAGAAAGAGAAAGCGCTTCCACAGTTTCACAAGCAGGACGTCGCGTTTTTCCGAGTGGTAGATATTCCAGGTTTGCGGTGCTTGGTCGTTGAAGCGCACGATGGCGAATTGCACGGGCTTCCAGACGGCTCTTTTGTCGGGAGACGCTGCCTGCGGAAGCGCCGAGAAGAAAATGAGAGCTGCGACAAGGGCAGTTTGCATTCCTGGGATCAATTTACATCACAACTTCACGGAAGGATTTGTCGAGGAGGCGGATGGCTTCGTCGACGTCCGGTTTGGTGGTGTTGAGCATGGGAGCGAGACGGAGGACATTGCCCATGAGGCCGCCTTTGCCGATCAGCAGGCCGTTGTCGCGGGCGCGTTCCATGACTAAGGTGGTTTGCGCGGGAGCGGGCTCTTTGGTCTTCTGATCTTTCACGAGTTCGAGGGCTTGCATGAGGCCCATGCCGCGGACGTCGCCGATGAGCGAATGCTTCTCTTGAAGCTCTTCGAGTTTTGCGCGGAAATAATTGCCGACGGTGTGTGCGTTTTCGAGGAGATCATCTTCTTCGATGAGTTCGATGGTGGCGCGGGCGGCGACACTGGTTACGGGGTTGCCGCCGAAGGTGGCGATGTTGAGGCCCTGAAAGCCGGCAGCGATTTCTGGGGTAGTGACCGTGAGGCCGACAGGAACGCCGTTGGCCATGCCTTTGGCGCTTGTCAGAATATCCGGAGTCACTTCCCACTGTTCTATGCCGAACCATTTCTTGCCGGTGCGGCCCCAGCCGGTTTGGACCTCGTCGGAGATGAAGAGGCCGCCGTATTTCTTGACGATGTTGAAAACGATTTTGAAATATTCCTTGGGCGGAGTGATGAAACCGCCGACGCCTTGAATTGGTTCGGCGATGAAGGCGGCGATGCTGCCGCTGGTGCCGGTTTGGATGAGATTTTCGACGTCACCCGCACAGGCGACTTCGCATTCCGGATATTTCAGGTGCAGCGGGCAGCGGTAGCAGTAGGGATTGATGGCGTGCGAGATGCCGACGCTGATGACGGCCGCTTTGCGGTAAGGAGCGTGAGCGGTGACGGATTTCATGAGAGAGGATCCGCCGGAGTAGGCGTGGCGGAGGGCGACGATGTCGTAGCTGCCGGTGGCCATGCGCGCGATCAGGATCGCGGCCTCATCGGCTTCACTGCCGGAACTGGTGAAAAAGCTAGACGACAAGTTTCCGGGAGTAATTTGTGCAATTTTTTCCGCCAGCGCCACGATTTGCTCGTTCGGGTAGAGCGTCGAGAGATGCTGGAGCTTGTTGACCTGGGCGTTGATCTTGCTCGTGATTCTTGGATTGCAGTGGCCTACGGAAACGGTGAGGATGCCGCCGAAAAAATCGAGGTATTTGCGGCCTTCAACGTCCCAGACGTGCTGCATTTCGGCGTGATCGGCGACAAGCGGCTTCTGGTAGTAGTTGGTGACTGACGGCCAGATGTATTTTTTGTGTTTGGCGACGACTTCTTCGCTGCGCGACATTGTGGATGGCACGGGCTTTGCGGGAGTGGTCATGAGCGCTTCCTCGGGTTAGTTTGACGATGTTCGAGTGTACGACGCGGGGAAACGCGCGGCAAGCACGTCACTGGCGTCCCCCGTAGGCTGGCAGTGCCTTTTGCGGAAGAAAATCAAACCGGGCCAACTAGCCCTGAGCGATCACAGCCATGCCTCCGCATCCGTCCAGCCTATTCCCTCTGATGTGATTCCTCCTGCTGACGGCCGGCACATTTCACACCTAACCGTCCGAACTCCCGGCGCATCAAAAGCGGGGAGTTTTTGTTCGTGACAAGGGAACGTGTGTCCGCGGGCCAGGAGAATGACAATGGCGAAGATGAAGGCAGCGGTTGTTACGAAGCCGGGAGCGGATTTTGAGATACAAGAGCGCGAAATTCCACAGGCGGGTTTCGGCGAAGTACGGATCAAGGTGCATGCCTGCGGAGTTTGTTTCAGCGACCATCTTGTAAAAGACGGGCTTTGGCCCGGGATCGCGTATCCGCGCGTGCCGGGGCACGAAGTTGCGGGAGTAGTGGATGAAGTGGGCCGAGGGGTAACGGAATGGAAGAAGGGTGATCGTGTGGGGACGGGTTGGCACGGAGGGCACGATTTTGTGTGCGAATTTTGCCGCCGAGGAGACTTCATCGCGTGCAAGAACGAGGCGATCACGGGCATCACGCGCGATGGAGGGTACCAGGAATACATGCTGGTGCGGCATGAAGCGTTGGCCGGAATTCCGGACGATCTGGATGCCGCCGAGGCCGGCCCGTTGCTGTGCGCAGGCGTTACGACGTTCAATTCGCTGCGGCACAGCGGGGCGACCATGGGCGATTTGGTTGGCGTGCAGGGAATCGGCGGATTGGGGCATCTGGGAATCCAGTTTGCGGCAAGAGCAGGATATCGCGTGGCGGCCATCGGACGCGGTCCGGAAAATGCGGCATTGGCGAAGAAACTTGGAGCGTCGGTTTACATCGATACCGTTGCAACAAACCCGGCGGAGGAACTCGCGAAGTTGGGAGGCGCGAAAGTGATTTTGGCGACGGCTCCAAACGCGAATTCGATCGTGGCGCTGATCGGCGGGCTCGGCGTGGGCGGGAAACTGCTCGTTGTCGGGGCACCGTTCGAGCCGATGGAAGTTTCCGTGGTCTCGCTGCTTATGGCTCGGCGGGATATCCAGGGATGGCCGAGCGGGTCGGCGATGGATTCGGAAGATACTCTGCGATTCTCGTCGCAGTCGGGAGTGAAGGCCATGATCGAGAAGTTTCCGCTGGAGAAAGTGAATGAGGCATTCACTCGAGCGCTGAGCGGGAAGGCGCAGTTTCGCGTAGTGCTGACCATGTAGGTAAAATAGCCCGGGGGCGCAAAAATTTGAGGTGCGGATCCCGCTTAACATAATGCTCGTACGGGAAGCCACGGCAGGCGATGCGGACGCAATCTGGAAAATCCTCGAGCCGGTGATTCGCGGCGGGGAGACCTACGCCTTGCCTAGGGACATGAAGCGCGAGGACGCTTTGGCGTATTGGACCTCGCCGGAGCACGCCGTATTCGTGGCGGAAGAAGAAGGAGAGATCGTCGGGACGTATGTATTGCGCGCGAATCAGAAGGGCGGGGGAGGGCACGTCGCAAACTGCGGATATATGACAGCTCCATGGGCGAGCGGGCGCGGCGTGGCGCGGACGATGTGCCAGCATTCGCTGGAGCACGCGAGGGCGCGCGGATTTCGCGCAATGCAATTCAACTTTGTGGTGAGCAGCAACGAACGCGCCGTGAGGCTGTGGCAAAGCTTGGGTTTTGAGATTGCAGGACGGCTTCCGGGAGCGTTTGTACATCCAGCGCTAGGCGCCGTTGATGCGCTAGTGATGTACCGGCATTTGTGAGGCGGCCATCGGCGAGGCGCTGATTCCAAAAGGAAAAGTGAAGCCAGGCAGCGGAAGGCCAGTGTTGGGCCTCCCCCCGGGCTCCCCGCAAGGCCGACTAGCCGACGAGCCGGATCGTCCAGAAATCATCCGAGAGATTGTTGTCGGTTAGATAAGCGTAGGGGATGGTGAAGTAGCCTTTCATTCCCCAGGCTGGTCCCCAGGAATTTCTGACATAAAACCGCTGAAGCGAGTCGTCGTAGCCGACGGCCACGACGGCGTGTCCGCCGATCTGCTTATCCGAGGGGGCAGGCATGGGAACAACACCGGTTTTGGTGACCTGTGGAGATTCAAAACTGGAATAAACCGAAAACCCGAAGACAAAGGGGTAGCCGGAAGCGAGACAGCCTTTCATCTGATTCAGGACCTGGGGGACGCGCTGATAAGAGGTAGCGAGATCTTTGGAGGCGTCGGCGTACGCCTTTGGCGGCGGCTTCATGGCAAACTTCGAGATGACGTAAGGCCAGTCGGCTTCCGGGCAAAAGCCGGTGGTGGAAACGCTTTTGATGCCATCGCGAATTTGCGCGCCGCTGTCGCTGGCAACGGTGCCCTCCATGACGCGCTCGTTGTAGTAGATGAAGAGGCGGGAAGGCACAAAACTGGGGATGTTCTGCTTCATTTGCTCGAACTGGATGGCGCCGGCGATGGAATTGCCGGTGCAACTCCCCAGTTGGCCCTGATTGTAGACGGGAGGACATTTGGGGCGCAGATCAACACTTACCGGGAGGTTTTCGCCTAGAAATCTCTGAGGTGCCGAGTAGAGAAAGTCGCGGTGATCGGGGACGTCGGGTTGCCAACCGTACCTCTGAATCTTGTGGGGCCTCGGAAGTTTTGTGACAGGGGGCATACGGGAGATTCCTTTCAGCATTGAGATGCGTGGGGTCCGAGGCTGCTGACGATTCGCCGGTGGCTGGGAATCGGGAGTTCCTCGCTATCGAAAAAACCTTCGCTGCGTCCCAACGGTTGTGTGAATGCAGGCGGTAGCCGAAAAACAGACAGCCCCGCGCATGACTGGAGGATAGTGAAAGCGAGGAACAGATCGTTTCATCCGAATTGCTTCTTGTGGAACACCGGCGGAGGACATCCGGCTAGAGGGGAGTAGGACAGTCTTCCGGCGCGACGAGGGGGCCTGCGTTGCGTATAATGGCGCGCTATGCCTTCGAGGCCTTCCCTCTTCGGGCTGACATTCCGGATGCTTGGGCGGGTATTTCCGCGCTGCGCCATGATTTCACAGGCGATCGCCTTCAATTTATTTTTGGCATTTTTTCCGGCGCTGCTCATCATGGTGGGGTTCGCCACCAGCCGCATCGGCGGACGAACCAGCCTGTTTGACTTAATCCGGGACCTCACCGAATTCATGCCGCCGGGAAGCCAGAGCATTGTTTCCGAATTTCTGGTGAAGCGCGGCCCGGAAGCGTGGAAATTGGCGCTGGTGGGATGGACGGGAACGCTGCTGGCTGGTTCGCAAGTGATGCGGCTGTTGATGGAGGGAATTCATAGAATCTACGGGGACCAGGAGCAACCGGGATTTTGGAACCGGCAACTTCGGGGATTGGCACTGCTGGTGGTGACGATTGCACCGCTGCTGGTAGCGGCGATACTCGGTGTCCTCGGACGGCCGATCCGGCATTGGATTTCCGACGAATTTGGACAGCCACATGTTCTGCAGGGCTGGTGGACATTTTTCTTTCCTGCGGTGGCGATTGTGCTGGCGCTTGCGGCGCTGACGGTGATTTATCGAGTGGCGCGTCCGGGAGAGGAAAGGATGAGGAACGTCCTGCCGGGGGCGCTGGTGGCGACGTCGCTGTGGTGGCTGGTAAACGTGCTATTCGGGTTTTATGTGCGGCGCGTGCCGTACAGCATCGTTTATGGAGGGCTGGCGGCGGTCATCGGATTGATGGTATGGATGCAGCTTTCGGCAGTGATTGTATTTCTTGGGGCGGCGTGGAATGCGGAACTGGCCGAAAACCGGCGGGGGGCGCGCATCCATGGCTGAACGGTTCGTGCGCGTGGAATGCCATTCCGGCTACAAGGCGGACGAGCGGCCCGTGCGCGTCCTGTTTGGAGAGCACGCGCTGAGGGTCGCGGAGGTGGAGGACCGCTGGTATTCCCCTGGAGCGACCTATTTCCGGGTGCTGGCCGAGGATGGAGACCGCTATGTCCTGCGGCACGATGAAGCGCAGGATCGGTGGAGTTTGACAGCGTACCGGCAGCTGTCAAAAGCGACGGCTGGCAAACGCGTTGACACAAAAATTAACTAGAGCGTATAGTCATTCCGCGAGTGTGGTCCCAAGGTTCCCCCGTAGTGCCGGTTTCCCAGAGGGCCGGCGGTGCCTGCGGATGCGGATCAGAGAAGGAAAGGGATGTCCTACCTACCGCAGTTCCCGTTCGCGCAGCGCCTGAGGTGTGTTTTGTTGCTGATCGGGCTGACGGGTGTGGGCGCTCGGGTTAGCGCGCAAGCGGTGGCCTCCCCATCTGCTCCTGCCGCAAGTTCACCGGCCCAGACGCCTGCAGAGCCAGCGAAGCCGCAGACACCGGCATCCAACGACAATGCCGAAGTCTCGAGCCGCGATACGCCGCCGACCTTCAAGATCCGCGTAAACCTCGTGCTGGTGCGCGTGGTGGTGCGCGATCAGCAGGGCCATGTGGTGCCGAACCTCAAGAAGGAAGACTTTCAGCTCACCGACAATCGCAAGCTGCAAACGATCTCGACATTCAGCGTTGAGACGCCGGAATCGCATGTGGTTGCCACTACGGTCAGCACAGACGCAAACGTCCCCGCCGATCCAGTCGCGGCGAAAGCGGTGGCAGCGTTGCCGCAGCGCTTTGTCTCTGTCGTATTCGATGATCAGCACCTCAATATGCAGGACGCAATGTTTGTGCGGAACGCGGCCAACAAGTTTCTTGATTCGCTGGCGGTTTCCGATCGAGTAGGCATTTATTCGACGTCCGGACAATTCACCGTGGAATTTACCGACGATCACGAGATGTTGCGGAAATCGCTCTTGAAGATCATCCCGCATTCGCCCACCGCGGGAACTCACGATTGTCCGGATATCAGCTACTACGAAGCGGACATGATCCAAAACAAGTCCGATGCGCAGGCTCTGGGCATCGCGACGGAAGACGCGGTGGAATGCGCATTCAACGGCGACGAAACTCAGAAGGCCGCAGCGCAGGCCATGGCGCAGTCAACCGCCGGGTTGGTGCTCAATCAAGAGGATTCCTCCACGGAATACGCCTTGCGGCATATGGAAGACACCATTAGGCGATTGGGTTCCATGCCAGGCCAGCGAATCATGGTGTTCGTATCGCCGGGATTTATTCCCTCGACGCTGCAGCTGGAGTTCAGCGAGGTCGTGGACCGGGCGACGAAGGCGAATATCGTGATCAACACGATCGATGCGCGGGGGTTGTACACTCCGGATATGGGAGACATTTCGAACCCCAACGTCGATCCGCCCAAGATTGCGGGGTACAGGTCCATGTACAGGGTGGCGGCGCAATTGGCGCAGGAAGATGTCTTGGCGCAACTTGCGGATGGGACCGGCGGGACTTTTTTTCACAATCGCAACGACGTGGACGAGGGATTGCGCGAGGCAGGAGCCGCTCCGGGATTGACGTATCTTTTGGGGTTTTCGCCGCAAAACATGAAGCTCGACGGAAGCTTGCACACGCTTAAGGTGTCGTTTGTCCGGAAGACCAACTACAAGATCCAGGCGCGGCATGGCTACTTCGCGCCTCGGCACGTGGTCGATCCAGTGCAGGCCGCAAAGGAAGAGATTCAGGAAGCGCTGTTCTCGCAGGACGAAATTCGCGACCTGCCGGTGGATTTGCACACGCAGTTTTTCAAGACGGACAACTTCCAGGCGAAGCTGGCCGTCCTCACGCATGTCGATATTAAAGGCGTGCACTTCCGCAAGACCGACGGGCGCACGCGGGACGATCTGACCGTGGCTACGGCGATCTTCGATGAGAACGGGAATTACGTGACCGGTGGAGAGAAGATCGTGGAAATGAAGCTTCTGGACCCGACCTATGACCGTCTTTTGCGGTCGGGCCTCAATCTGAAGTCCAGTTTCGACGTAAAACCGGGCACGTACCTGGTAAGGCAGGTCGTGCGTGACTCGGAAGGATCGCAGCTTGCGGCGCGCAACGGAGCCGTGGTCATACCGAATTGATGGGGGAGCACATGAACACAGAAAAGAATCGCATACCAAGTACATGGGGAAGGCTTGCCGGACTTGCGGCGGCCACGTCTTGTGTATTTTTCGCGCAGCTTGCCGGACAAACGCCGGCAGGGCAAGCGCCAGCCACGCCGGTCCAGGAGGCGGTACAGCAGAGCGGGCCAGCCATCAAAGCGGAGTCGCGCCTTGTTCTGGTAGATGCGGTTGTGACCGACAAGAAGGGGAACTACGTTCACGACTTGACGCAGGGCGATTTCAAGGTCTACGAAGACAACAAGGAACAGGCGGTGGCGAGTTTTTCGTTCGGAGCGGACACGGCCATTCAGGCGCAAGGTCAGAAGAGGTATCTTATCCTGTTTTTCGATAACTCGACGATGGCCATGCCCGACCAGATTCAGGCGCGAGATGCGGCAAAGAAGTTCATCGATGCCAATGCCGGGCCGGACCGGTTGATGGCGGTGGTGGAATTCGGCGGGACCTTGCAGATCGTGCAAAATTTCACGGCAAATGCAGACGTGCTGCGGGCAGCCGTTGGCGGAGCGAAGGGTTCGTCCGTCGATCCCAACGCGCAGTCGCCGGTGCAGGTAGCTTCTGCAGGGCTCTCTCCATCCGCCAGCCCCATGGGCGGCCCAACGGGAATGAGCTCGCCATTTTCCGGGATGAGCAGAGCGGAAGCGGATTTTGGAGCTAGAAGCATGTTGTTGTCCGTGCGCAGCCTGGCCAAGAATCTCCGCGGAGTTTCCGGGCGCAAGATGGTAGTGCTCTTTTCGTCGGGATTCCCGATGACGAGTGAGAGCGAGTCCGAGCTCACCGCCACGATAGACGCTTGTAACAAAGCGAATGTGGCGATCTATTCCCTCGATGTGCGCGGTTTGCTGGCCACGCCCCCAGGCGGACATGCACAACTGCGGCGCGAAGAAGATGGGCGGAAGGCGGTGGCCGAGCAGTCCGAGCGGCAGGACCTTTATGGAGGAGGACGAGTCGTGCTCGCTTCGTACTCCGCCGGGCTGCTTGAGCCGCAAAAACCAGGCGGAGGCGGCGGGACAGGCGGAGGCGGAACCGGTGGGGCCGGAGGGGGTGGTGCGGGAGGCCGCGGAGGCACGGGAGGCACCGGGGGAACCGGCGGGACCGGAGGCACCGGCGGAACGGGGGGCAAAGGCGGCACCGGAGGCACCGGGGGAACTGGCGGAGGAACCACCGGGCGTGCCGGCGGCGGAACTGTTGCGAATCCCAACACAAACAATCCGAATTCGGTCTACACGCAGCCCAGGACTATCGTCCCGCAATTTCCTCCTTCGGCGTCAACAAATCAGCAGATTCTCGCGGCTCTGGCTGATGGAACGGGTGGTTTCACCATCTTCAATACCAACGACTTGCTAGGAGGGCTCGAAAAAATCGGGCGCGAGCAGAACGAGTTCTACATCTTGGGGTATGTGCCGCAGCCTTCGGCGGAGGGAAGCTGTCACACTCTGAAAGTGAAGATGAATCACGGCGGACTGAACGTAAGGTCGCGGAGCGGGTACTGCAACACAAAGGCCGTAAACATTCTGGAAGGCACGCCGGTCGAGAAGCAGCTTGAGGCGCGGGCAACCGGCACGCAAGGCGGAACGATGCATGGCTCGTTCGAAGTGCCCTATTTTTATACGGCGCCAAATGTGGCGCGGGTCAATCTGGCGATGGAAATCCCTTCGAGTACGGTCCAGTTCAACAAGGACAAGGGAAAATATCACGCGAGCTTGAACGTGCTGGGCATCGCCTACAAGCCGGACGGAAGCGTTGGCGCGAAGTTCAGCGACACCGTGAATCTTGACTTAGAGAAAGACGAAGTGAAAGAGTTCACAAAGCAACCGTATTTCTACCAGAACCAGTTCGACGCCGGCGCGGGCACTTACAAGCTGACCGTCGTGGTGAGTTCGGGGAACGACGCGTTTGGAAAATACGAGGCGCCACTGGAAATCGATTCTTACGACGGCAAGAACTTCAGCCTGGGAGGAGTGGTGCTCACCAACTCGATGCAGAAGCTGTCGGATATTCCGACGAGCCTCGATGCGGTGCTGCTCGAGGACCGGACGCCGCTGGTCGTGAAGGGGATGCAGATGAATCCCTCTGCTTCCAACCGGTTCAAGAAGTCCGACAGCGTGGCCTTGTACACAGAGGTCTACGAGCCGATGCTCGCGTCCACGAATCCACCCGTGGTTGCAGCCGGTTATACAATCCTCGACCGGGCCAGCGGGAACAAGATTTACACCACTGGGGCCGTGCATCTCGACGATTTCATTCAGAAGGGCAGTCCGATGGTGCCAGTGGGGATGAGCGTTAAAGTGAAGGACTTGCCTCCTGGCGGTTACCGGCTGGTGATGATGGCGGTGGACGGGGCGGGGCATCATGCCAACAATCGCGTCATCGATTTCGATGTTACAGAATGACGCAGTTCAGAGATCTCGGTACAATTTTTCAGGACTGGCTAGACCGCGGGCTGGCGTGACGCGCTGCCGGACTCCGCGAACAGGCTTCGCAGCACAAACCAGCAGTTGGCCGGACGCTCCGAGAGTCGCCGCATGAAATAGGGGCACCAGTCGGTGCCGAACGGCACATAGACTTGAAGAGTATCTCCGGCGGCGTGCACCTGCGCCTGCAGGTCGCGTCGAATTCCATAGATCATCTGAAATTCATAGCGGGATTTGTCCAGCTTGAGCCGGGCGGCTTCCGATTGGGCGTGGGTGACCATGTTCCAGTCGTGGGAGGCCATGGCGGGCGAGAAGGTGCCTTGCGCGGCCCCTTCAAGGAGCAGGGTCGTCAATTTCCGGTAGTTGGCGTCAACTTCGCTCTTTTTTTGGAAGGCAATATTTTTCGGTTCGTGATAAGCGCCTTTGACGAGGCGAATCTTGGGCTTGACGGAGGCGAGGCGCAACAGATCTTTCTCCGTGCGATAGAGGTAGGCTTGCACGGCCAAGCCGCAATTGCCGAGTTGGCGCTGCACGCTTTCGAAAATATCCAGCGTAGCGTCCGTGTAAGCGCTGCCTTCCATATCCATTTCAATGGTTCGGCCAAGGACGGCCGCGCGGGCGGCGATTTCGCGGGACATCGAGCGGCAGAGCTCCTTGTCGATATCGAGGCCGAGTTGCGTGAGTTTAATGGAGATGTTGCCGCGAAGATTCTTGGCGTGAAGCTCTTCGATCATTCGGATGTAGCCGGCAGAGACTTCGCGTGCAGCCGCTTCGCCGGCGACGTTTTCTCCGAGATGATTAAGGCTGACGTTGCGTCCCTCGGAGCAGAGTTCCTGGCTTGCGGTCAGTGCTTCTTCAAGGGATTCGCCGGCGACGAAGCGCCGCGCGAAGCCATTTCTCATGCCGTGGCGCGCAATGCGATTCGTGACCCCCCGCTTGGTGGAGAGCCAGAAGATGAAATTACGAATCAACACGAACCCTCCCGGGAAACAAACCGAGAATAAGGGCAGCGCCCGAGGGCGTCAATACCGGCAGGCCTGGACCCTGCGCGGCATGGACCCAAAAGAATGAGGTGGTTAGAGGCAGAACTGTACGGATGGCCAAAGTAGCGATTCGACACTGGTCTCCCTGGCACGCAACTTCCCATCAGCGATGGGGTTATTCTAGGAAGCGACCAGTGTTTGCGGACCATTCCGCCCGGCAGGAGAGTGTCATGAATGTGCAGCCAGGCCTCGCCTCGCAATCGGTTTCGATTTCGACGACGCCCAGGTCGTTTCTAGCAGCCATTCTTTCGGTGGCATGCGTGTTCTCAGCGGGCATCGATCTGCCTTTGCTCGCGGCGAAGGATAAGAAACCCAAGCAAGATCCCGCCCTGAAAAATCTACCGATTACAGAGTTGACGGCGGATGAGGCGATCATGCACGCGCTGAACCGTTTGGCTTACGGCCCTCGGCCGGGCGACCTCGAACGGGTGCGCCAGATGGGGCTGGCAAAATGGATCGACCAGCAACTAAATCCCAATTCCATCGATGACAAGGCTCTGGAAGCGCGGCTGGGGAACTATCCGACGCTGGGTATGTCTTCTGCGAATCTGATCAGAGAGTATCCGCAGCCGAAGCAAGTGGAAAAGCAGGCGGCCAAGCGCGCACAAGCGCAATTGCAGCAGGACGAACAGCGGCGTTCCGATGCGGCTGCGGCAGTTGTCTCGAAAGATATGATGCCGGCGCCGGCCCCTACGGAAATCGCGGCGGACGCGAATCAGACGACTCTGGCCGCGCAACCCGGCAGCGGCGATGCCAATGCGCCCGCCCCGATGAAAGACGATCCGGCGCAAGGGAATCCCGGAACAAAAGGTGCCGGGAAACGGGACGTTTTGGGCAGTGACCCGAACAATGTGCCGCGCGCCATCGCCGAGGACAGCAAGCGGCCGCAGCGTGTGGTTGCGGAATTGGCGATGGCGAAAGTGATGCGCGCCATTTATAGCGAGCGCCAGCTTCAGCAGGTGATGGACGATTTCTGGTTCAATCATTTGAATGTGTTTGCGGGCAAGGGCGAAGACCGCTACTACCTGACCGCCTACGAACGCGACGTCATCCAGCCGCACACGCTGGGAAAGTTCAAGGATCTTTTGACGGCATCGGCGAAGAGCCCGGCGATGCTCTTTTACCTCGACAATTTCTTGAGCGCCGATCCTCGCGCGGCGCAGCGCGAGGCACAGGAGCGCTATGCGCGCCAGATGGCGCGTTATCGGGGCTGGGGTCCGCCGCCCGTCCCACCGTCCGAGCAGAAAAAGAAGAATGATCGCGGACTGAATGAAAACTACGGCCGCGAGTTGATGGAACTGCACACACTCGGCGTCGATGGTGGATACACGCAGAAAGATGTGACCGAAGTGGCGCGATGCTTTACGGGTTGGACGATCGAAAAGCCGCGGGAGCATCCGGAATTCAAGTTTGACGATCGTTTGCACGACCCCGACCCCAAGTATGTGTTGGGGAAAAAGATTCACGCCGGCGGAATGAAGGACGGCGAGGAAGTGATCGACCTGCTGGTGCATGACCCGAGCACGGCGCGCTTCATTTCGACGAAGCTGGCGCGGCGATTTGTTTCCGATACTCCGCCGCCGGCATTGGTGGATCGTATGGCGCGAGCGTTCACGGAAAGCGACGGCGACATCAAAGCAGTGATGCACACGATGATTTATTCGCCGGACTTTTGGTCGAGAGAAACGTATCGCGCGAAGATCAAGACGCCGTTTGAGCTGGTGGTTTCGGCTGCGCGCGCTTTGGGGACCGATGTGGACATGCCGCAGCCTCTGGTCGGCTGGGTGGGGCGCATCGGCGAGCCGCTCTATCAATGCCAGCCACCGACAGGCTACGCAGACAAAGCGGATACGTGGGTGAATACAGGGGCGTTGCTGAACCGGCTGAATTATTCGCTGGCATTGGCGGGCAACAAGATGCGCGGGTCGCGCACGGATGTGACGGC
The DNA here is from genome assembly GCA_013289955.1 of Acidobacteriota bacterium. Classification (GTDB taxonomy): domain Bacteria; phylum Acidobacteriota; class Terriglobia; order Acidiferrales; family UBA7541; genus Acidiferrum. Next base: position 166,704 of record JABCYZ010000004.1, read on the forward strand.
GCTGCTTGGCTCGGAAGCGTCTGGCGATCCGAAGGGCGCACTCGAACGCGCTGTACTGGTTTTCCTGGGCGGGCAAGTTGCGTCGACGACTGTGGAGACGTTAGAGAAGCAGCTGGATAGCCCGCAGGTGGTGCAGGCCAAGCTGGACGACCCTGTAAGGCAGGTGGATTTGGGAGTCGTGGCGGGGTTGGTATTGGGAGCCCCGGAGTTTCAGAGGCGGTAGCTCTGCTCCCGCACTCCCGTTTCTAGAGTATTGCAGGGAGCAAAAAGCGGCAGCAAAGCTGCCGCACTCCATGTTCGGGAAAGAACTTGAGAGGTTCCAATGAGCCATGAATGTTGCGAAGGCGTGAGAGGGTTGAAGTTTTCACGGCGGTATTTTTTGAAGCAGGGCAGCGTGGCCATGGTTGGCTTGAGCGCGATGCCAGCATTCTTGCAGCGCGCGGTGGCGGCGACGCCGATGACGGGCAAGAAGCAGCTCGTTGTGCTGTTTCAACGCGGCGCGGCTGACGGACTGAACATCGTGGTTCCCTTTGGCGAGCCGAATTACTACCGGATGCGGCCTAGCATTGCAATTCCGCAGCCCAAGCGGGGCGGCGCCGATGCAGCCATTGATCTGGACGGATTTTTTGGGCTGCATCCGAGCCTCGCACCGCTCGAGCCTTTATTCCATCAGAATCAGCTTGCCATCGTGCATGCGGCAGGATCGCCGGATCCGACGCGATCGCATTTCGACGCGCAGGATTTCATGGAGTCGGGAACGCCAGGCGTGAAGGCAACTGATGACGGCTGGCTGAACCGCGCGCTGGAGATTGTGCCAGAGGAGGATGCCTCGCCCTTTCGCGCCGTCGCGATGGGGCCGAATCTGCCGCGGATGCTTCGCGGAAGCGCCCCGGCGATTGCGCTTCCGGATTTGAAGCAATTCAAGGTGATGGCGCAGGCACCCGGGTCCGGGCAGATGGTCGAAGGCGGATTCGAAGCGATGTACGCGCAAACCGTCGACCACGCTCTGCACGGTACTGGTGCGGAAACCTTCGAGGCCATCGATCTCCTGCGCAAAGCGGATCCGGCGAAGTATCAGCCGGAGAATGGCGCTCAATATCCGACCAACAAGCTGGGCCAGAGTTTAGAACAAATTGGGCAGCTGCTTAAGGCCAACATCGGCGTGGAAGTCTTGTTCGTCGATTGCGGCGGCTGGGACAACCACGTAAATGAAGGCGGTGTGCAGGGGCAGCTCTCCAACTTGCTGAAGGACCTGGGACAGGGATTGGCGGCCTTCCATCAAGACCTGGGCGACCGCATGCAAGACATCGTTTTTGTGACCATGAGCGAATTCGGCCGCACCGCGAAAGAGAATGGCAATCGCGGCACCGACCACGGACACGCGAACTGCATGTTTGTGATGGGCGGCGACGTGAAGGGCGGCCGCGTCTATGGCAAATGGCCCGGGCTGGACGATCACCAGCTGAACGAGGGGCGCGATCTAGCGCTGACGACGGACTTCCGCAGTGTGATTGGAGAGATATTGACGAAGCACATCGGGGTCAAGGATCTTCGGCCGGTATTCCCTGGATTCGACAACAATCCGCACAAATTTACAGGACTGATCAAGGCCTAGCCCGAATCGCTCGTCTCAGTCCTCGGACTTGGCCAGCGATTCCATCACGCTGGACAGTTGCACACCCGAAAACTTCGAGGGCACTCGTCCCACTTGTTCCAAATCACTCCGTGGTCTTCAGTTCGCGAATCCAGATATTTCGAAAACGCACGGGATCGCCGTGATCCTGTAGTGCAAGCGGGAGTTTTTCTGGCGTGGCTTTGTACGGCGGTCGCTCGCCGTGTTCGGTAGGACCGGAAAGCTCGACGTTGTCTTGTACGAGAACGCCGTTGTGAAAGACGGTTTCGCGGGCGGGGCGGAGGAGTTTGCCGCTGGCATCGAAGCGCGGGCCATGGAAGACGATGTCATACCATTGCCACTGGCCTGGCGGCCGCGAGGCGTTCACGAGCGGAGGGTATTGCCCGTACACCGCTGATGCCTGGCCGTCCGCGTAGGTTTTGTTTTCGTAGGAATCCAGAACTTGCACTTCGTAGAGGCCCATCAGGAAAACGCCGCTGTTCCCACGCTCCTGGCTCTCGCCGTGCGGAGGTGTGGGCTCCCGAAACTCGACATGCAGCTGGCAATCGCCGAAGGCTTGCTTGGTGTAGATGTAGCCGGTCTTCGCCACGACCTCTGCGTAGCTATTCTCCACCTTCCATTTCGCGGGAGTGCCGTCCTTGTGCTGCCACTTGGAGAGATCGGTTCCGTCAAAAAGTATCGTAGCGTCTGCAGGCGGACGCCCGGGCCCATCCTGCGTGCTCGCGCTGCCTGGATCGACCACTGAGGGGACGGGGCGATTCAGATCGTGAATCTTCCATTTGGTATCTACCTGCGCTAGCAAAATGTTAGGACTTAGAGTGATGGCGACAGCGGCTACAAGAGAGAGACAGCTTATTTTCATGATTCGGACCTCGCTCGAACGCGCGAGGATTCTAGCGCCGAATGCTTTGTGAATACAGAAATCGTTTTTGGAAGAAGCCAAAGAGGTCAAGAAGAGCCTTTTGTCTGACTCCAGCGAAAAACGGGGGCCATGGGGGCCGCCAGCGGCTGCCCCGAGAATTGGCCAAATGGATTGCTTCCGCTATTACGCTGCCGATCCTCGAATGCGCATTCCGTAGAACGAACGGTAGACGAAGACGAAAGAGACGACGAAGAAGGCGGCGGCCAAGATGTGTGTCAGGCCGTTGCCGCCCTGGCTGGCGGTGAGTTGCACGGCCAGCTCGACGGCTAGGAGGCCAAAGAGCGTTGTGAACTTGATGACCGGGTTGAGGGCAACGGAAGACGTGTCCTTGAACGGATCGCCGACCGTGTCGCCGATGACGGTGGCGTCATGGAGCGGCGTGCCTTTTTGTTTGAGTTCGACTTCGACGATTTTCTTGGCGTTGTCCCATGCGCCGCCGGCGTTGGCCATGAAGATGGCTTGGTACAAGCCGAAGATGGCGATGGAGAAAAGATAGCCGATAAAAAAGAAAGGCTCGACGAAGGCGAAGGACAGCGTGGCGAAAAACACCGCGATGAAAATGTTGAGCATGCCCTTCTGCGCGTACTTGGTGCAGATCTCGACGACTTTTTTGCTGTCGGCGATGCTGGCGGCGGCTGCGCCTTCCAGGTGAATGTTCGCTTTGATGAATTCGACGGCGCGGTAAGCGCCGGTGGTCACCGCTTGCGTGCTAGCGCCGGTGAACCAGTAAATCATCGCACCGCCGGTTATGAGTCCGAGAACAAACGGCGCGTGGAGGAGCGAGAGATTGTTCACGTTTTCCGTGAGGCCGTGCGTTAGTGCCATGATGATGGAAAAGATCATCGTCGTGGCGCCTACGACCGCCGTGCCGATGAGCACGGGTTTGGCGGTGGCCTTAAACGTGTTGCCAGCGCCGTCGTTGGCTTCGAGCATTTCCTTGGCGCGTTCGAAGTTTACGTCGATGTTGTAGGCTTTTTTCAATTCCCCCTGAATGCCAGGAATTTGCTCGATCAGCGACAGTTCGTAGACAGACTGCGCGTTATCAGTGACCGGTCCGTAGGAATCGACGGCGATCGTGACCGGTCCCATGCCGAGGAAGCCGAAGGCCACCAGTCCGAAAGCGAATACAGCCGGCGCGAGCATGAGCAGTCCGAGGTCGAGAGTGCTGATGAGATAGCCGAGGGACATCAGAAGGACCATTGCCAAGCCGATGTAATAGGCCGAGAAATTTCCCGCGACGAAGCCGGAGAGAATTCCGAGCGAGGCGCCGCCTTCTTCCGCCGAAGCGACGACTTCCTTAACATGGCGCGACTCGGTGGAAGTAAATGCTTTCACCAACTCCGGAATGACGGCGCCCGCAAGCGTTCCGCAAGAGATGATCGTCGCAAGTTTCCACCACTGCGTGGCGTCCACTCCCAGGGTGGGAATAATCAGATACGAGATCACATAGGTCAGGGCAATAGAAACAACCGAAGTGATCCACACCAGCGAAGTCAGCGGCGCTTCGTAGTTCATCTTGTCCGCGTTGCCATACCTCGTTTTGGCGATGAAGCCGTTAATGAAATAGGCTCCGGCGCTGGAAACCAGCATCATGATGCGCATCACGAAGATCCACACGAGCAATTGCACTTGGACTCTCGGATCTTTCACAGCGAGGAGAATAAACGTGATCAGCGCGACGCCAGTGACGCCGTAGGTCTCAAAGCCATCGGCGCTGGGCCCAACGGAATCGCCTGCATTGTCGCCGGTGCAGTCTGCGATAACTCCAGGATTACGCGCGTCGTCTTCCTTTATCTTGAAGACGATCTTCATCAAATCGGAGCCGATATCGGCGATTTTCGTGAAGATGCCGCCTGCGATGCGCAACACCGCCGCGCCAAGCGATTCCCCGATGGCGAAGCCGATGAAGCACGGGCCCGCGTAGTCGCCCGGAATAAACAGCAAAATAAAGAGCATCATCAACAGCTCTACACTGATGAGCATCATACCGATACTCATGCCGGCCTCGAGCGGCGTGTGGTAGATGGGATAAGGCTTGCCACGGAGCGCAGCAAAAGCCGTGCGCGAGTTGGCGAAGGTATTTACGCGAATGCCGAACCAAGCCACGCCGTAGCTTCCGGCCATGCCCACGATGCTGAAGACGAGAATGATCGGCAAAGTCACGGCCGTCGGATGCACGGGAGCGAGGACGCCGAAGTAAAGAACGATGACGACGGCGATAAAGAGCCACAAGAAGACAAGGAATTTGCCCTGGGTGAGAAGGTAGGTTTTGCAGGTTTCGTAAATGAGCTCAGAGATGTCGAGCATCGATTTGTGGACGGGCATGCCCTTCAGCCGGCTGTAGATCGCTAGTCCGAAAATCAGCCCGAATACACAAAAGACGATGCCGAAGAGAAGCAGCTTGTGGCCATCGATACCGAGAAAAGTGACCTGCGAGAGATCGGGCACTTTGAGGCCAGCTTCACCGCCGGCTTCTTGAGCCAGGGTTGCGGCACCGCTGCAAAGCGCGAGAAAAGCGGCCGCGGCACTACCTTTGGCGAATCTACGTCCCAAGGACCAGGCACTTGCAAGCCAGGTGCGCATTAAAAATCCTCCATGAAGAAAAATCGGATTCAGGGTCAACCACCGCCCTGCACACTCGTCTCCGGCACACCATTTCAACCGAACGCGTCTCAATGAGCGTCGGGGGATTGCCTTGCCGGATTTCTAAAGGCTCCCACCTCAGACGGGATAGGAACTTCGCTTTTGTGTCCCCCCGGCCGGACCGGGGCTGCCAGAGCGCGTACCCAACCTCTCTGCCTCGCTAAAATACAGCGAAGCAGCCCCTGTTGGGCCCGAACACGGGCGTACACAAAACGTTGATTTATAACATTTAGCGGAGTGGCGGGTCAAACAGTGAAAGTGCCGTTCCGGGGTCGTGAAGTCGATCGCTCTGGTGACCCGAAGAGGGGCGGATTGGGAGGTTTATAGGACGGTACCGCGACAAATATGCGGGCGAAAAACAATCGCAAAGCGATGGTAACATGCCTTCATTGCCAGAGCAGGAAACAACCCGGTATGGACGGGGGTCCATGAGAGCAGATTTTTCGCAGGCAGCAGCAAGAGTCGCGGCTGCCATTGATGCAGTTCGCCAAAATGGAAAACGCTTGGTAGCCGGCGCGGTCCGCCATACGCCGTCCGCGCTGCTGAGGGTTCGCGGGCAAAACCACAACGAGCAAGCCGCGGGACACGCGTGAGACATCATTTCTTTATTACTGGCACGGATGCCGGCGTCGGGAAGACGACGCTCTCGGCGCTACTCTGCGCGGCGCTGGATGCAGTTTATTGGAAGCCGATCCAGACAGGAACGCTTGAAGGCTCGGACCGCGTGACGGTGATGCGGCTCGCCGGAATTGGGACGGACCGCACGCTGGATGAGGTGTACAAATTTGTGCCGCCGGTTTCGCCGGACCTCGCCGCGCGCTGGGCGGGCGTGGAAATCGATCTGGGACGCATCAATTTGCCGACCAGCCTGCTGAATGACTGGCTGGTCGTCGAAGGCTTGGGCGGCGTGCTGGTTCCCATCAACCAGAAGCAATTTATGCTGGATATGATGGTCAAGTTCAAACTGCCGGTGATTCTTGCGGCGCGCAGTGGCGCGGGGACGATCAATCACACATTGCTGACGCTGGCGGCCCTGCACGCGGCAGAACTGCCCGTACATGGCGTGGTATTGATCGGCGACCAAAACCGCGAGAACCGCGAGACCATCGAGAAGTTTGGACACGTTCGGGTAATCGGCGAAATTCCGCGCCTGCCCAATCTTCACCGCACCGCGTTGATGCAGATCTTCATGAACCACTTCGACCGCGCCGCGTTTTCGCAATAATTGCGCGCCGTGGCCCTGCTATTGCTCCAGAACACATTGAGCCGTCTGCTAGACTGATCGTCGGGAATTCGGCGGATGCATTTGCCTAGATGTGTGGCGGGAAAAGGCGGCAGCTGTTCGGATGGAAAATGGATAGAGGCTGGAGCGGCGATTGTCAGTAAATCTGAACGGATGGAAGCAAAGAATTGTAGCTTTCGCCGGCGGGCTGGGAGCGCCGGGGCTTTTTCTCATTTCCTTTTTGGATTCCTCGGTGCTTTCCTTTCCCATTATCAATGACCTTCTGCTCATTCAGCTCTCCATGCAGAACCACGCCCGCATGCCGGTTTACGCTCTGATGGCGGCGGCCGGCTCGGTATTGGGCTGCGTTGCGCTTTACTTTCTGGCGCGCATGGGCGGGGAAGCCTATTTCCATCGGAAGGCGGGTGCGCGAGCGCATGCGATTCGCCATTGGGTCGAGCGCAACGGTTTCGGTGGAATGTTGATTGCCGCGCTGCTGCCACCGCCGACGCCGTTCAAAATATTTGTGTTTGCTGCCGGCGTTTTTGAGGCGCCGCTCTTTGGATTCGCCTCAGCAATCACGCTGGCCCGTCTGTTTCGCTATTTCGGGGTGGGCTATCTCGCCGTTCGCTACGGCGCGGACGCCATGCCGTATCTCGCTGCTCACAAGTTGCAAGTGGCGGCGCTCGTGATTGCGCTTGTGGCGGTCAGTTATGGACTTTCGCGCTGGATTCTGCGGCATAAGCCGCATCATGAGCCGCAAAAGTGAACCGGGTGTGGATTAATGGCGAAGATCTCGAGCCCAAACCAGCTCCTCGGACGTGACCATGTTGTTTGAGTCGAGTTCGATGACGGCGGCAATCTCATGTTGAGTATCGCCGGCGGCGGCATAACGCAAATCGCGTAAGATGGCCACGTAGCCCCTCTCGGTTTTCTCCAAGCTGGCCTTGGGAACCTGCGCTATCGCGAGAAATCGCCTGGCCACGACTGTGTTTCTGGCCGCGTCAAGAGCGGGAGAAGGATCCGGCTTGAATTGCCTCACGCTGGAGTCAGCGTCAAACGTGTCCGACGAAGAGGCGCTGACTTCGATTTCGTCCAGGGCGCTCTCCGTTTCCACCAATCCGCGCCAGGTGAGGATCGAGAGAGACTCCGGGAAAGCGCTCACACGGCGCGGAGTCTCTCCGTGAAAGGTGCGAGATTCCATCGTGGCCAGTGCATTTGAGTGCAGAGCTGCGCGAGCTCCCACGTAAACCAACACCAGAGCCAGGCCGATGAGGGCGCCGGCTTGTCCGCGCGGTTTTTTTGACTTGGCGCCAATTTCGGAACTGACGAGATGCAATAATTCGGGCAGCGCTATGCAAGCGATCAGGATCGTAAGAATCCACGGGTCAATCGGCGGGAGCCAGTCCGCCGCGAAGCGTCTCGAACTGAGCGGCCAGAAAAGCGCGACACCGTCGGATTGGCACGCGTCCATCGCAATGTGCAGCAAACCGGTGCACAAAGACGCTCCGAAGGTTCCTGCCCAGAGCGTTCCTGCGGGCAGGGGAGTGCCAACAATTTCGCTCCCGGAGCGCAAATAATGCCGAACGACCGGAAACGAGGGAATCAATGTCAGGAAAAAAAATATGGCCAGGATGGAATGCGTGTACGTCCCGTGCCAGGCAAGAAAGTTGGAAGGACCCCAATACTGGCTGAACCAATCGAGATCTGCAGCGCAACCCACAAGTACGGCGCTGGCCAGAGCCGCTTTTCCGGCGCGAGGAAAAAAGCCTCGCGCCACGGCGAGCGATCCCAGTCCATGGGTGACGATGTCCACAATTACGTCTTCGCGGCTTCTTTCGTCTTCGCGGAATGGCCGTTACGTGGAACGAGCAATCTTAGAGCGCGCGGTATAATCTTGAACTCGACAGGAAGGCGTGCCAGCGGCTCGCCGTCCACCTGAGCGTAAATTGGGTCCGCGCCAAGTGGCTCGCAGAGGATATTGTCGGCTTTCCAGAAGTGCACGCCTGCGGTGCCCCGGAGCTTTCCGAGCCAAAGCGTGGGAAGGTAACTAAGGTAGCGCAAACCGCTTTGTGTGGTCAGGGTCATTAACTCAAACTGATCTTCGTAAAGATCGGCGTCCGTGGTGATCTTGAACGGCCCGCCATAGTGTTTCGTGCGGCCCACCACGACCAAAGAGGAGTCGACTTCCTTGCCCGCGGCAATCACCCGAAAGTGCTGGAACTTGTAGCGGAAGGCTTCGCGGGCTCCTTGCCACCAGTACGCCAGAATGCCGACGCGCGCTTTGAGATCGAGATCGATGGAATAGACGATCATGCCATCGGGCCCCGCGCCTGCGACGCTGAGAAAATATTTTGTTTTCGCCGGTTCGTTTAGCGGCGTGGCTAGTCCCAGTGGAATATCCCGCACGACTCCGTGTACGAGCATTTCAGCTGCACTTGGAATGTCCCAGGGCAATTTTAATTCTTTGGCGAGAACATTGGCTGTGCCGCCGGGAAGAAGGGCGAGCGGAACGCGGTGGCCATTCTTTTGGCCTGCCAGACCATTCACAACTTCATTCAGCGTGCCGTCGCCACCGCACGCGATAACGAGATGGCGCCCTTCGTCATTGGCGCGCTGCGCGATCTCCGTGGCGTCGCCGGCTTTTGTGGTTTCGGCAAGGTCTGTGTGGATGCCGCCGGCAGCAAAGATGCGCCGCGCTTCATCGAGCAAGGCGCGGCGGCCATTCCCGCCGTTACCAGCGTTGGGGTTATGGATCAAGAGCGCGTTTTGGATTTCTGTGGTCATCCCGATTTGGCTTCACTGGTGCGAGTCGTTTCTTACCATGTTCATTCTATATAATGTCAGGCGAAATTGAGCTATCCCTTCTAAAGAGGGTTTCATGGCCAAAGCTGCGCCTGCTTCCATCAGGAAAGAGATCGAAGGGCTTCGCGAAAAGCTCCGGCATCACGAATATCGTTATTACGTACTGGACGATCCGGAAATTTCTGACGCGGCTTACGACCGGCTGATGCAGAAATTGCAGGCGCTCGAAGCGGGGTATCCGGAGCTGGTTACGCCGGATTCGCCGACAGTTCGCGTCGGCGGCACACCCCGCGATGGCTTCCAGACGGTGCAGCACGCGCGAGCGATGCTGAGTCTCGACAACGCGTTTTCCTATGATGCGCTGCGCGATTTCGACCGGCGCGTGCGTGAAAGCATCGGGAAGGAAAAAATCGAATACATTGCCGAACACAAGTTCGACGGATTGAGCATCTCGCTGCAATATGCGGGTGGAAGGCTCGTGCGCGGCGTGACGCGTGGCGATGGCACGACCGGCGAAGACGTCACTCCCAACGTAAAAACGATTCGTTCGATTCCGCTGCAAATGGATGCCGCGGCCTTGAAGAAGGCCAAACTGCCCTCCGTTTTCGAAGTGCGCGGCGAAGTCCTGATGACGCACAAGGCGTTTGAAGCCCTGAACCGGCAGCAAGAGTTGACAGGCGGGAAGATTTTTGTAAACGCGCGCAATTCGGCTGCTGGAGCCGTGCGCGTTCTCGATCCCTCGATTACTGCGGCACGGCGGCTGGACTTTTTCGCCTACTACCTTTTTGTCGATGGCAAAGTGCCTTTTCCGAAGCATTCCGATAGCCTGGGAGCACTCAAGCAATTGCGTTTCCGCGCCTCGGATGATTGGAAGTTGTGCCATGGAATCGATGAAGTGATCGCGTACTGCGACGATTGGGATGCGAAGCGCGAAAAACTGCCTTACGAGATTGATGGCGTGGTGATCAAGGTCAATGCCACCGCCATTCAGAACGAACTGGGGTTTACTGCCAAAGCCCCGCGGTGGGCGATCGCCTTCAAATACCCGGCGCGGCAAGAGACTACCGTTGTCAACGACATCATCGTGCAGGTCGGCCGGACCGGTGCGCTGACCCCGGTAGCCATGCTCGAGCCAGTGCAGGTGGGAGGCGTCACTGTCAGCCGTTCCACACTCCACAATATGGATGAGGTTGAACGGCTAGGAGTGCAGATTGGCGACACGGTGCTGATCGAGCGCGCGGGGGAAGTGATTCCTCATGTCCTCAAAGTGGTCAAGGAAGGGAAGAACCGCAAGCCTTTCCGCATGCCGAGACATTGTCCTGAATGTCACAGCGCGATTCATCATGTGGACGGGGAGGTGGCTTACCGCTGCGTGAACGCGGCTTGTCCGGCGAAGAGGAAGGAGTCGCTGCTGCACTACGCGAGCCGGCATGCGATGAATATCGATGGGCTCGGCGACAAGATCGTCGATCAACTTGTGGATAAAGGGCTGGTGAAGGATGTCGCCGATCTTTATGCACTGAAAGAGGACGACGTGGTGGCTCTCGATCGCATGGCGGAAAAATCCGCGCAGAATCTGCTCGAGGAAATTGAAGGCAGCAAGAAGTGCAGCCTTGCACGCCTGATTTATGCGTTGGGGATATTTTCCGTGGGCGAAAGAACAGGCCAGCTGCTTGCGGAGCACTTTTCCTCGCTGGAGGAATTGGCCTCCGCGAAGGAAGAGCAACTTGAGGCTGTACATGAAGTCGGCCCTAAAGTTGCAGCTTCGATTGTTGAGTTTTTCTCCGAGCCAGCCAATCGCCAGCTCATCAAGAGGTTGAACAGAGGAGGCGTACACCCCACTGCAGAAAAGCGCGAAGTCAAAAGCGAGAAGTTTAGAGGCAAGTCGTTCGTCTTCACCGGCGGTCTTGCGAACCGCTCTCGCGAAGAAGCGGGCGAACTCGTCCAGCAGCACGGCGGCAAAGTCTCCGGCACGGTCAGCAAGAAGACGGACTACGTGGTTGTCGGCACCGATCCGGGCTCCAAATACGAGAAGGCCAAGGAACTCGGCGTAACTATCCTTACTGAATCCGAGTTCGAAAGGCTTCTAGAAGCCAAATAGCCGATTGTTCCCCTACGGCGATTCTCCAAAACATTCGCCAACATTTTGGCTCTGAGGCATAATCCGCGCGACGGCGAGGTGTGGGCGCCCCAAGTCCAGAGCCTGCTCTGCGACCCACGAAATCGCCCGCACCTTCCCGTAGGACGAACGATTGGCACTCGAGTTATAATTAAGTTGGCGGGTGAGCCGGGTGATCGCTGGCTTGGTTATCGCAAGATGGCTGGGCGGGAGGAAAGTCCGGACACCGTCGTCGTAGGCTCGCAAGAGCCGGTGACGAAATAAACCCTTCGGTCCTTCGGGGCTTCGGGGTAAAGGGCAACGCGCCTGGTAACGCCAGGGGTGCGGTAGCGCAGACTTGAGTCTGTGACGCTTTGTTTGTGCGACGCGAGTCGTGCAGCGGCGGAAAAGGCTCACAGGCTAAAGCCTGTGCTACTGTTCACGGAAAGTGCCACAGAAAATATACCGCCGGCTGGGAGAAGCACGGTGGCATCGCGCAGGAAAACCTGCGGGACGTCTTCGAAACGCTCGCTCAGTTTGGCAAGGGTGAAAAGGTGGGGTAAGAGCCCACCGCTTCGGTGGCAACATCGGAGGCACGGAAAACCCCGCGTGGTGCAAGGCCAAATAGGAGGGGAGAGCCGGCCCGGCTCGCTGAGATCGTTTGCGGAAGCAAGCGCGCTCCCTCGACGATGGAGCAATCCATTGTTGAGAGCAACCCTCGGGTAGGCTGCTGGATCCCGGCGGCGACGCCGGGACTAGAGGAATGATCGCCGCTGCGTGCCGTCCTTCGCGGGAAGGCGCGCCGCACAGAATCCGGCTTACAGGCTCATCCGCTTATTTTCAATAACTTACAGGCAGTCTCACGGATTTCTAACGGCTCGTCTAACGAGGACCGGCCTGCCTAGGACGCGAATCAACGAAACCATTCGAGGGTCTGCCAGCAAAGCAGAAGACGACAGTTCCTCGATTGTTCGGTCCTCGATGTCGAAGTGATGTCCTTTGCGACGTTCGGGGCTCCAGAGACCGCTGAATTCCGGACAAATGCGAACGCAATAAGTAACCGTGTTGAACAAGCTGACCCGAGCTTCAAATCCGGTGTTTCCGGCGTTCCAATCAAAGACCAGGATGTGCCCGTTCGTCTGCCGGGACTGACGGCTGTCATCAAACAAAATAGGGTCGGCCATCGGAGTAACGATGGGCAATCTCGCGGCCCATCTTGGCTGCGTTTGATAACGGATGTAGTTTCGAACGTCGTCGAAACCAGACCGCAAGGCAAAATCTGCCCCGTGCTGGTGCGTCATGTAGTTGAATGCGATTTTGGCGATGGCGCGGAAGATTATCTGGTCAACGGTTGCACCGACTTCTAGCCAAATATCGCCATCATCCGCGAGCGGACCTGAAAACGTGCCAGGGTCAGGCATTCCGCTGTGAGGAGTAGTCATTATGATGGGACTTACCAACTGTTCATCGCTTGGAAGCACAACCCCGGTTTGGTGTCTGTTGCAACAATCGAGAAGAGTGCATCCCTTTATTGAGGACTGAACTCTACGAAGTAGCGGGCTCGCACAAAGGCCGCGCCCATTCGAGAGAATTCGTTCTTTAAAGCGTACTCAACCGATTGTGTTCTACGTTGCGCTCTCGGAGAACGCTCGCCTTTGCAAGAATGCAAGAGCGACCACACCGACTGGCGCAAACGTTACAAGAGCAAACAGTCGTTGCATCGTCCCTTCCGGTAGAATAGGCGCCATCCGATGCATCATATAGGGTAGCAGACAAACCAGGCAGATAATGTCCAGCAGTAGATATATTCTAAGCCAAGGAACTCGCCAAGTGGCACCTAGAAGTAATAGTGGGGTAATCAAGATCGGGAACAGTAGGAATTGCCACGTTGTATGTCGCGGGTCGGGCATAGGATAGAGCCCAGCTTTGATCGACATTGCTCCATTGGAAAGCAGCCCCATCGCGATAAGGATACGAAGCCAGCATGCCGCACTCCGACGCAGACCCAGATACAGCCCGAATGCTCCAGCGAGTCCGGCCATACCAGTGAGAATCACACCGGTGTTGAAAATTCCCGGATGGCGAGACGCCGACGTTCCAAGCATGCTCGCCGTGTCCGTCGCAAAATGATATCCGGGGTAAAATGGCGCCGCCACCAGTTGGACGCCAAAATACAGCAATGGCATGGCAACAGCGGCCCAAAGCATCATAGTCGTTTGGGGGCGGTTGTCTGGCATTTCGCCTCCTGCTTTTGTACATGACTGAGTACGAGAGCCCTAGTCAAAAAGTCGCAACCGCTGGCCCATATTACTTACGAATCGGGACTCTTGTGCGACACATTCTCAAGAAGTCGCGAAACCGGACAAGTCCCGTCCCTGTCTAACGGTCGTCTAACAGAAATGCCTAACATTGGTGAACATTTCTACTGTTATCGATGTTAGCGATTTGAGGATTTTCAACAACTTACGTGTTCTCAGCGCCGGTTTTCAGAATCCGGCTTACAGGCTCATCCGCTATTTTTCAATAACTTGCAGACAGTTTTGGCGGAATTGTGGCATAACGGTGACTTGGCTTTTGGATTTCTATTCGCTCAAGCTTTGATTCGAGATTTGGGCCGAAGTTTCCTCTTTTGGCTCGAAACGGCAATTCTCGCCGGTGCCAAACCTTGTCCGATATCTCGCGACGTGCCGCCCATGGCCTTGCTAAAGGTAATAAAAGCAAGGCGAACCTGCGAGCGCGGAGAAAGGAAATCGGCCTCCGCAGTTCTATTTTGCAAGGTTTTCCTTTAAGTTGTCGCGAGTGAGTTCGCCCTCCCAACGTGCGACGACTAGCGTGGCCACCCCGTTCCCGATCATATTGACCAGTGCGCGGAACATGCTCATGAAGCGGTCAATGCCAAGAATCAGTGCCATTCCAGCAACGGGGATGGTGGGAATTACGTTGAGCGTCGCAACCAGGGCAATGAAGGCCGCTCCCTGCACACCGCTGGCGCCTTTGGACGTCAAAGTGGCGACGGCAAAAATCGTGAGTTGCTGGCCAAGCGAAAGATGGGTATTGGTGGCTTGCGCGACAAAGAGAGCTGCAAGGGTCATATAGATGCTGGTGCCGTCGGTGTTGAAGGTGTAGCCGGCGGGAACGACGAGACCGACGAGAGCTTTTGAACAGCCCAGCTTTTCCAGCTTTTCCATCAGAGTGGGAATTGCCGGTTCCGATGAGCTAATGGCTAACACCAAAAGAATCTCTTCTTTGATATAAGCGAGAAATTTTACGATGCTGAATCCGGCGAGCACCCCGACGAGACCGAGGACCAGCAAAACGAAAAGAATGGATGTCAGGTAAAACGTGCCGATGAGCCTGGCTAGCGGACCGAGCGATGCGACGCCGTACTTGCCGACGGTGAAAGCCATGGCGCCAAAGGCTCCGATAGGAGCCAGACGCATCAGGATATTCACAATGCCAAATACCACTTCGGCTAGGGAATCGAGCAGCGTAACCACAGGTTTGCCGCGGTCGCCGAGAGCGGATAACGCCAGACCAAAAAGTATTGCTACAAACACTACTTGCAAGATGTCGCCCTTTGCAAAAGCGTCGACGACCGTGGTGGGGATAATGTGTAGCAGAAATTCCGTAACACTCTGCGCCTTAGCTTGACCGGCGAAATCTGCGACTGCCTTCGCGTCAAGATTGGCGGGCGAAACGTTGAAACCTGAACCCGGATGAACGAGATTGCCAACGACCAGGCCGATGAACAATGCCAGCGTGGAGACGAGTTCGAAGTAGAGCAACGCCATACCGCCGACGCGGCCGACCTTCCGGATATCCTGCATGCTGGCGATGCCGGATACGACGGTGCAAAAAATGATCAAGGAAATGATCATGGTGATGAGCCGGATGAAAGCATCCCCCAGCGGCTTCATGGCGATAGCTCTGGCGGGGCTGAAATATCCGAGCGCTACGGCGAAGACAATGGCGATGAGGACCTGTACCCAGAGATGGGCGTAAAAGGGTTTTTTGGGCACCGTCCGAGCAGATTGCATCAGAGTAGGGCGTTTGAGGAGTGAACCACTTTTGCGCGGACCCCAGTCGACGAAGTTTTCATTTCGTTTGCCGTCGATGAATTAAGAGTCGCATGGCCATAGGTTTTTCAATGGTTTTTGAGAGGGTCGTTAATCCGTGGAAGCCACTCCTTCGATTTTCGCGCTGAATTCGACCATCTCGACGACGCGTTTGCTCGGCGCGGGTTCGTGTTCGCGAGTGGTTGGGAGTGGGCCATCGACCGTAAAGTAGTGCGCTCCGGCGACCATCAATTTATCGGCAGGGAAGCGGGTAATGACTTCGTGACCAGTCTCGGTGACGACGATTTCCTCCTCGATTCGCGCCGCGCTCCAGCCATCCGTAGAGGGCCAAAAGGTTTCGAGAGCGAAAACCATTCCTGGTTTGATTTCGTGAGAGTGCTCGAGAGAAACCATGCGGCTGATGACGGGCTTTTCCCAAATGGCGAGACCAATGCCGTGGCCGAATTGGAGGGCGAATGCGGCTTCTTCGTCCGGAAAGCCAAATTCCTGGGCCTTTGGCCAAACCGATGCGATTTCCGCGGTCGTGCGGCCGGGTTGAACCAGTGATATTGCGGCATCGAGATATTCACGGCAACGCTTGTAGGCATCGATCATGGCATGGGACGCGTAGCCAATCGTAAAGCAGCGGTAATAACAGGTCCGGTAGCCCATGTAGGAATGGAGAATGTCGTAGTAAACGGGATCGCCGGGACGCAGAACGCGATCGGAAAAAACGTGTGGGTGTGGACTGCAGCGTTCGCCGGAGATGGCATTCACGGCCTCCACATATTCGGAGCCTAGGTCGTAGAGAACTTTGCTCGCAAGACCCACTGCCTGGCTCTCACTCATACCGGGCTTCATGGCGCGGTAGAGCTCGTCGTAGGCTGCGTCGACCATCATCGCGGAGTGATTGAGGAGCGAAATCTCGTCCTGCGTTTTAATTACGCGAGCATCGGACATGAGTTGCTGCCCGTCGACGATTTTGATTCCTTCTTTCTGTAATGCGAAGAGAATCGGAGGCTCGACGACGTCAATCCCCAGTGGCTCGTTCAAGAGCCCGCGCATCTCGAGCTCCATTTTGATTTTCTTCGCGACGTTTTCGGCACGCCCCATTTCCGGAGACATGGCGCCGCGCAGAAGAGGAATACCGGGACGCGAGCGTTCGCCAAGCCAGGGGCAATGCAACTGATGGTGGCGAGCCGCCGAGCCGAAATCCCACAGGATAGGCTCGTCATTTTGAGGCAAGAGTGCGAAGCGGCTGATTTTATCCTGCGCCCATGTGCCGATATGCGTCGACGTCAGATAGCGGACGTTGTTCATATCGAAGCAAAGGAGCGCGCCCATTTCGGATTTCTTCAGTAGGGCCTTGGCACGCTCAAGACGCTCGCGGCGAAGGCGGTCAAAATCAATGCGGTTTTCCCAATCCACCGCCATCGAGCCGTAGGTTTTCAACGCCATGACGCCGTTCTCCTTTCTGAGCCCGCTTTGGGGTATGCCGAACGACGACCGAGCCGCTTCAAAGAGATCCACCCTATCATCGCTTTACTCCGCTCATGCTTGCCAAGACGTCAAATAACACTGCGAAATCCTCGTGTACCAAACCCATTCCACGAGCTGAGGTCAGGAATTCATTGGTGATGGCGGTAGTCGGCATAGGGACGTCGAGAGCGCGACCCAGATCGAGCGCGAGGAGCATGTCTTTCTGCATCATGTTGACGTTGAACCAAGCTGCGGCCGGTAGCTGGAGTACAAACGGTCCGCGGTACTTCACCATGGGCGACGCGATAGCGCTGTTGGTAAGAACTTCAACGGCAACTTGGCGCGAGATCCCGCTTTTCTCCGCGAGCAAAACACCTTCCGAGAACGCCAACATTTGCACCGCCAAACTCAGGTTCGCCGCAATCTTCATGACCAGCGCGAGGCCGTTCTCGCCGACGTAGGTAACTTTCGGGCCGATGTCGAGCAGCAGCGGCAGAATGCGGTCGAAAGAGGCCTTGCGGCCTCCAACCATTACGGAAAGCTTTCCTTCCTGCAGGGTGATGACGCTACCGGAGACCGGAGCGTCAACCATGTCGGCACCTTTTGCGCGACACTTTGCAGCAACAGATCGGCTGAACTCGGGGCTTACGGTGCTCATGTCGATGAGCACTTTGCCAGACGATAACCCAGCGATAATGCCATCCGGCCCATCGACGATCGTTTCGAGCGCCGATGAGTTCGTAACCATAGAAAATGTAAAATCTGTGGCGGCTGCGACCTCCCTCGGACTTCCAGCCCACTTCATTCCCGCGTCGATCAAACGGGCGGCCTTCGACTGTGTGCGGTTATAGCCGGTGACGACGTGTCCTTTGGCTAGCAGCCGCAAGACCATTTCACTGCCCATTACTCCGAGTCCGACAAAACCAAGATTTGCCATCTACGTTATTCTCCGTCCTAGGAACGATGCACGGATGTATGGAAGCGCATGGTATGACTCACTAGGTCTTCTCTGAATCCTCTCGGACCTGGCGAAGATGCGCACACATGGCATCGCGGGCGCCTTGCGGATCGCTCCGCTCAATGGCCTCAAGAATCCGTTTGTGGTGATACTGGCCGCGCTCCGGGCCACCCTCGATGTAATACGTGCGCATCCGTTGTTCGCGAAGCAGCACCACGATCGAGTCGATCAACGTAAGAATGAGCGGGTTGCCGGCTGCTTCGGCGAGAGCTAGATGGAAATCCAGGTCTCCCTCGATGAACCCTTCTGCATCCGGAGCCGCATCCATCACCATGATCGCTTCGCGCATCGCGGTACGCCCGTCTTCGTCCGCGCGTTGTGCAGCCAATGCCGCGATTCCCGGCTCGAGGATCTCTCTCACTTCAACAAGTTGCACAGCGCCTTCGGAGGAACCAGTGCGGATGATGCGACCCAAACTGTTGCGCATCGAACGAGAGGCGTCATCCGTTGTGACAAACGTGCCGCGACCCGCATAGGCTTCCACCAATCCTTTTTCGCGCAGAGTTTTCAAAGCTTCACGAACTGCGGTGCGGCTGACACCAAACTGCCCTGCGAGGTCTCTCTCGGCGGGCAATTGTTCTCCCGCTTTCAAATCTCCCTTGAGCACGGAGTCTTCAATCTGCTGAACGATCTGCTCGTACAAGCGCGAGCTTTGTACAACCTTATACATAGAAATTCCTTGGCCAGGCAGTTGGAAAACGCAATGCCGGACCGAAAGTGGTTAATTTGTCCGACCACCATACAACAAGCCACCGTTTTGCTGCAATGCCTTGAGAAAGGCGAGATCCTGGGACTTCTGGTCATAGAAAAAGCAAACCCAATTCCTGGCAATCGAAATATTTGTTGACACTTTTTGATGCAGAGTGGTAAGACCAGCAGACCAAGGAGTATTCGGGGGGGCTGTCATCTAGAGGGGGTGTGCGCATGGTTCCTGTTCCCGGGAAGCTTGGTCTGTGCCCGCATTGGATAGCCGCGACGGTCGTTCTGGCATTTCTGCTAACCGGAACCGCTTACGCGCAATCGATTACCGGACGGATTCTTGGTAGCGTGCACGACCAGCAGGACACGGCAATCGCGGGCGCCCGGGTGACCGTCACCGACACACTGCGCAATATCAGCCACTCCACAGTTACCGACGACACGGGCGACTATCTCGTCGGGGATTTGCCCCCGAGCACGTACAAAGTCTCCATCGAAGCGCACGGCTTCAATGCATTCCAAGCGCCGAGTATTCCCGTGGAAATCGGCAAGGACGTACGCGTGGATGCCACACTGAAGGCCGGCGATTCCAACATTGTTGTCACCATTACGGAAGACATTCCTTTGTTGGACAGCACTACGTCGTCGCTGGGTGGAACTCTCAGCAACAAAGAAATCAACGATCTACCTTTGAACGGACGGAACTACGAAAATCTGCTCCAGTTGCGTCCTGGCGTAGTGCGATATCCCGGGGGTGGTTTTTCGACCACCAGCAGCAACGGTTTGCGCGCAGAAGACAATGCGTATTTGATTGACGGCCTATTTAACAGCGAACCATTTTCCGGACAAAGCATCATCAACGGAGCGGGCATCGCGGGCGATTCCGCGACCATCCTGCCCGTCGACGCCATCCAGGAATTCAACGTGATCCAAAATCCACCGGCGGAATATGGATGGAAGCCGGGGACGATGGTGAACGTTGGATTGAAATCCGGGACTAATGTGCTGCACGGCAGCGCCTATGGATTTGTTCGCACCACATCGCTGGACGCGCGAAATTATTTCGATCCCGTCGGAACAGAGAAAACTCCGAGGAACCTGAAGCAGTTTGGTGCAACGGGCGGCGGCGCGATTATCAAGGACAAGTTGTTCTACTTCGGGGCATACGAGGGGCAGCGTTACACGGTCGGGAACATTGGCCAACTCGCGACACCAGCAACAGTCGGATTGCCCGCGCCGGCGAGCGGATCCGATTGCGCTTTCACGGGTCTAGCAGGGGGAGATTGCGCAAACAGCGCGATCGACGCCATCGCGGACGTGCACGCCGCATTTCTGGCGGGACAAATTCCGAACGACGTTAGTGCGGCCAGCTTGAAAATTTCGGGTTGCACTCTCGGGCCACCGATTTCGTGCAACGGCACGGGAATACCGCTAAATAACGGCACAAACCCTGCGGGAAATACGATCATCGACTATGGGCTGCCGAACAGTGTGAGTGTCGACAATGTCCTCGGCAAAATCGACTATCAGCTCAACACCAAGAATACGTTGAATGGCATGTATTTCTTCGGGGACAACAATGGCACCGTGCAGGACGCGTCGCAGCTGCAGACAAAATGGCTCACCCAAATCCACACGCGCGCTCAAGTCGGTGGTGTAAATTGGGTCTGGACTCCCCGACCACAATGGACCAACGAGGCTCGGTTTGGATACAACCGGCTTTACCAGCCGACATTCCCGAATGATCACAATTTGTCAGCCACGTCCTATGGGTTGGATACAGGCGTGACGAATCCTCTGTATGGAGGACTGCCTCGTATCAACGTTCTCGGATTTTTTGGATTTCCGGTCTCTGGCATCGGCGGATTCAATTGGCCCAAAGTGCAAGGACCCGATGCCCGGTATCAGTTCGTCGATCACCTCGCGCGTACTGTTGGCAGACATGCTGTCAAATTTGGCATCGAAGAGCATCGCGACAGTTTTAGCGGCGGTGCCTATGGCGGGACTCGAGGACGCTTCAAATTCCTTGGCGGCAATGCTTTTACATCTGCGGGTGGAATCGCGTCGTCGCCGATCGAGGATTTCTTTGCGGGGTCTCCGACGAACGGCAGCTTGCTCACTGGCGATCCCACGCGTGATATCCATAATTGGGGAACAGCGCTGTTTGTTCAGGACGATTGGCGCGTCACCAATCATCTGACGCTTAATCTTGGCTTGCGATACGAACTGAACAGCGTCATTAAAGATTCCAACAACCAACTCGCGAACTTCGATCCAAACAGAGGTCTGGTACAGGTGGGCAAGGGCATCAGCGGACCGTACAATCTCGACCCGTACAATCTTGCTCCGCGCGCTGGATTTGCCTGGGACATTGCGGGGAACAATAGGACGGTGGTTCGTGGCGGCGCAGGGATAATCTACGAAACGGTCAACTGGGAATCATTCCTGGCGCTAAACAACACGCTGGGTCTTGCAACCATCCCCACTGGGGGAATTGGTGTAACTCCGGGCACGGGCAACATCGCCACAGGGCTGATCACTTATCCAGGCTCGGCGCTCAACTGGGACAACGTTGGCGGCGGCACCGTTTTTCCAACCGGCACGATTGATTGCAGCCCGACGACGGGAAGTCCGTGCACGATCATGGGTATCACCCAGAACTTCAAGACTCCGTACGTTTACACCTGGAACCTGGACGTACAGCACGCTTTCAATTCAAAGATCACTCTGGACACTGCGTATGTCGGCAATCATGGTTCAAAGCTTGCCGGAATCCGCGACATCAACCAGAACGTACCGGCGAACGACGTCCTCGGGGATGAGCAATCGGGCCGTCCGTTCAATGCGGCTTTCCCGTTCCTTAGCTTCATCTACCAGATGGGGAACATCTACAAATCGAATTACAACGGGCTGCAGCTAACGTTGACTGCCAGGGACTATCACGGCTTCACATTTCTCGCGGGTTACACCTATTCGCACGCGCTGGACGATGTCGGCGCTAACTGGGATTTCGGCGCGGGCTCCGGATTGCCCATGGATAGCTATCATCCGCAACGCGAGTATGCCAGCAGCGACTACGATATGCGGCATCGATTCACTCTTTCCGCCACCTACGCAATTCCCGGGCGTCCGGGTTTCGCGCAACTTCTGGAAGGATGGCAAGTCAACACCATCGTTAGTCTTTTCGGTGCGCAACCGTGGGGAGTCATCGACACCGGAACCGATCTCAGCCAGACCGGCGAGGGCGTGGATCGTTGGGATTTCACCGGAAATCCTTCGGACTTCAAGCCTACGAGATCGACTGGAATTCCGTGGATCGCCAACACGAATTTCGCCACCGACGCCAGCGGAAATGTGAATGGAGTCGTGCCAGGCGCTCCGGCGATGGCCGCAACGTGCATCGCGGATGCGGGTAGTCAGGCGGCAGTCAACCAACTCGCGAATTGGGGTTGCTATGCGGAGGGCAAGTCGGTCATGACGCCACCCGCTCCAGGCACATTTGGCACAATGGGCCGGAATACTTTCCGGGATTTCGGTTTCCGAAACGCGGATTTTTCGGCGATGAAACTTTTCCATTTTGGCGAGCAGGTCAAGATGCAGTTCCGGGCGGAATTTTTCAATATTTTCAACCACCCGAATTTCGCTAACCCCTTCGGCGGGCAGAATGGCTGGGGACACAACGATCCTTCTGTCCCAGGGGCCGGGGGATTCGGCTGCTCGTGTGCCACCCCGGACGTTGCTGCTTCAAACCCGGTGATCGGATCTGGCGGAAGCCGCGCCATACAGTTCGGATTGAAATTCCTCTTCTAGAGCCTTGCAGGCCGCAGCTGAACTCGCAATAAGAAAGAATCGCTGGCGAGAGGTGCGCGATGAATTGGTTTGGCACACAGTTGTCCGCAACGTGAATCAAAAGAGGAGTAAAGGAGCCACCATGCCAAACACACAAGGGAATCCGCGAGCTTTGTTGGTTGTCGTAGCTCTATTTGTTGCCCTGCCGTTTGTTTGCCGGCCGGTCTCCACCCAGGAAAGGGCGGAACGAACGATCGAGGAAATCAAAGTCGAAGCCGTAAAGCGCGCCCAGACCGGAATGTATCCGATGATCGGACTCGATCCCGCGGATGTAGAAGAGGCGTTTGCTTCGGTCAAGACTCGGGACAAAGACGAATGGGCGGCTGCCTTCATGCAAGTCGCTGACCGCTATATGGCGGAAGGCAAGAAATTAGAGAAATCCGATCCCGTGAGGGCCAACGCCGACTTCGTTCGCGCGTGGCGTGTCTATTCCTTCGGCCGCTGGCCGATTCCGTCCTCGCCGAAGAAAAAGGAGTCGTACGTCAAAGCCATCGAAGCGTTTCTGGCACATGCAAAGTTTTGGGATCCGCCGCTCGAAGTGGTGCGCATCCCCTTCGAAGGCTCTGAAATTATCGGCTACCTGCGTCTGCCGAAAAATGCTCCGGGTCCCGTGCCTATGGTCATAGCGGTTAACGGACTCGACAGCCGTAAGGAAGATCTGAGCGAAAGCTTCGGCGCTATCCTTCCTTATGGCATTGGTTTTCTCGCCGTGGACGGCCCTGGAACCGGACAATGCCCGATCAAGGCCAGCCCAACAGCGGATCGTTTGCTTTCACGGGTGATCGATTATTTGCAGGGGCGGCCTGAAGTGGACAAGACGCGAATCGCCTTTCACGGCGTCAGCTGGGGAGCTTACTGGGGGACGAAAATGTCCGTGGTCGAGCACGACCGGCTGAAAGCGGTCAGCGTGCAGTCGCCGCCTACCGACACATTCTTCACCAGGAAATTTCTAACGGAATCCCTGCTGGGCAATCGCGAATATCTCTTCGATCAAGTTCCGGCCCTGGAGGCGATTTTCGATGATGTGAATAGCGTCGATGATATCGCGGCGGTTTTCGAGAAGATGTCGCTGGCGAAGCAGGGAATTCTTGGCAAACCCACTACGCCCATGTTGGTTATTGCAGGCGTGAAAGATACGCAGGTCCCCATCTCCGATATCTATGAGCTGATGAACTCCGGCGACATTCCCAAAGAAGCGTGGATCAATCCTTCCGGGGGGCACCTGGGTCGCCAGGTGAAGGTGTGGCCTGACCCGCTGATCTTCCGGCGCATTCTTTTGCCATGGATCGCGCGGAATCTCGAAGTGCCGCCACTCCCGGAGCCTGAGAAAAAAGCCGGAGACTAGCGTCAGCGGTCTCGCGAAAGATCACCTGCAAACTCCTAAAGAAGTTGTCAATGGAACGGAACACCGGTGCTTTTGGAAATGGCTCGCAACTCCTCGACGACCGGCAAAATGAGGGGCACGCCGTTGTCGCGCCGAATGCGTTCCGCTTCGCGTTCGGGGTCACCCGGAAGCAGCGGGCCGGTCGTACCTGGGGCCGGTTTCGCAGCGCGAAACACGCGAACGTAATCATCCACTTGCGACTTAAAGACATCGGCGTCGATGAAGCCATCGATCCTCATAGCGCCGAAGAAGTGTCCGATCCCTTTCCCGACACTGCGCGTTGGAAGAGCCTGGGCCACAGCGAACGATGGGGCGAAAGGGCCCCAATTCGCACCGCTGAGCGCGCCACTCAAAAGATCTACCATGATGGCCAGGCCGTAACCCTTGTGACCACCGCGTTCGCGGTCGGAACCCAACGGCAACAGCGCTCCGCCGGCCATGACGTCCGCGGGATCCGTAGTGCCGTAGCCTCGATCGTCCATTGCCCAGCCTTCAGGAATTTTCTCTCCCTTTCTCAGAGCCATTTCGATTTTTCCATACGCAGCTGTACATGTAGCCATATCAATCACAATGGGTGGCTCGTTCTTGCCCGGGAATGCGATTGCAATGGGATTCGTACCGAGCATGCGCTCCATGCCCCACAAAGGGGCAACGATGGGAGATGTATTGGTCATTGCCCACCCGATCATGTCGTGGGCGACCGCCTTGAGTACGTAGTAGCCGGCGATGCCGTAATGATTGGTGTTCATGACGGCAACCCAACCGGCTCCCGCTTTCTCTGCCAAGTCGATGGCCATCTGATTCGCGCGCGGGCCTACCACCAAACCGAGGCCGTTATCGCCATCAACGGTCGCAGTACTTGGCGTCGATCTCAGAAGTTTGATCTGCGGTTTGGGATTAATCAGGCCCTCGCTAACCTGGCCAACGTAGCTGCTCATACGCGCCACGCCGTGCGAGTCGATACCTCGCAGGTCTGCGGCAACGAGCACATCAGCGGCCTGCGTAGCGTCGCTTTTAGACAGACCAAAATAGATGAACACGCGAGCGCAGAACTCGTGCAGCGCTTCCGCCGGAAACGTCTTGGTAGCTACACTGTCCACGGAGTTATGCCTCAATTGATCCGGACCAATTTTCCGCCGGTATGCTGAGTGTTGAATGCGATTGTTTACCCTCCGTTCGGAACTAGCAACTCTGCAGAGGTATTCTACGCCCGCAATCGCGATTGACTGGTCGCCTTCTGGCGAGGAAACGATCCGTTCTTTGCCCTGGCGATAAGCAGCCACGTTCTTTTATGGAGTCTGCTCCAACCCGACGGAAACGACGCCAGTGGTCGGTGCCGAGCGGAAGGTCCGCCCGGAACCTAGCAGGAATCATGTCATGCTTTGAAAGACTTGGTCGAGCGTGCGTTACGGGAGTCAAGACGTGTGGAACGCGCGGTCCAGGCCTGAGGACAACATTTAGACCTCCGCTGTAAACGATTGCACTTTAAGAAGAAGAGGGGCCTGGCAGGCATCATCGCCCCGTTTGGGAAACTTCACCTCGGTCAACCAGTGACGGTTAATGTTTTTCACCAACATTTCGAACTCGTCCAGTTGTCCCGGCTTGCAGATATAGCAACTTGCATGAAGCTCATAGCTCTTCAGAATGTCCGCTTCGGAGTTCGAAGTAGTCAAAACAATTACAGGAATCGTTTTTAGCTTGGGGTCCGCTTTCATGCGAGCCAGGACTTCCCTTCCATCCATTCTGGGGAGATTTAGATCGAGCAAAATGAGGTCTGGACGAGGAGCACGGACATACTGTCTCTCCCGGTTCAGAAACGCCATCGCTTCTACACCGTCCGAAGCCACAAGCAAATGGATGGAATTGTTGACACCAAGCAACACTTCCCGCATTAAACGCACGTCGCCAGCGTTGTCTTCTACCAACAGAATTTGTATGGGCATACTGCTCCTTTGACCACACCTGTGGCCAAAACGACTCGTAAAGGTATCGGCTTAAGGTCGGTAAGAAAGAAAAGTACTGGAGTCCGGCCCTTGCGGTATCGGGGAGCTATTAGAATGAGTTAATGCGGATCGAAGCGCAATGGTACGAGCGAACAGGCCCGCGTCAGCATCCCCGTTGCCGGAACTCCCGCGGTGCCGCTGCACGCAACAATGTCTCGACGAGTTCTATCGCGGCCGAGAGGAAATGATAGGTGTCACTTGGAATTTGACGGACCAACCGGAGGTTGCGAAGAGACTTCGGACAAAGCTGCCTACTGTCAAGAAATCAACCGAGTAGCCTCGCTCGGCCTACCCCAAAACGTTTAACAAACTACGGCAATACGTGTACAGACTGACCCTTCCAACATGGCCACACTAGGGACGTTGGAGCACCATGCTACGCACATACGACTTATTCGAAGTCTTGCCGGACGGCGATCTAATTTGGAGAACAAGAATCGATGGGCACGAGAGCGCCATCCACCAGTTGCAGCAAGCCGCTAAGGAAAGCGCAAACGAGTTCAGGCTGATGCATATTCCGAGCATGACACTCATCGCTACCATCAACGCAAAAACCGAGTGATGTAGGACTCTCGCATGACAGGCATGCCTCGCGGTACATCGGCTTGCCTTCGATTTCCACCACGATGAGACTGAACTGACGAATGCTTTCGGGGTGGAGCATCTCATGAGCCCCCGGACGATCTGTTGAAAGCGAATCCTACAGACCGACGTGAGGCTTTTATCGTAGAAGCCAACCGAAGAGCAGGCCAGGAAAATCAAGGTACTAAGGCTTTATGGGTATTGTGGTTCGCTGGTAGCAAGCGCAGGTTGGAAGAGTACCCGAGGCTTCCATGTGGCAGTTTGGGTTGTGATCTGCGCAAACTGCAGTTCAAATATCGTACATTCTACGGTCGAGCAGAATCATTTAGCGGACTGGCTGATCCCCTTGAAGCCGGAGGTGCCCACGGGAGCCAGGATAGTTTGCGAAAAATGCCAGACCAGTGTTTCATTTCTACGCTCTGACCTTCGCTATCTCGCAAACGACTAGAGTGACTGACGCGTTTGTCTTTGCGGCTCTTGGATACTCGGCGCAAACGTGTGCTGCAAATTCCTGATTGCAGCGCAGGATATAGTTTTCCTTCATCTGCTGGAGCGAGATTCCTATAGGCGGTCCCGTGGGACGGAACAACCACGCGCATCTCGAGCATGCCGGCCCGTGAAAATGTGCGTCACGAATCCATGTCAGTGTCCGGAGATTGGAGACCGTTTGACACTTCGTACGTGTTGAGTAGCTTGCGGTATCTGGCATAGGTTTCTGTTTAGGAGCCTAGATTCTCTTTGGAGTCTATGGTCGTTGCGGAATCCTTACATTAGTATCGGGTAAATAATGTAGTGTCGAAAAGTAACAAGCCGGGAATATCGATTTGGTGCGGTGTGTCGAATTGAACCACCCGCGACATTGAGACTCGCCACCGATGTCAAACTCTGACGGGTTTTCAACAAAATGCACAAAATACAGAAGGCTGTTCGGCCCCCGCACTTTGCTTGTGCCAGGAAAAATGCGGAATCGACTGGAGCCATCGGCCACGACTCACCACAACAGCTTCAATCCAAATTGCACTTGCCGCGAGCTTGTTGCTGTCGACGTGATTACGCCCGCCGTCGGCGAAGGATCGCCAGCGGCGGCCGCGTACACCACGGGATTCGGTGTATTGAAATTCGCGTGGTTTAGCAAGTTGAAGATCTCCGCTCGGAATTGCAACCCGAGGCGTTCCGTCAGCAAGAATCGACGCGACACGGAAAAGTCCGTTTCATAGAGATTCGGTCCCTGCAGTGTGTTTCGTCCGACATTGCCGTATGTACCAGTCAACGGTTGAAGGAACGCGTTCGGATTGAAATATTGATTTGGCCCACCCTGGATGATCGATCCCGTAAAATCGGGATTTACGGAAGGGCGCACGGGATTGCGCGTGTCACCGTCGTTCGACGGGTTGTAGGAAAGCTGCGGCGTAAACGGTAGCCCTGAAAGCAGCGTCTGAATCGCGCTGACCTGCCAATCCGCAGCGATCCTTTTGAACCATGGATTGTCTCCGGCAACGGCGGAGCGGCTGAAAGGCAAATCGTAGGTTAGATTGATTACTCCCGCGTTCCTTACGTCGAACGACGCGCGTCCATAGTCCGCCTTCGGGTACAGCGGATTCGCAACGAAAGCTGGAGAATTGGTCGCCACACTCGTGTTCATGTTATCGCCGTCATCGAGCGATTTCGAAAAAGTGTAGACACCACGGAACTGCAGACCCTTGCTTAAGCGCCGGTTCACGTCGACCTGCAATCCGTGGTAAGAACTGATTCCTTGGGAGAACCAGTGGGTCGTGTTCCAGACTGCGTTGTTTTCGAGTGCCGCGCCGCTCGGGTAGTAGAGGGTGCCGTTCGGATATCCGGCCGGGCATGGTGCAGCGGGGCAGATCGTAGGCGTCGGCAGATTTGCATCGACGGAAAGCAATTCGTGGTAACCGTGGGAGCCGATGTAACCGACACTGAACGTTGTGCTGGGCGTGAGCTGCCGCTCGACTTTCAGTGACCAGGCGTCGACGGTCGGCGTACGCAAATCTGGTTGCACGCCACTCGGGATGACCTTTGCTCCTGTGTACGTGGCGTCCGGCGCGATCTCAGAGAACGCTATGTTCTTCACGGCATAAACCGTGTTGAACGGGCTGTTTTGATCCAGCCGATAGCTCAAATTGTCCAGCAAGGCGTAGTACACGCCGAATCCGGCGCGCACGACGGTTTTCTTGGAGGCGAACGGAGCCCATGCGAGCCCGGCGCGAGGGGCGGGCAGGAACGCGGCCTTGTTTGCCGTGAAGACGGAGCCGCCCACCCTTGGATCGGTCGCGATGATACCGTTCTGATCGAATAGATAGTTCGAGGCACGGCCGTTCGCTTCATTCCAGCCATTCGTGAATTCCGAGCGAAACCCAAGACGCACTTCGAGCGAAGGCGTTATGCGAATCGCATCCTCTGCGTAGGCTGCGCCTTCCAGTGTTCGCCACCCGAGAGGCGTATAGGAAGGCGCGTAGGTGTAGGTGGATACTTTTCCTGCGAGGAAGCTCTGCAGATTTGTAAACGAGACTTGGCCGTATTGATCCTGAATCAGAGTGTCGTTCGCCTGAATGCGTTGGACCCAACCGCCAAAATTGAGCAAGTGTTTTCCGTGGGTGATCGTCAAATGATCGTCACCGGTGAACAGATTGCGCACGTCCGTGAGGTTGCTTCCGGCGTTCGTGCCGCCGTTGGTGATCTGCGACGCGCCGTTCAAGGTTGTTCCACCGCCAACGACGACGGCGCCGACCGGCTGGTCCTCGCGAATCCAGCCGGACAGACCGGTGGCCGTGTTGCTATCGAAGAAAAAAGCGCCCCGCGAAAAGCCAAACGTGGCGCGATTCACCGCAGTTAGGGAGAAGACGTGCGTTTCGCTGAGACTGACTACCTGCTCACGTAAATTCACATTCGTATACGTCAAAGGATTGCTCGTGGGTGAAAGAGCAGCGCTATCGTCGATGGTGTATATCGCGGCGAGATTGTCGCGCTGGCTAAAAAGCTGATCCACGCGCAGTGTCCCGAAATCTTCGCGTATGTGCTGGAGAGGATTGCTGAATGACTCTGCAATCCCGCTTGGACTGCCAGACGAAGTCAGGATTTCCGGTCCGTTCGCCACGGGCCAGAGTGCCAGCAGAGGCTGAATGCTGGGAACCGCGCTCGCCCGGGAAGTGTTGTCCGGCACCAGCGTCAAATCGCTGAGGCCCAGCGACTGCCGGTATCCTTCGTAATTGCCGAAGACGAAGGTTTTGTCTCTTATGATCGGGCCGCCCGCCGAGCCGCCAAATACGTTGCGTTCGAAATGAGGAATGTCACCGTGATCGAAGAAATTTCGCGCATCGAAGATGCTGTTGCGCAGAAATTCGTAAACCGATTCATGAAACGCGTTCGTGCCGTTGGCGGTGACGATGTTGATCTGGGCGCCCGGCCGTTTTCCATATTCCGCGCCATACGTGTCGGTCACGACGGCAAATTCGCGGACCGCGTCCACGCCCAGCAACTGGCCGCTTACGCCTCCCGGCGTGTTGTTGATCTCGGAGGCACTGGTGTATTCCACGCCGTTCAACAAGAAGAGATTCTCTTGCGGCCGCCGTCCGGACACGGCAAACATACTCCCCACCACGGAGTTGGAGGTGCCGATGCCGCCGGAGCGCTGGGACGTGTAGTTCACGATGCCCGGATTCAGCGTCAGCAACTGATCGTAACTGCGCCCGTTCAGCGGCAGGTCTTTTACTTCGTGCTCGCCGACCAGGCCGGAAGAATCCTCGGTCGAAATTTGGACGGCCGTGGAAAATGCCGGAACTTCTATAGTTTCGTACATGTCTCCGACCTGCAACTTCAAATCGATTTCCTCGCGCTCCCCGACGGCCAGCTTGATCGCGCGACTATGGTCTGTCTGAAAGCCAGTTTTGCCAGCGGTAATTTCGTATTGCCCAACCGGCAAGGCTGCGGCGTTGAAAAGGCCCGCCTCGTCCGTCACCAATGTGCGCTCCCTGTCGGTCTCCAGGTTCTTGATCACGATGGTGGCGCCGGAAACCGGCGCATTCGCCGCATCCGTAACCTTGCCCCACAACGAAGAATCTCCTTGGGCAAAAGCGGAAAGAGCAAGCAATACGGAAGCAAGCGTGGCGAAGACTGCCTTTGCCCTGTATTTTTTTGGTGAAGAGACTGCGAGATTTATAGAAATCATTTCCAAGCTCCATTTCGTTTTTTTTGATTTATGCGCCTAAAGCACATGTGGCGCGGAATACGTTTCGAGTTCGGTTTTGCAGCCTGAAACAAAAGAGAGGTTCAGCGACAACAACAGGCAATGAGGAGACAGAGAGGAATAGCGGAGAAGGGAGCTGAAAAAATCCCATCGGTGGAGAAAGGAGTCATGGCCGCACCCGGCGCGTCCATTGCGGATCCAATTTCGTTTGCGCGAGGGCGGCCTTGGGGGCGATGGAGTGCACTCCCGACCAAACCAATTGCAACCCGGCTAGCAAACCGACGGCCGCCACGACTGCCTTCAATTTCTGTGCAGGCACCCTCCGAGCAAGCAAGCAACCGATCACGACGCCCGGCAGTCCTCCAGCCAGCAATTGCGGCAGCGTCGTGGTGCTGATTGATCCGAATGTCCAGTGCGCCAAACTGCCAATAACTGCCAATACCAGGCCGAACAGGATGTCCGTGCCGACCACCTGCGCTGGAGCCATTTCCGAGTAGTTTAGCAGCAGCATCGTGCCGAGGGCCCCCGCCCCAGCGGAAGAGAATCCAGATTCAACGCCGATCGGAAACGCGAGCCATGGCAGCCAACGCGAATTTTTCGAAGCAAAATGAGGATTCCGTATGCGGGGAACGAAGGTGATGCTGGATGAAAATGCCAGCAACAAACCCAAGATGATCACGACCGCGGAGTTGCTCGCAGGTTTCGCGAGCACGCGTAGCGCGAAGATACCAAGGACAAGGCCCGGCACCGCTCCAATCACCAGCAACCGGAAATATCGTGAGTGCACATGGCGGCTCGCCAGATAAAACGGCGCCGCAACCAGTCGCAAGACACCCGCAAAAACGAAAGCCGTCCCCACGGCCTCTCCCGCGGGCAGCCCAACCATCAGCAGCAACGCGGGCACAGTAAAGCTCCCGCCGCCGATTCCGGTCAGCCCGACGACCAAGGCGATCACAAATCCCAGGAGGAAATTCATCCGCCTGTTTTCTCCGAAAAGGTATGGATCCCGCATTCGAGTTTCTTGCCGCCCCAGCGGCCGGAACGCGCGTCCGCGCCTGAAACGGGAATCGCCGTGCATGGCTCACAGCCGATGCTCAGGTAGCCGCGGTCGTACTGCGGAAGATATGGGAGTTGATGTTTACCGGTGAATTCCCATACCTGGGCCCACGACCAATCCGCGAGAAGGCTGATTTTCAGGAGTGTTTTGCCGCTCGGTAGCTTGTGGTGCTCGATCTTTTTGAGATTGCGCCTAGTAGGCGATTGCTCGCGCCGCAGGCCCGTAAACCACAAGTCGAACAGCTCCAGCGATTTCATCAGCGGCTCTACTTTTCGGATTTGGCAGCACTTCGCAGGGTCGAGTTGGTGCAAGATCCCAAATTCCGCTTCCTGTTGCGGCACGGTCGTGTGCGGCCCCACGTTTACCAGATTCAGCTTCCAGTCCCTGGCGACCTGATCGCGAAATCGGTATGTATCGGTGAAGTGATATCCAGTTTCAAGAAATAACACGGGGACCCTTGGAAGCGATTGCCGCAAGAGTGAAAGTACGATCATGTCTTCTGCCTGAAAACTGCAGGTGAGGCAAGCCGGCACTGACGGGAATCGCTCGAAAATCGCTTCAAGTAAATCCTCAGCATTCAAGGCTTCCGACGTTTCGGTGAGTTGCGCGTCAGTCATTGGCAGGCTCTTTCTCTGATTGGTCGGGCGCGCCGCTGATTCGCAACGTTTGTGCCCGAGATACGATGTGCGCGGCGATCTCCTCGCGATTCTGGCGATCCGAATCCAGACCCAAATCAAACAGCGAACCTCCAGCGAGTCGCTTGAGCGTATGGACGAGCCGCAGCGAGGGCTTGTCGATAACCAGAAGAACCAACAATCCTGCGGACCAGACGGAGGCGAGGAGAGACGCCAAGTACGCTGAAGGAATTTGATGGCCGTCAAGGGTGATCGTTGCAAATCCGTTCTCGAACA
This sequence comes from Acidobacteriota bacterium, assembly GCA_013289955.1. GTDB lineage: Bacteria > Acidobacteriota > Terriglobia > Acidiferrales > UBA7541 > Acidiferrum. Next base: position 199,268 of record JABCYZ010000004.1, read on the forward strand.
GCGCTCGTTCCGCAGCATCGGCAAGTGATGCGCGATTCGGCAGCAGAAAGACTCCGGGACGGTGGCCGTACCTTGAGGCTTTTTCTGTTGCAGACAGGGGCTGTCCGTTCGAAACTTGCTGAGGGGTTAAATCCTCGCGAATCATCCCCGCGCCGACGGTGGCATTCGAAAGTGGATCCAGCAGGATGAAGCTGCCCGTCGTGCGATTCAGTGAATACGGATCGAAGAAGAGCGGCGTGGTCGTTTCCATATGGACCAACGCAATCCCGTTCATAGGTAAGTCGCTCGCAGGTTCCTTGGCAAGTGTGTTGATGTCGATGCGATGGCTGATGCCCGTTACGCGCGCTTTCACCTGGCGTGTCGTATGCTTCAGTAAGTATCCAATATCTTTGCGCAGCGGCTGTTCGTGAAGCCAAACAATCGAAGCGCTGAATCGATTGGAAATCGCCGGCAGTCGCGAGGTCGAAACCAGCATGTCGCCACGGCTGAGATCGATCTCGTCTTCCAGCTTCAACGTGATCGACTGCGTTGCGGCCGCTTCATCCAATTTGCCGTCAAACGTGACGATCGATTGCACGCGCGTCGTTTGCTTCGAGGGCAGGGCCACAACCGATTCCCCCGGATGAATCGTTCCTGCGGCGATTTGCCCCGCGAAGCCGCGAAAAACGGAGTCGGGCCGGATTACGGACTGGATGGGAAACCGGAAAGCAGGCAAAGCGGAAGCCGCTCGCACCGGAATGGTCTCGAGATGCTCCAATAGAGTCTGCCCGGAATACCAATCGGTTCTCGAGCTGCGCTCCACAATGTTGTCACCCTCGAGAGCACTTACCGGCACACAGTGTACGAGCGAAAAATTCAGCGGCTCCACGAGCGAGAGAAATTCTTTCCGCAACCGGAGGAATGTCGCTTCCGAATAGCCGACAAGATCCATCTTGTTCACAGCCACCAGGATATTCGGGATCCCCAGCAGCGATGCAATATAGGTGTGTCGCCTCGTTTGCGGCAAAAGGCCCTTGCTTCCATCGAGCAAAATCACAGCAAGGGAGGCGGTGGAGGCGCCCGTCGCCATATTGCGGGTGTACTGCTCGTGGCCGGGCGTGTCCGCGATAATGAATTTGCGCCGTGCTGTCGCGAAATACCGGTACGCAACATCGATCGTGATGCCTTGCTCGCGTTCCACGCGCAGGCCATCGGTCAGCAACGAGAAATCGATTGGTCCGCTGGACCGGTTCACGCGGCTCTTTTTCACCGACGCGAGCTGATCCTCGTACACGCCTTTTGCGTCGTACAAGAGCCTGCCGATCAGCGTGGATTTTCCGTCGTCGACACTTCCAGCCGTTGTAAACCGCAACAATTCTTTTCCCAGATCCGCCTGAAGGAATTGCTCGAAGGATTCGTGAATAACCGGAACGGAGGCCATCAGAAGTAACCCTCGCGTTTCTTGAGCTCCATCGAGCCTTCTTCATCATGATCGATGGCCCGGTTCTCCCGCTCCGACCGGCGAAACGAAACCATTTCTTCAATAACTTTCGGAAGGGTATCCGCGTCAGACCGAATGGCTCCGGTGCAGGGCACGCAGCCGAGCGAGCGCATCCTGCAATTCACAATCTGTGAGGTCTCACCCGGCAGAATTTCGCCTCCGGAGTGGATCAGGACGAGCGAGCTGCCACGGATGACGACCTCGCGCGGCTTGGCAAGATACAACGGTACAATCGGAATGTTCTCGTCGAGGATGTACAGCCAGATGTCGAGTTCTGTCCAATTCGAAAGCGGGAAGACGCGGATACTTTCATTTTTGTCTATGCGCGAATTAAACAGATTCCACAATTCCGGGCGCTGATTCTTTGGATCCCATTGCCCGTGAGCGTCGCGGAACGAGTAGATCCGCTCTTTCGCTCGCGATTTCTCTTCGTCGCGGCGCGCCCCGCCGAAGGCCGCATTGAAGCCGCCGTTCTGCAAAGCGTCTAACAGAGCTTTTGTCTTTAGCAGGCCGCAGCATTTCTGCGTACCAAGTGCGACGGGATTCGCGCCGCGTGCGATCGCCTCTTCATTGCGATGTACGATCAATTCCGCGCCGATCGACTTGGTATACCAGTCGCGAAACGCGATCATTTCGGGAAACTTGTAGCCGGTGTCGACGTGCAAGAGCGGAAAGGGGATCCTGCCGGGAAAAAATGCTTTCTGCGCCAACCGCAACATGACCGACGAGTCTTTGCCGATCGAATAGAGCATGACGGGACTCGAGAACTCCGCCGCGGCTTCTCGCAGGATGTAGATGCTCTCTGCCTCCAGCATCCGCAGATGGCTGAGCCCGCGCCGTGGAAAGCCCGAGGCGTCTCCGCCTACATTCGCGCCTTTCGGGGGCGTCTCGATCATCACTTGTGTGCTGCGCTGCATCGTTTCCCTTCTTGTTCTCGTGTGAAGCACAAAACCTGGCCTAAAAAACAAAAATCCCACCTACCAGGCTCGCTGGCGGTGGGTTTGATACGACTCTTCTAGATTAAAATCCTAGACTAGGAACCCCCGGCGCCAGTGCACACCTGTGGACAACGCGTACAACACGCGCTACATGCGCCGGTGCAAATCTGGCATTGCTTGGAGGCAATTAACATCTCCGAGACTTTACGATGGAAACTCTCAAACTGCAAGGCCATTTTCGCGGCAAAAGCGCTCATCTCCGACCGGGAAAGGATTTCGACAGAAGGCTGCCGTCAAGGACCCTGATGGCGCCACTCAGCATGGGCCGTCATCCTCGGGTCCTACAACTGGCCGCGACAGTACCTAAGACCTGGTGCACTCGTGGAATCCAAATTGGTACTGCACACCCCTAGCGGTGACGACCGGGATATGTCCTAATCCCGGAACCCTTCCCGTGCGGCAATCCCGCTAACTGAAACCTCGTAACGAAATGGAGGAAGTATGGTCGAACGAAAAATATTTCAAGACAGCGTGACCCCTCTGCCCGTTCAGACTGGACTCACGCCCAATGGGCTGATGGTGCAAGCGGTGCAGCCCGATCAACGCAATGACTTGATGACCCTGCTGTTCTCGCTCTCGATTCCCAAAGCAGCTCAGGACGAACTGGAAGCACGAGTAGCGAAAGGCGAAGTCATTTCATTCGATGAAATGAAAAAGAGCTATTCTCCAAACCCAGCCGACGTCGATCAGCTACAGAATTGGCTGAGGGCGCAGGGCTATCAGATCGTGAAAGTTGCGACTGACGGCACGGGTGTCTACGCCAAAGCCAACGTCGCGCAGATCGAGCAGAGTCTGCAAACCAGGATGGTGCGTGTCACCAAAGACGGTCTGACCTACACAGCTTCGCAGAATGCGCCCAGCTTGCCCGCCGACGTGGGAAAGAGCGTGCATGCCATCATCGGATTGCAACCCTTTCGCCAAGCACACAAGAATATCCGGAAGCGCGCGCCAAAGAACGGCAATCGGGAAATCTTGTCGGATGACGGAGCGGCTGCGACTGTATCGCCGAATATCGCCAACCAGCCGCCCTACCTGGTGAATGAGATCCTGAAGGCCTACAACGCCGACGGCCTGACCGTGAGCGGAAAAGGCCAGACCATCGCCATCTTGATTGACTCCTTTCCCGCTAACAGCGACTTGACTGCGTTTTGGACGCGCAACAAGGTGCAGGCGACGCTCGCGCAAATCGAGAAAATCAACGTGAATGGCGGACATATTCCCGCTCCCGAGGGCGAGGAGACACTTGACACCGAATGGTCCAGCGGCGTGGCCCCTGGCGCGACCATCCGGATATACGCCACAGGCTCGCTGAGCTTTGTGGACCTAGATCTCGCGCTGGATCGCATCATCGCGGATCTTCCCACCCAGCCGGGATTGCGACAATTGTCCATAAGTCTTGGTTTGGGTGAGACCTTCATGGGGGGCCCCACAGGAGAAGTCGCGACGCAGCATCAGAAATTCGTGCGTTTGGCTGCAGCCGGAGTGAATGTATTTGTGTCCAGCGGGGACGCAGGATCGAATCCCGATCAGACCGGACACAATCAGGGGACAACCACGCAAGCCGAGTACGAGTCGTCTGATCCGTTCGTCATCGGCGTTGGCGGAACAAGTCTGAAGCTCGCGTCTGATGGTGGCGTGGCGGACGAGACAGCGTGGACCAGCGGCGGTGGGGGAAAGAGTATCTACTTCAGCCGGCCAGGCTGGCAGACCGCGCCGGGGGCGCCGGCGGTTACGCAACGGATGGTGCCGGATGTGAGTCTCGCTGCCGACCCGGACGAGGGCGCCTTCCTGGTGCTGCACGGCAAGGTGACGCAGATCGGAGGTACGAGTTGGAGCGCGCCGGTATGGGCGGGCTTCTGTGCTCTGATCAATGAAGCACGAACTAAGGCCCAGAAACCTCCACTGCCGTTTCTAAATCCACTCATCTACCCGTTAATTAATACCTGCTTCCGGGACATTAACAAGGGGACGAACGGAGCGTTTGACGCCGGCCCTGGTTACGACCTGGTGACCGGACTCGGGGTTCCCAATGTGAAAGCGCTGATTCAAGCTCTGGCCGCCTAATTCCGGAGACAGCTAAGAACGAGCACGCTCGGGCCTCGCCGGCGAGCGCAGCCGGAGTCACAGCGCCGAAAAAGGGCGGGGAGCATAAACTCCCCGCCCTTTCCATTTCTGTGCCGAGCATGTTCGTCAGCTGGATGTGCAAGTCCTCTTCACGGCGCGATGGACGTAAAGTGAGAGCGAAACGCAAGAGCGTCACGGTGAGGTGGGGTCTGAAGGAATCGTGGAGCAAAGGCGCGCGCCGATGTACAAAAACCGGATCTGAGGCATACGCCGCTGGACGAGCAGACAATCGACCGCGAAGTCTGTATCCATAAAGGGCACTTTTAAGTGCTGGTCTTCTTGGAGAAGAGTAGGAGTGAAGCTCCGACGGCCTCTGAGGAAGCAGGGAAACCACACGTCCGGTAACTCGCGCGAGTTCAGAATGGATGTATCCAAGTTATTCGAAAGTTGATATGCAGCTGAAAATCATCAGGCGGATCGCCGGGACTCAAGGTGATCGTGTTACTTTTGCACAACGGCCAATGTAACTTTGTCTTTTGTCATTTGAGCGACCTGCTCAATGGTGGCGGACACAGGAACTGCGTGAAATTCACTGTCGATCTCCTTCTGCCGCGCGTCGATAGTCTTGAAGAAAAGAGCTTTACCACTCATTTGTACGTCGAGAGTCGTCATTTCCCAGCATGCCGGGCCCACCTCCTGTTGCCGTACCAGAAAGGTCCCGCCCTCATCCAGATGACCTAAGAGCCCGTTACCGAACTTTACGGCGCTCTTCAGATGGCCGCTAATCTCAGCGAGTCGTTTTTGATCCAGATCCAAAGTTAACGCGCCTTCCATATGATGAAAAACCTTCGCTTCGTGACCGGAAGGGCGAAAGGTCGGATTTGGCGTGAATTTCAGTTTGATCCTGTTCCCATCCCTTTCCTCCATTTGAAACACAAAAGCATCCGGAATGAGTTCGAGCAAATTAGTAGCTTGTTTTGCGTCTTCGCGTTGTTGCCGCGCTTGTTTTTGGAGTTCTCGCTTGCTCTTAATCAGTTTCTCAATCCTATGATCTTCGGCTTCCCGCTGTTTTTCATCCAACGCCTTGCCGTTCACCGCCAGCAATCTCTCAATCTGCGCACCTTGCCCCTGACAGGTAATAAACAATCGGCGTCGGCCGTCTTTCTCTACCAGCTTTCGATAACACCACAAAGACCTATCCTTCGCTTGCGCGTCAATTTCATGCTCGATGATATCCCGTACCAGATAGGTCCAGTTTTTCTCGGTGTCTAGACCTTTGGCCGCGTTGTGATTACTTTCCTGGGCGGAGACCGGTGCACTGATGCCATTCGCCACGAGTACGCCCACTGACAGTAAGAAGGCAGTCCGGGCCGTCCTCTTTCTTAATTTCTCCAAATGCAATTTCGCCAACTTGGCGCGTGAGAATGAGTTCGACATGTGCGACCGCCTGTCGTGCTGTGGTGGTCAATTAAGGAGTGAGTGTGAAGCATCCGTGAATCTCAAGACTATCAGGCAGATGCTGTACACAAGGTTCTTTCCTAGTAGCGCCGACAGTAATACGCCACAACTCGTCTCCGGCTGCTTTGCATTGAAGTGAAGAGCAGGTGCCTGTGTCCAGGCAAGCACCTGCTTTCGGCGTGCGTCAGGGGTTATATCGCAGCCAGGCTACCGAATGACCCGGGAGACAACCATCAGGTTTTCTCTGTAAGTGGCACGGAAACTTCAGGTAGGAACGAGGGACGCCCGGAATGATCTGTATTTACAGCATTCCACCGATATACGCCCTCGATATAGACGCTCAGATTAGAACCTGCTGCACCTTGAGTGAGGCCCTATGCAAGTTCTGATTGCTGATGATCATGAGATTGTTCGACGAGGAGTTCGCTCGATCCTGGAATCCAGAGAGGGTTTCGTGATTTGCGGCGAGGCAGCCAACGGCCGAGAGGCAGTTAATAAAGCAAGCCAGTTGCATCCCGATTTAATTATCCTTGACCAAGCGATGCCGATTCTAAGCGGCTTAGGCGCAGCAACTGAAATTCGTCAACTTTTGCCAGATGTACCAATTCTCATGCTGTCGATGCACGATGGCAAACCTCTTCTTGATGCTCTGCGATTGATCGGGACACAGGGATTCGTGCCCAAAGCAGAGTGCGCTGGCAAATTGCTTGAGGCCGTGGACGCGGTTCTACGCGGCGAGACTTTCTTCGATGCAGAACCTAGCCCCTGCATCGGCCTGTCTGAATAGGGTTCTGACCGAGCCTGTGCAAGCTTTCTTGGAGGTTAGAATGGTCACGGTAACGGAACAGATGGAAGACAAAATCTGGGATGCTGCGATGGTTATGGCACACAGATATGTAAGCGCTTATCGCGAAACTCTGCTAACTGATCCTGAGATTGTTGCGGCGATGACGGCTGACACCCTCTCCGTTGGCTTTTCTCTGGAAGACTCTTCCGAAATCGCCGGGATCGGTTTCACGTACCTCGAACGAAATCACCATGCTCTGAATCCGTGAAGAGTCTTGCTGTCCGGCCACGGAGCTTGTCGCCGCAGTCAGAAAGGAAACTCCACACCCGGACAACGGGAGCTGAGCATTTTTGTGATCGAGTTGAATCTATGGTACTAATGTAGGGAGCCCTCCCTCCACTCAGCCCAGAAATGAATATAAGGAGAATCGTAATGAAAATCGAAAGAATATTGGGCGGATTGGTGTCCTTGGGCATGGTTGCGGCGCTTGCCGTACCCTTGGCCCTATCCAAATCACAAGATCCACCCGCCCAAGCCTCAGGCAAAGAAATGGGTATGCGAGGTGGGCTGCAGGCCGCAGTGGAGAGCTTGGCACTTACCGATGACCAGAAGGCAAAGGTAAAGGATATCTTTGCGGATGCGAAAGCCAGGCACCAGGCAGTATCAAGCGATACCTCCCTCACAGATGACCAAAAAAAAGCAAAGTGGAAGGAGCTGCACGAAGGCACTCTAGCCAAGGTGAATGCCGTGCTGACTCCTGATCAACAGACCGAGTTGAAGAGCAAGATCGAAGCCGCAAAGTCCAGACCACCGTCGCAGCCGTGATCTAAAGCAGCAGGTCAAGTGGCGATAAACACCGGAAAAAGGCGCCTGGATCGCGAGAACCGGGCGCTTTTGGTGTATGCCGTACCTGTTCTGCGGGTTTTGAAAAATTCTCCATACGGAGAACATTCGCATCGGAGTAGGTTTCCTCGTCGCCGAATCTTAGGCGTACAGGTGGCAATTTAAGCCGATTATGCTTGGTAGGTGAGATCGGTACGTTGATAACTAGCTGTCTGGCCACAATGCGGGCACTGGAACTCGGACCCGCCCGCCGGGAACTCGGGTTTTTCAGGAAAGAAGTAGTCCGACAGGTGCCTTTCTGCAATCGGGGAGTGTATAAAGGGAAGATTGCAATCTGTGCAACGCAACATCCAGGAAGCCATGGCCTACCGTATCGCTGTGGGCCTAATCTGCGCGTAAGGAAACCATAAGGAAACCATAAGGAAAACATAAGGGGATTAGGGCGCTCACGCGACTCGAAGCAAATCCGTAGGACCTGCCCGGGCGAGGGAAACTAGGTCATTTCGACGTCCAGGCGGACAGCAATGGTCTCTTCAAGTTCATTCAGAGAACCGCGCACCCGTGAGAGCATGCTTTCACGCGCAGGTTCGCTCAGAAGCCTTGCTACTCGCAGCATGTTGTGAATAGTTTTGATCTTCACATGAAGATCATTCATAAGATCAAGAACAGAAGGTTTACCGGAAAAGGATACCTGACGTAGCGCTGCGTGCACGCTGTCGACAAGCTTTTCCAAGTTTTGAATGCGAATCTCTAACTCGCCTTCAGAAGCGTCTACATTTCTCCGGAGAGACCTATGCCCAGTGGGCGAATTCCCAGCAATTAAATGGCTTGGACTCATAATCATCCTCCTCGGCCGGCATTAGTTTTAGTCGGCTGAGTCCTACCTCTGAGACGGGGCACCTTTTCCAAGCGCAATAACCTGGCCAACCTGCACACTTCCCGGAAACCCATAAGGGGAAGCGACTTATCGAACAAGGAGAGGAAGACTTTTGAAGTGCGAAGCGTACTAGAACTGGAAAATTGTTTATCCTTAGACCCGTTAATAGGATTTGTTCAGGTAAGTAATTAAAGTTGGCTAGACCGCTAGACCTGAGTGGCTGGACCATTCAAGGCAGGCCGATCGCTTCGGCTTGGATATCTCAGCCCAGGCAGCTTCGTAGGGCATTTACCCGATTACGAATAAATGCTTCCGAAAGTATGCTGTCTTCTGAATGGGAAGTGGCAAATGAAATTTATTTGGCTGCTGTTGGCGCTATTGCTTGTTTGCGCGTGGATAGGCGGCTTTGTTGTCTACCACGTTGCAGGATTCGCGATCCACGCACTCCTAATTCTCGCAGTCATCTCCATCATCATACGGTTGTTTAGTGGAAAACGGACCGTTTAGAAGGTTCGTGAACCGGCTTGGAAATGATTTCGCGCGCCGTGAGCCGTTAGGGCCATCGATGTTGTTCCGCGTTCCAAATTAGAACGGATACGATAAGCCAAGCCAGAACGGCGGTGCTCAAGACGGCAATCGAATTCCAGCCAGGAAGAAGCTTCCAGACCAGTAGCGCAAACAATCCCAGACCAAAAGTCCCCATAGCGGCGCCACGTGCGTCCAGGGCAGCGGCCTTCCTTGCTCTCACAGTTCCATCTATTCCAACCTTTTGCTTCTTTTCCTTTTCATGCTTTGCCACCAGCGTGACGCTCGCAGGGAAAATTGCTGGAAATGCGAGAAAGAGTCCGCCGACTACAGGTCCAAAATGCTTGGCCACAATACCGGTGGCAGCCGTGATTACACCCCCAAACAAGAAACGAATCGCATACTCATACCAACGAGTTTTTCGAAGTGCCGAGAAGTCAAAGTGAACGCGCATCAAATTTCATTTCAAAGCCAGAAACCACAAGCCGAAAGCTCCCAGAAACCACGCCGAAAAGGAAAACATGCTCGCCGCCGTCGCGCCCCATCTGTTTCGGACAAGGAGGCGAATACATAGGCAGGCGTACAGGAGAAAAGCGGCGACGCCGGCAATCATCGAACGCCCTTCCCGGGCGGCATAGAGCTTTCCATCCGTCACAATAGTCAGGCTCAAGGTGGCTAGGGCAACGGAAGGAGCGGCGCTGAATAAGCCCGCGAAACTCCTGGGCTTTAGCAGATCACCTAGAACCGCGAAAAGACACACCACCGTTCCTCCCACGGCAAAGCGAATAATGAGCGGCGTCATTTCGAGAAGGCCTCGGGACTCTGCGCTATGGCAAATTCCCCTTTAATTCGTCAATCGACTCGAATAAGCGTCCATGCAAGGTCTGTTTGGCAAGATAGAGGCCATAGCCAGTGACTTCTTTCAGATCGATCTTCGGGGGCATAGCCAGCGCGTTGGGATCCGTCACGACATCCACAAGGACCGGCCCCTTGTGACCGAAGGCTTCCTCCAGCGAACTCTTTAGATCCCCGGAATTCTCGACATGAATTCCACGTATGCCAACGGCTTCTGCTATTTTCGCGAAATTTGTTTTCTTAAAATCCACCGCGAAATCTTGGTACCCCGCAACCCGCATCTCCAGTTTGACCATACCCAGCGTGCTGTTGTTATAGATGATCAGCTTGACCGGCAATTCGTATTGCGCCAGAGTCAGGAGGTCTCCCATGAGCATTGTGAAACCGCCATCTCCGCTCATCGAAATGACCTGGCGCTGGGGAAACGCCATCTGTGCTCCAATCGCCTGCGGCATCGCATTGGCCATCGATCCGTGGTTAAACGAACCAATGAGCCTTCGTTTTCCGGTCATTTTCACGTAGCGCGCCGCCCACACAGCTGTCATTCCCGTATCAACGGTAAAAACCGCATCATTTTCCGCGACTTGGTTCAAGACGGAAGTTACATATTCCGGATGGAGTGGTTCTCCGTTTTTCCTAGCTTCTGCAAAGCGGCTCAACGATTTTTCCGTTTCGCGATATTTGTCGATGCAAGCTTTCAGATGTTTGTCACCCTTTTTGTTTTTCAGCAGCGGCAAGACGGCCTCAATGGTGGCCTTGATGTCACCCATCAATCCGAGCTCGAGACGGGATCTCCGGCCAAGATGCTCCGGTCGAATATCAATCTGTGCGATCCGAGCGTCTTTCGGATACCACGCCGTATATGGAAAGTCTGTGCCCAGCAGCAATACAGCTTCTGCTTTTTCGAGTGCATAGTGTCCGCTTTCGGTTCCCAACAATCCGGTCATCCCAACAACATAAGGGTTCTCTTGCTCGAGGAATTCCTTTCCTCGAAAGCTATAAGCAATCGGCGCTTGGAGGGTTTTCGCAAGCTGAAGAACTTCTTCCCGCGCTCCGGCGCAACCCGCGCCACCGAACAGAGTCACCCGCTCAGTCTTATTCAGGAATTCGGCCAACTTCCGAAGATCACCGCTCGACGGCTGAATGGACGGCCTGGGGCTAAACACGGAATGTTCCAGCTCTTTGGAGGTCATCTTCGCCGCAGCTACATCTCCCGGCAACACCAGCACACTTACGCCGCCTCTAGAATTTGAGGTTTGCATTGCGATCTGTAACAGTCGGGGCATCTGCTTTTCTGAGCCGACAAGCTGGCAAAAGTGGCTGCAATCGAGGAATAGTCTTTCAGGATGAGTTTCCTGAAAATAATCCGTTCCAATTTCACTCGACGGAATTTGCGCCGCTATCGCCAGTACCGGCGCGAGAGTCTTGTGTGCATCAAAGAGTCCATTGATGAGATGAAGGTTGCCGGGACCGCAACTGCCCGCGCAGACAGCGAGATTGCCTGTCAACTGCGCCTCGGCGCTCGCTGCAAATGCGCCGGCTTCCTCGTGCCGAACGTGGACCCACTCGATCTTCTTATTATAGTGAACGGCGTCCACGATGCTGTTCAAGGAATCGCCAACGACGCCATAGATTCTGCGAACCCCTGCGGCCACTAATGCGTCGACCAGGTGTTCCGCCACTGTTTTCATCGCTTTGCTCGTTTCTTATTCATCGGACTCTTTCCAGGTTTTGCTACTTTCCTCTTTTTGGCCTTCTCCGGATCGCCCGTGGCGGCCCTTTCGATATCTCCATCGTTGTCGCGAGCGATTTCTGCAAGCAGCCGTTTACTCAGCACGGAACGCGGCTGTGAGACAGTTATGTCTTTATCCGATGCGTATTTGTCACGGTGTTTGATCAGTAGCCAGGATTTATCTGGCTTGCTGCCAAAACCACGAGTTCGCACCAACACCCAAGATCCCTGCAGTTTCTTGCCTTGGAGAGTAAACTTCAGATCGCCTTTTTCGAGCGCGGCTTCGACGTTGGCGCTCTCCGGAACCCATTCACCCGCGTCCCATACCATTACCGTCCCGCCACCATATTCGCCTTCCGGAATAACCCCCTCAAAGTTTCCATATTCCAGTGGATGATCCTCCACCTGCATCGCCAATCGTTTGACCGATGGATCGAGTGAAGGGCCTTTGGGAACTGCCCAGGAGAGCAGCACGCCTCTGAACTCCAACCGAAAGTCGTAGTGCAATTGCGATGCGCGATGTTTCTGTATAACGTAAAGCAAATGGCGCTTTGAGCTTGCGCCGGAATGTGGTTTTCCGGAAGGCTCTGGGGAAATCTGAAAATTCCGTTTCTCTTTATATTTGTCGAGCGACATCTATCGCTCCTCCTCGGGAACTCTCGATCAGTGACGAACGACGGATGCAGAGAGATCTCATAGCCGTTTCAAGCGTGCAACCGCAGGTCCCAGCGGCTGACGGCTATTAAAAAAGTCGTCCCAAGGGTCTTTCTTCTTAAGACGAGCGCTAAAATTGCCGATGTTGAAGCTGGACGGATCGAGAGATGGCTTGACCTCCGACCAGGCCAGGGGAGTCGAGACAGGTGCATGTGGCTTTCGGCGAACTGAAAAAGGGCTCACGACTGTTTGCACGGAACCGTTCCTAAAGGCGTCCAGGTATACGCGAGCTCCACGATCTGCAATGGCATGCGCGACGGTTAATTGTTTGGGATAGGACGCGGCAAGGCGCGCCACAAATTCCTCGGCGAACCTCAGTACCTCGTTGGCCTCAGGTCCCACTCGGATGGGAACAAATATATGCAACCCACGACTACCGGACGTCTTTGGAAAAGAAACCAGCTCAAGATCATCCAAGACAGCCTTCGCAAATAGACCGGCCTTTGCGGCATCCGCAAACTTTCCTGACTGAGGATCCAGGTCGAAACAGATCCAATCAGGTTTTGGGAAAGTCTTGGCCCTGCTCCCGCTTACGTGAATAGGAATACAGCCAAGATTGGCCAGGGCAAGCTGCGTGGCGAGCGAGCCGCCTACGACGTAGTCGGTGGCTTTTCGAGAAGAAGAACCTCTGTCATTCACGATTCGCTTCGTAGGTGTTCCCGCCGGCATGCTTTCCGGTTTCTGCTTTTGATAAAAACATGCACCGCTCATGCCGTCTGGGCAGCGTTCCAACGTCAAAATGCGGTCATTAACGTAGGGACGGAGCGCGGGAAAAACATCCCGATAAAACGCAACCAGGTCAAGCTTTGTATACCCTTCTTCGGGCCAAAATACTTTTCCGGGATTTGAAACTTTTATCGGCAAGGTCTTTGATGCAGGCCCCATTTACGCCTCCTTCCGAGTCACTTCCGTAGGTTTTTTGTCGTCGCGCAGCCCCAGATAAACCGGATGACGCAGCTTTCCATCTTTGGTCCACTCAGTAAACGAGAGTTGAGCTACCAGTTTTGGGGCCAGGAACGTCGCATCCCGTTCGCGCACCGCAGAGGCAAAGGGAGACTTCGATCGAACTAACGGCTGAAATTTCCGGTGAAGAGAAGCTAGCATTTCCGTATCGAAGCCCGTGCCAACTTTTCCGGCATAGAGGAGCTTATTGCGTGAATAGACTCCCAAAAGCAAAGCCCCGAAATACTGTCGCGAACCTGTGGGCTCGGTAAAGCCTCCGATAACGAACTCGTCTTCTTCGTGTGCCTTTACTTTGAGCCATTCCCTGGATCTCTTTTCCACATAGATAGATGCGAGGTTTTTGCAAACTACACCTTCAAATCCCCGCTTCGAAGCAATTTGAAACGCCTTGAGGCCGTCGTCGGACAAGAGGGCTGACAGCCGGACACGTGCGGATGGCTTTATGATGCTTTCGAGTACGGCTCGCCTCATAGACAGGGCTTTTTTCCTCAGATCGCCTTCATCGGCGTAGAGACAATCAAAAACTGCGTACTGAGGACGGCCTTTCCCTTGTTGCAATAGTTGGAATCGTGAAACATTCTTAGTGTCGAACACAACCACTTCGCCGTCGATGCAAAGTGTCTTCGGCTTGAGTTTTTGAATTGCCGCTGCGATCTCGGGGTAACGGTCCGTTCGATCAATCGCATTCCTTGATAGTAGGGACACACGCGCACCTTCCTTATACGCAAGCATCCGCACGCCATCATATTTCTCTTCAAATACCCAGCCGGGCCTGGTGAATGGAGCATCCACCAATGTCGCCAGCATGGGAGACACCCGAAAAGGAACTTTACTCATCGCTTTTTCACAAACGCTCTCATCGGTATTAGATATCCTTGGGGGCGCAATTGCTTTACATGAAACCATGTATACGTAAAGGCTCTCGAGGAAGAGACACTCTCGCGACGGGAGTATAACTTGGCTGAAAAGAGAATAACATTCGAAGGACACTCACCGGAGCCAAAGCCGGTGGCCGGGCGGAAGCACGAGAACTCTGAGCCACGCAGGATTTTCCTCCTCTCGCCGGCAAATGCCGGCGGCATACGAGCGAGAATGCTGTTCAGTCCCAATGCGCAGTTCGATCTCGCGCAGCGCCTCCAAAATTCCAGTGTTCCTCTTGGAGAAGTGTTCAGTTTCCTCAGTGGCTTGTATTTTCGGGGAAAATTAACCTATGCGGAAAGATTCAAGAATCCGCCGCCGGGAATCGCGGGAATCCATATCATCACCGCGACCTCGGGACTTCTTCTGCCCGAAGAACCCATGACCTTAGCCAGGCTCAGGTCTATATCCGCATCAACGGTTGATGCGGAAAACCCCCAGTATCGAAGGCCTCTCGATCGCGATGCGTCTCGCTTGCGAGAACTTCTCGATCCCGATACCCAGCTTGTTTTACTCGGGAGCATCGCTACTGAAAAATATGCTGCGCCACTCTTAGAAGTCTTTGGAGAACGATTGCTGTTCCCGCGAGAGTTTGTCGGCCGGGGGGATATGAGCCGTGGAGGTTTGCTATTGCGTTGTTGTTCCGAAGGATCGCCCCTGGAATATGTACAAGTGCTCGGCGCCACTCGCCGCGGGCGACGTCCTCCGAAGCTTAAGCGTTAGCACGGCACACACCTCCAAGCCCCCCGGTCATTTGTTCTTGAATGCCCGCATGCCATCTCTTACTCGGTTCATGGCACTCGCAGGACCCCTCGCCCTCAAGACTCGATATTTCTCCCCGCTCAGCTCGTGATAGTTCACGAAGAAATCTTCCAATTCCCGCAAAAACGTTTTGCCCAAATCTTTGATGTGATGAATGTCCGCAAAGCTGTGATTTTCTTTCTCGACAGCTATAACGCGATCATTTCGTTCCAGTTTCTCTTTCTTACCCTGCTCACCCTCGATGATTCCGACGATCCTGCACTGCAACACACAGCCAGGAAATGCAGGCTCGTCCATCAATACCAGTACATCCGTAGGATCACCGTCGTCAGCGAGTGTCGACGGCACGAAGCCGAAGTCGTACGGAAATTCCATCCCCGCAGGAAGAACTTTCTTCAGCCCGAACACCCTCTGCTTTTCGTCAAATGCATATTTGTTCCGGCTACCCTTCGGAGTCTCAATCACGACCTGGAGGTTCGCTTCGTCTGGGTCAAGGGATTCAAGCAAAGAGGGATTCCCCACCGATGCCTTTGTCTTTTTCTTTTTGCCCGACATCTATTCTCCCCGGTCCCAATTCCCAGTCACGCAGGACCGACAAGTCCACAGACTATACCAAGCCCGACGGCCAATCATTCCCAACCCTGTCGACAACAAAGCCGCTAACTTGCCTTACGCTCCGTCTGCCCCGTTTTCCTGGCCCGCACGTTACTTTTCTTCTTTTCTCTTGGGTTTGAAGACGAAGTTGCGAGACTCTTTCTCAGCGCGCTCCCAATATCGATAACCATGGACCGCCCGGTTTCTTTCCCGATTTCGACAGTCTTGCCATGCCGCTTGGCCTCAATCCATTTGCGCAACTTCGCTTGGAATTCATCGTGATATTTATTGGCTTAAGTGTCTCTGTCATTGTCTTGACGAGCTGCAGGGAACTCCTTTTACGCATTGTTAGCTAAAGGCTCTTCCAATCACATCAGGTAAGCGCTGTAGGAGCGCGGCTAGAGTCCGGTTCGATAGACCGGAATGAATTGAGGAAAATAGGCAGACCCCGTAGAAAGCGCGAAGTAAAAACTGCGGCCCACGGTCAGTCAGCGCTGTTTCTGATTGGAATCTGATGAGCCCTCTATTTATGCCCACTCGATGAACCCAGCGCCTATCGTACCGGATTCACCCGATAGCTCATTGCAAACGCATTGGTATGTTGTAGGAGTACTCCGGACTTCTCAAACCACCGGGAGGAAGAATGGAAGCAGCGGAAGAAAGGTATAAAGTTTTTGTAACCAAGGGGACTCAGCGTAAGGATCTCGGCGAGAAGTCTGAAACCGAGTTGTACACCTACTTGAATACGCGACCCTTGGGGTGCTCTGCGGCCGGCGATGTTTTAGCCCGTCTGGTACTGCGAGAGTCAATGACGGTATCGCTCAAGAGAGCAGGAATAACTGAGCAGGTGGAAATTTCCCGCGTCGATCAATTGTAAATCTATCATCGGAAAATATCCGAAAAGACCTGAGCTCTGAGCACGGAAAGTCAGCCGTCAGTGTCAGAATTCTCGCAACCCACAATCTACAGCAGATGTTTTCCACCCCTACAGTATTCCCTGTATAGTAGAAATCATATCCCCTAGTATTATGCCGCGATTACGTTAATTCATTAGAAGTAGATAAGCTACGGCTATGCGTGTGTTTTGTTCGGATTCGTCTCGCCTTGAGCTCTGTGTTAGGCCCCACTCCGGCGCCAATCGGACGCATTTAATTTGTAGTGTCGAGGTCAATGTGACATGCCCAGTCGTGCCAACCGAAGAACCCCCGGACTCTTACCTTTAGAGAAGACCCCCACGGGCATTCCAGGATTTGATGAGATTAGCGAAGGCGGCCTCCCCAAGGGGCGCACGACGATCATTTGCGGCGGGGCTGGCTGCGGAAAGACGATGTTAGGGATTGAGTTTCTAGTTCGCGGGGCACAGGAATATAACGAGCCGGGCGTGCTCATGGCTTTCGAGGAAACGCCGGAAGACATCGCTAGAAACGTTGCGTCATTGGGTTTTGATATCGAGGACCTTGCGAACAAGAAAAAGCTGTTTCTTGACTATGTAAGCGTCGAGCCCCATGAGATTCAGGAAAGCGGAGACTACGACTTGGAAGGTCTATTCATCCGCTTGCAGAGCGCCGTGGACGCCGTAGGCGCCAAGCGCGTGATGTTCGATACGCTCGAGGCTCTTTTCTCAGGTTTCTCGAACCCCGGGATTCTGCGAGCCGAGTTTCGCCGGTTGTTCCGTTGGCTTAAGGACCGCGGACTGACAACTGTCATCACGGCCGAGAGGGGCGAAGGTACCCTCACGCGTCACGGTTTGGAAGAGTACGTCTCCGATTGCGTGGTTCTCCTTGACCATCGAATAAGGGATCAGATTTCGGCGCGCCGCCTGCGCATTGTAAAGTACAGGGGCACAAAGCACGGGGCCGATGAGTATCCGTTCCTGATTGACGAGCGCGGAATCTCGATTTTGCCGCTCACCTCTCTGCAATTGCAGCATACCGCGTCCAGCGAGCGCATTTCCTCGGGAGTACCCGATTTGGACGAAATGCTGGAAGGGAAGGGGTATTTCCGCGGCTCGAGCATACTTGTCACAGGGACCGCCGGCAGCGGCAAAACCACTCTCGCCGCCTCGTTTGTCGATGCTGCCTGTCGAAGAGGTGAGCGCTGCCTCTATATCGACTTTGAAGAATCCAGGGATCAGGTGGCACGAAACATGAATTCTGTTGGCATTGATCTCGATCCATGGTCCAAGAAAGGGCTTTTGACGCATGAAGCTTGGCGTCCCACTCAATTTGGCATAGAGATGCATCTCCTTCGCATCCACAAACTCATCGAGAAGGTGCAACCGCATTGCGTAGTCATTGACCCCATCACGAATCTCATGAGTGGAAGTAGCGATAAGGAAGTCTACTCCATGCTCATGCGGTTACTGGACTTCTTGAAGGTCGCCGGAATTACAGCGGTTTTTGTTAGCCTCACAAGCGGCGGCACCGAGTTGGAGCAGACTACAGTCGGAATCTCTTCCTTAACCGACACGTGGATCCTGCTGCGAGATTTGGAGTTAAATGGAGAGCGTAACCGCTGTCTCTATGTCCTTAAATCGCGCGGAATGGCCCATTCGAATCAGCTTCGCGAGTTTGTAATCACGGGCCACGGCTTAAGACTCTTGCCAGTTTACATCGGCCCGGGCGGCGTCCTGACGGGATCGTCGAGGGTTACACAGGAGTCCGCGGAACGTGCCGAGGCCGTTCAAAAACAGCAGGAGATCGAGCGCAAGCAGCAGGATGCCGCGCGCAAGCGGCTTGCGATACAGGCGCAAGTGACCGCCCTGCAGGCGGAACTCGATGCCGTCGAAAAAGAAGAAAAGACCCTCAACCGGGAAGAGAAGGATAGGGAAAAGCAAGACAGAGCAGATCTTGACAGATTGGCAAAGAGTCGCGGTTCCCGATAGTCTGGAGCAAATTGGCGACACGGGTTTGAAAATGAATCTGAGACTTAGAAACCGGAAGCGGGCGCCACTTGAAAACTAAGGAAAAAGTGAAGAGTTCCAAAAAGCTGATTGAATTGCGATTGTATGTTGCGGGACAAACTCCGAGGTCCTTGGCGGCCATCACCAATCTGAAAAAGATTTGTGCCGGAGACTTCGAGGAAAATTATCACATTGAAGTGATTGATCTGTTAAAGAACCCGGCCTTGGCGCGAGATCATCAAATTCTAGCCATCCCCACACTTGTCAGAAGCCTACCTGTTCCTATTTGCAAGATAATAGGCGACCTGTCAGATACTGAACGCGTGGTGGTGGGTTTGGACATCCGCAAAGCAAAAGGGAAGAAAGCGACGGTCAAAGCACACGCCGTAACGGGGGCTCGGTAGGAAGCTCGGTTTTATACATGATTCTCCTGATGTCAAAAGAAAGCTCCGAAGAGGATCATCCCGAGGCACTTAGGCAAACCATTGAAAAACAACATGGATATCCGGAAGAAGAAGAACTCTCGGCGCTTATCGCCAAGGACTCCTTCCTCTGTCCTTAAACCCCGCCCGAACGCCGCCGAAGCGCAAGAAATCGTGCTTGCCATTCGCCGTGGAGGAATCGATGCCCTGGTAATGCAGGGTGCGCAAGGCGAGAAAGTCGTCACGCTGCAGGGTACGGAGCATCCATACCGCGTGCTCGTCGAGTCCATAAACGATGGCGCTGCCACTCTGGACGCGGACGGCATAGTCCTCTATGCCAACAGTCGGTTTGCTCAAATCTTGAATATTCCCGTGGGAAAACTGACCGGGAGCTCGCTGCATAACAATTTATCGGCTGGGCAGAGCGACAAGCTAAAAAAACTCATACGGCAGGCGCTTCATCGCAGCTCAGCGGCAGAGCTTACTTTGGATGCCACGGAGGGAAGACCCAAGCTTGTCCGATTTACTCTCCGTCCGCTAAAAGACTCGGATATTCATAAAGTAGGCGTGGTTGCCACCGAACTGACCGAGTTGGTGGAAGCCAATGAAGCCTTGAAGTCCAATGAGGAATCGCTAAGGCAGCTTTCCGCTCGGTTGCTGCAACTTCAGGATGAAGAGCGGCGCCACATCGCGCGCGATCTGCACGATGTCACGGGGCAAAAGCTTGCCGTCTTATCCATGGCCTTGTCCCGCGTTCTCAACCGGCCCAATAGCAACATGGACGCGGACTCACAGCGTGCGCTTACCGAGTCCCTGGCTTGGAGCAAGGAGGTCGCCGCCGAAATTCGCACACTTTCTTATTTGTTGCATCCGCCTTTGCTGGACGAATTGGGGCTGTCTTCAGCCGTCAAATGGTACTTGGCTGGATTCACAAGCAGAACGGGCATCCTGATGGAAACCGAGATTCCCTCCGATATTCAGAGATTGTCGCCTGACGCCGAAGTTGCCATTTTCCGCGTCCTCCAGGAGAGCCTCACAAACGTGCATCGGTACTCTGAAAGCCCGAACGCAGTCGTCCGGATGGATGTAACCGCCGACGAGATCAAACTCGAAATTCAAGATTTTGGGAAAGGCGTGCAATCTTCCAGGGCTAGTTCGCCAAATGGATCGGTCGCACGTCTTGGCGTGGGCATTCAAGGCATGACGGAACGCATGCGCCAACTGGGAGGCAAGCTAGAAATTACATCGAGCCCCAATAAAGGAACCTTAGTCGCAGCCACGATTCCCCTTTCCAGCTTGGCGGCAATTCCCCCGCAGTCTTCCGCAGTCTTGGTCTCTACATCTTCAAATCTCGCTTCCGAGCTTGCGGGACCGGTCCAAAACACTTTGCGGAAGCGAATACTCATCGCGGACGACCACGAAATGCTTCGTCGTGGCGTGAGAAACACCTTGCAAACAGAGCTGGATCTTGAAATTTGCGGCGAGGCTGTGGATGGACAGGACGCTGTCGAGAAAGTGAAGGCCCTCCAGCCCGACTTGGTTATTCTTGACATCAACATGCCGGCTCTTAACGGCCTCGTTGCTCTAAGACAAATACTAAGGCTTCGCCCGCAGACAAAGGTTTTGGTTTTCTCCGTCCACGATTCCGATCAAACGGTCAAAGAGGTTCACGCGGCGGGCGCTCACGGCTTTATATCCAAAGGCAAGGACTCCCAGGATCTGCTGAGAGTTGTACGAGAGATTCTGAACGTAAAAAGTCTAACCGCATCCGCCTCTCCCGTGCCGAATTGATGACTCTGCAATAGCCCTTGGGGTTTGTAAGGCTTTGGTCTTCCATCGCCTACGCAACCCTGTCCAAGCTGGAAGAAACTGTGTGGCCAAGTATGCAGAGCCGGAGGCGCTTAGTCGTTCTTGATTGTGTGACCTTTGAAAAATGCCGGTAATCGTGGCCGGTGGCTTACAGAATGAGCGTCGCGGACGATAATTTCAATTGAACAGTCGTTGTGACAGGAAAAAGATCAGCACCGTTGTCGCGGGGAAAAT
Source organism: Acidobacteriota bacterium (assembly GCA_013289955.1). GTDB lineage: Bacteria > Acidobacteriota > Terriglobia > Acidiferrales > UBA7541 > Acidiferrum. The sequence continues at coordinate 220,205 of JABCYZ010000004.1, forward strand.
CACACTCGCAAGTGACAGAAACACTTCATAAGCTATCGTCTTTGGGCTCCTCGAAAGGATGTGGAACATACTCTCGAAAAGCCCAAAGACAAGTTGAGCTGCATCAGTGAGCCACTTTCACAAGCTAGGGCGTTACGTGGACGCTGATGGCGATGTTCGAGCCATTGTCCTGACGATAAGTGACGTCAGCAGTCGAACCCACTTTGAGGCTGCCCTCGATGGTGGTGTTCTTATCAACCGTAAATGACATTGTGCTGGAAGCCGCCGCGGGCTTTTGTGCATCTTGAGAGACGGAAGTCCCAGAGCCGACGGTTAGAGTGAAAGAGTTCTGATCAACGGAAGCGATCTTTCCAGATACGGATTGCGTCTGGGCAGCAGCCTGCTGACCTTGCGGAGTTTGATGCGTGTTCGCCGGTGGCAGTGCCAAAGCTACCGCTACGAGAACCGTGCCTGCCAACGTAAAAAATCCAAATCGCCATGCGTTCTTCATTTCCCAAGCCCTCCTCGAGATATGTTTGGCCAGGCACCATCGAGGTTGCAGGAGCTCTGCCAATCTTCAGCTGGAGAGCGGAATATGAAAACTTCAATTGGGTGAATGAGTTAGCGGCAGTAAAAAAATGCGCAGCACTGTGTTTACTAGTACCAGAACCGGAAATCTCTTCCTGTCGAGTAAATAATCTGGCTAGGTAATTTATTGCGCTGGATTTACAGCAATCCTGGTATTGCCGGAAACATTCGCCTTAGGCAATTCTTTCATTTCTGCCTTGGTGGCTGTAGGCGCGTGAGATCCGCAATCAAAAATGGAGGTATCGAGAGAAGCGGTTAGGGGATAGGATTTTCCGCCTTCTGTCAGTTGCGTGAGCAAAAGTTCATAGCGAAACCCTTCGGGATGGTTTCGGCTTCGCAGCAATACGAGGAGACCGCGCACCTCTGAATCAGAACGAATCACGACACTGTATCCGGTCGCGAGGTCCGACACAACCGTGCCTCGAAACTCACTGCCATCGCGATCGATGCTCGAATCGATGGCGCTGAGAATCTTAACGTGCACAATAGTTCCCTGAGGTAGGACGTCAAGGGGATCGGCATCCGTATGCCGGAGACGTGTCTGCAAGTGAAAAGTCAGAGTCGTTCCTGCGGGAACGCGTATGGGCTCGATTCCCGAGCCCGAAACCTGGGCGGAGGTGTCGGCCGCAAATATGCCAGCAGCGCACAAGACAACAGCAAGGAAACGAGACATGGTCTGCCTATCCTGGGTGGAGAAAAGTGCCGGAACTACAGTGTAAGTTGCCGCCAGAAAAGAGTCAAAGGAAAAGGGGAAAAGGGCAGGTCGCCATCTCTCGCTACAGCAAATCGACCCCTGTTTTACAGGCTCTCTGGTATGGGCAGTTCAGGTTTCTTCGAGCAAAGGTGGGTATGCAAGAGCTACTGCGATGTTAGGCGTAAGCTGGTCCGCCTCTGCTCTTTTGTACCGGCCGGCAGGCACAATCCAGATAAACAGATTGGTAGGACCGGATGACGCAACCTGGTTTTTCTTACGCACTCAATGCAATGCTGGAGCCTCTTTGTCCGCGTGATAACACCGTCATGCGATATGAAGCGAGCGGACTTCCCTCGGGCACCGACAATCGACCTTCCTATCACTGCGGTCACGAAGGATGCAGCGTTCGCTATGATCTGGGGAACGGATATTTCACTCTTATAGGAATGCCGGACCGCATAAATTCTGTTGAAGAGCCCGGCGTGAACACGATGAAATGCGAAAATCACGGGACGTGGATGTATCGCAGGAGAGACCTCGAAACGGAATCAGGCGCTGCATGGTGTTGCGGGGTAGAAGGATGCGGCTACTGTACTCAGACCGGGACGAAGGGAAGTTGGGTCAGGACATAGAGCAAGCGGCGGCAAACGGAAAGTCCGCGGCCAGATGTTTATCCGGAATAGAAAGGCAACCCGCAATTCTGGCGTCCCAGCCGGCCCCCAACAAGTCTATTCGCCGTGTTTTGCATATTTTTCTGCAATAACTTGTCGCTGATCGGCACTATGTAGTTCGGCTCTTGCAGCCCGGATAGCCGCATTTGCAATCAATATCGGGAGTTTTTTCCATCGCTTCACGCTGAGGACTGCAATACTTGCTTTTGGGGCCCGCCATACAGCTACAGCTCGGAACGCAGGGATATCATCGGAACTTCGCCTGCTAATCCAATTTTTATCGCGGATCGTTACTTCGTCCTTCCAATCGCAACCGGCATTGCGAATATCATCTTGGATCGTGTGACAGCTCGTAAGCTGACGTCCTTTGGCTAAACCCGCTGAAGTCCTCGTAGTCATTTGCACAGTTCGCTAGCGCATACCCGGCGGCAGCACCTTCCAGTTCTTGAGGAACTCAATGATGGAAACCCGGTCATACCTATTTAGCATGTCAAAAGCTTGTCGCGACGCAACTGTTCCTTTTACCGCCAATTAAGATCGCCTCCCCATGACCGGGAATAACGCGATCTGCGATTTCCTTGGATATGAACGGTGGAAAGTCCCCTGGAGCTGACCAAAAGAGGTCCGATCAGCGGTATAGAAACTCCCGCTTCTCATGAACCAGCAAATCGCGAACCTCGCAATCGCTACGATGCAGGATTTTCGCATCCAGTTGCCAATCCTTCCGCAATGAACGAGGAAATTTGAAACTACAGGATTTAACCGAGAGACACAGACAGCAAGTTTTGGTGGAATTGTTTTGCGGCTGGACGAAAAGTTTAGCGGTTCGCGTTGCAGTCGCAATCAATCCTCGAGTTGTTGTGCCGAACTAGCGAGCAGTAATTGGCCCGAAGAGCGTATGAGGCAAGCATCCAGAGCTTGCGAATCCGTCATGCGGCGAATTCAAGATCTTCGGGCTCTCGTTATTGTGGCCTTTCAGAACCCAACTGATCGGCAACTTTTCGATATTGGCTAAGCGCTGGACCCCAGTAGGGAAATGCGGGTTCCGTTAGTCATAAGGCGAAGCTACGTGCAAGTTATCACAAGCAAGGAAAACAACATCGAGTCTGGTTGGTTTGCGCTCCGCACACGCCACCAGCATGAAAACAGGGTTGCGACGGCCCTTCAAAGCAAAGGGATCGAAGCCTTTCTTCCCACCTACAAGTGTGCCAGGCGCTGGAACGACCGCATGAAGGTGTTGTGCGCCCCGCTCTTTCCCGGTTATGTCTTCGCGGCCAATTTCGAGGGCAGAAAACTGGACGTCCTGAACACACCTGGTGTCGCGGCAATTGTCAGCGTTGGCGGGGTTCCGGCGGAGATTCCGGGTGGCGAAATTGACGCCATTCGGCTCACTATCAAATCTCAATCAAACATCCAACCTCATGAATATCTGCGAAGTGGGGACGCCGTTCGCGTAACGCAGGGGCCGCTTGCGGGACTCGAAGGAATCCTGGTTCGCAAGCGGAATTCGTTGCGCTTGGTCGTATGCATTGAATTGCTTGGCAGAGCCGCCGCCGTCGAAATTGACGGTATAAGCCTTGAACGCGTTAGGGGTTCGCGGTCCCCGTCTCTACTTGTATAAAGCGAAAGCCCGATCACAAAACCATGTTTCTTCAATTTTACGGACTAAGAGAGCATCCATTCGGCGTGACGCCGGACCCGCGGTTTTTGTACTTGAGCCCCTCGCACCGAGAAGCCATCGCCTCGCTGTACTGCTCGATAGAGAACGGCCGAGGATTTTCCTCACTGATCGCAAAGCCAGGAATGGGAAAGACATCAATCCTTTTCCGGCTCCTGGAGTCGTTGAAGTCGCGGGCGCGGACGGCGTTTCTCTTCCAATCTGATTGCAACTCGCAGCAGTTGTTTCAGAGCTTGTTGCTGGACCTTGGACTCGAGGTGACAGACGACCTCATTCGAATGCGAGAGTCACTGAACCGCTTGCTTTTGGAAGAGCGGCTGGCCGGACGGCATTTTGTCGTTGTCGTCGATGAAGCGCAAAATCTCAGCGCAGAAGCTTTGGAGTCAATACGGCTGCTATCGAATTTTGAAACACCCACGGAAAAGCTGATTCACATTGTCTTGGCCGGGCAGCCGCAATTAGCCACAACCCTGGCGAGACCGGACATGGTGCAGCTTAGCCAGCGGGTTTCTTCCGCAATCAGGCTTGAGCCGCTCTCGTTTGAGGAAACCAAGGCTTATGTTCATCATCGGCTCAGCGTTGCCGGTCGCAGAGGTTCCGACATCTTCACAGACGACGCCTATGCTCTAATTACCCAGCTTAGCGAAGGCATTCCGCGAAACATCAGTAGTATCTGCTTTCAGGCTATGTCGATCGGCTGTGCGCTGCGGAGCGCTAAAATCCATCCGGGCATAATTGCCGAAGTGGCAAACGATCTTCGCGCTCCACGCGAGGTGGGTTCCGCACCGCCGGTCCCGTTGGGGGGGCCTCTGACCGATCCACCTTGGAGAATTCCGGAATTGCCACTAAATTCGCTGGCTCCGCAGCAGATGCCTCTGCCCAGGCGCAGGCTTTGGAAGTTTGGGTTTGCGATGAGCGCTTTGGCACTGGTTTTGCTTTTCCTGTGGCCGGGGCCGTTTTCTCGTTGGAGACTGGAATTGTCGCCAAAGTCTAAATTGATCGAGCCAGTGTCCGAGAGCAAGATTCCACCGGCAGAGGCAACGGCGAAATCGGTGGAGACGGCCTCTCCGATTGCGCCGACGGATGAAACGTCGTCTCGTCCGACGGCGTCTGTTGCGCCGAATGGGTATGCCCAGCCAAGCGAAACGCTTGCATCTTCAACGAGTCTGACCGCGGCCCATGCGACGACTGCGACTCGGCCCCACACCACAGCGGCCTTTCCCGCTATACGAAGCAAAGAACTGCGAGAGCGCCCGACAGTGCTAAATATTGCTCGAAAACAAGATTTCCCGCGCGTTATCTACCTCGAAAGATCAGAGTCGCTTTTCCAGGTGGCTCTGGAAAACTATGGGAAGTCGAATCGGGAACTTGTATACCGGATTCAAGTCGAGAACCCTTCCTTGACGGATCCTTTTATGACCTTATACAAAGGCCAGCGTTTAGTTTTGCCGGAGCTTCCGGCCTCTGATAGAGGCGGAAAACAGAACTGATGCTGACCAATCCAGTTGGGTTTGAAGCGGCTCTCGCGGATGGCCCATTTCTCAATAAGTGGCAGAAGTTTAAGTCAATCCTGTCTCTCAATCAAAAATAGTACAGGTAGTTCTTTCAATCCAACGGTTAAGGGCCAGTTCAACTTCAAGTGTCTGACCAGCCCTCGCTGAAACCAGTGCCCGTGATGCCTTTCTGAGTTTGCATTTGGTGTTGCCGCGAACAAAATGGAGCAAAAAATGAGCACCCTAAGTAAAGTTCTGAGTGGCAGTGTACCTTTCATCCTTCTGTGTGGAACGCTTTACGGTCAAGTCCCGCAAGATGCGAAACCGGAGGCGGTTCCCGGAACGGACAGGCAGAGCCTCATTGCGAGAGACAGAGACGGCGTCGATCATCCACAGCCTGCAGAACGGAACCCACGTTACCGCATTAATCGCAGCGATGTTCTCGTAATCACGTTTCCGTTGTCTCCCGAGTTCAACCAAAAGGTGACCGTCCAGCCCGATGGGTACATTACCCTGCAAGGCGCCGGGAGCACTAATATTTTGGGTTTGACTGTGCCGCAGACAGTCGACGCGATCAAGAAGGCGTATTCAACGACTCTTCACGATCCGATGATCGACGTCGACCTCACAGACTTCCAAAAAGCCTATTTCATCGTAACGGGGCAAGTGACAAAACCCGGGCAGTACGATCTGCGATATGACCTCACTGTCTCCGAAGCAATAGCGCTCGCTGGCGGCTTCATGCCTACGGCCAAAACCAAAGTGTATCTCTATCACCGTTCTCAATCAGGCTGGGTAGAAGCGAAGGAGCTGAAGCTTTCGGATTTTCTCCACGGGAAAAACGTGGAGGAAGACGTTGGCGTGCGCAGCGGCGACATGATCTTTGTCCCCGAAAAGTCGATCACCAAGATTCGCAAGTATGTCCCCTACGGCGTTGGCCTACCCGTTTATTTCTAGATCGAGAAAGCGAGGCGAGGGAAGAGAAATGAACAGACCAAGTCGCACTATTAAGTCCGCCGAAGCCAAACAAGTGAAAACCATGAGGGATCTGTTGGCCCCGCTGTTTCGCCACAAGCGGCTGGTGATTTTGACCTTCTCCGCAGTATTTGCATTCTCGGTGTTTGTGGCGTGGTATATCGCCTCCCGCTACTACGTCTCCGAGATGCAGATTGTGCTAAGCCAGACCCGAACCGACCCGGCGATCACGGCCGCCCAGAATGCGGCGGTGATGAGCAACAAAATCATCACGCCCGATCAGATTAGTTCCGAAATCGCGCTTCTCAAAGGGCAAGACATGCTCCGCACTGTTGCGGAAGAGTGCGGATTGGCAGAGAAGTGGTCCACGTCGGAACTGCTGCTGCCGAAAGATCCGGCGCGGGTCAAGGCGGCTCGAATCGAGAAGGCTGCACACGCGCTCGAAAAGGGTGTGAAGGCGGAAGCCGAGAAAGTCTCGGATGTGATTAACGTGAAATATGGCGCCATCGGATCACCGGAGACTCCCGCTTGCGTATTGCAGAACCTCGGCAAGCTATACGTAGATAAGCATCTTGAACTCAGGCGCCCCGGCGGATCCTCAAACTTCTTCGCCGAGCAGACGGATAAGTACAGCCAGCAGTTGGCGCAAGTGGAGCAGAAACTCGCAAATTTCAGCAGGGACGAAGGTGTGACGGCTCCCGATGTTCTCCGTACGGATCTGGCGCAGCAACTGACGACGTCGATGTCCATTCTGCACCAGGCAAGAGAGCAGATTGCCGCCGATCAAGAGCGAATCCGGGCCGTCCAGGACAAATTGCAAAGCACTCCGGAGAGGATTACGACGCAGCAAACCTCCAATGCTGCAAATCTCCTGCTGCAACAACTCGAAGGAGATCTGCTGACGGCCGAGCTGAAGCGGACTCAGTTGCTCGTCAAGTACGACCCGTCCTTCCCACTTGTCAAGGAGGCGGAAGACGAGATCGTCAAGACGAAAGCCGCGATTCAAAAGGCGCAGGACCTTAACTACGCGAATCAGACGACCGACCGCGACCCAACACACGAATTGCTGCGCCAGGATTTTGCCAAGACGCAACTGGATCTGGCATCCCAAACGGCAAACGCTGCCGCCATTCAGAAAAGCATTCAGACCATGCGGGCCCAAATGGCTGAGCTTGACGCTAAAGCTGTGAAACAGGCGGCACTGCTCCGCGAGGATAAAGCGGACGAGGCTAACTACCTTCTTTACCAGACGAAGCGCGAACAGGAATACACGTCGGATGCTTTGGACAAGAGGCGAATCGCGGACGTGGCAATCGCTGTACCTGCGGTCGTTCCGGCCCTCCCGGCATTCAATCCATTCCTGGTTGGCCTCGGCGGTCTGATTTTCGCGGGGCTCGCTGGGATTGCGACGGGCTTCATCGCCGAGTGGCTCGACCCTTCTTTCCGGACACCAAATGAGGTTGCCGAAGTCTTGAATATGCCCGTTCTCGCTTCAGTTCCACGCCAAGCGGCTTGACGCAGTATCCCGACGTTCTCAGTCAGACTGCCGGGCGAACAGATTCTCAATCAAAGGACTCGAGGGCCAAACCGATGAGCAGAAATTTCGAACTACTGCAACGCGCCGCAGCCAACGTCAGTGGTGTCTCCGACAGTGAAATTCAGCAGCTTTTGACGGTCGAACCGCGGGTTGCTGAGAAGGAGGAAGGTCAAGTTCAGCCCGTTCTTGGCCTGGACGAGATAGCGAGAGAAGAAACAACGAAGCTGGTTCAGACCGTGTTTCATTCCCCGGAGAACCCGCGCCGCACAGTTCTTTTCGCGGCGATCAATTCCGGAAGTGGCTGCACTTGGATTAGCACGCGAAGCGCTGAAATATTGTCGAGCATTGTCTCCGAACCAGTTTGCCTAGTCGACGCGAACTTCAAAACACCGTCCAGGCGCGGTGTGCTCGGCCCCACAAACCAGTACGGCCTGGCGGATGCCCTGCGAACGCAGCGACCCATCCGTGAATTTGTTAGGCAAATCAACACGCGGAATCTATGGCTGCTTCCTTCCGGGACCGGGATGGACGCTACCGCAAGCGCACTAAACTCCGAAAAAATGAAGACACTTCTTGGGGGGCTACGCAAGGAATTCGGCTATGTTGTGATCGACGGCCCGCCCTTGAACGCCTATGCGGACGGCATCGGGTTAGGCCATCTGGCCGACGGCATCGTCCTCGTGCTGGAAGCGAACACGACACGCCGGGAAGTGGCTTTGCAGGTTACCGAGCGCCTGCGCAGTATGAATCTGAACGTGCTGGGTGCGGTCCTCAACAAGAGAAGATTCCCGATTCCAGACTCTCTCTATCATCGGATCTAGCTATCTAGGGTCGCGCTGTGCGATCAACGTGCCCCGGATCCCGGCGGCTCAAATAGCACAATCAACATGAACGTCACCAATCGCCATATTCTGCTGGCTTGCCTCAAGGTCTTTGACCTTTTGTTACTGACAATTTCGTACGGCCTGGCGACTCGGCTGTCGCTCGAGGGGAATCACAGCGTCTCGTTCGCTGAATTCATGTCCATGAGAATCAAGCTGTCAAATTTCCTGATTTTCTTGGTTGCGCTGCTTGCCTGGCACGTCATCTTTGCAATGTGCGGGCTATACAAATCGAAGCGGCTCTCGACTCAGAAAGAAGAAATGATCTTGGAGTGGAAGGCGACGACTCTTGCCACGGTCTGTCTCCTGGTTGTTGCTGTTGCGTTCCGCATTCGCATGGTGACGCCGTCTTTTCTTGTGCTCTTCTGGGGTATTACCTCGACCGGAATGGTCGTGAGCCGCCTCTCGCTTCAGCGCTTTTTGGGCCACGTGCGCCTGCGCGGGCGCAACTTGCGGTACATCCTGATTCTGGGGACCAACCGTCGGGCCCTGGAGTTCGCGAGGCGAATTGAAGTTACGCCGGAGTGGGGATACCGGAACCTCGGCTTTGTCGACCACGAGTGGACAGGATCGGGCGAGTTTCGCAAGACTGGCTCCCGCATTGTTTCCGGACTCAGGGAATTGCCGGAATTCCTGCGCAAGAATGTCGTGGACGAAGTAGCGGTTTATCTGCCTCTGAGATCGTTTTATGAGGATGCTTCGAAGATCGCGGCTTTGTGCGAGAAGCACGGAATTATCGTTCGGTTCGACTCAGACATTTTTGGACTCCGGGCAGAGCGGGCTGACGAGACAGAAACATCACACGCTGTAGCCACACGCGCAACCATGCGCGAGGGCTGGCCGTTGATGGTCAAGCGAACTTTCGATATCGCGGGTTCTCTTGTACTTCTGACCTTGCTATTCCCCCTACTCGCGGCTGTCGCGATTTTGATCCGGATGACGTCGCAAGGCCCGGTGTTCTTCCGTCAGGAACGTGTGGGCCTCAACAAGCGCCGTTTCCTGATCTTCAAGTTCCGCACGATGGTTCCTGAAGCAGAAAAAATGATGGAGCAGTTGGAGAAATTGAACGAAGTCCCAGGCCCGGTGTTCAAGATCAGAAACGATCCTCGTACGACGCCGCTGGGAAAGTGGTTGCGGCGAACCAGCATCGACGAGCTTCCGCAACTCTTGAACGTGCTCAAAGGCGATATGAGCCTAGTCGGACCAAGACCCCTTCCGGTGCGCGACTATGAAGGATTTGGCGAGGATTGGCAAAGGCGAAGGTTTTGCGTGAGACCGGGTATTACTTGTCTCTGGCAGATCCAGGGCCGCAGTTCGGTTGGATTCGACCAGTGGATGAGGCTGGACATGCAATACCTCGACGAGTGGTCGTTATGGCTGGATCTAAAAATCCTGGCGATGACAATTCCCGCAGTCCTGAAAGGCTCCGGAGCAGCATGAGCCCAGGCCGCCGTCGGCTTGCGATTCTTTTGTAGCGACAAACACGACACGTTAAGAAGAGGGGCATATGCGCATAGCGGTCATCGGTTCTGGTTATGTTGGACTCGTTTCGGCCACGTGTTTTGCGGAGATCGGCCATGAAGTCATTTCCGTTGACAACAATGCTGCCAAGATCGCCATGTTGGAGCGGGGCGAGGTGCCCATTCATGAGCAGTTTCTCCCCGGCCTCCTCGACAGGCACCGCGGGCGCCGGCTCAAGTTCTCGCAATCGGTTGCAGAAGCGGTTGAGAAAGCGGACGCCGTCTTTATTTGCGTAGGCACACCGCCATCGGCCACGGGCGAAGCTGATTTGTCGTTCGTCGAAGCTGTCGCCAGCGAGATTGCCTCGGCGCTTCGAGGAGGCAAAGTAATCGTTGAAAAGAGTACGGTGCCGGTGCGTACGTGTGAATGGCTGCGGAAATCGCTCCTGCTGAATGGGGCCCCGCTTGGGTCGTTTTCGGTGGCTTCAAACCCTGAGTTTCTGCGCGAAGGAACCGCGGTGACCGATTTTCTCTACCCGGACCGCATCGTTGTGGGAGCCGACGACGAACTCAGCCGCACAACTTTGCAAAAGATCTACGAACCACTTACGACCGGTAGCTATTATCAGCGCGAAAGCTTCATTCCCGCGCCAGAGGCAGCACCTCTGAAGGCTCGAATCATCATCACCAATGCCAGGAGCGCAGAGCTGATCAAGCACGCCGCCAACGCGTTCTTGGCCATGAAGATTTCGTTTGTAAATACGGTGGCCAACATCGCGGAGTGCGTTGGCGCCGATATCACGGAGGTCTGCGCGGGAGTTGGTTCGGATTCGCGCATCGGTCCAAGGTTCCTGAACGCCGGGATTGGTTATGGCGGTTCTTGCTTCCCTAAGGACGTACAGGCATTCCAGGCAGTGGCGAATCACTGCGGGTACGACTTTGGCCTGCTGACCGAGGTAATGCGAATCAATGCGGAACAGCGTCGAGTGTTTCTGAAAAAGGTGCGAAGCGCTCTTTGGACGTTGCGCGGTAAGAAGCTTGCGGCCTTAGGGCTGGCCTTCAAGGGAGATACGGACGATGTGCGCGAATCTCCCGCCATTGAAATCATCGAAGCGCTCCTGGCCGAAGGAGCCAAGGTTAGAGCGTATGATCCCGCGGCGATTGGTAAGACCAGGGAGATCTCCGAACTGAACGGACTTGAATATGCCGCGGATGCCTACGATGCGATGACGGGAGCGGATGCACTGCTGATTCTGACGGAATGGAAAGAATTCGCGTCGCTCGATCTGAATCGGGTCCAAAAGCTTCTGAAGTATCCGATTGTGATTGACGGCAGAAACTTGTACGAACGGAACCAAATGACCGATGTCGGCTTGATATATTACAGCATTGGACGTTCCGTCGCCGCGCCGAAACACCTGACTGCCGCTGCGCAGGAGCCAGAGACGGAGGTTGTGCTGCCAATCGGTGGTCTGGAATTGCCGAGTGGGGCGCGGTCTGCAGCGTAGACCCGTCTGGGTCCGTCGCGGCGGGTAAAACCGAGCCATGCGCGTTCTAGTGGTTCACAACAGTTACCAGCAGCCCGGCGGAGAAGACGTCGTGGTAGCCCAGGAGTCCCGACTGCTTGAGAGCCAGGGACACAATATAATTTCCTACGCACGCAGCAATCATGAACTGAAGAGCCTGTCAGCGACGCAACGCTTGCTTTTCGTGAAGGACCTTGTGTATTCGTCGAAGAGCAAGTGCGAAATTGAAGAAGTTCTTCGCAAAGAGAAGCCGGACGTAGTTCATGTTCACAACACATTCATGATGATCTCGCCTTCTGTTTTCGAGGCCTGCCAGCAGGCCAGAGTCCCAGTCGTGCAGACACTCCACAATTACCGGCTGCTTTGTCCCGGGTGGACCCTGTCGCGGAACGGAAAGGTCTGCGAGGACTGCGTCGAAGGCGGATTGTGGCACGGCATCTGGCACGGGTGCTATCGAGAGTCACACGCAATGACGGCTGCCGTGGCGGCCATGCTGAAGTTTCACCGCATATCAGGCACGTGGAGAGACTCGGTGGATGGTTATGTGGCACTGAGCGAATTTGCCCGGCGAAAGTTCATTGAAGGCGGTCTGCCCGCAAACAGAATTCACGTCAAACCAAACTTTGTACAATCCGATCCCGGAGAAAAGCGAAACCCCGGAAGCTATGCGCTTTTTGTCGGAAGACTCTCACCCGAGAAGGGTGTCGAAACGCTCCTTTCGGCGTGGGCCCAGATGAGCCGTTCGTATCCGCTTGTTGTGATTGGGGACGGACCCCTGCGCGAGAGTCTCGCGGCGGAGGTCGCGAAAAAGAACATTTCCTCGGTGATATTTAAAGGCTGGTTGCCTCGTGCGCAGACGCTAGAAGCCATGAAGCAATCCGCGTTCCTCGTTGTGCCTAGCCTTTGGTACGAGGGATTTCCCATGACAATTGCCGAGGCGTTTGCGTGCGGCACACCGGTACTTTGTTCCAAGCTGGGCGGAATGCAGGAAATTGTTGACGATGGCAGAACCGGTTTGCACCACGAGCCAGGCAATATAGAAGACCTCGCGTCAAAACTGACAGCACTTCTGGCACAGCCAGAGAAGATCGCGCAGATGGGGATAGCAGCCCGCTCGGAATACGAGAGCCGCTACACGGCGGCTTCAAACTACTCCTCGCTCATGCGAATCTACGAACAGTCCATCCATACGCATTCGAAGAATTGAGCGGTCTTGTGTCCATAGGTTCGGTCGGCCTGCCGGGGCGTACTCCGAATCGGATGCCTGTCAAAACATCTCAGTCTCCAAAGCCAGGTCAGGGCAATCCCGTCGACCTTCGATCACGGAACAAAGATCACTCATTCTTTCAGAGAGGAAATCCATGAGCGTTGCCATTATCACCGGTTCCGCCGGCCTTGTTGGTTCCGAGGCCGTTACGTATTTTGCCAAACGAGGGCTGGACATTGTCGGGATTGACAATGACATGCGCGCGGAATTCTTCGGCCACGAAGCTTCTACGCGTTGGGTGCGGGACTCCCTCCACAGGAAAGTCCGGAATTACCGCCACCACGAAGTCGACATTCGGGATACAGAACAGATTGAGAATATCTTCGCGCGTTTTGGCACCAATATCTCGCTGGTCATACATGCCGCCGCACAGCCTTCTCACGATTGGGCCGCGAGCAATCCGACGATGGATTTCACGGTTAATGCCAATGGAACCTCCGTAATGCTCGAAGCGACGCGGCGTTTTTCTCCGGAAGCCGCTTTCATTTTCATGTCCACAAATAAGGTGTATGGCGATCGGCCGAACCAGTTACCTCTAGTCGAGCTGACGACGCGCTGGGAGCCTGCCCCGAGTCATCCATATGCCACGCTGGGAATTCCGGAAACGATGTCGACTGACGGAACGCTGCATAGCCTGTTCGGCGCTTCAAAAGTTGCCGCCGACGTACTTGTGCAGGAGTACGGCCGCTATTTCGGTATGAAGACGGCGTGCTTCCGCGGCGGCTGTCTTACAGGGCCGAATCATACCGGAACGCAGTTACACGGATTTCTAGCCTACTTGATGAAGTGCGCTGTCACGGAACTGCCCTATCGGATTTTCGGCTATAAGAAGAAGCAGGTACGCGACAACATTCACAGCGCGGACCTTATCCGCGCATTTGACGAATTCTACAAGGCTCCCCGGTCGGGGGAGGTCTACAACATGGGTGGCGGCCGACACAGCAATTGCTCGATGCTCGAAGCGATTGCGTTCTGCGAAGAAATCACCGGGACAAAATTCCAGTCCACGTATGTCGATGAGAACCGGCGCGGCGACCACATCTGGTGGATCAGCGACGTTTCCAAGTTTCAGCGCCATTATCCTCATTGGAAGCTCGAATACGATGTTCCTCACATTTTGCGCGAAATCTATGAACTAAGTGTCGATCGTTGGAGGGGCACATGCTCAACCGCGGCAAGGGCAACGTCCTCGGTGTCTTAATCGACGCCGTCGACTATGAAGGGGCGGTCGAAATAATCGTTCGGGCCGCCAGGGAGAAGAAGCCGGCGGCTGTTTCAGCGCTGGCGGTTCACGGTCTGATGACCGGTGCGCTGGACCGCGAGCAGCGGTTTCGGCTAAATCATTTCGATTTATTGGTGCCGGATGGTCAGCCAGTTCGCTGGGTGCTGAACGCTCTCTACGGCAAGAAGCTCCCGGATCGCGTGTACGGACCAAATCTGACGCTAAAGGTCTGCGCGCGCGCTGCCAAGGAAGGGCTTCCGGTTTACTTCTACGGAAGCACGCCGATGATTGTGGCGGCCTTGCAGCCTGCGCTGGAGCGGAAATTTCCCGGACTTGTCATTGCCGGCATTGAACCGTCGAAGTTTCGCCGCCTTACCCCTGAAGAAAAAATCGAACTTACGTCGCGCATTCGCAACTCCCGAGCGGCGCTGGTATTCGTCGGGCTGGGGTGCCCGAGGCAGGAAATCTTCGCGTATGAGTTTCGCGATCTCCTCGGTGTCCCCATTCTAGCGGTGGGTGCTGCGTTTCCGTTCCTTGCCGGAGCTTTGCCGCAGGCCCCTGAGTGGATGCAAAATGCGGGTCTCGAGTGGCTCTACCGGTTACTAACCGAGCCGCGAAGACTGTGGCGCCGATATCTGTTTCTAAACCCGGCCTACCTGCTTCTCGTAGCTCTGCAGGCAATGGGCCTCTCAAAGTTCTCCAACGCGGGACGTCCACCCACTCGCGAAATTCTTTATGGATAGCCCATGGCTCGCTTCGGCGAGCATGAGTTTCTATGAGCCGCCTTAGTTTTCCAACAATTTCTTTCCTACACAGATGCTGAACTCACGCCCTAGAACGCAGCTTGCGCGAAACACCGCGTGGATGATCACCGGCCAAGGAATGCGTCTGGTCATTCAGGCGGCATACTTCATTGAGATCGCAAGGTCGCTTGGAGTGTCGAACTATGGCGCTTTTGTAGGCGTCGTAGCACTGGTCGGCGTGGTTTATCCCTTCGCGTCGCTGGGCGGCGGAAACTTGCTGGTCAAAAATGTTGCGCGCGACCCCAGCCTGTTTGCCGCCTGCTGGGGCAGAGCCCTCACACTGACGGCGTGTTTCGGCGCCATACTTTTCCTTGCCGTTTGTACGCTTTCTCATTTCGTGCTACCGCCGGCAATCCCACGACTCCTCGTGGCCATGGTCGCAGCAGCGGATATTTTCGGCCTGAGTGTTATTACGCTGTCATCTCAGGCATTCCAGGCTTTCGAACGGCTCCGCTGGACAGCGACCCTGCATGTGATGATGAGCGGCGGCCGGCTGGCCGGGGCGCTCATCCTCATCGCCATCCAGCCGCACCCCTCCGCTCTGCTTTGGAGTTATCTCTACTTTGGCAGCACAGCCGTCGTTGCCGTTGTTTCTTGCATCTTCGTGTCTAAACAGCTTGGACTGCCGAAATTTTCCTGGCCCCAATCTGCTGCGGAAATGCGCGAAGGCTTTTATTTTTCCGCGAGTCAAACCTCGCAGACGGTTTATAACGACATCGACAAAACGATGCTCGCGCGCCTCAGCACACTGGAAGCCACAGGCATCTATGGGGCCGCTTACCGCATCATCGACGTCAGCTTTGTACCCGTATCAGCTCTCCTCTGGTCTTCCTACCCGAGCTTCTTTCGCGCCGGCTCGCGGGGAATTTCCGCCAGTTTGAGCTATGCGAAGCCGCTTCTGCTGCGTGCGCTGATCTACGCTGGCGTGGTCTGCCTCGCCCTTCTGCTTGCCGCGGGAATTGTCCCCCGCATCCTTGGCCCGGAATATCGATCGACCGCGGAAGCCTTGCGCTGGCTTTCCGTGCTTCCAGTGCTCAAGGCGACGCACTACTTCCTGTCCGACACGCTGACTGGCGCAGGCCACCAGGGTTTGCGTACTTGTCTGCAGGCCGGCGTTGCCGTCTTCAATGTGTTGCTGAATATGTGGATCATTCCCGCTTATTCGTGGCGTGGCGCAGCTTGGTCTAGTATCGCCTCTGACGGCGCCCTGGCGCTCAGTGTTGCTGTTGCCGTGTGGTTGCTCAATCGGCGGTCTCACGCAACGGCGATCGATTCCGCCCCCACGGTTGTCGGCCCCGGTTTGCCTGATGCTCTTCAGCTATCCAGTGTGATTTCCGTTGGTGAAGAATGAAGGCGCGAGCTGCAATCGAAAAGGGCATTTTTGCGCTTGCGGCGCTCATTCTCAGCGGCGCGCTCTGGCGACTGTTTTCAACCGGTGGCCAGAGTCAGAGCTCCACGGACGGAGATCCTCGAACGCAGATCCTCTTGGCGATCGTCTACTTTGTCATCGCCATTCTTGCGGCGCTCCGATGGCGGGATACAGTGGAGAGTCTTTCGCACAACCTGGCGCTCGCCTGCTTACTGCTCTTGGCTTGTCTTTCGCCGCTCTGGGCAGAATCTCCAGATCTGGTCCTCAGGCGCGCACTCGGACTTGTGGGTGCATCGCTATTCGGGATCGCCCTGGCCGCCTACTATCCATTCAAGGAGCAGCTCGAAATCTTGCGATGGGCTTTCCGGCTCGGCGCAACGGCGACTCTGCTGCTTTTCATCGCTTCTCCCAGCCGGGCCCTCTCCGCTCCCGGTGGCGGAGGCGGAATTCGCGGTGTTTATCCTCACAAAAACATCCTGGGCGCCGCGATGGCACTCGCGTTCCTTGTCGAGTGGTATCTGCGAGAGCATCAAAGTTGGGCGAAAATTCTCCGGCTCCTCTCTCTTTGCGCCTATGGCGCTCTTCTCATCGCTTCAGATTCCATGACATCGATCGTTACTGCTGTTGCGGCACTCGGCACAGTATGGACAGTTCGCACCATCTACACGCGTTTTCAGATTCCCGCGTGGGCGCTTGGCTTGTTCCTGGTGATCGGGGTTGGCGCCGCAGCCCTCATGGGAATCGGTGCGGCAGACGTGATGGGGCTCCTGGGGCGCTCGTCAGATTTGACGGGACGCACCGAGCTGTGGCGAACAGTATTTGAATCCATTCTCGACAAGCCGCTGCTTGGCTTCGGTTTCTCTGGATTCTGGAAAGGCGCGTCCTCCAGCTCCGACAACGTGCAAGGCCAGATCGGTTGGGCGCCGACCTACTCTCATAACGGCTATTTGGAGATTTCGCTGAGTCTCGGCCTTGTCGGATTGCTTCTCGTCATTTGGCTTCTCGTGATTTTATTCAAGCGGTCCTGGCGCCAGGCAGAAGAAGGCGACTCGGTGCTGGACTCCTGGCCCTTGGCAGTGTTTTTCTTTGTCGTCATCCACAACATCACAGAGTGCACGATTGCTTGGCAGAATTGCCTCGAATGGTCGGTTTGCGTCGCCACTGTAATCGGTTGTGACCCAAGGCGGCGCTCAGTTCTTGCGGAAGACCAGGAAGAGCCACACGAGAGCCTCGAGGAAGGCGCTTCGCTGCCAGAGCCGGAATGTGTCTAAGAACAGCGAATCGCCAATGCTTCACGAACCCTTGACAAGCTTGAGTCTCAGGATCATTTCGAGATGCGCGTAGCCGTCTGTCTTACTACCTACCGTCGCACGAACCTCCTGGAGAGGGCGCTCGAAGGCGTGTCTCGCCTGAAATTCTGCAAGGTGGCAGCTCCCGAGATGGAAGTGATCGTTGTGGACAATGATCCGTCGCGAAGCGCAAGCGGCGTTTGCAAGAGCCCCATGCTGTCAGTACTGGTTCGCTACGTGGCGGAACCCCGCCGCGGCATCGTGCGCGTCCGCAACCGGGCAATCGCCGAAGCATCCGGCTCGGAGTTCCTGGCATTTCTCGACGACGATGAATTTCCCTGCGAGACGTGGCTGGACGAGCTGCTTGCCACGCAGGCAAAATTCGCTGCTGACGTTGTTGCTGGCCCTACGCGGCCGGTCTACGAGCAAGGCTTGCCGGAATGGATCAAACGCGGAAACTTTTTCGAGCGTCCGCGATACGACACGGGCGCCTCGCTCGAGTTTTGCGCATCCGGCAACGTGCTGCTCCGCACCGCGATCTTTGCTAGCGTGGGCAAGTTCGATGACAACTTTCAACTCACCGGCGGCGAAGACACGCAGTTCTTTCTTCGGGTCGGGCGCGCTGGATACAAGATCGTTTGGTCGAACGAGGCTGTCGTCTGGGAAACCGTTCCGCGCGACCGCGCGACGTTGAACTGGATCGTATCCCGAGGCTATCAGGCCGGAAATACCTGGTCATTGGCTGAAATGTCGATCGAAACGAGCGCGAAATATCGCGCGCTCCGTTTCTTCAAGGGATCAGCCCACGTCCTCGCAGGTCTGGCTGGCGCCGCCAGCGGACTGTTTTTGGGGAGAATCGTGTTTGCCAGAAATCTTCGCAGAGCTTTTCTCGGAGCGGGAATGCTCGCTGGTTTGGCTGGCAAGAAGTATCTCGCCTATCAATCCGCGGGAAGCACCTCGCCGAGTGGAGTTCCAGAAGCCAGCGGGCGTTCGTCCGTCTAACTCCGCGCTTGGCTCAAGCAAGAAAAAATATCCCCTGGAGTCATCGTGATTCGGCATCTCTGCACAATTTCACTCCTGGTATTGGGCATGTGGACTGTTCTGGCGGTTTGCGCCGAGCATGCCCCGGCATCTATGCCGCCGTCGCAACCCGTTCCAGCGACTCTCTTTGCCTTGCACATCCACCACGCCGCCACGACAACTCCTTGGCCCGAGGTACCGTTTGCAGAGTGGCGTCTCTGGGACGCTTACGTCGCTTGGCCGAACCTTGAACCCCACCGAGGCCAGTGGCATTTCGAGATGCTTGATCGCTATGTGAATCTGGCGGAACAGGACCGCGTAACCATCCTCCTACCTCTCGGACTATCGCCCACCTGGGCATCAGCCCGCCCCGGCGAAAAGTCCACATACCAACCGGGAAATGCAGCGCAGCCACAAGACATCGAGGACTGGCGCAACTACGTGAGGACCGTTGCCAACCGCTACAAGGGGCGAATTCATGAGTACGAGATCTGGAATGAACCGAATCAAAAAGGGTTTTGGACCGGCAATATCACTGAAATGGTGAAACTTACACGGGAGGCCGCCGGGATCATTAGGGAAATTGATCCGCACGCGACGGTGGTTTCCCCGTCTGCCACGACCGAAAATGGCGTCGGTTGGCTCTCAGAATTCCTGCGCCAAGGTGGGGGGCAGTGGGTGGACGTTATCGGGTATCACTTTTATGTCATGCCTCAGTCTCCCGAGGCAGTCGTACCCTTGATTCAAAAAGTACGCCGCATCATGGAGGATAACGCAGTCGACCACAAGCCGCTTTGGAACACTGAGATCGGCTGGGCTTTTCCCAAACCATTTCCATCTCAAGACCTCGCCGCCGCCTACGTTGTTCGAACCTATGTGCTCAACTGGGCCGGAGGCGTTCAGAGGCTCTATTGGTACGCCTGGGATAATCACAACTGGGTCACGATACAGCTGACGGAGGCCAGCAGCAAAACTCTGACCCCAGCCGGGCGAGCCTACCAAACGGCCGAAGAGTGGCTGGTTGGTGCGACTTTAAAGCAATGCGATGAAGATCAAAGCCATACATGGATCTGCGAACTTGACCGCGAGGGGGCACCCGAGCGGCTTGTTTGGAACACCGATCATACTCCAGAGTTTGCAGTTCCAGCGGACTGGCACGCGCGATACGCAACATCCATAGAAGGGGAGAGCCAAGCCCTGTCGAAATCGAGCTTCATGCTTGGACAAGCCCCCGTCTTGTTTTCTCCGACCGAGCCGAAAATCGCTCTGAAGACATCGCGTTAGCTCATACCTTCCCGATTTCCCATTTTTCATGACTATGAATGAAAGCACGAGTCAAGGCGGCGTACGCCGAAAACAAAAGCTGGCCATTTTGGTCAATATGATTTCGCCCGCGCGCATCTCTCTCTATTCCGCTCTGGCAGAGCGATTCGATCTGCTTCTTCTGCACGGCGGAACCGAATCAAATCGCGATACTTGGGGCAGCGTAGGGCGGCAATTGCCGGGGGCGCGTGTCGTCAAAGTCTGGGGCTGGCAAATACCACTCACGCGCAGGGTCCGCGGCCGGGCTTTCGATCGGCGTTACCTGCACCTAACGCCGGGCTATCTCTGGCAGCTTTATCGATTTCGGCCGGATGTCATCATTACGAATGAAATGGGGCTGCGCACTCTGATCGCGCTCACTTACGCCACAGTGGCACGCAAGCCGGTCTGGGTTTGGTGGGGGGGAACGCCCCATACCGAGCGCAGCATCGGGGCGATCAAACGCCACGTGCGCCGTCTGATCGTGTATTGGTCGAAGCGTTGGATCAGCTACGGTAAATCCTCAACCGAATACCTCTTGACTCTGGGAGTTGACCGGAATTCAGTGCTCGAAATTCAGAACTCCGTTGACGAGCGGCAATTTCTAGGTAGTGCGAGAGCCGAATACAAGCTTGAACCTCGGCCAGTTTTGCTGCACGTCGGCCAGTTCACAGCGCGAAAGGGCATTGAACCGCTGCTGCGCGCTGCGGCCGACCTGCAAAAGAGGGGACAAGTGTTTTCGCTGGTCCTTGTTGGCAGCGGGCCGGATCGGGCGGCAGACGAGCAATTGTCCCGTGAACTCGAATTGAGAAATATTCACTTCATGTCTTCAGAGGAACCGGGCAGGATGCCGTCCATCTACAAAAGCGCGGATGCCCTGATATTTCCGACTTTGGAAGATGTTTGGGGCCTCGTCGCAAATGAAGCCATCTTATCCGGATTGCCGGTCCTTTGCTCGAAGTACGCAGGCTGCGCAAACGAATTGTTTGACGCTGAGAGTATTTTCAACCCGCAAGATCCGGAGGAGTTCTCCCGGAAATTGGGAGACGCGATTGCCCAGCGACTCCCAAGCCCCGACCCTTCCAGGCTTCGCTCGACGCCAGAACTCGCGTGCGACATCGTTGCCGCGCTCGAACACTCCATGGGGAGGTCCCTGGCGGTTCTTCAGAGGCCGGCGCGAGAGCTCGACACGCGAGGCGCTTGAGTTCCCGCCGTGCTCCGACGGGAGGAAGCGAGTTGTGGCAGGGAATAAGAGATGAGTGTTAGCCCATCCGGCAAATCAGCTGACAAGTACCGGGCTGATATCGACGGCCTGCGCGCCATTGCTGTCCTTTTGGTGCTTGCCTACCACCTCGGAATCCACAGGTTCCGCGGCGGGTTTGTGGGCGTTGATGTCTTTTTCGTGATTTCTGGATTTCTGATTGGCTCTATTATTCTTTCGGAGCTCGACGCGTCGCGCTTCTCGATCGTTTCGTTCTACGAGCGGCGCATTCGCCGCATTTTCCCGGCTCTTGCCGTCCTGTTTCTCGGCACGTCTGTATTGGCCTGCAAGTTCCTTCTGCCCTCGGAGCTCGTGGAGTACGGTAAGTCGCTGCTGGCGGCCACGTTTTCCTTTTCAAACGTTCTCTTCCTGCATCAGGCGGGATATTTCAACGCATCAGCAGCTTCGAATCCCCTTCTGCACACTTGGTCCCTCGCGGTCGAGGAACAGTTCTACGTTTTTCTTCCGCTGTTCCTCATTTGCGTCCGAAAATACTTTCCGACCAGGCAGCGCCTGCTCATTGTGGTTGTGGCGCTGCTGTCTTTCGCCGTGAGTGCCGTCGGCGCTTTCCGAGCCCACGACGCGACGTTTTACCTTGCTCACACAAGAGCGTGGGAATTGCTTCTTGGAACCATGCTCGTGCTCGATATTTTTCCCACGATGTCCACAGCGTTACTTCGCAACCTCGCTTCGCTTGCAGGAGTTATTCTGATTCTCATCGCTGGCTTGCTATTCACTCCTCTAACGCCGTTTCCCGGTGCTGCTGCGTTGCTGCCATGTGCGGGGGCTGCTCTAATCATTGCCGCAGGAAGGTCGGGAGCGTCCGTTGTTGGCAGAGTTCTATCTCTCCGTCCCATGGTATTCATCGGCATGATTTCCTATTCTTTGTATCTCTGGCATTGGCCGCTGATTGTATTCCAAGGGACTGACGGTCTGCTCATCAGGGGGTTTTCTCCAAGGGTAACGAAACTTGCCCTGATCTTCGCCTCTTTCGCGCTCGCCACGCTCTCCTGGAGATTTATCGAGCAGCCCTTCCGGGATCGCCGGCAGCTGTCGCGCACGGTGATCTTTCGCATGGCCTCCGCTGCCGCCGCCATCCTGCTCGTCGCCGGGACAATCATTGTCGTATCTAACGGGCTTCCTTCGCGCTATCCAGCCGCGGCTGTAAACGTAGCATCCTTCCTGGACAATACCGATGCGAAAACGGACGCTCAGTACCGTGTTGGGACCTGCTTTCTCACATCCAAAGACAGCTACACGGACTTCAATCCCTCGATTTGCCTTCAGCAAGATGCCCACAAGCGCAACGATTTATTACTGGGCGACAGCCACGCCGCGCAACTCTGGTACGGCCTTTCCGCAACCTTCAAGGATGTAACCCTGCTGCAGGCAACAGCGTCCGGGTGCAAGCCTACTCTCGACCAGAGCCGCAGCGTCGAGGCTAAGTGCAGTCGCTTGATGGAATATATCTTCCAGGACTTTCTCCCACGCCATCATGTCGATACGCTCATCATCGCCGCGCGCTGGGATGCCGGTGACCTAGAGGCCTTGCACGAAACCCTTACGTGGGTGCATCAGCGCGGGATGGAAGTTGTTCTCCTTGGGCCTATCGTCCAGTATGATTCCGCGCTGCCCCGCTTGTTGGCACTATCCATTAAAACGAACGATCCATCCATTCCCTCGCTGCATCGCGTGGCCTACTACGAACATCTCGACGCCGAAATGGCCCGCCTCGCAGAGACGACTCCAGGGGTGCGCTATGTCTCCTACTTCAAAATGCTATGCCGCCAAAGTTCGTGTCTCGAATACGCCGCCGCGGGTGTGCCGTTGCAGTCCGACTATGGCCATCTAACCGGCAGCGGTTCTCTTCTGGTAGCCGCAAAACTCCGCGACACCGGGGCTCTCAACTAATCCCGCTGGCAATCCCCAAGCCGCCCTACATTCCGCACGAATAGCGCTCCACCCGTTTACCCCCTAGGGCGATTGATCATCCTCTAGAAAGAGACTTGATGGCATGGCGAACGTGTCGAAAGAGCCCGTTGTGACTTGACGGAAGGCCTTGGTATGACCGGCGACGTGAAGACGCTGTCATGGAGGAAGCTCGAAGCGCATTCAAAACGGAAGAAATTGCAATTCGGGCTGACTCGCCTTTGAGGCGCGGCTTTTTGACCGGAGAACCGAGCCACTAACGTGGACGTGCCGGAGGCGCCTCTCGGTCTTCATGGATCTCAAAGTTAGCGGGCGGGGCCACGCCCAGCAGGTATTTTACGAAGTAATCCCACCGCCGGCGCACCAGATACAGGTTCCCGCCCTCACCGTGATACATATTCGGAACGATCAGCATGTCGAAGTCTTTGTTTGCCTTCATCAAGGCGTCGGCAAATCGCATTGTCTCCACTACGTGAACGTTGTCATCGATATCGCCATGGATGATTAACAGGTGTCCTTCGAGTTTGTCCGCCAGGGTGACGTTCGACTGTTCCGCATAGTCGGAGCCCACGGGATAGCCTTGATACAGCTCGTTCCACCAAGCCTTATCCAATCTGGCGTCGTGATCGCCAGAGATGGAAACGCAAACCTTGTAAAAATCCGGAAACATGAGAATGGCATGAGCAGCCCCGTAACCTCCGGCTGAGGTCCCAAAGATCCCAACGCGCGTAATGTCCATGTAAGGATTCTGTGCGGCCATCTGCTGAATCATGGCGACATGATCCTCAAAGGACCCACCCAGATTGTGGTAGGAGAATTCATGGAACGCGCGAGACCGTCCTGTCGTCCCTCGGCCATCAACCATAACCACAACGAAACCCAGCTCTGCCACCGATTGCAAACTGCGTATCGCTGCTCCGAAAGTTTTCGGAACAAAGAACGCCTGCGGGCCGGTATAAACCATTTCGATGATCGGGTATTTTTTCGAAGCATCGAAATTAGAAGGCCGCCAAATCAATCCATAGAGATCGGTTGTGCCGTCTTTGGCCTTGCCGTGAAACGGCGACGGGAACTTCCAGCCCAGCTGGAGCATTTCGCTCGCGTCGGTCTGCTCGAGCAGGCGAACCTGCGAACCGTCCTTCGCATTCCGAAGAGCGGATTGTCCCGGCAAATCCGGCCTCGAAGCATTGTCCACAAAGTACAAATGGTCGGGAGACATGCTGATCGAATGGTTGGCGTTCTCCGGGGTCAGAAGCGTTAAGCCTTTGCCGTCGAACCCGGCGCTGTACAGATGAGTCTGATAGGGGTCTTCATCCTTCTCGCGTCCGTTGGCCAGAAAATAGATGCGGCGCGATTTCTCATCGACGTCGACGATCTGACGCACGACCCACTGCCCCTGCGTTATCTGATTTTTCAGTTCGCCGGTCTTCTGGTTGTAGAGATACAAATGATTCCACCCGTCGCGTTCCGAAGACCAGAGCACTTCGCCGGAGTCGTGAAGAAATCGAGAGAAAGTCTCGCCGGGATCGACGTAGTGATCAGATTTTTCCCGGATGACAACCTTCTGCTCTCCTGTCTCCGCATCCACAGTACGCAGTTCGATGGTTTTCTCGCCTCGCTCGCTGTGGTCGTAGTAGAAGCCTTTGCTGTCCGGAAACCAGTGGAAGTCTGGTCCGCCCTGGAACTGCATTTCCAGAGGTTCGGTTTTTACATCAATTCGTTTGCCACTTCGAATCTCGAAGATAAGCGGCTCAGCCTTTGGCAATGCTTCTCCCGGCAATGGATAGACGACACTAAACGCTCTGGGTCGAAGTTGATCGGGAGGCACAAACTGCAGGTTTGTGAATCGGCCGGCGTTGCGCGTGTCCATACGATAGGTGACCAGTTTCGAAGAATCCGGTGACCAGAACACCGCGGGCCGCTGCTTAGGGTTCTGGGTTTCCTGCGCCACCATAGGACGGAGCGAGGTAATCTCCGTGGCATACTCCCAGCCAGATTCGCCATCGCGGGTGAGCTGCACGATCGCGCCTGTGGGCACATAGCGAACGTACAGATTGAAATCTTTCACATAGGCGATCCATTCTTTGCTTGGCGATGCTTCTTCATACGGCCCGACGGCCAGCTCGCGCGGCTCTTTGCATTCGTAGGTCTCGATGTTGCAGCTCCAGAAGGTACTTTCGATATGGAAGCGAATGGACTTGCCGTCCTCGGAAAACTCCAAAGTGTCGAAAGGAAGTTCCGTGGGCTTGTAATCGCGCTTTGAAACCTTGGAAAGAGCGGTTGCCAGTCGCTCCTGGTCGAACGCGGGACGGGTCGTGGTTTGGGACAGGTCAACGAGGAGGAACTCAACACCCTTTGGACTGGCCTTCCGGTACCAGAAACGATTCGTCTTGGCGATCCAGTGAGGCGCCACGTCCGCAACATACAGTCGGTGGCGCAAATTACCCGCGAGGAATTGCTCTGCCCGCTTGTAGTCCTCCCGAGTGCCCTGGGCGCGCCCTGCTGACACGAGTATTCCCAAAACAAGGATAGAGAGAGCAGTACGCCACGCGTAGCGCTTCATAATGGTACAGACCTCCCCTGGGAGTTTGAACGGGTCGCCGAACCTCTTCCCCACGCCGGGGAAGCTCACTGAACTCGGCACCAGCATCGGGATAAAGCTGAGCCAAGCAGAAAAAGGATTGCCCCCGGGACGGATGATGTATATTGTATGCAAGAAGGGATGTCAACCTGAAATCCCTCTTCTAGCGGCTCGCGAATCCTGTCTTTCCGGTCCTTGGTGGCTTGCCAAGTCATTGGACCTTCTGGGCTTTGTCACGGGCTTCCCGGTCGCAAGTTTGCTAGGTTCGGGCGAGTGCTTTTGCGAGAATCCGATATCACAGAAAAAATCACTGGCGCCGTCAGCCTTTCGAGGGACAATCGCGCTGCAATCCGGATCCTAGGAGGGACGGTGAATCCCCATTAGCATGCTTGACCGACTGGAGCGCGTTCACGTAGTGGACTCACACACCGGGGGCGAGCCGACGCGGATAATCGTGTCCGGAGGCCCTGCCTTACCATGCGACAGCATGGATTTGCGCCTGGAGGAGTTTCATCGGAACCATGATTTCTTGCGGCGCGCGTTGGTGAATGAACCTCGCGGCTCAGAAGTTGTAGTGGGGGCGCTCCTTTGCGAGCCCGTGAAACCTGGAAGCGCCGCTGGAGTGATCTTCTTTAATAATGTTGGCTACCTTGGGATGTGCGTGCATGGCACTATCGGGCTGATCGCAACTCTTTCCTACCTGGGACGGATTGGCGGAGGAGAACACAAGATTGACACGCCGGTCGGCACGGTTTCGGCGACGCTGCTGGAGACGGGCGAGATTTCCGTAGCAAACGTTCCCAGCCAGCGGACGGCCAAGTGCGTTGCCGTCCACGTCCCCGGCTATGGCACTGTGCGCGGTGATGTGGCCTGGGGAGGGAATTGGTTCTTCCTCGTCAACGAGCACTCTTTCGATCTTTTGATCGGCAACATTGATGAACTGACGCAATTTACATGGGCGATTCGTCAGGCGCTTGAGAGAAAGGGAATTAAGGGCACCGACGGAAAAGAAATCGATCACATCGAACTTTTCAGCCCCTCGCAAATTCACGGCGTCAACAGCAAGAATTTCGTGCTCTGCCCGGGAAAGGCTTACGATCGTTCGCCGTGTGGCACAGGAACAAGCGCCAAGCTCGCATGCCTCTATGCGGATGGCAAACTCAGACCGGGAGAAGTGTGGCGGCAAGAGAGCATTGTTGGCAGCGTGTTTGAAGGGCAGGTCCGCATCGAGAACGGCGAGATCATTCCCGTGATTAAGGGCTCTGCGTACATTACTTCCGACGCGGAATTCATCTTTGATCCGTCCGATCCATTTCGATATGGGATTCAAGAATGACCCGGGCGGCCGATGTTTTGATTGTGGGCGCAGGAATTGTCGGCGCAGCGTGCGCGCTGGAACTCGCCAAAGCCGGGGTGCGCGTCACGATCCTGGAAGAGAGGTTCGTCTCAGCCGGGGCAACAGGCGCGTCGATGGGCCACATCGTGGTGATGGATGACTCCGAAGCACAATTCTCTTTGACCCGCTACTCTCAGGTCCTCTGGGAAGAACTCCACGAAGAGTTGCCGCCTGATGTTGAGTACGAAAGATGCGGAACCATCTGGATCGCCGCCGATGAAGAAGAAATGGCGGAAGTCCGCCGAAAGTGTTCGTACTACGCCGACCGCGGAGTCCCTGCCGAGATCCTTGATCCTCGATCGTTGCACGATGCTGAGCCGCATCTTCGCGTGCCCCTTGCAGGCGGACTCTTTGTGGCGGGAGATTCCGTCATCTATCCTCCGGCAGCGGCCTCTTTTTTGCTGCAAAGAGCTGTCGAATTAGGCGCTACGCTGCACCTTGGAAAAGCAGTTGTGTCGCTAGGGAAGGGAAACGCTGGTCTGGCGGATGGTACGACTCTCAGCGCGGGCCGGTTGATCAATGCCGCTGGCCAGTTCGCTCCGAAATTGACCTGCGGCATTCAAATCAAGCCGCGCAAGGGGCATCTGGTCATCACCGATCGCTACCCAGGCACGGTTCGTCATCAACTGGTTGAACTGGGTTACCTCAAATCCGCTCATTCGCTCACCAGCGATTCCGTGGCCTTCAACATTCAGCCTCGAAAGACCGGCCAGCTACTGATTGGTTCTTCACGTCAGTACAACGCAGAACACGACGAGGTCGACTCCGCAATTCTCTCGCGCATGCTGGAGCGCGCCTTTGAATACCTGCCTGCCGTGGCTTCCTTCGCGGGCATCCGCATCTGGACCGGCTTTCGGCCTGCCACTCCGGACAAACTGCCGTTGATCGGTCCGTGGCTCGACGATCCAACTCTCTACATCGCTTCGGGGCATGAAGGTCTGGGGATCACGACTTCTTTGGCCACCGGCAAACTGATTTGTGCTCAGATCCTCGGTCAGAGTCCTGCGATTCCCGCTGAGCCTTATTTGCCGTCAAGACAAACGGTTAGCGAAACAAATGTAGAAGCCCATGTCTGAAACTCTAATGGTTCGCGTGAATGGGACGCCGGTAATCGTCCCCGCGGGGTCTACCGTGGCTGTGGCCGTGCTGCTTTCGACCGGAGCATGCCGGACGTCGGTCTCTGGCCAGCCGCGCGCTCCGTTTTGTGGCATGGGTACGTGTTTCGAGTGTCGCGTGGAAATCGATGGCCAATCGCACCAACGGAGTTGTCAGGTGATGTGCGAAGCAAATATGGAAATCACGGCCCATGGATAGCATCATCCAGCGCATCTTCGATGTTGCTGTCATCGGCGCAGGCCCGGCGGGAATTGCAGCTGCGCTCGCCGCGGCCGAGACTGGTGCTAGCGTCGCGCTGATAGATGATAATCCTGCGCCCGGTGGACAAATCTGGCGTGGCGGTCGGAATGCCTCGCATCACCTGGAGGCACGGCGCTGGCTGGAGCGCCTGTCGAAATCCCGCGTCACTTTAATTGGCGGCACGCGTGTTTTCTACGCCCACTCTGGCGCGTTGGAGGCAGAGTCTGACCATTCGCTCTGGCAACTTCTCTACGGCAAGTTGATTCTTGCGACGGGCGCACGCGAACTCTTTCTTCCTTTTCCCGGCTGGACTATGCCGAACGTTTTCGGTGCTGGAGGTCTCCAAGCCCTGGTGAAATCCGGTTTGCCAGTGAAAGGGAAACATGTTGTCATCGCCGGAACGGGACCTCTCCTCCTCGCAGTGGCGGCGTACTTGTGCGAACGCGGAGCTGATGTCCTGTGCATCTGCGAGCAAGCACCCTTCGCAAGGCTCCGCGCTTTCACGCTTGGGATGGCCTCCTACCCCGGCAAACTGGTGGAAACAGCGCAGCTCCGATTCCGCAGTAGGCGCGCGCCCTACCTGACAAGCGCTTGGCCGGTCGCTGCGCTTGGGCAAGACCGCTTGCAAGCAGTCCGCATCTCTGACAACGGGCGCCTTCGCGAAATCGAATGCGAGTACCTGGCCTGCGGATTTCATCTCGTTCCGAATCTCGAGCTGGCCCGCGCGCTGGACTGCCGTGTTGTAGATGGGTTCGTCGGCGTGAACGAGCTTCAGGAGACTTCACAGCCCGGGGTCTACTGCGCCGGCGAACCGACCGGGATAGGTGGAGTAGAGCTTTCTATCGTGGAAGGTCAGATCGCTGGCCACGCCGCCGCCGGTCGCGTCAGCTCCGCGAAACGGCTTCTCACAACCCGCGCCCGCTCCAGGAGAGCCGTCAAAGCGATGAAGAAAGCTTTCGCGCTCCGGCCAGAGCTCGCGGCACTGGCAACACCTGACACGCTGCTCTGTCGCTGCGAAGATGTCTCCTTTGAAGCCGCTCAAAAACACGCCACCTGGCGCGCCGCTAAATTGCACTCCCGCTGCGGCATGGGACCTTGCCAGGGCCGCGTCTGCGGCGCGGCTGCCGAATTTCTGTTCGGATGGACCATGGACTCCTCGCGTCCACCGATATTTCCCGCGCGTTGCTCGAGTCTTGCAGCAATCTCGACGCCAGCAAGTCCGGCGCAAGGCCATGGAGGTTCACAATGAAGTGGCAGGGGGTTATTCCCGCAATCACAACCTGTTTCGCGAATGGTTCCCAGATAGACCACGCGTTCATCACGAACCACTGCCAGTGGCTCGTGGAAAACGGCTGTACCGGAGTTGTCGCCCTGGGTTCGTTGGGCGAAGGTGCGACGCTCTCGTTCGACGAAAAGATTGCCGTCCTGAGTACCTGCGTCAAAGCCTTGAAGGGGCGAGGTTCGGTTGTGGCGGCTATTTCCTCGCTCACCACAGCCGAATCCGTGAGCCTCGCCAAGCAAGCCCAGGCTGTCGGTTGCGACGGGCTGATGATCCTGCCGCCCTACGTCTACCGTGGCGATTGGCGAGAGATGAAGGCGCACGTTTCTGCAGTCTTCGAAGCCACACCACTCCCAGGGATGCTCTACAACAATCCTATCGCTTACGGCACGGACTTTTTGCCCGAACAGATCCGTGAACTTGCCGCTGAGCGCGCCAATTTCCAAGCGGTGAAAGAATCGAGCGCCGACGTTCGCCGGGTCTCGGCAATCCGCGCGTTGCTCGATGATCGGCTCGCCATACTCGTTGGCGTGGACGACGCTATTCTCGAAAGCATTGGTGTGGGAGCCGTCGGCTGGATTGCCGGCTTGGCCAACGCGTTGCCGCGCGAATCCGTGGATCTTTTCGAGTACGGCATCCGGGGGAAATCCTCAGAGGCGTTCGAGCTGTATCGCTGGTTCCTGCCTTTGCTGCGTCTAGATACGGTCCCGAAGTTTGTTCAGCTCATCAAACTCGTACAGGAAGAATTCGGCGTCGGGAATGCCGACGTCAGGCCGCCAAAGCTTCGGCTTACCGGCGAAGAACTGCAAGCGACGAGGGAACTCATCCACCGGGCGCTCCGCACGCGCCCACGAAAAGCCAGTACGGAGCTCCATCTCCGTCAAGCGGCGAAATAAGAGGACGCCCTCAATGGAAATCCTTGGAAAGTCTCTCATTGGTTTTCACGACTCCCGATCGACCACGGGTCCTTTCAGCGCGTGGAATCCCGCCAGCGGCGAGAAAATCGACGCCACCTTTTATTCGGCGAGCCATGAAGACGTTGAGGGCGCCGCCAAGGCCGCCAGCGATGCTTTTTCGAGTTATGCCCGCTTAGCAGGCCGTGAGAGAGCGTCCTTTCTCAATCGCATCGCTGCGCGCCTCGAGTCGATGGTCGATTTGCTTGTGGCGCGCGCCCATGCGGAGACCGCGCTTCCCGAACCCCGCCTGAAATCCGAGACGGCACGCACGTGCAGTCAGCTGAGGCTGTTTGCGTCCGTTATCGAGGAAGGTTCCTGGGTTTCCGCACGCATCGACCACGGGGACTCGGAACGCAAGCCATTGCCGAAACCGGATATCCGCTCAATGTTGCATCCCCTCGGACCCGTCGTGGTTTTCGGAGCCAGCAATTTTCCACTCGCATTTTCGGTCGCGGGCGGTGATACGGCTTCCGCGCTTGCTGCCGGAAACCCGGTGATCGTCAAAGCACATCCGGCACATCCGGGTACGAGCGAACTTGTCGGACGCGCTATTCGAGAATGCGTTCGCGAAGAAGGACTGGCCGAAGGCGTATTCGGTCTTCTATTCGATTCCGGAAACGAGGTTGGCGCGAAACTGGTGCAACATCCTCTGGTCAAAGCCGTCGGTTTCACTGGCTCCATTAAGGCAGGAAGAGCCCTGATGGACTTGGCGGTCAGCCGTCCGGAGCCCATCCCCTTCTACGGCGAAATGGGCAGCACGAATCCAGTATTTATCCTTCCCGGCGCCATGGCTCTGAGAGGCAAAGAGATCGCCTCGCAGCTTCACGCTTCTTTCACGCTCGGAGGCGGGCAGTTCTGCACCAAACCGGGCCTGGTTTTTCTGCCTCCACAGCACTCTTCGGCGGATTTCTTGCCCGAGTTTCAAGCCAAGGTGGCCCGTTCCCCGAAATTCACGCTTTTGACTTCTGGCATTCGAGACTCATACCAGCGCGAGATCCAAAGTCGAAAGGGTCGTAGTGATCTCGCTCTGGTCGCTGAAGGCGAACAACCGGCTTCTGGCAATGCTTTCCTCGCAGGGGTCGCGGCATTCCAAACGGACGTTCCCGGCTTGTTGAGAAGTCCGGATTTGAGTTCCGAAGTATTTGGTCCTTCGAGCGTATTGGTCCATTTCTCCAACAAACGAGAGCTTCTCGATGCCGCTCGAAGTCTCAGCGGCCATCTCACAGCGACGATTCACGGCACCGAGGAAGACCTGCGGGAATTTTCCGATCTGGTCTATCTGTTGCAAAACAAGGTCGGCCGCATCGTTTTCAATGGATACCCAACCGGAGTTGAAGTCTCTCACGCCATGATTCACGGCGGACCCTATCCCGCGAGCACTGACAGCCGCACAACTTCCGTGGGCTCGCAGGCAATATTTCGCTTTGCCCGTCCCGTCTGCTACCAGGATTTTCCGGACTCCGCCCTGCCGGCCGAACTGAAAGACGCCAACCCGCTGGGAATCTGGAGAATGGTGGACGGCAAGTTCGCCCGCTGAGAGTTGTAAATTCAACATTTATTTTATAGTCTCAACGAGGTACACAGAGCGGTCTATTGCGCTTGGTCTGCTCCGGGCCACCATCAGCCTTTGTGGGATCCGGTAGCCTTTAGCGTTACTTCTTGACTCGCTTGCTAGTCGGATAGCTGTTTGGTGAATCCAGAACTATGAAGGTAACGAATCCTCGCGCACCGATTGAGAAAATCCCCCCGAGAAAGTCAGATCCCATCCGGCGTCAGTCTCTGTCTGCTGCTGTCGTCGAGCGCCTCCGGGATAAAATTCTCAGCGGCGAGCTGCGGGAAGGCGAGCAGCTTCGCCAAGATGCAATTGCCACTGAATTTCAGATTAGCCGTATCCCCGTGCGTGAAGCTCTCAGCCATTTGGCGGCCGAAGGCCTTATCACGATTGTCGCCAATCGCGGCGCGGTTGTTTCAGCTCTTTCACCCGACGAGATCATGCAGATGTTCGAAACGCGCGCGGTGCTGGAATGCTACATGCTTCGCTGCGCCATTCCGAATATGAAGGAAGAAGATTTCCAGAGCGCGGAAGATATTCTTGGGCATTACGAGGAATCTCTCGAGAAAGACTCGGAAGTGAAGTCGTGGGGCCAGTGGAACTGGAGTTTTCATTCCGCCCTCTATGCCCCCGCCAATCGTCCATTCATGCTCTCTTTTCTGAAGACCCTGAACATTAACTGTGACCGTTACACCCGTCTTCACCTCGTCTTTACCCGTGACCTCCACCGGGCCGGCCGGGCGCATCGCGAGCTTTTTGCTGCCTGCAAGACGAAAGATCCCGAGGTGGCCTCCAAGGCTCTGTGGAAACACATAACCGAAGCTGGCGAGTATCTGAAAGAATTCATCACACGCCATCGCGAGCAGCATTCCTGAAATCCTGGAGCGCCGAAAAGTGACGGCGTTTCCTGTCTCTTAACGGGCCAGGTCTGCGCGGACTGTGCGAATGCCAAACACGCCAGGAATATCACTGCCGCTCGAAGCCTCGAAGCGCACCGTGACCTTCTGTCTGCCCTCGATCAACTCGGCGGGGATCGCGTACTCCACGTCAACGAACTGTACGTCTTGTTCCGGACTGCGTCTTTCCGTTGTGTGCTCTCCCACCTTTTTTCCATCCACCAAAATATCGAATGAGCCCTTCCGCCGCGCATCGTTGCTGAAGGTAACCACCAAACCAATCGGGTGGCCTGCGTCGACCGGGAGATCAAAGGAGAACCACTTGCTTCCCCGCCGTCCATAGCGCTCCATCAATTGAACAGGTGAAGTGTCCTCTCCCTGCTGGTTAAAGTCTCGTTCCGTCTGCATTTGCCCCGGTTGCGCAAACGCTACCGTCGCCGCCTCAAGCTTCTTTTGTTTTTCCTGCCGAGCGGCAAAAGCCTCCGACTTTTGTTTCCACTCTTCAGGCGTGAACATGTCCCAATAGATCGCGTATCGCCGCCGTGGCAGTTGGTAAAAAGGGACAAATGTAATGTCCGGCGTCAGGCCGACACCGGAAGTCACAAACGTTCCGGGCTTGCCTGCCACAGGTTTCAGAAAATTCTCGACGGGCTCGGCAGCCGCCACAAGTACCGGCGCGAAGTCTTCTTCGCTTGCATTTCGCCGCGCTCGTCGTTCCTGTTCCTGACGTTCTGGGCCGAGATCTCCAGCCAGCACCAGCGGCCCCCACATCAGCGCAAATCGCTCCGGGTTGTCGGCTAGAGGCTCCTTGCGCAGCGTCTTCGGCAAAACCAACTCCAGCGTGTCTCCTTTTTTCCAGGTCCGGGTGATCTCGACGTACGAATCCGGCTTCGGCAAATCCTTCAACGCGTGGCCATTCACCTTCACGCTGAATCCCGCCCCTGCCCAATACGGCCGACGCAAAGCCATGGTGAATTTCTTCGCTGATTTCGGTGTGATCTTTAGAGACGCGGTTTCTCCCATAGGAAAATCCGTGTTCGTCTCGATTTGCACGCCTGCTTTCTCCCAAGTCGCGCGCGACGGCGCATAGAGGCTCACCCAAAGTTTGTCCGCGGATTCGTAGTAAATCCCGTATCCGTGCAGCGCATGGCTCTCCATCCCGCTACCCACGCAGCAAGTGAAGTCCTCGAACTTGTCCTGGTATTCGTGCTGTACCCCACGGCCGACGGGAACCATATAGCAAACGCGCCCATCGTCGGGATCTTGCGACGCCAGAATGTGGTTGAAGAGTGCTCGCTCGTGGAAGTCGGCATAGCGAATCTCCGGGTCAACGGAGAAAAGCGTGCGTGACATTTTGATCATATTGTATACGTCACAGGTCTCGGCCGTGCGTCCGTCGATCATGTTGTTCAACTTATCCGGCTGGCTGAGATACTCATTCTTGCCGTGCCCGCCGGTGGCGAAGCTGTGATGCAGCGCTATCTCGTCCCAAAAAAATGTCGCGGCTTTGTGATCGGTTTCATCGCCCGTATAGATATACCGCGATAGCGATCCAATCATTTTCGGCACCTGCGTGTTGCCATGTTTGCCGCCGAGAATGTCCTGCCCCGCTGCAAGCGGATCGATGATGGCGCGGTGCTCAAATTTTCCAGAGAGCGCCAGCCAGCGCGGATCGCCTGTGTCGGCGTAGAGATCGGCCGTCACCTCGTTCATTCCGCCAAATTCAGTCGCCAGCATCTTCTGGGTTTGCTCGTCGTCCAGCTTGGAGACGATGCTCTCCACCCAGCCGGCAAACTTAATTTCCACGTCCAACGCCGTGCGGTTGCCCGTAAATCGGTAGGCGTCGCGCAACCCCGCAAAGATCTTGTGCTCGACGTACCACGGCGACCACAAGCCATTCAAATCGAAGCCGCCCGACCGGATAACGCCTTTGCATAATTCCTGAAAATGAATCTTCCCGTCGGCGCCCTGATTGTCCATCAGGGCGCCGAGGTAGCCGTCTCCCTGCGCATCCTGAATGGTTTTCAATTCGCCCACAATGTAGTCAGCGCGCTCCTTGAACCGCTCATCCCCGGTAGCCGCCCACATGAGACTCACTGCGGATAAATAGTGCCCGGCAATGTGACCGGTGAGTTGTCTCCCCGCGCCATCCCATCCCCCATACGGTTTGCCCTTTGGTTCCAGTCCCGCGCGCTGCCGCAAATAGGCCAACATCCGATCTGGCTCGAGTTCGAGCAGATATTTAGCGTCCAGCTCCTGTGCGTTTTTCAGCGGCCCCCCGGTAAGCCTCACGCTATTCAGTGGCAAAGGCCGGACTTTGAGAATTCTTTCTTCGGAGGCTTGTGCAGCGTTGGGGGTCTGCGCCTGCGCATACCCCGCCAAAGACAACACCATCAGCGCTTGAACCAAAAAAATCTTCCTCACAAGAGCCTCCTAGAAGGCACCCGGACAGTTCAGGGGTGCTGTTCGCGATGACGCGTAATGAATTCCTTCAAGTACTCGCCCGCTTCCGTAATGTGCTTCCACAACTCCACGGCGGCTATCCCCGGATTCTTCGTCTTGCAGGCGTCGAGAAGATCGCGATGCGCCTTGCCGGCGCGATGCAAATCTCGCGTAAAAACCAGATGAAGTCGAGTGTACCGGTCGCAATTGATGTTCAGCGTCTTCAGAAATGACAGCATTACCGGGCGATTCGCGGGAGCATACAGCGCGGAATGAAAACTCCAGTTCCACTGGCCCCACGACTTCACTTCCGAGTCTTTCTCGAGAGATTCCTCGTAATGCCCAAGAATATCTTCCGCGCTCTGGAAATCTTCTTCCTTCATATTCGGAATGGCGCAGCGAAGCATGTAGCATTCCAGCACCGCGCGCGTCTCGAACATCTGCATGATTTCGTCCGGCGAAAGGGCGGAAACAACCGCGCCACGGTTGGCAACGATGGTGATGAGTCCTTCGGCCGCCAAATGGCTGAGAGCTTCACGCACGGGGATACGGCTAATCTGAAATTCAGCGGCAATCGCGTCCTGGCGAAGCTGCTCGCCTTCGCGCAGCTCGCCGCTGAGAATCTTGTCCCGGAGGCGCTCGGTAACCGCTGCGGAAAGAGACTGCCGCGGAATAGGCGTTGATTTTGTGCAGGTGACGGTCGCCATGTCAGCTAAACGCCTCGCTATGGATTCGCGCTGAGATCCACCCACGTTATCCCCTTGCCGAGCGGAATTACATATGCCCCGCGCTCCTGCTGCATGGATTTCGCTGGCCGATATTTCGCCGCCCCGCCCATGCTTGCCGGTTGTTCGATTCGCAGCCGCGCAGAATGCAGAAATTCCGTGGCGGCCGAAAATCCCAGCCGCATCGCGCCCGTCTTCGCATTCACTTCGATCTCCTGGAATTGTCCCGCCTCGAGCGTCAGCCAAACTCCCGCCGATGCGACATAAACGCGCATGCGGAACGAATCCAGAGGTCTGACCTTTACGATATCCCCATCAAGGTGTGTGTTTCCTCCGAATGCCACCCACCCGAATTCCGGGTGATGCACAATATAAGTCGCCGTATTCCATGCATGTCCAAAGAGGTTCGGCCCGTCGTCTCCCGTAATCCCGTCCGGTTTCAACGCGTCCGGAAACGCATGAAACGCCGGCGCAAGAAATCCTTCCTGATCAATGTCCGAAATAGTCCCCATCGTGCCGGCATACCCCACGCGAAGCAAATAAAAGTCATCCGGATGTTCGCGGTATTCTGCCAGCAAAGGGATCGCGTTCAGGCTCGATCCATAGTGATGCAACTGCCGTTCGAGGCGCCGAAACTTGCCAGCGAAAATAAAGTCCCAATACCGCCTTGCGCTTCCGTTGTATCCCCAGTGCGGAATCGCCGGATCGTAGCCAAGGATGGCGTCCAAAGTCACATCCGCCTTTTCCTGGTAGCCAAAATATTTCATCCAAGCGTAAACCTCTTCTTGCCCCGTCGAGTCCCAAGGCATTTCGCTACCGAACGGGTACGCTTCGGCCTTCCATCGATC
Organism: Acidobacteriota bacterium; assembly: GCA_013289955.1. Classification (GTDB taxonomy): domain Bacteria; phylum Acidobacteriota; class Terriglobia; order Acidiferrales; family UBA7541; genus Acidiferrum. The sequence goes on from JABCYZ010000004.1 coordinate 257,180, forward strand.
AGCCCGCACACGCATCTTCGCTTCCAGGTCGTCCGCCTGTACGTGCATGCCTTCCTGCCGCAGATCTGCCAGCAGTTGAAGAAAGATGTCTCCTTCCATTTGCCCAAACACCGCGTATTCCGGCGCAAAATTCAACATCGCAACCGACGTTTCATATGCATTGGTCAGATACCAATCCCACGGATGATTCCTAACTAAACCATCGTAATTGCGCGCGAGCCGGTAGAGGACCCAGTCGGCGGCAACCACGTGGGGATAATCGAAGGACCGGTCCACTCGCTCCGAATGCGCCTTGTCCCAGCTCGTCCACGAACTCCAATCGAAATCCTTTCGATAGAAACCCGCGGGCATCTGATCCGGCTGGTAGTAGAAGAGACTCTTCCGCACCCCGAATTTCTTCGGGCCGTCCTTGTACTGCAAGCCGCCCCACAGCACGCCATCCACAAATTCCTGAAACTTGCCCAGTTCCTCCTTATTTGGTTCGCCGAGCTCTTTCATGATCGTCGCTATCCATGCGCCTCCGCCTCCTTCGTCCCCAAGCCCCGCAATCCACGCGCGGCTGTCTTGCATCACGATTTCGTTTGCCTCCCGGTCGTAGGTCATGATCGAGGGTGCGCGATGAAACGGATCGTTGGTATCTGTGAACCACTGTTTCGTCGTGAGAAAACGGCCCACGTCGGCGAGCGCCTGCACTTCCGGCCTGGTCACAAAATAGTGAATGGTTTCCACCAAACCGTCCCTGTAGGTAACAGTTAATCGCGCGCGTCCCCACAGCTTTCCTTGTACCGAATAGTTCTTCCATGCTCCCGCTGTCCTCGCAATCTTTTGGATCGTCATCGCTCCAGGAGGTTCGACCGTCATCGATTTCACCGCTTGCGGATACTTTAAAAACAGCCTGGCATCGAGGTCCATCGGCAAAACATAACCGGGGATTCCGACCGCTACCGGACGAGCATTCTCTGCGAGGGTCTTTTCAATGTTTCGAATCGAATCCGCCGTAACAAACTTCACTCCGTATGTCTTCGATTCGCCGGGCGCCAGAGTCGTCTGTGTTGGCGGGTTCCACGGCAGCGCCTTTTTCCATTCGTTCTCCGCGTAGGCAGCGGAATGCACCATCCACTCATAGAATCCTTCAAACGTTATCCCTCGCGGCGTCGGGTCGCGAAAAATCTGAGCGGCCGTTGAGCGCCGCTCATCGAGAATCGGGTTGTACGCCTCAAACGGAGTCTTGCCAACCGGAAGGACCAGCAACGCCGGCCCATGCCCGTTCAAACGCGTCACTTGTAGATAACCGGCGTCTTCACCTATGTAAGGGTCGTAAAACGAGCAAATCGAATGTGCCTGCTCGAGCGATCGATCGTTCAACACATTGTTAAAAATCATGGGGATGCCCAGCGCCCCAATCTCCACGGGTTGCGCCGTTTTGTTCTTCAAGGTAAACCGCAAAACGAGAGTGCTTCCTGCCAGCCCCCAGGTCCGAATAATTTGTAGGGGAATGTCGGACGGAAGCGTCGGCGCCAGATCAGCCGCAGCGAGTATCTCGGTCGGCGTTGGAAGCGCGGTGACCGGAGTCCGTGCCAGGGCGGTCGAATAATTTCTCCATTCGACTGAATTGCCCGTCCGCAATCGCAGGTCGATGTCTCCCAGATGGTAGTACCCGTCTTTGGACCGCTCGATCAGCATATCGCCTGGGGTGAAATCGAAGTCTCCAGCCCCCTTAGGCTTGAGGGCCGCTATGGTCTGCGAAGATCGCACCAGCCGCAGCGAGAAGCGAGGCGTGTCAATGTTCATGTACCCCTGCTCAAGCATCGGCCCTGGAGTCGGCGGCGCTTTCTTCCCCTGACCTTGTGCTAGCCCAACCCATACCAGTCCGGAAGCCATCCACAGAATGGCAAGACCAGCTAGCCTTCTGGCTCTTGAATGAGCGATGCACCCGCTTGGAATCATCTCGACATCCTCGTCCTTGCCATGGTTGCGCTGCAGTTTCTAAAAACGGGGCGGTCAGGCCGGGTAAGTGTCCAGCAGACGCCCAGGTTTGCGGAGCATAAAACAAGCATCATTTCATTTGCATAATATATACACCGTGCTACATTGCAAGCGCTTACTTCTGTCGTCTCATCTTCCGGAGGACCTTCGTTGCGTCTCGTCCCCGCCCTCGCCCTCTCCACTGTCTTCTTGTTCGCCGGAGAGGCTCGTGCACAATCCCTCAGCGACTCGCAGTTTCAACTTAACTACTCTTCCTATGGCGTCACGAGCCTCAAACATGTTCAGGACAAGTACGATACGGACTATATCGCCCGGGGGCGCACGCTCGGTGATCTTGTCATCCGTTATCGCGGGGCGGGCGAAAAGGAATGGAAGAAGGCAGGTGCGACCTTCTCCGCTTCCCAGAATCTTTCGCCCCGCCACGGCGCAACCTTCACGATCGGCGAACTTGAGCCGACGCTCGTTTCCCTGGCCCGGCCTTCGGCCTCCGTGCGTTCGCAGGGGCTTTCGACCATCATCGATCAACCCCTGCCCGAAAATTCTCATGACGAGGGTATTCCGCGTTTTGTGTGGTACGGCCGAAAAGGAACCTCCGAATGGGCGCAGTACGATTTTCCCGAGCCTAAACAAATCCATTCCGTTCAAATCTATTGGGCCCTCCACGACGATGACACCAACCCCGGCAAGTTGCCGAAGAGCTGGCGCCTCCTCTACCGGGATGGCGACAACTGGAGGGAAGTAACTCCTCGGGCCGGGTATTCGCTAGCCGCCGACCAGATCAATGAAGCTGAATTCGAACCGGTCACAACCTTGGCCGTGCGCCTGGAAGTTCAGCTCGAAGACGGTGCGACGGCTGGCATCTTCAAGTGGGGCCTCAATCGCGAGGGTCGAAAGGTCAACCCAATCAGCGACTTCCGAGCCACCGAGAGATTCCTCCTCGAAGACAACGTGCTGCTGTGGACCATTTCGCTTAAAAACGTCTCCACGCGCGATCTCGAAATTGGCGACCTCGCTCTCCCAATCCCGTTCAACACGCAGTACGTTTGGGACAAGACCGAGACCTACACCAAGCGTCTCATTCCACATACTTTAATTGCAGGGAACGGTTCCTTTCTTTTCTGGATGCGCACAAACACGGAAGGCCCTTACCTGGTGATGACCCCGGCCGCAGGCAGCGGCCTTGAATACTTTGAGCCGCAGGGTCTTGGACGGGGTGTTGCTTACTATCTCCACTCAGCGGCAGCTGGCGAAGAGCTTGGCGCGAAAGCCGGCACTTGGCGTTTGCCGCATACGAAACTACTGCTCAAGCCCGGCGGCCAATCGGGCGACTCCGCGACGTACCAATTCCGTTTCCGCTGGGCCGAAGACTACAACGCAGTCAGGAATGTCCTTTACGATGCCGGAATCTTCGACATCAACGTCGTCCCCGGAATGACGGTTCCCGCCGATTTGACCGCTATGTTCTCCCTTCGCACGCACAACAAGATTAGCGAAATTGTGCCTGAGCATCCCGAAGCCACCCAGATTCAATATGTTGGAGAGCGAGGCAAGGATATACACGTCTACAAAGTCCACTTCAGGCGCCTGGGCGAAAATCTTTTGAAAGTAGAGTTCGGCGACGCGCAGTATCTCTCGCTCGAATTTTTCGTCACCGAGCCCCTCGAAACACTTTTCAAAAAGCGCGCATCCTTCCTCGTCTCCCATGAACAGGTCAAAGACCCTTCCAAGTGGTACAACGCTGTTTTTTCTCAGTGGGATATGAAACACGAGATTTTGCGTAGTCCCGACGATCTAGACGGCTTGCAGTCATATGCCGTTGCCTCCGATGACCCCGCGTTGGGCAAGGCACCCTATATTGCAGGAAAGAACATCTTCTATCCGTCGCAGCCTGAGATTGACGCCGTCGAAAGTTATCTTAAAAACTTCGTTTGGGGCGGCTTGCAACAAACGGACAAAGAGCCGTATCCCTATGCTATCTACGGCATCCCAAACTGGAAAGTAAATCGCGACAATCCCAAAGACGATCCCGACGGTAAGAAGCACCTCTGGAGAATCTATGACTACCCTCACGTAATCCTTCTCTACTACAACATGTACCAGGTCGCGAAGCTTTACCCGTCGATGACGAAATACCTCGACAAAGACGGTTATCTCGAGCGCGCCTTCGGCACCGCAAAAGCATTCTTCACCGTTCCACTGGAGATTGTGAAGTGGTCGGCGTATGAGACAGGAACCTATAACGAGGTCGCGATTCCCGACCTGATCGGCGCCCTGTACGAAAATGGTCACAAGGAAGAGGCTGACTGGCTCAAAACCGCCTGGGAAAAAAAGGTCAAGCATTTCGTCAACGATCATCCGTATCTCTTCGGTTCGGAGTATCCCTTTGATTCCACCGGATTTGAGTCCACGCATGCTCTTGCCAAGTATGCGATGGCTCACGTCCTGGCTCCCGGGGAGATGCCGGCCTCAGGAGAATCGGCCGATGAATTCAACCGAACGGTAAAATACGAGGACGCTGTTTCTTTCCTCAACGAGCAAATGAAGCTCAATCTCGCCTGCCGGGGCTGGCTCGAAACCGCCTACTACTACCTCGGCAGCGACTATCGCGGCGGAGGTCCATCCAACTACACCCTCAGCTACATGGCGCAGATGGGCGGCTGGGCTGTCTCCGATTACGGCCTATATTTCGCTCGAGATCCCATCCCATACCTGCGGCTCGGCTATGCCTCCTTCCTAAGTTCCTGGGCGCTCCTGAATTCCGGCACGCCGGAATCGAACTTCGGCTATTGGTATTCCGGCAAGAACAACGATGGAGGCGCGGGCGGCGGGTTCGAGCCAAGACCCTGGGGACGCGCTTGGCTCGGCAATAAGGAAATGGGACGCGGTTCGTGGTGGTATTCGGGCGAAATCGATCTTGGTTATAGCGGAGCCTTGCGCTCTGCAGCAACGACTGTCGTCGATGATCCGATTTTTGGATTATTTGCCTATGGTGGCGACATTTCCCACGAGAAAAATCTAACGCATATTATTCCCAAGGACGGCTTGCGCGCGCGCTTTCATATCGTGCGCGGAACGCAGCGCTTGCATATTCTTCTGGATCGCGACGGCTTCGCAGTGGGCAAGCAGGTTTCGTTCGACGACGCGCTGACGACAATCCGATTCACGCTCGAGAATCGCGCCGCTGCAAGCCACGACACCGTGGTTCGGGTTTCAGGTTTGCCTCCGGGGATCTATGAGGCGACAACGCAACAGCATCCGCCTCACAGACTGACAGTTCACAACGGGGAAGAGTGGCAACTCCGCGTGCCCGTTGGTGTTTCCGGCACCGCAGTGGTCATCCAGCGGATCTCTGCCTCGAATCACCTGCATTGAACCACTAGAATCGACAAATCTCTGGACCTGGCGTGCCGATAAGAAGTTGCCGGCGATTTCAACTTCGGGCAAGAATCCGCTGCTGGCCCCCCGATTTGGCAAGGAGAAGGAAAATGCAAGCGATTGCAGAAAAGCGTTGACACTGTCTATTGTATATATTATATCCAATCCAGCTTTGGGGTGTTTTACATCCGAATCGCCAGTCTTCACGCTTTGCCTCGCGGCAAAGGAGGGGTTTATGGCTCTTTGCAAAATCCTATCTGTTCGTTGTCTCTGTTTTCTGGTGGTCTTCGCTTGCCTGTTCACCGTGGGAGCCCGCACTTCACTGGCACAAATGAGCTCGCAGGGAACTGTCTCGGTATTGGTGCTAGATCCCAGTGAAGGCACTGTCCAGGCAGCGCATCTGGAACTTATGGACATTGCCACAAACGAAGCTCGCACTGCGGAAACACAGCAGGTAGGAAGCTATGAATTCGTAGCTCTGCCGCTGGGGACCTACAGGCTAACGGTTTCAAAGACTGGCTTTCAGACAGCCGTTCTGGACTCCATCATAGTGCAAGGAAACCGAGTGACGGACGTCAGAGTTAAGCTCAAGGTCGGAGTGGCGACGGAGAAAGTCATAGTGTCGGAGAGCAGCTCTCCACTGGCCGAAACGACCTCGAATGCCATCTCGTCGACACTGGATATGAAGGAAATTGAGGACCTGCCGCTGCAGGGCCGGGACATCAGCGCGCTGGCTTTTCTGTCGCCTGGCTTCACAGGAACTCCGGGCAGTGGCACATGGAATGGGCTCCCGTTGATCGCCCAAGGCAATAACATTGATGGCGTCATGGCTTCCTCGAGCCGTATGAAATTCTCAGGGAACACCCAGCCGGGATTGGAAGCTCGCCTGGAAGACTTGCAGGAAATGACCGTCCAGACCGGCCAGACGGATCTAAATCAAGGCATGGGCACTGCTTCCATGCAGGTGAATTTTGTGACTCGCCGCGGGACCAACGAACTCCACGGAAGAGTCTTCGATGATTTTCGCAACACCGCTCTCAATGCCAACAGCTGGTTCAACAATGCGACCGGTCAGCCCAGGAACCCGATCATCTTGAATGATTTTGGCGGCAGCGCTGGCGGCCACATTATCAAGGACAAGCTCTTTTTCTTCGGGTCCTTCGCTATGGCCAAGCAACCCGGTGGATACACGACCAGCAATGAATTCCTCTCTACTGCGGCACAGCAGGGAATCTTTACATACACGCAGGGCGCGCAAGCAGGTCAGACCGTAAATCTATTCTCGCAAGTTGCGTCGCCCAACAGTCTTCCCGCCGCGGTGAATTCGCAGATTGCCGCCGAACAGGCTTTGATCAACAAGGCCGTCGCCATGGGAACGGTGAGCGTCGGCCCGAATGGCTCTGGCGATCCCAACCTCGAAACACTCTCTTGGCTGGTGCCTTCTCCTATCACCCGCTATTATCCGGCCGTGCGCATCGACTACAACATTAACCAGAAACTGCGCCTGGATTTCTCTCTCGAGGAGACCAAAGTCAGCCAGCCGGGCTACTCCGCTCCAATTTTTCCCGGCCCTGATTTCTCAAATCAGGCCGGCTCTTTCAAATCCAATAACTACATAACCTCTCTCGGATTGAACTGGACGATTACTCCTAATCTCATCAATCAACTCCGCGGCGGCTATTATTACAACGCCTTCTGGTACGCCCAGGGCGTACAGGCTACCTGGGACACACTCCCCCAGGTGAGCTGGCCCATTTGCACCTCCGCTCACGGAAACTGTTCCGGGCAGGCCTTCAATCTCCCTGTCTCCACCTATTATCCGATTATCAACGTCGCCGACAACGCCGCGTGGGTCCACGGGGTCCACACCATCACCTTCGGCTTCGACTTTTATCGCGAGCAGGATCACTATTGGAATCCTCCCGACGGTATTCCCAACATCACATTAGGGCTCGCGAACGGCGATCCTGCTCTGAACGATTTCAACAGCTACTTTGCCAGCGCGGCTTCGGCGGATAGAAGCGAAGCCGAAAATCTCTACGCGAGTCTTGTCGGCCGGATCTCCGCGGTCACGCCTATTGGCAGCGGATTTCCATATAGCGCACAATCCGGCCAATATGCCACCAAGCCGGGATCGGCTTATAACCTCGACGAACTTCAAAAGGGCTGGGGCCTTTATCTCCAGGACTCGTACCGCATCACTCCCCATCTAACCGCCAACTACGGCCTGCGTTGGGACTTCATCGGCGATGATCACGATCTGACCAGCGCCTATCATGGTGCCTCTTTGGCCGACATCTACGGTCCTTCGGGCATCGGAAACATCTTTAAACCAGGAACTCTAAGCGGCGATATGGATCCGGCCTACGTAGCTACCAGCCACCAGTACGCTCCTTGGAACGTAACTCCCCAACCTACGATTGGCTTAGCTTGGAATCCAAGTTATTCCGAAGGCATCCTTTCGAAGCTTTTCGGAGGAAGCAACACCGTAATTCGCGCCGGGTTTGACATCAAGCGTTTCACAGAGCCTTATCAATATTTTTGGAATAACGCTTCAAACCACGGCATGGCTTTCTTCCAATACTTTTCCCTAGAACCGGCCAATGGTGGAGGGACGGGCACGTTTGCGCCCGGTAGCCTCACCCTCGGAGATACCATCAGCCCATCGCAATATGCATACTCGCCTGCGGCATATGCCGCAAGCATTCCGCAGTCTACCTTCACTTGGAACTACGGCTGGGGCGGCGCTGGTTTCGATCCGCACATCAATCAGCCGTACGTTCAGGAGTGGAACCTCGGCATCCAGCGTCAACTCGGTCACAGTAACGTCCTCGAAGTCCGTTACCTCGGCCATCGCAGCGTCCATCAATGGATCCAGGTCAATCCTAATGAGGTAAACATTTTCGAAAACGGCTTCCTAAAGCAGTTCACAGCCGCCCAACAAAACCTGAAAAGCTGCATGGCCAACGCCGCCTGCGCCGCCAATCCCAGCTTCCAGAATCAGGGATTGCCCGGCCAGGTGTCTCTCCCGATCTTTGATGCCGCGTTCGCCTGTCCGCCAGGCGCCTCCGGATGCACTCCGGGTGCTGACTACACAAACGGGCAATTCCTTCTCGATCTGAATCAAGGTGCTGCCGGTAGCCTGGCCGCGACTCTCGCCAATCCTTTCGGCACTGTGCCCTATATCTGCAACTTGGTGGGCTCCTCTCTCTCTCCGTGCGCCTCGCAATACGGCTACTCATCGCCAGGAGCCTACCCGTTGAACTTCTTCCAAGCCAATCCTTTGGCCGATGGTGGTCCCGGGTCAACGGTCAGCTGGATGCAAGCCGGCGGCTACGGCAACTACCAAGCACTACAAGTCGACTTCCGCCAGCGCCAGTGGCATGGCATGCAGTTCGACGTCAACTACACTTGGAGCCACACCCTGGGTCTTCAGCCCGACAATCAATGGCTCGGCACCGTCACCGAATTCACCATTCGCAACCTGCGCGACAGTTATGGTCCCACCGCCTTTGACCTTCGCCACGTCGTCCACGCCAGCGGCACTTATGATCTGCCTTTCGGCCACGGCAAGGCATTGTTCGGCACAAGCCAGGGAGTGGCCGACAAACTCGTCAGCGGATGGAGCCTGGGAACAATCGTAACTTTCCAAACCGGACTACCGTTCCAGTTGTTCGGGGGTTACGGCACCTTCAATGACTACGGGGATGGCGGGTTGGTTCTGGACGGGATTACAAAAGCCCAGCTGCAGAACGCAGTAGGCATTTATCACACTTCTGGTCCATACATCGACGTGATTAACCCGAAGCTGCTGGCGGGTGTTCCCTCTGGAAACTGCAACAGCGTCCTCGTCGGTGTCTGCCAGAACACAACTCCTGGCACGCTCGGCATTAACCCTTGGCTTTATGGGGTCCATGTATGGAACGACGATACGTCTCTCACGAAAGCCATTTCTATCAACGAACGATTCAAATTCACTCTTCAAGCTGAGTTCTTGAATCTCTTCAACCACCCCAACTATACGACGCCTGGACAGGGCCCCTTTTATTTCGGCAGTACTAACGTACAAAGCTCGGGATTCGGCCAGGCTGGATTGCTGAACTTCACCAACGTTGCCACCAACAACAATAACAGCGCGCGCGTGATTGAATTGCGCGCCAACATTTCGTTCTAAATCCAGGCGAGGTTGTTTTATCCGACTGGTGGAGGCATTCACCCAGCAACCTTTCCCCCACACCCCGGGGATTGCGGTGAATGCCTTCTTTTCTTTTTGCATCAGTGACCTCGTGGCCTTCCTGCCCATCAGCTTTCAGCGTTCGGCGACGGAGGTCTTCCGATGGCGTTATACTGCATTCGATGGAGTCTTTCTCTCTCTTCTCTAATCATGTCTAAATTCCTTCAGAGCGCGTTTGTGATTTCTGTCGGTGTCATGGTTGCGGCAACAATTGCTACTGGCCAGACTCGGCCGGTGGGAGCCCCTGGCGCTGGTTCGACTGTCGAGCAGGCGATCGACCTCGCCGCCAAAGGCCGGTGCCAGGAGGCTTTGCCGGTTCTAAAGAGGTCTGCGGGACACATTCCGGACAAAGACCTGAAGTACCGGGCCGCGATGGCCACAGCCCGCTGTGCCATGAGCCTCGGACAAGCGGAGACCGCGGTCGCAACTCTTTTTCTTCTGAATCGCGAATTCCCCCACGATCCGGAAGTCCTCTATATCACCACGCACTACTATGGAGAGCTCGCCTCGCGCGCTTCGCAGGAGCTCGCTGCGACTGCGCCTTCTTCCTATCAGGCGCTCGAACTGGAAGCCGAAGCGATGGAATCGCAGAACAGGTGGGAGGACGCGACCGCCGAGTACAAGAAGATCCTTGAGCAAAATCCCAACGTCCCCGGAATTCATTTCCGGCTTGGCCGCGTCGCGCTGTCCAAATCGGAGTCCCCCGCTAATACGGAAGAGGCAAGGACGGAGTTTGAAGAAGAACTCAAACTCGATCCGGCCAATGCCGCCGCGGAGTTCTCGTTGGGGGAAATCGCCCGCCGCGCGGGACAGTGGGACGAAGCCATCCCGCGTTTCACGAGTGCTAGCAAATTGGATCCTGCGTTTGCCGAGGCGTTCCTGGCTCTGGGTATGTCGCTGAACTCCGCCGAACGTTATTCTGAAGCCGTTATCCCACTCGAACGCTACGCGAAGATGCTGCCTGCCGATCCTGCCGGGCATTACCAGCTTTCCATTGCCTACGCGCGTACGGGCCGGAAAGAGGATGCTACCCGAGAGATGGCGATCCAGCGACAGATTGTGGAGAAGACGCCAAGCGGGAGCCGGCCTTAAGTGGATCTGTCCTCTCGCCGGTTTGAGAATCCGAACGCATACGACTGAACTAGATGCTCTCTCGACGGCGCATACTTCAACTTTTGGGTTGGTCAGGGCTGGAGGCCTCTCACGGTCGAATGGCGCCCGGCTTTGCTGCGTTCACTTTGAACGATGGCGCACCTGCGTTTGAAGAAGTCCCGCCTTCTGTCAGCGGCATTTCCTGGGCACATGTGAGCGGCCAGTCGCCTGAAATGTATATGCCCGAGACCGTGGGGCCGGGCTGCGCTTTCTTCGATTACGACAGTGATGGATGGATGGACATTTATCTTGTAAACAGCGGAGCTTGCGATTTTTATCAGCCCGCCGCGCCACTGCGCAATGCGCTTTACCGCAACAATCACGACGGAACGTTTACGGACGTGACGCTGAAGGCCGGAGTTGCCGGGAATGCCTACGGGATGGGCGCAGCTGTTGGCGATTACGATCGTGACGGGTTGCCAGACCTCTATGTGACGCAGTATCCGCGGAGCATCCTCTATCACAACAATGGCGACGGAACGTTTACCGATGTCACCGCGAAAGCCGGTGTCGCTGCGCCAGGATGGGCTACGAGCGCGGTTTGGTTCGACTACGATAACGATGGGCTTCTGGATTTGTTTGTATGCCGCTTCGTGGAGTTCGACAAGTCGAAGAATATTTATTGCGGGTATGGAGCTTCGAACCGGCGCTGGTATTGCAAGCCGAACGTCTATCTTCCCGCTCCTTGCTGGCTGTTCCACAACAATGGCGACGGGACTTTTACGGATGTGAGCAAAGAATCCGGGATTGTCAAATCTTTAGCCAAAGCCTGGGGCGTCGTGGCGGCGGATATCAATAACGATGGTTGGATGGATCTCTTCGTCGGGAACGACACCGTGCCAAATTTTCTGTTTGCCAACCGGGGCAAAGGAAAATTTGAGGAGATCGGGACTCTGGCAGGCGTGGGATACGGTTCCTTTGGACTAGCACGATCGGGTATGGGAGTCGATGCTGGGGATTACGATCAGGATGGCTGGCTTGATCTGTTTGTCGCCAACGTGGATCACGAATCTTTCGCGCTGTACCGCAATGCGAAGGACGAGAGTTTCACCGACGCGACAGTAGCGAGTGGGATTGGTTCCTCGACGCGACTGTTGAGTGGGTGGGGACTGAAATTCTTTGACTATGACAATGATGGGAATCTGGATCTTCTCCTTGGGAATGGGCATCCTGACCTGATGGTGGAAAATCGAATGCAGGACGTGACCTATCGCGAGCCGATGTTGCTGTTCCGGAATCTTGGCGGGAGCTTCAGGAATGTGAGCCCGGAGAGTGGTCTCGCTTTTTCGAAGAACTTTGCCGCGCGCGGGCTGGCTCTGGGAGATTTTGACAACGATGGTGCGGTGGACGTTTTGGTGGCGCAGAATGACGGGGCGCCCGTGCTTCTGCGCAACAATGCGGGAAGGCGAAGCCATTGGCTTGGTGTGAAGTTGATAGGGCGCAAAGCGAATATAGATGGTGTTGGCGCAAAGCTGAGTTATCAGTCTGGCGATCTTGTGCGGCACCAGTGGAAAGTAGGCGGGGGCAGCTACCTCTCCTCGCATGACCCGCGGATGGTACTGGGATTGGGGCCACGAACGAAGATCGATTGGCTGGAAGTAAAGTGGCCGAATCCAAGCGGGAAAACGGAGCGATTCACGGAGCTTCCTATCGATCGCTACATTACGATTGAGGAAGGCCAGGGTCGCTGGAGATAAGGATTGCACGTGCACGGGTACCGGTGGAACGCGCGCGGTTTTCGAATAGGACAGCTGGCAACGATCTTGCTCGTTGTAGGGTCGTGGCTGCCCGTTCAATCGCAAACGCCGGAAGCGACAGGGCAAGCGGAGAACGAACTGCAGCTGGGGATCACCTTAACTCGAAGCGCCTCTTTTGCCGAAGCGATCCCGCATTTTCTCGCCGCAAGAGGCCGCGTCTCCGATGAATACGCGGTGGATTTCAATCTTGCGCTCTGCTATATCGGGACCGGCGAGTTCGAGAAAGCCATTCCAGTTTTGACGGCGCTGCAGGTTAGTTCGCATGACGGCGCTGGGGTCGAAAACCTGCTTGCGCAAGCGTATGCGGGGAAGGGTAAGGCGGACAAGGCCTTTGAAGCGCTGCAACGAGCGGCAGCCTTCGCGCCGAAGGATGAAAAACTCTATTTGTTTGTTGCAGATGCTTTCCTGAAACGCCAAGAAGACGTGCAAAGTCTTCGCGTGATCGAACTTGGCCTCCAGCATCTCCCCGGTTCCGCCCGGCTGCATTACGAGCGCGGCTATTTGCTCTCGGTGCTCGATGATCTTGACGGCGCGAAACCGGATTTCGTGCGGGCGGTGCAGCTGGCTCCCCACTCCGAAATCGCGTATCTCGCCGAAGCGCAAGAGAATCTGCTTGCAGGAAACCTTGCCGAAGCGGTTCGGGTTTCGCGAAGTGCCATCGCCGCGGGCAAGCAGGACTATCAATTGCTAGCGATTTTGGGCGAAGCGCTCATCCGTGGTGGCGCTAGCCCTGGACAACCGGAATTTGCGGAAGCGCAGAACGCGCTTGAAAAATCGGTTATGGCGCGGCCGGACTACGCAAGCTCACAAATAGCACTCGGTCATGTGGAACTTTTGGATGGCCGGTTGAACGCTGCGATCGAACATCTGGAAACTGGACGACGGCTCAGTCCAGAGAACACCGGGGTGTACTCACTTCTCGCGGCATCGTACCGGAAGGCTGGGAGGCAGGATCAAGCAGAAGCAATGCTGACGATCCTTGCCAGGCTGAATCAGGAGCAGGCCCAAAAAATCCGGATGGCTCCTGGCGACAACAAGGCGATTCCAGGCGCATCGGGAGAGAGCCGAGCTGCCCAAAAACCGTGAGCAGGGGATTGCTAGAAGACCTCTCGATTAGGATATTCCGCTCAAGCCTTCCTGGCAGGAACACGAGGGAACGGGCGTTGAACCAAGCCTTTGCCTTCTTCGATGGCAAGAATCTGATCGGCCTTCAGGTTCGCGAGTTTGGTCAGCTCGCCGCTGGGCCACTTGATTTCGATTTGATCGACGAGGGAACGGTGGCCGAGCCCGAAATGAAGGCGCGGATCCTGCGCGGATTGGTAGCTCATGCCTCCTTTTCTTTGCTCGTAGAGGACTAAGTCTCCCGCAGTCACCTTCACGCGGGCGCCGACGGCATCGCGATTCGAACGCGTGCCGATAAGTAAAAGTTGTAACCAGTGATTCGAATTCCCGCCGTCGTTACGCAGGAGTTGCGGCGGCTGGCCATTGTTGCTGACAAGAATGTCCAGATCGCCGTCATTGTCAAAATCACAGATGGCGGCGCCGCGGCTGACGCGTGGCTGTAGAAAGTCTGGTCCAAGCTGATCGCTGACGTTTTCGAGGATTCCCGCACCGGCGTTGCGGAACATAAGCTTGGGTTCAGCGTAGCGAGTTTCCGCGTGATACAGCTGGATGTTGTCGAGAACGTGCCCGTTAGCCATGAAGAGATCGCGCTGGCCATCGTTGTCGTAATCCATGAAACGCGCGCCGAAGCCGCTCATGTGAAACGTGGCATAGGAAAGTTTCGAGCGATAGGTAGCATCTTCAAACACACCCTCACCGAGGTTGCGGTATAGCCGCGATAATTGTTGATCGAGATGCGTCACTACCAGGTCGAGGCGCCCGCTACCGGTTGTATCGGCGGCATCCGTGCCCATGCCGGCTTCGAATTGGCCGTCGATGCCCACGGCTACTCCCGCCGAATAAGCGACCTCGCGAAAAGTGCCGTCGCGATTGTTGCGGAACAAGAAGTTCGGCATGGAGTCGTTGGCGATGAAAATGTCCTGCCAGCCGTCGTCATCGTAGTCGAAGGTGACTACGCCGAGGCCGTTGCCCGGTTTCTGCCCGAGTCCGGAGCTGTCGCTAGCGTCGGTGAAGGTGCCATCGCCGTTGTTATGGTACAGGGTTGGCGGCTGGCCATGATAAACGTCCGGATGGCAATAACTCCTCAGTCCGGGACCTTTGCCGCCGCAGTAGAAATTGTTTTCAGGCGACCAGTCGACGTAGTTGGCAATCACCAAGTCCAATTTGCCGTCGTTGTCGTAATCGAACCACGCGGCGCTGGAACCCCACTTGCCGACGTTTCCTACTCCAGCCTTCGATGTCACGTCGGAAAATGTGCCATCCCCGTTGTTGTGATAGAGGATGCATCTTCCGTAGCCGAGCACGAAGAGGTCCGGGAATCCGTCGTTGTCGTAGTCGCCGACCGCAACGCCCATACCAAACAAGCCTTCAGCACCAACCCCGGCGCGTTCCGTAACATCGCTAAAGGAACCGTCGCCGTTGTTCTTATACAAGGCGCTCCGCAATGGCCGCCTCGGGGTATACAGGCGCGTTGCGGCCCCATTCGCAAGATAGATATCCGGCAAACCATTCTGGTCGTAATCGATCCACCCACAACCAGAACCCATCGTTTCAATCAGATACTTTTCAACCGAAGCCGCATCGTCATGAACAAAAGAAAGGCCCGCCGTACGTGCGACATCGGTGAATCTAACCAGGGGCGCGCGTGGGACGCCCGAGAAACCGCGGGCGCTGGTCGCCAGGCCTACGCCAAGATATTTCAACAGTTCTCGTCTGGAGATGTCCGATGGCATTTTCAGCCGGGCGCGCACAAGCAGAGAGCGCTTGGCCAGGAATGAGAATCATCGTTGATGTGGGAAACGCAGCGCACGCTAAGAGTTCGCCGATCGTCCAGCGAGACTTTTTTCCTTGCCGCCAGCCGAGTTTTGGGTTTTCCGCGCGAGCCCCGTGGATTCGCGAACTACGAGCTCGGGGTCGATGAGAATTTCGCGCCCTGACATCTGATCCCGTTTTGAGTCGGGAAGCAGGTTCTCAAAAATGGTCTGGCCAATCTGCTCGCGCGGAATGTGGACAGTTGTAAGGGCGGGAGAGCAGAACTCCGCAAGCTTGATGTTATCGAAGCCCGTCACGGAAATATCGTTTGGCACGCGTATCCCCTGATCGCGAAGCTCCCTCAGAACGCCTACGGCCATGAAGTCATTTACACAGAGGATGGCCGTCGGATGGAAATTTGACGCCAGCAATTCGCGTGCAGCCTGACGGCCCCCTTCCAAACCATCGGCCCCGGCAACGATTTGGCCTTCCGTCCCGGGAGTGAAGCGAGCAATGGTTTCCAGAAACGTCTTTCGCCGTTCGCTGATCGGGCCGAGAGTGGAATGATGTCCGACAAAGGCCATGCGCGTGTGGCCAAGAGAGTGAAGATACCCGGCGATTTTCTTCATCCCTTTCCTGTAGTCCACTCTGACATTGGTGATGTTTTTTCGTGGCGTTCCGACGTCGTAAAAGACAATGGGGATTCTGCTGTCGTTGAGAGCTTGCATTAGATTCGCATCCATCTCGGAGACGATTGCCGCGAGACCGGCGACCCTCCAGCCGATCATCAGGCGCACGCTGGAGACAAGCTGCTCGGAACGGTAATCCGTGTTCGCAACGACCACTTCGTAACCGCGGGCGTGCGCCGCTGATTCGAGCGCGCGGTAAATGTCGAAGAAAAAAGGATTCTCCATATTGGAAACAAGAATTCCCAATGTGCGGCTCTTGCCTCTTGCTAGCGAACGCGCATGCAAGTTGGGATGATAGTTGAGCTCTCCGGCAGCCTTTAGCACTCTGGCGCGCGTGGAACTCCTTACGACCTTTAGATCATTGAGCACACGCGACACGGTGGCGGTCGAAACACCCGCCCTTTTCGCCACCGCGTCCAAATTCATGGGTTCGGAACGTTTCGATTTCATCAGCTTTCGTTATAAATGCGGGAGCAATGTAAGAATTCTGTAACCGTTTACACTATCACAGCTTGCCCGCACACTCCGTTCGCGTCGCCGTTCTTGAAGAGCGCGCAACTTGGGAAGTCCGGGAGAACCGGCAAAAGGAATCTCAGGTGCCAGGCCTCAGTCGGGATTTGCGGTCATGGAAGCGCGGCGCCCGGTTGTGACTGAGAAATAGTCAATCCACTGCCTGCGAATCCCCGTTGCTCGTTCGACCAGTTCGCTACTCGGTTTGTTGCCATGTTGAACGACGATGACCATTCCGGTGTTGAATTGCCGCTGGGATTTATCAACGCCGGGCGAACGCTCGCCTTCGGCGGCAATGACATCCTGAATGGTCACCTTTGTCCTGTCCGCCTTGAAGATAGCGTGCCCATTCGCATCTTTGCCGGCGGGGACCAAATTGCGAAGAATGAAAAAGTCGGGCACTTCGGCCTGAGAAATCAGGCCCATGAGGTAGAGGTCGAGATAGGACCACCCGGTGGCGGGCACGTAGTAGTCGTCGTCGAGTTGTGTGTAGGTCCCGTCAAAGTTGTCCTGCCAAACGCCGCCGCCCATGATGGATGCTTCGGTCGGTCGCCGATAAGGGAACGCTACGCGGGCCTCTAAACCTCGGGCCCAGTGGGTGGGACCGAGCGGAATTGTCTCGCCGTCGACCTTTGCCGAAACGAAGGCCGCCCAGCGGTGTCCCATTTCGTGCGCGATTTGAGAGATCGCGTACATATACGGAGGCATTCTGTCGTCTTGCGAAATCTCAGCGAGCTGCTTCTGATAAAAAGTGATGTCGCGATCTGGGCCGACGGGCGCGTCCCGAGGAGGCCGCTCCTGCATCTGGTTGGAGCCGGCATACACCGGTTGGATGAATTGCCACTGAAACCTCCCTGGCGTGCAGTAGGAGTCGAGACCGTTCTCTATGGCGCCGATTCCGGTGACGGCGCCACCCACTGCTCCCAACGGACCGTCACTCGGCGTGCCCGCTTCCTGATTGTCCACGCGGAAGTCCGAGTAGTAGGCGAGGAAGTCGAACTTGTCACCGAGACTCTTGAGCACCGTGCAGGTCAGGTCGCGAGGATTCGGCAGGGCGTAGTAATGGAAAGCTTCGTAGACGACCGGGAACGGACCGTATTGCGGTTTGAGGGAAGACAGGTGGACTTCTGGATCCCGAATCCCGCTCAGGGTGACCGGTCCGGCGGAGATCCGCGCGACTGGTTCGTCCGAGCCGGAAGCAGAGGCGTCCGCAGAAACGGAAATCTGTTTCGCGCCGCGGAGCGCCCGCGGCAGAATTCCTTGAATCGAAATGGTGTTGCCGCTCGCCTCGACACGGCGCGAAACGCCGGGGCCAGAGGCAAAGTATCGTGATTTGCTGGTCGTTGCGCGGTTCCGGGGCGCGAAGCCGCGAATGGTCCATACAGTGCCGACCCTCGCAGCATCGTCAGGTTTGGCAGAAGTCTTGTAAGCGTTAAAGTAAACGCGATAGGCAATTCCCGAGAGCCCCGCGTCTCCTTCGAGCAACACGGGTCCGGCAGTTTCGAACTCGATCTTCAGGAGTAACCCGTCAACAACCGAGAGCCTAAGGTTTTGGATGTCGAGATGCGCAGGGACGGATGCGGTTTTCTTGCCAGCGAGGGTGGCAAGGGGTTTCTCCGCTCCCCCGGAAACGAGCGGATAGATTCCGATGATTGCGTCCTTCGCCGCTAGCCGTTGGTACGACATTTCAATCGCACCGTCCTTGTGGAGGACTGCCTGAAATCGGTTCGCCGTCTTCGTCCAGGTAAAGTCTTGTATGTTGCCCCACGGTTCGGTCACATCCCACGTCACGACCACGCGATCCTGGAGCTCTTTTACGTAAAGATTGCCAGACATGCGCGGCTTGAAAAAGACGCAAATCGCTGGAACCGTATTGACCAACGCCGCGGCTCCTTCGGTTAACGGATCGAAACGCCCAATGGAAACTCCGCCTTCATCGCCCCGAGGGCCAAAGCGAGGGCCTGCGTCATCGGCAGGCGCACTGTCTTCTGGGGTGAACCGAATCGATCCAGTAACGCCCACTGAAAATGTACTCCATGCTTTGCTCGAAAAAGGGAAAGAGAAATTGTGCAGAGCGACGCGGTGACCACTTAGCTGCTGGCCGAAGTCAGCGTCCCAGCGCAGCGGAAGATTTTCGACCCGATAGCCCGCCCCTCCGGGAGTAAAGCGAAGAGTATGCTGGCCGAGGTCGAAGAGGTTCTGCTCGCCGAGGGCGCCTTCTTCCAGCTCGAGCAGGATCAAACTTCCCAGGACCGAGACTTTGCCAATGGGTTTGCCAGGAACCTCACGTCCTTGAGCGTGCGCGGCAGTTCGCGCCAAGAACGTGGCGCAAACCATCACTATCATTTGGAAGATAACCCACCTGGTTCTAGTCACGTTCCCTCCCCGAGTACAGCGATCAGCGTCCGCCTTTGCAGTTCGGCAAACGGAACGAACCGATCCTGGTTCGGTAAGCTGAATCGCCTTCTTTCAGGTAATCCCCGACGTACCAGAATGTGCAGTCATCGCTCGGGTCCATCGTAGTCGTGGCGTAGTCTTCCCAACGCAGCGTGTTCGTCTGCGATGCTTCCCCTTTCGCGAGCACGGTTTCCTGGAACGTCAGTCGGCCCTTTGGATCGCCGATCAGGCGCGCTGCGAAGCGTTGCCCCACAAAAGCCGGTAACCCACCGAACGAGTAACCGATGCCAATGTCGCCTTTCTTGTCCATCGCGATGCTGGGCATCCAACGGTAGAACCCTTCCGGCGCATAAGTACCCTGCTGATACAACGCGGGGTCGCGCTTCTTATCGAGGCGGAACTCATACCAGCGCACGCCCCCGCCGCCCCGCGTAGCGACCGAGTGCGCGGCGACGATCGACTCGTGCTCCCGGACGTTGCGGTAGACGAGCCGCTGCATGATCTTGTCGCCCTGCACATCGAGCCGGCGCTCCGTTCCGGGCTGCGGGACGCAGCTCGACAACTGCCCGTCACACAGGTAGTGGTATGGCGCGACACCGATCTTCACGGGCCCTTCCGCCTTCGTATTCGCCGGGTTATTCCAGTCGACATGGACCTTCCAGAAGTAGATGCCATCGTCATCGAAGATCTTTTTGAGTTGCGTGCCTCCAGCTGCCATCATGATGTTCGGCGCTCCCGGGGGCGGTAGTTTCCGGCCATCGATGTCGGAGTTGTTCAGGAAATTCACGCCGTCGATGATGATGCACTGTTCCGTAGCGGGCTGGCCCGCAAGCATCTTCGTGCGATCTGCAATGCATGCGTGCTTCTGTATCACGTCGTCACCCGTGCTGGTTGGCACATAGTACCCATCGATCCAGATTGCGGGCCGCGGGTAGTCCGGAAACAAAGTCCGCTCGAATGCGTAACGGTAGTAGGTGCCTAGCGGATCGGGCCCCGTGCTGACGGCGTAGCACATGGCCCACACTCCCTCTTTCTTCTCGGGTGGCCTTTGACCGCGCTCCGGCGGAGGGAGCGGAGGCGCTGGATTCGCGGGAAGTGCTGTGGCGGCGCCCGGTGAAGACGCCTCGCCGGTCTTCGCAAGCTGTCCCGGTGGAACTGGTTCGTCGCGAACTGGACCCGTTTCCCCGGGAAATTCGCCGGGGCCGATTCGCGAGAATATCGGCATCACGATCAACCATCGTCCCGCAAGCTGGTCGTAGCGGACCACTGCGTCGCCGTTATTGCGCGCCTCGCACACGCCGCCGAAGCCCGTCCACACGGATTTCGTAGCCACTGCCCCATACAAAACCGTTCCGCTCTTGTCGTATTTCCTGGACCGCTTCGTGTAAATTGCGATTCTGGAGTTGACGATCTGCACGATGTGATCGGGGCCGACGGCAAGGCTGTTATCGGAGGGATTGCGAAAGTTTGTCGTTCCCTGCGGCCCCTCAAACCCGGCCCCTAGTCCGTCGAAGCCCTCCATCAGCGGGACCGCTGGCCGGGTACCCTGAGCTGTTTGTTCGATGGCAATACCGGCGGGGGGCAAAGTTGGCGGGGGCGTCGGCGGGGGTATGGCCTCGTCGGGCCTTCGCTCCTGCGCATCATCTGGATCCTCGGTCGACTCGCTGGGGGAAGTGCCGCAGGCAAGTCCTTCGCAATCAGCCGCCGCAGCTCCATCATCCGACTCCCGCATCAACGCGAGCGGCCGTGAGACGTCGTATTTGATTGCGCGATGTACAAGTACCGCACCTAGCGATAGACTCGGCCGCTCGTTATGTCCCAAGCGCGGCGACAGCTCTGCCGCACCAACCAAGATAAAAATGGCGCCCACAAATGGAAGTGCCGTGAGGAGAGACGAGTTCAGCCTGCGCGCCATCGAGACACTCTCCGATCGTCAACGAAGACCGAACATTATAAAGTATACAAAATGAGATGACAAACGAGTTTCCGTCGTTTCCCGAGGATCGAAGAGCGCAGCCAATTCCGTGAATGCCCGTGAGTCGACGCACCCGTCAGGCGCAGAAACAGTAGAAAAACAAGCTTGCTATCGATAGCGTGTGATATCAGGGTACCCATCTGGAGAACCTCGGCATCCGCGACGAGACGTTCGCGTTCGCTGATCAACTTCTCCAGCAATTGCTGTCCGCCGGCCTTGCGGCGATGCGGTGCGCCTACCAGGTACATCGGGAAGTTCGAATCCAAAAAAATTACGAGCGTGGTCCGCCGATGTAACCGCTTTCTTGCAGGATAGCGAGTTTCAGCTGCTCCGCCGGTGCGGCTGTGTTACCTTGCCAGTCGAATCCGGTATCCATTCCGCGAGGTTGACCATGCTGCGGCGAATTTCATCAGGGCGCGTGATTCGCATTCTTGCCTTCATAGGTGGCATAGCGTCCGGAGTCACCGCACAAACTGCCCCTCCGGTTCCCGCTAGGAATGGTCAACAAACAGCGCAGCCGCAAACGCCTCAAACTCCATCCGCGCCGACGCGCGCCGACATTCTGCGCGGAGCTTACGGTCCCTATCGCGCCAACAACGACCTGCTCTTCTACCATCTGGATGTCCGCGTGGACCCTGAAAAGAAATTCATCAGCGGGAAAAACACCATTCGCTTCAAGATGCTCAAGGACGACACGCGCATCCAGCTCGATCTCCATACTGCGCTCCACGTTGACAAGATTCTGCTCGGCACGACCGGACTCAAATATGAGCGCGAGTTTGGCGCCGTCTTCGTGGACTTTCCGCAGACGCTTCGCGCAGGCCGCGTTTACTCGATCGATTTCTACTACTCCGGCAACCCGCTTGAGACGGGCCGTTTTGGCGGCATCGCTTTTCGCAAGGACCCGTCAGGCCATCCGTGGATCAACACTGCCTGCGAAGGAATCGGCGCGAGCATCTGGTGGCCGAACAAGGACCAGTGGCGCGATGAAGTCGAGAGCATGCAGATCAGCGTCTCGATTCCGAACGACCTTGTCGATGTCTCCAACGGAAAATTCATGGGCAAGACCGATCTTGGCGACGGATACACTCGCTGGGATTGGCTCGTCCATTACCCGATCAACAATTACGACGTCTCGCTCAACATCGGAAACTATCAGCACTTCTCCGACAAACTCGGGGACCTGCCCCTCGACTTCTACGCTCTTCCCGAAGATCTCGACAAAGCTAAGAAGCAGTTCGTCCAAGCCAAAGGCATGCTCCAGGCCTTTCAACACTATTTCGGTGAATATCCTTTCAAAAAGGACGGCTACAAGCTGATTGAAGTGCCGTACTCCGGAATGGAGCACCAAAGCGCCGTCACCTACGGAAACCACTTCGCGAACGGCTACCTCGAGCGCGACTGGACCGGCGTCGGCATCAGCCTGAGATTTGATTTCATCATCATCCACGAAAGCGGGCACGAATGGTTCGGCAACTCCATCACCGCTGCCGACCCTTCCGATATGTGGATTCACGAAGGCTGGACGACCTATCTCGAATGCCTCTACGTGGAATACATGTACGGCCACGACGATTATCTGAAGTACGTCAATGCCTACAAATCTAAAGTGAAGAACGCCAAGCCCGTCATCGCGGAGCGCGGCATCAACGCTGAGCCTCCACAGGACCAGTACTTCAAGGGCGCACTATTCCTGAACACGCTGCGCAGCGTGGTGAACGACGATCCCCGTTGGTTCAAACTCATCCACGATCTCTACCAGCACTTCAAATACAAAAACATCATGACCGAAGATATTGTGCTATTTTTCAATCAGAAGACGGGCGAGGATATGACGCCGATCTTCAATCAGTACCTGCGTCACTCGGCCATTCCCACCCTCGAATTGAAATTCAACGAAAGGGAGGGAACTATCGCTTACCGCTGGAAGGTCGATGAGCCGGGGTTCAGGATGCCGGTGCGCGTTGGAACGAAAGATAGTTGGCAGGTCATCCAGGCCACCACGGACTGGCAAACCATGAAGTCGCCGTTAGCGAGAGACGAGTTCGGCGTGGCGACCGATCTTTACTACATCACCGTCGACAAGCAGTAGCTGAGCGGGCAACGAGTTTCCAAGCAAGTTCTGCTAGGTCTTCCGCGGTCGAACATTCTGATTCAGCCGGAAAAAGTTATTCGGGTCGTAGTGCGTCTTGACATCGACCAACCGGTCCCACCGTTCTCGATACGCTTCCGGCACGCGATCCTGCTCGTCGCCGCTCATAAAATTGACGTACACGCCCGGCGTCATCGACGGCCGCAACTCGGCAAACAGCCCGCGTATCCATGCGATATTCGCGGCATCTTCAGCGGGGTCGGCCCAATTTCCAAGCAAGTTCACGATGAACGGAGAACTGCGATCGCCGAACGCCGTCTCGCCCGCGTGCACTCGCCCGGCGGCACCCCCCAGATAGGAAAGTTCAATCTGGCTTGCGGGGGAGGGAATCGTCGCCAGCGCTTCCGCCATGCGCCGAATATCCTGGTCCCCCAATTTCTTAAAGTAGCCAGACTTGGTGTAGTAGCGCCTCCCGTGTGGAAATTCGTGGTCCGCCATCGTCTGTAGGTTCACAAACGAGAGCTCGCTCTTCGTCACAGCCAGGGCGTGGCAAAGAGAAAGTCCTTGGTCCACGTAGCGCCGCCCTTCCTCAAGATTGCCAACCCAAAG
The DNA here is from genome assembly GCA_013289955.1 of Acidobacteriota bacterium. GTDB lineage: Bacteria > Acidobacteriota > Terriglobia > Acidiferrales > UBA7541 > Acidiferrum. Next base: position 280,830 of record JABCYZ010000004.1, read on the forward strand.
CAAACCCTGGCTCGCCACCGGCTGCCCAGCTAGCTGCTTAGGAATATTTCCTGTGTGCGGAGCAATAGTCAGCGATATTCCCCATCGCAGATTGTCCGGAGCATCCGGCATGAAATCCCGCCAGTGCTGCACGATCGCGGGAATATCATCGCCGAAGCACATGCCCGCGCCGAACAGAACGGAACTAACCGGGTGGAGATTGACTTCGAACTCCGTTACGACGCCAAAATTTCCGCCGCCTCCGCGCAAGGCCCAAAACAGATCCGCATTTTCTTTGGGATCTGCGCGGACCAGAGAACCATCCGCAATGACGACTGTAAAGCCCGCGACGTTGTCGCAAGAAAGCCCGTGCAAACGGTTCAGCCAACCAGTCCCGCCTCCCAAGACCAGCCCTGCTGCCCCAGTGTGCGACACCACCCCTGCCGGAAAGGCGAGTCCCACTTTTTGCGTAGCCGTGTCGATGTTGCCCAGAAGACACCCACCCTCAAAACGCGCCCGTCGAGCCTGCGCGTCAACGCTCACTCCCCGCATCCTGGAAAGATCGATCACCAGGCCATCCTCACAGGTGCTGAACCCCGCAAGGCTATGGCCGCCGCAGCGAATCGCCGTCAGTGTTTCCGCTGCGGCTGCCGTCCGCACCGCGAGTTGCACGTCCGCGACATCCCGGCAACGCGCAATCAGTCCCGGCCTGCGGGCCACCATTCCGTTCCAGGTGCCGCATGCTCCCTCATATTCGCTGTTGCCGGGACGCAGCAAATCGCCTCGGAATTGCCGGTGGAGCGCGGAGTGGATCTCTCGAACCGCTTTGGTCATGCAGATGGCTCTTCCTTTTCGCCCAATCAAACGCGGCATATTCTAGCCTGCCAACGTGCGTGTCACCCGCAAAATAAGCTCCCTGCTTGACACGCCCTGCAACCGGGGTATAGCGTTCGCATTGCTCATCGCAGAAGCCTTCCATCGCCGTATTTTTCGAATTCATTCGGGAGCAAGAGATTGCAGGCCAAATCGCAAGAGACTCCGCAGGCAGATATTCTTCCTCAGCCGATTCTGAATTTCCCGATCGAGACAATTCGCTCCTTCTTTCCCGCGTTGCATCGGCCCCCGGCTTTCACTTTTTTCGACAATGCCGCCGGAGCACAGATACCGCAGGCCGTCTTCGACGCCGTCAACCGCCATCTGCTCGAATGCAATGTTCAGCGTGGCGGCCGGTACGCGAAAAGCCAGGAAGTGGACGCCACGATTGCTCGCGCCCGTCAGAGTGTCGCCGATTTCCTGAACGCGCGCGATCCGAGCGAAATCGCGTTTGGGATGAACGCCACTTCGTTCATTCGCCTGGCAAGCCTCGCGATAGGACAGACGCTCGAGAAACGCAATGAAATCATCGTCACGGACATGGATCATGAAGCCAACGTCGCCACCTGGCTTGCGCTCGAGAAAGATGGCGCCAAATTGCTTTGGTGGAAGATGGCCGAAGACGGCAATCTTCACGTCGACGACCTAAAACCTCTCGTTTCCTCCAAGACTCGTCTGGTCGCCTGCGCCGTCGCCGCGAATTCTCTGGGCTCCATCGTGGACGTAGCGGGAGCCGCGAAAGTCGCTCACGAAGCCGGCGCGGAAATCTTCCTCGATTGCGTTCACTTTGGCCCTCACGGCCAGATGGATGTGCAAGCTTTCGACTGCGACTATCTCGTCTGTTCTGGCTACAAGATTTTCGGACCGCACATGGGCTTTCTCTGGGGACGCCGGGAGCTCTTGAAAAAGCTTCCGACTTTTCGCGAAGAGTTCATCCCCGATGAGCCGCCTGGAAAAATCGAAGCCGGCACTTTTATCTATGAAAATGTGGCCGGAATGGATGCGGCCATTTCTTATCTGGAATCCCTGGGCAAGCGGCCCAAGTCCAGCGGCGATGCCGCAACAAATAATTCGAAGCGCTTGAACCTCGCCCGCGCCATGCAAAATATTCGCGCTTACGAAGAATCGCTCTCCCGCGAAATGCTCGAAGTCCTGCACAATTGCGGCGCAAAAATCTACGGGTATGCAGGAGAGAACCAAGTTCACAGGCGCGTGCCAACGCTTTGCTTCAATCTGCCAACCGTCGCTCCCGCAAAGGTTACAGAATCGCTCGCCCAGGCTGGTATCGGCATTCGCGACGGCCACATGTACGCCCCGCGCCTCATGAAGCGGCTCGGCGTGCCAGTGGAAAGCGGCGTGGTGCGCGCCTCTCTCGTCCACTACAACACGCTGGAGGAGATTCATGGCTTCGGCAATGCCTTGCTCGATTTGACCAAGCATGGCTGAGGCTTCCGATTCTCTTCAACCGCGACTGCCGCGATCGCCTGGCCAGGGCTCGCAAGTTGGAACTCCTCCGGAAACCGACGCGCTAAAGCGGCAGCTCACCGAGCGCCAGCTCACCATGCTGGCCATCGGCGGCGCAATCGGCGTGGGCCTGTTTCTCGGCAGCAGCGTAACCGTCCGCCTCGCCGGCCCGGGCGTCATCGTCACCTATTTGATCGGTGCGCTCATCGCCATGGTCGTCGCCTATTCGTTGGCGGAAATGGCCGTCGTTCAACCGGTGGCAGGCTCTTTCGGCATCTACGCGGAAACTTACCTAAGTCCATGGGCCGGCTTCGCCGTCCGCGCCACGTATGCGCTTGTGCAAATCATAGCCATCGGCGCGGAAGTGACCGCCGTGGCGATCTATTTTGCGTTTTGGTTTCCCGCCGTCCCGCAATGGATGTGGGTGGTCGCCGTGTCCATCTGCTTGGTCGCTGTCAATACGCTTCAAGTCGGACGCTTCGGCGAGTTCGAATACTGGTTTGCTCTGATAAAAGTTGTGGCGATCATCGTTTTCATCATCTTGGGCATGGCCCTCGTTTTGGGCTTAGGACCTGCGCCCGCGATTGGCGTTTCCAATCTGACAGCATACGGCGGCTTTCTTCCGTTTGGCTGGAAGGGAGTCTGGCTGGCGCTCACGCTCGCGATCACCAGCTATATGGGTGTCGAAGTCATCGCCGTGACGGCGGGCGAAGCGCAAAATCCGGCAAAATCCATCCCGCGCGCCATGCGCACGATTGTTTTCCGCCTGGTGATCTTCTATGTTTTCGCCATAGGCATCATGCTGGCCATGACTCCGTGGAACCAGATCGGCAATAACCTTACCGGCAGTCCTTTTGTCCGCGCTCTCTCGATTGCGCGCATCCCCTTCGCCGCGGGCATCATGAATCTGATTGTGATCACTGCCGCGCTCTCGAGCGCCAACACAAATCTCTATCTCACCACGCGCATGCTCTTTTCCCTGGCGCGTGGCCGCTACGCTCCGTCTTGGCTGGGACATCTCACGGGCAATGGCGTTCCGCGGCGCGCGCTCGCGGTTTCCACGGCAGGCATGATCGCCGCAATCCTGCTCGCGATTTACGCGCCAGAGCGCGCGTTCCTGATGCTCTATGGCGTGGCCGTGGCAGGCATGTTTTTTGTCTGGATTGTTATTCTTCTGACGCACATCGCTTTCCGGCGAACCCTCGGCCCCGAGCGTATCGCCCAGCTTCCAATGCGCCTGCGCTTTTTTCCCTATTCCAGCGCGTTGGGCATCGCGGCACTATTCGGAATCGCGGCAAGCACGTTCTATGTGGACGGATTGCAATACCCCGTCCCCGCCTTTGCTCCATTCCTTGTTCTCATGTCGCTCGCTTACTGGATGATTCGCCGCAAATCGCAAGCAGCAAACGCACCTCCCGCCAAACCTGAACTCGTTCGCAGCTCATCCGAAGAGTAGTCACGCGACAACTTGCGCGTCCGTCCAAACTCGTCCCTTCCTTGCTTTTGTGGCAAAGTAATGTGTGATGGCCGCACCCCAGAACTCCAGAGCCGCCGGCCTCATCGCCTTCCAATATCCCAGCTTTGTATATTTTCAAACGGCCCGCTTCTTTATTGTCCTCGCCACAGAAATGCAGTCGGTTGCAGTCGGCTGGCAAGTCTATGAAATCACCAAACGGCCGCTCGATCTGGGGCTTGTGGGCTTGGCGCAATTTCTACCCGGCATTCTTCTCTTTCTCGTTTCGGGCCATGTCGCCGATCGCTGCGACCGCCGAAAGCTCATTATTATTTGCTACGTTGGCTTCGCCTTGTGCTGCGGTTTGCTGCTACTCACCTCCCTGCGCAATGTCCGCTCCGTCTACTACATCTTCGCCGTCCTCGTCCCACTCGGCGTCGTGCGCTCATTCACCGGCCCTGTCAGCCGTGCCCTGGTCCCTCAATTGCTCCCCGAGGAGCATTTCACTAACGCCGTGGCCTGGGCTTCCACCATCTTCCAGGGCGCGGCCATACTCGGCCCTGCGCTTGGCGGTCTTATTTACGCCTTCTTTCGCGGCCCCTCGGCGGTTTACATCCTCGCTGTACTGATGGCTGGCGTCGCTGTGATCTGCACGCTCAAAATTAAAACGCAGTCGAAGTCCCGCTCGCGCGAGCCGATCAATCTGACGACGGTCTCCGCCGGCCTTCGCTACATCTGGCGCGAAAAAGTGGTTCTCGGTTCCATCTCGCTGGATTTGTTCGCAGTCTTTCTTGGCGGAGCCGTCGCGCTCCTGCCCGTTTACGCCCGTGAGATTCTGCTGACCGGCCCGTGGGGCCTCGGTCTCCTTCGCGCCGCTCCCGGAGTGGGAGCCGCCGCAATGGCCATTTTCCTGGCGCATCGTCCGTTTCGCCGCAAAGTAGGTTTGATCATGCTTTGGTGCGTGGGCGGCTTTGGTTTCTTCACGATTCTTTTCGGGCTCTCCCGCAGCCTCGTTCTTTCCCTGATTGCCCTGTTTTTTGTCGGCGCAACAGATATGGTCAGCGTGATCGTTCGTGCCGTGCTCATCCAGGTGGCCACTCCCGACGAAATGCGCGGACGGGTCAACGCTGTCGACATGGTTTTTATCGGAGCTTCCAACGAGTTTGGGGAATTCGAGTCCGGCCTGACGGCGCAGTGGCTCGGAACGCTGCCCGCCGTCGTGCTTGGCGGCATCGGCACCATCATCGTTACGGCAATCTGGGCATGGTGGTTTCCTGAACTCAGGAAAGTCGAGCAGATCCACTCGTTGCCAAGCCGCCCGGCGTAATTTCGACGAGATTGCACAGCTCGAGAAGTGCCGCGCCTTAGCGTCTCGGCGTGGGCCGCCGAGCTAAGGGTTTATCTTTGTCGGCGGTGTAACCCTGGTTGGAGAGGCACTTGGGGCCGCGGACGGGGTGCCAACCAATGCTGTCTTCACCGAAGCCGGTATCTTGTCCGAATTTGCCAACAAGACGCTAACTTCCCAAATCTGCGTTTCCGTCAAACGTCCTTTGAAACCTGGCATCCCCGTCAACCGAATGCCATTCTCCGCCTTCCAATAAGTCTCTGACGCCGGATCATCCGACACTCCCGTTCCGTGGAAAAGCTGAGGCGGCGGCGGGTACATGCCCTGCGCAATGTTCGTCTTCGGCTGATCTGGCAATCCGTGGCACACCGCGCAGTTATCTTTGTAGACTTCCGCGCCGTTCAGATAACTCTTTTCATCGGCCGTCACCGGCGATTCCGGGACCTTCTGCTTCTCAATATGCGCATCCAGGGCCATATGCGCAAATTTCTTCTCAAATGGCATGGGAGGATCCGTCACCGCTACCGGTGCACGGCCGGTTGCAAAGTACAAGTAGCCGCAGCCTGCGACCAGCAGTATTCCGAGCAGAATGCCCACAATCAAGCCCTTTACCATATGTCCATCCACCGCCCTTTTCAGAATCCCGCCGCCAGCCTATCGCGGCGTCCGCGTTCGCGGGCCGCTAGTGTAAACTCTCGCCCGTCCCCATGCCCACTAGAATTATCTTGCACCTGGCCAGCCCCCCTGGGCTACAACTCCGCCTCCACTCTAACCGCCCTCGGACCGGGATCACCCCCCAGGGGGTTCGTAACCATTTGCCGCCGAAATCCGTCCAATCTAGGCGCAGGTCTGTTTTTCCGGTAGGCTCATAGTGTTCGGCGGGGGACCGCTAAGTGTAGAGTCCCCATTATCTTGCCCCGGCAGACTCAATCGGATCATAGGCAGTTATTGACAGGAGAGAATGGATGGGCCATCTCGACTCTATTGAGCTTCCCGAACGGAGCACGCGTGATTCATCGGCGACCGTGCCCGCCAAGAGCCGTTGGTGGCTTTGGGTTGTAATTCTCGGCCTTGTCGTGGTCGGCATATGGTATTACCGCGGAACTCATGCGACGAGCGAGGCTGGAGCCAACGTCCCTCCCGGCGGCGCTGGAAAAGGTGGCCCAGGCTTTTTCATGACTGGGCCCGCGCCGGTCGTCGTAACCACGGCCCAAAAAGGCGATCTTCCGGTCTATCTCATCGGTCTTGGCTCCGCCGCAGCCTTTAACACCGTAACCGTTCGCAGCCGCGTGGACGGCCAAATCGTCAAAGTCAACTTTACCGAAGGCCAGTTTGTCCACGAAGGGGATGCCCTGATCGAAATCGATCCTCGCCCCTACCAGGTCATGCTCGAACAGGCCGAAGGCCAGCTCGCCAAAGACCAAGCGCAGCTCCACGATGTGCAAGTCGATTTCGAGCGTTACACGCTTCTCTACAATGAAGGCGTGATCCCGAAGCAGCAAGTCGACACGCAGCAAGCGCAGGTCGGTCAGTTTCAAGGCTCGATTAAAGCCGACCAGGCCACTATTGATAACGCCAAATTGCAGCTCGTTTATGCCCGCATTACGGCGCCCATCAGCGGCCGCGTTGGGTTGCGCCTTGTGGATATCGGAAACATCGTGCATGCCACTGATACCACAGGACTTCTCGTCATCACCCAGCTTCAGCCGATTTCCGTCATTTTCACCCTGCCGCAGGATCAGCTTCAGCAGGTCCTCGTGAAGCTCCGCGGCGGCGGCCAGCTCCCTGTCCAGGCCTTCGACCGCGACGACACCACCAAGATTGCCGACGGCAAACTGGCCACCATCGACAACCAAATTGACCCCACCACGGGCACCTACAAGCTCAAAGCCATCTTCTCGAACGAGAACAACGTCCTCTTCCCGAATCAGTTCGTCAACGTGCACATGCTTGTCGACACCAAGCGAAATGTGGTCATTGTTCCCGCTGCGGCTATTCAACGCGGTCCGCAAGGCACATATGTCTACGTCGTCTCAGGAGACAGGACTGTCAACATTCGTGCGGTCGCCGTCGCACAGACCACCGGCAACAACGTCGGTATAAGTTCCGGACTCAACCCCGGCGATGTGGTTGTGATTGACGGCCAAGACAAGCTTCAGGATAAGAGCGAGGTCATTACCAGCACCGCTCCGGCCAGCGGTTCGGCCTCGGGAGCCTCTTCGCAGCCCCCGGCTCAAAGCGCAGATCAAACCAACCGGAAACCCGTCAATTCTGCCAGTCCCGAGTCCCGAGGCAAGTCTCGATGAGTCCGTCACGGCCGTTCATTTTGCGGCCAGTCGCGACCACTCTGCTAATGCTGGGCGTTCTGCTGGTAGGCTTCGTCGCCTATCGGCAGCTTCCTGTATCCGCGCTTCCTCAGGTCGACTATCCCACGATTCAAGTCCAGACCTTCTATCCCGGCGCAAGCCCCGACGTCATGGTCTCTTCCGTCACCGCGCCGCTCGAGCGCCAGTTCGGTCAAATCCCCGGCCTGAGCCAAATGACTTCCACAAGTTCCTTCGGCAGTTCCATCGTCACGCTGCAATTCAATCTCGATCTGAACATCGATGTCGCCGAACAGGAGGTCCAGGCCGCCATCAACGGCGCCTCCAATCTTCTCCCTCAAGGCCTTCCAAATCCTCCCATCTACAACAAAATTAATCCCGCCGACGCGCCTATCCTCACTCTTGCACTTACTTCCGATTCGATGCCTCTTTCGAAAGTCGAAGACCTTACCGACACCACTCTGGCGCAGAAAATTTCCCAGCTCACGGGCGTAGGGCTTGTCAGCATCAGCGGCGGCCAGCGTCCTGCCGTGCGCGTCCAGGCAAATCCGACGGCGCTCGCTTCCTACGGTCTGAGTTTGGAAGATTTACGTACCGTCCTCGGCGCTGCCAACGTCGATCAAGCCAAAGGTACTTTCGATGGCGCTCATCAGGCTTACACGATCGGCGCGAACGACCAGCTCATCACGAGCGACAGCTATCGCCCGCTCATCGTGGCCTACCGTAACGGCGCTCCCGTGCGCCTCGCGGATGTCGCCACCGTCTTTGATGGCACGGAAAATGTCAATCAAGCCGCGTGGGCCGACAAAAATCCCGCCGTCATTCTAAACATCCAGCGCCAGCCCGGTGCCAATATTATTTCCGTCGTGGATCGCGTGAAAAAGCTCCTTCCACAACTTTCGGGTGCGCTTCCCGCCTCCGTGAAGATTCAAATCCTCACCGACCGTACCACCACCATCCGCGCCTCGGTGGAAGACGTGCAATTCACGTTGATGCTCACCATTGGGCTGGTCGTTATGGTCATCTTCCTTTTCTTGCGCAGCCTGCGCGCTACGGTCATCCCCGCTTTGGCCGTACCTCTCTCGATCGTAGGCACCTTTGGCGTGATGTATCTCTGCGGCTACACGCTCAACAATCTCTCGCTCATGGCACTCACCATCTCCACCGGTTTCGTCGTCGACGACGCCATCGTCATGATCGAAAACATCAGCCGGTATATCGAACAGGGCGATACGCCGCTCAACGCCGCCCTCAAAGGCTCCGAACAGATCGGCTTCACGATCATTTCTCTGACTGTTTCTCTCATCGCCGTGCTCATTCCTCTGCTATTCATGGGCGATATCATCGGCCGCCTCTTCCGCGAGTTCGCTATCACCCTCGCCATCACCATTCTTATTTCCGCTTTTGTCTCGCTCACTCTCACACCGATGATGTGCGCCAAACTTCTTCGCTATACGAAAGAAGAAGACCAGACGTGGTTCTATCACAAGTCCGAATTGGCCTTTAATTCCATCATCGCCTTCTACGGGCGCACGCTGAAATTTGTGCTTCAGTTCCGCACCGTCACGCTCCTCGTCACCGTCGGCACGCTGGTTGGCACCATTCTTCTCTACATTTACGTTCCCAAAGGTTTTTTCCCCGTGCAGGATACCGGCCTCATTCTAGGCGTCTCCGAAGCCGCGCAAAATATCTCCTTCGCCGCTATGTCTCAGCACCAGCAAGCTCTCGCCGACGTCATTCTGAAAGACCCGGCGGTTGAAAACCTTTCCTCCTTCATCGGCGTCGACGGAACCAACACCACTCTCAACACCGGCCGCATTCAGATCAATCTCAGGCCGCTCGAGCAGCGCAAAATCAGCGCTTCCGACGTCATCCGACGTCTCCAGCCGCAGCTCGCAAAAGTCGATGGCATCTCCCTCTTCATGCAACCGGTGCAAGATCTCACTGTTGAAGACCGCGTCAGCCGCACGGAATTCCAGTACAGCCTCGAAGACGTTGATCCTAAAGAGTTGGCCCACTGGACGCCTCTCTTTATGGACAAGCTGAAGGCCATCCCCGTCGTGCGCGACGTCGCCAGCGACGAGCTGAACAATGGCCTGCTGGCTACACTCGTCATCGATCGCGATACCGCCTCTCGCCTCGGGGTTCTTCCCGCTGATATTGATAACACGCTCTACGACGCTTTCGGCCAGCGCCAGGTCTCCACCATCTATACCCAGCTCAACCAGTATCGCGTCGTCCTGGAAGTCGATCCCGCATTCCACCAGAACCCAGACTCTCTCAAAAGCATTTATGTGAAATCTTCGGGAGCCCCCCAGACTTCCTCCGGATCCACGGCCAATATTTCAACGAATGGGCAGGCCAACCTTACCGCGGCGGCCAGCCCGCAAGTTCCGCTGAGCGCCTTCACCCGCTTTGAGCCCGGCGCAACGGCCCTGGCTATCAACCATCAAGGGCAGTTTCCAGTCGTCACCATCTCCTTTAACCTCGCGCCCGGCGCAGCCCTCGGCGATGCCGTTGACGCCATCAACAAGGCCAAGTCTGAATTGAATATGCCTGTCAGCGTCCAAGCGACGTTTCAGGGCACTGCGGCGGCCTTCCTCAAATCGCTCGCCAACGAACCCGTGCTAATCCTTGCCGCTCTCATCACCGTCTATATTGTTCTCGGCGTCCTGTACGAGAGCTTCATTCACCCCATCACTATTCTCTCGACGCTCCCTTCCGCGGGCGTCGGCGCCATCCTTGCTCTTCTCCTTTTTGGCATGGAGTTCAGCGTCATTTCGCTCATCGGCGTCATTCTTCTAATTGGGATCGTCCAGAAAAACGCCATCATGATGATCGATTTTGCCCTCGAGGCCGAGCGCAAGGAAGGCAAGACGCCGCTCGATGCGATCTACGAAGCCTGCCTACTGCGTTTCCGCCCCATTATGATGACCACCATGGCCGCTCTTCTCGGCGCTTTGCCTCTCGCGCTCGGCACCGGAGTCGGTTCGGAATTGCGCCGTCCTCTGGGCATCACCATCGTTGGCGGACTTATCCTCAGCCAGCTGCTGACGCTTTACACCACGCCGGTGGTCTATCTCGCTTTCGATTGGCTGGCCCACCGGTTCGCATTCCAAATCGGCAACTCCATCGAGGAGCCGGCTCACGGCGACTAGCCAATGACTTCCTCGACCAATTTCTCCGCTCCTTTCATCCGTCGTCCGGTCGCCACTACGCTCATTACCATTGCGATCTTCCTCTCCGGTGCGGTGGCATTTCGTTTCCTTCCCGTGGCACCCCTGCCGCAAGTTGATTTCCCAACGATTTCTGTGGGTGCCAACCTGCCCGGCGCCAGCCCGGAAACAATGGCCTCTGCCGTGGCCACCCCGCTCGAAAGGCAGTTCGGCCGTATCGCTGGCGTCACCCAAATGACCTCCTCGAGCGGTCTCGGCTCCACGGGCATCACGCTGCAATTCGATCTCAACCGCGATATCAACGCCGCTGCTCGCGACGTACAAGCTGCCATCAACGCCGCGCGCAATCAGCTCCCTGCGGATCTTCCCGGCCAGCCTACCTACCGCAAGGTCAATCCCGCCGATGCTCCCATCATGATTCTGGCCCTGACTTCGGAAAATTTTCCCCCGGCCCAGATCTATGACGCCGCCGATTCCATCCTCGCGCAAAAGCTCGCGCAGGTTGAAGGCGTCGGCCAGGTTTTCGTTTGGGGAAGCGCGAGCCCCGCCGTTCGAATCGAAGCCAATCCTTACCAGCTGAATAGCTACGGCATCAGCCTGGAGACCATTCGTGGTTCCCTGCAATCCGCCAACGCCAATCTGGCCAAAGGCTCTCTTTCGGACGCGCACAAAACTTGGAATGTCGGCGATACAGACCAACTCTTCAAAGCCTACGAATACATGCCTCTCATCGTCGCTGGCCACACCGGCGCTCCCGTCCGGCTTCGGGACATCGGCGAGGTCGTCGATTCCGTTGCGGACAGCCGCAACCTGGGTCTTTTCGGCGGAAAGCGTTCCGTGCTCCTGGCCATCTTCCGCCAGCCCGCCGCCAATATGATCGACACCGTCGATCGCATCAATGCCATACTGCCCGTCCTGCGCGCCTCGATCTCTCCCTCGCTCCATCTAACCGTCTCGATCGACCGCAGCGTCACCATTCGGGCTTCCGTTCACGACGTCGAAATCACGCTGATTATTTCCATCATTCTCGTGATCCTGGTCGTATTCGCTTTTCTGCGCAGCACCTGGGCAACCATCATCCCGAGCGTCGCCGTTCCTCTCTCTCTCGTCGGCACGTTCGGAATCATGTACCTTTGCGGCTACAGCCTGGACAACCTCTCGCTCATGGCCCTCACCATTTGCACCGGTTTCGTCGTCGACGACGCTATCGTCGTCATTGAAAACATCACGCGTCACATCGAGAACGGCATGAAGCCATTTCCAGCTGCCATGAAAGGAGCCAGCGAAATTGGTTTCACCGTGCTTTCCATGAGCACTTCCCTCATAGCCGTTTTCATTCCCATTTTGATGATGCCGGGCATTGTCGGCCGCCTCTTCCGGGAATTTGCCGTGGTCCTCAGCGTGGCCATCGTGGTGTCGCTCTTCGTTTCCCTCACCACCACTCCCATGATGTGCGCGCTTTTCCTGAAGCACGAAAGTGGCAAACACAACTGGATCTACAATTTGTTTGAAAATGCTTTCAACGGCCTCCTTCATCTCTACGATGTCTCGCTCCGGTGGGTGCTTCGCCGCCAGTTGCTTATCCTGGGCATGACCTTCCTCACCGCAGGGCTCTGCGTGTATCTGGCCGCTCACGTCAATTCGGGCTTTTTCCCTCAGCAGGATACCGGCCGCATCAACGGCGCCATCCAGGGTGACCAGGATCTGTCCTTTGCGGCCATGTCGCAGAAGATGCGCGAGTTCACGGATATTGTAATGAAGGATCCCGCCATTGATACGGTCACTTCCTTCACGGGTGGCGGCAGCGGTGGCAGCACCGCCCGGGTATTTGCGCAGCTAAAGCCCCTGAGCGAACGAAAGATCAGCGCCGATGAGGTCATCGCACGTATTCGCGATGCAACGGCAAATGTTCCGGGTGCCGTTCTCTTTCTTCAGGCCGTGCAGGACCTCAGCGTGGGGGCCCGTTTCGGGGCCGCTCAATATCAGTACACTCTGCAAGCCGACAGTCTCGATGACCTCAACCATTGGGCTCCGATCCTTCAGGCCAGGCTCGCCAAGATCCCCGAGCTTCGCGATGTCAACTCCGACCAGCAGATGCACGGGCTCGAGAGCTCCCTGGTCGTTGATCGCGATACCGCCAGCCGCCTCGGCGTTTCCATGGAGGCAATTGACAACACTCTGAGCGACGCTTTCGGCCAGCGCGAAGTCTCGACCATCTACAAGGGCCTCAATCAGTACTACGTCGTTTTGGAAGTCATGCCCAGCGCTCAGCAGGATCCGGCCGCCCTCAAGTCCATCTATGTGCCCGCCGCGGGCGGCAAGCTCGTTCCCCTCAGCGCCTTCTCACGCTACGAACCCTCCAATACCGCTCTTTCCGTCAATCACCAGGGCATTTTTCCCGCTATCACCATCTCTTTCAATCTTGTTCCAGGAGCTTCTCTCGGCCCTGCCGTTCTGGATATCGAAGCCGCCACTCGTGAAATTGGCGTTCCACCCACGGTCCACGCCACCTTCCAGGGCAATGCGCAGGCCTTTCAGGATTCACGCTCCTCGCAGCTTTTGCTGGTCATCACCGCTCTCGTCGCCGTTTACATCGTCCTCGGCATCCTCTACGAGAGTTTCATCCACCCCATCACTATTCTTTCCACCATTCCCTCCGCCGGCATCGGCGCGATTCTGGCCATAAAGTTTGCCGGAACCGATCTGAACATGATCGCCCTCATCGGCATCATCCTGCTGATCGGTATCGTCAAGAAAAACGCCATTCTCATGATTGATTTTGCCGTGCAGGTCGAGCGCGAGGAGAAAATCTCGCCGCTCGAAGCGATTTACAAGGCTTGCTTGTTGCGCTTCCGGCCTATCCTGATGACCACCATGGCCGCGCTCTTCGGCGCGCTGCCTCTAGCCCTTGGGACGGGCGTCGGCTCCGAACTTCGCCGCCCTCTCGGCATCACCATCATCGGCGGCCTCATCGTCAGCCAAATGCTCACTCTTTTCACCACGCCCATCGTCTACATCTACATGGATCGCCTGCAGACCTGGCTGCAAGGCGTCCGCAAGCACGGACACGCACACGCGCCGCTCCCCGCAGAAACGGACTGATCCCTCGATCCGCCGTTTTCTATTCTGGATTCGGCTCGAATTATCGCGTGCCTCGAGCGGTTCCGGCACGCCCCGCTGCTAGCCCACGTCTCTCACAGCCTGCCATAAGAGGAATGAAGTGTGTTCGAACTGGGAGTTGTGGGTTATTTTCGCGGGGTGTTGTTGTGTAGCGGACCCGTTTTTCGTTTTGCGTGAGAGTTTTTTA
>JABCYZ010000005.1 GCA_013289955.1 Acidobacteriota bacterium
CCCTGGGTTAGCTCATACCCGCCTATGTATTCAGCGGGCTGTAACGGGAGTTCATCCCGTCGGGTTTCCCCATTCGGAGATCCTCGGATCAAAGCCTGCTTGCGGCTCCCCGAGGCTTATCGCAGCTAGCCACGTCCTTCATCGCCTTCTGGCGCCAAGGCATTCACCGTACGCCCTTAGTAGCTTAATCATAAAACTTACTCAATCCGTCTTCTGCCAGACTCCGCTCCGGACTTTCATCCGGCGCGATTCACACGGTGCTTAGTCCGTGCTTTTTAAATCCGACTATCGACGCTCCGATTCCCGCAGCTCCATATATCCTCGCAACCGATCTTCACGCAACTCGGGCATGAGTCACGAAGAAGTCTTGATGATTTTTTTTGGAAAATCACTTCAGGTATCGGTTCGAGGCTTTCGACTCTGTAGTCCTCGGAAACCGGCTGTCAGCTGTCGGCCGCGGGCCTTTGACCTCCCACTTCCAACCTCTAACCTCCGGCTTTGAATAAGCCGCCTTTTCTTCCACAGTATTGCTCGATTCTCGAGCAAAACTTGTAAATAATCCACACCATTGCCCCAGCAGGAACCGTAATCCCTGCCAAGTTATCGGCGTGGACTTGCCAGCCTTTCTGTTGTCAAAGAGCAGTGACCCTGATCTTGTCAGAGCCCCCAACATTCCGTTGGGTTTTGGCTGAAGGGACTTACCGAATCGCGTTACGCGATCTTGCCTTCCAGCTCATCTTTTGCTTCCGTGTTAGCTGAATTCGTGACCGCAGGAGGACTTACTTTTACGCCGCCCACTTCTCACTATCCACTACGCACTTCCACAAAATAAAAAACCCGGCGTCGAGCGCCGGGTACAGCCACCCACACTCAGGTGGCTCCACGCGATGCTCGACATATTTCTAGCCTGTGCTCGTAAAGAACCTCACTATAGGATCTACTTCTTGGCCTTCGCTTGGTATTACGCTGGGAAGACGCTTCTTCGACCCGACTGTGATGCCCCTGCTGGCTCAGCTACCCCCGAGCCATTTGTAAGTATACCGATTTTTCTGTATCCGTCAAGTCCCCGCAATAATTATTTTTGCCAGTTATCCTCAGCCCTGAGGACGCTGTGCAAAAGTCCGGCGGCAGCTTGTTTTCCTAGCGCAAAGGCCAAAGTTCCTTCCATTTCCGGGTCCTCCCTGAACTCTCAGAGCATTCCGCTTCTTGGTCCAAGCCATCCCTCCGGAAGATTCTTCCTCGCTTTTCGGGACTCTACTTTCCTGTACTCCGAATCCGGCAACGCCTAGCTCTCGTACGAGGCCAGCAGCACCACAATCAAAATAACCCGGAGGGCTCGTCGTTTGAACCTGGAACTTGAGGTTGCCGCAGTCCAGAACCTTCGCGAACGTGCACCCCGCAAAAGAGTATTTTAGAATTCACGGACAAGAACCAGAAAATTTCCTCTTTGAAGTCTGACGCATAAACGGGATCTGGGCCTACAGAAACCACATCCTCGAAATAATCTGCCATGAAAAGATTCCATGCGTTCGGCCGGGGGCCGAGGTGGAAATCGCACTCTTCCGAGGGAACGAACCTTCGGCGGCGCTAGACTCCAAACTGCCGCAGGTGATGGTCCAGATGCTTGTACATTAATATCGCCCACTCCCCGGGCGTTAGCCGGCCAAAGAAGGCATGAGGATGCGAGCTGCATCCCGCGGGCCCGGCCGCCGCAAACCGGTCGATCAATCCGCACAACCGCAGGCGTTCCGTTCCGAAGTCCCGTTCATCCTCGACCACAAACATCCTGGCCGTCGGCGAATTGCGCCGCAACGGTTCGTCGTTTCCCATCACCTTCGGCTTCACGAACCATCCGAGGAGCCGCCCCACCAGCACTCGCGGCGGAGTCTTGTCCCCCAGCGCCGTCTCGATCCCTCGGGAGCAATGCTCGAGCACTTGCGCAGGCTTCATCGTGCCCCATTGCCGCTCGCTATCCGGCCTCAAAAGCGCGATGCGCTGCTTCACTTCTTCCACCCGCGCCGCCTCAAACAGATTTTTCATACGGAAATCTCCCCCCGCCCACTTCCCACAACCGGGCGGAAAGTGGCCGATTCTCGAGCGCACCACCACCTTACTTACTTCATTTCAGCAACGCCGCGCCAGCCTATTTAGAAGTTACGTGGTCGTTCTACCCGGCAGCGGCTTCCGCGGCCCGGGGGCCGATTTCTTCGATATGGGCCCGGCAAAGGCCGGACGTTTTCAGTTTTCCACACATTTCCACAGCCGCCGTCGCTCCATCCTCTCGGCTGCCGCCGCGCCCCTTCAAACGCTCCCCGGAAGCGGCCGGAACTCCCGTCCTTTCATATGCTTACTTCGCAATTCCGGGGATACCTGGGGCGGCCGTGACCACCCCCCCGGGCGAGCGATCTCTTCCATCCGTCCGTTTTTACTGCGCACCATTCCCTGCTCGCTATCCCACTACAATATCCGCGGCCTCCATTCGTCTACAGCATTGGATGGAAGAGCCCTTGAGTGTTATCGCGGTGACCGAGCAAGACCGCCAAATCTCAGAAGTCGTCCTCGAACAGCGCTCGCGGCTGCGCAACTTCATCCGCCGCCGTGTGCCCGATCCCTCCGACGCCGAGGACATCGTGCAGGAGGTCTTCTACGAACTCGTGGAAGCCAATCGCCTGCTGATGCCGATTGAGCACGTCACCGGCTGGCTTTTTCGCGTCGCGCGCAATCGCATCACCGACCTCTTCCGCAAGAAGAAGCCGGTGGCCTTCAGCGACGCGGCGATCGAGGACGAAGCCGGCGAACTGCTGCACATCGAAGATCTGTTGCCTTCGCCCGATGCTGGTCCGGAAGCACTGTATTTCCGCAGCGTGCTTCTGGATGAGCTGGAATTTGCGCTCGGAGAATTGCCCGAGGAGCAGCGTGAAGTGTTCGTCGCTCACGAGCTCGAGGGGCGCAGCTTCAAAGAGTTGGCCGCGGAAAGCGGCGTCAACATGAACACCCTGCTCTCGCGCAAGCGTTATGCGGTCGTCCATCTGCGCGAACGATTGCAGAGCATTTACGACGAATTTGCCAGGAAATGATCTGAAGAAACGATTCGAGGAAATGATACGAGCAGGTGAGGAGCAGAACATGAGCAAGAAGAAATGGTTTTTTATCGTCCCCGCAGCAATACTCGCGATCCCGCTTTTCATCTGGATCGGCGGCGAACTGGTCATGCATCTATGGAACTGGCTCGGGCCGGCGCTGTTCGGATGGCGGCAAATTACCTTCTGGCAGGCGATTGGACTGCTGGCTCTCTGCCGGATTCTCGTCGGAGGCCATGGCATTCGCGGCGGTCATCGCTCCGAAGGCCGGCGCCGGATAAAAGAGCGCATGGACGAACGCTGGGAGAAGATGACGCCCGAGGAGCGCGAGAAGTACCGCAACCGCTGGCGCGCAGGCTGCGGCGGCTTTGAACCGCCGGCGGGCGAAACCAAGGAACCAGCCTGATAACGCGGCGCCGGCCGTTTCCTCTCGCGCGAGCGGTTCGCCATGGCCAGAGCTCTCCCGGGGCCCAGGATTTATTCTGCGTGCTTTTGACCCCTTGTCATCCTTGCCAGACGGATCGTCAGTCTTGGGGCGCCTGAGGATTTTTCTTCGCGGCCGCCGCCGTCCACGGAGGAACCACGCCGTTCGCGCGGGCGTAGGCAATGGACTGGCCCAGATGTTCGTGCGCGTGCACAACCATCAAATAAATTACGTCCCCCTCGTTTGCATCCGGACCAAGCTTCGGCAGCGCCTTGGCGAAGTCCGCGTTGGACATGCTGTTTACCGCTGCGATCGAATAGGTGAACGACTTGTTCAGCCAGCCGATGATCTTGGCCTTGTCAGCCGTGGATTTCTCGAAACCCTTCCCATCGAAGCCGGGGGCAGGCGCGGTACCCATCATCGTGGGGAAGCCAAAGCCTGCCGCCGCGACATGAAGAAAGAGCTCGTTGATCGAGCGCACTCCCGCTTCCGGCCGCCAGGTGTATTTCTCGGCGGGAATCGCTTCCGCCAGACTTGTGAACTTTTTCTGGAGATCGGCCAAGTCGAGTGCCGCTTGCCCCTTCAAATCGTAACTCGGCGCCGTCTTGTCCGCCGCCTGCGCCGCGGACCCGGAGGCCATCATCTGTCTGGCGCCACCTGAGGCTAGAAAAATGCAAAAGGCGAATACGGCCAACTTTTTCATGTTCTTTCTCCTGTTTTTCTCTCAGAAAAAGGCGGGCTATTCGCGGGCGATCCGCCAAGAACGCGAGCGCTCCTAACCAGCGCTCGCCGAGCCACACCCCCGGAACCCAACTTCTTTAGACGCGGCACAATCTAAAACTCTTCTTCGAGATGAGTTCCCTCGAATGTCCCCCGGCCCTGGCGAAAGATGGCTCGGTTCTCAAGGACGAGTTGGCAGTTCTGGCATACACAATGGCATTTCCGGGCGACTCTCCTGAGCTACAATCCGAGCAGTGCCTCTATACGCTTTCGCCATTCTGGCCGCCGGTTGGATCCTGTGGGTGCTGCCGTTTTTTCTTGTCCATAAACAGAAACAGCCGGCGAAACAACTGGACAAGCGCGCTCGATGGGGAATCATTCTTGTCGGAGTGGGGTACGCTATCGTGTGGCAGGGACACTTCTGGGAAATGCAGCTGCGGGCCTGGCGCTTGGCGCTTTGCATCATTTTCCTGATGTTCGCCGCGCTTCTTTCCTGGACCGGAGCGGGTGCGCTCGGGAGGCAGTGGCGTCTCGACGCGGGCCTCACCGCCGACCATCAACTGGTGACCGCCGGGCCGTATCGCTTCGTTCGTCATCCTATCTACACATCCATGCTGTGCACTCTGTGCGCCACGGGAGCTCTTCTGGCGCCCTGGTGGTTATTCGTTCCGTCCATCCTATTTTTCATTGCCGGCACGGAGATTCGAGTGCATATCGAAGAGAAATTGCTGGCAGCCCATTTCGGCGAGCAGTTCACCGAATACAAGCGCCGCGTTCCGGCTTATATTCCCTTTCTCAGGTAGCGCGTTTCCCGCTCATCCCTTTCATCCGCGGTTTCCCTTCCAGGCGGGCCGCAGCGAGCACCAGTTCTTTGAACCCTTTTTTCCCCAGATCTTCGACCGTTCGCAATTTCACATGACGGAGATTTTTTCCCCTTCCTTCGAGCAACCCCTCGGGATCGTCCAACGAAGTGCCGTAGTGAAATCCAAACGTAATGTGATTTTTCCCAAGCATGTAGAAGCAAAACGGATCTTTCGTTTCAAAAGTCGGAATTCCCCAGGAATTCACCGTTATTCTTGTCCCCGGCACGGCAGCTTTCACCAGGCTTCGCGCTCCTCGCGCCACTTTCTCGAGCGCCGGATGGTCGTCTCCGACATAGGGATTTCTCCTGGGGCTCTTCTTCGGCCTCGAGTCTCTGCTGGTTTTTGCAGCCATTTCTCTCTCCATGCTTCCTGAAAAAGACCAGATCGAAACTCTACCTCAGTCTGGAAACCCCTTTCTATCCATCCCCGGCACGAGCCGCAAGGCATTCTTGTAATACACTTTTTTGAGCACTTCGTCCGGCACCTCGAAGCCATAAATCCGCCAGAAGGCATGGCGCTTCCGGTAATACTCAAAATATTCGTCGCGCGTTTCAAGGCACCGGAAGTACCACTTGTATTCGTTGACGTCGTAAATGTCTTTGCCCATCAAAATGCGGTCCTGATACTTGATCAGAAAATCGTGGGCCGAGTACGGCTGCCGTCCGAGTTCCGCGAGCACGGCCGCGATATCCACATTCACATTTGGATACGCTTCGAACAATTTCCCCAAGCGCTGCAGATCGTTGCCATGAAACGCGAGATGCGCGGCGATGAAATTGGTCCTCGGATGCTTGCTGAACAGATGATTGCGCTCCGCCATCAGCGTTTCGAACGGCGGATACGCCGAGGGCGGCCGCGCGCGCCCCGGGAATTGTTTCAATTCGAGCCAGCGTTCGTTCGAATAATCCCACGGATCGAAAAACGCCGACGGCTCGGCGACATGGATTAAAACTGGAATTTTAAGGTCCGCGCACTTTTCAAACACCAGATCGAATTCGGGGTCGTCCACGTGCACGCGCTGGCCGTTGGCGTACTTCAACTCCATTCCAAAGTCCTTGAAGATCTTCAGTCCCTGCGCGCCGTTCTCGACGTCCTGCTCGAGCCGCGCCGCAACGCGCATGCCGAATCCCGGCGTATTCAAGTCGTCGTAGCTCATATTGGCGAAGACCACGAAGCGGTCCGGGTAGCGTCCCTTCATGGTCAGAACCGTCTTGCGCAATTCCTCTCCGGTTCCTCCGCTCAAGTTCACCAGGATGCGCAGGTTGATCGAGTTCATGCCTTTGATCAAATCCTCGACGTGCTCGGGCGTGGGATTCCAGTGATGACTGTGAATGTCGATGAAAGGAAATTTCGCCCGCTCGATTTTGTGTTCCCTGGTGACGAGGGTCGAGGTCGGCTGGTACTCCTCAATCGTCGGTGTTCGCGACTCCTGGGATGCCGGCTGTTTTTCCAGACTTGGCTCTGCCAGCGCAGAAGCCCGCGTGGCGGCCGCATGCGGCCGCACAAACAGAAAGACCACCGCAGCAAAACTTACTGTAAGAAGTGCAATGGCGCGCCAGGATTTCATCGTTGGCCTCAGGCAAGGAATTGCCCGGCCTATCTTCCCACAGGACGATCGAACGCTGCTCTTTTAACCTGGCTCGAAGATCAGAGGAGCGCCGAAATTTTAAGGCATCGGGTAGTCCCTAGAAACATCCTCGAGCAGCAGCACCCAGTCATTTCCGCGCCCATTTGTGGGCGGCGTATACGTCTGAATTCCCCAGCAATCAGACTGATGAAACTCGTAGGAAATGCCGTAGCGCGGATCGTACCAGATCTCTTTCAATCGCTCGCCGTGGATCACGCTCTTGTCGAGCGTAAAGCCCTCTCCTCGCGGGGAATAAACAATCGCAAACGAGCCGTCCGCCGATCGCGCGGCTCGAATTTTCGCTCCGCCCGTCAGCGGACCGTTCAGAACGATCTTCTGGTCCGGAACGAGCCTTGTGAACGGCACGGATTCGAATAGTCTTCTGACGAAACCCATCTGAAACGCGCCCGGATGATCCATCGCCTCGTCCCAGGGAACATTGGCTCCGAGCAATCCGCCTTCGCGGCCCATCCAAGGATCGCCGAGCCGGCCCGCCCGAATCTGGTCCTGGACGGGCGTGTCCTGCCCGTTCGCTTTGTCTAGTGCCGGTTTGTAGATTTGCCAGATGTTGTTGTTGCCGTAGGTATGCCCGCAGGCACCGGCCAAAATCGACCAATAGGCGGACTGCCGCACGTCGTAATCGTCAAAGCGGTCGAGCCCGCTCATGCCGCGGAAATGAAAACCTACCGGAAGCTGCTCGTAGCGGTTTTCGCCATCGATGGTCGGTTTCAGGGGCTTCAGGGCGTAATCATGCTCGGCATAGAGGCCGTTGTCATGGTCGCGCGAGGAGTGCGAGGACTGGTACATGTTGAAATCGAGCCAGCCGGCGTCATTCAATTTGATGGAGGAAAATCCCGGGCCGATGGGATGAAAGGTCTTGAGGTGCGCGCCGCCATCGCCCTCGGCAAGCCCGGCGGCCAAGGCATCTACAATCGCGCGCTCTTTTTCGTTGGTGATGGAATGATCGCCGCCAAGAATCCAGATGATTGGCTTATCCTTATATCTTGCTCCCAGGAAGCGACCGTACTGCCTGGCTGTTTCCGCGGTGAAGAAAGCCGTGCTGGATGCC
The DNA here is from genome assembly GCA_013289955.1 of Acidobacteriota bacterium. Lineage (GTDB taxonomy): Bacteria > Acidobacteriota > Terriglobia > Acidiferrales > UBA7541 > Acidiferrum. Next base: position 7,784 of record JABCYZ010000005.1, read on the forward strand.
CAGTAATTGCCCCAACTCGGAAGCATGCCCATGACCAAGCCGAGTTCGGCTGCCTTGCTCACGATGAAATCGACGTGCCGGAAATAGGCCTCGTTCGGCCGCGTGGCGTCCTTGCCGATGAAGGGCAGCTCCCCATAGGCATTCGGGACGGTCAAGCCGTCCCCCGCCGCGAGCACCGTGGCCTGAATCACGGTAAAGCCTTTTTGCGCACGATTGGTCAGGTACTTGGTGGCTTCCTCGCGATTCAATTTGTGAAACAACTCCCAGGCCGTGTCTCCCAGATAGAAAAATGGTTTGCCACTCTCGTACTGCAGATAACGGTGATTCTCCGTCACTTTCAAACGTTCGGCGGGAGCCGCAAAAATATTTCGAGAGAGGAAAAACAGGCTCGCAACGAGAATAACGACGCGCCCCGCCGACGAAAATCTTCGTTCCATCGTACTGCTCCTTCCTGCCTCGGATTCACCGCCGCGCAGGTGACTGCGGGGATTGTAATCGCGCGGCAGGATTTCCGCATCCGCCTGACGCAGGGAACGGGCTGCTTATCTTCCCACAGGAAGGAGCGGCGATGCTTTCCTGGCTTCATTTCTATAGGAGGAGTGGCTTACGACGCGGCAAAGGAAAAAAACTGCCAGGTTGGTGTTCCTCGAGGATGCGGCGCACGTGCAGGATCGCGGAACACGAGGGGAGTACAACTCTCCCAGAAGTACTCCCCCACGCGTCTCCCGACCAATTACCCCACGACTGGCACCTCGAACTGCGGTGCCCCCTATTGGTTAGACCAGGGGCATTTGAATTGGGAATGGCCTAACTAACCGTGTAGTGAGCGAAAGGACGAAATCGTTTCACTCCAGACAGAAGGAGTTCACATTCCGGCCCGGACCGGGTCGGCAATCTTTCGGTTTTGTGCTTTCTGAGAAACTTCCCGGCAGCAATGCCCGCAATCCCGATGAAAATCACGCCATTCCTTTCACGCATCCTTCGGTACTGCCAGGAATGGCGCGGCTTTTCAGAATCAGGGACGAAATGGCATGGCAACGAAGACACCAGTCCCCATCAGGGATCCCGGGTGGGGCAGCCGCGGTTTAAACGCTGACCCTTCTCCCGGAAACGAAATGCAAAATAAGGAGAATGATGCCGACCACCAGCAGGATGTGGAATAGACCTGCGGATATGTGAAATGCGAAAAGTCCAAGCAACCAGCAAATGATCAGTACTGCTGCAATGAATCCCAACATGATTTTATCTCCTCAAAGAAGTGCGCGGAGTTGAGCCCTCTCTAGATTCGCGCACAGCGCCCGAATGCAATGGAGTTTCTTCCAGACCTAACTTGCGCGTCTATGGAGGCAATGTCTGTTCACTTAAGCACAATGCGACTGCGCCGGTAATCGGGAACCATTGCGGCGAAGGGACACGAATCCGGCGTCGGGACTATCCATGCAGCCGGCAGTGGAACAGACCGCCCTGCTTGCGGCGCGTCCATCCAAGTGAGGTGATCGTTCGCTTCTGAGAAGCCCCTATTCGTATCTCAATGCGACGAGAGGATCGACGCGCATGGCGCGGCGCGCGGGGATGTAGCAAGCGGCGAGCGCAACAGCCGCAAGGATGGCGGCAACGCCGGCAAATGTGGCGAAATCGTTTGGCGCTACCCCGTAGAGAAGGCCGCTTACGGCGCGTCCCATTCCCAGCGCAAGCGGCAGTCCAAGCAATAACCCGATTAGCGCAAGCGCCATGCCCTGGCCGACAACCAGGCGAAAGATTCCGCGCGGCTTGGCGCCCAGAGCGATGCGAATGCCTATTTCACGGGTGCGCTCGCTCACCGCGTAGGCAATCACGCCGAAGAGCCCAATCGCAGCGAGCATCAGCGCAAATCCCGCAAAGGCGGCCATCAGCGTCCCTCCAATCTTCTGCGGGGTCACGGAGGTCGACCACAAGTCGTCCATCGTCCGGACGTCGAAGACCGGTTGGTCGCGGTCGAGAGCGGCGACTTGCGCGCGAACGCTTTCTTCCAGGCTCCGTGGATCGGTCGTGGTCCGCGCCACCAGTGCCATGGTGTTCTGCGTCTGCTGGCGCAACGGGAAATACATCTCCGCTGGTGCGGCCACATCCAGCTGGTTTTTTACATTGCCGACGACGGCTACGACTGTACGCCAGGGATGTTCCTTGATAGCGCCGCTGAATCGCATGCGTTTGCCCAGAGGGTCTTCGCCGGGCCAAAAACGCGCCGCAAAAGCTTCGTTGACCGCGACGACTGGCTGGCCTTTCTCGGAGTCCTGGCTGGTAAACTCGCGCCCTCGAACCATCGGAATCTGCATCGTCAGAAAATACGAATTGCTCACAGTGCGGAAATTGGCGTCCGGCTCCTCTCCCGGCTTCGGTTCCGGCCGGCCCTCGATGCGAATGGACGAGGTCGTATTCATCTTGTCCAAGGGGATTATGTTTGCGGCAGCGGCATTCTCTACTCCGGGAAGATTCTGCACGCGCTCGATCAGCTGTTCATAGAAACTCGATGTCTGCTGGTCCGAAGTGTACTTCGCATCCGGCAGGGCCAGGAACATCGTCAGCACGCGGTCGGGATTGAATCCGGGAGAAACACGTTCGAGGCGGAGAAAAGAGTTCATCATCAGACCAGCCGTGGCCAAGAGCGCAAGCGAAAGCGCAACTTCAGAAACGATCAGCGCGTTCCGCAACAGTCCGCGGCGGCGCCCAACCCCGGCGGACGGGCCACCCTCTTTGAGCCTGTCGTTGACACTCAGCCGCGAGGCGGCCAAGGCCGGAAGGAATCCGAAAAGCAATCCAGTTCCGAGGGAAACCGCCATCGTGAACAGTAGCACGGGTGTATTGATGGCGATCTTGTCCCAGCCGGGAATTATTCGCGCGAAGTCGGGCGGGATCCGAATCACGCGTACTTCCAGGCACACATAAGCGAATAAAATCCCCAGCCCCCCTCCCAGCAGGCCCAAAAGCATGCTCTCGACCAGCCACTGCCGGATCAGCCTTCGCCGTGTCGCGCCCAACGCCGCGCGAATTGCCGTTTCGCGCTGCCGGCTGGCCGCGCGCGCCAGCAACAGGTTGGAGATATTGGCGCAGGCGATCAACAGGACCAACCCGACCGCCCCGAGCAGCACCAGCATGGGTGCCCGCGCCTCTCCGACCTCGCTTTCCATCAGCGGCATCACCCTGGCATCGCGGCCCGTATTGGATTCGGGGTACTGTTCGGTCAGCCGCGCGGCAATCGCGCTCAGTTCCGCCTGCGCCTGGTCACGGCTCACTCCGGCTTCCAGATGCGCGATGCCATGCAAATAATGCGACCCCCGGTTCCTTGCCAGAGGCGGCGGAAAAGCCAGCGCCGCCCACAACTGGGTTCCGGAAGGGTAGTTGAACTTCGGGCCCATCACGCCGACGACCGTGTACTTCACTCCATTCAGCAACACCGGCTTTCCTACGATCGAGGGATCGCCGGCGAAGCGGTCGCGCCAAAGTCCGTAGCTGAGCATCGCGACGAGGTCTTTGCCCGGCGTGCCTTCCTCTTCTAGAAACGTGCGGCCCAGCATCGGCAGCGCTTCGAGCGCCGCAAAGAAATCGGGTGTGACCAGGAATCCGTGCAAGTGTTCGGGATGATCGACACCGCCCAGGTTCGCATCCCACCAACTTTCTGCGGCCATATGATCGAATGTATGATTCTGGGCCTTCCAATCGAGAAAATTTGCCGGAGAAAGTTCGTTGCGCTCGTTATTGATAGCCGGCAAACGCTCCCAAAGCGCGACGATTCGATCCGGATGCGAGAGCTCCATCGGCCGGAAGAGCAGCGCGTCTACCATGCTGAAAATATAGGTATTCGCGCCGATGCCAAGGGCCAGGGTCAGTACAGCGACGACTGTGAAGCCCGGGCTTTTCCCTAACATGCGCAGGCCGAAGCGGACGTCCTCGACGAGTTGCTCGATCCAAACAGGATTCCATACCTCACGCGTCTCTTCCTTCACTCGTGTCACGTTACCGAACTTGCGCATCGCTGCGTAGCGCGCCTCTTCCGGCGACATGCCGCGCTCGAGGTTGTCTTGTGTCTCCCGCTCGATGTGGTCACGGATGTCCTTGTCGAGATCTTCGAGCATGCGCTTCCGCCTCATGATTTGCCTCCAAAGTGCTTCCTACTCATGCCGCAGCGCAACCATCGGGTCGACGCGCATCGCCCGCCGTGCAGGAAGGTAGGACGCCAGAAAAGCAACGGTGCCGAGCACGACAGTCACGGCGACGAAGGTCAGCGGATCGGTGGGCTTGACGTCGAACAAAACGCTCGACATCCAGCGCGTCACGACCACTGCGGCCGCGACGCCGATCGACAGGCCAAGCAGGGCCAGCCTCACTCCGTGTCCTACAATGACGCCGAGAACATCGCTTCGTTGGGCGCCGAGCGCCACTCGCAGGCCGATTTCGCGAGTGCGCTGGGTCACCAGATACGACAGAACACCGAAGATTCCCGCGGCCGTAAGCAGCAGCGCAATGCCGCCGAAAGCCCCAAGGAGCAGCGCGTTGAAACGGTCGCCGGCGGCCGAACTCGATACGACATCCCCCATCGTGCGAAACGAGGAGGTGGCCTCATCGGGGTCGATCGCGCGGATGGCCTGGCGCACGGCGGTCGTCGGCATGGCCGGATCGCCGGCGCTGCGCACGACCACATTCATTTTCAAAAAGGATCCCGGGGTGAACATGGCAGGACGAAGGGATTCCTGCAGTGCGAAGTGCTTGTTGCCTCCCACGATTCCGACAATCTCACGCGCCGTGAATTCGGGCTTGCCCTCGAACATTTTCAAGTGCTTGCCGATGGGGTTCTCATGCGGGAAAAACTTCTTCACAAACGGCTCGTTCACGATCACAACTTTCCGGGAATCGAGGGAATCTTGCCGCTCAAAAGCCCGCCCAGCCAGCAATGGAATCCGCATGGCCCCGAAATAATCGCCATCGATGATTCGGATATCCGCGTCGTTATTGTCGTTTGGGTTGGCCGGCGGGTGCTCGGCGATCGTGAAGAAGGTGTCGTCGGCCTCGCCGCTGAGAGGCAATTCGGAAACGAACCCGACGGCCCCGGCACGAGAGGCGGATCGAATACGGTCCTCAAGCTCATTGAAAAACGATTCGCGCCGCTGTGCGTCGTCGTACCTCGGCGAGACAAGCGCCAGCTCCGTCGTGAGGACGTTCAGGGGATCGAACCCCAGGTTGACCCGCATCAGCCGCCAGAAGCTGTTGAGCAAGAGACCCGAGGCAATTAACACCACCACCGAAAGCGCCACTTCGGCAACGACCAGCGCGTTGTGCACGCGATGCTTTGAACGCGCATCTCCTGCCGCTCCGCCTTCTCGCAATCCTTGCGCCAAATCGCGCCGGCTCGCCTTCAGCGCCGGCCCGAGACCGAACAGGATCCCCGTGAAAATCGAGATGAAGAAAGTGAAAGCCAGCACCGTGCCACTCACGTTCACTTCTTCAAGACGCGGAAGACTCTGCGGCCCGAGCCCCCTCAAAAATTCGACACCGGCCGTAGCCAGAAAAACCCCGGCTGCTCCGCCGGCGAGGGCGAGAAGAAGGCTTTCCGTCAACAATTGCCTTACCAGCCGGGAGCGTCCCGCTCCAATGGCGGTCCTTATGACAATCTCGCGCTGCCGCACGCTGTTTCGCGAGAGAAGCAAGCTCGCAACGTTCGCGCACGCTATCAGCAGCACGAACCCCACCGCGGCCAGAAGCACCAGCAAGGCAAGCCGGACACTGCCGACCAGAACGCTCTGAAGCGGCTCAAGGCGCAGGCCCCACCCGGCGTTCGTAACTGGGTATTCGTTTCCGAGACGTGCGGCAATCGTGTCCATCTCGGCTTGCGCTTCGAAGATCGTAACGCCGCGCCTGAGGAGTCCCACAGGGCGGAGGAAATGAGAGCGGCGCGACTGCATTCCCTGATTTTGAAAAGGCGCCGGGAACCAGAGATCGGCTTCTGAAAGGACAGAAATGTCGTTCGCCAGGACACCGACGACCGTGCGCGTCTTGTCGTCGAGTGTGACGGATTTTCCAACAACGTTTGGATCGCCGCCAAACCGTTCTTGCCACAGGTGACGGCTGAGAATTACCACCAGCGGGTCCGTGGTCTTCTCGTCGGACAGCTCGAAAGTACGGCCATAACGCAGTTTGACGCCAAGTGCATCGAAGAAGCCGGCCGTCACCATCGAGCCTTTGACCTGGATTGGCTTGTCACTGCCCGCCAAATTGAAAAGGGAGTCTCCACCGGCCATCGCGCCGTAGTATTCAAAGGAGTGGTTCTGCGCGCGGTAATCGATGAAATCAGAGGGCGCGACCGCGGCCTGCGTACAGAGCGTACACTTTCCCCACGACCAAACGAGGCGCGAAGCATTCTCAAACGGCAGTGGCTGAATCAATACGGCGTTTACTACCGAAAACAGGGCGGTGTTGGCGCCGATGCCCAGGGCCAGCGTGAGCACGGCGACGGCGGTGAAACCGGGATTCTTGCGCAACATGCGCAGCCCGAAACGGACATCCTCGATGAGTTGCTCGAGCCACACAGCGATCCACACTTCCCGCGTTTCTTCTTTCACCCGGGTCACGTTGCCGAATTTGCGCATGGCCGCGTAGCGCGCTTCTTCCGGCGTCATGCCGCGCTCGATGTTGTCCTGTGTTTCCCGGGCAATGTGCTCACGAATGTCCGCATCGAGACCTTCGAGCATGCGCTTGGGCTGCCTCATGACTCACCTTCCTCAGAAACCTGCCGTCCAGTGTCCAGAACGCCGGTCACTCGTATCGCAAGGCCACCGTAGGATCGACGCGCATCGCTCGCCGCGCAGGGACGTAGCAAGCCACGAGCGCGACAAGCGCGAGCAGGACGGCGACGCCCAGGAAGGTTTCGAAGTCGGTAGCGCTGATTCCGTAGAGCAAGCTGGACAAGAGGCGCGCAAGCCCGAACGCCGCAGCGATACCGATCGTAATTCCAGCGCCCGCAAGTTTCAGCCCTTCGCCGACAACCAGCCGAAAGACGTCCGCTCGAGGCGCGCCAAGCGCCATGCGAATGCCGATCTCGTGAGTGCGTTGCGCCACCGAATACGAAATCACACCGTAGATTCCAATGGCCCCGAGAACCAGAGCCAGCCCGCTAAACAACCCGAGCAGCACGAGAGTCATCCGCCGGGTCGCCACGGAATTGCTCACCAGCTCTTGCATCGTTGAAACGGCGAAAACGGGCTGGTCCTTGTCAATCGACTGCACCGCATCCCGGATCGCAGACGTAAGTGAAGCGGGATCGGCTCCCGATTTCACGACCAGAGCCATCGAGTTTCTGGGATTCTGCCGGAACGGAACATACACTTCGAGCCGCGCCGGATTCGCTAGTCCGTACAGCCTCGTGTCGCTCACAACACCGACAACCGTGTACCACTTCGGCGGATTGGCCGCCGACGGGTGGCCAAACATGAAGCGCTTGCCAATGGGGTCCTCATTCGGGAAAAAACGCCGCGCCACCATCGCATTGATCATCCCTGCGAGGGGCGCTTTTTCGTTGTCTTGATCGGTGAAGGTCCGGCCGCGGAGCAGCGGGATTCCGAGTGCCGTTATGTATCCCGGACTGACGATATGAACATCTGGATGGGGAAAGTTCCCCGGCGTCGGCAGGGCCATTCCCTCGATTGTTACGTCCGAGCGGCTATGGCTGTCGGTCAGCGGAATCACGGTTCCGACCGCCGCGCTTTGAACCCCCGGCAAAGCGCTCACGCGATCGATCAGCTGCTGCCAAAAATTCAGAACGGCCGGATCTTCTGAATATTGCTGCGCGCGTAAATCCATCCCCATCGTCAGCACGCGTTCGGGCCGAAACCCGGGATCGACCTCCAGCAGGCGGTAGAGGCTCTTCATCATCAGCCCCGCGCCGATCAGAAGAACCAGCGCAAGCGAAATCTCCGCAACCGCAAGCGCGCCGCGAAGCCGGTTTTGCGCCACGCCTCCGCCCGATGAGCGCCCGCCTTCTTTCAATTCCGATTGGACATCGGGCTTGGTCGAATGCAGGGCGGGGGCCAAACCGAAAATAAAAGCGGCCAGAGCCACTACGCCGGCCACGAACAGCAGGACCGCACCGTTCAGATTCACGGTCGCGCCAGACAACATGTCGCCGGGAATCAGCCGCGCCATTCCGCGAATCCCGCCCAACGCGAGGCCCACGCCCACAACGCCGCCGAAGCAGGCCAGAATAAGGCTCTCGGTCAGCATTTGGCGGATGATCCTGCCGCGGCTCGCTCCAAAAGCGATGCGCAGGGCAATTTCCTTGGTGCGGCTCGCCCCGCGAACCAGAAACAGGTTCGCTACGTTCGCGCACGCGATCAGCAACACAAACAGCACCGCACCAAAAAGCACGAGAATGGCGGTCTTCATATCGCCAACGAAAGCCTGGCGGATTGGCTGGAGCTTCACGCTGAATTGATCGTTGCTCCCTGGGTATTCGATCGCCAGCCGCGCCGCAATGCCTTCCATCTCCGCGCGCGCCTGGCCGAATCCGGCACCCGCGGCGAGCCTCCCGATCACAACCATGTCGCCGCGTTCGCCGCGCTCCTTGATGGCCCCGGAATTGTCCGTGGCCCACACGCCGATCGGCAACATCACGTCGGTCGTGTCCAGCGAACGGTAATTTGGCGGCAGCACGCCCACAATCGTGAAGCTGCGGCCATCGAGGGTAATCGTTTTACCGACAGCGTTCGGATCGCCTCCGAGATGCGATTGCCATAAGGAAAAACTAAGAAGGAGTACCGGGGCCGTTCCGGGTTTCTCTTCCGATGCGTCAAAATCCCGCCCGAGGAACGGGCGGACACCCATCATGGACAGAAAATTCGGAGAGACGGCGTCCCCGCTGATGTTTTCCGGCTGGGTTACGCCCGCGAGATTAAAATCGACGGCCTGAACGGCGGCCATCTGCCGGAACGTGCGGCTCGCGGCGCGCCAATCGATGAAGTTTGGAAACGAAACAGAAACGTCCCCAACCTTGGGGGTGGTCTCGTGCAGCACCAGAAGACTTGCAGGATCTTTGTACGGCAGCGGCCGGAGGAGAACGGCGTAAACCACAGAGAAGACTGCCGCGTTGGCGCCGATGCCGAGTGCCAGCGTGAGTATGGCTACCAGAGTGAATCCCGGATTCTTGCGCAACAAGCGCAGGCCGAAGCGCATGTCCTCGAGCAGCTGTTCAAGCCAAAGGAGATTCCAGACGTCCCGCGCCTCTTCCTTGACCTGCATCACGTTGCCGAATTTGCGCATCGCCGCGTAGCGGGCTTCTTCAGGAGACATGCCGCGGTCGAGGTTGTCCTGTGTTTCCCGAGCAATGTGCTCCTGAATGTCTTCGTCGAGTTCATTGAGCATGCGCTTGCGCCGTCTCATGATTCGTCCTCCTGCCCCGCGGGCCGCAGGATCCGCGCGATGGCGCCCGCGAGTTTGTCCCACTTGCGGGTCTCGAGAGTAAGTTGCCGCCGGCCGGTGGGTGTCAATTTGTAAAATTTGGCTCTGCGGTTGTTTTCCGACGTGCCCTCTTCGACAGAAATCCATCGGCGCTTGATCAGGCGATGGAGGGCCGGGTAGAGCGATCCCTGCTCGACCTGCAACACGTCGTCGGATTTGAATTCGATGGCTTTGGCGATGGCGTGGCCGTGAGCCGGCCCCAGGAGAAGGGTGCGCAGGATCAGCAGGTCCAGCGTGCCTTGCAGAAGTTCGATGCGTTCGCGTTCTTCTTTGGTAGACATTCTAGGTGACCATACTGCTCTTCCGGTAGAATGTCAAGGTGAGTGCAATTTTAAAAACGGGCGAGCGCGCGGCTACTGGGGCGCGGGGCCGCGGACTATCTGCACAAACTCATCGGGGCGGATCCACTTTGCAAAAGCGGCTTTCACCTGGTCGGCACTCATGGAAAAGTAGATTTGTGCTCCCCGGACCGGTTCGTCGAGCGGGAGTCCGATCTGAGCGCGCCCGAGCAAGCCCCTGGCGACTCCGTCTTCGCTCGATTCGGCCAGCGGGATTTGGCGCAACAGCAGCGCTTTGGCTTGCTGAAGCTCTCCCTCGGTTACATTTTCCTTCTGCATGGCTTCCAGATCGCGGCGAATCAGCGCTCTCGCTTTCGACACATTCTTCGGATCGCAGCCGTAGGTAACGGTGTAGATCGTTCTGGTCTTGTCCGCGCTCATGCGAACGTCCACGGTGTAGACGTACCCGCTCTCCTGCCGAAGATCGTGATACAGCCGCGTGGCATAGAATCCGCCGCCGAGAACATGGTTTCCCATCTGAAGCGGATAATAGCCGGGATCAAATCGCGTGATGCCAACCGTTTCGGAAAGATTCACCGTGTCCTGAAGCTGGCTTGGATCCGGAATGTTGGCAGCCGACGCTTTGTTGGTCGGAACGCGCGGCAAGTCAACCTCCGGTTTGGCGCCGGAGGCTTTCCAGTCTCCAAACCATTTCTCGACGACGCTTCTGGCCTCGGCCGGCGTGATATCGCCGATGACCACAATGGTCGTGAGATCGGGACGAAGCGCCTTGGCGTAGTACTGTTTGACGTCGTCGAGTGTTACAGAGGAAACCGTCCGCGCCGTAGCTTCTCGGAGGGCCGGATCATTGGCCGGAAAGAGGGCCGTACTCAAGGCGCGGCTGGTCTGATAGCCGGGGCTCTTCAATCTGCCCGCCAGATACTGCGCCGTTTGGGGCTGAATAACCTTGAAAGCCTCTTCTGGAAGCGCGGGGTTTAATTCGTTGTCGGCCAGCAACTGGACTCCCCGGGAAAAATCCTGCTTCAACACCTCCAGTGAGAACTCGAAGCCGGCGGATTCCTCGGCGGCGATGTCATCGAGGGCCTTCTGAAACGCCAGCCTGTCCAGAGTTTTTGTGCCGTAAGAAAACAGCTCCTCAAGCACGTCGTTGACCCCGTCTTTTCCGGGTTCCGCTTCCATCCGGGGATCGTTCCGCACGTCTCCCTGAATGGTGATCGTTGGCGATATCTTTTCCGTGCGGACGATCAGCCGCAGTCCATTGGGCAAGGTCAGGTCCGAAGGCAACGGCTCCTGGCGCGGCTTTTCCAGCGACAGAAGTTTTGACGCGGCCCACAAGGGCAGTTCCACGGGCTTCTTGGGAGCCGAGGTCAGCTGTTCGCCCCCTCCAAAACCCTGCGCGGATACGGGCCCGCCGGTCGGCTGCGGCTTCAGAACGGCCGCGATCGATTCCTTATCCACCAAATATTTTTTCGCCACGCGATTTACATCTTCCGCCGTCACCCTCTTCATGGCATCGACATCATCATCGGGCGAATTTCGCCCTTCGGCGGCAAGCGCTTCCGACCATGCTTCTGCAAGCCCCGGGATGGAGTTTCGGCGGAACTCAACTCTCGCGATCTCTTTGCGCTTGGCGGCTTCGACCAGTTCGGCGGGCACGCCGTTGGCGGCGTAATCAGACATGATCTTGCGCATTTCCGCGGTCAGCGGAGCCGCGTCCCCTTCGGCGGGCAATATGGCAGCGCTGTAGAGCACGCTGGCCTTGGGAAATGTTTCCGCGAGACCGAAGCCTGTCTGGAGTGCTTTCCCTTGCGGAACGAGCGCATACAAATTTCCGCGCTGGCTCCCCAAAACGTCACTCAGAATCTGCACCGCAGCAAAATCCGGGCTCTCCGTTCCGGCGGCGCGGTAGGAAACGAAGGCCAGCAAGTAGGGAAGGTTGCTATCGAGCGTGAAGGACTCCGACTTTACGGGCGCCAGCGCAATCTCGGCGCGTGATGGCAGGGATTTCCTGCCGATTTTTCCGTACAACTCCTTGACGGAGGCCAGCACCGCACCCGGTTCGACATCGCCCGCAATCACCAGAATGGCGTTATTGGGGGCATACCACTTCCTGTAAAACTCCTTGAGCATCTCGCCGGTGGTGGCCTCGAAGGAGTCGTGAGTCCCGAGCGCGTCATGGCTATATACGGTTCCGGAGAACATGTCCTCATTCAGACGGGTGATGAACTTATACGTAGGGTTTGAAAGGTCGCGCGCGACTTCTTGCTCGATCGCGCCTTTTTCATTTGCCCACTCCGCCGGAGAGTCTTCCACATCCTGCATGCAAGCCGCGTCGAGGCGCAGCGCAATGTCCAGATCGGTGGCGGGGACGGTCTCGAAATACTGCGTGATATTCTGCTGTGTGTCGGCGTTGCCGGCTCCTCCGAGCTGGGCATAGATCGCAGCCGTCTGATCGGCGTTTACTCCTGCACATCCTCGGAAAGACATGTGCTCCTGTGCATGGGCCATTCCCGGAAAGCCCGCGGGCGTTTCGTTGCCGCCCACCAGGTAGTTCTCCTCAACGGTCACTACGGGAGCAAGCGGATCGCGGACGATCACAACTCTCAGTCCGTTTTCCAGGGTCGCTCGCGTGACGTCGGAGATTCCGGCGGTCTTCTCTTGCCCTGAGATCAAGGACCCGGCGATCAAGACAGCTGCGCAAGTGCTAAGTGCACGGACCAAGGTGGTTCCCCTTTGTGAGATGGCTAGCCTGTGTGTTCCAGAAACAGCGTAGGACATTCGGGCGCGAACTCCTTACCGCCTCTATTGCTCTGATGCCGTGATACCCGCTCCCGGGCGCCTGGCGTCCAAGTATGCCTGGGCGGCATTATCTCACTTTCGCATGGGTTTATCGCGCAGGCCGCGACTTGGTGTCTCTCGGGCAGGGTTATCAAAATGCGCCGAACTGCTTCCGGGCCGTTTGCCTGGCTTGCTGTGCGCGGGATTCTATCTCGCTGCGGCAGTGGCGCAGCACTTCGTCGGTATTTCTGACCGATTTGCCGTCAAGATTGTCGGCGTCTTCAGGGAGAAGATTGACGATGTGGCCAAACTCATGGAGAAGCGTGACGATCCGCGCGGGCAGCGTATCGCCAATATAAGTTCCCACGGTCAGCAGCCGCGTGCCCTCCGGGTGTACGGGGCCCGCTTCTCGGCCGGTCTTTAGCAGCTGGCCCTGGGGCCTGTAGAATGCGCCGTTGGCATTGATGATAATCGCGGTGTGAGCTCCCCCATCCTGAGTGGCGCGCGCCACGTACGGTTGCCGCCGGATGACGATCGATTCTTCCCTCGCTGACTCGAAAATATCCCGCGGACCATCCCGGTCAAGCAAGAAGCTGAGCGACTGGAAAGTAGCGGCGGCGGATGCCTCCTTGGTTTCAAACCATTCCGTGCAGGCATTTTGGGAACGAAGTATGTCCAGAACTTCTTCGCGAGCCTCGGCGATTTTGACGCCCGCCTTGCCGAGCGCCGACAGCTGTGCGGGGACGCTATCTTCCGTCTCGTTGCAGGAAAAAGTGCGGGGAGGACCGGCGATTCCGGCGGCCATCTGAGGGCAGGGATCCTTGGCAAGAATCCGTGGCGCGGCAGGGGGAGCGGCGTCCAGGCACACGCCAAGTAGTGGTTCAGAGACGCTAGAAGGACCAGGGATCCCATTTACCGCCGGCGGCTCGATGCCATCGGTAAATCGCCAAGCCACAAGTGAATTCAGGGAGGACGCCTCGCATCTGGCCATCCAGCCGCCGGAACTCATTCGGTTGCCGGGCATTTTGGAAGTATCTAAGAGGGCCGTGCTTTGCGGATAGCCGGGTCGACTGCCAAGGAAACACATAACCAGAACGAGAAAGATGGCGCGCGGGCTAGTACGAGTGGCGAACATTGCTTCCTTCCCCGCCCCGACTGAGCCACCACAGACCGTTTCGAGGGAAGTTCGTTTGAGTGGCCACCAACCCAATCGAACTGAGCGAACGGTACCATCATTTGCCGAGGCTACCTGGAAGACGAGAACTTTCGACCGAAGTCACCTCAATTGTTTCTGGAATTCTCTCGAATTAAGAATAGAAGGGACCGGTTTTATGGTCTTTGGGTAAATTAGTTATAAATTGCCGGCCCGGCTGGGAGCTCGAAATCCAGGGGAAGCTCGTCCGGCAACGCTCATCTTCGCGTTTCAGAGCCTCGCACTCCCGCGGGCTTGCCGACGGCCGAGGCTGACCAGGACGGTATGCTCTTACTCCTGGCGGAGCCGGCCGGGCGATCAGGCTTTCTTGCTTTCTTCGGCCTTGGGCCTGGCGGACCATGCTTTTTCAGAGATGTAATAGGGCGACGACACGGTAAAGATGCGCTCGTTTCCTCGCACCAGCATCGTCCACTCGAGTAAGCGCCCCCGCTGGTTGTGCAGAAAATACTCGTACCAATGATCTTCGACCAACTCGGGAATCACCACCACAATGCGCCGGTCCGGATGTTTCTCCGACAAATCGAGGATGTATTGCACGAGGGGAATTATGATGAAGCGGTACGGCGAAGGGAGAATCACAAACTGCGGCGGCTCGCTGCCGGCCTCCTCGAAGGGCCTTTCCACATACCGCTCCCAGTCCTCGCGCAGCAACTCCGAGTGCTCCCCTGGCTCGACGTGAATGGCAATAATCTCCGGCGAGATCCGAGAAGCGAATTCCAAAGCCTGTTTGCAGATCCGGCTCCACCGGTCAACGGGCACAATCACGATGGGAGGCTGCCCGTGGGTCGCAGGAGCCACGGCCTCGCTGGAAGTGGTCGCCACCAAAACGGCGTGATAGTGGCGGCGCACTCTGCGAAAGAAAAATATCAGCATCGGAATGAACAGCAGCGTGATCCAGGCGCCCTCTGCGAACTTCGCGATCAGCACCACAATCACGGTGATTCCGGTAACACACCCGCCCAGCCCGTTGACCAGTGCGCTTTTGAACCAATGCGGCCCGCGGTTTTTCCGCCAATGCACGACCATCCCAAACTGCGACAAGGTAAACGCCAGAAAAGCTCCCACGGCGTACAAAGGAATCAGGTTGTCGGTTACGCCGCCAAACACCACCAGGAGCAGCGCCGTCAGCACGGCCAGGACCACGATCCCATAGGTGTAAACGAGACGCCGGCCGCGATATCCGAAGGCATGGGGCAAATAGTTATTCGAAGCGATGGCCTTGCAGAGTCTCGGAAAGTCCGCGAACGCTGTATTCGCCGAAAGGGAAAGCACCAGGAGAATCGAAGCCATTGTCAGATAATAAAAAATGCCTTTCCCAAAGACCGCCGCAATCAGCATCGAAAGCAAACTCTGATAACCAGGCTTTCCCGGGTCGGTAGCCGCAAATCCGTAGACTTTCACCAAATAAGAAATCCCCGCCAGCAGCAAGGCCAAAAGAAAAATAATGATCGTAAGCGTGCGCTGCGCGTTCTTCACGCCCGGTTCGCGGAACGCCTTCACGCCATTGCTGACGGCCTCGACGCCGGTCAGCGCCGTGCAGCCGCTCGAAAACACTTTCAAGAGCAGCCAGAAGCTGACCGCCTGGGTCATCGCTGGAGGAGGCGGTAAAGCCGCAAGCGGCGCTGGATGGCCTCCGCTGAGCAGCGTTCGCACCAAACCGCCCGCAATCGTGATCAGCAGCGTCCCCACAAACAGGTAAGTCGGGAGCATAAAGGCAACCCCGGCTTCGCGCACTCCCCGCAGGTTGATGATGGTGATGATGAAGAGAATTCCGACGCAGATCGCCACCGTGTGCGGCAGAAGAGAAGGAGCCGCGGAAACCAGCGCACCGACGCCCGCCGAAATCCCCACCGCGGCGGTAAGAATGTAGTCCGTAAGCAAGGCCGCAGCAGCCAGCAAACTCGGAAACGCTCCGAGGTTGTAGCGCGCCACGGTGTAGGATCCGCCGCCCGAGGGATAGGCGGCAATCGTCTGGCGGTAGGAAAAATAAACAATGACCAGCAGCGTGATGATCGCCGCGCTGACCGGTACAATGTACTGCACGCCCAAAAGCCCAAGCGGAATCAACAAACTGAGCGCCGCTTCCGGTCCGTAAGCCGCCGAGCTGAGCCCGTCTAACCCGAAAATTGGAATGCCACGCGCCGGACCAATTTGTTCGGCGCGTTCGTCAGATGTCAGGATCGGCTTGCCAACGAGTAAGTCGAGAATATTCATAGGCGGTCCGAGGTGGACGAGAGCGTATTTTCGGCCAGTCCATTTGCAACGAGAACGGGGGGAAAGTCAACCATGGCGAGAGGGAGAATAGCTCCGGATTTGTTACCGGCGCGTGACGGGCCCGGCACAGATCTCTTCCGGAGAAGTTACCGGAAGACGGTGCTTAGGAAAGGATAGTGACTGGCGGCGGCCATGAAAAACAGCATGGGGAACGATAGCCAAAAAGAAACGCGGGCAGTCAGAAAGTTCCAGCGCATCAGCCGCTCGGCTTCGGGAGGCATTGGCGCTCCTTGCTCTGCGCTCGTGCGCGCCCACTTGATCAGCTTTTTCTGGACGCGCCACACAACTCCCCAGGTGTTTAGCAGCATGACGAGACCCAGTCCTCCACCGACACTGATCGAGAGATGGGCGTTCGAGACACTCGCTCCGCCGTTCAAAGCCAGTACGAGCCATGACGCGGCGACCACGACAAGCGCGATTCCCATTCCGCGCACCCAGGCACTATCGAGAAACCCTTTGGCAGGGAGTTGAAACGCGTAAATGAGAAGGTATGCCACGGCCCAGACGAGCAGCCACCAGCCCAGCCATTGGATGGCCAGCGAGGGGTCGCCCGCAGCTCGCGCGTCAGCAAAGAGGTGCAGCTGAAAATAGCGAATGCCCACCAATACAGTGACGAGCGCCGACCAGCGAAACCAGGCCATGGCTTTGGACATCAAGGCTGGATAGATTTTTACGCGGGCTGCCGGCTCGACTTCTTTCATCGCCGGCGTCAGCACCAGGTTGAAGAAGTACAGAAGGCCGATCCAGAGGATGCCGAAGATGAGATGCATCCAGCGCAAGGCCATCATCTCGTTGGCGAGCGGATTTTCGAGAAACGAAAAATGCGGTTTCCATGCCGGAAAAGCAAGCGCCAGGAGAGAGAAAACCATGGAAGACCTCCGGCTTGAAACGGACCAAGCGGGCCCCGCGAATCGCGGTTCCACAGACACCGTAGCGGAATCCGCCCGAGGGCGTCAACGGGCCGCCGAGGGATCGATCCTTTCCTCCCGGAGAAAACTCATTGGTTCGTTGTGGTATTCGACGCGGCGGCGTTTCCGATGGCGGCGCCGTTGACGACCAGTTCGACGCGGCGATTGCGCTGGCGGCCGTCGACAGTGTCGTTCGTGGCGACCGGCTGCGTTTTCCCGAAGCCGCGCGCCGTGATGGTTGTCGCGGGCACTCCATTCTCTGCGAGGAAATCGCGCACGGAGTCCGCGCGGCGCTCGGAGAGTTGCTGGTTAAATTCATCGGTGCCCACGCTGTCGGTGTGGCCTTCAATCTCTAGTGTCAGCCCGGGATGCGCCAGGAGAATGCCCGAGATTTTCGCCAGCTTTTCGCGCGCGCCGGGCTTTAGCGTGTAGCTGCCGGTATCGAAAAGCACGTCGGACATATTAACGATGAGCCCGCGAGCGGAATCGCGCGTTTGTAAAATGGAATTCAGCTGGTTCAGGAGTTGCGCGCGCAGTTCCCCTTTTTCTGCCTCGGCTCTTGCGGCGGCCTGGCGTGCCTTGTCGGCTTCGGCCTCGGCGGCCCGCCGCTGATCGACGGCGGCGGCTTTGTCCCGCGCGGCTTGTTCGGCGGCGGCCTGCGCGGCCTGCTGCTGCGCCACGGCGGCGGCGGTGGCTTGCTCGGCTTCCGCTTTTTGGCGCGCGGCATCGGCGGCGGCTTGTTCCGCTTCCTGCTTCATGCGAACGGCTTCGGCTTTGGCGGCTTCCGCCTGCAAGCGAGCTTGCTCGGCGTCCTGGCGACGCTTGATTTCGGCGGCGGCTTGTTCCTCCGCCGCTTTCTTGTCCGCAAGCGCTTTGGCTTGCGCTTCTTGCTCGGCCTTTTGCTTTACGGCCATGACGCGCGCTTCTTCGGCGGTTTCGACGACTTCACGGGCGGCGGCTTCGACGGATTTTTTCTCGCTCTTGCGGCTGTAAACTTCTTCGGCGTTCCTGAGTTGTGTCTCGGCCTTGCTGAGCGAAGACGGCGCGTATTTATCGGCTTGGGCGATGCGCGCGATGCGAACGGCGTTGCGTGCTTCAAAGAGCTCGAGAGGCGTTTTGCGGTCGATGCCGAAGATGGCGTTGTCGATTTTGGTGTTCGTCGAAGAATAAGTTCCGCGGGCGAGCAATTCATACTGCGCGTCGATATTTTCCACTTTGCCCTGCGTAGCGGGTCCGAGCGTATTTTCCAGAACAACCATGTTGCCGGGCTGCGTGACGGCGAAATACGGCTCGGCGGTGACGATCATGCCGAAAGTCTGCATGTCCGTGATGGCCTTGACCTGGCCGCTGCCATTTTTGAGAGCCACTTCGCCGAGATTCACGGCGCGGCCCTGGGGTGACACGGCCCAAAGAACGTAGGTGAGATATTCGAGGCCAAATTTCGTGGCCTCGTCAAAGCCCGTAAACTTGGCTTCGATTTCCATATGCGTGCTCTTGCTATCCACTCTCGCTTCGCCCGAGGCGCCCTGCATGAGTTCGGTGCCGCTGAAATCAATCCTCGTCGAGCCCCCCGCGCGGCGGTAATTGACGGCCTTGGTGGTGCGGGAGACGGTCCCGGAAGCAGACGATGGCGAGGTGGCAGCGGCTTGCGGCGCGGTAGCAGGCGCTTGGCCGAAAGCGGGAGCGGCGAGGATGCCGAGCATGCCCGTCATTCTGAGATAAAAAGATGCCTTTTTCACGTCAGACTCCTCCATCGCCGTCGGTGGCGATATCTTCTAAACATAGGGACGCGCGCTTCTTGCGGGCGAGCGCCTGAAACTCCGGTAAGGAGTTATGTCCTAGGGTCTTTTTATCGTAACAAGAAAGAGGGGAAGCGGAAGGGGCTGGGGCGGGCGTTTTGTACAACTGATTACGAGCGGGACGGAAGAAATAGGATGGTTTGGGGCTCCTAAGCGGAGGAGCGGGACGGCCCGCCCGAGCGAGGTGCGCGAGCAAATTTTGCGGTTCGTTAGTAGAGTAGATGCTCTACTCCATGCCAACAAGCCCGGATAACTCCACCGACTCCCGGGGACCGTCCCCGGTTGACGACGCACCTTCTGCCTCGAGCAAACGCCTTTTGCCATGGCTGGTGGCGGTGGCGTTCTTCATGGAGTCGCTGGACACGACGATTCTGAACACGGCGGTGCCAGCCATTTCGGAAGCGCTGAAGGTGGCGCCGCTCAGCATGAAGTCCGTGCTGGCGAGTTACACGCTGAGCCTGGCGGTTTTCATTCCGATCAGCGGGTGGATGGCGGACCGGTTTGGAACGCGGCGGGTGTTTGCATCGGCGATCGGTCTGTTCACGCTGGGGTCTTTTCTCTGCGGCATTTCGAGTGACATCCACTTGCTTGTGGCGTGCCGCGTCCTGCAGGGCTGCGGCGGAGCCATGATGGTGCCGGTAGGGCGGCTCACGCTGGTTCGAACGTTTCTGAAGTCCGAACTGATTCGCGCCATGAGCTTCGTGGCTATTCCCGCACTGGTCGGCCCGATGCTGGGACCGATTGCCGGCGGACTGATCGTCGGCTACTTGCACTGGCGGTTCATTTTTTTCGTGAATATTCCGATAGGCCTGATCGGTTTACTGATGGTCTATCTGCATTTGCCGGACTATCGCGAAAAAACTCACCCGCTCGATGTGGTCGGGCTCATCCTGTTTGGCTCGGGAATCGCGCTGCTGTCTTACGTGCTAGAGATCTTCGGCGAACACACGCTGAGTACGGCAGAAATTCTGGGATTACTGGCGGTTTCACTGGCCCTTATCGGCGGCTACCTGCTTCATGCGAGAGAAATCGAATTTCCGTTGCTGCGGCTGAGTCTGTTTCGTATCCGTACCTTCAGCGCTTCTGTCAGCGGCAGCTTCTTCACTCGTCTTGGGATTGGCGGGGTGCCCTTCCTCCTGCCACTGCTGTATCAGGTTGGGCTCGGATTCACGCCGATTCAGTCTGGATTGCTGATCATGCCGCAGGCGCTCGCCTCCATGAGCACGAAATTCCTGCTGCCGAAGATTTTGAACCGTCTGGGCTACCGCGTTGTGTTGGTTTCGAACACGATAATTCTCGGTCTTCTCCTGCTGCTTTTTGCAACCATCGGCCTCTCCACACCGGTTTGGGTCATCGTACTGCAGGCCTTTTGCTACGGGGCGTTCACTTCGCTCCAGTACACGAGCATGAACACACTCGTCTATGCCGATGTCACCGACGAAGAAACGAGCAGCGCGAGCTCGATTGCCAGCACGATGCAGCAGATGTCTATTAGTTTTGGCGTAGCAGTGGCGGGACTGGCCACTGCGTTTTTTGTTCCCCGTGTTCATTCGAATCCGGCGGAAATGATTCACGGCGTGCACCGGGCGCTTCTCGTCCTTGGCGGGTTCACGATCTTGTCCACCGTCATTTTTCACAATTTGAAAAGCGGCGACGGGCAAAACGTAAGCCAACAGAAGGTCGTTCACGCCGAGTGAGCAGCTTTGCCTCCGGGCCCGGGGTTAACCGGGACTTGGAGGCCTGGTTGCCGGGAATGCCCTGCTCTTGGTCGGGCTAGCAAGGCGTGGTGTGCAGAGTCCTCCGCCAGTACAGCCCCCTGCCGCAAGACCAACCCCCGGAGAAGGGCCCGCCCTGCTTCCCGAAAACCCCCGGAAGAGACGGAACTTTTCGATTGCTTAGACGTCTATGTATTACGAGGTCTGTGTATGGCTAAGCCTGACTCTTTGCAAGGGTCGATGGATCTGCTTGTTTTGAAGATACTTTCTCGCCGGCCGGGACTGCACGGGTACGCGATTATGTCAGCCATTCAGGACATTTCTGGCGAGGTGCTGCGCGTGGAGGAGGGTTCGCTTTATCCGGCTTTGCACCGGATGGAGGAGGCGGGGTGGATTCGCGCGGAGTGGATAACCAAGGATACCGGGCGTCGGGCGCGGTTGTATGAGTTGACGGCCGCAGGAAAGAAGCAGCTGGGGATGGAAGAGTCGCGGTGGCAGGCGGTGACTTTGGCTGTGAATCGCGTTTTGCGGGAGGCCTGATATGTCGCTCTGGTCACGAATCGGGAATGTGTTTCGCGGTGAACGCTTGAATCGCGAGATCGACGAGGAACTTGAGGCGCACCTTCTGGAGGCGCTGGCAGAGGGGCGCGACCCCGCCGAGGCCCGCAGGGCGTTCGGCTCGATCATGCGGCACCGCGAAGAGAGCCGCGACGCGAGGCTGGTGACGTGGCTCGAATCGTTGCGCTCAGACGCGGTGTTCGGCCTGCGCCAGCTCAGGAAAACCAAGGTCACTTCTCTTGCGGCGATTCTTTCGCTCGCACTGGCTATCGGAGCCTGCACGTCTGCGTTTCGATTGATCGACGCGATTCTGCTGCGGCCTCTGCCGGTGGCGAATCCGGACAAGCTTTACGATCTGACGCGCGAGGGGATCGGACCGGAAGGCAAGCCGCAGACCTTTGATGGCTGGGCTTATCCGGATTTTCAGTTGATGCGCGCCGCCGTCAAGGATCAAGCGGAGCTGTTTGCGGTTTCCTACGCGGAGCCAGTCGATCTGACCTACAAATCGGACGAAGAGATTGAGAAAGCCTACCTCCAATATGTTTCCGGCTGGATGTTTCCGACGCTCGGATTGCGGCCGGCTCTGGGGCGGGTGTTTACGGAAAACGATGATCTGAAACCCGGTGGGCATCCCTATGCCGTGCTTTCGAGCGACTACTGGACGCATCGTTTTGGACAGGATCCGAAGGTGATTGGTCGGACCTTCCGCATGGGCAACGAACTGTACGAAATCGCCGGCGTGGTCGAAGCGCCGTTCACGGGCACCGAGCCGGGGACGATGGTGGACATCTTTGTGCCCACGATGATGAATCCCGCCGTTACGCGCAAGGATTCGACCTGGCACAGAACTCTGGCGATGGTGAAGCCGGGCGCGGCGATGGAAGCAATCCGGCAGAAGCTGGAGGCAACTTCCAGAGCGTTTGAAGAGGAGCGCGCCAAAGGTTTCATGGGCATGTCCAAGAAAGAGATTGATAATTTCTTGAATCAGAAAGTGCTGCTCGAGCCCGCGTCCAACGGAGTTTCTGACATGCAATCCGAAACGCGGCGCCCCTTGGCCGTTCTCGGCGCGCTTGTAGTGCTGGTACTACTGATTGCCTCTGCCAACGTCGCCAATCTCCTGACGGCGCAGGCTTCGGCCCGGGCGCGCGAGATGGCTGTGCGCGTTTCGATCGGTGGCGGGCGATGGCGTTTGATTCAGCTTGTGCTCGTGCAAAGCGCGTGGCTCGCCCTGCTGGCAGCCGCGATAGGAGGGTTGTTCGCCTGGTGGTCGGGGCCCTTCGTCGTGAGCATGATCAATCCGCCGGACAACCCGGCGCGCCTGATACTTCCTTCGGACTGGCGGGTTTTGGGCTTTGGCCTGCTGCTCGCACTCGCTGTTACGCTGCTATTTGGCCTGGCGCCAGCGCTTCGCGCTTCCTCGGTCCATCCTGTTAGCGCATTGAAGGGCGGAGAAGATCCGCATTCGAAGCGGCGTTTGATGCATGCACTGATTGCCGTGCAGGTGGCGTTTTGTTTTCTGGTGCTGTTTGTCGCCGGACTTTTCGTGACTACGTTTGAGCGCTTGTCGCATCAGTCCGTGGGCTTTTCGGCGGACCGGGTTCTGGTCGTTGATACGGTTGCGAAAACTCCACAGCCTGTAGAATTTTGGGAACAGGTCGCGGAGCATGTCGGGAGCGTGCAAGGAGTGGAAGCGGTCGCCCTGGCGGATTCGCCTCTGCTCGGCGGCAGCGGCTGGAACAATTTTATTTCCGTCAACGGTGCGCCGCCGAACGGAGTGCTGTCCTACATGCGAGCTGTTTCGCCAGGCTGGCTGGAGGCCATGAAGATCCAACTGATAGATGGAAGAGATTTTCGGCCCGGCGATGCGCATCCCGGGGCAGCGCTCGTAAACGAAACCTTCGCGAAAACTTACTTTGACGGTGCGGATCCGGTGGGAAAGGCCTTCGATCTTTCCCTTGACGAGGGCGCGAGCCTGCACTACGAAATCGTCGGCTACGTGCGCGATGTGCGGTACAGGAATTTGCGCGAGCCCATTTTGCCGCAGCTCTATGTTCCGTTTCACTCCGTTGACGGGAAAGGCGCTTCAGGCAAAAGAGGAGCGGGAGTTTTGCTGGTGCGCACCTCCCTAGCGAATCCGCGCTCGCTGGCATCGGTATTAAGGCAGGAAGTACCGCGGGCGCGCCCGGAGTTCCGCGTGAGCCGTGTCCGCACGCAGCTCGAAATCAATCAGTCGCTTACGGTACGCGAGCGGTTGCTCGCGACCCTGGCTTTCTTCTTCGCGATTGTGGCGCTCCTGCTTGCGGGCGTTGGATTGTATGGCGTGCTGCATTATTCGGTCCTGCAGCGGCGGCGCGAGATCGGGATTCGGATGGCCGTCGGTGCGCAAGCCGGGATTATCGCGCGATTGGTGACAAAGGAGGTTTTCTCCATGGTGCTTCTGGGTGCCGCGGCCGGCGTGGCACTGGGCATGCTGTCGGTCCGCTATGTGGAGACGCTCTTCTATCAGGTCCGAGCTACGGACCTCGAAATGCTGGCGCTTCCCTCGCTGGCCATTCTTGTGGGAGCGTTACTGGCCGCCTTGCGGCCGGTAACCCAGGCGGTGCGAATCGATCCGGCGTCGATGTTGCGCGCGGAGTAGGCGCCGGCGGCTTCTAGGATTTTGCGGTTCGCCCTGCCCGGCAGAATGGAGCAATTTGGAGCAGCGGACGAACCAGATCGGGGCTAAAGTGCCGGTGCGGGCGAGAGAGCGAGGTTCGACGCATGTTGCTGATGTTCATTCTTCCGATAGCGCTCCTGGTAGCGGTCGTTGGCAGTCTTCCGATCTGGAGACATAGCAAGAAATGGGGCTATTACCCGATTAGCGGGGTGGCACTGATCATCCTCATTGTCCTGTTTCTCTTCTGGACGGGCCGCTTGTAGAAAGACACGTGCGTTCCGTTTCCATTCGTGGTTTCTGGCCCCTGACATGGACGGAAACCTGTTTTCACGTTCTTCCTCGAGAAGGCGGCAGAGCGGGCCAGCGGTAGTGTCTCCGTTTGAAATCGCAGTGATGAATGGCCTGCTTCGCCGAGTCAAAACCAAACTGAAACACTGCCGGCCAGCGTAAAAACTTGACCCTATACCCGGGTACAGGGTTCAGAATGGTCGTATGCGAATTGGAGAGCTCTCGGCAAAAGCAGGCGTAAACGTTCAGACCATCCGGTTTTACGAGCGCGAGAAGCTGCTCAGAAAACCGGTCAGGACGCCGTCCGGGTACCGGTTGTTTTTAGAGGGTGACCTCGAGAGAGTTCGATTTATTAAAGACTCGCAACAACTGGGCTTTTCCTTAAAAGAGATCAAGGAACTTTTGCAGATTCATGAATCCGCAAAATCGTTTTCCGGCGGGCCACAGACGAAGTCGAAAGAATGGGAAAAAGCGTTCCGAATTGCCCAGGACCGTCTCGAACTGATTAACCAGAAGATCGAATTCCTGAAAGCTCTGAAGAAGCCGCTGGCAGCGGTGCTTGAACCGCCGGGAGCGGAGAAAGCGATGATTTGCCCCGCTTCCTTGATGGCGCGTCCTGTGTCGGGCCAGGCCGGAAAGCAATCCCGGAAGGAAAATAACACCGCTTCTTCTCCTGGCAAACAATCTGCTTGACTCTATACCTCGGTACAGACTTCACACTCCCTGAAGAAGGTGGCTGGGATTTCCAAGAGGGGAAGCTCGAAGCGCTTCTCGCCTGGATTCTCAGACCGCCCTGACGATTTGACTCGAGGGAGAACACAAAAATGATTCGAAGAATTGTTTGGACGTTTCTCGCGTTTGCGTTTGCCGCCGCTGCGGCGAATCCATCCGACTTTTCCGGGACATGGGTTTTCAACGCCGGAAAGAGCAAGAACATCGGAATGATGGCCAGCGCGGAATATACATCGACAATAACGCAGACGGCCAAGGTGCTCGCGGTGAGCGATACCACCGTCATCAGCGGTCAAAAGCAAACCCATGAGACGCGCTACGACTTGACCGGCAGGACGGTTCCGAATGAATCGCCGATGGGAGAGAAGAGCCAGACGAGCAGCAAATGGTCAGGGGCCAAGCTCGTGACCACCTGGGAGACCGAGGGCGCGGTGGCAGGAACGAAGGTCGTTCGAACCGAGACGCGCTATTTGTCGGACGACGGAAAAACTCTGTATCTCGAATCGGCGCGTGCCGGCAAAGATCCGATGGTTATCGTGTTCGACAGGAAGTGATGAGCGTGGGCGAAGCGATTCCATCCGACGGGGCGGCGCGCGGCGGTGACGCTGGCCCCAGAAGGAAACGGGTCTGGCTCGCTCTCGGGACAAGCGTCGTCATCGCGCTTCTGGGCGGCACGTTGGCCGTTGACTGGATCGAGAGGCAGCCGCGCGTCGAAGGGAGCATCCGTTCTCTTTCGACAGTTCTCCCTGAGATGCGAGAGATCGATTCCACCGTTACCACGAGCGGAACCGTGCGGTTGCGGACCGGCGCGCAGGTACGCGTCGGTTCACAAGTGTCGGGGATTGTGCGAAAGCTGAACGTTACGGTCGGCTCTCCTATTCAGAAGGGCGACACCATTGCGGAAATCGATCCGCGGCCCCTGGAGGCGCGCGTCGAACAGATGCGGACGCAGGCGGTCATGGACGAGGTGGGCGTCGGAAAAGCCCGGAGGGACTTCGGGCGCGGGCAGCAGTTGTTCCTGGAAGGAGTTCTGCCGGCGCAGCAGAAAGAGGATCTGGAGTGGCAGGTGAAAAGCGCGGAAGCAAAGCTGGATAAATCAAAGAGCGATCTGGCGGCCGCCGAAATTGATTTGTCGTACGCCGTGATTCGCGCGCCGATTTCGGGAACGGTGGCGTCGGTTTCGACACAGGAAGGGGAAACGGTGGCGGCCTCGTTCGCGGCGCCGACGTTTGTGACGATTATCGAGGATAACGCGCTGGAATTGGTGGCGATGGTAGATGAAACGGATATCGCGAGCGTGCGGCCCGGCGACGCGGTGAGATTTTCGGTGGAGGCCTACCCGT
The DNA here is from genome assembly GCA_013289955.1 of Acidobacteriota bacterium. Lineage (GTDB taxonomy): Bacteria > Acidobacteriota > Terriglobia > Acidiferrales > UBA7541 > Acidiferrum. The sequence continues at coordinate 33,830 of JABCYZ010000005.1, forward strand.
CGCGGGAAATGCCGGCAATCGTCCAGCGCATCGATCCGGTTGCGACAATTATTTCGGGCGTCGTGAATTATCCGGTGATGGCGGTGATACAGAGGGACGGCTGGCTGCTGAAGCCGGATATGACCGCCAACATCACGATCAAAACGGCCGAGCGCAAGGTGTTTGCCGTTCCGGATGGCGTGATTCAGCGCGATGGCGAGGAGAGATTCGTGTACTTGCTCCGGGAGGGGAAGCAGGAAAAGCGAACGGTGTCGGTTGGGGCGCGGGACGGGGGATTTACGGAGATCAAGAAAGGATTGAGCGCGGGCGACAGAATCATCGTCAATCACGCTCGAGATTCAGTGAGAACAGGCGGGAAACCATGATTGAGGTGACAAATCTCGGCAAAACGTACCGGCGGGGAGATGGAACTCCGGTGGCGGCGTTGAAGGCTGTTTCTTTTCAGATCGACAAGGGGGAGTTTGTGACCATTCGCGGGCCGTCGGGTTCGGGAAAATCCTCGATGCTGAATATTGTTGGGTGCCTCGACCGGCCGACGTCCGGAACATACCGGTTGAACGGCGAGGAATTGTCGGGATATTCCGACAAGCAGCTGTCGCATGTTCGCGCCCGGAAAATTGGATTTGTGTTTCAGTCGTTCCATCTGATGCCGCGCACGACGGCCCTGGAAAACGTAGAGATCCCCATGGTCTATGGCCCGGGGCGCGTCGATCGAAAAAGAGCGCTGGCAGGACTGGAGCGTGTAGGCCTTGGCGGCCGCGCGCATCACTATGGGACGGAGCTCTCCGGAGGCGAGCAGCAGCGCGTCGCCATTGCCCGCGCGCTCATCAACGATCCGCCCCTGATTCTTGCCGATGAGCCCACGGGGAATCTGGATTCGGCAGCGGGCGCGGAAGTGATGGCGATACTGCGCCAATTGCACCGGGAAGGACGCACGGTGGTGCTGGTGACGCATGACGATGCGGTAGCGGCCTATGCGGAGCGCGAGATTTTGTTCCGAGACGGAGTGCTTGCCTCCGACCGGAAAATCGCCGTGCTTCTCGGCGAGTGAGTCCGGCAGCCCACGGTAAACACCATATGCGAATCACATCGGGGATAGGAATTGCGTGGCGCAGCATGTCGCGGAACCGGCTGCGGACTTTTTTCATGATGGCTGGAGTGATGATCGGGATTTGTTCGCTGACGATCTTGGATTCGGTGGGCGAGAGCACCAAGCGCGAAACGATGAAGCGCTTCAAGAACATGCTCGGAACTTTCGATACGGTGATCATTCGTCCCGGCTCGGGGAAGACGCGAGGGATGGTCTCTCTGACGAACGTGCCGCCGACGCTGAAGTTCGAGGACGCCGCCGCCATTGCCGCCGAACTTCCAGAAGTGAAGCAAGTTGCGCTGCTGCAAAATGCTTTCGACATCGACGTGAAATACAAGGACAAGAATGTGAGCCCGGCGATTTTTGGAGTTTCTGCGAACTGGCTCGATCTGCGCGGGGACGAACTGGCCGAGGGCAATATCATCAGCGAAGAAGATATCGGATCGCTGGCGCGGGTGGCGATTCTCGGTTCGGACGTATTGCCGCTTCTCTTCCCTGAAGGAGACGCCCTCGGGAAGACCATTCGGATCGGAGACGTGCCGTTTCAGGTGAAGGGCGTATTGGCACAACGAGGCGCAGGCCCCGGCGGTGGAAGCCTCGACAACCTGATTCTGATTCCGGTCACCACGGCATCGAAACGGCTGTTTAACCGCGATTTTCTGACCATGGTGATTGCGCAGCTTCGGGATCCGGAGAAGAGCGAGGCCGCGGTCTCGAAGATCACGGCGCTGCTCAGGCAGCGCCACCATATAGCGGTTTCGGCACTGGACGACTTTACGATGACCAGTCCGCAGGCGGTAATGGCCCAGGTGAGGGAAATGGGCTCGGCGCTCTCGACGATACTAAAAGGCATCGCGACGATCGCGATGCTTATCGGCGGAGCTGTGATCATGAGCCTGATGCTGATCAGTGTATCTGAGCGAAGGAAAGAAATCGGGTTGCGTCGATCCGTTGGAGCGAACCGGCAGGACATTTTGCTGCAATTTATTCTGGAAGCTGCGCTGGTATCGAGCATCGGAGGGCTTGTGGGGATCGCGCTTGGGCTCGGCGGGACAAATCTGGTAGCGCGCCTGGAACACCTGCCGCCGGTTCTCTCCCTACAGGCGCTCGAATCGGCAGCGGGCCTTTCGGTCGGACTGGGTTTGCTCTTCGGTATCTATCCGGCGTGGAAAGCGGCGCACGTCGATCCCGTCAAGGCTTTAGGAACCTGACGCCGGGTCGCGCGGCGCTTCCCGGAAAACTATGCACACCGGCAAAGCACTCCATTTGATGGCAGGGTCGCTGCGGCTGCTCTGGCGGTTCCGGTTGCGCTCAAGTCTGATCCTGTTGAGCGCGCTGCTGGGAGTCGGCGGCGTCCTTTCCGCGATCAGCTACGCCGCCGAAGGGCGGCTGAAAGTTTTGAACCGGATACAACGGTTAGGCACGAACGTGCTTGTCGTAACGCCCGAGCTGAGCCGCAATGTGGGAGGGCGCAGGAAGACGGGAACGATTGTGACGACACTCGTCAGAGCGGACTATGCCGAGATTTTACGCGAAGTTCCGGATATCGAAAAATCGTCGGCGACGGTAACCACCTCCTTCCTGGTGAAAGCGGGTGACCTCTCGAAAAACAATTGCATCGTCATGGGAACCGAGCCGGACTACGCGCGCATCCGCCACTGGGAAACGAGGGAAGGCCAGTTCTACGGTATCTCGGAAATGAGAGGATCGGCGCGCGTGGCGGTTCTCGGCGCCACGGTCGGTCAGGATCTCTTCGGCGCTGAATCGCCCATTGGCCGGAGACTTTTCATCGATCGAGTGCCGTTTGAAGTCATCGGCGTACTGGAAGAGCGAGGCCAGGGGCTCGACGCGGCCAACGAAGACAATCAAGTTTACGTTCCGTTGACTACGGCCATGCGCCGGCTGGCCAACGTCGATTACTTCAGTGCCATTCTTTTCGCAGTGACCAAGTGGGACAAAATGGACGAAACGACGGATAGAATCCACAGCATACTTGGCAAAAGGCATCGCGCTCCGGGCAATTTGCCCGAAGATTTTCAGGTGCAAAATCAAAAAGCCCTGATCGATACGGAGATCGCCTCTTCGACTCGCCTGACGTTTCTTGTACGGTGGGTGGGAGTGAGCGCCCTGGCTGTTTCAGGCCTCGGCATTCTGGCGATTTGCTGGATCGCCGTGGGAGAAAGAGTCCAGGAAATAGGAATACGCCGGGCCCTCGGTGCAACAAAATCGGATATCTTTTTTCAATTTCTATTCGAAGCTGTGGTCACGAGCTCGCTCGGCTGTTTGGCCGGAGTGCTAACAGGCTGGCGAGCGAGCCTGAGCATTGCACGGCGCGAGGACCTTCCGTTTTTCTTTGATTGGACAAGCGCCGCTCAGCTGGCCGCATTTGCGATCTGCCTGAATCTAGTCTTTCTGCTGATTCCTTCCCGGAAGGCGGCGCTTCTCGATCCGATCCGGGCGCTCAAGGCGGAGTGACGGGCGGGTCGAGGCCCGCAAGACTGCTTTGATGGTGCCCGAGAGAGGACTCGAACCTCCACGACCTTGCGATCACTAGCTCCTGAAGCTAGCGCGTCTGCCAGTTCCGCCACTCGGGCACGAGTGCTGTGGGTGAAACCCCGGGCAAGCCGGGATTGCAGTTCCAACGAGGCTTTTTTATTGTGCCCGCCGCTCCCCGCTTTGTCAACGAAAGGGCCCTGACCTTTCGGCCGGGATCAGGAAGATACTCTTCTTTACCCGGCAACCGACCCGTCGCTCTCCCTGACTGGGCTGCGTAAACTACAAAAAACACAGGGCTTGCACGGCTCCCCTAAGACTCTTGACACTTCCCTGAGAAGCGCCTCTGGGGGCCCCCGCGAGCATCCATTTACCTTATGCCAAGTAGTTGAAATTTAAATGGTTAGTGTTATACTCCGCCTTAGAAACGCGGTCTCACTCCTTCCTTGCTCTCGCAATAAAAGACCGCGCTGCCTTCAGTGGGAGGTCACCATGGAACCCATTACCGGGCCCATCCTGTACGTCTTGATTGCCTGGGGGATTGTTACCGCCGTCTTCATGCTGTTGCTGATCCGGCGGAGCGTTCTCGCCAGCCATGAAGATGATCAAATCTTTCTCGACGCGGCTCAAGAACACATGGCGCGGGAGCAAAGAGAGATTATTGAGAAGATCAACACGCTCTCCCGGCCTCTCATGACCAGCGGCATCGCTTCCGGAGCGCTGCTTCTGGTTCTTGCCGGTCTGTGGCTCTACAACGGATTGAAGAACTTTTAGTCACGCGCCGCCGCTGCCTTGGCCGTTAGTTCGCTCCTGGACCGTCTGGTTTGGGTTGGGCCACTTGCGGCGTGTTCGCGGGTGCGATGGGTTGCGCCGTTGGCGCAAGCGACGTGTGGTTGTGCACGATCACCCAGCGGTTATTCCTTTTCTCCAGGATCAGCGTGGTTTGCCCGCGGGCTGCCGTGGGCTGCCCGTCGACCACCGCGGAAAAATCCCATTGATAGCAGGCCCAGGCGAAGTTGCCGCTGTACTTAATGTAAGTATTTGACCTGTCCATGCGCACTTGCTGCATCCGGTTGTGTTGCTGTTCATAGACAGCAAGATAATTCGTCCAGGTGAACACCGGCGGTGCCCAGATGCCATTCACAATGGAGACGTCGTCGGCGTAGTCCTTGTGCAGTTTGTCGATGTCTCCGAGTTGCCACGCGCCCAGCATTTCCGAAATCGTGTAGTCGATCTGCTGTTCGTCCCCCATGGGGAGCGCAGCCGTGCTGTCGGCCGGCGTGTCGCTTTTCTTTTTCTTCTGTGCCGCTGTCGGCGAGGCGCAGGCCAGCAAGACCGCCGCTCCGAGCAAGAGTGCGACAGCCCTTTCTGTCCTCCAGCCAGCCAGATAATCCGAAAAATAATTCTTCATGCGTCTTCGCCCCCCGGTGAAAGAGGATAGCACGCGGATTTGTGCCCGGCGGCGGTGTGTCCAGTTGATTTACGGGTAACTCTTCTCTGAGCGCGGAAGTCTCGCCCGGCTCAGTTTGCTTCGGTCGCACTCAGCAGATTTACGAAAAGCCGGTACGCGCCAGGGACACCTTCCGGAATCTGGCGGAAAAAAGCGATGCCCGTGTAGATGTACATGCCTTTGCCAAACCGCGTGTACACCAGCGCGCCGTTCAAATCAGGTTCGCCGGGATCGTTCATGGCCAGCACTGCCGTATATCTTGGATCGAATTGCGTCCAGTAATAAAGGCCGCGCTCCTGCACCCAGCCCTTGAAATCGTTCCCGGTGATCTTGTTTGGGCGATTTAGAAGCGGATCGTCCGGCTTCAGAAATTTGACGGGAGAGTTTTCGTCCGTGATCCGCGGGAGCTGCCCTCCCGGCCCGTTCAGAATTTTCGCCGGATAGGGAGCATATTGTTCCCTGTTCCAGGCGAAGTCGCGGTTGTATTGCACGACGAGCGTGCCGCCGTTCGAGACGTATTGCAGAAGCCGCTGGTTCGAGCCGGGAAGTTCCGGTCGAAGTTCGTAGGCGCGCACGCCAACGACGATGGCATTGAATCTGGAGAGATCGCCGAAGGCCAGCGCCTGCGCATCCAGCATTTCCACCTGGAGCCCCAACGTGCGCAGCGCTTCCGGAATCGGCTCGCCTTCCGCGCTGATGTAGCCGACACGCAGGTTTTTCGGCACGTTCAGATCGAGGGCGTAAACCTCGCATTCGGCAGGTTCGCTCCAGTAACGAGTGGGCAGCGAAGGCAACGGTTCAAGGGAGGTGGAGAATTTTTCGTCACCGCGCCTGGCGTAAGCCGTGATCGTGTATTTCCCGGCGCTCAATTTGTCCGGCGGAGTCACCGTAACTTTCGCGAACTTCTCGCCGGCACCATCAAACAGAAGCTCCACCGGCGCGGTCGCACGGAAGCCGTCCGGCGGGTCAATCCCGACAGAAACTTTGCCCGGCTGCGTGGCGTAGGAACGCACCTTCAACAAGACATCGAAGGATTTCCCTGGTTTTCCCAGCACCTCGAGCGCCTGTTGGGGTTCCACTTTTAGCGTATACGCCGGCACGATTCTTACCGGCACCCGGTCCACGCGAGTGGAACTTGGAGCAATGTGTGTCACGGGAACTGCGACAGAAAACTTGTATCCGCCGATCGTCACTTCCTGTTGGACAGTCACCAACGGCGGAGGTTCAGGCTGCAACTTTTCCCAGGCCGTCAACGCCGGCGCAGCCGCAGTTACGTCCACCGTAAACTGATAACCCTTTTGGCCGTCGCCTTCGCGTTTGGTTTCCTTGAATGAGTGGGGAAGATTTAATTCCACCGCGCCGAGCTCGCAACCTGCCTCTTTGCGGCAAATGGCCTGTACGGAGACGCCGAACGATTCTCCCACGACGAGAGTCTCTCGGTCGGCTTCCGCGCGGACCTCAACCGCGGCGACCAGAGTCAACGCGCGCTCGACCCGCTCGCGCGCTCGCCGGAACTCATAGGCGAGTTGCGAAGAGGGCCCTGGAACTCGCGGAGAGATGGAGTCGATTTGCCTGGCGGCGCCGGCCAGACTCGAAGACGCTCCGGCCCAATCGAGAGCGAGGGCTTCCCCCCGCGCCTTCTCCAAGGACGATTCCGCTTCGCGGGTGGCGTGCCGGAAGCTTGCTTCCTCTGCCGCGTCGCTCGCAAGCTCATGGAGTGGTTCGGCCAAGCTCTGGGGATCGAGTTTCCCTCCATCTTCCCTGATCAGCACCAGGGGCCGGCGGAGAAACGGCGAGTTCACAAAGCCGGTAATGCCTTGCGAGCGATGATTGGAAAAAGCGTCGAGCGCGATCTCGCGCCACGGCTTGCCCCAAAGCGCGGATATTTCATCGACAGGCAGCGAATATCCGTTCGACGCAGCGCCGGTTGCGCCGCCGCGCTCGGTGTCCAGAATCTGCACGGGATAGGCAGCGCTTCCCCAGGCAACCAGTCCATCCCTCGATATTTGCTCGGGAAAGGATTTTGGATCAGCCGCCATCTCTACCGCTTTCGGCGTCCATAACCCCGAAGTTTGGTGGTGCCCGTGCCCGCCGTGCACGCCGCCCCAGCCATTGATAACAATGTTCGGGCGAAACGTGCGAATGACGCGAACCATCTCTCCCAAGACGGCATCGCCCCAGATTTTTTCCGTCTCCTCGGGAGTTTTCGAGAACCCGAAATCCGGCGCGCTTCCAAAAAAGAGTTTTATTCCGTAGCCCCGCGAGGCGGCGAGAAGTTCCTGTGTGCGGATCAATCCAAGTTGCGGCGCCTGCTCCGGTCCAAGATCATTCTGCCCGCCTTCGCCGCGTGTGAGCGTCAGCAGCGCAACATCCGCATGGAGTCCGCGTGCAAGATAAGTGAGCAAAGCCGCGGATTCATCGTCGGGATGCGCGGTGATATAGAGGATGCGCGTTCGAACCCGGGCGCTGTCGATGGCTTCGATCGTTTCGGGAAGGCCGGGGCCAGTTCCGGGAGCGGGAGGGAATTGCGCCGGTGCCGGTTGCGGGGAAAAAGCAGCGAGCATGCCGCCGAGGAAAATGGATCGCACCGCCTTTTTAGATTCCATCGTTCTCTTAGTCCAACGATTCACGCACCCTCCGGTTCTTTCGCTTCCTCTTCCTTGAGAAACGGCCATTGTCGCATTGTACGGGCCCAGATAAGAAATGCCAGCGCTCCCAGCGCGATTTCCGCCAGTCCCCACTTTCTCGCCGAACCCGTTTGCCAGAAAAGCCACGCCCATCCGAACACCGTCAGCACCGCCGGCACAGGATAAAGCCACATCTTGAACGGCAATCGCTCCGATCCCCACCGTCGCCGCAACAATATCACTCCGACGGCCTGGCCGATGAACTGCACGAGCAAGCGCATCGCCAGAATGCCCGCGATGGCCGTCTCCAGTTTTAAAGTCACGCTAAAGAGAAACGCGAGCCCGCCGAGTGCCAGGAGCGATACGTGAGGAAAATGCTTGGTCGGATGGAGCCGCCCGAAAACCGGGAAGAAGTTTCCGTCCAGCGCCGCCGAATAGGGCACCCGCGAATATCCCAGCAGCACGGAGAACACCGAAGCGAGCGCAACCCACAAGACCATCCAGGTGGCAGCTTGCGCGGCGTGAGCTCCGTACAATCTCTCGACGAAGGTGCTGACAATAAATTTCGAGTTCTGCGCTTCCCGCCACGGTACCACTCCCAGAATGCTGATTTGCATCGCCAGGTACAGTACGGTGATTCCGAGAATGGAGAGAAAAATTCCGCGAGGGATATTCTTTTCCGGATCGCGAATCTCTCCGCCCAGATGGCAAATGTTGTAATAGCCCCAGTAGCTGTAAACCGTCTTTACCATGGCCGCCCCGAGGCCCGCGAACCACACCGAAGAAAGGGAAAACGCGCCGGGAGGAAAATCGAACGCCATTTTTGCGTTGAAGTGGCTTGCCCCTCCCCAAATGAGCCACAGCAGGGTGCCGACCACGCCCGTCCAGAGCAAAACCGATATTTTCCCGATGGTCGTGATGCGCCGGTAGAGCAGAACCACGAGAAAAAGCACAAGCCCGCCCGAGACAGCCTTGGCCTCGAAAGTCGAGAGTGGATGGAGATACGCAGCGTAACTTGCAAACCCGATAGAAGCGGATGCGATCGAAAGCGGCGCCTGAACAAAGGTCTGCCATACAAACAGAAAAGACATCAGGCGGCCCCAGCGCCCCGGTCCATACGCCTCCCGCAGAAAAACGTACGTTCCGCCGGCGCGCGGCATAGCCGCGCCCAACTCGGACCAGACGAAAGCATCGAGGGTCGCCAGCACAGCTCCGGCAATCCAGGCAACGAGCGCCTGCGGCCCGCCCATCGCTTTGATCACGAGCGAGGTGACCACAAACGGGCCGATGCCCACAATCTCGATCATGTTGAGCGCGACGGCCTCTTTCAACCCCAGGCCGCGTTCCAAGCCGGAGGGCTGCTCTCCGGAACCCAGCTCAGGGGAGGGTTCGTCTGGGGATACGGCCCGCGTTTCTCCGGCAGCCAAGTTGTCGCGCACGTTCGGCACGCCGCCGAGAATAGCAAATGCTTCGCGTTGCAGCTAACGCGCAATTTCTGGCGCAGTTCCGGTTTATTCTTCGCCCCTCGAGCCATTTCGGTTTGCAACCGCCCTCTGACGGCTTACACTCATCGGACACGCGGCCCGCCTGCGCCCGAAAGGCCTGGCGTGGTTTTCGCGGAGGTTTCAGGTGCAGGCATGAACGTGATCCGTGCCCTTCGGTGGGGCGCGAAACTTCTCTTCAGGACAATCTTTATCGCGGCATTGCCTGCGGCTTTCCTCGCCTCCGGGGCCCACGCGGAAAAACTATCTTTGCCCGGCGGAGCTTTGGCCGTCCTCGACAAAGTCTATTCGTTCGATATCAACGGTGCGATCGGCGATGCCCAGCGCCTCGAGACCGCGCAGCCTCAACACCCTCTGGGCTACTTGCTCGAAGCGGAAGCCCTGTGGTGGAGAATCTTTTGTACCTCGGCGGAATTCAAGTTCGGCATGACCGACGCCCGCCACCGGCCGAAGTTTGCCGCCGATCAGCACTATCAGGATCTAGCCGCGAAAGCATTGTCCTTGGCGCAGGCGCAGCTTCGGGATCGCGAAACGGCGGAAATGCAATTTTATGCGGGTCTGGCCGATGCATTCTCCGCCCGGCTTTACGGGCTGCGCGGCGAGAATCGCGCTTCTGCCCGCTCAGGCGTCCACGCCAGAGAGCACTTTCTCAGGGCTCTTCAGATGGACTCCGAACTCGCCGATGCCGACTTCGGATTGGGCCTTTACAATTATTACGTGGATACGCTCGGCGCCCTCGCGAGGCTCCTCAGTTTTTTCATGGGCATCCCGGGAGGCAATAAACAAGAGGGCATCCGCCAACTGGAGATCGACATTGCCGAGGGTGTTCTTACCTCTGCCTCGGCGCGCTTTTACCTGGCCATGGATCTCAACCGCTACGATCAGCAGTATGAAAAAGCGCTCGGAATCATCACCCCGCTGGTCGAGAAATATCCCTCGAATCCGATCTTCCAGTTGGCCCGAGGTGATCTATACGCCAGGCTGGGCCGCAAGAAACAGGCCGTCGATGGCTACCTTGCGGCGGCGGCCCTGTCCGTTCAGGACGCTGAGTGCCGGACCCATATCGAGCAACTCGTGAGCGCCTCGCTGGCCGCCCAAGGCATTACCGATTCCTCCGCGACCCACTGATAATGAGAGGGTTGCCGGGCTGGCGGGATGCCCGCCAGGGGCAAGAATTGCTCATTGACCTTTCTTCGAAGAGAGTGGTAATCATGTAGGGTTGACCGGACCCGATTCTAGAGGGCTGGCGGCGGTGGATGAGCACCAGACGGGCCGGACAGGGTTTGTGGGCCCCGAGGCGGGCAAGTGGGGTCAACGCGCCGCGCGAATTTTGCATCACACCCGAAAACACACTGGCACCCGCTGTTTGACCAGTCCGGTTGAACCCGACCGAGTCGGGGTAACCGTTGACCATGAAGGAGTCTCGATGATGCGGTATCTGACAGCCACTGCTGTCGCGTTTCTGGCGATATTCGCCGCTACAGGTTGCAACGATTATGGCAACACCTTTCAGGCCAACACGGGCGCATTCCTGCAGTTTGTCTCGCCTTCCAACGTAACGGCGGGCGGACCCGATTTGACGCTTACGCTGACCGGCAACGGGTTCGTCGTACAAACCATCGTCACCTGGAACCAGAAGAATCTTAAAACCTGCGTCGTGACGACTACCGCGGCGAACGTCTGCGCGCCGCCGAGTGACACGGGAAACATTGTTTCCGTCACCGCGGTCGTTCCGGCCGCCCTGACAGCGACACCGGGCACCGCCTTCGTCCAGACCGTTCAGCCTCATTCCGGTGCCGGAACGAACGGTCTTTCGAATCCCCTGGCCTTTGTCGTTTTTCCGCCCCCCAATCCCGTTCCGACGATTACCAGCATCTCTCCGAATAGCGCCGCGGCAGGCAGCGCCGCATTGCCGCTCACGATCACCGGCACGAATTTTCTGCTGACTTCGGACCCCACGGGCGGTTCGCAAGTGTTCTGGAACACGGCCACGCAGACAACTCTTACGCCAACGAGCATCACCGCCACGCAAATCCAGGTGACCGTGCCCGCCACACTCCTCACGACCTCAAGCACCGCGACAGTCACGGTCAACAATCTCCCTTTGCCAATACCCAAGGGCTGCCAGATCAACTGCACCGGTCATGGGGGAGGCGGCACCAGCAACGGCGAAACCTTCACCATCGGCACGGGTGGGAACAGCGCCAACACAAGCGCTTCGCAACTGGAAGAGGAGACCCCCGCGGTAAGTCTCGATGGCCGCTATGTGGCCTACACCGCTTCTGAAAGCGGTCACGCGCAAATCTTCGCCCGCGATACCTGCCAGGGCGCAGACCGCTCCTGCCAGCCTCGCACGATTCTCGTTTCATCGGCCCCCGATGGCACCGCTCCCGGGGACGACAGCCATTCGCCTTCCATGAGCTCCGATGGAAGATACGTTGCCTTCAGCTCGGCGGCCTCTACTCTTGTCGCCGAAACCGGCGCCAGCACCATCCCCGGCGCCGGTCGCCAGGTCTATCTCCGGGATACCTGCTTCGGAGTGAGCGGTTCTTGCACTCCTTCGACGCAGCTTATTTCGACCGATCCCAACGGAAGTCTGCTTGGAACGGAGGGCCTCCTGCCGTCCCTCAGCGCTTCGGGACGGTTCGTCGCGTTCTTGGCGGTAACGAAGAGCCAGTCGACTTCCGCACAAACCGGCAAGTCTTCGGCGGGGGTGACCAACAGCGGCTACCGCCAGATTTTTGTCCGCGACACTTGCCTTGGCACCGCGGATTGCACGCCGAAAACGACGCGCATCTCGCTCGAACCAGGCGACGCCCCGGGAACCGGATCAGGCAAGCCCGCAGGTCCCGCCATCAGCGGCAGCGCCAATCATGTTGCGCTCGCTGGTGGCACAACGGCGACTCTCTTCACGCGCTCCGTCGCTGTCGACGACGATGTTTTTCTAGCCCTGACAAAGAGCCAGCAGTAAGCCTCGGGATAGTACTCGGAGCAGAAATGGCGGAGCAGGATGTCGCTCGCGCGTTTCCTGTGGCGGGCCTTCTTTAAGGTGTGGCGGCTGGCGGCTCGGGAGCTGGCTGTGACGCAGCTGGCGTTCCCGCTGAGGAGGCTGGAGATTTACTAAGCCGGATCAAGGAAATTTTTGTCCCGCCGGAATCCATCGAAAGTCCCACCACGCGGACCATTTGCTCGCGTTCCGCCACAAAGGCGATCTCGTTACCGGAAACGGTGGCATCGGCGAAAATCGCCGGCTGCGGCTTGTCGTTCGCATCGCGCCGCGTGAATTCCCCGCTCAAATGTTTGCCGTACCACTCATCCACGAAATCCCGCGTATCGGTCGTATGATAAGTCGAAGTCTCGATGCCGTTCTGCGCCTGCTTGACGGCAGTTGCTGTCGTGCTGTCGTCGGGCACCACCAGCGAGGATCGCGGATAGACGGGCAAGCCGGGACCAATTTCTCCCTCTTTTTCCAGCCGTAGACTTCCCCCCGAAGTGCGCACGGTGTTTACGGCGTTTGCGGCCGTTAAACCCATCGAGCGCACCACTTTGCTGGCAACAAACAAGCCGCCGGCCAGCAACAACGCGAGGCCTGTATACAGGGAGATCATCATCCACATCAGAGACTTGGACGACGACGAACTGCTTGAAGTGGATCCTTCTGCCATAACCTGCTTCTCCCAAGCGGGCATAGTTCGCCCTGCTTTAGTCTGGCAGATTGCGGCAATCGGCCGCGGGAAAGCCGCCCCCTCTGTGCTCTAAGTGTTCCTGTTCTTCGGTTCAGGCCGCTTTTCGCCCGGGCAGGTAGGGATGTGCTCGGGCCGTGTCCCGAAAGGGCTTGAAGGACGGCCGCCTCCCTGGCTTCGGACACAGATCTCTTCCTGTTCGCCAGGACGCGGGCTAGTTGAACCGCACCTTGATGTCCGGGCGCTTGTCGAGGTGCACCGAATCCACAAAGCGCACCTGCCGGTCGTCCAAGGTAAGAATCATCGACGAGGTTCTCACGCCTTCCCCAAAAAATCTCACGCCCTTCAAGAGATTTCCGTCCGTCACACCGGTACACGCAAAGATCATTTTCTTTCCGGGCGCCAGATCCTCGGTGTCGTAGATCCTCTTGGGATCTTTCACGCCCATCTTTTCCAGCCGTATCTGATCTTCCGGTTTGCCGATCACCAGCCGCGCCAGGATCTGCCCGTTCAAGCAGCGCAACGCCGCCGCGGTCAGCACCCCTTCCGGCGCGCCGCCGATGCCCATCACCGCGTGCACTCCCGTTCCGACCACAGCCGCGGAAATGCCCGCCGAAAGGTCGCCATCACCGATCAATCGTATGCGCGCCCCCGCCCGGCGAATCTCTTCAATCAGTTTTTCGTGGCGCGGCCGGTCCAATACGATGACCACCAGATCTTCCACGTCGCGGTCCAGCCGCTTGGCGATCGATTTCAAGTTATCGGTAACGGGAGCATCCAGATCCACAGCGCCCTTGCAGGACGGCCCCACCACAATTTTTTCCATGTACAGATCGGGTGCGTGCAGCAGTCCGCCGCGCTCGCTCGCAGCCAGCACCGCGATGGAATTCCCTGCGCCTGTCGCGCAAAGGTTCGTCCCTTCGAGCGGATCGACGGCAATGTCCACTTCCGGAAAAAGCGCCTTGGGCGCGTGCGTGGCCAGTCCCACCTTTTCGCCGATATAGAGCATCGGCGCTTCGTCGCGTTCACCCTCGCCTATGACAATGGTCCCGTCCATCTGCACGGCATCCATCGTCTTGCGCATCGCTTCGACGGCTACTTCGTCGGCCTTGTGCCGGTCCCCAAATCCCATGGTCCGCGCGGCGGCCACCGCGCCGTTTTCCACCACGCGCAGGAATTCCAGACTAAGTTGTTCTTCCATATGTGAACCATCCTCTGGCGGGACGCTATCCTAGTCTAAACACGGTGCGTCAGTCGACACGAGAGAGCTTACGCGCCGTGTCACGAATGAGATAGTTCCTTTAAGGCTTCAAAACTCCGGAACTCTCCGGCCGCTCCCGGTCGGGCGAAATGCGTCTCGGACAGGAAGGCATCGCGCACCGGCGCGGATACACATTCGACTGCGTGTCACTACAGGATTATGCGGATAGGAGACGGCCGCGCTAACACGGTATCAAGGATCGGAGAGGAACAGTCATGAGCACTCCAGTAGTCGTCATTGCCATCGTGGCAGCCGTTTTGGTTCTGGCAACCGCGATCGTCCTGATCATCAGAAATCAGCGCAGCAAGAGACTCAGAACCCGTTTCGGTCCGGAGTACAGTCGAGTCTTGGGTGAAACGGGCAGCAAGACCCAAGCGGAAGAAAAACTTGAAAAACTGGAAAGAAGAGTCGAGCGATTTGATCTGAGGCCGCTGTCACCGGTGGCTCGCGCGAATTTTGTGGCGGCTTGGCAGAAGATCCAATCGCGATTTGTTGACGATCCCAAAGGGGCGCTAACCGAGGCGGACAAACTCATTCAAGCAGTAATGGTTGCGCGCGGCTACGCCGTCACGGAGTTCGACCAGCGGGCCGCAGATATTTCCGTCAATCACCCGGTCATTGTCGAGCACTACCGCGCGGGACACTCTATTGCCTTGGAGCACTCCAAAGGCCGCGCAAGTACGGAAGACATGAGACAAGCCATGATTCATTACCGCACGTTGTTTGCAGAATTGGCTGACGAACCCCGATTGACCCGCGCAAGAAGTGCACGGGCCGGACGCGCCTAGCGGTTCTATCCGGGAAATCATAACCAAACAGGAGCGCATCATGAGTGATGAAATCAACAAGAAACATTTTCTGTCGGACGATTCCGTTTTCCCGGACGAGCCTGATGCCGAGCTGAGCACGGCGGACCTGGCCGGAGTCGACCAATTTATCCCCCGAGGCACGGAAGGAGAACCTCCGCTCGAAGCGGAACCGGAATCCATGGAACCTAGAGGCGCAGAGGTCCCCAGCGGTGCCGGCAGGGCCGGATCCTACGGTGCAGCATCTGCTCCTGCCATGGAGCGGGAAACCGGCCCACTTTTCTCGAGTGGTGAAGTAAAAGATTTTCGCGCCCGTTGGGATGCGATACAAGTCGGTTTCGTCGATGAACCGCGCCAGGCTGTCGAGCAAGCGGATCATCTGGTCGCAGAAACCATGAAGAGACTGGCGGAGATTTTCGCCCAGGAACGCAGCAAGCTAGAAGGTCAATGGGACCAGGGCGAAAACGTTTCCACAGAAGACTTGAGACTGGCTTTGCGCCGGTACCGGTCTTTTTTCAGCCGCTTGCTTTCCGTCTAGTTCGGCACGCATCTCGAGACTCTCGACCGGAGATCTAGTCCCGCGCTCTGAACGTGGGACCGGATTTTTCTGCCGGTACACTCACTTGACGGCGGCCGAACCGAACAACAATGGAAAGAATTGCCCGTTCATCTTGTTCCCGCGAGGAATCACCGGCACACCCCGCAGCAGCGGCTCATCCGCATTCGACGCGACGCCGTCCCGGAACACGTTGATCACCGTAGCCCGCCGCGGCTTTGGCGTATCGTTCGCGCCCGATCCATGCATCGTCCGCGCATGATGGAACGCGCTCTCCCCCTTCTTCAGCTCCACCGCCACCGGCGCGAATTTCTCTTTCCACTCGTCCGGCAAGCTGTCGCGAATCGCGTCCATCTCCCCGGTCAGCACGGGCTTCGGCAAATCCGGCCATTTATGGCTCCCCGGCACATAATTCAGACATCCGTTCTCGCGCGTCGAATCATCCAGCCCGATCCAGCAAGTCAGATGAGCCAGCGGCGTCGTGCGCGTCCAGTAAGAATAATCCTGGTGCCACGCCACCACTCCCCCATGCCGCGCAGGCTTGCAAAATAGCTGGTCGTGCCAAAATCGCACTGCTCCCTCTAGCAGTTGCGACGCCGGCACGAGAAACGCCGGATTCCATAGCAGATCATGAAAACCCGGCATGACGCGCCACGCGCCGAGCGCGTGGAACACCACCCGGTTCGGATCCGTCGACTCGTTCGAATGATATTCGTGAAAAAGTTCCCGCCCCGCATGTCCCGGATCCATCAGCTGCTCCAGCTCCCCACGCAGCACATCCACCTGCTCATCCGTCAGAATCCGCACGCCCTTCAGATATCCGTTCTCTCGAAAAAATTCCACCTGCTCCATGCTCAGCCGGAACTTCTCCCAATCCTCCGGCGCCGTCGCACGGGGAAACAATTTCCCCACCGGTTGATGATAACGAGACAAGTCTTCCACGGCGTTGCCCTCCCCGTGCCGCAACTCTCGACGAACCGTCCTGTCCCTTTTGCTGCCCCCAGGGACATTGCGCACCGCGAGGCAGAAGCGTACCATGCGCACCGCTGGGGTCTAACTCCACGCTGTTTTTTGTTTGAAAAATAGTAATCAGCCCCTATCCAACAGGAGATTCCCCAATCTAGAGGGTCTAAGGAGACAGGAATGAAGCAATCCAAAAAGAGTCACCGAGTGCCAATTCGTCTCGGGATCTACGTGCTGCTGTGCGCTGCCGTTCTGCTCTTCGTGGTGGAGGGCCGGACAGGGGCGCAGTCCCTGATGACGCGTCATGTCCGTGAAGCGAATCTGAAGGGCCAGGCGCAGTTCGTCGGGCGGCTCCCCGAAACACAGTCCATGCGCATCGACATTGTTCTGCCGTTGCGCGATCCGGCAGGCCTGGATAGTTTCTTAGAAGAGCTCTACGAACCTTCGAGCCCCTCCTACCGCCATTTCCTCACCGTCGAAGAATTCACCGCCAAATTTGGTCCCACCCAGGAGGACTATGACGCCGTGATTCGTTATGCGAAAACGAACGGCCTCAGCGTAGTCGGCGGCTCCCGCGATGGTATGGACGTGCAAGCCGAAGGCTCGGTAGGAAACATCGAGAGAGCCTTCCATGTGAGCATGGGCGTCTATCAGCATCCCACGGAAAACCGCACCTACTTTGCTCCCGACCGCGAGCCCATGGTCGACCTCCCCTTCCGGCTATGGCATGTCTCCGGTCTCGACAACTTTTCCCTCCCTCATCCCCTCTATGTCAAAAAGAGCGACTACGCCGCCGCTCATGGCCTCAATGCCAACGCTCTCGTCTCTCATGCCACTACTGGCTCCGGCCCGTCCGCTTCCTTTCTAGGTAGCGACATGCGCGCCGCCTATTACGGCGGGACCACGCTCACCGGCGCCGGCCAGAATCTCGGGCTCTTCGAATTTCTTGGCACCGACCTGGCGGACCTCACCACCTATTTCAAGAACGTAGGTCAAACCAACAATGTGCCGATAACCCTGCTTTCGACCGACGGGACCAGCACCTCCTGCGTGGATACCAGAGCCGGCGGCGACTGCGATGACACCGAACAGACGCTCGACATGACACAGGCCCTTGGCATGGCTCCGGGGCTCGCGAGCCTTGTGATGTACATCGGATCTACCGACACCGCCATCATCAGCGCCATGACGACGCACAGCCCGCTCCCGACAACTATTGGCTGTTCCTGGGGCTGGACGCCTGCCGATCCCACGACTCTTAACCCCTATTTTCAAAAGATGGCGGCGCAAGGACAAAACTTCTTTGCCGCTTCCGGAGACTCTTCCACCTGGTCAAAGAGTAATGAAGCCTGGCCAGCGGACAACGCCTACATCGTCTCCGTCGGCGGCACCGATCTCGTGACCGCCAGCGCTGGCGGCGCCTGGAAGTCAGAAACGGCCTGGGTTGACAGCGGCGGCGGTATTTCTCCTGATTCCATCCCCATTCCCTCCTGGCAGCAACTCGCGGGCGTCGTCAACTCCTCGAACAAGGGCTCCACGACTCTTCGCAACGGCCCGGACGTCTCGGCAAACGCGAACTTTACGTTTTACGTTTGCGCCGACCAAACTACCTGTACGGCAAACGATTATGGAGGCACCAGCTTCGCAGCGCCCATGTGGGCGGGCTACATCGCCCTCGTCAATCAGCAGCTAGCTAACAATGGCGAACCGACCATCGGTTTCATCAACCCGACCATCTACTCGCAGAGCGTAACTTCGGCATACGGCACGGAATTCCACGACATCACCAGCGGCACATCGGGCAGCTTTTCGGCGGTGACCGGCTACGATCTCGTGACCGGCTGGGGCAGCCCCAACGGAACCGGGCTGATCAATGCCCTTGCTCCGACATCGACGAGCCCCAACTTCACCATTTCTGCCTCGCCTGCTTCTGTCTCAGTGGTCCAGGGCAACAATGGCACTTCAACGATCACGACTGCCGTCTCCGGCGGCTTTAATTCCGCCATCGCGTTGACGGCGAGCGGCCAGCCGTCCGGCGTGACCGTCAGCTTCAGCCCCGCATCCATCGCCGCTCCGGGCTCCGGCACCTCCACCATGACCATCGCCGTGGCTTCGACGACCGCAGCCGGTACTTACCCGATCACCGTCACTGGCACGGGCGGAAGCGTTACGCAAAACGCCACGGTCACTCTGACAGTCACCACGGTAGCAGCAGGTAATTTCACACTCTCCGCGTCGCCGACCAGCTTGACCATCACTCGGTCCTCGCACGGAACAACGACCGTCACCATCCATCCGACCAACGGCTTTGCCGGCAGCGTCACTCTGTCGGCCAGCGGCCTGGGCACGGGCGTCACCGCGTCCTTCAGCCCGAACCCCGCCACCGGCACAAGCACGCTGACGCTCACGGCCAGCAGCTCGGCGACGACCGGAACCCGCACCGTCACGATCACCGGCGTCTCCGGCACGCTCAGTCAAACGACAACCATCAGCCTGCGGGTTCGCCGCTAACCACTGACTGAAAACGGCAGGGCAGCACCTAAAATGCCGCCCTGCCGTTTTCGCCATTCTTTCCTTACTACTTTGCCTTCGCCCCGGCTGATGCGAGATACGCTTTGGACTCCTGGCGGGCAATATCAATGAGATTTCCCATCGCCTCCTGCATATCGATCAGGTGCAGGCCCCAGTCGGTCAGCACATTTCCGTTCACCACCACGTCTCCGGGGATATCGCTGGCACGTGATCCAGCCGCATCACCGTGCACGGTCACCGCAAGATAGGAACCGTTTTTGTCGAACACACACTCGGAAGTAAGCATGCCTGGAACGCTCACGAACGGAGTATCGATCGTCTGCGGCGGCTTTACCCACTCCGTCGGCCCGCTCCTCCCGGCATCCACGATGCCGCCGCGTGTTGTAAGGTACGCGTGGAGTTCTCCGCTCCCGCCCCCGAGCGCGGCTGGATTCGTGCACCCCGCCATCATGTGCTCGCCCTGCACGTGCCCAAACCGGGAATTGGCCGGTGGCGGCACATTCGCGCGAAACGAGACGTAGGTGATCACGCAACCCGTCTCTGTCGGTGCTCGGCACAGCGGCATCTGCTGAAATGCGCCGCCAACATCCTTGCCCTCCGGAACGGCCACGTTGCTTCCGATCAGCATCGCGGAAATGATCCGTGCTTCTACCGGCTTTCCGTCGATTTCCTGCTTGATCAGATTGGCCAGCACACTCGCGCCCTGCGAGTGTCCGATCAGGATGACGCCGCGCCCCTGATTCTCATGAGCAAGATAATAGTTCCACGCATCCAGAACATCGTTGTATGCCAGCGCCCGGTCGACGCGAATCGGATTTCCGATGGCGGCGGCCCGCAGCGCCGTAAGGGTCACCTGCCGGTAGATGGGAGCGAACAGCCGGCAGACCGACGCGAATCTTTCGAATTGAATCCGCACCACGGCTTTCTCCGCCGGCCCGGCGTTCATGTCGCTGTTTCCGCTCGGCTCCGCGGAGACTGTCGGGTACACGTAGAAGCAGTCGACCGGCGCCCGAGGCTCAGCAGACCACGATTCCCGCGTCAGTTTCCCGTCCGCCGCGATGACGGTGGTCAAAAGGTCTGCGGTGCATGCGTCTCCGCTCCCCGCTCGGCAAAGCCAGGTATCCGGTTTGCTGTAATCATTTTTGGCGGGAACCGCTTCGGTTGCGGCTTTTTGCTGTTCGGGCGCGGCGGGCGTGGACGAAGATTGCGCGTGCGTCGACGCGGCGAAGCAAATCGCCCAGGTAAGTAAGGTGATCGAGCGCTGAAGCATTTTGCCTCCCTCCGAAATCAAACCGGAATAATACCTGCTCTAGAAGGGCGCTACAAACCATTCATTTAGCTTCGGAAACTGCGGTTCCCTCGGCGCCCGCTAACAATTCCGCCACCCCTGCCTGCGCGCCGCCTCCTCAGTCCTTCAGGTCGATCGAGTTCCCGCTGAACCGATTTTGATGGAAACCCGCCGATTTGGTTTGGACGACCGCCCGCCGCCTCTAGCCATTTCCGTTCGATGGATTGACTGTTTCTAAGGACTTCTTTGGAGGGACTGCCTGCGTCACCTAAAAAAATCGGGGGCGACTCGGTGTGACCGCGTCGCCCCCTTTTCGATTGAATCGCTAAGTTTCCGCTTCCCGCTCAACTTATTTGAAAGCAGTTCGGTTTTACCCTGGCCGCCTTCGGTAAATTGCTTCGTGAAGCTCTACTTCTTGGTTCCACTCACGATCACTGCTCGGTGTGACCCGCGCCGCATCTTTGAGTGCCCCGCAAAGCTTTTTGCTTCCGCATTCGTCCGCCAGCAATGCAGTTTTACCCGCACTGCCTTGAACTCAGCCGCGAAGCCGGCTCCCCGATTCACGCCATTGGAAGCTGGCCCGGTTTTACCCTTGCCATTTCCTTTGTTTGAATCGCAAAGCTTTTCTTCTCAATTCAATTCCGTTAACGCCAGCTCAGTTTTATCCTCGCTGCCATCTGGGAACTGTCTCGTGAAGTTTTCTTCGCAATTCAACTCAGTGAATGCCGGTTCGGTTTTACCCTTGCCGCCATCTCTGAATTGACTCGTGAAGTTTTTCTTCCCGATCAATCTGCTGCGCATACTAAGAGCAGCAACAATCGTTGGCAAGCGCAATCTCACAAAAACTCTGTGGAAATATGTGCATGCCTGTGGAAGAAATTCTCGAACACAGGAACACAACAAGTTCCGCCGGGTCACGCACCGGCACAATCTTCCCCGATTTTTTTCGCTTGACATACGAATTAATTAGTACTATACAACGAATATATGAGACCCAAACACGCCACCCTTACCCCCCAGGAACTCGAAATCATGAAGCTCGTCTGGCAGCGCGAAAACGCCACTGTCCGCGACATTTACGAAGCCCTGCTCGAGAAACGCAAAATCGCCTACACCACCGTCATGACCATGATGAAAATCCTCGAAACCAAGGGATATCTGAAAAAGCGCCGGCTGGATCGCGCATTTGTTTATCGCCCCGCTCACCCCAAGAGCCAGATCATCAGCGGCATGCTTCGCGAGTTCATCGATCGCGTTTTCAACGGCTCGGCGGAACCACTCCTTGTTCATCTCGTCCAGTCCCGTCAAATTCGCGAGAAGGACCTGGAAAAAATTGTGCGCATGATCGAGGAAATAAAATGAACATTCCTGAAGCGCTCGAGGGAATCCGGTGCTGCCCATGAACACGCCGTTGTGGTTTTCGAATCTCCTGTTTTGGAGCGCGCAGATCATCCTTCTCGTGCTCGGGGCCGGATGGCTTCCTCGCCTGCTCGAAATCCGCCAGCCGCGCGTACTTCTCGTGTACTGGCGGGCGCTTCTCGCCACGAGTCTCCTGCTCCCCCTCCTCGAGCCCTGGCACGAAGCCAAGCGAATCAGCACGATCGCGGCCCCGCTGGGTTTTGGACCTCTTCCTCTCGCTTCCACGTCCAGCCCCGCCGCCGCTCACTGGCACTTTCCAGGCCTTGATCTCGTCGCTCAGACGATCGGCGCCGTGATTCTCACCGGCATCGGCGTGCGATTTGTCATGCTTGCCCTGGGCCTCGTGAAACTTCGCCAGTTCCGCCAGGCTTCCTCTCCGATTCCCGCGTCCGCCGGATCCACTGCCGTTCTCGATGAAATGCGCGTGCGTGCAAGCACCCTCGCCGAGTTCCGCCTTTCCGCCGATGTGGACTCGCCCGTCACCTTCGGCCTGGCGGCCCCGGTCATCCTGTTGCCGGAGCGTTTCTCGTCCATGGACTCCCGTTTCCAGGCCGCGATTGCCTGTCACGAACTGCTCCACGTGCGCCGCCACGATTGGGCTCATCACTTGGCCGAAGAAATCGTGCGCGCCGTCTTCTGGTTTCATCCCGCCATCGCCTGGCTCATCGCGCGCCTCCGTCTCGCGCGTGAACAGGTCGTCGATCTCGAGGTCCTGAGACTCACAAAAGCACGCAAGACGTATCTGGAAGCCTTGCTTGAATTTACGGCCGGCCGCGCCCCTGGCGCAGCCGTTCCTGCGCCGCCATTTCTCGCCGAGCGTCAGCTCGCCGAAAGAGTAGCTCTCATGCTGAAGGAGGTTCGTATGTCCCGAACAAGACTGGTTGCTTCACTCACTTCTATCGTCTGCCTTCTCGCCTTGACCGTGGCGCTGGCGGTGTGGGCGTTTCCTCTCCGGGCTGGATCGTCTAGCGCTCAAAGCGCGCCAGAAAGCGCCGTCCAAGGAGGCGTTTCCGGTGGAGTCACCGGCGGCGTCTCGGGAAGCGTTTCCGGAGGAGTCGCCGGCGGAGTCGCGGCTGGCATCGCGGGCGGCATCTCCAGCACCGTTTCCGGCGGCCCCACCCGCGATATACCGACAGTAGACAAGACCACGATCTGGACCGACAAGGTGAAGCGAGGTCCCATGGTGAGGCAAGTCCGTGGACTCGGATCACTGGTCCGCTCGGACTCCGGAAACCTGATGGCTAGAATCACGTTGCCTGAATTCATGATGAAAGAAGTCGAGCCCGGTCAAAATCTCACCTTGTCCACACCAAAGTGGAGCGTCAAGGGACATGTCAGGGGCCTCAGTCGGAAAATCTCAAACGGAGAGGGTACCGTGGATTTGGGGCTCGAAGAAATAACTCTGCCAGAGGGAGCCGGCGCTGGTCTCCAGTTGGACGCCACCTTCGACGTCGAAAAACTCGATAACGTTCTCTACGTCGGACGCCCGGTTCACTCGGGCGAAGGCGCCTCAGGAAATTCTTCGTTCTCTATATTCAAAATTGTCAATGATGGGGCCGAAGCCGTCCGCGTCGACGTAAAACTTGGCCGCGCCTCCGTAAACACGATCGAGGTTCTGGACGGACTGAAAGAAGGCGACACAGTCATCCTCTCCGACATGTCCAGCTACGACAACGCCGCCCGCATCCACATAAAGTGAGCAGCCCCGTGTTCCGGGTCCTCCGGCCGCATGGATGTCTGGGGCTTTTGTTGCCCGGTTTACCCCCGGCGGCCTGCAGGGGCTTGTCGGATCACGGTTTCTGAAGCGGCTGGATCGTCGCGTTCACGAGAAACTCCCCGTTCAGTTCGGTCACGTCGCCCGGGCCCTTGCCCGCGACAGGAAACAGTCGTGCCGAGAGCGGTTTGTGCCATTTCACAGCCAGGCTAGCCATGTCGCCGATGATGAGCGAAAGCTGTTCCGCGCTGATATCCCCCGGAAGGGGCACCGTATCGAGCCCCGTGCCGCAAACGGCGCTGTAGCTCAGCAGCGAATCAATCGAAATACGCCCTTCGCTCCAGCGCTGGGCCAACCGCGTATCCTCGAGGATTGGCAGCATCAAACCGGAGTAGCCCGTCTGCTTCACCTGGATCTCGCGTATCGCCGAGGTAATCGTTGCGGCAGCTGTCAGCGTTCCGCTCGAACCGATGGGCTGGGTCGTCAGATTTTCAATCGCTGCGCCAATCGAAACATCTTTCAGCGGAGCAGGAGACAGGTCGATTCCCGCATAGGCCCAGCCCGTTTCCGAATCGATCCGTCCCGCTTGCGCCTGCGCCTCGAACGCCACTTTGCCCAGCGCATCGACCAACCGTTGTTTGGCGGTCGCCAAATCCGGCGCATCCTTGAATGCCGTTGCTACGATGTTGGCCGACTCAAAGGCAATCGCGAATTGGTGCCCGAATCCGTTGTGATAGGCCGCGGGAAAAAACGGCGTCAGCGGCGGCACCATGGCGATAGCCGCGAATCGAAAATTGCCCTGGCTGTGCTCCGTATCTTCGAGCCTTTTCATCACGCGCGCGGCGGCGCCCACCGCCGGCCAGCGCACTCCGTCCTCCGCGCCCACCACGAGGCTCGCGTCCAGCTGTTTTGTGTTGAGCAAAATATCCGCAAGCAGGTCCGCCTGCGCCGGCGAATCCGTGGGGTTCAGCATCGCCGGCCCGATCGCCGCCGAAAAACCATCCTTGATCGCAAGGGCGTCATAACTTTTGAAAAACGCCACTGCCTGCGCGTCGGTCAGACCCGTCGTGTATTCCGGAAATGGCTGCGTCGCGATGCGAATCGTCTGGACTTCAAAGCCGCGCGACTCAAAGATCGTGCGCGCCCGGTTCAGCATTTTCACCGCATCCGCGATCTGCTGCTGGTATTGCGCCCGGTCCAGAAGCACGAACGCCGTGATTGCCCGAATCTTCTGCTTGTGCTCAGGCGCCGCCTTCGACTGCGGCAGGGCTGGCCCGCACACCAAGGTGAGCAGTAGCAGCAGCAACGAAGCTCTCTGAATAAACGAGCGAGACGAACCGATCAGGAAGGCATCCATAGAAAGTTGTCTCCAGTAGTGGCGCGGCATGCTGCGCCACTACAGCATACAAGATTCGGCCCCGGGCGAGATTGGTTGGCTCGAGAGACTTCCGTCTCTCCCTCTTTTTTGACTTCGCGGGGGGAGCAGGCTTTTGCCTGCGATCCTTTCGACTCACACGAATGCGGAAATTCCGGTGATTTTTTCCCCGATGATCAGTTTATGAATGTCGTTCGTTCCCTCGTAGGTGAAAACGCTCTCGAGGTTGTTCATGTGGCGCATGATGCAGTAATCGTCCACAATCCCGTTCGCGCCGAGAATATCGCGCCCCTTCCGCGCCGTTTCGAGAGCAATGGCCACATTGTTCATCTTCAACATCGAAATGTGCGAGAAATCCACCTTCCCTTTGTCCTTCAGACGTCCCACGTGCAGCGCCAGCAATTGCCCCTTCACGATCTCCGTAATCATCCACGCTAATTTTTCCTGCACCAGCTGGTGCGAAGCAATCGGCTTGTTCGCAAATTGCTTGCGCGTCTTGGCGTACTGCAGCGCCGTATCGTAGCAAGCCATCGCCGCGCCCAGCGCTCCCCAGCCAATCCCGTAGCGCGCCTGATTCAGACAACCCAGCGGCCCCTTCAATCCCACAACCTTCGGCAGCAGATTCTCTTCCGGAATTTCGCAGTCGGCAAACGCCAGACCGGAAGTTACCGACGCGCGCAGCGACCACTTCCCATGCACATCCCACGCCTTGAATCCCGGCGTTCCCTTCTCCACCAAAAATCCCCGGATTTTTTCGTCTTCGCACTTCGCCCAGACCACCGCGACGTCCGCAATCGAACCGCTGGTGATCCACATCTTCTCGCCATTCAAGATGTAGCTCGCGCCTTTTTTCACCGCGCGTGTAAGCATCCCGCCGGGATTCGATCCAAACTGCGGCTCCGTCAAACCAAAACATCCGATCGCCGTTCCCTGCTGGAGCAGCGGCAACCATTTCTCTTTTTGCTGGTCGCTGCCATACGCATGAATCGGATACATCACGAGCGCGCTTTGCACCGAGACAAAGCTGCGCAATCCGGAATCGCCGCGCTCGAGCTCCTGCGTCACCAGGCCGTAGGCAACGTTGGACATTCCCGCACAGCCGTAACCTTGCAAACTCGCGCCGAAAAATCCCAGCTCTCCGAGCTGCGGAACGAGATGCTTCGGGAAAGTCCCTTCGCGGCTGTGTTTTTCGATGATGGGAATGATTTCGTTGTCGACGAAACGCCGCGCGGTCTGCCGGACGAGCTTTTCCTCGTCGTTCAGCTGCGAATCAAAATCGATGAAGTCCACACCGGCAAATCCAGCCATTCGATCCTCTTTCCGAGCCGCCACACGCACCGGCGCGTGATTGTAGCAAGGCCGTTCCGGCCCGAGCAATCCTAGCTGAGTCCGGCGAATGGGTTCAGGTCACGATAGCGTTCCCGAGACTGGCTTCGGGCGGGGGCCACACTCCGTTTGCGCCACTATGGCACACACGACTCGGGGAGGCTCAATTCAGGAAAGCGCGCGATGTTCGCCTCCGACTAACGCGCTGAAACTAAACCATTTGACTCAGTGAGAAGCGCCGAGATTCGGTACCAGATGTGCATTTCCCTTGCTGGGGGAGGGAGATGTGTCCACGAGCGAAGGGCTAGCGATAGTCCTCATGCGGCGCCAGAACCTCGCCACCTGGGGCACCTTAGCCGCACTCTTTTTCACCTGCCCTGCGGCCCCGGCTCACGCTAGGCAATCGACCGGGCTGCCCCAAGCTTCCGAATTGGCCGAAGCCAGAGAAACTCAGCAAACGCCCGGGGCAGCGCCCGTGTCACACGCTTCTTCACCGCCCGAACGCGACCTGACAAAAGTGAGTATCGAGGACTTGATGAACATGGAGGTAACGTCGGCTTCCAAGCAAGAACAGAAGCTGTCTCAAGTGGCCGCGGCAATTTTCGTCATCACGCAGGAAGACATCCGTAGTTCGGGAGCCCTAAACATTCCCGATCTATTGCGGATGGTTCCCGGTCTGGATGTGGCGCAGATAAATGCGAACACCTGGGCCATCTCGTCTCGAGGCTTCAATCTTCAGTTCGCCAACAAGTTGCTGGTGCTGATCGATGGCCGAGCGGTGTACACGCCACTTTTCGGCGGTGTCAACTGGGATACGCAGGACGTGCCGCTCGAGGACATCGAGCGCATCGAAGTGATTCGCGGACCCGGCGGAACCGTGTGGGGCGCAAACGCCGTAGACGGCGTGATCAACATCATTACGAAGAAAGCTGAGGATACCCAGGGAGGCCTCGTGACTGGCGGAGGCGGCACGCTGGCCGAGGAATTCGGGACTTTACAGTACGGCGGAAGGAAGGGCGATACCAGCTACCGCGTCTTCCTGAAGTATCTGAACGATGACCACCTCGCCGATTTGAACGGGGAGAACGGCGAGGATGATTGGCATCTGTTGCACGCGGGTTTTCGCGCCGATACAGCGCTCTCCAAGCGAGATTCACTGACAACCCAAGGAGACATTTATACCGGCGACGAAGGCTCGATCATCGTGCACTCCGTTCTGTCCCCCGTCGAGAACATAAACGTGGAGAGGCTCGCCCCGCTTTCAGGCGGAGACATAGAGACACGCTGGAATCATGTCTTTTCGAGCCGCTCCGACACGACTCTGCAATTTTATTTCGACAGATACGCAAGAGACGGTCCGGAAGCGAAAGAAGTCCGCAACACATTTGATATCAATTTTCAGAACCACATCGTCGTTGGCACCCGTCAGGATCTGATCTGGGGCGCGGAATTCCGCCATTCCGCCGACGAAACGGTGGGCACGATCGATCAAGCCTTTATTCCGGCCAACGAAGCCGGCCAACTGTTCGACGCATTTCTCCAGGATCAGATCTCACTAAGGCCGGATCGCATGGTCCTATACGTCGGCTCGAGAATCGAGGACAGCTATTTTAGCGGCTTCGATTATGAGCCGAGCGCACGTTTCGCGTGGACTCCGAGCCCCCGCCGGACGTTTTGGGCCGCCGTCTCGCGCGCCAGCCGGACTCCGACGCAACGCGACATCGGCATAGATGCAGTGCTCGCAGCCTTGCCCGGACCCTCGGAAGTAGCCTTGCTTGGTAATCCGAACATCAAATCGGAACACGTAATCGCCTATCAATTGGGTTTTCGGACGCAGCCTGCGGTACGTCTTTCTATCGACCTCACCGTCTTCCTCAACAATTACCACGACCTGGAAAGCGCCCAGATTCTTCCGTCATTCTTCGACCCCGATTCCGCGCCACCCGTCACTGTTTTCCCAGAGACCTACGGCAACCGAATGTACGGCATGACGGAAGGTCTGGAGGCGTCCGTAAAGTGGAAGGCCACGAGCCGTTGGACGCTTAGCCCCAGCTATTCCTTTCTCGAAATGCATCTCCACATGCAGGCCGGCACACAGGATTCGACGAGCGTGGAAGATGCCGAGGGCTCGAGCCCCGGTCATCAGGCGCAGCTGCGATCGCATGTGGATCTGGCGAATGGCTTCGCGTGGGATACGAACGCCTATTTCGTCGGACGATTGCCGGCGCAATCTGTGCCGTCCTACACGCGGCTCGATTCGCAGCTGACCTGGCACCTCAAGGAGCGTGCGGAATTCAGCCTCGCCGGTCAAAACCTGCTCAAAGATCATCACGTGGAATTCAACGATCAATTTCAAAGCGTAAATTCCTCCCAAGTCAAACGAAGCGCTTACGCGAAATTCACCTGGCGGTTCTAGCCGGCATAGAAGGGCGGAGTGGTGCGAGGCCGGGAAGGAAGACAACGATGAGGGGCGAGTGGAAAGCAGCCGGCAAGAAAAGAAGGAGGGCACTCCGCCTGGGGAGATTCTGCCATCTGGGCCTCGGGGCCGGCCGGATTCTTGTGCCCCTTTGGGTGGCCATCCTCTCGGCGATTCCCGCGTGGCCGCAGGAGCCACCTGCTGACCTGACGAAAGTGAATATCGAGGATTTGATGAATATCGATGTGACTTCGGTTTCGAAGAAAGACCAGAAGCTGTCGCAGGTGGCTTCGGCGATTTTTGTCATTACCCAGGAGGACATTCGCCGGTCGGGTGCGGCAAATATTCCTGACCTGTTGCGCATGGTTCCGGGGATGAACGTGGCCCAAATCAATGCCAACACCTGGGCCATCAGCGCGCGCGGATTAAATGGGGAGTTCGCGAGCGAATTGCTGGTGATGGTGGACGGGAGGGCAGTCTATACACCAACGACCGGAGGGGTGTTCTGGGACGTGCTGGATTTTCCCCTTGAGGACATCGAAAGGATCGAAGTCATCCGTGGCCCGGGCGGCTCGGTCTGGGGTGCGAACGCCGTGAACGGCGTCATCAACATCCTGACGAAAAAAGCCAGCGAAACCAAAGGGGCCATGCTCGTAGCGGGAGGAGGCAACCTCGACCAGGGATTTCTGACAGCGCAGTACGGCGGCAGCGTGGGAAAGAAGTTCGACTACCGGGTTTATTCCAAGTATCTGAACCAGGACCATATGCCGGGTCTTACGGGCCAAGACGGTGGAGATGGCTGGCGCATGCTGCGCGGCGGTTTTCGGGCGGACGGCGCTCTCTCCTCGAAGGATAGTCTGACCATTCAAGGAGATATGTACACCGGCACGGAAAATGATCCCACGACGACTCTTCCCTCGATCACCTCACCCGGTCTTATCAACACCGAGATTCCGGTAGCTCTTTCAGGCGGATTTATCCAGTCCATCTGGGATCACACTTTTTCGGCGCGTTCTGAAACGACGCTGATGATTTCCTATACCGACTATAAGCGCGAAGACCAACTGCGCGAGAGCCGGGGGACACTCAATGTCGACTTCCAGCACCACATTTCCTGGGGCCGACGGCAAGATTTCGTGTGGGGGCTGGGATTTTGGTATTCGGACTCGCACTCCGATGGGAATCTCTTTGTTTCTCTGAATCCGAATAGCCTTGGATCGGATTCCTTCAATTCCTTTGTTCAAGACGAAATTACGCTGATTCCAAACCGTTTCCTTCTGACGGTTGGAACGAAGCTGGAGCACAACTATTACACCGGCTTCGCGCTCATGCCGAGCGCGCGGGCAACCTACGAATTCGACCCGCACAACATGATGTGGGCGGCCGTCTCGAGGGCGGAACGGACGCCGGACGCGACGGACGCGTCGATCCGCCTCGATGTAGCAGGATTCCCCGGGCCGGGAGGGACTCCTGTCCTCGTCAGTGTTCTCGGAAATCCTCAGTTCAAGAATGAAGGATTGATTGCCTACGAATTAGGATATCGAACGACCATCGGTAAGCGCCTCTCGCTCGATCTCGCCGCCTATTACAATCAGTACGACAATCAGCAATCCATCGAGCCTTCCGCGCCTTTCTTCGAGCCGACTCCCGCTCCAGCACACCTGGTTTTACCGAGCACGTATGAAAACCTGATCAGCGGGGAGACCCACGGGGTGGAAATCGCCGCGAACTGGAAGATAACGGACCGTTGGACGCTGAGCCCCGGCTATGACTTAGAGCGAATCCACATGCACGCGAGCCCTCTCAGTCAGGACACAGCGACCGTGCCGGAGACGGAGGGAAGCGACCCACACGCGCAGGCGCAGATTCGATCCCATTTCGAGTTGTCACAGAACTGGACTTGGGATGCTTCCGCCTATTTTGTGGATCGCCTGATCGCTCAGCATGTGCCCTCCTACACCAGGCTGGATACGGGGCTGTCGTGGCGATGGAAAGAGGGGGTGTCGCTGAGCCTCGTGGGGCAAAACCTGCTTAGAGATCATCATCTGGAATTCATTGATAGCGCTGCGGCTTCGCGATCCACGGAAATCAAGCGCAGCGCCTACTTGAAACTGAGCTGGCGGTTCTAGGCAGCCGCTTCCAGAGGAACGAGAAGTGAGGGTGAGAAGGAAAACAACGATGGGCGCCGCCCAGAATTCCACAAGGGAAACGGGGAGTAAGGCTCTACCGGTCTGCTCGCGGAACTGGAGCCGGTTCGCCCTCCGGATCCTTGCTCTCGTTGGAATGCCGATCCTTTCCGCGCTCCCGGGCCGGCCACAACAGCAGACGGCGGATCTTACGAAACTGAACATCGAGGATCTGATGAATATCGAGGTGACATCGGTCTCCAAGAAGGAGCAGAAGCTCTCGCGAACGGCGGGGGCCGTCTTTGTTATTACGCAGGAAGACATCCGCCGGTCGGGCGCGGAAAATATTCCGGATCTTCTGCGAATGGTCCCGGGCCTGCAGGTGGCGCAGATCAACGGTAGTACATGGGCGATCACTGCGCGCGGGTTCGACGGACAATATTCGAACAAACTGCTTGTGCTGGTGGATGGCCGCACCGTGTATTCGCCGATTTTTTCAGGAACTTTCTGGGACACCCAGAGTTTGCTGCTGGACAATATCGACCGGATCGAGGTGATTCGGGGGCCGGGAGCAGCGGTGTGGGGCGCCAACGCGGTCAATGGGGTTATCAATATCACGACGAAGAAAGCGGCCGACACGCAGGGCGGTTTGCTGACGACCGGCGGCGGGACCTCCGATCAGGGGTTTCTAAGCGCGCGCTACGGGGGAACGATCGGGGATCGAGCCTCCTATCGCTTCTCTGGCAGCGGTTCCGATTTCGGCCACAACCTCGATTCCGCCGGGCAGAGCGGCGAAGATGACTGGCGCACCATCCGAGGAGGGTTCCGCGTGGACGCCAATGCCTCACCCAAGGACTCCCTGACGCTCGAGGGGAATGTAGACAGGGGCGACGCGGGAGAGCTCGTCAATACGGTTGTCTCGATTTCACCACCCGTGAACGAGATCCTGAATCTTCGCGATATCTATTCGGGCTGGGATGTCGTCTCGCGCTGGAATCACGTGGCCTCACCGCACTCGGAGACCAGCCTTCAGATCAATTTCGATCACAGCGACCGTGGAGACTCGACCTACGGAACGGGGCTAAACACATTCGGCATCGATTTTGATCATCACGTCGGCTGGGGCAAGCGGCAGGATTTTGTGTGGGGACTCGGCTACCGCTTAACATCCGACGAGCTGGCGACGACTCTCAGGATAGCCTTCACACCGCCAAAGCAAACTCAACAGTTCTTCAGCTCCTTTGTACAGGACGAGATTCTGATCCGGCCGGACCACCTCTACTTGACGGTTGGAGCGAAGCTTGAGCACAACGACTACACGGGTTTTGGACTGGAACCGAGTGTACGGCTCGCCTGGCTGGTCGATGAGCGAAACATGTTTTGGGCAGCCGTGTCGAGGGCTCTGCGGACGCCGTCAGAAAGCGACCGGGGCATTCGTGTCAATGAATCTGTATTTCCCGGTCCCAATGGCCTCCCGATCCTGGTCAGCATATTTGGCAGTCCGGCCCGGCAAAACGAGGTCTTGAACGCCTTTGAGGCCGGCTACCGAACGGAAATAACAAAACAGATCTCGCTCGATGTGACGGCTTTCTACAACGAGTACGACAATCTGGTGTCCGTAGAGCCGGGCGCGCCCGTCCTCGAGGCAAATCCAGCGCCTTTGCACGTCGTGGTTCCAAACGTCCTCGGCAACTTATTGTACGGAGAAACTCACGGTGTCGAACTTTCCGTGAACTGGAAAGTAGCCAAGCGTTGGACCCTGAGCCCGGGGTATTCCTTCCTGGCCATGCATCTGCACAAGGACGCGACGAGCCAGGACTCCACGACCATTGCGGGCACCGAGGGAGGATTTCCGAGCCAGCAGGCCCAGTTGCGCTCGCACCTGGATTTGGGTGAACACTGGCAATGGAATGCGTCGGCCTATTTCGTCGGACGACTCACTGGTCCGGGAGTTCCCTCCTATACGCGACTGGACACGAACGTGATTTGGCAACTCCGGAAGCGGGTCTCCATCAGCCTGATCGGTCAAAACCTGTTACGCGACCACCATCTTGAATATATCGGCCCGGACCAAACGGAACAGTCGAGCCTGATTAAACGCAGTGTCTACGCCAAGATCGCGTGGCAGTTCTGATTAAGGAAAAGGAAACGTTGCATCTGGCAGCCAAAATTCGACGGGGGGCGCGGAATCCAGGATCCGGAATTCGACGGGGAAGAGTTCGCCGCCTGGGTTTGCGCATCGTCGCTGCTGCTCTCGCCCTTCCGATATCCGTGGCGGGCGCTGGTTGGGTCTTGGCGCAGACCAATTCCACAAGCGAATACCAGGTGAAGGCCGCTTTTCTTTTTCATTTTGCGCAATTTGTGGACTGGCCGCCGGAAGCCTTCAAGGACGCCTCGAGCCCGCTTACCTATTGCACCGCCGGGGAGGATCCCTTCCACGGGGCGCTCGAGGCCAGCTTGAACGGAAAGATGGTCGGGGCGCGGCCGGTTAGGGTGCTTCACTTTCGGCAGGTGCAGGAGACTCAGGGATGTCAGATCGTGTTTCTTGGGACGCCGGAGAAAAAGCTCCTGTCCGGGATGCTGGCAAATCTCAGAGCCGGTCCCATCCTGACGGTGGGAGAGTCGGAAGATTTTGTGCAGGGGGGCGGGATGATCGGATTCTTTCTGGAAGACAACAAAGTCCGGTTCAATATCAACCTGGACGCGGCGGAGCGCGCCAAATTGAAAATCAGCGCCAGGCTCCTGGCGCTGGCGAAAACAGTCATCGGAGGTCGAAAAGGAACGTGAAATGCAGCTCTTTAAGAATTCGTCGATTCAGCGCAAGCTGACTTTTGTCATCGTATGCACAAGTCTGGTGGGTCTTAGCCTTGCCTGCCTGAGCTTTGACCTCTACGAACGAATCAGCTTTCGCGCTGCGATGACCAGTGAACTTTCGGTCCTGGCGGATACGCTCGGCGCAAATACGGCGGCATCACTGACTTTTAATGATCGAAAGTCCGCTCAGGACATGCTCGAAGCGCTGCGCGCGGAGCGTCATATCGTTGCCGCGTGTCTCTACGACAGCCGCGGAGTGGTCTTCGCGGAATACCGGCGCGACGGGATTCGCTCCGACTATGCCATGCCCCCGCGCCACGAAGACGGAGCGCACTTTGAAAAAGACTCGCTCACTCTCTACCGTACGGTCTCCCTCGGAGGGGAGAAAACCGGCGCCATTGCCATCGTGTCGGACCTCGGCGCGCTCCAGGCCAAAATCAGGCAGTACACGGAAATTTCCGTAATGGTCATTCTGTTTTCCGTTCTGGCCACCTATTTCGTCTCCTCACGGCTACTGCGGCTGATCACAGAACCCATTCTCCATCTGGCGCAGATCGCAACGAGAGTCACAGCAAACGAGGACTATGCGGTACGCGCCATGCCGCGCGGCGAGGATGAGGTGGGCACCCTCATCGGCTCCTTCAACCAGATGCTGGAGAGAATTCAAGAACGAGACGCGGCCCTGCAGCGCGCCAAAGGCGAGCTAGAGCTCCGAGTCCAAGCCCGTACCCAGGAATTGCAGCTGGAAGTGAATGAACGAGTGCGGGCGGAAGATGCGCTTTCCGAAGAACGGAAAACATTGCGCGTCCTGATCGACAACGTTCCCGATTTCATGTACGTGAAAGATGCGGACTGCAGGTTCCTGGTAGCCAATCTTTCGGTGGCCCGGCAAATGGGCGCGAAGACCACCGCGGAGTTACTGGGGAAGAACGATTTTGACTTTTATCCCCGGGAGATCGCCGCAGCGTTCTACGAAGACGAACAGAGGGTGATCCGTTCGGGTCAGGCGGAGATCAACCGCGAGGAAGCAGGCGTGGACGCCCAGGGAAATGTGACCCAGGTCATGACGACGCAAGTGCCGTTGCGGGACAAGAACGGCCGGGTCACGGGGCTGGTCGGCATCGGCCACGACATTACGCATCTGAAGAAGGTGCAGGAGGAAATGCAAAAGGCCCGGGAAGCCGCCGAGGCAGCCAGCCGGGCCAAGAGCGAGTTTCTGGCGAACATGAGCCATGAAATTCGCACGCCGCTGAATGGCGTGATGGGCATGACCGACCTCGCGCTCGATACCGAGCTCACCGCCGAACAGCGTGAATATCTGGAGACCGTTAAGATGTCGGGGGATTCCCTGCTCACGGTCATCAACGACATTCTGGACTTTTCGAAAATCGAAGCGGGAAAGATCGACTTGGAAGCTCTCGATTTCAATTTACGGGAGAGTTTGGAGGCAACGCTAAAAACGCTGGCCTTGCGCGCGGACGAAAAGGGCCTGGAGCTGCTGTGCGAGGTGGCGCCGGAAGTGCCGGAGATGGTGCGTGGGGATTCCAGCCGGCTGCGGCAGATCGTGGTCAACCTGGTGGGCAATGCGATCAAGTTCACGGACATCGGCGAGATTGTCGTGAGAGTCGAGCTCGAGGCCCCAGTCGGCACGGATTGTGTCTGCCGCTTTACGGTGGCGGACACGGGAATTGGCATTCCCGAGAACAAGCGCGAGTCCATCTTTGAACCGTTCTCACAGGCGGACACCTCCACGACCCGGAAGTACGGAGGAACCGGGCTGGGACTGACCATTTCGACGCGCCTGGTGGAGATGATGGGCGGCAAGATTTGGGTGGAGAGCGAACTGGGACGCGGAAGCCAATTCCACTTCACCGTCCGGCTCGGTGCCGCGGACGCCAAAGAAATCAAAGTGGGGACAATCGCTCCGCCGGAGCTCTTGCGCGGCGTAAAAGTTCTGGTGGTGGACGACAACAGCACCAATCGCAGGATTCTCGAAGGAATGCTGCTGCGCTGGCATATGAAACCTACCGCCGCGGATGGCGCTACGGCGGCTCTTAGGCAATTATCCGTCGCCCTCGAAGCGGGAGAACCTTTTCCACTGATTCTCACCGACATGCACATGCCCGACATGGATGGCTTCGCATTGATTGAACAGATCCGCCGAAGGCCGGAGTTGTCCGCCGCCACGATCATGATGCTCACCTCGGCGGGCCACCGCGGGGATGCAGCACGTTGCCAGGAACTGGGAATATCTGCTTACTTGTTGAAGCCCATCCGCCAATCCGAATTGCGCGAAGCTGTTGCCCGCGTGCTCGGAGCTCGCGAGCGGGATGGTGCCATCCCTCTGATTACCCGTTTTTCGCTGCAGGACGCGCGGGAGCCTGACGCCTATTTGCGAGTGCTCCTGGCGGAAGACAATCTCGTTAACCAGCGTTTGGTGGTGCGATTACTTGAGAAAAGAGGCCATCGGGTTGTCGTTGCGGCCAATGGGCTGGAAGTGCTGCGGGCGTTGGAGAAGGAAAGTTTCGACCTGGTGCTAATGGATCTACAAATGCCGGAGATGGACGGGTTCGAGGCAACCACCGGTATTCGCGAAAAAGAGAAAGGCACCGGAGCTCACCAAGCCATCGTCGCGTTGACGGCGCACGCCATGAAAGGCGACCGCGAGAAATGCCTGGCGGCGGGGATGGATGGCTATCTGACAAAGCCGATTCGGCCGCAGGAACTCGACCAACTTCTCGAGATCTATGTGGCGCGCCGCATGGAAGCGCGAAACGTCACCGAACCGGCGATGCCCAGGCGGTGACGCCGGCGCCATTCCCTTCTTATCCGAAGCACCAGGCGGAAACCGACTAGCCGGGACCTCGCCCGTCGCTTCTCATGCGGTATTGGCGGGGCGGCATGCCCGTAAGCCTGCGAAACGCTCTGGTGAAATGGCTCTGGTCGGAAAATCCGCAAGCCAGCGCAATTTCTGCAAGGCTGAGCTCCGAGCGAGTCAAGAGAGACTGAGCGCGGCCGACGCGAAGCCGGCGGACATACTCGCCGATTGTGCAGCGGAAACGGCGGTGAAATTGCCGGCAGACCTGGACGGGGTGACGGCCGGCGGAGCGCCCGAGTTCGGCGAGAGTGAGACGGCTGGCGCTTTCCTCATGGAGCATCTCGCGGATTCGGCCGAGCCACTGGGGAAGGAGCTCCCCCGGCCAGGCGGGTTCGCCTGAACATGCCTCTAAAAGTTGAAGGGAAAGTCCCTCAATAGACAACGCGGACAGGTCGTCGTTCTGGCGAAACTCCTTGAGGAGGAGCCGGCTGAGGAGCGCCGCGGCCGGCGTTGCCAATTCTCCTGGCGTCCTAAGGACCGCGCCATGTTCCCGCGCGCGATCGAGAATTGGTGTTCGCAGTTCGATGCGCAGGCAGCGAGCGCCCTTTGGAAAATAATTTTCGTGTGGTTCACCAGCGGGCAGAAAGCGAAGCGTTCCGGGCCGGCAAGTGTAGCCTCGGTTGCCGAGCAAGGACCAGTGAACTCCTTCGAGGCCGCAAGCGAATTCGGCGTGCTCGTGAGAATGGCGCGGCATACAAAATCCAGGCGGATACCAAGCTTCTTCGATAGTGATCGGTGAGATCTCGAATCGTCTCAGAACGCGGCGGGAGATGCCCGAGTACCGGTTACCTGGGGAAGGGGAGGCATTTTCCAGCGATTTCATCGGCTTGGCGGAGGGAGGCTAGCCAGGCTAGTCTCTCCCCGGATAGACGGTTCGCCAAAGGCGTCGTTTCTCTCTTTTTTGGCCGCCAAATGGCGGCATCGGCTCCAGCAGCCAGACGCTAATTTTGGACAAGATTCGAAATGACTGATTCTGCGAACTTACGGCCAGGATGGCGGCCCGGTCGGACGCTTCTGAAGGCGCGATCCAGGAGGTTCTTGTGTCCTTTCCCAGGAAACGCACGGGCTTTTCCGGCGGAGAATCCAAAGCAGGGCTTTTGCTGGCATCGAGCTTCCTGGCTCTCGGGGTGGCTTGTGCTGCCACGGCGCAGACAAAAGAGAAATTGCCTACGGCCGAGAAGGTTCTGGACCGCTATGTGGAAGTCACGGGCGGCCGGGAGGCTCTCTTGCGTTACAAATCCATGACCATGCACGGACGCGGACAAGACCCGGCTAAGAATATCGAACGCGAGGGGGTGTTTTACACAAAAGACGGAAAAATGCTGCAAAGAATCCTGCTTCCCGGCGGCAAGACAGATGAGTCTGGCTACGACGGCCAAACTGCGTGGGACCTGGGCCCGGATGGAAAGGCCGTGATCCACGAGGGAGACGAAATCAAAACCATCGCGCGCGACGCGGACATGTATTACCACCTGCGGGTGATGAAATATTTCAAGTCGATGGAGGTGGTGGATGTGAAGGAGTTCAACGGGCGCGCCTGTTACCACCTGAAAGGAATCAACAACTGGGGGAAAGTGAACGAGCAATTCTACGACAAGGAAAACGGGCTGCTGGTCGGCTACGCGTTCAACACAGCCTGGCGCGGCGGGGACGGCGACGCTACCGAGACGTTTGAGGAATACAAGGATTTTGGAGGCGTTCGGATGGCCACCAAGAATACCCACCGCGAGGGCGGCGACGTTTCCATCTTCCGGATTACTTCGGTGACCTACGATGACGTGAGCGACGACGTCTTTAGATTGCCCGAGGCGGTAAGAGCCGCGCTGGCGGCGAAGAAATCCGGCAAGTAACCTCCGCGCGCTGGCCGACGTTGCTGAAGGTGGAATTTTCTGCTCCAATTCTTCTGTGACCGCCGCGAAAAAGATAGCGCTTCCAAGAATTCTCATCTTTGACGTGGACGGGGTGCTGGTGGACGTTCGCCGCTCGTATTGGCTTTCCGGACTCGAGACGATGCGTTTTCTTACGGGAAAGCGGCTCTCCTGGGCCGAGCTGCATAAATGGAAAAGCAAACCGGGCAACAACGACGATTGGAGCATGGTCTCGAATTGGGCTACGGCGCTCGGACGGCCGACTACGTACGAAGAGGCGCGCGAGGCGTTTCAGCAATTCTATTGGGGCGGGAACGGCAAGCCCGGCAATGTGCGTAAGGAGAAGTTTGTTGTTACGCCCGGCCAAATCGAACGATGGGCGCGACGGTTCGAGCTGAATCTTTTTACCGGGCGCACG
Source organism: Acidobacteriota bacterium (assembly GCA_013289955.1). Classification (GTDB taxonomy): domain Bacteria; phylum Acidobacteriota; class Terriglobia; order Acidiferrales; family UBA7541; genus Acidiferrum. The sequence goes on from JABCYZ010000005.1 coordinate 72,435, forward strand.
CGGCAGGAGTTTTCCCATACCTTTGACCGTTGGGCAGCGGCGCGTTACTTCCGGACGGTCGTGACCATGGACGACGTAAAGAGGAAGAAGCCTTATCCTGACGGCTTGCTGAAAATACTTGGCCGGCGAGATCCCGACACGGCGCTCTACGCCGGCGATAACATTGACGATGCTCTAGCCGCTCGGGACGCGCGTGTTCCCTTCATGGCCATTTTGCCGCGCGGCACGTATGAATACCGGAAACGCGCCGCGCAATTTCGAGATTTGGGGGCACTCGCGCTGTTGCCTCGCATCGTGGACCTGAACCACTGGCTTGCTTGAGCCCCGGGGGCCGCCCGATGCTGCGTGTCTTTGCTCGTCAGAAGAGCGATTGAGGGCGAAGGCTCCACGGAACTTTAGCAACCGGCGGCGGGAATCCTATATAGGACCAGGGGGGCCGCCATGAAGTACTGTGTTTCGCCGATTCTTCGAGCTCTCGGGATTCTGTTTGCCGCCGCCCTCCTGACGCCTTTTGCGATCGGCGCGCAAGCGCCGGCCGGGCCTTTGCCGGCGGCGCAGCCCCAGCCTTCGCCTTCTTCAGCGGCCAGCCCGCAAAATCAGCCACCGCGGACCGAGACGCGGACGTCCATCCTTGGCCGATGGAAACTGAACCTCGGCGAGAGCGACGATCCGCGGAAGAAAATGGAAGACGCGCGCACAAACAGACCGCGAAGCGGCAACGGAGTGAGTATTGCCGGCTTTCCTATCGGTGGCCATGGCGGGAATCGGGGCGGTGAGAGCGAAGAGGAGCAGCAGCGAACGCAAAACGTGATTGCGCCCGAGAACTCCATAGTGCTGGCGCAAAAAGATCCGAAAGATCCGGAAGTCGATCTCACCGACGATCTGAACCGCAAGCGCGCGCTTTTCACCGATGGGCGCAAAGTACAGAAGCCCGATCCGAAGGACGATAGCTATGAGGAGATTGCGGCGCACTGGGATGGTTCGCGGCTCGTTACGGATGAGAAGGGGCCGCGCGGCGGGAAGATGAGCCGGACGTTCGAACTGTCCTACGACGGCGCCCAGCTTTACCTGACGCTTCGCTTGACGGTGGGACGGTCGAATACGCCGGTCGATATACGTTACGTCTACGAACCTGCGCCGGCGAGCGCCTCGCCTGCCAATCCGTGAATAGCAGGCGGCCGGGATCGAGCCCCTTGAGCCCACGGATCCATCCGGAATTCTTCTTGCCACCCGATTCCCTGGCAGCCTTCATCCTTCGTTGACGTTCCACGCAGCGCGGTCTAATATCCGGCCACCCAAATTGCATCAGACGTTTCACACGAGGAGAACTCCTTGGAAAACGGGACTCGAACAACGAAACCACGCCGGCCTGGGCGCCTGAAGCGCTGGCTGGGCCGGGGATTGCTTGGCCTGCTTATTCTGGTGGTACTGGCCGCGATTCTCGGAGCGAGTTATCAGGCCCTCGGTAACCGGGCGGACGCACGCAGATTTCCTCAGCAGGGGAAATCCGTTTCGCTGGGGCCGGCGTTTGACAACCTGGCTTTAAGTATCGATTGCCGTGGAGAGGGAAGTCCGACGGTTGTTCTGGACAGCGGGCTTGGCGTTCCGGCCGTGGGGTGGAATCCCGTACAAACGGAAGTGGCGAAATTCACGCGCGTCTGTTCCTACGACCGCGCCGGCTACGGCTGGAGTGGTCGAACTTCCGCGCCGCGCACGAGCACGCAGATCGTGAAAGAGCTGCACGCCTTGCTCGAGGCCGCTGGCGAAAAAGGGCCGTACATTCTGGTGGGGCACTCCTTTGGCGGCTACAACGTGCGTGTGTACAACGGACAATATCCAGGCGATGTTGCCGGCATGGTGCTGGTGGATGCTTCTCACGAAGATCAAAACGACCGCATGTCCCCGGCGCTTCAGGAGTTCATGAAAAAATCGATTGCGGATCTCAAGCGCCAGCAGCTGCTTGCGCCGCTGCTGATTCGGTTTGGCATTGCGCGCTTCTCGATGCGGAACAAGGGAGAAGCTCCCGGCGTGTCGAAGGAATTTGGGCAGGAAATGCTTTACCTCGAGCTTCAGCCAAAATTTATAGATGCGAGCGCTGGGGAGCTGGGCTCATTTTCTGAGAGCGCGAGTGAGGTCCGGGCCGCTGGTAATTTGGGCGATAAACCGCTGGTGGTGCTGACGGCCGGCAAATCGACAGATGCATCCCAGTTGCCCGCTGGATTCCCGAAGAAGGAATTCGACGATTTCCACGAGATTTGGGTCAATGATCTGCAAGTGAAAGAGGCCCATCTTTCCAGGCGAGGCGAGCGAATCATGGTTCCCGATAGTGATCACATGATTCCCTTTGAGCGGCCGGACGCGATTGTCGCCGCCATTCACGAAGTCTACCGAGCCTCCAGCGCCTCGGACGCGGCCAAACCTGGCGAAACAGGCCGTTCCGCGCCACGTTGACGCAAAGCTCTATCGGATGTTATAAAATACTGTTTATATAGGCAGCGTCAGGCCCACCGTATAGCCCCTTCCCGGGTAGGGGGGCACGGCGCGGCTGCCAATCCGGTGGCCGGTCCGTGGCCCCAAAGCGAGTTTTAGGCTACACAACTTAATGCAAGAGATTGTTCGCCAATTAGGAGAACTCTTCCTTCAGGCTGTGCCTACAGTCCTGATCATCCTCCTTTTTTACTTCATCTTGCGGGCCATTTTCTTTAAGCCGCTGCTTAGTGTGATGGCGGAGCGCGATGCCCGCACGGTCGGCGCCGAGAGAGCCGCGGAACTGGCCGAGGCGGCAGCCGTTGAGAAGGCGAAGCAGTACCAGGACGCGTTGAAGCAAGCGCGCGCAGAGGTTTACGCCGAGCAGGAAGCGGAGCGGAAGAAGTTGCTCGACGAACGAACGGAACGGATCAAGACTGCGCGGTTGGCGGCTACGGCAGAGGTGGCTACGGCCAAAGAACGCGTCGCCGGGGAAGTGGCCGCGGCCCGCCGGGAAATCGAAGCTACCGTTGGACAGCTTTCCGCTGAAATTGCTCGGCGCATTTTGCAATCGCCACCCCGTCCCGGTGGCACTTCGAGAGAGGCCCGATGAGGCGAATCTGGAACACGGAAAATCAATCTGGGCAAGCCGGCCGGATGCGCGTTTTTCCGGGTTTGCTGGTTCTCTTTTTCTCGGTCGCTTTGAGCGCGCACGCTGCCGAGGGGGGCGGGAATTCCGCGACGGAGCAGGCGAGTGAACTTTTCAAGTGGATCAATTTCGCGATCGTTGCGGCGGCTTTGATCTGGCTGTTCAGCAAGAAATTGCCTGCGTGGTTCCGCGGAAACGCCGAGACGATCAGTTCCCTAATCAGGAAAGCGACCAGTGCGAGGGAAGAAGCGGAACGGCAGGTTCGCGAGGCAGAAACCAAACTGGCGAATCTCAAGCAGGAGATCGCGGCGCTCCAGGCAACGGCAAAGCAGGAAGCCGCCGCGGAAAGCGAACGTATCCGGGCACTGGCGGAAAACGATGCGAAAAAGGTTGGCATCGCGGCTCAGGCGGAGATTCAAGCCGCGGAGCGCGCCGCGCGCATGGAATTGAAGGCCCTGGCTGCATCGCTGGCCGTGGATGGCGCGGAATCCCTGCTTGCCAAGCAGCTCACGCCAGCGGCGCAGGAATCGCTGATGGATAGTTTTGTGAAAAGCCTCGAGGGGAGGCCGAATTGAAGTCGGCAAGCCTGCAATACGCGAACGCGCTCGCGGATGTTGCGCTCGCTCAGGGCGCGGCCGAAGCGGCGCTCAAGCAATTGGGAGACTTCGCCGCGGCTTTCGGTGAGTCGAGCGAGCTGCGGAATTTTCTGACAAGCCCCGGCGTGGCGCGCGAGGCGAAGCATGGCGTGATTGAAAAGATTGCAGCCCGCACCGGCGCCGGGAAGATCATTCGCAATTTTCTCTTTCTGATCGCGGATCATCACCGCACGCACATCCTGCCGGAAATTCTTGCGACGTTTGAAGAGGTCGTCCGGCAACGGCAAGGCATTGCCGAAGCGGAGATTTCCTCGGCCGTCGAGCTGAGCGCGGCGCAGAAAAAGAAATTCTCCCAAACACTCGAACGTCTTACGGGAAAGAAAATTCAGGCAAAGTATTCGCTGGACCCGGCGTTGCTGGGGGGCGCGGTGGTGCGTGTAGGGGACACGGTTTATGACGGTTCGGTGCGCAACAGTTTGAATGAAATGCGCGCGCGTCTCGTGGCGGAATAGAATTCAGGAGCAGGCATGGCGAACATCAAAGCGGATGAAATCAGCAAGATTCTGCGCGAGCAGATTGAGAATTACGAGCAGACCGTTTCCGTGGACGAGGTCGGCGCAATCATCAGCGTTGGCGACGGAATTGCGCGCGTGCACGGCCTCGAAAAGGTCATGGCCGGCGAGATGCTTTCCTTTCCGCATAACGTTTTCGGGATCGCGCTAAACCTGGAAGAGGAAGAAGTCGGCGTCGTGCTGCTGGGTGAGTCGCAGTTGCTGAAAGAAGGCGACGTCGTCAAGCGCACCAACACGATCATGTCCGTCCCGGTGGGCGAAGCGCTCATCGGACGAGTGGTGAATCCGCTTGGCGAGCCGGTCGACGGCAAAGGACCCATTACGGCGAAGCAGCGCAATCCCCTCGAGCGCATTGCTCCCGGCGTTTTGGATCGCCAGCCGGTTCGCGAGCCGCTGCAAACGGGCATCAAAGCCATCGACGCGATGATTCCGATCGGCCGCGGCCAGCGCGAGTTGATCATCGGCGACCGGCAGACGGGCAAGACGGCTGTGATTCTCGATACGATTATCAATCAAAAGGGCGGCGACGTTATTTGCATCTATTGCGGGATCGGGCAGAAGCGCTCGACGATCGCGCAGGTAGTGAAAACGCTGACGGATGCGGGCGCGATGGATTACACCATCATCGTGGCGTCCTCCGCGGCTGAGCCGGCTTCCCTGCAGTACATCGCCCCCTACGCCGCTTGCGCGATGGGCGAATATTTCCGCGATTCGAAGCGCCACGCCATTACCTTCTACGACGATCTTTCAAAGCACGCGCAGGCCTACCGCGAGATTTCATTGCTGTTGCGCCGCCCGCCGGGACGCGAAGCGTTTCCTGGCGACGTGTTTTATCTCCACTCGCGCTTGCTGGAACGCGCCGCGAAACTGAATGACAAGCTTGGCGCGGGATCGTTGACGTCCCTGCCGGTCATTGAAACGCAGGCCGGAGACGTATCGGCCTACATTCCGACAAACGTGATTTCGATTACGGACGGACAGATTTATCTCGAAGCCGACCTTTTCAACGCAGGCATCCGGCCCGCGATCAACGTGGGCATTTCCGTAAGCCGCGTCGGCGGCAACGCGCAGATCAAGGCTATGCGGCAGGTGGCCGGAACGCTGCGCCTGGACATGGCGCAGTACCGCGAGCTCGCGGCTTTCGCTCAGTTTGGAGCAGATCAACTGGACAAAGTGACGCAGGGGCAGCTTGCGCGCGGCCAGCGGCTGACGGAGATTTTGAAGCAGGACCAATACGTTCCGCTGTCGGTCGAAAAGCAGGTGCTCAGTATTTACGTGGCCACGAGCGGCTCGGTCGACAGCATTCCCGTGCCGGAAGTGAGCCGCTTCGAGAAGGAATTTCTCCAGTTCGTCGAGACCAGCAATCCTTCGATTCTGAAAAATATCGCAGAGAAAAAAGCGCTCGACGACGGCATCAAGGCGGAAATCAAGAAAGCGGTCGACAGTTTCAAGGAGCGCTTTACGGCTGCGGTTGCCGCGGCAGCGAAGTAGGGGTGGAGACGTGAGAGCGATTTTGTAGAGAACAACGATGCCTACACTTCTCGATTTCCGGCGCAGCATCCGCTCGGTGAAGAACACCCAGCAGATTACCCGCGCGATGAAGTTCATCTCCGCGGCCTACCTGCGCAAGGCACAGGAAGCGGCGACGGCGGCGCGGCCCTATGCGCAGGAACTGTCGCGCGTTTTGCGTTCGACGATGTCGCGCATCGATGAGCCGCAGCATCCGCTGCTGGCGCACCGTCCAGAGCAGCGGATCCTTGTGCTGGTGCTGGCCGGGGAACGCGGACTGGCAGGCGCCTTCAACACGAACATTCTGCGAAAGGCCAATGAGTTCTTTCGCGCGAACAGGGAAAAAAAGATTTCCGTGATTCCCGTCGGGAAAAAGAGCCGGGATAGTCTGAAGCGCGCCGGATTTCAGTTTGCCGGCGAATACGTGAACGCCTTGGCGCGCGTAAGGTTTCTGACCGCCCGGGAGATTGCCGGGCTGGTCACGGAGCTGTATGCGAAAGAAGAGATCGACGCGGTCTATATAGTTTTCAGCGAATTCAAGACCGTGATGGTGGCGAATCTGGTTGTGGAAAAACTGCTTCCCGTCGAGCCTATAAAGGAAAGCAACCAGAAAGAATCGGCTCAAATCGATTACATCTATGAGCAGCCCGAAGAACAGCTGCTTGGCAAATTGCTGCCGCGCTACATCGAGACGCAGGTCTTGCGCGCAATGCTGGAATCCTCCGCAGCGGAATATGCGGCGCGCATGACGGCGATGGAAGCAGCCACGAAAAACGCCGGGGACGTGATCGAAGCACGCACGCTGCACATGAACAAAGTGCGGCAGGCGGCCATTACGAAAGAGATTATTGAAATTGTCAGCGGCGCTTCTTACGGCGCTTAGGAGAAAGCATGGCAGAGAAATACGCAGCCGTCGGACACGTCGTGCAGGTCATTGGACCGGTGCTCGACGTGCAATTCGAATCGGGACATTTGCCGGCAATCTATAACGCCGTGCGTATCACCAGCGAGGGTTTTAACGTTCCCGAGCCCATCGACGTTACCGGCGAAGTCCAGCAGCATCTTGGCGAAGGGCGCGTGCGCGCGGTGGCCATGGAGCCGACCGAAGGTCTGGTCCGCGGCATGAAGGTGTTTGACACGGGATCGGGAATCACCGTTCCGGTGGGACGGCCAACGCTCGGCCGCGTGATGAACGTGCTCGGCAAGCCCGTGGATCAGCTGGGTCCGTTGACCAGCAAGACCATGTACCCCATTCACAGGCCCGCGCCATTGCTCGTGGACCAGTCAACGACGCTCGAGATGTTCGAGACCGGCATCAAGGTGATTGACCTGATTCAGCCGTTCCTGAAGGGCGGAAAGATTGGATTGTTCGGCGGCGCCGGTGTCGGCAAAACGGTGCTGATCCAGGAATTGATAAACAACGTCGCTATGCAGCACGGCGGCGTGTCCGTGTTCGCGGGCGTCGGCGAGAGAACGCGCGAAGGAAACGATCTCTGGCTGGAGTTTCAGGAAGCCGGCGTCGTGGTTCCGGGTAATTCCGAGAAATCGCGCGCAGCCCTGATTTACGGACAAATGACCGAACCTCCCGGCGCGCGTTTGCGCGTCGGCCTCACCGGTTTGACGGTAGCGGAATATTTCCGCGACGAAGAGCACCTTGACGTGCTGCTTTTCATCGACAACATTTTCCGTTTCGTTCAGGCGGGCTCGGAGGTTTCGGCGCTACTCGGCCGCATGCCTTCCGCCGTCGGTTACCAGCCGAACCTCAACACGGAAATCGGCGAATTGCAGGAACGCATCACCTCTACGAAGTCCGGCTCGATCACTTCCGTGCAAGCCATTTACGTTCCCGCTGACGACTACACGGACCCTGCTCCGGCTGCGACATTCACGCACCTGGACGCCACCACGAACCTCAGCCGCCAGATCGTCGAGCGCGGCATTTATCCAGCCGTTGATCCGCTGGCCAGCTATTCGCGCATTCTCGATCCGCGTATCGTCGGCGCGGAACACTATGCGGTGGCTCGCGGCGTGAAGTCGATACTCCAGCGCTACAAGGATTTGCAAGACATCATCGCCATTCTGGGCATCGAAGAACTTTCTGACGAAGACAAGCGCACGGTGGCTCGCGCACGCAAGATTGAAAAATTCCTTTCGCAGCCCATGTTCGTGGCCGCGCAGTTTACCGGCCTCGAAGGCAAATACGTCAAGATCGGGGACACCGTGCGCAGCTTCAAGGAAATCGTCGAGGGCAAGTATGACGATATTCCGGAGCAGGCGTTCTACATGGTGGGCACGATTGATGAAGCGCTTGCCAAGGCCGAAAAAATGAAGGCGAACACATAGACACCTGGATGCTTCCCGACTCCATCGAGCTGGTCATCGTTACGCCGGAGCGCCAATTGCTGCGCGAAAGTGTTTCGGAAGCCGTGTTGCCAGGCGCCGACGGCGAGCTTGGCATTTTGCCGGGCCACGCGCCGCTGATCACCGAGCTCGGTATTGGGGAATTGAGATATCGCGGTACTGACGGCAAAGACGAAGTGCATCTCGCCATTATTCGCGGATTCGCCGAAGTTCTACAGGAGCGGGTGACGGTGCTGGCGGAAACGGCGGAGCTTGCCGAAGAAATTGACGTGGATCGCGCCAGGCAAGCTCTGGAGCGCGCCCGCGCACGCATTGCCGCAAGCGACGCCAACATCGATTGGGATCGCGCCAGTGCCGCGCTGCAACGAGCGCTTATCCGCATCAAAGTGGGAGGATACGCGACCAAACGCCGCACGGCGATTGTCGAAGCTCCATGACGCATTGGGCATTCCTGGTCCATTTCGGTTGCGACCGGACCCGCTGCCGGACATCTAATAGCTAGAGACAATTTATGGAGCCAATCACGATGTACGGCAGCGCCTGGTGCCCGGACTGCCGCCGGGCAAAATCATTTTTGAAAGAGCGCGGGATCGAATTTCGCGAAGTAGATATCGAGCGGGATCCCGAAGCCGAAGAGATCGTATTCAAAGCCAACAACGGAAAGCGCAAAATCCCCACCCTGGAGATTGGCGGGCGGTTCTTTGCGTGCAGTCCCTTCAACGCCGCCGAACTTGCTTCGGAACTGAACATTCCTCTAAATAGCTGAACCCGCCTCTGTCCGCGAGGAATCTCTGCCCGGCTTCTGATAAAAGCCGACAGGGCGTTTCCATTTTTGCCATTGCCATCCTGGCTGTTTGCGGCTTCAGTTCAAGGCCACGCCCCGCACCCAGACATTGGTCAGTTGCAATCCTTCATCCAGCAAAAGGATATCTGCGTCCGCCCCCACGCGCAGCGCGCCTTTTTTGAACTCAATGCCGAGCAGAGAAGCGGGGTTCAGCGTCAGCATGCGCACCGCGTCAGCGAGCGGAACTCCCAGCCCAACAATATTTCTCAGTGCCCTGTCCAACGTGAGCGTGCTGCCCGCCAGCTTTCCTTCCGAGTTGCGGCATACTCCACCGGCTACCGTGACTTCCAGTTTCCCGAGCATGTATTTTCCATCAGGCATTCCTGTCGCCGAAATGCCGTCGCTGATCAGGATCATGTGCTCGGGTCCCTTGGCCTGGAGCAGCACTTTCATGGCGATTTCTTCCACGTGAACGCCGTCGGCAATCAGCTCCGCACTCACTTCCGGCGAAGTGAGAACGGCTCCGATCACGCCGCTGTCCCGGTGCGAAAAGGGCCGCATCGCGTTGTAGACGTGCACTGCGTGGTGGACTCCATGAGCAATCGCCGCGCGGGCCTGCTCGTAGGTCGCATCGGTGTGGCCCATGGCTACGACCATTCCCGCATTGCGCGCCGCGTCGATGCACGGCATGGCTCCCAGCAGTTCCGGCGCAATCGTCAGAATCTGCGCGTTCCCGGCGGCCGCCTGCATCAGCTTCTCCAGCATTTCCGAAGACGGCAGCTTCAGCCACTCGGCTGGATGCACTCCCCGCCTCGCCGGACTGAGGAATGGCCCCTCGAAATGAATCCCCAGCACCTCCGCCCGTGTGTCGTCCGTTTCGTGCTGTTGCGAAATGTAATGCGCAATTCCTTCGACGCTCCGCATCGTGTCTTCGGGACTGGCGGTCACCGTGGTAGCCACCATGGAGGTGGTGCCGTGACGCGCGACCGTTTTTGTTACGCTCTGGAGCGCGTCCGCCGTGCCCTCCATCACGTCGCGCCCGCCGGCGCCATGGATGTGCACGTCCACGAAACCTGGAACGGCAGTCTTGCCGGATGCGGAGATCTCTTCGGCGCCCGCAGGCAGACGCATTCCCTCCCGCAGTCCGAGTTCCTCGATCACCCCGTCGCGGATCAAAATGCCTGCGTCCGTGATTTCCGCGGTGGGAGTCAGCAGCCTTCCGGCGTGCAATAGAGTTGTTGGCATAGTTCAGGTTGTATCGTAGCGGAATCGAACGATCTTTCAAAAATCAAAATGGGACAAAATGAAAAACGGCCAGAAAAAAGGGCGGAGCTGAAGCCCCGCCCGTCGATAAAATGCGCTATCGGAAGTGTTTACTTGCTATCTGGCGGCGCCATTTCGATGCTTTCGAGCTTAAGGGTGCCGCCGTCTACCGTGCCTTTTACCGTAACGTGATGCCCGGCATGTTCCGCTACCTTGTCCTGTGCATCCACAACATAAACCTTTTTGTCCAGGTCATTGACGAACACATATTTCGCGCCACCCTTCACGCACTTGATCGTGCATTCGCGCGCGTTATTGTTGGCGCCTTTTACGCCGCAGTTGCTGTCGGAAATATAGCCGGTCCAGGTGCCGTCGGCCGCCATTGTCAAAGCTGCCAGGAAGAGTGTTGCCGCTGTGACTGCTGCAAATCGTATCTTCATTGCTTTCTCCCTCAAGAAAATTCCGTTGCTTTTGATGATCGGCCGAGTTGCCATCCACCACGCCCCCATGGCATTACCCGCGCAGATCGATCCCTCCCATCATACGCGGGAATGAGACTGGCGGAGGTTGTCGCGAGAAATAAAAAAGGAGGGTTCTCTGGAACCCTCCCTCGGCCCTACTCTCGGGAATCTGCAACTGTCTTGAGCCGCGAAGCCTTCTATTGTCCCGAACCCGAAGTGTTAGCTGCCGTCGTGTCGGGCGCTTTCGGGACGCTGAGGTAGCCAGAAGCGGTCGTCTTCGAGACCTTGTTGACGACCAGTTCCAGCGCTGCCCTGGTTCCGCCGGTGTAGAAGAAAATCGGCTCGTTCACGGAGCGGTTCTTTTTCTCAAAGCTCTTGTCGTCCGCCAGAACGTTGATCGTGTATTGGTTCTTCTTGGTGTTGGTGTCCTTCAGTTCGACCTGAATGGTGCCCACCTTCTGGTTTCCGCCCTTGCGGGTAACAGTGAACTCGAAGTAGTCGCGCTGCCCCATGCGGCGAAGCTGGTCGATTTCGTCATGGTTCCGCGCGATGAGCGTGCCCATCTCGCTGCGGGCCATTTGCAGGTTGTTTTTCTGCGCGTCCAAGTCGGTCTTCACGCCGCTAACGTCGCCGTTGAGCTTGTCCACGTCACCCGCGTTCGCCTTGCCAGCGAGCTCGGCCTTAACAGACGTCGCCAATCCATCCACCTTCTGGTCGACGGCAGCCGTCGCATTCTTGTTCTGTTTACGCGCAGCGATCAGTTCGCCCTGCGTCAGATTCAGCTTGTCCGTGACCACTTTCAGGTCGCTCTGCAAAGCCTGGTTCACTTCGTCTTCTTTCGCCAGCCGCTGGGCCAGCGCATCGTTTGCCTGCTTCACCGAGGCTTGTGTGGATTGCTCGATGCCGTTCGCGTGGTTCAAAGCGCTCCAGCCGACTCCAAGACCAAGCAATGAAACTCCGCCCAACACGGCGACCGCCAGTCCCACCCAGCGTGGGGTTCCGGTCGAGGTGTGGCTAATGGGTTCCTGAAACTCGCTCATAAACTTCTCCTTTAGGGTTTTTCCCCCTGCGGCTATAACAGGTGCACCCTACTCGCCAAAGGCCCTTTTCTCGGACCCGGGCAAGCAACTCAAGTGAATGCATGGGGTTGTCGACGGAAGAGGATCCATCCATTTCTGGTCTTATACGTACTAGTACCAGTAAAGATTACGTAGTCAGTCTCTCTTCTGTAAATTTTGCTGTTGAAAGAGGAAGCCCCTTTAAGCGAACGCTCGAGAGGCGAAGAGGCAGGCGGGGAGGCGCAACGTGGAAAAAGGTCCACGCTAAGTTATTGCAGTCTAGAGTTTTATGGAAGTTGACTCAGGCGGCCTGAGGGGCAGGCTCTTCGTCAGAGCCTTTCACAGGCGTAAAATACCGGTCCAAAGTGCTCATGGCTGCGTCCAGGACCATGTGACAGTCCGAGCACGAGTCCAAATGGCGCTTGATCTCGTTCGCCACTGGCGGCGAGAGTCTTCCCTCTAAGTACCAACAAATCAAATGGATAGTATCCCGACAGCTCATGACTGCGGTCCCCCCGTGACCCCGCGCCGATGTCCGATGTACGCTAGTAGTAGTGCATTTCACTCACCAAAACCCTCCGGAAACGCGAGAATTCTAATTGCTTGAATATCAACGGCTTGAAAGGCTGGCCGACGACAGCCCCAGAAAGGATCTCGTCCCTTTGGGGAAAGATTACTCAGCCAGTACAGCATTTAAGCGAGGCGATTGGTCACTCGCTCAGCGAGTAGGCACCACGGTCATCTCCCGCAGAGCTGCGATACGCTTTTCAAGCGGGGGGTGGGTGCTAAAGAGAGAGGAAAGACTGCCCCCGCCAAACATAGGCTTTACAATGCACAAGGACGACGTCGACGGCGAAATCGATGTGGTAGGAATGCGTTGATTGTAAGCCCCCAGCTTTCCCAGGGCGCTTATCAGACCGAACTGGTTGCCGACCATCCGGGCCCCGGTCGCGTCCGCAGCATACTCGCGCTCGCGCGAAAGGCCCAGCTGCAAAAGCATCGCTCCCAACGGCCCCAGGATCATGAGCAGAAGGGCGCCCATTCCGCCGCCCCGATTGCGTCTGTCGTCGTCACCCCCGCCGAGCCAGGGACCCCAGTGGGCTATCCAGGTGATGGCTCCTGCCAGCGTGGCCGCAACGGAGCTGATCAAAATATCGTAGTTGCGGACATGCGAGAGCTCGTGGGCGATGACCCCTTCCAGTTCCTCATCGTTCATCAGTTCGAGCAACCCCTGGGTCACCGCCACCGAGGCATGCCGGGGATTTCTTCCCGTGGCAAAGGCGTTCGGGGCCTCTTCCGGCACAACGTAGAGCTTTGGCACAGGAATATTCGCTTTAGCGGCCAAGCGCTCCATCACGGCATACAGGCGCGGCAATTGCTCCCTCGTGACTGGTTTGGCCCCGCTCGACATCAGCGCGATCTTATCGGAGAAGAAATAGGCAAACGCATTGGTACAAATCGCAATTCCGAGTCCAATGGTCATGCCATTTCGACCGCCGAAAAACGAACCCACCATCATCAAGAAGAGCGTCAGCACGACGAGCAGGAAGGTGGTTCTAAGAACTCTCATGGTGTTCCCCCATTACCAGCTACCTACGCATGCCTTGAGACAGGCCAAGGCGAATTGTCCGGGCGTCAGGAGTCCTCGACAGGAAGACTCTTTCAAGAGGAAGACTCTTTCAAGGCTTCCTCTCTTTTGCTCCCTTAGATTCCTGCCGCGGCCGCCGGTTGTTTCGCCCTGGAGCGCTCGAAGCGCATCGCGTCTTTTTGCCCGTCGCGATCCACGCGAATGTGGTCTCCCGGCAGCACTTTGCCTTCGAGAATTTGCATCGCCAGGGGATCCTGAATCAGTCGCTGAATCGTCCTGCGCAGCGGCCGCGCTCCGTATGCCGGGTCGTAACCCTCTCGCAGCAGCAACTCTTCGGCCGCCGGTGTTAACTCGAGCGTGATTTGCCGTTCCCGAAGGAGCTTTTCGACGTTCTTCAGCAGCAGCCCGACGATGCGGGCCAGCTGTTCCTTGCCCAGGGGATTGAAAATTACAATCTCGTCGATGCGGTTGATGAACTCCGGACGAAACGCCGCGCGCAACGCTTCCATCGCTTCTTTTCGCGCGCGTTCCGGGTCTTTCATCGAGAGCTCGAAGATCGCCGTCGATCCCACGTTGCTCGTCATGACCATCACCGTGTTGCGGAAGTCCACCGTGCGCCCCTTGCCATCCGTCAACCGGCCGTCCTCGAGAATCTGCAACAGGATGTTGAACACATCCGGGTTCGCTTTTTCAATTTCGTCGAACAGAATCACCGAGTACGGGTGCCTGCGCACCTGCTCGGTGAGCTGCCCGCCTTCTTCATAGCCGACATAACCCGGAGGAGCACCTATCAGCCGCGACACGCTGTGCTTTTCCATGTACTCGCTCATATCGATGCGGATCATCAGCTTTTCGTCGTCGAAAAGAAACTCCGCCAGCGCCCGCGCCAATTCGGTTTTTCCAACGCCGGTCGGGCCGAGAAAAATGAAGGACCCGATCGGCCGCTTGGCATCCGACAATCCGGCGCGGCTTCGTCGCACGGCGTTCGCGACCCGCCCCAGTGCATCGTCCTGCCCAACCACGCGCTGCCGCAGCCGCTCTTCCATGTGCACGAGCTTCTGGGCCTCGCCTTCCAGCAAGCGTCCGGCCGGGATGCCCGTCCATTTGCTGACCAGCTTGGCGATGTCTTCTTCGTCCACCTCTTCCTTCAGCATGGGCGAATCTTTCTGCACGGAGGCAAACCGCTCCTCCGCTTTCTTCAGTTCCTGCTCTGCTGCGGCAATCTTGCCGTAGCGTATTTCCGCGACTTTCGCCAGCTCGCCCGAACGCTCGAATTTCTGCTCTTCGGCCCTGAGCTGTTCGATTTGCTCTTTCAGCTTGCGGATTTTGCCGATGGCTTCTTTCTCGGCTTGCCAGCGCGCCTTCCGGCCGCTGGAGTCCTCCTTCAACTTAGCCAGTTCTTTTTCGATCTGGTTGCGCCGTTCCTTGGAATGCGCATCCTTCTCTTTCAGCAGCGACTGCCGCTCGATCTCCAGTTGCAGGATGCGCCGTTCGATCTCGTCAATCTCGACGGGCAGAGAATCAATCTGCATGCGCAGGCTGGCGGCGGCTTCATCGATGAGGTCGATGGCCTTGTCCGGCAGGAAACGGTCGGAAATGTAGCGGTCGGAGAGCGTTGCCGCTCCGAGAATCGCCGCGTCCTTGATGCGCACGCCGTGATGAACTTCGTAGCGCTCCTTCAGCCCGCGAAGGATCGCAATGGTGTCTTCGACGCTCGGCTCGGTCACAAGCACCGGCTGAAACCGCCGCTCGAGCGCCGGATCTTTCTCGATGTACTTTTTGTATTCGTTCAGCGTGGTTGCGCCAATGGCACGCAGCTCGCCGCGCGCCAGCGCCGGCTTCAGTATGTTCGAAGCGTCCATCGAGCCTTCCGCAGCCCCCGCACCGACCAGCGTGTGCAGTTCATCAATAAAAAGAATGATCTGCCCTTCCGCTTCCGTAATTTCCTTCAGCACGGCCTTCAGGCGTTCTTCAAATTCTCCGCGGAATTTCGCGCCAGCCACAAGCGCCGCCAGATCCAGAGCCACAAGGCGCTTGGTCTTCAGCACGTCCGGAACGTCTCCGGAAACGATGCGCTGCGCCAGCCCTTCGACGATGGCGGTCTTTCCGACACCCGGTTCGCCGATCAACACCGGATTGTTCTTTGTCCGTCGCGCAAGAATCTGCATCACGCGGCGAATTTCTTCATCGCGCCCGATGACCGGATCGAGCTTTCCTCTCCGCGCCAGGTCCGTCAGATCGCGCGCGTATTTCTCGAGCGAAGCGTAGGTGGCCTCCGGGTTCTGCGAAGTCACGCGCTGATTTCCGCGAACTCCGGTCAGAGCCTTGAGAATCGCTTCATGAGTGGCGCCTTGCCGCCCGAGAAGCTGTCCGGCGGGATCGCGCTCTTCCCCGGCGAGCGCCAGAAAAAGATGCTCCGTGGAAACGTATTCGTCTTTGAACCTTTCCGCCTCGTCAAAGGCCCGTTCAAGCACATGGTTCAGCGCCTTTCCCATGTGTTGCTGGGCAAAACCCTGCACTTTCGGCAGGTGCCCGATCTCTCGCTCGATTTCGCCCGCGAGGGCCTCGGTGCGAATTCCGAGTCGCGCGAGCAGCGGCGGCACCACGCCGTCCGCCTGCGCGACCAGGGCCTCCAGCAAATGCACAGGTTCAACCTGCTGGTTTTCGTGGCGCGCCGCCACCTCGTTTGCCTGCTCGAGCGCTTGTTGCGCTTTTACGGTCATCTTGTCAAATCGCAGCATCTTTAACCTCTTTTACCCCGCTTCCCGACAAAAAGGGGCCGGCAAGAGTGCCAGCCCCTTCTTAACACAACTTTGTTGCTGGCTTACCTGGCTCCCGCGGCTGCCGCAACGGCCGGCGTTCCCGCGCTCACTCCCACGTTCACCTTGATCTGCTTCGGCTTCGCTTCCTCGCGCTTCGGAACGGTCAGCGTCAGCACGCCGTTCTGGTAATCGGCCTTGATCGCTTCCGCATTCACGGTGTTGGCCAGCGAGAAGCTCCGGCTGAAGGAACCATAGGCGCGCTCTACACGCAGATAATTCTCTTCGTTCACGCGCTTCTCGAACTTGCGCTCACCACGAATCGTCAGAATGTTGTTTTCCACCCGGATGTCCAGATCTTTCGGATCGATCTCCGGAAGATCGGCCTTTACCACCAACTCATGCTCGGTCTCGTAGATATCGACTGCCGGCGTCCAGCTTGTAAGATTCGATTCCTCTGCCGAACGTTCCAGCACACGGCCAAACAAACGATTCACCTGGTCCTCTAGGGTAGCAGCCCCGCGGAAAGGTTCCCAACGGTTCAAAGTAGTTCTCACGTTTCGATCTCCTTGTTGATTTACAACAATCGGATAATATTATATGAGTCTAATCCTGTCAAATATTTTCCATATCTGAAGACATTTATGTAAGCTGCTTATTTTCATCAATATAATAGAGATCCTGGATCTCGTTGTGGCCGAGAGAACCCGCACTTTCGGGATCTCTTACCCGCGCTGCCCGCTCTTTTTCCGCTGCCCCGGTCGCCTGAGATGCTGCTAGACTCCCCCTTGATGCGTCTCGATGACCTTGATTACCACCTGCCTTCTGAGCAGATCGCCCAAAAACCTCTCGACCGCCGCGACGGTTCTCGGCTGCTCGAGCTCTCTCGTTCAGAAGGCGGTCTCAAGGACTGCCTTTTTCAGGATCTTCCGGAACTGCTCGGAGGCGGCGAACTCCTGGTATTGAACAATACTCGGGTGATTCCGGCGCGGCTCTTTGGCCGCCGCGCCGGCGCCCATTCAGAAGCCGTTTCCGGCGCCCCACGCCGAGAACACCTAACCGGCAAGGTGGAGGTTTTTCTTACCCGCCAAATTGATCCCCAGGCGTGGGAAGCCCTGGTCCGCCCCGGCCGTAAGATCCGGACCGGAGAACGCGTTTTGTTTGGAGAAGGAGAGCTGGAAGCCGAGGTGATTGACCGCGGGGAACTGGGGTTGCGCACCCTGCGCTTTGTTTCACGTGACACGCGGGGAGTACCGGAGCATCTCGAGCGTCTTGGGCACGTTCCTCTGCCGCCCTACATTCACCGCGGCGATCGAGACACGGACCGCGAGCGCTATCAAACGGTTTTCGCCAAACGGCCCGGGGCCATTGCGGCTCCGACCGCCGGCCTGCACTTCACAGAGGAAATTCTCGAGAAAATTCGCGCGCGCGGCGTGGAAATCTGCGAGCTGACCCTCGACGTCGGGCTCGGCACTTTTCAGCCGGTGCACACCGAAACTGTCGAAAGCCACAGGATGCATTCCGAGTCCTACGAAATTCCCGAAGAAACCAAGCAGTCGATCGAGCGAGCGAGAGCCGCACGGCGCCCCATTCTCGCCGTCGGAACCACCGTGGTTCGCGCCCTGGAAGCGGCAGCCCTTCGCGCAAGAGAATCCAACACGAGGGAACTGGTGCTCGCCGGAAAAGCGGAGGCCCGCCTGTTCATCTATCCGGGATTTCCGTTCCGCGTCGTGGACGCCCTGCTCACGAATTTCCACCTGCCGCGTTCGACTCTGCTCGCACTGGTATGCGCATTCGCAGGGCGCGAACGAGTCCTCGCCGCTTACCGCCACGCCGTTCAGGCGGGCTACCGCTTCTACAGCTACGGAGACTGTATGTTGATCCGCTGAAGTTCGTTAAAGGAGGTTTCCGAGAGAAGAAAAAGCTCTTAAAGGCCGCCTGCAAAACCGCAGCAAGCGGTGGATGGTCTCGGCTAGAGCCGAGGCCGGTTCCTGCCATTTCAAAACTTGTCCCGAGAAAATCACGAGAAGGGAAGCCGCGGTTGCGGGCAGCCTCCCTCTCGTCCAGTGGATAGGAGTCACAGAAACTCCTCGCTTACTCGTTGAATACGAACACGCGCGTCTGGCCTGAAAAGCGGACTTCCTTCACCTGCCCGTTTTCGCCGATGAGCACGGAATCGCTCGAGGATTTCGTAGCGCGGTCTTCCCACCGTCCTTCGCTTTCGGCAACGACCTGCCGCCCCTTCTCTACGGTCGCTTTGTTTCCGTCGATTTGCAGGCGATACTCACCTGCCCGCACATCCACCTTGCCGATCTTTGCCGACTGGGCGATGTTAATGGTCTTGCTGAATGGTTTTGCAAGGAGCGGCACTGTCGATGCCAAAGCGGCTGCCAGCGCCAGACTACGGAGGATCGAATTGAATTTCATGCGTGTCAACTTCCTTTCCGTCAGGATCGAGTCAGCCGCATCGCTGCCGCCGCAAGCCGAACAGAGTGTTGACACGCGTGCCGAGGGCGAGTAGTCTCACCCGCAAGACACCTCGTTCTTCCTGGACTAACGGCCGGAAAGACTGCGTGTCATCGCCCCGCGGCTGCCACCGCGGGGTTTTTTATGGAACTTCTGTCCTGCCTGCGCAGCTCATCCGGCTGCACATGTATAGACGAGCCGGGCGCCACTAATGTTTCGCCGGCCATCGGTTTTTCTTCTTTAATCTTGCTAATTATTTGCTTTGTTTTGCCCTGCTAATTTTTTTTCGCGCTTGTTTCTCTTTTGATTTTGTAAAAGTTCCATAAATATACGGAACTTCCGAGAAACCTTTTTTCCCCTGCTTCGTCGCCCCCTTTCCTTTTGCGCAATCCTCTCCCGTCAACGTGCATCGTGTCCCCGCTTCATCTATACTCAAGGGCATTTTGCGGATGGCATGAATGCGCATTCTTGTTCTAAGCGATCTTCACGCAAACGCCACAGCCTTCGCCGCTGCTCTCGATTCGGCGGAAGGCCGCTGGGACGTTTCCGTGTGTCTCGGCGATGTGGTCGGCTACGGCCCCGATCCACACGATGTGGTCGCCATGCTTCGCAAACTCGGTACGCAGACGATTCGCGGCAACCACGACAAGGCGGTAGCCGGCCTGATGGACACCACCGATTTCAATCCCGTTGCGAAAGCCGCCGTGGATTGGACCCGCTCCCAGCTGAACGCGGAAGACCTGGCCTGGCTTTCCGCTCTGCCTCACGGACCCCTGGCCACCGATGGAATCGTTTTGGTACACGGCGCGTTTCAGGATGAAGATGAATACGTGTTTACCCCCGCGCAAGCTCTCGATGGGCTTCTCGATTCCAGCGCCGAAGTCACTTTTTTCGGACATACTCATCACCAGGGCGGCTTCTCGTACCAGGATTCCAATCTCGAAGTTCTGCAGATTCGTCCGCGCACTTCGGAATCTTTCTCCGCGCTGCGCATCGAAGAGCCGCGGCGCTATCTCCTCAATCCCGGCTCGATCGGCCAGCCGCGCGACGGCGACCCGCGCGCAGGTTTTGCCATTGCCGATCTTGAACATCAGACCGTGGAATTCTGGCGGGCGCCCTACGATATTTCTGCCGTCCAGGGGCGCATGCGCGCCGCCAGCCTTCCCGAACCTCTGGTGCAGCGACTCATCGTTGGCCGGTAGGCGTTCTCCGCGTGGCTTCTCCGGGATGCCGGCTTTTCCTCTCGCCGCCCTTCGCTACACCCGCTTGACGACTAGCGGTATTCAGGCCAGCATCGTTGCTTCGGAGCTTTCCATGTCTGAAACACTGCAAATCGAAACGCCAGATCGAGGGCAGCCGAAGGCGGGCCGCTCGTGGATCGCGTGGATGGGCGCCGCCACGATAGCGATCGCCCTCGCCGTTTTGATGTGGCCCGGCGCAGAACGGCGTCCCGCTTCGAGCACGCGCGAATCTCATCTCCCGTTTGGCGCCGCCGAACAGGCCTACGCGCCTAAACTCCAGATTGAAAATCTGGCTCTGAGCCGCGCGGAAAATTTCCTGAATCAGGAAGTCACTACGCTAGCGGGCAGCCTGACGAATGCGGGCGATCTCCCGCTCGCCAATGTCGAGCTGACCGTTGAATTCTCCGATCAACTTGGGCAGGTCGTCCTGCGCGAATCGCGCGCCGTCTTCGCTTCCTCAGCGCCTCCCTTTGTTCCGGGCGAACACCGTGATTTCGAAGTCTCTTTCGAGCATATCCCTTCGTCCTGGAACATTCAGCAGCCCCTGGTCCGTGTCTCCGGCCTGCTATTTACTTCTAAGAAATAATAGTTCCAGAGCCAATTGTTTCCTTTATACTCTTTGGCGTGGACCTCTCCGTCGAACTGCAAGCCTGCCTGAAGGAATTCACCGCCGAAGGCTCCATCGAGATCCGCGAGAACGGCGGGCGCCTTGCTCCCTTTTCGGGACTCTCCTGGGAGGTTCAGGGCGCCGCGGAGAAGCCCCTCCTGCATCTCTGGTCAGAAAATCACAATCTTACGCGCCGCGTGCTGGCCATCACGGATCATTCCGACCAGCGGCTGGCGCTTGCCGTCGAGCGATTCGGGCGCGCGAAGCCGGACCGCCTCGAATTTATTCGCCTCGAGTTTGAGCGCGCCCAGCGCGATCTTTCGCGGGAGGCATTTTGCGACGGGCTGGGCCGTCTCCTTCGAGCGCAATTCCCGGAGGAAACCCTGGAATTTCTCTCCGCCTCGCCCGATCTCGAGCATTCTCTTTCCGGCAACCATGTCCGCGGGATCCTCCGCCAGGGTTCTTCCTGCTCGGCGGTGCTTGCCCCCGACGGGGAGTCGGCGGAGAGCATCGAAGGCAGCCTCACCTTTGCCCTGCTCTGGCTCGATCGTGTACGCCACTCGAATCCCCGTGGCACGATCCATGTGCTTCGCCTTATTCTGCCAAGAGGTGGTGCACGGCACCTGGCCCACCGCGCCGGCGCCCTGACCGAGGATCTCTCCGTCGAACTCTACGAGCGCGACCCTCTGAAGGAGACCCTTGAAAAGATCGATCCACGCCGCGCCGGAAATCAAGATACCAGGCTGGTTCCGCAACGCGAATCCGAAGCACTCCTCGATCTGTCGCGCGCCGCGCTCGATCCTGTCGTGGCCCTGTCCCCGCGCGCCGTTACCAGTCATCCCGTCTGGCAGTCCCGCGAAGTCTTGCTGCGCTTCCGAGGTCTCGCGTTTGCCCGATGGGACCGCCGGCGCGTCTTCTTCGGTTGTCCCGATCCCCGCACGGAGCTGAATGCTTCGTCCTTCGCGGCTCTGAAGAACTTGCTCCAGCAACTCGAGAATTATCGCCATCCGCTCTCGACGGAAACGTGCCACCCTCTTTACCGCGGGCAGCCCGAGCGCTGGCTCGAAGCTCTGGTCCTTGAAGACGTCACGCGCATCGATGCCGCGCTGGATTCGCGATTTGTTTATTCCGGGGTTTTCGCGGAGGCGGGCCGCGAGCATGGCATTCCAAAGCTCCTCACGGTGACTCGCGCGGGACGTCTCGCCGTTCTCGAGCTGAAAGCCAGCGAGCACATTCATCTTCCACTGGAAGCTGCAGGCGACTGGCTTCAGATCCGCCGCCATCTGGAGCAGCGCGATTTTGCCCGCTCCGGTTATTTTCCGGGAATCGAATTGCAGGCCGCTCCGCCGCTTCTCTATCTCCTAGCTCCCGAGCTTCGCTTCCACCCGTCCACGGATACCCTCATGCGTTTTCTCTCCAAGGATCTCGAAACTACGCGCGTCGGTTTGGCGGAGGGCTGGCGCCGCGGCTTGTGCGTCGTCATGCGCCAGTAAGCCGGGTCCTCCCTCGGCGCATTCTTTCCCGAAGCTCCATCCGGGAGTCTTCCATTTTGCGCCGCCTTTCATAATATTTTCTTCCTTCTGAAATATCCTGTCTTGAACCTCCCCGGCACAGTAGAATGACGTTTACCAGCACTGGGGGGCCTATATTGAATTTTTCCGCAACCATCCGGCACACGCCGCGAGCTTCTCTTATAGATCTTCGCGGACGACTCACATTTTTCGAAGTTGGCGTTCTCCGCGAAAACATCAGTCGTCTTCTCGGCGAAGGAAAGAAACACATCGTCCTCAATTTGAGCGGGTTGCAATACCTCGACAGCTCCGGGATCGGCGAACTGGCGCGCATGTACGTGATGGTGCTTAAAAGCGGTGGCGAAATGAAAGTTGTTGGATTATCCCGCAACGTCGAGGAAGTCTTGAAGGTCACCCATCTCTACCAGGTCTTCCCGGAATTCCCCGATGAGGAAGCCGCTCTGAAAAGCTTCCCCTCCTCTGAAGCAGATAAATCGAGTGGAAACACCTAGCATAAAAATACTAGATCAAAAAAACAGGCCCAAAAGGAGAGAAGCAGCTAAGGCGTTGAGCCTTGGCTGCTTCCCGGGGTGTGTCCTCGAAGTGGTTAGTTATTAATTTAGATGCATGGCAGCAAAAAAGGTTTCACTTGCTGAAAAAAACCTGCAATTTTTCTTTTTCGCCGAAAACGCCTAATAAAACAGATACTTACGCCAGCGCTCGTCGCGGTGTCCGATGAGCCGCATCAGCTGGCGCGAGGTATGAAGGGTGAATGGCCGAGGCCGCCTGGCCAGTTTGAACCCGGCCTCTTCCGGCGTCCGGTCGCCCTTGCTGTTATTGCAACGATAGCAACACGCCACTAGGTTTTCCCACGAAGAGCGCCCGCCGCGCGATCGCGGCACCACGTGGTCGAGCGTCAATTCCGAACTCGGAAAAATCCCTCCGCAGAATTGGCAAGTATTGCGGTCCCGCAGCAAAATGTTTTTCCGCGAAAGCGCACGGCTTTGCTGCGGAATGTGCCTGTAGGCCAGCAGTCGGATCACCGACGGCACGCGATGCGCATGCGCTGCCGAGTGTACCTCGGCGCTGTGCATCTCCTCGGCCTGCGCTACGCCCTTCAAGAGCAGCACCATGGCCCGGCGCACTGCCGTCACGTTGATCGGCTCATACGTCGCATTGAGCACGAGCACGGGCTCCTGCATCAGCGAGGCACGCCTCGGCAATATTGGGTTGTGGGATCTACTGTCCGCGGGATCCGCGGACCCGGGCGCAGCGACGCTGCCCGCTTCGGGGGCATACCGCCCTCGGAAATCGCCCGACTTTGGCCGGTTTGCGCTCATCGCGCTACCCTAGGTTAAATACCCTACGCTTTAGGTTACCACTATCCGGGGCTCGGAGGGGATTTCTCGCGGCCCGGTGTAACGTCAGCGACGAGGCTTGGCACCCGCCTCCGGCAGCGTCCCACTCGAAAACGAAGCCCTAAACGTGTAAGCCGACCCTCACAGGTCGGCCACTCGCGCTACCTTGACCTCGGGGGTTAGAGCAGCCCTTGTTCCATCTTCTCCTGACACGTGATGCAGTGCTTGGCCCACGGTACTGCCTCGAGCCGCTTCTGCTGCATCTCTTCCTGGCAGTTCGCGCAGACGCCGTACTCATCGGTGTTGATGCGCTTCAGAGCCGCATCGATCATGTTCAGGATCGTGCGATCCGTATTGGTCATGCCAAAAAGGAATTCCTTCGTATAGGAATTCGCCGCCTTGTCGGCCAGGTCCACCGTCGGATCTTCGTCCGCGGTGCGCCCCTCTTCTTGCGTGCGCGCGATGGTCTTCATCAACTCCTCACGCCGCACCTGCAACTTCTTCTTGTAGTAATCGAGCCTTTTCTTGTCCATGGAAGTCCCGCCCCTCTGTCTGCTTTCGGGGCCATCTAAAAACTCCGTAGTGTAGACCTGCTCTTTCGGAGTGTCAAGTAACTGCGTTCTGACTGGGTGCTTAGATGCCCGCACGGCTCGATTGGTCGCACAAGCCACGGCGCCCAGGAAAACCGCCGGCAGGTTCTCGGCACACGCATTCGTGAACGTGCGTTTTTTCCTGCCCTTTCTGATTGCTGGCGAAATGTTTAAGGAGCTATGGGCGCGCTTCAAAGCGCGATCGGCACACGGAAGAGATGCAGCTTTCGCGGAACGTGGCGGCCGTTGCATCTGGCATCTGCCATTCCTTCCCGCGCAGGACAGCGTCGACGAGTTCACCTTCTAGCTTCCCCTCGGCTTGCGGGATGACTTTGCCCGACCACTGCGTCCTCCAACGATCCAACCGAGCGCGAAGAATGTCCTGGTCTTCGGCGGGGCCGTATTGCGACATCTCGAAAGCCGCCATGCCCGCCTGCCCCGCGGGCCCGTTCGCCAAGCGCTCGCGCAGAAAGGCGTCGAGCCCGCTTGAGTAGTACGACCTGAACAGGGCGAAACTGATGTCGGGCTCCAGTTCTTCGGCACCGGGCGGCAAAGCTGCCTCGAGGAGCGGAAGCGCGCGCCTGGCGTCCCAACGCATGAGATATGCCAGCATCCCGCCGCGGGCCTGCCCGTCCCAACGGGGGCCGGACTTTTCGTACAAAGCCAGAAGATCGTCAAAAATTGCATTGGTCGCAAACCGGGCTGCGAGCGCCGTTTTTTGCTGCAAATCCACTCCTCCGTGCTTGACGTTTTCCGAAGCAGCGCGGATTTGCTCTTTCAGGCATTCGTCCGTTTCCGGCAGCACATCGAATGGAGCGTTTTGGATCGCCCTTTGAATGGTCCGTCGATTTGCGCACACCTCTTCTATGACAAACGATCTTACGTTTTCGGGCGCAAGTTTGATCATCTGTGCCAGAGCGGCCGTGCGCTCGCCAGACAGAAGGGGATCCTTTTCTGTTTCCAAGATGGTCCGAAGGGCGGGCACCAGGCGTGGATCCTGCAAGTACGTCCCGTAGCTGTTCAGCAGCCAGTCCACGCTGTACTCATTCACCTGGGCAAAGTGAGTGATCAAGACTTCTCGCGCGGCGGCGAAATCGTTCCCGGCAGTCTCTTTTCGTTGCGCAAGCCGAACGAACAGTGTCTCGGCCGCAGTCACGAGGGGCTCTCGAGCGCGCTGGGGCAGCGTCAGAGCGATCAGGTGCAAGTATTCCCCTTCGATTCGAGCAGCCTCTAAAGCCTTCTCCGGCGCAGCGGGATCAAAGGGAACTGCCAGGCGCGCCTTGAGATCTACGGCAGTTTCCAGCAGCGAAAAGCCTGCCGACAGGGATTGTGCAGGATCAACTAGCGCGCGCTCTAGCTCGGCCACCACCAGAGCCCGATTTCGCGCCGTCCAAAGGCCCCGGGTAACATCTACGCTAAACGGATAGAAAGTCTTCGGACGCACGAAGAGTGAAAGCTTTACTCGCGTCGAAGCATCTCCCGTCAGCCAATCCAGTTCTTCGGCTAATGGCTGTGCTTGCTGCATGTTGCTTGCTTCGCGGATTTTCTTCTCAAGCACTGCTGCTCGAGCGGCCTCATCGGCATCACTCATTGCTTCGACATCAAACTCCACTTCGTTGCTCGTCAGCGGCTCCAGGTTCTGACCCTCTCCGCTGGCTACGCGACTCGTCACAACATGAACTTTGTAGTGGCCCGGCGCGTCGAAGCGGTACACCGCATTTAGAACGAGACCGACCGTCACCGGTGTGTTTCGTTCCAGAGCGGATATAGAAGCATAGTCAGGACTGTATCGGTGCCCGCGCGCCTGATCATCCAACCACGGAAACACCCCCGTCGCCGGGGACAAGAAGAACTCATCCACAGGCGATGCAGGGTCCGTGGTCGTCCCGTTTAAGGAAAAGCCCGCTTCGCTTGCCGTAAACGTGAGATTAAGCCGGATGGGTTCACCGGCGCGGTATACCGTCTGGCTCTCGGCGGGCGACAGCTCCACGCGAACCGGCCCGCCCGTTTGCCCGAAGGCTCCGCCCGAGGCCGCCAGTCCTAGCAGCGCACCGAGGAATTGACGCATCGGGGCCACCTCATCGAGCAAATGTCTCTAGGACGGCAAATGTGCCGCCGAATTCATTTTGCGGATTCAGGAATACGATGACGGGCACCGTCACCGGGGTTGCCGCCATGGCTTGCACCAGGGAGGCCCGGAATTCCTATAGCTAACGGGCGCTCCCTGGCGACAGACTGCTCTTTTGGGATTAGTTGCAACCCGGCCCACAGCCTGTCTAGGGCACGAGGGGCAAAATCAGCGCTGAGGGATGTGCTTTGTCGTGGTAAACCACGTTCGTCGCTTTGACCATACGGGTCGCGCGCGCCTGCTCTTCGCCGGTATTCAGGTTGCGGTCGAACCGGGGGAAATTGCTGCTGGAAACTTCCAGCCGCAGTTTGTGTCCCGCCAGAAAAACGTTGCTCGTGGCCCACAAGTCCACCGTTACGTGGTACATCTCGCCCGGATTCGCCAGCTGCGGCTTTTCCTCGGAATTCCGGTAGCGCATTCGCAAAATGCCGCTCGTCAGGTTCTGCGCAAATCCGTTCGGCCAAACGTCCACCAGCATTCCCGTAAAGTCCGTATCCACGGCCGAGCTGCTCACATACAAATCCAGCGTCACCGGCCCGGTTACCTCGAAATCCTTCAGAAACGCCGGCGTCGTAAACACCAGCACGTCCGGGCGTCCCTCCGCCGGCCGCTGATCCTCCGGACCGATCCCCGTCGGCAACGCCCCGCAGCAAAGCGGCCCGCCAATCGTCGGTACCGCGTCGCTCGGGTCATAGACATATTGATCCGCCTTTTCCTCAGCCGGTGCCGCGATGCCGAGCGTTCCGTTTCCTCCGAGTCCGTTCGCCCCGCCGCCCGTCGAGTGCAGATAATATTTTGTGCTCTTGGCCCGCGCTAAAGGCCAGTCCTCTTCGTCGCGCCACTCATTCCTGCCCATGACAAAAATCTTTACCGGCTTTTCTTTCTCCACGCCGCTTGGAAGGCCCTTCAAAATCGAGTCGTACCAGCGCAAGGTGATTTCATCCTGATCGATCGGCAGCTTCTCCCCAAAATCCACGCCGCCCACCCATCGACTCGACGATCCTCCGGCATGGCCGCCTACATACACCACCAGCCGCTGCCCATGTTTCGCGGCCTCCGTACCGCCTTCTGTCTTCAGTCGCGCATAGTTCTTCAGCGATCCGCCCAGAAAAATGTCGTACCACGCCGCAAAACTCAAAACCGGCACCTGTATATCCGCGTAATGATCCTCAATCGACCACTGCTTCCAGTAGGCATCAAAACTCGGATGCGCCAGCCAATCCCTGAAATAAGGCGCAATCCCCACCGCCGAAGGCGCCTCCAGCACGGCAAAATCCGCCAAGGGCAGCGTTTTCGTCCCCGCCAGAGCGCTGCTCTCCTCGACGCGCCGCCGCATCGTGTTCATCGCCAGGCCCGTGCTCCACGATTCGTTGAACCACTGTTCAAATGCGCCGCCCTGATACGTCCATCCATTGTGATAATTCGAAGCCGTCACCGTTGGGCAGATCCCGGCCAGATGCGGCGGCTTCGCAATCGCCGCCAGCATTTGCGTGGCCCCCACGTACGACCCGCCAAACATTCCCACCTTCCCGTTCGAATAAGGCAGGGCCGCCGCCCACTCCACCGTGTCGTACCCGTCCAGCGACTCATTCTTGAACGTGTAAAACTCCCCGTCCGAGGTAAATCTCCCGCGCACATCCTGCGCGATCACCACGTACCCGCGCGCCGCTCCCTTCCATCCAAAATTCGTCTCGCCCGTCTTGTCATAAGGCGTCCGCACCAGCAGCACTGGAAACTTTCCATCGGCCTTTGGCCTGTAGATATCCGCGCGCAAAGTCACCCCGTCGCGCATTCTTGCCGCCACGTTCCGTTCCACCACCACCTCATAGCTGTCCGCCGCACGCACGACGCCTGCAGCCATCAACGCGAATATCGCCGCCGCGCACGCGGCCATACCCGCGCCCGAAGATTTCCCCGGCCCGAAACCTCTCACATTCATTCGCATCGTTTTGCCTCGACGGATGACTCTCTGTTGACCCTAGGAAAGCTGTGGAGCGTAGGCCCACGCCCTGCCGCTGTCAAGACCGTTCTGACCCATCACGGATCGCGGTCAGAGATCACTTGTGGCGGTGCAGCTCGCTGCCCCGGACCGGCTAATTCTTCGCGCGTTTCTTACTTTTGATTTCGCGAAACATGAGGTAAACGAGCGCGGCGGTCACAATCACCCCCACAAAAACAGCCAGGACGGGATGTCCGTGTTGCAAAAGAAATGGCAGCATCTTACGCCCATAGCGCGCTGCCAGATAGGCCAGAATCGAGTACCGCGCTATGCGTCCGAGCGCCATCGCCAACAAAAATTTCTTCACCGAATATTGCATCGCCCCTGCCGCCAGAAGAAATGGCACGAGCGGCATCGGCGGCGGCAGCAGCGCCGGAATCGCAATGGCCGCAAATCCCCAGCGCTCAAAAAGCCGCACAACCCTCTTCATCGCTTTTGCCGACAGCCGCTTTTCGAGGGATTTCTCACCGCCCTTGCGCGCCAGCCGGTACGTAACGAACCCTCCCAGCACCGAGCCGATCATGGCCATCACCGCATAGTAGAACCACAGTTCCGGACTCCGCGCCGCCAGAATAATCGTCAGAACATCCATGCTGCCGGGAAGTGGGACTATCGAGCTGTCGAGCAGTCCAAGAGGGATGAATCCCAAAGCCCCGAGGTGGACCAGCCAGCGCCTCACGCTGTGTTCCAGGGTCGGTTTGGCGGCGGCGAGCAGCAGGCGAGTGAGTGCGAGCATTCCGTTTAGAAGTCCGCGCCTATTCTCGCATGCTTCAGGACGTGATGAGCATTCCCGCCGCTGCCGCGGTCATGACTACAAAGGTTGCCCACCCCAAATAACGCAGCATCGGCGAACTCACCTGCTCACCCATCACCTTGCGGCTGCTCGTCAAAAGAATCACCAGCAAAATCAGCGGCGGCGCCAACAGTCCATTGATAACCGCCGACCAAAACAACATTTTCACCGCGTTCAAACCCAAATAGTTCAGCGCCAGGCCCAACGCCATCGCCACCGCCATGACTCCGTAGAACGCGAGTGCTTTCTTTGGCTTGTCGGACATCGAACCCCGCCAATTTGCACCTCCTGCTACCGCGTATGCGCTGGATCCCACCAGCACCGGCACT
Source organism: Acidobacteriota bacterium (assembly GCA_013289955.1). GTDB lineage: Bacteria > Acidobacteriota > Terriglobia > Acidiferrales > UBA7541 > Acidiferrum. Next base: position 101,523 of record JABCYZ010000005.1, read on the forward strand.
CCCAGCATTCCCGTGCCGATCAGTCCAAGTGTGAAAAGCAGATAGGCCCCTTTCCCGGCGAGTGGACGCAGCGCTTCTGCCGCCTCCCGCGCGGTTGTAATGTTGGTTTGTCCGTGCGCGTGCAAAGTGGCGCCAGTCGTCAAAATGATGAAGTACATGATGAAGTTTGAGAAAAACATCCCGAGGACCGTGTCCGTTCGCGCATCTTTTAGTTCTTTCAGAGTCGCGCCCTTGCGCTGCGCCACTGTCGTTTTGCCCTGAGCATGCTCTTCTTCCACCTCTTCCGCCGCCTGCCAGAAAAAAAGATAAGGCGAAATCGTCGTCCCCAGAATTCCCACAAGCACAGCAAGGAATCCGCGTGACCATTCCACATGCGGCACGAGCGTCACCAGGAGCGCCTGCCTCCAGTCCACGTGCGCGAAAAACGCCGTCAGCACATACGCAAACAGCACCAGCGTCATCCACTTGAAAACTCGCGCGATCAGCTTGTAGGAAGTCCATATCAGCAGCCCGAGAATCAACAAGGCGTAAAAGGGAATCCAGAGAAGCGGCCGAATCCCTGTGACGAGTTCGGTCGCTTCCGCCATTCCGCCGAGATCGGCCCCAATGTTGATGACGTTCGCCACCACAAGAATCGAGCAAGCGCCCCAAAGCACCCACCTCGGAAAATTATCGCGCACCGCCTCGGCCAGCCCCTGCCCTGTAACCAGTCCGAGGCGCGCGCACATGAGTTGCACCGAGGACATCAGAGGAAACGTGAGCAGCGCGATCCACAGCGTGGCATATCCGTAGGCCGCGCCCGCCACCGAGTAGGTCGAAATTCCGGACGGATCATCGTCCGCGGCTCCGGTGATGACGCCCGGTCCCACAACCGCCAAGATCTTCCGCAGCGAGCCGGGGGCCTTGCCTCTTCGGGCGTGGCTGTCCGGAGAATTGCCAGGCTTTTTGTCAGGTGATTTTGTTTTGGTCATCCGTTCGTCCGAGACCGCGGCTGATAGGAAACTCGGTGTGCGGGCCGCCCAGGTTCGATCCGAAGTCTTACGTCCGCGCCGCTCGCCTCGTTTCCGTAGCGGGTAGCGAATTTCAGGATTGGCAATTTTCGATCGAGGCGCGCTGCGGAGAGAAAAAGAAGCTCGGCACCCGACAGGTCGGCTTAAGAGTGTGCCGCCCGCCAAAAATGGGATGATCCCGGGAAGCGGAAAACGCCCGGTCTGACCAGATCGTCCTCGCTCCGGTGATTCACTCCTTCGAGCTCCACGTGTTCCGCGCCACGCACGCCATCGCTCCGACAATCCCAAACATCATCGCGAACTGCACGCCTTCGCCGCGGACGAATCCGAAGTTCCCGCGCCCCAAGCTCAAGGAGTACCCCAGACCCAGACCCAGGCCCATGCACCCCAGAATGATGACCGCGTTCAGCACCTTCCACTTCGCTCCCTGTCCGGCCGCAATGGCGAACGCCGAGCCCAGAATCAACGCCACTAACCAGATTACGGCCATCGCTTCCTCCGGTAACGTGAACATACCACAGAGAGCAGTAAGAAAATCTCACAGAAACAAAGCAAATGCTTTCTCCCTACGAACAAATGACCTGCATCGACGAAGCAATCAAAAAACCGCCAGTGGGAGGACCTCCCGACAACGGGGAAAGACGGAACTTTACCTGCATCATTCTTTAAGGAATGGCTCAAAGGAACGAAGAACTGCAATTCGCCCGAGAGGAGTGCATCGCCGAGAATCCCGAAATCGTGCACCAAAACGACGTTGCAATTGCGGAAATCTCCGGACCGTTGATAACATTTCCCCCGTTTCTGGCAACTCCTGGTGGATGCCGCGACCGTACACGCGGATGCTGGAGCGGCGGCGCGCTTATAAGCATCAGACTCTCTGAAGGGGTAAACCATCGTGGCTGGCAGGGACGTACCGGTAAACCAGTGCAGCAAGCCGACGGGGTGGCTGGGGAAAATCACGCTATGGCGAATGAACGCGAGCCATTCGAAACTAACGGACTGGGGACTAGGGCAGATCCCGGTCGAGAACGACTACACGATCCTCGATGTCGGTTGTGGCGGCGGCAGGACCGTCAGCAAGCTTGCGGCCATCGCCACCCTGGGAAAAGTCTACGGCATAGATTTTTCCGAAGAGAGCGTCGCCGCGACGAAAAGAACGAATGCCCAATGGATAGATCTGGGCCGCGTGGAGATCCGGCAGGGCACGGTATCGGAATTGCCGTTTGCAGATGGCATCTTCAACCTTATTACCGCCGTGGAAACACACTTCTGGTGGGCGGACCTGCCCAATGACATGCGCGAGGTCTTGCGAGTCCTCAAGCCCGGCGGCACGCTCATCGTCATCGCGGAAATTTATAAAGGAATGACTACCGGGGCTGGAAAGTTCGCGGAAAAATACGCCTCGCGAACAGGGATGACGCTTCTGAGCGTTGCCGAGCATCAAGAGCTCTTCAACAACACCAGTTACTCGGATGTTCAGGTAGTCGAGAAACGCGAGAAGGGATGGATTTGTGGGATCGGGAGAAAACCGTTGGCCAGCACCTTCTGACGGAAGGGGTTAGTACATGGCGGATGGACTCACAATCCTATGTGCTCTGCTTGCAGCCCATCTGTTTGCTCTCGAGGCATTGGCTGAGCGGGCGAAGCGAACAGGCGGGATAACGCTGTATCGTGCGCCTCTCGGACTCCGCATTCTCCTCGGCGCCGCGATCATTGCAATGGTGTATGGCGCGGGGACGGTCGCCTTGTCCAAAAACGTCAGGCGAGATTCGTGGGTGGCTGTCTTGTTGCTGGGCCTGGCGCTCTTTTGTGCATCGCAGTGGCCAGCCGATTTGGGAGTCTCGAAGTCTGAAATTTACGAAAAGAAGTGGCTGGGCCTGCGCAAGAAGACATTTCTTTGGAAGGATGTTGCCTCATCGGCCGTGGCCCCTGATGAGGACAGCGTCTGGGTCGTAGCTAAGTCGGGGGCCACCATCAAACACACGACATATCACCTAGACCGCGCAGGATTCATCTCCGAGATGAAGACCTACAGCAGATGGCTGGAACCTGGACGGTCACTCTAATGTTCCATCCGCCTCGAGCGTCATGGAAGCTGCAGGTCGAGCGCGTAAATCTCCTGCGTGCTGATGTTGCGGGGAAACAAGGGAATATCGCCCGGGCCGAGACCAGTCCATGAGCCAAGTCCAAACTGACTACGGTAGAGGCGCGCGTTCTTCAGGTCAGCCACCTTTTCGATTTTCGAGTCGCTGATTCGCAGGCGAAAATATCCGCTGTCTTTGCTCAGGAAAGTGTCGAAATATATGTAGGCGCTGTCGCGCGACCAGGCGAGGTAGCCAAACGTCAGATTGGGCTCGAGTTTGCGCCACGTTTTATTCTTCAGATCGTAAAGAACCAATTTGTTGTTGCCGGTAGCGATGGCCATGATATAGCGGCCGTCAGGCGACCAGCGGGGAGCAAAGATTTTCTGCGAGCCTGCCAGTTCGGAGACCTGACGGGTCTTCAGATCGAACATCTCGATGTAGGTCTTCTCGGGATCCAGCGGGTCGCGATGCCCGAAAGCGAGTGTGTTTCCATCGGACGACCAGGTGGGATCTCTTTCGATTGCTTCATCGGAAGTTACTGGCTCGGGACTGCCTCCGTCGGCCGGAATCAAAAATATTTTCCACGGTTTGCCCGGTGCGGCTCCCGCGAACGCAATCTGCTTCCCGTCGGGAGACCAGTGGGCCAGCGCCGTCTCCATCGGAGGATACGAGAGTTGAAGACGGTCGCTGCCATCAAGCTTGCTGCGCCATAACGTGCCTTCGGGATAGCTGACATAGGTGACCCATCGGCCGTCGCCGGAGAAGTCCACATCGCCGGCAGAGATTCCGCCGAGATAGGGGATCAGTTCCCCGGATTTGGCGTCGTAGCGGACCAGTTCCGCCCGCGGCTGGGCCCCGATCACAAACAACTTCTTGCCGTCCTTCGCGGGAAGGGGAGAGAAAAACTGCAAGGGTCCGGTGGTGAGTTGAACCGGAGCGTGAGAGGCCTTCCGCCACCACTCTGTGCGGTCAGACATGATCCAGATATTGCTGACGCCGTCCCGTACGCTTTCAAAGACATAGTATTTACCGTCAGGTGTCCACCTACCGCAGCACTCGGCGGGAGGGTTATTCCAGCCAGGCAATAGGGGATGCATGCCGCTGCCGTCGGCGCGAGCTTCCCAGAGGACAGTCGTACTGTTTCCCCGGTTCTTTTCCGTGAACCGGATGCGACTTCCATCCGGCGAAAAGCTCAAGCCATAGGGAGGGTCCGGAGCCGTAAGAAGCTTGCGCGGATTCGAGCCACTGTGGTCGGCGAGGTAGACATCGTTGCCTTTTGCAAAGAGCAATTTTCCGTCGGGCATCCACAGAGCATCCTGTGCGGACGCGTCGGCGAGACGGCGGGGCGAGCCTGCGGGCATCGGCATCGCCCACAAATAGGCCCCCCAGCCAACCAGCAGTTCGGAGCTTTCCGGCGAGACATCAGAGACCAAGGCATTTTCGAACGGCACGTCAACGGGCGCAGTTTCTCCTCCTCCGACTGAGACCTGAGCAACGGTGACGCGGGAAGGAAGCGCCTCGGTGATATAGAGGCGGCTTCCGTCGGTCACAAGATTCAATTTAGGGATCCCGTCGCTCGTGATCTGCTTTGATCCGAGGATCCTTGGCGGCGGGAGGGGCGCACGCATCCAAACTGCGAACGCAGCCGCGCACGCGGCAAGTACTGAAATCGGAATCCATTTCGCCCAGCGCGCCGGTCGCTTCGAATCCGGGTCTGGGATCGCGACAACGGTGCTCACGGCCGTTTTTCCCGAATCCGTATCGCGGCGCAGCCGCCTGAGGTCGGTTTCCATATCGGCGGCGGAGCGATAGCGAAGGTCACGATCTTTCTCGAGAGCCTTGCTGATGATCCGTTCCATCTCGGCCGGCAAATCCGGATTCAGTCGCACAGGCGCGACCGGAGCGCGATTCACGATCGCCTCGCAGATCATCGCTGAAGTCTCGCCCCGGAAGGGCAAAGCCCCGGTTGCCATTTCGTACAGCACCGCGCCAAAGGAGAACAGATCCGTGCGGGCGTCGAGTTCTAGCGCGCGGACCTGCTCGGGCGACATGTAGGAGACCGTACCGACCATCGTGCCTGGGCTCGTCAGATGGTCGGGGTCCATCGAGGGGGTTTGTGTGTTGAGGGCAGCGATCTGGCTCGACGAACTGGCAATAGGCGCAACCTTGGCCAACCCGAAGTCCAGAATCTTGGCGTGGCCACGCTGCGTCACGAAGATGTTAGCGGGCTTGATGTCCCGGTGGACGATGCCTTTGCTGTGCGCAGCATCGAGAGCGTCGGCCATCTCAATCGCTAGCGCCAAAAGAACCTCGAGGTCCAACGGCCGGCTCGCGATCCGGTGCTTCAGGGTCACGCCGTCGAGGTATTCCATGGCGATGAACGCTCGGCCATTCTCCTCGCCGATGTCGTGAATCGTGCAGATATTGGGATGGTTCAGGGCGGAAGCCGCCTGCGCCTCGCGCTGGAAGCGGAGGAGAGCCTGAGGATCGCTGGACACTTCGTCAGGCAGGAACTTGAGCGCCACGAAACGGTGAAGGCGAGTGTCTTCGGCTTTGTACACGACACCCATGCCGCCCCCGCCGATTTTTTCGAGGATGTGGTAGTGCGAAACGGTCTGGCCAATCACAGGCCCGAATCTTACGTGGATGAAACGCCAGAGGTCAATCAAAGCCGACAAGTCGTCATGCCTCTTTGTGGAAGACAGATCCTGAGTGGCCCCCAGTTGACGGCAAGTCTTCCCTTCTCTTTCAGGCTTTCGTCTTCGGGCGTTCCACCAGGCGTTCGAGGTATTCCGCGACGGCCTCACAGGGCTTGCGATTAAATGCCTTCAGAGCAAACCTCGCCCAATTCGCCGGCGTGCTCTCGTGCTCTCGATCTAAAGCGTGAAGGTCGGCGCCTTTCGCGATCAGGAGTTTGGCTATCGGAAGATTGCCGTTCCATGCCGCGGCGTGCAGCAGGGTTTGCTGCGCCGCTGTGGGAAATCTCGCGTTGACGTCCGTTCCAGCCGATAAGAACCTGCGCACCAGCGTCAGCCGGCTCTGTTCGATGGCCTTGAAGATATCCATGGCAGGCTTGGCACCGAGTGAGTCCGCGAGGCGCATCAGGCCGGCGGAGGGCTCCTGGGCTTCTGCCCAACAATGCGGTGCAGTCTTGCCATACTTGTCCTTCGCATCGATCTTCGCGCCATGGGAAAGCAACATGCGTGCCGATTTCGCCGTGCGCGCAAAATGAAGAGGCGTGGCGTTGTTGGGGAAGGACTGATTCAATACGGCAGGGTCTTTCAGCAGGGCAGCAACGCGTCGATCATCTCCGAGCATAAGCGCGGCGATGAGGTCGATTCGGGCGCCTCGCCGGATAAGTTCATCGCGCATCTCGGCGCGTTTCCAATGGGTAGCGATCATCAGCGGCGACCAACCGTCGTAGTGTTGATTGTTGCCGTCAACGTTTGCCCCGGCGTTTAGCAGCAGTTCGAACGCACGTGCATCGTCCGACTCGATTGCTACATGGAGTGGTTGGGGGCGGCCGCCCCATCGTGGGTGTGGACCAGTCTGATTTACGACGCTCGGCGTCGCGGCCAAAAGGTCAGCCAATGCTTGATTGTCGCGGGCCGTGATGGCGTTCATCACGCGGTTGAACGCAGCGGAGGAAGCTTCACTCTCCCGGGTTGCGTTGGATTGAGCGGCCTGCCGCTCCAGTGCCTCGACGTGCGCTTTGAGTTTCCGCCAACTCGGAAACCCGTATTTCCGAGCCAAGGCGAGTTGCACGCGGGCAAGGGACGCGGCATGGCCTTCTCTGCGCAAGGCAGCAACCTGTTGTTTGGCTAGTTTTTTGAGATATTCGATGCTTGGACGGACGGGCAGAGCATTTGCTCTAGTCATGCGACACCTTCTTTCAAATTTGCCGGTCGTCCGCATTTCCGACAGAAAGAAGGCAAAAGCTTCCAGAAGAAGCAGGCAGGTTCAACCCTTTTCGCGGACCGAAGGCCGCCTGATCGGCCGGCGCTAGTGTAACTGAATCATTAAAAAGTACGCAATAAAAATGCTCCGGGAAACGGACAACGGTCACACGAGCAGGAAGAGCGAACCTTCCCATATGTCGGCCAAATGAATGACTGCACGACCGCGAACCAACCGATGGTGCGGTACAGCCGCGCCGGGCGCTGACAACGTTCTAGTCCTGTCCTCGGACCAGTTCGAAGCGATCATCATCCAGTTATTGCGATTTTTCCGGAGGCCGTGGGTTCAGCCCCTGAACTACGCTTTTCCAGCCGTTTCCCTGTTGCTTGAGGCAGGCTCAAGCCGACTGCACCACAGGCGCGTTCCGTCGCGCTGACGCCACCATATACCAGGCTGGCCAAATCAACGCCCAGTTGTAAATCCACAAAGCCTGATTGCTCCAGGCGACATACATCAAAACCGTCGCCACCACGGCCAGCGCACCCCACATCACGCGCTCGAGACGGATGCCCTGTAATCCATGCAGGATCCCCACCGCCGCAGGAAAAAGAAACAGGAACGTGCACAGCCTCGGCAGGGGCTCAATCGGAAAGCAAGCCCTCGAAAGAGGCAGCAGGCATAACCCCACGCTCACCCAAACCGTCCGCCGAGACATGGACCCCACTGCGAACCCGGCCGTCCACGACCACGCCAGCAACAGCAGAATGTGGCAGAGGAGCAGCGAAACACGCTCGTGCCCCGTAGGCCAATACCAGTGCCCGACCGAGGGGTCCATCAACCGCAAAAACGTGCACGTCACCGACCCCGAGACTCCCATCAGCAAATAACAGCTTGGCAGCGCCACGCCAAATCCCGCCAACCAGGGACGCCAGTCGCTCCAAAGTACCCCAAACCGGCGCAGATACAGACCGAACACATCGACCAACGCCCGGAAAACATTCTCATTGGCCTCGCGCAAATCGCCCAGCACCGCCTCGCGCTCCTCCGGCGCCAGCATCCCCGCAGCCATCTCGACGAGAGCCCAGGTATGTTCGCTCATGAAACTTCCCCCGCCCGGCCCGTCACCCAGGATGCGCCCTGGCTGATCCGGGTCACCGCCTGGTAAAAGTCCTTCGCCGCAGCCACCCCTTTAGACGTAACCCGCACCATTCGTTTGGACCGTCCGCCCCGTTCGGGCGTCGCAGCACCCATCCACGTTCTGAGCAGCCCCTTCTGTTCCAGGCGGTCAATCGTGGTGTAGAGCGCCCCAATCGAGCAGGACCGCCGCGTGTTTTTTTGAATTTCCTCGCGGATCGCTGCGCCATAGGCCTCGTCGCCTGGCGAGGCGGTGGCGGTAATCAGGAGGTACTCGAATTCTCCAAGCATAATTAGTTCTACATTGTGGTTCTAATCTGCCACGCTGTCAATGCCCATCCAAGCCGCGCTACCCCTTGACCCACTCGGTCTTGTCGCCCGGTATTACGTCCACGAGGCTGATGGCCTCCAGAGTATGCTTCCAATGAACGATCAGGAAGGGAACTGCTTGGTCATTCAAGTAGAGGTCCTGATGCAGCAGGCACCAGAGAGTGAATGACTTGGCGTTCGCGACAGCCTCCGGCGAACCGTCCCGGTTGTACCCGAAAGCCTGGATGTCGCTGGCAAATCCTTTTTCCACGCCGAGAACCCGTTCGAATGGCGACCGCGGGTCCATCCGGTAGTCCTGATCGATGGTCCGCACGTGCTCACGGAGTCGCGGAGGCGCCCCTCCATGATTGCGCGGCCGAAAGTGATATGTGGCGATGGCCATGGAACCCACAAACTGGGAAAGGCAGTTGCGGTTTTCTTCCCCGTCAGCCGAGAGGCAAAATGCGCGGTTCGTCACCCGGTCCCAGAACCGGAACTCCTTCGTCTTGGAGTTTCCGTAAGACTGCACGCTCATGCGCACCTCGCATTCCGGTGTCAGAAAGCGGTAAGTCGTTTCCGGCCCCTTTTCGGAGTTTCCCTTCTCTAGCGCCAGCGGAAGCGCAGCCAATCCCTGGAGGAACGTCCGTCTGCCTGAATGGAATCGTTCTGCGCCCATAGTATCCTCTACATTGTGATACTAATTAGACGGTCCTCCCCCGCGTTTCGTTTCTCCTCTAAAAATTCATTTCGTCAAAGGCGAAGTGAACACTCTGGCCGTCGATGAGAAAAAAGCGGGGCGGTTTGAAGTCAGAACTAGCTGGGTGACTGAGCTCGTCATTCCTCTGCTGGCGGGGCTTATCGGAATCATCGGTTCGATCATTGGCCTTGTGGCCGCCCTCCAACATAAGAAATAGAAAAAGCGCCGACAGCGCCCCATGCGGCTTGCTCCCGCACAATCGTTTCAGGCAGAGAGTCATAAAAAGATGCAATGTTTGCATTCAACTGCGTCAGCTCCCTTGCACGTCTAGCATCCTCGATCATGCCCTCTAATACCGTGCTCACATGCAGGTGCTCTTCCGCGCTTACTCTTCTGAGGTAAGCGGCGGAATCCGGCGACAGTGAAGCCGTCAGTCGTTCCTTCCGCTGTCTTGTCTTGGGAATGGTACTACTCCTCGTAAGATGATCTGTCACACCGAAGATACTACCATCTGTAAGCCAGGACGTCAGTGCGGCTGTAACATGCTGATAAGTAGATGGTTGCCGAAGAATGTCAAAGGCTTACGAAAGTAACCTTGCTTGAAGGATATATCTAATATCTGGTGGAAGTGCTCACGCAATAACCCGCCCCGTGCTATCCTCCCGCCCAATGAAGAGGCGGTCAGGAAAACCTTTTGATACGTACAAAATCACGTACAGTTAATTTCAACATCGATTTTAGAGCCACAATATTATTGTGTAAATTAAAGAGGAGGCGGGCCAGGTCGTCCCGCCTCCTCAGATCCCCTTTCGGGGATGTCCGGCCAGCCTGACGGAGGGCGGCTAGCCGGTCGTGTGTTGGCCTACCTATTAATCCCGGCTGCAAGAAAAAAGTTCCGGAAAAAATACAAAAAAGTGACAAAATCTGTGTCGATGTCCGATCAGCGAGCTTCCTGTGCCTAGCCTATGAGCCGTCCATCTCACCTGAGCCCAGATAACATATTGCGATTTCTACAAGTTACGAGAGATTCCGTGTCGGCGAATGAAATCGGGGCTGCTTTGCACCTGGGAAAAAATGCCCGCAAGGCCTTACTAAATCTGTTGGTTAAATTAAAGAGGCGCGGGGCCATCGAGGAATTGCCCGGGGGACGCTACCGTCTTCTGAGGCGTAAAGGGAAGGAAGAAGCCGGGGGCACTGAGTCTCGCATAACCGGGGGCGGCCAGGCGGAGTCTCGGGGAATTCCGGCGGGGAGCGCGCTGCGGATGGCGGACGCCAGTTCCGAGCCAGCCGCCCGCGATGAAGTGCGGGGACGGCTCGTGCTGCACCACGACGGTTACGGTTTCGTGGTGCCGGATGTGCCGATGCCAGAGCTGGATGGAGACGTGTTTATCCCCCGCGACGCGGTGGAAGATGCGATGCACGGCGATCATGTGTTGGCTCGATTACAACGGGTGAGCGATTCTCGCGGGCGGGATTTCCGTGTCAGGGGTTCGCGCGGTGGCGGGCAGCGGGCGGAAGGACGGATCATGCGCGTGCTCGGGCGTGCACACCCTTCGGTCGTGGGATTGTTTCGGTACGGGCCGCGGGGAAATGTGGTGCTGCCCTACGACAGCCGGATCCAACATGAAATCGAGATCCCTCCTGGCGACGAGCTGACGGCGGCGCTGCGCGAAAAATTGGGAGTGGGAGAGGCTAAGGACGGCGAGAGGCGAGGTCGGCGGTTGCCGCAGTTGCCTGAACTCGATGGCGCGGTGGTGAATGTGCAGTTGCTGCGATATCCGCGCGGTGGAGCGGCACCGACGGGACGCGTAATGGAGATTCTTGGGCGGCCGGGCGAACTCGGCGTGGACACCGAGATTATTATTCGCAAACACCATTTGCCGCATGAATTTTCTCACGGCGTTCTGGAGGAAGCGGAACATCGCGCGGCGGCTGTGAGCCAAACCGAGCGCGAGGGACGCGAGGATTTTCGGCACTTGCCGATCGTGACGATCGATGGGGAAACGGCGCGGGACTTTGACGATGCCGTTTACGTCGAGCGGCGAGTGGACGGCGGCTGGACCCTGCAAGTGCATATCGCCGACGTGGCGCACTACGTTCGAACGGGGACGGCGCTCGATCAGGAAGCCCGGCTGCGCGGGACGTCGGTGTACTTTCCGGATCGGGCCGTGCCCATGCTGCCCGAAGCGCTCTCGAACGGGATGTGTTCGCTGAAGCCGCGCGAGGAGCGGCTAGTGATGAGTGCGCTGATGGAGTTCGACCCTGCTGGCAACATGCAGCGTGCGCGAATGACATCGGGCGTGATTCGCTCGGCCGAGCGGATGACGTACACCGATGTAAACAAAGTGATCGAGGGAGACGCCGACGCTACGGTGCGCTATGCGGGCTTGGCCGGGCATTTCCGCGACATGAAAGAGCTGGCTTTGCTGCTCAACAAGCGGCGCAATGAACACGGGTCGATCGATTTCGATTTGCCCGAGCGAGTGATTGAGTTCGATGAGCAGCAGCGCATGACCAACATTGCGCGCAGCGAGCGGAACATCGCGCATCGGCTGATCGAAGAGTTCATGCTGGCGGCGAACCGTGCAGTGGATGGTTACCTGCTGAAACGGGGAATTGCAGCCTTGCATCGCGTCCACGAAAAGCCGGACGCGCGCAAGGTTTTGGAGTTCGAGGAGCTCGCCCAAGCGTTTGGTTACTCGCTGGGCGTTGCGGATTTGCATCAGCGCGAGATTGCCGTGCGGCACGGACGCGTGCCCGCGCCGGCAAAGGCCGGGCGGCCGGATTCGTACGGGCACGGGCGCGAGCGCGGGATGAAGGTGGCGTTGCCTGGCGCTACCGAGCTGCGGATTACGCCGCAGCATTATCAGAGGTTGCTGCGCAAATTGGCGGGAAAGCCGGAGGAGCGGATTGTTTCTTATCTGATGCTGCGATCGCTGAAGCAGGCGCGGTACGCGGCGGAGCCCTTGGGGCATTTTGCGCTGGGGTTTGATGAGTATACGCATTTCACTTCGCCGATACGGCGGTATCCGGACTTGATTGTTCATCGCGTCCTGAAATGGGCTTTGGAACATCCCCAGGTGAGTTCGCCGGTCGCGAGTCAAGCCGCCCGCGGCGCGGAAGCCACGCTTTATTCCGAGACACAGCTCGAGGAGATTGCTACGGAGACTTCCGAAGCCGAACGGCGGGCAAACGGGGCGGAGCGCGAATTGATGGATTGGAAGACGGCGCAGTTTATGGAGCAGCATCTCGGCGAGGAGTATGAGGCGCTGATTATTTCGGTGCAGAAATTTGGGTGCTTTGTGGAGTTGTTCGAAGTGTTCGTCGAGGGCTTGTTGCCCATTAACGCCCTGGAGGATGCGGCGGGTACGCGCGTGGTTTTTCGCGAGCGCGATCACGCCATGGTGGCGCTCTCTGGCGGGGAAGGGCGGCGAGGGGCACCGGGAACGCGCCGTGGGCGAGGCGCTAAGCCCAAGGAGCTCGCGTGGCATCTTGGCGATCGCGTAAGCGTGCGGGCGGAGCGCATCGATCCGATGCGGCGGCGGGTGGAGTTCGCGATCGCAGGCGTTGCGTAAGGAAACAAAATTGTGCCGGCCGTGGCGACCTCAGCGCGAATCGGCGCGTCATTCTGCTATTCTTGAATGCGCGAACATTACAACAGAGAGAGGAATTACCTACCGTGAGCACGTCTACCGTTTCCGAGCGCGGAATGAAGCGCGTCTACAATTTCAACGCGGGACCAGGAGCGTTGCCGCTGCCGGTGCTGGAGCGCATCGAGGCGGAGTTGCTGGATTGGCGCGGGAGCGGGATGTCGGTGATGGAAATGAGCCACCGCTCGCCGGAGTTTGAGCGCATCAACGCGGCGGCGGAAGCGGGTTTGCGGAAGCACCTGGCGATTCCGGACGACTACGCGGTGCTCTTTGTGCAGGGCGGCGGGAGCATGCAGTTCACCATGGCGCCGATGAATCTTTGTCTGCCGGGAAAGCCGGTGGACCTGATTCATACCGGGACCTGGACGGCGAAGGCCCTGGGCGAGCTCAAGAAAGGGATTTTGCATAACGTCGCGGCCTCGACAGAGGCGGAGAGATTCGCGCGGCTGCCGCGGAAGGACGAAATCAAGTACTCGCCGGACGCTTCGTATGTGCATATATGCACGAACAACACGATTGAGGGCACGCAGTGGACGGAGATGCCGGAGACGGGCAACGTGCCGCTGGTAGCGGATATGTCCTCGGATATCGCTTCGCAGCCGATCGACGTGAAGAAATTCGGGCTTATTTTCGCCGGGGCGCAAAAAAACCTGGGGCCAAGCGGCGTCACCGTGGTGATCATCCGCAAGGATTTGGCCGAGCGGGCCGACAAGAATTTGCCGACGATTTTGCAGTACCGCACCTACATCAAGGAAAAATCGCTGTACAACACGCCGCCGACGTTTGCGATCTACATTGTTGGGCTGGTGATGGAGTGGATCGAAGCCGAAGGCGGGATCACGGCGATTGAGAAACGCAACAACACCAAGGCGAAGCTGCTCTACGACACGATTGAGAGCAGCAAGGGTTTCTATCGTTGTCCGGTGGAGGCCGCGTCGCGGTCGAAAATGAACGTCGTATTTCGCGTCGCGGGCGGAAACGAAGATATCGAGAAACAGTTCGGCGTGGAAGCGGCGGCGGCGGGACTTGTGGGGACGCCGGGGCACCGGTCGGTGGGCGGGATGAGGGTCTCGCTTTATAACGCCGTTACGGTTGGCGCCGTCGAGGCGCTGACTTGCTTCATGAATGAGTTTCAGCGGACACGCGGCTAGCAGGCCAAAGCGGGCAGGGCCGGCTCCGCCCCTGGTGCCTATCGGGAATGGCGCAGCCGGAAGCTCCCTAGCACACTCCTCTCGCTCCTTCCGGTTCATTCTTCCCCTTGCACTTCGACAAGAGAGAGCGTAGTCTCTTGTCGAAGTAACAGGGGAAGGAACGGATGGCGCAAAAACGAATTGAGCTGCCGCAGGGCACGCTGGACCTGCTGATTCTTCGCACGCTGGCCTTGGAACCGCAGCACGGCTGGGCCATTTCCGAGCGCATCCAGCAAATTTCGAGCGACGTTTTGCTGATTCAGCAGGGCTCGTTGTACCCGGCGCTGCACCGGCTGGAGCGGCGCGGGTGGATCAAAGCGAAGTGGGGCACCTCAGAAAATAACCGCCGCGCGAAATACTACGAACTCACCAAGACCGGCCGCAAGCAGCTCGAGCTCGAGCAAGATTCCTGGAAAAAACTGGCGGCTGCCGTCGCGCAGATTCTTGAGACGGCTTAGGAGACCTCCATGTTCAGCGATCTATTGTTCCGCCTGCGTTCGCTATTCCGTCGCGGCACCGTCGAATCGGAAGCGGACGCCGAGCTCCGCTTTCACTTCGATCAGCAAGTTACAAAGCTGATGAAATCCGGCCTGACGCGCGAAGAAGCGAAGCGGCGCGCGCGGCTCGCATTTGGCGGGCACGAACAGCTCAAGGAAGAGATCCGCGACGCGCGCGGCGTGAACCTCATCGAAACCCTTTTTCAGGATATTCGCTATGGGCTGCGCGTTCTGGCGCGCACTCCGGTGATCTCCTGCGTGGCAATTCTCTCGCTGGCGCTCGGCATCGGCGCGAACACGGCGATCTTCAGCCTGATTGACACGGTAATGCTGCGGATGCTGCCGGTCGAGAGGCCCGAAGAGCTGACCGAGGTGCGAATGAGCGAGCCGCGTTCGCCGGACGCCGAACCCCAGCCGACATTCACCAACCCCCTCTGGGAAGCGCTGCGCGACCGCCAGGATTTTTACTCGGGCATCTTCGCCTGGAGCTTGACGCAATTCGACCTCTCGCAAGGCGGAGCGGTGCATGACGTGGACGGGATGTTCGCCAGCGGCGATTATTTCTCGACGCTTGGCGTCCGTCCCGCCGCCGGTCGTTTGATCACCCCAGCCGACGACAAACGCGGCTGCCCCGGCACAGCCGTATTGAGCTACGGATTCTGGCAGGATCACTTTGGCGGAGCCGAAAGCGCGGTGGGCAGCACGCTCTCTCTCGACAATCACATCTTCAACATCATTGGCGTGAGCGCGCCGGGATTTTTTGGCCTGGAGGTGGGCAACAAGTTCGACGTTGCGATTCCCGTCTGCGCCGCTCAGATATTTGACGGGCCCAAAACGCGGCTGGACCACCGTTCCTGGTGGTGGCTGCACGTGGCCGGGCGGAGCAAGCCCGGCGTCACCGCGGACGAATTGAAGGCGCGCCTCGGCGTGGTGTCGCCGCAGATCTTTCTGGACGCGCTGCCACAGGACTGGGAGCAGAAGAACCAGCAGGATTTTCTGAAGCGCTCGTTCCTACCCACGCCGGCTCGAACGGGCACTTCGTATCTGCGACGCCAGTTTACGCAGCCTCTTCATATCCTGATGGGCGTCGTGGGACTGGTGCTGCTGATTGCGTGCGCCAATATCGCGAGCCTGATGCTTGCTCGCGCATCGGCGCGTCACAAGGAAATCGCCGTACGCAAAGCGCTAGGTGCTTCGCGGGCGCGGTTGATCCGGCAATTGCTGACAGAGTGCGTGCTGCTTTCAACGGCGGGTGCGCTGCTGGGCGTTTTCTTTGCGCGCTGGGGCAGCGCGCTGCTGGTGCGTTACATCTCGACAGGCGACAACAAGGTTTTCCTTGATTTGTCCTTCGATTGGCGGGTTCTGACGTTTACCGCCGCCGCAGCCGTCTTCACGGGCATTCTTTTTGGCGTGCTGCCTGCGTTTCGCTCGACGCGCGTCTCGCTGACCTCCGCGATGAAAGGGCCTCTGGCGGTCGACGCCGAGAGCCGCGCGAAGTTCCGGCCGGGAAAATGGATTGTCGCTTCGCAAGTCGCATTGTCGCTGGTCTTGCTGGTGGCAAGCGGGTTATTTCTGCGCAGCCTGGTGAAACTGGTCACCATGGACGTGGGTTTCGACCGGAACAACGTGCTGATTGTCCGAGCCAATCTGCACAACGCGAAGGTGCCGCTCGAGCAGCAACCCGCCATGTTCGACGAAATGGAGCGGCGCTTGCGCACCCTTCCAGGCGTTGTCTCCGCGAGCCGGTCGATCATGACGCCGGTATCCAACTACGTCTGGAACAACAGCCTTGACGTGGATGAGCCGAACGCGCCGACAGGGGATGCCGCTCTCGCGTTCTTCAATTTCGTCTCGCCTGCTTACCTCGGAACCGTGCGTACGCCGCTGCTCGCCGGCCGCGGCTTCAACGATGGCGATACAAAGACAGCGCCTCGTGTCGCGGTCGTCAATGAAATCCTGGCGCGCAAGTTTTTCCCGAATGGCGATGCGCTTGGCAAGTATTTCCGTGTCCATCCCGAACCGGGCAAGCCCGCTCTGCCCATTCAAATCGTCGGGCTGGCGAAAGACGCCAAGTATGAATCCCTGCGTGAGGAAGCGCATCCCACCGCGTACTTCCCGATCGCGCAAGTACCGGAAGACGCGGAAGAGCAGGTCTTCGAGCTGCGAACCGCCGCGCGTCCTTCGGTTCTTGTGACGGCAGTGCAAGAGGCGGTTGCGGGCGTAAGCAAGGAAGTGCCGCTGGATTTCACGACGCTTGCCCGGCAAGTGGACGATTCGCTCGTCGAAGAACGGCTGCTGGCGACGCTTTCGACGTTTTTCGGCGGGCTGGCTCTGGTGCTGGCGATGATCGGTCTCTATGGCGCGCTGAGCTATCTGGTGGCGCAGCGCCAGAGGGAATTCGGGATTCGCATGGCGCTCGGGGCTCCGCGAGATTCCATTCTTCGGCTGGTGATGCGGGACGTGATCCTGGTGCTTGCCGGCGGAGTGACAGCCGGAGTTTGCCTCTCGCTGGCGGCTGTCGGGCTCCTCCAGAAAATGTTGTTTGGACTTGCGGCGCGGGACACCGTGACGTTGCTCGCGTGTATCGGCGTGCTTTCTGTCGTGGCGTTTTTCGCAGGGTATGTGCCGGCGCGGCGCGCGATGCGCACCGATCCGATGGTGGCGCTGCGTTATGAGTAGACCAAGGGCGTCGAGCGCGTATCCGGAATGATCCAGGAGCAGCCATGATCAGCGATCTGTTGTTTCGGCTGCGCGCGTTGTTCCGGCGCGGGGCGATGGAGGCGGAGATGGATGAGGAGCTGCGTGCGCACTTCGAGAACCAAGTAGCCAAGCATGCCGCCTCCGGAATGACGCGCGAAGATGCTGTGCGTCGTGCTCGCCTGGAATTCGGCGGTTATGAACAGGTCAAGGAAGAGTGCCGGGACGCCCGCGGCGTGGGCTGGCTGGAAACGACGCTTCAGGATGTACGCTACGCCTTGCGCATGCTGCGGAAGAACTCCGGCTTCGCGGCCGTCGCCATTCTCACACTGGCGCTGGGAATCGGCGCGAACACTGCGATTTTTTCGGTTCTCGACTCCGTCCTCTTGCGGCCCCTGCCCTACCAGGATCCAGCGGGCCTCGTGATGCTCTGGGAAAACAATTCACAGCACCCGAACCCGCACAACACCGTCTCGCCTCCGGATTTCCTGGATTGGCAGAACCGCAATACCGTTTTCACCGAACTGGCTGCGCTGTTCGACCAGCACGCCAATCTCACCGGAAACGGACTGCCTCAGGAAGTCATTCTCGAGGATGTCTCCGCGAATTTCTTTTCGGTGCTGGGCGTACGCCCGATACTCGGCCCCGGCTTCACACCCGAGAACGGGAAGGCAGGGCACGACAACGTCGTGATTCTCAGCTACGGTTTCTGGAAAGAGCGGTTTGCGGGCGATCCCGAGGTCATCGGCAAAGCTATTGCGCTCGGTGGGCACGAGCAAACTATTGTCGGCGTCGCTCCGGAAAATTTCACCTGGTTTATCAAGGACGGCTCTTTCACGGGAGCGAAGCCGGAAATGTGGACTCCGTTCGTGTTTCCGAAAACCTTCAGCGATCGCAAGGACGTCGGCCGATTTTTGACGGTGGTCGCGCGCCTGAAACCCGGCGCAACGGTTCCGGGAGCGCAATCGCAGATGACGGCAATCGCCGCTCAGATCGCCGAGGAGTATCCCGATTTTAACGCCTATTGGGGCGCCAACGTTGTGCCGGTGCGCGACCAGATTTCGGGCGAACTGCGTCCAGCGCTTTTGATTCTGGCGGGAGCTGTCGCCTTCGTGCTGCTGATTGCCTGCGCTAACGTATCGAGCCTCTTGTTGGCGCGCGCGGCCGCGCGCGAACGGGAAATCGCCGTGCGCACGGCAATCGGCGCCAGTCCGTGGCGTATCGCGCGCCAGCTGCTGACCGAAAGTGTTCTTCTGGCGCTGATTGGCGGCGTGATCGGCATTCTGCTATCTGTCTGGGGCGCGAATCTGGTACTCGCAGCGAGCCCCAAGAATCTTCTCGGCGTGAGTTCCCTTCCCGTAGACTGGCGCGTTCTTGGCTTCGCCGCTGGAGCCACGTTGCTGGCCGGTTTGCTGTTCGGCTTCCTGCCCTCCTATATCGCCGCGCACTCCGGGATTTCAGCGACGCTCAAGGAGGGAGGCCGCGGATCGTCGGCGGGAAAACGGCGCGGGTTCGCGCGGGCCGCGTTCGTGGTCGGACAAATGTGCCTTGCGCTTGTTTTGCTCGCAGGCTCGGGGCTGCTGATTCGCAGCTTCGTTCGGCTGGCTGGTGTCGACCCGGGTTTTGATGCAGGCCATTTGCTCAGCTTCAAAATATCTCTGCCCACTTCGAAATACCGCGATGACAAGGCGCTGCTCACGTTTTTCCAGCAACTGCTCGCGCGGATTTCGCGGCTTCCCGGCGTGCGCGCGGTCAGCATGTGCAGCTTTCCGCCGTTTACCGGCCTTGGTTCGGCGACGGGAGTTCACGTCCTTAGCCAGCCCGAAAGGTCGCTGATGGACCTCCCGGTGGCGGCAGTGCGCATGGTCGGGAAGAACTATTTCTCGACCATGCAGATTCCGCTGCGAGCCGGCCGCGATTTCAACGAGCAGGAACTGACCGAAGAACGGCACGTGGTCATCGTCAACCAGGCCTTTGTCGACCAGTGTCTCCACGGCTCGAACCCGCTCGGCCAAAAAGCGGTCATCTATATGAAGAGTTTGGAGGAGAGCAAGAACACGCCGTCGGAAATCATCGGCGTGGTTGGCGATGTCCGCCAAATGGGGCTGGACACACCGGCCGAACCCACCGTCTACTGGCCGCATCCGGAGCTGGTCCTTTCAGAGATGACCATTGTCCTTCGCGCGGAAAAAGATCCGCTTCAACTGGTCGCCGCGGTGCGCAGCGAACTGCGGCAAATGGATCCCGAGCAGCCCATGGCCGCCATTTCCACCATGGACGACCTCTTGGCCGGATCGCTCGCGCGCTCGCGCTTCACGATGCTCGTGCTCGGCGTGTTTGCCGCGCTGGCGTTGGTGCTGGCTTCTGTCGGCATTTATGGCGTTATCGCTTACAGCGTCACGCAGCGCACACAGGAATTCGGCATCCGCATGGCGCTGGGGGCGAATCAGCGGGACGTGCTGCGGCTCGTGCTCGGTCAGGGAACGCGGCTCGCCTTTCTGGGCATCGGCCTCGGAGTCGCGGCCGCGCTCGTCGTGACCCGCCTGATGGCCACGCTGCTCTACGGCGTCAGCGCCACCGATCCGCTTACGTTTACCGCGGTCGCGCTGCTGCTCGCGCTGGTCGCCCTCGGGGCGTGCTACATCCCGGCGCGCCGCGCCACGCGCGTCGATCCCATCGTAGCCTTGCACTACGAATAGGCTGGCGAGCGCCGAACGGGGCACCTGGCGAGAGGAAGGAGCTCGGAGTACGCCATGTTAAGTGACCTGCTATTCCGTCTTCGTGCGCTGTTCCGGCGCAAAACCGTCGAAGCGGAGCTTGACGAAGAGCTCCGCTCGCATTTCGAGAATCAAGTCGAGAAATTTGTCGCTTCCGGCCTGCCGCGCGCGGAGGCTGTCCGCCGGACGCGCCTCGAATTCGGCGGCTACGAGCAGCTCAAAGAAGAGTGCCGCGACGCCCGCGGTGTGAATTTCATCGAGACACTTCTCCGCGACGTGCGGCTCGGTTTCCGGGCCATGAAGCGCAGCCCCGGATTGACACTCGTGGCTGTCTTATCCCTCGCCCTCGGGATCGGGGCGAACACGGCCATATTCAGTTTGCTCGACGCACTCTTGTTCACCTCTCTGCCTGTCGAGGAGCCTTCGAAGCTCGTTTTATTCGGAGCCGGCAGGTGGGCTGGAAGCCAGGATACGCTGCCGGATCGCAGCTGGGAGCTGTTCTCCTATCCCTTCTACCGCGAAATCAGCAAACAAAATGCCGTTTACGCCGGCGTCACCGCCGTCCACAGCATCGAGTTCAGTACGCACGGCGGGGTCGACGGCGGCAGTGCGGAGCTGCTGAAAGCTGATCTTGTTTCAGGGACATTTTTTTCGGTATTGGGCGTCAAACCGGTTCTCGGCCGCGTCCTCGATGAGGCCGATGATCAAACGCCGGGCGCGGGTCCGGTCGCGGTGGCGAGCTATTCCTGGTGGAAGCGGCGCTTCCTGAATAATCCTTCCGTGCTCGGAAAGACCTTCCGGTTCGAATCCACGGTTTACACGATCGTCGGCGTGGCCCCGCCAGGATTCTTCGGCACGAACGTGGGGCAGGAACCCGACGTGTGGATCCCGCTGTCCATGGAAAAAGAAATCTCGCCCGGATGGAACGGGCTCAACGAAAAATTCTTCCAGTCACTCTATATCATTGCCCGGCTCAAGCCGGGTGTCACCGTCGAACAGGCTTCCGCCGATACGAATTTTCTTTTCAAGCAAATTCTGCGGAGCGAATACGTGAGCCCGCAGCCCACTCCCAAGGAGCTGGCGGCGATCCAACACGCCCAGATTGATCTCACATCCGCAGCAAGAGGGTTATCGAATCTGCGAATCCAGTATTCGCTTTCACTCGAAATCCTCATGGGTGTTTCCGGGCTTGTGCTGCTGATTGCTTGTGCCAATATTGCCAATTTGCTGCTGGCGCGGGGAACGGCTCGTTCGCGCGAATTCGCGGTTCGCGCGGCGCTGGGCGCGAGCAGGTTGCGCCTGTCGGCGCAGCTCGCGACAGAGAGTCTTCTCTTCGCATTGCTCGGCACGGGACTGGGAGTGGTCATGGCCTGGCGGGCCGGGGATTTTCTCCTTGGAATGCCCGCCGGCGGCGGGCATTCCCCGCTCTCCGCCACACCCGATCTCCGCGTACTCGCGTTCTCACTCCTTCTCACAATCCTTACGGCCCTGCTGTTCGGAATGGCCCCGGCGATTCGCTCGGCGCAGTTCCAGTTGACATCTTCTTTGAAGGACGGCCGCGGAACGGTGCGGGCCCAAGCGAAGAGCCCGCTGGCAAGGGCGCTCCTCGTCTTGCAGATCGCTCTTTCCCTGGTGCTGCTGGCCAGCGCGGGACTCTTCTTGCGCACGCTGCTGAACTTCGCGCATGTCGATACCGGCTTTGAAAAGCAAAACGTCCTTGTCTTCCAGCTTGACGAGTACGCGGCGGGTTACCAGCCGGACGCGCGTCTGGAAAACCTGCTCAACCAGATCGAGGAGCGCGTAGGCGCCGTTCCGGGAGTGCGGGCCGCGAGCTTCTCGCTGTTCACCTTCAACCAGGGAGAGTGGTCCAACGACGTCACACTCGAAGGAATCTCCAGAAACTCTGAAAATAGCGAGGAGGTCTTGATGAACCGCGTGGGCGCCGGCTATTTTGCGGCTCTCGGTTTGCCGGTGCTCTCCGGCCGCACGTTCACTCCTCGAGACAACGAGAGGGGGCCAATGGTTGCGGTGATCGACGAAACCATGGCGCGCCGGTTCTTCCCCGGAGAATCTCCGATCGGCCGTCATTTCGGTTTTGGCGATGACCCGGCGCACAGCGGCGACTACGAGATCATTGGAGTCGTGAAGAACGCAAAGTACGAGTCGCTCCGGGAGCGTCCGCATCCGGCCGCGTATTTCCCTCATTCTCAGCACGTCACCTACCTTCCGAATCTCGCGGTCAAATTCTCGGGAGATGCCGCTCAGATCACGCAGCAAGCGCGGCTAGCGATCGAAGAAGTGACTCGCGATGTCCCGATAGGCGAGGTTTCGACGTTGGCGGTAGAGGTCGACAGTTCCGTTTCGAAATACAGGCTGGTCGCCCAGCTCTCTCTGTTCTTCGGGCTGCTGGCCGTCTTTCTGGTCTCCATCGGCATTTATGGATTGTTTTCTTATACGGTCGCCCGCCGCACGAATGAGATTGGCATTCGCATGGCTCTGGGGGCCAAGCCTTCGGAAATTATGGGAATGGTATTAAGCGAAGGTGTGCTTTTGACCTTGCTCGGACTGTTGATTGGACTTTCTGTTTCGCTCGGCTTGACGCGTCTGCTCTCTTCGTTTCTCTTCGACGTTGGCCCTAACGACCCGCTGACCTTCGCGCTCGCCACGATCTTCTTGATCCTGGTTTCGCTCATGGCCTGCTACATTCCAGCGCGTCGCGCGACTCGCGTCGACCCCATGGTCGCCCTGCGCTATGAATAATCAACAGCAGAAAGAAGCGCGCAGGTGTCAGGGGGAACAGATCCTGCGCGCTTTAGCAGAGGATGGCTGGGACTACGCTTACGCCAAGTCAAACAGCAGCACCTCGGCATGGTCGAGGCCCGTCAGCGCAACGGCTTTTTCCGCTGAGATGGCTGCGCCATCGCCCTCTTCGAGCCTCGTGCCGTTGAGTTCGACGCGACCGCGAGCGACCTGCACGTAGGCGTGACGATCGGGTTTGAGCTCATGCTTCACGGCTTCGCCCTTGCCGAGCACCGTAGCGTATAGTTCGTTGTCCTGCCGGATTTGCACGGAACCGTCGCGACCATCCGGCGAAGCCACCAGCCGCAGCTTCCCGCGCTTCTCTTCTTCGCTAAACGTCTTCTGGCCGTAGACCGGCTCGAGGCCCTTCTCTTCCGGAAACATCCAGATTTGCAGCAGGTGCACAGGCTCGGCCTTCGAAGCATTGAACTCACTGTGCGTCACGCCGGAGCCTGCGCTCATGTACTGCACGTCGCCAGGGCGTATGACGGAACCGGTCCCCATGCTATCGCGGTGCTCCAGGGCGCCTTCGAGCACGTAGGTGACGATTTCCATATCGCGGTGCGGGTGCGTCGGAAAGCCCCCGCCCGGCGCGACGCGGTCATCGTTCAGCACGCGCAGCGTGCGGAACTGCACATGCTTCGGATCGTAATAGTCGGCAAACGAAAACGTGAAATAGGTATCCAGCCAGCCGTGGTTGAAATGTCCGCGGTCCTGGCTTTTGCGGATATCGATCATGGTCCACCTCCCGGGTTTGACAGGGGCATAATACTTGTTATAACAACTATTGTCAAGAGGTGCATTGCGCCCGCTCTCTTCCCTGACCCGGCCGCCTCCCCTCTTTTCCACATCCTCCACATCTCCTTGGAGTTACAGGTACTTGCGTCCCATTCCCGGAGGCCTCCCTTTGGTGTAGAGTGGGGAAGTAAGAGGCTTTCGCTGTTTCTGAGGACCGCCATGGATTCCGCGACTACGGCAACGCAAACGAAAAAAGCTGAGGACGCCTCCGCTTCCCGCGAATCGCTCACCATCACCGACAACCGCAGCGGCAAGAGTTACGAAATCCCCATAAAAAACGGCGCCATCCGGGCCATGGACTTGCGACAGATCAAAGTGGATCCCGCCGAATTCGGGATGATGAGCTACGATCCTGCCTACAACAACACGGCCTCCTGCATCAGCAAAATCACCTTCATTGACGGCGACGCTGGCATCCTGCGCTATCGCGGCTACCCCATCGAGGATCTCGCCGAAAAAAGCACTTATCTCGAAACCGCGTATCTGCTGCTGCACGGCGAATTACCCACCGCGGCGCAGCTGAAGGAATGGACCTACAGCGTCACGCATCACACCTTCATCCACGAAAGCATCAAGAAGTTCCTCGACGGGTTTCATTACGACGCGCATCCGATGGGAATGATGATTTCAACCATCGCGGCGCTTTCGACCTTCTATCACGATGCCAAGGATATTTTTGACGCCGAGTCACGACGCAAACAGACCTACCGGCTCGTCGGCAAGATGCCCACGATCGCAGCCTTCTCCTACCGGCATACTCTCGGAATGCCTTTCGTCTATCCCGACAACGAGCTCAGCTATCCCGGAAATTTCCTAAATATGCTTTTCCGCACGACCGAGGCGAAGTACCGCCCGAATCCGACGCTCGAGCACGCGCTCGATGTGCTCTTCATTCTCCACGCCGATCACGAACAGAACTGTTCGACCAACACCATCCGCGGCGTTGGAAGCTCGCATGTCGATCCCTATTCGGCCACAGCCGCGGCCATCGCCGCGCTGTACGGCCCGCTCCATGGCGGAGCCAACGAAGAAGTGCTGCACATGCTCCTGGAGATCGGCACGGTTCAAAAAGTTCCGGAATTCATCAAGCGCGTGAAGGCTGGCGAGGTCAAGCTCATGGGCTTCGGCCACCGCGTTTACAAGCATTACGACCCCCGCGCCCGCATCATCAAGAAAGTGGCATACGAAGTTTTTGAGCTGATGGGCAAAAATCCGCTGCTCGAGATTGCTCTCGAGTGCGAACGCATCGCTCTCGAAGACGAATACTTCATCAAGCGCAAGCTCTATCCCAACGTGGACTTCTACACCGGCCTCATCTACCAGTCCATGGGCTTTCCGATTTCGATGTTCCCGGTGCTTTTTGCGATTCCGCGCACATCCGGCTGGATCGCCCAGTGGCAAGAGATGCTCCTCGATCCTGAACAGAAAATCGCCCGGCCGCGGCAAATCTATCTTGGCCACGATACGCGTCAGTACGTCCCCATGGACCAGCGGGGCTAGGAACGACCCTCCATCCAAAACCAAAATGGGCACTCATAATACACGTTCTGTATCATCACGATTAAGTACCTATAGGTACTTTGTTGCTCCAGAAGCAGGCCGCGCCACGTATAGTTGACCGAGAGAGGTGGTATGTCACAGACCCCCAATACGACTGGGACTTCGGCGGTGCGCCGCCGCAGCCAGCGTGTGCTGATGCAAGTCGGCGTCCGCGTTCGCGGAAAGGACTCGCAGGGCCATGCGTTCGATGAAGAAACCGAGACCCTGGCCATCAACGCGCATGGCGCCTTGATCCTGGTGAACGCGCGTGTGACCAGCGGCAGCAAAATGATCATGCAGCACAAGCGCACGCAGGAAGAACAGGAGTGTCACGTCGTTTTTCTTGGCCCCGTGCGCGGAGGGAAAGCCGAGATCGGTCTGGAGTTCTCAGAGCCGCGCCCCACCTTCTGGCGCGTCGCGTTTCCTCCCGAGGACTGGTCGTCGAAACATCCGGATGCCCGTCCGATAACGCTCACCCGCACCGAAAAATAGCGGACACTGTTTCCCGGGCCTCGCACTTATTTTCCCCGCGGGAATCGGCCGTGGCCCGGGCCCCGCATCCCTCGCCCCGAGGGTGACATCCTGCGACGGCGCGCCTGCGTCTAAGACTTCGGCAGCAAAGCGGGAATCTCCCGAAGAATTTACTCTTCGAGCGGAATTCCGTGTAATGCTGCTCCAATCCCCATGTTGACGAACAACGTGTTGCGAAAAATCACGACCTCGCTCTTGCTCATTGTGGTTGTCGCCCTGGGAACGCGCCTGATCTTCGCCTGGTACGAGGTCCGGCAATTTTCACCGCCGGTTCTGAGCATCGTCCCGTTTCAGACCGAAACCGGCCACATCGCTTACTCCCTTGCCGGCGGAAAAGGATTTTCTTCGCCTTTTCAGAGGGATACCGGCCCGACCGCCTGGCTCGCCCCGGTCTATCCCTGTCTTCTTGCCGGCATTTTCAGAGTGTTCGGCATCTACTCGCTCCATTCCTTTTTCGCCGCGCTTGCACTCAATATCCTGTTTTCCGCGGGAGCATGCGTGCCACTTTTCTACGCCGGAAAACGCATCGCCGGCGTTGGCGCCGCCAGCGCCGCCGCTTGGCTGTGGGCTCTCTTCCCCAACGCCCTAATCATTCCCTTCGAATGGATCTGGGACACCTGCCTGTCCGCGCTCTTGGTCGCAACTCTCCTGTGGGCCACGCTGGAACTCGGGGAGTCGCGCCGCGTCCGCGCCTGGTGCCTCTACGGACTCTTGTGGGGCTTCGCGCTGCTCACCAACCCCGCCGTCGCTTTGCTTTTTCCCGTTTTGCTGGGTTGGGCCGCCCATCGCACTCGCATTCGCCGTCCGGCAGCAAACTCGATGCTCCGACTGCTGCTCGCCGCTGCAGTCGCTGCTCTCTGTTGTTTGCCCTGGACCATTCGCAACTACGTTCAATTCCACAAGCTCATCCCGCTGCGCTCCAACTTTCCATTCGAGCTGTACATCGGCAACAACGAAAACTACGATGACCAGCACAAATCCCGCCCCGGGGCCATCACCCAGGACCGCGAAATCCTGCGCTACGTGCGCATGGGCGAGACCGCATTCATGGAAGAAGAAAAAAGAAAAGCTGTCGCGTTTATCGTGGCGCATCCGCGCATCGAGGTCTGGCTCACGGCAGAAAGATTCGTGGACTTCTGGGTGGGAACGGCCACACCGTTCGCCGCGTTTCGACAAGCCGATTCGCTCTGGCTCCGTTTGATACTGCTGTCGAATGACGCGGCGCCCCTCGGCGCGCTTTTCGGAATCGCCGTCCTTCTTGCCACGAAAAATGAGTACGCATTACCGACTATCGCCATTCCCTTGATTTTTCCGCTGCTTTACTATGTGACGCATACTTCGCTGCGTTATCGCCATCCCATCGATCCCGTCGTGCTTCTTCTCACCGCCATCGGCATGCATGGACTGTGGCGCTGGTTCACCCCGAAGCGCCCGAGCGCAGCACCGGCCGAAATCTCCAGCTCCTAATACAGATGAAAATAGCCGTCCTGTTCGACGAGCCGCACGGGCACGCCAAAGAGCGACGATAAATGGTCTGCTGTGAGAATTTCCCGCTTGGAGCCGTCCGCCAGAATCCGCCCCTCTCCTAAAAGCACCACGCGTTCAATTTCAGGAATGATTTCAGCAACATGATGAGTGACCAGCAGAATGCCCAGCCCGCTCCGGGCCAGCTCGCGCATCGTATCGCGCAATTGAAATTGCGCCGCGATGTCCAGGGCGTTGCTGGGCTCATCGAACAGCAGCGTCTCCGGATTGTGGACCAGAGCTCGTGCGATCAGCGTCCGCTTGGCTTCGCCCGATGACATTTGAGAAACGGCGCGCCCGGCGAGATGCGCGATTCCCAGCCTCTCAAGCGTGGCATCCGCGCGGGCCAGATGGTCAGGGTCAGGATGATGGTGCGGAAAGATGCGCGTACTGCTGAAAAATCCGGAAAGCACCACGTCGCGACCGGTGGCGTCCGTGGTGCAGGAAGCCAGCAGATCCGGCGAAACGATCCCCAGCAGCGAACGCAGCTCGAATATATTCCAGCGTTCGCGCCCGAGAATCGAAATCGAGGATCCTTCGCGTGCCACGGGATAACACTCGCGCGTAATGGTCTTAATCAGCGTGGATTTGCCGCATCCATTGGGTCCGAGGATGCAAACGTGTTCGCCGGCACCGATGCGAAGCGAAACGCCATCGAGCGCCGGCCGTCCGGCGGACTCTCCGCGCACGACGGTGACGTCGTCGAGGGCCAGGAGTGGCGGCGGCGTGGTCATTTCGGATTCATGGAAAACGGGAACTATATCCTAAACAAGCGGAAATAAGAGAGAAGGGACCAAGAAAAACGCAAGGCGGTTTTGTTGCCGGTACACGCGCGCAACTACCGAAGAAGCGGTTTTGAGCTGACTGGCACTCCGTACAGGTAACTGATAAAACGTTAAAGTGAGCGGAAATCCAAAACCTATTGGCGGAGCATCATAATGGGCTGGATGGCGGTGATTATGCCTAGATACAAAGCCAATATGGCATGGCTAGGGTTAAGTGCCCTGTTTTGGAACTTTCCAGCCATGGCTTTGGCTCAGTCTCAAGACCCGCCCGTCTCCGCTGGAGCCGATTCGAGCCTCCCCGGCCCGCTGCCCATCGGGACTTCCGCGCGCGGGCGTTTACCCGAACCCAAGTCGCTTGGCAGCATCAGCGGCATTGTTCTGGATGCAACGGGAGCCCTCGTGGCCGGAGCCAGCGTGAAGCTCACACGGGAAGATGCCACCTCAATCCTGGAAGTGGCGTCCAATGAAGATGGACGGTTTTCCTTTGCCAACATCGCTCCCGGACGGTTCCTTCTCACCATTACGTTGGCTGGTTTCGCGGCGCAAACATTCTCAGGAGTTCTAAATGCAGGAGAAGTTTACACCGTCCCCGAAACGTCCCTGACTATTGCCACCGCCGTCACCGAGGTTCGCGTCGTTCCGAACCTCACCGCCGAAGCGCAACTGGAGATCCGCGAACAAGAGAAGCAGCGCGTGCTCGGCGTCATTCCCAATTTTTATGTCAGCTATGTCCCTAACGCGGCTCCTCTCACACCGAAACAAAAGTTCGAACTTGCATGGAAGACGACCGTGGATCCTGTCACCTTCGGGCTGAATGGAGCCATCGCGGGCATTCAGCAGGCGCAGAATGATTTCCCTGGATATGGACAGGGTGCACAAGGTTTTCTGAAACGCTACGGCGCCTCTTATGCGGACCTTGCCACAGAAACGTTCATCGGCGGCGCCATACTGCCGTCGCTCCTCAAACAGGATCCGCGCTATTTCTACAAGGGAAGCGGCAGCAAGCGTTCGCGCTTTCTCTATGCGATTGCCAATGCCGTGATTTGCAAAGGCGATGATGGACGCTGGCAGGCGAATTACTCCGGTATCCTCGGAAGCATCGCCGCAGGCGGTATCTCGAACCTCTACTATCCGGCGCAGGACCGCAACGGAGCGGCATTGACGTTTGAAAATGCGCTTATCGAAGTTGGCGAGACTGCCGCAGCCAATCTGCTTCAAGAATTTGTTGTCCGAAGACTGACGCCAGGCGCTTCCACCCACCAACCGGTCGAACCCTAAAAGAGAGCCGGCCAGAAACGGCCGCGCGGCGAAGCAGGGGCTCGCTTGCCTCTAGAGAAGAGACAACGCTGGAGATGTGAAAACTCTCATCGCAAGAATCTGGCGCAATACCCCTTGAGGCACAGACGCGAATTCCGGAGTCCAGCTGTCCAATACAGGACAGTTTTCGGGTTTGCTCCGTGCCAGAGTTTCTGAGATGTCGATGCCTTTGGCGGGAAGAGTCATCCTGCTGGCCGTTCTCGCACCGCCGGCGGGTTCGTGGATCATCAAAAATATCGAGGAGTCGAACCGGAATGCCGGTACCAGAGTGCTGCCGTCGGCGCTCCTGCCCCGCATGTCCGGATGCTGTAACCGGGCAGCGCGAAATGCGGAGCAAGGACGATGAAGCGTACCCGGCGCGAGATGCTGGCCGTCGGAGCTACGACGCTTTTGGCTGCGGCTGCCGGACGAAACGGCCTGCATTTCGGAAGCGGCGAAATTCCGGAAGATTTGGCGAAGTGGAAATTTTCGAAGCCTCTGCGCGTTCCCCCGGTACTTAGTCCCGTTCGAATCGACGCGAAAACCGACTACTACGAGATCACGCAAAAAGAAGCGGACGTGGAACTCCTGCCGGAGTTGCACACGCGGATCTGGGGCTACGAAGGGATGTTCCCCGGGCCGACCATCAAGGCGCGCCGGGGCCGGCGAACAATCGTGCGCCAAACGAATCAACTGCCGCATAAAACGGTGGTGCACTTGCACGGCGGCGTGACGGAAACAGACTCCGACGGCTTTCCGACCGACATGATCATGCCGGGCGAATCGAGATCGTATGTGTATTCGAACGAAGGCCGGGGCGCAACGCTTTGGTACCACGATCATGCCATGGATCGCACAGCACAGAACCTGTACATGGGGCTTGCCGGGCTGTACATCATTGAGGATGAGAGCGAGGCCGGCCTGGGACTGCCAGTCGCCGAATACGACGTTCCGCTGATTCTTCAGGACCGCTCCTTTGGCCCGGACGGCAACTTTGTTTATCATGCGGGGCGAGGCGGGCGGATGGGCGCGCACGGAACCGTGGTGCTCGTCAACGGCGTACCCTGGCCGCGCTTTGCGGTAGCCAGGCGGAAGTATCGCTTCCGTATACTGAACGCATCGAACGCCACCGTTTTCGAGCCTGCGCTTCAGAATGGACGGCCGCTGATTCAGATTGCCACGGACGGCGGGTTGCTTCCGATGCCGATCGAGTGCCAAAGTATCCCTCTCGCGATGGCGGAGAGAACAGACGTGGTCGCCGATTTTTCGGAATATCCGATTGGCACGCAGATCGTTTTGAGCAACCTCAGCGGAAAAGGCCCGCAAAGCGAAATCATGCGATTCGAGGTCGCGCGCGATGGGCCCGTTGAAAATCCAATTCCCCAAAAGCTCAGCAACATGGAACCGCTCGACCCGAAACTTGCCGCGCGGACACGGATCTTTGAATTTGGAATCTCCGTCGAGTTTAAAATTCCACCGCTCACCTGGACGATCAATGGCAAAGAATTCAATCCCAAGGCGAGCCTGGCGCAAGTGGAGTACGGGCAGGTCGAGATCTGGCATCTCAAGAACCGAAAGTTTGGCTCCCTCGAGATGATCCATCCCGTGCACATCCATTTGATCAATTTCCAGATTCTTGAACGGAACGGGGAAGCGCCGAAACCGTGGGAGCGGGGCTGGAAAGACACTGTTTCGCTGGACAACGGCGAAGAGGTGAAGCTCATCATGAAGTTCGACGGCTACCGTGGCCGCTATCTGATGCACTGCCACAATCTAGAGCATGAGGATCACAGCATGATGGCGCGGTTCGACGTCATCTAACCATTCTTCGAACGGCATTGGATGCCCGGGAGGGCTTCGAGCGGATTGCCTCTCTAGCCTCATCAAAAATAAAAAGGAGGTGAAAACCGCAGGGTTCTCACCTCCCGGGGTGGGGTGGGGTGTTACAGGACAATCCCTAGGCGGCCTTGCAGCCCTGCCCTGCCAGGCAGGTCTGCGGCCTCACTCGCTGCTTCAATTGCGTAAGAGACTCACCACCAAAGGGCTTGCCTTGAGGGTTTTGTAGCACTGCGTCACGCAGGTGTCAACGGCAAAAGCAACCCGCTCCTTGAAAAATCATCGTTTCCGGAAATCAGCTTGGCGGAGATGCAATTTTCGCGTGATCCAGGATCTCACGGACCAAGCGGCTGAGACTTGAAGGGCTATACGGCTTTTGCAGATACCGCCCGGTGGCCTCCAGTCCCCTCGATTCCTGCGAATAGCCGCTCGTGAACAGTATGGGAAGCCTTCCGAACCGTTCCACAAGCTTTGCCGCTGCCTCCTGACCTCCCAGCCTGGGCATGACCAGGTCCAGGATAGCCATCGCGGGTGCTTCGCTTTCGCACAGCCGCAACGCTTCCTCTCCATCCACGGCGGAAAGTACGCGATAGCCCAGATTGACGAGGGTTTGTCTGGCCATCTCCCGGATAGCGTCATGATCTTCCGCGAGTAGCAGTGTTTCCGTTCCGCGCACCTCAGAAAACGATGCCGCCCGCGTCCGGGCTGGTGATGCCTCAAGAAGGTGGTCCGATGCAATGGGGAGGTAGGCCCGGAAAAGAGTGCCCTGTCCCACTTCGCTGTACACGTGAATGAATCCTCCATGCTGTTTGACGATTCCGTATGCGGTTGCGAGACCCATGCCGCTATTCTTGCCCGGCTCTTTATGCGAGAAAAACGGCTCGAACACGTGCTCGCGCATGTCTGCGTCCATCCCGACGCCGGTGTCCGAGACGGACAGTACGGCGTACCGGCCCGCCGTCACGTAGGGGTAAAACCGGCAGTAGGATTCGTCGATATCCGCCATCTCCGTTTCAATCAGCAGCCGGCCTCCCTTTGGCATGGCGTCCCGCGCATTCAGGCAAAGATTCATCAGCACCTGCTCGATTTGTGCCGGATCGGCCTTGAGCGGATCGAGCGGCGCATTGATCACCTTCAGTTCGATATTTTTCGGGATCACCTTGTCCAGAAAGCTGGTCAGATCGCTGGTGACCGCGTTCAGGTCCACGCTTCGGGGCTGCAGTATCTGACGGCGCGCAAAGGCGAGCAGTTTCCGGGTCAAGGCAGCAGCACGCTCAGCCTGCTCCCGAATACGTACGAAGCGTTCCGCAATCTCCGGATAGCTCCGGGCTTGATCGAACCCCAGCTCGGCCCAACCCAGAATCGCTCCGACGACATTGTTGAAATCGTGAGCGATGCCCCCGGCAAGCTGGCCGATGGCCTCAAACTTTTGCGACTCGTGCAGTTGCCGCTCCGTGGCGCGAACGGCGGTTACATCCTCGGCCATCACTTCGGTGGAGGCCGTCAGATCCGCGGCGGAGAGCCCGCGCAGATGGAGGCGCACGACGACCATCCCGCCATCGCGCCTGCGCCACTGCGTCTCCGCGCTGTGCACCTTGCCTTCGCCTTGGCAGGCGGCCATGCATTCCGCGTACTCCGTCGGATAACGGAATACGTCGCCCACCACCGCGGGCGGGTCGAGCTCCTCGGCGGACCCACACCCCAGTATGCGCAGGAGCGCAGGATTGGGATCGAGGAAGCAGCCCTCCCGGGAAATGCGAAAAATGCCGTAAACGGAGTGCTCCACCAGTTGGCGATTGCGGGCTTCGGACAGCGATAGCGCTGCTTCCGCTCTCTTACGTTCTGTGATTTCCAGGACCACGACGCTGATGGCGGTAATCACTCCGCTATCACCACGAAGCGGGTGAAAGCTAGCCAGCCAGGTCCGCGGGGCTCCGGATTGGGATTGTGTGGTGCCCTGTATTTCCACGTTAAGAATCGATTCCCCGCGGGAAAAGACTCGCCGCAAGTAGGGCTCGACGGCCTTCGCGACATCGGGATTCACGTCCCGCGTCATCAGGCCTCTGTGCCGCTCTGCCTGAAGTCCGTTGAAGCGCGCGAGCTGCTCATTCACCCGCAGGTAGCGCAAGTCCGGACCGTAAACGGCGAGACCAATCGGGGCCGTTCGATAGATCTGTTCGAGCTCTGCAAATTGCTCGCGGGCGCGCGCTTCGCTCTCTCCTAGCGCCTGGTGCGCTCGCGCATTTTCGTCCCGCAGACTCTTCTCCTGCATCGCGCGTTTCAACGCCGAAGGAAGCCGATTCAAATGCTCCTTCAGAATGTAATCGTTCACTCCCTGCTTGATGCATTCGACGGCGGCTTCCTCTCCGAGCGTGCCCGTCACCAGCAGAAACGGAATATCCTTTCCCCTGTCGCGCACTTCTTTGAGCGCATCGAGCCCCGTCCAGTTCGGCAGACGATAGTCTGCCAGGACGGCGTCAAATTTGGCGCTTTCCAGCGCCGCCAGGAATTCCTCCCGGTCTTGGGCAATCGTACATTCCACGTCGAATCCGGAAGCTTTCAGTTCCAGCAGCGTTAGCTCGGCATCCTGGATCGCGTTTTCGAGAAGGAGCAGGCGCAGCGGCTTCGTGCTTTCCGACCGACGCAACTCTTCGAGCAGTATCGATTTCATTCGCCCCTCTCCACCGGTCTTGCCGCTACGCATAAACACGGGCCGCTTCGCGTGCCTGACACCCTCCGCCCCGACCGCGCCCGTCACGCGAACCGCGCCCCCGAATTGACTCGCCTCTTCATGAAGACCCGCTAGCGCTCCATTCGGCTGTCTTGCCGCGTGCCGGCCTGGCTCAGTACGGCTTCGGCCTGCCTTAGTTCGGACTCAACGGCATCGAGAAATTCAGCAAAAGACCTCGGGTCATTGGCACCCCAATAACCCACGCCAAGGCGCAACGCGAGAGGACCCCGTGGTTTACGGCTCTGGTTGTGAATGGCCAAACGGGATTCCACGCGCTGACGAAGCACCGAGGCGCTGGGTTCCGCCGCGTCGACGGCCAAGGCCGCAAACTGGGCATCGCCGAGCCTCCCGAGAAAATCACTGCGCCGGAAGCAGCTCCCGACGAGTTCGGCCGTCTCGCGAACCGCCTGTTCGATGCCTAGGGAACCCAGTTCCTCCTCTAGCGAGGAATAATTTTCGACCAGCGCACAGAGAAGAATCAGCGTGCCTCCGGAGCGCATCGCCGTCTCCATCGCCCGGGTCCCGAGCGTCGTGAACCCGTCCCGGTTGTACAATCCCGTTAGCTTGTCCCGGAGAAGATCGGCAAGGCCTTCGACCGTATTGCGCTCAAGCGCAGCCCGCAGCACGCGTTCGAGGGTGCGCCCGTCCATGAAACCCTTCAGCAGATAGTCGATCGCGCCTTCCGAGATACTGCGCGCGGCATAGCTCTTGTCAACGATATCGGCAAAAACGATGAGCGGGATGCTCGGAGCCGCGCGGTGTACACGGCGCACGGCTTCGAGTGGATCGGGCTTTCCAAGCGAAAGATCAAGCAGGATGGTTTCCGGTGAGGTGAGTTCTATCGACAGAAGCAGAGCCGACACCGTCGGGACGACGCTCAATTCCAATGCGCTATGAGGCCCCGGATACAACATACGCAGGGAATCTGCGGCTTCTCCTGATCCGCTCTCCGCCAGCAACACGCGGAATTTCCTTCCACTCATGCGTGAAACCTCCCTTCGCGGATTCCGCCCTCTCGGCGCGGACGAAAACAGACAGCATCACGAATCAGCCGGCAGCCCACACGATCTGAATCTTCATCGCGAGACAACTTTTGGCGAGACTGGAGAGGGCAGTCCTCTAGAATCGAGTTTTCCAGACGGGTGAACTTCTATGAAGGGGTAGAACTATTTTGGCGCAGCCGCGGGAGGAGTCAATAGACCTTCCCCGGGGGGACACGGAAGTGCCACTGCCAGCCGCAGCGAGGGATTCCTACCCCACCCGGTAGAGAGAGACCGGGGCCCCGTTACGTTATTTTGACGTCCCGGCGAGAATCGCCCGTTCCGGAACGAAAATCTCGTCGATTTTTTCTGCGAGCACAAAATCGTAGTCGCTTATGCCTTTTACGCTATGCGTGGTGAGGTCGATCACTACTTTGTTCCAGACGTTAGACCACTCTGGATGGTGATTCATTGCTTCGGCAACGAGAGCGACGCGCGTCATGTTGCCGAAGGCAGCCACAAAATCCTTGCAAGTGTATTCCTGGTGCAGTTTGCCGTGGACGATTTTCCAGCCGGGCAACTTGGAAAGGAGCGCCTGTATTTCGCCGTCGGTCAATTTTTTTGCTGGCATCGTGTGGTCCTCCGGAAGCGCGGGTGAGGGGCAATTCCATTATGTGCCGTCCGGCGTTGCTCGGCAAGATTCGGGCGGCGATCGCTTTACCGCGTGGCTCGGAGGGTTGTGTGCGTTGGCCGTTGAATGCCTGAGCAAATTCCACTATCGTAGAGGTTTCTTTTGCGGCTAAAAAATGCGCCGTGTGCGCCGCGCTCTGCAATGGACGGGGGAAATCGTGAAGAAGAAGATTCGAGTGATTCAATATGGCATTGGGCCCATCGGCGCGTCGATCGCTCGCCTGATGCGCGAGAAGCAGGCCATTGAAATTATCGGCGCCATTGACACCGATCCAGCCAAAGTGGGCCGCGACCTCGGCGAAGTGGCCGGGGCGACGGATGCGCCGTGGGGCGTGAAAGTTTCCGCCGACTCGAAAGAAGTGCTCGAACAAGCGGCCGACGTCGTGATCCACTCGACTTCGTCTTCCCTTCCGAAAGTGATGGACCAGCTGCTCGCCTGCCTCGAAGCAGAATCGTGCATCGTTTCGACCTGCGAGGAGCTCTCTTATCCGCTGCGGACCTACCCTGAACTCTCGGCGCAACTGGACAAAGCCGCGAAGGACTGGGGCGTGGCGCTGGTCGGAACGGGCGTAAACCCGGGCTTTGTGATGGACAAGCTGGTCATTACGCTCGCAGCGGTTTCGCAGCGCATCGAGCATGCCAGGGCTGTGCGCATTGTGGACGGCGGCAAACGCCGGTTGCCGCTGCAGAAGAAGATCGGAGCGGGGATGGCCGAAGCAGAGTTTCGTTCCGAGGTGAAAGCCGGGGTGATCAAACATGTCGGCCTGCCCGAGTCCGTCGCGATGATTGCAGACAGCCTGAACCTGCCGGTGGACCAGATTACGGAAACGATTGAACCGAAGATCGCTACCGAGCGTGTCGAGACCGAATATTTGACCGTCGAAGCCGGACAAGCCGCGGGCGTCCATCAAATCGCGCGCGGGGTCGGCGGCGGAAAAGAACTTGTCTACCTCGAGCTGCAGATGTACGTCGGCGCAAAAGATCCCGGCGATACGATTGCCTTAAAAGGCCATCCGAACATCAGCCTCGTGATTCCCGGCGGAACGCACGGCGACGTTGCGACCGCGTCGGTCGTGGTCAACTCGATTCCGGTGATCCTGGATGCGCCCGCGGGACTGCGAACGGCGCGCGACCTGCCGATAGGATTCTTCTCGCCCCATGCCAGGCCGTGAACCTTACGGATAGCGCTGCCGGATTTTCACCGTCCGGTCGAGTTCATCGTACACTTCCAGAATTTTCAGCTGCAGGTCCTTGTCGATCGCCGCAGCATTGAGAAATTCCTGAACCTGCAGCCGGGCGGCGGCGGATTGCTGCCCGCCGATGAAGGCATTGAGCCAGCCAAGAACGAAAAATATCTTGCGTTCGCGCTTGATTTCGGGCAAAGCGTCGAGCGCGGGCTTCAAGTAGGGCAGCGACAGCTCGGATTGATTCCAATAGTTGAACGCGCCGAGGCTCTGTTCGATCCAATCTTCGGGACGGGATGGATCATGGAGATAGTCCTCGAAGTATTTTTGTTTCGAGGCGCTGTCCGGGCGAGCGGCCTGAGCCACATAAGCGTATTTCTGGCCGTCACCGGTGGTGTCGCGTTTCTGCTCGGCGGCCAGTACAGAATCGGCCTCGGGGTCTCTGAGGGCGATCAGCGACGTGACCATGGTCCAGCGGTCCAGAGGGCGAAGCTCGACGCCGGGGATAGCGAGTTCGCCGCTGAGAAGTTTCTTGAGTTGCGCGCGGCTTTCTGGGCTCTCGGCAATGGCGCGAAGCCCGCGAAACCACGCGATGCGAAAATCCTGCTCGCTGGAATGGAGCATGCGGTCTGAGGCCAGCGTTTCGGCCCGCCCTCGGATTTGACTGCGCGTAGCCTCGCTGACGTAGCGGTGCAGCCCGGTCGTGACGTGACCGAGAAGGCTTTCCGCGAGCGCCTCATCGGTTTCCTCAGGCAAGAGCCGGAGCGCGAATTCCAGGTAATCACGCGGAGCAATTTCCGCTTCTCGAACGGAATCCCACAGCGAGCCCCATAGCAAGGTGCGCTCGAAAACATCGCTGACTGCCGGCAGACGGTCGAAGACCGCTTTCTGGCTGCGCTGATCAAGCAGAAAGCGGCCGTACGCGTAATCCTGATCATTCAGAAAAACGTATTGCGGGCAAGGCTTCGCCCGGGCATCCGGCAGATCGGATTTTTCGAGGTCGAGTTGCCCGCGCAGACGAAGGGGACTCCGGTCCCGATAGGCAAATTCGATCTGCATGGCGATGGGCCAAACGCCGCCCTCGCCGAGAACGTCATGCTGCGTCAACGTGAAATGGTCGATGCGATCTTGCGCGTCGCACGACCAAGCCACATCCACTTGCGGCATGCCGCGATGGCGGATCCACATGGCGGCCCAGGCCTGGAGAGATCGCCCGGAGACACGTTCGAACGCGCGGACCAGATCGCTCCACTCCGCATTGGCATAGGCATGTTCCTTGAGGTAAAGGCCGAGCCCTTCGCGAAACTTTTCTTCGCCGAGAACGAACGCAAGCTGCTTGATCACTCCGGGAGCTTTCGAATAAACGATGGCTCCGTACGCAGACTTCGCGTCCTTCAGGTTGGCAATGTCCTGGTAGATCGGAGTCGTGCCAAGAGTAGAGTCGATCGAATAAGCCGCTGGCTTGATGGACTGATAAAACCTTTTCCAGACATGATCGTCAGGTGCGATAGAGGCGAGCGCCTGATACGCCATATATTGCGCAAAGCCTTCCTTCAGCCAGAGATCATCAAACCAGCGCATGGTGGTGAAATCGCCAAACCATTGATGCGTGAGCTCGTGAAGCAGGAGAACGTCGCGATTGAGGTGATCGCTGTGCGTGGGCGCGCTGCGGAAGAGCACGGATTCTTCGCGGAGAAAGGTGGCTCCGGCGTGTTCCATGCCTCCATAGGCGAAGCCGGGGATCAGGACGAGGTCATACTTTGGGAACGGGAAAGGCTCGGCAAAGAATTTAGAGAGGTAGTCGATGCCCTGCGCGGTGATTTGCTGCACTTCGGGGGCTTCCGCTCCGGCTTTACCGAATTTCGACTGGCGCACGTAAAGCCCGGGGAGCCCGGCCGTTTCGTGAACCTTCCGGAACGGCCCAGCGGCGAATGCAAAGAGATACGTGCTGATGGGGCGCGTCTCTGAAAAGATCGTGAGGCGCTGTCCCGCTTCCGCGGGAGATTGGGATTCGACAGGCGTGTTCGAAACGGGCGTCCAGGTCCCAGGAGCCGTAAGCTCGAGGCGGAAACGGCCTTTGAGATCGGGCTGATCGAAGCAGGGGAACGCCATTTCAGCGTCCATGGGCACAAAGAGCGTGTAGAGATATTCCGTGTTGTCGTCTTTGTCTTCAAAGCGCGTGATGGCTTTCCCCGCGGTAGCAACGGGGGCGCGAAAGTCCATGCTGACGGCATTTTCGCCGGTATGAATGGCGCTTGCGGGAAGCTCGATGTGGCCATTTTCGATTTTTGCCGGGAGGAGCGCGCCATTGACCTCAAGATTTGTGACCGCGCCTTCGCGAAAATCCAGAAGGACGGCCGCCGAGGAAGTGGACCGGAATTCGAGGTTTTCATGACCCGCAACAGTTGCCGCACGGGGAACGAGCGTCAGGCGGAGACGATAGCGAACGTCAGAAAGCTGCGCGGCGCGTTGCCGGGCGAGCTCGCGGGGAATACCGTCGGGTGGAGGCGCGGCCGCGATATTGCCCGAGATCAGAAGTGCGAGGAGAACCAGAAGTCGGCGCATTAGGAGAAGGAATCTACACGATGGATCGACGCGCGAAAAGGGTTGAATAGGGCGGCGCGTAGCCGGGCGGAGTATGATGCTACGCTGGCGTGGCTGAGCGGAAACGCTCGGGTGCCGAAGCGCCGCGGCTCGGGATGGATTTTATTCCTCGAGGGGCAATCATGAAGAGATCTGTTTTGGCTTTGATTTCGAGGGTGGCGGCGTGCTTGTTTGCTTCCGGGGCGGCCTTGTCTCTGGCCGCCGCTCCCCAGGCGGCGAAAACGACCGAGGCGGCTCGCTGGGAGCGCGAGGCCGCGAGCGTCAC
Source organism: Acidobacteriota bacterium (assembly GCA_013289955.1). Taxonomy (GTDB): domain Bacteria; phylum Acidobacteriota; class Terriglobia; order Acidiferrales; family UBA7541; genus Acidiferrum. Next base: position 140,967 of record JABCYZ010000005.1, read on the forward strand.
GATCACGCGGGATGACTGGGGCATCGCGCACATTCACGGAAAGACGGATGCCGGCGCCGTCTTCGGGATGATTTACGCGCAAGCGGAAGATGACTTCAACCGCGTCGAGACCAACTACATCAATGCGATGGGACGCCTGGCCGAAGCGGAGGGCGAAGGAAAAATCTATCAGGATTTACGAATGAAGCTTTTTATCGATCCCCAGGCGCTGAAAAAGGAATACGCCGCGAGCCCGGAATGGTTGAAAGAGTTGATGAACGCGTTTGCCGATGGTTTGAACTTTTACCTTGCCAAGCATCCCGAAGTGAAGCCGAGAGTCATCCAGCGATTCGAACCGTGGATGGCCCTAAGTTTCACCGAAGGCAGCATTGGCGGGGACATCGAGCGGGTGAACCTCGCGCAGCTTGAGGCCTTCTACGGCAAGATTGCCGCAGGCGGAGAAGCCTCGCTGGATGACGGCGAAACGGAAGAACCGAAAGGATCGAACGGGATGGCCGTCGCGCCTTCGAATACCGCGGATCATCATTCCCTGCTTCTCATCAATCCGCATACCTCGTTTTTTTTTCGTTCCGAATTGCAGATGGCCAGCGACGACGGACTGGATGCGTACGGCGCGGTCACCTGGGGGCAGTTTTTTGTCTACCAGGGATTCAACGAACGCGCAGGGTGGATGCACACCTCGAGCGGAGTGAACGCCATCAGCTGGTATCTCGAAACAGTGGAGAAAAAGGGCGGGAAGTTCTTTACCAAGTACGGGAAAGAGGAGCGGCCCGTCGAGAGGAAAGAAATTACGGTGCCGTTCAAAACCGCGGACGGGATGGCGGAAAGGAAATTCACCGTCTACCGCACGCTCCATGGGCCGGTTGTCGCGGAGGCCGACGGCAAATGGCTGACCATCCGATTGATGGAAGAGCACGTGAAAGCGCTCACGCAGTCCTATACGCGCACAAAGGCCAAGGACTACAAATCGTTCCGGCAGACGATGGAGCTGCACACCAACTCCTCGAACAACACGATTTTTGCGGATGCCGACGGCGACATCGCCTACTTTCACGGAAATTTTATTCCGCGGCGCGACACAAACTTTGACTGGACGAAACCTGTCGACGGCAGTAATCCGGCAACGGAATGGAAGGGCTTGCTCTCGACCGAGGAAACGCCGCATCTCCTGAACCCGAAGAGCGGATGGCTCTACAACTCGAACAATTGGCCGTGGTCTGCGGCAGGACCAAGCAGCCCCAAGAAAGAAGATTTCCCCGTTTATGTGGAGACTGGCGGAGAGTCCGCCCGGGGATTGCACGCCATTCGCGTTCTGCAAGACAAGCACGATTTCACCGTCGACTCGCTCATTCGAGCCGCGTTTGACAGTTATCTGACGTGGTTTGAGAAACCGATCCCGTGCCTCAGAAAGGCGTGGGAGGAAGCGGGCGCGGACAATCCCTTGAAAGCGAAATTGGCCGAACAAATTGGCGCCCTCGGCGGGTGGGACTTGCGTTGGGGAGCGTCATCCGTACCTACTTCTTTGGCCGTGTTCTGGGGCGAAGACATTCAGAAGCGTGTGGGCTCCGATGCAAGAAAAGCGGGCATCTACATGAGCGACTACATCTGCACGAAAGCGCCGCCGGATTTGCTCCTGGAATCCCTTTCCGATGCCTCTGACAGGCTCGCCGCGGACTTTGGGACATGGAAGACGCCGTGGGGCGACATCAATCGTTTCCAGCGGCTCACCGGGGACATCGTTCAGCCATTCAACGATCGGGCGCCAAGCATTCCAGTGCAATTCACCTCCGCAGTGTGGGGCTCACTCGCGTCCTTTGGAGCACACGCGTACCCGGGGACGAAAAAGTGGTACGGCACAAGCGGAAACAGTTTTGTCGCGGTCGTCGAGTTTGGCGAGAAAGTGCGGGCCAGAGCCGTTACTGCCGGTGGTGAGAGCGGCAAGCCGTCATCGCCGCACTTCAACGACGAAGCCCAGCGCTACAGCACGGGGGATTTGCGCGAGGTGTATTTTTACCCTTCCGAGCTCAAGGGACATACGGAGCGCGAATACCATCCAGGAAATTGAGTCAGTCCGAAGGCGCCGCCCCTAGCATCGAATCGTTTTTCGCTTTTGCCCGGAACGGCCGGCGGCTTCTATTTTCTCGATGTAAGCCGTGGCCACTGGCACCTTGCACGCTGTCTCGCCCATGTCCACCGAAACCACGCCAATCTGACGGGCCGCGGCCTTTGCTTGTTCCCGGAGAGGCTTCACGCAGGTTCCCACAGCCATCACGAAGCCGTTCATCGTGTAGCGCACGCGGTTTTGCGCGCTTTTGATTCCTTTTACAACGGTGCCTAGAAGCTCCTCGATTTCTCTGAGCTCCAAGGCGTCGTCAGGTTTCGTGCCGACGAGCCCCGAATAGGTGCACCAGCCCGAGGATGCGACGTGCTCTTTCTTCGATTTAATCCATTGCATGGCCAGATCGCGCGCCTGTGGATTTTCCACCGTCACCCAGGGCACCGTATATTCGGCAATCATTTGCAGATTCGCGGCCCCTTCGGCCCAGGCGATCAATTCTTTGGGCGTCATCTTCGAACCGTCAGCAACCATCCCGGCAAGGTACATCGCATCCATGTTTCCCGTTTTGTAGAGTTCAGAAGCGAGTGCTTGCTGCCCTTTGATTGTTTTTGCGATGATCTTGAGGTCCGCGACGCTCACTCCAAACATGTTGTCCGTGACCATGCCGTGGCGAGCGTATATCTTGCGCGTTTGTGCGCTGCCCTTCTTTTTTAGTTCGGCCATGACGGAGCGAACGGTAGCCATGGTTTCCTCCTTGTCGGAACTGCAAGATCCCGGGTCCAGGCGAAAGATACCGCGGTGGCGGAGACGGGCTCCTAAACCGGCTTCATGTCCTTGCCGCTGATCTGCAGATCGAAACCGTTTGGATCCTTGATGTGAAAGCTGTTGTCTGTGTCGGGACGCGGGTCGAGCCCGCGACGGTCCAATTCAGCCTTCACGGCATCCTTGTCCCAGTTCTCGATCGTGTAGGCAATGTGGTCGATGCGCGGCGGCGCGCTCCCTGCGGGGGCGTTGCGGGGAATCACAAACGTGTTCGTGTCGCCGAGAATCAGGTTGCACTGGGTGCCGGTATCCGCGGCGACCTTCATTCCCAGCAGATCCGAGTAGAAGTCCCGCGTCCTGGCGTAGTCGTTGACCTGGTAGGAGATGTGGTTGACCGCGACCGTTCTGAATCCCTTCGACTTTTGCGCGGACGCTGTTCTTGTCTCGGCCGACACGGCCGCCACCAGGGCGATGCTTTTTATCAGCTGGCGCCGCGTCATCCCGCCGCGATCGAAATCGTCCAGTAGTTTGGCAATGATGCTTTCCATCTTTTTCCTCCCGAAAATCGGCCAGGTGCGCCGGCCCATGCGATGGAACTACGGTAAGAGCGTTGTGATGCGAGATTTGCGTTATCTCCACGGATGGCAGCGATCTATTTTCCTGGCACGTTTTCCTCCAGTTTCACATTCGAAAAGATCGCGGTTTCCAGAGTTGTGGCCACGTGCGAACACACCCCGAGACCGACGAAGAAAGGTCCTTCGAGACTTACGTATTCCACGGGGCCGGCAGGTTTTAGTTCCTCGCCCGGCTTTCCAAAGTACATCGTGAAGCGGCTGCCTTTTCGGACGATTCGCAAGCGCGACGGTCCGTCTTCCGCGGCGACGATTTGATAGGTCTGCTCGTTCGCCGCGCCGCGAAATTGCAGCGAAGTAAGTCCATTGCCATGGGACACAGCGTCCGCATACGGCGAGCCAGGATCGAGGCTCTGGCGGACCATCAGCACCGCCTTGCGATGTTCCGCGGCACTGGTGCCCACCCACTGAATGTCGGCACTTAAAGTGACGTCGCCCGAAACTTTTTTCCAGACGAAATAGAACGCGTCCGTGGCGGCCCACATGTTGGCGCCGCCTCCGGTGATGCGATATTGGCCTTTGGCCGCATCGTACCGGGCTTGGCAGCCCGGCGGCGTTTGTCCGACGCTGCCTTCGTTTGTGAAGACTCCCAAATCATTCGCCTGCGGCACGGCCACGGCTACGCCCAGTGTCATAACGGCCGAACATACACATACGGCCAGGAATGAGTTTTTTCTCAGCATCATTTCCAAAGCTCCCCGCTGCTTGAATCGCTTGCCAAATGCCCCCGGGCAAAAATCAAAACATCCAGATGTATGCATTCGCTCGCCGGTAGCCCGACGGTGAACGCATTCTATATCAACCTCGGAACGCCGCACGGAGAACTGCCAGGTAAGTCGGGCCGCAGCAGCCTCGATGAATTTTGGACAGAAGAGTTCGAGAACTCAGACAGGAACGGCGTCAGGAACGGTGGACTTCTTCGCGGCGCGCTTATTTGCGTACAAAGCTTGATCGGCGGCGGCCAGCATGCCCTCCGGCTGGTCGCCGGGTGCGTATTCCTTCCAGCCAACCGAATACTTGATAGGAAATTTCCGGCCCTCCCAGGCCAGTTCGAGAGGCCCCAGCCGGTTCAAGACAAGCTGCAATTGCTCGTGATTGCATTCAGGAAGAATCAGCAGGAACTCGTCGCCTCCCATCCGCACGGCGAGGTCTCCTCCCCGAACGGCGCGATTGAGGGCTGCGGCAAACTCCTGAAGAACCAAATCCCCGGCGGGATGGCCGTAGGTGTCGTTGATGTGCTTGAACTCGTCGAGATCGAGGACCACCACACTGAGCGGATGGCCTTTGCGCGCAGAGCGCGCCACCTCGGCGACCAGCCGCTGTTCGGCAAACCTGCGGTTATAGAGCCCCGTCAAGGCGTCAATCATGGCGAGCTCGCGCAAGATCATCGAGTGATGCTGCTTTTCTGCAAGCTGCCGCCGCAGCCGCTTGATCAGCACTTGCTGGTAAATGGTGTAGGCGTTGAAGAGGACGATAAGGGCCACCAGGCCCAAAATAGCCTCGCTGACCTTGATCCGGAAGAGCGGTGCCGCGCCCTGCGACAGCGAAGGCAGCGTGAAGGAAATCAGCGCCCCAGTCAGGAGCAGCATGACAAAAATTGAGTTGGCCCAGACCCACCAATCTCTCTTCTCGATTTTCCGCAGGTTATCGGCGATCTCCTGATCGCTGGTCGTTTCGAGCGGCGAGCTTGCCAAGTTCTTATGGATCTGCATGAGAGGGACTGAATAACCAACGGTTACCCTCCACCCTAAAAGGAGCCCCTGTGGCGGTCAATGGTATTTGCAGAAATTAGGGCGGCGAAGTTACTTACGCGTTAACGAACTTCCCGGACGGTGCCCTAGGGGGGAAAGGGCGGGGGCCTCGCCGGTACCAGAAAACAGCCTCCACCGGCCTCACGCCGAGTACTTGCCCCCTGGTACGGGCGGCCTATAGGGAACCGCGTCCCTCCGAGGCATACTCACTCTCCAAGTAAAGACCATGACCGCCGTCATCATACTCGTGCTCTCCATGTTGGCTCTCGTCCAGTTCGCCATCAGCCAGTGGCGTCTGATCTGGCTGACCACAGCCAACCAGCCTCTTTCCGAATCACTGCGCGCAGTGACGGGTATCGAGCCAGAAACCATCGGCCCCGACGATTTTGGCAAACTCCTCGGAATTTGCGACGAAATGTCTCCACGCCTGAAAATGGGCACGCCTTGGCTGCGCGAAGTTAGAGGCTATTATTCCGTTGTGGCCAAGCTGGAGAAAAACTGCAGGTCCATTCAGCCCACCCTCGCGGCCTGGGCTTCCAAGGAAATGAAGACCTGTTCGCGCTACGTTGCCGTGCTCCTGGATCAGAATCTTTCTCTCGATCTCGACCAGCGCGCCGCCGTTCGTTCGCTCTAGGCCCCGCGAGCGCGCCTCGGCCAAGCGCCGCCTCTCTCTGGAACCCGATTTCCTTATAAATAATTGATAGTAAACAGCTTAGTAATTTAAGCAGGGCGGTCCCAGAACTTCATTACGGCCGCGTAGTCCAAGTCTTCTTTCGCCGCAGCTTTGACCGCAGAATAGGTGGAGTAGGCAGCGGCAGCCGCCGGCAAGGTCACCCCGGACTCTTTGGCAAGGTCCAGAGCCAATCCCACGTCCTTGTGCATCAGCCGCAAAGGAAAGCTGGGTGGGTACTCGCGCTTCAGCAGGAGCGGGGCTTTGACGTCCAGGACAGCCGCCCGCGCCATGCTGGATTGCATGACTTCGACGAGCTTTTCGCCCTCGAGTCCCGCTGCTTCCACCAGGGCGAGTGCTTCGGCAAGAGCATCCACCTGAAGTGCCAGAATCAGGTTCATGGCCAGCTTGATGGTCTGCCCGGCTCCGTTCGGTCCGAGGTGAAACCACCGCTTGCCCAAGACCTTGAAAACCAGCTCAGCGTCCTTTAGCACTTGGCCATCGCCGCCGACCATAAAGACCAACTCCCCCTTTTCCGCTCCCCAGGTGCCGCCCGTCACTGGCGCATCCAAAAACGCTACTTGTCGCTCCTTGCAAGCTCCTGCAATCTTTCGGGCCAGAGCAGGCGAAACCGTGCTGGAATCAATGTAAATGCTGCCGGGACGAAGAGCGGCTAGAACCCCAGAATTTTGGCCCGATCCGGAGCCGCCCCAAAGGACTCCCGTGAGAGCCGGCGGATCGCTGACGATAGTGATCAGGACGTCCGAGGCAGCGGCTGCTTCCTCGGGCGACTGCGCCAGCTTCGCGCCAGCAGCCACCAGCGATTCGGCGCGCGCCGCAGTCCGGTTCCAGACGGTCAGCGAATAGCCCGCCTTCAACAGATTCAAACCCATAGGTCGGCCCATCAGGCCGAGCCCGATCAATCCGACTTTGGATCCGGGACCGAGGTTTCGAGTGGGGCTGACACTCGCTCCCTGGCCAACTTTTACTCCGGGTCCGATGCTGGTCTTCGGGCGGTCGTCGGGACTCACGAAAAGCCTCCTTGGCGCGAGGGCCATAACACGGGCCCATCGTGGCTAAAGTGTAGGGTGTACAGCGCGACGATTGTAACCGAATCGCCGGGTGACAGTCTTTCGAAGGGTGAACGAAGTCGGAGCGGGTTAAGCGGTCTTGGGACGATTCTGCAAAGGTAGGATTCCCGGCGCGCCGCCGCCCGCAGGGGAAGCGTTCAGAGGGCTCTGTGCTTTCCTGTCAGTGGAGGAAGATGCGGCCTCAGCGCCTGGAGCGGCCGCGGGCGCGGGTGAACCGGGGCCAGACCCCTGGGCCGGATTCTGAGAAGGCTCAGGTTTCTCTTCGAGCCGAATGATGTATTGGTAGGGGATTTCCCAGCGAAAATGCTTCTCTGTGCCACGCTGCTCGAAGTGCTGTTCGAGAAAGATGGAGCGGCCCGAATCCGCCACAAATGTGCCGGACGCAGGCAAAAGGATGTCTCCGGCGCGGTATTGCACTTCCACCCTGCGCCCAAGAAAGGCTGAGTAGCGGGCCATACTGCATCCAGTTTCGGGACTAGCTAGTAACATCGTCAATGGTACGGAAGGACTCCCCCGAGGAATATGTGGAAAAGCTGAGGAGCGCGGGCCATCCGCTCAACGGCGAAAAATTCTTACGGAAGCGTGGCTGAATTCCGGGAGCGCATCGGATTGCAGATAATTTCTCGCCGCCGAATCGGCCTTCAGATAGGCGTCCCAGAAGGCAAGAGCAGCAGCATTGGTGTAGCCCAGAATGGAATCGCCTTCTGAGGCATGCGCTGACAGAAGCGTCTTCCGGCTGATGAATGACATGTGATTCGCGCCTTGAATGAAAACGTGATACTTCGAGCCGGGCTGGCTGCGCTCAAACGGAATCTTTTTCCATTCCGGGCCCTGGTTGCCCGCGCCCAAGTCGAGAGACCCCGTCATGCTCAGAAGCGGCAGCGTGAGGCGATCCCAGGAATGATCGGTAAGGCCGAATTCACCCGGTCCTTGTGGGGACAGCAGAAGCACGGCTCGCACCCGCGGATCGGTGAAGTTCGTGGCGGGATGTCCGGGAAGATCGACGAGCGCCCCGGCAATGGCATCGGCAGTGAACGCCCCCATCGAGTGCCCGCCAACGCCGATATGCCCCGGATCCATCTTGCCGGCCAGCGCGGGAATACGTTTTTCGAACACAGGCAATGAATCCAAAACGAACGAAATGTCATGCGGGCGGCTTTGCCAGAGCGCCGGTTTCTTCAGCGCTTCGCTGACCGCTTTCAAAAAGTTGATGTCTTCCTCGCCGCTGTTGCGCCGCTCGAAAGTGGAATCATCGTGTGTGGGCTGGAGCGTGACGTAACCATACGTAGCCCAATGCCGCGTCAAAACCTCGCAGCAGGATTGCGAGCCGCCGGCCCCGTGCGAAAACACGATAACCGGGTAGGGACCCGGCTCCTTCGGATAAAAAATTCGGACATGAAGATCTTTGCCGCGCTTCACGTCGTGAAGAACTATATCCGGCACTTCCGTGACCGCGTGCGGGCCTTCGGCCAGCTTGTAAGCGCCGCTAATCCCTGCATTCGGTGAGGAGGCCCGAGCGGCGCCTGCCCGTGCCGGTTCAGCGGGGCGAACCGGGCTGGAAGCTATTGACCCGCTGTCGGATGGACGGGATTCGGTTCTTAGGCGGGCGGAGACCCACGCCTGTTCGGCGGATTTGGGAAGCGTAAAGCCTCTGCCTCCGGTCGGGCGCGTGATGACGTAGGCCGCCAAGGCGCTCAGCAAAGGAATCAGGATCGCGTTCGAAATGCGCCGGCGCAGGCGGCGGCGCCCCATATGGTCCCGGGGAAAAGAGAGAAAGGTCCGGTGACGGTATGCAGACGTGGGCATTTTCTGAGCCTGATTTGCATGAGTTCCCGTGGACGCTTGTCTAAACCCAGCGTTGTGGAGGAAGTTGCTCGTCCATTGGCGAAGGGCCGAGAACTGCCCCGGAGGAGAAAGCTTTGGAACCGCGTCGAGCGAACGAGACATCAGACACCCCTGCGCACATTTCCGTGACGCCTTCGAGAACCATGGGCTGGGAAGTTCCTCGAACAAAGGCTGGTTACTTCTCCAAAGAAGCGGCGGCTCTACTCTAGCAAAAAAAGACGGGTTGTTCCAAGCAGCTCGGAAACGCTCTCGATCGCTTCGCTCTTTACTTCAAAGAAAATTATCTCTTCCTATCGGGCCGGCTTCGCAGCTTGACACAATTTCCCTCTCATTGTTAACTCCCCGCTGCGAGGAGGTCCTCTCTTATGAAGCGCAAGCCTTACGTGCTCCGATTGGCTCTTGTTGCCGCTCTTTTCTCGGTGCATCCAGCCGTGCTGCCGGCGCAAGAATCGTCACACAAGCTTACGGTGATGGATGAATTTCAAATCCAGCTGCCTACCGATCCCCAAATCTCGCCCGACGGCAAGAAAATTGTGTATGTGCGCCGCTTCGCCGATCCCATGACCGACCGCCGCTACTCCAATCTTTGGATCGTCAATGCCGACGGTACCGACCATCGTCCTCTCACCACCGGCAATCACAATGACGCCTCCCCGCGATGGTCTCCCGATAGCGCGCGCCTCGCCTATCTCTCGGACACCGATGGCAAGCAACAAATCTATGTGCGCTGGATGGATTCGGGACAAGTGGCCCGCATCACCAACTTCGATCAATCGCCCGACGCCATCGAATGGTCCCCCGACGGCAAAATGCTCTCCTTCTCCTCGCTCGTTCTCGGCAAAGGCCCGCACCTCGCCGATCTTCCCACCCCGCCTGCAGGGGCCAAGTGGGCCGAACCCGCCACGATGTACGATCGCCTCGTCTACCGCTTCAACGGTGCCGGCTACCTGAAACCCGGCTTCATGCAGATTTTCGTCGTTTCCGCCGAAGGCGGTGCCCCGCGCCAAATCACCAACGGCAATTTCCCCAACGGAGGCAACGAATACGGGCCCAGCCGCGCCACGTGGACGCCCGATGGAAAATTTCTCCTCGTCTCCGCCAATCGCCACCCGGAATCCGATCATGAGAGCTTCGACACGGAAATCTACGAATTCAGCGTCGCCGACGGCTCTCTGCGCGCACTCACCAATCGCAAAGGCCCCGACAACAATCCGGCCATTTCTCCCGACGGAAAATCGATCGCTTATACCGGCTTCGACGACCGCCTCCAGGGCCACCAAACCACCAAGCTCTATCTAATGAAGCGCGACGGCACTGGCTCCCATTCCATCTCCGACAAACTCGACTTCGACATCCAGAATCCCGTCTGGGCCGCCGACAACAGCGGCGTCTATTTTCAATACAACGACCATGGCGATACAAAAATCGGGTTCTTGTCACCCGATGGCGCTTCGAAGAAAATTGCCGATCACGTCTCCTCCGCAACCAGCGCCTACGGCGGCGGCTCTTTCTCCGTCGCTCACGCCGGCCCCATCGCCTTCACCTACGGCCGCAGCGACATCCCTGGCGACGTGGCCGTCACCAACATGGGCGCCATGAAAGTACTCACTTCCCTCAATCAGGAATTACTCGAGGAAAAAAAACCTGGCCATGTCGAGGAAATCATCTACGATTCCTCAAAAGACCAGCGCAAGATTCAAGGCTGGATCGTGCAACCGCCTGATTTCGATCCCTCGAAAAAATATCCTCTCATCCTTGAAATCCACGGCGGCCCTTTTGGCGATTACGGCGACCGTTTCGACTTCGAAAAACAGGTCTGGGCCTCCATGGGCTACGTCGTCCTCTACACCAACCCCCGCGGCAGCACCAGCTATGGCGAGGAATTCGCCAACCTCATTCACCACGCCTATCCTGGCGACGATTTCGCCGACCTCAATAGCGGCGTCGATGCCGTCATTGCCAAGGGCTACATCGACACAAACAATCTTTTCGTCACCGGCGGCAGCGGTGGCGGCGTCCTCACCGCCTGGACCATCGAGCACACCGAACGCTTTCGCGCCGCCGCCTGCCTCTATCCCGTCATCAACTGGTACAGCTTCGTCCTCACTTCCGACATCCCTTGGACCGCAAAATACTGGTTCCCCGGCAATCCCTGGGACAACACCGACCAGTACATGCAGCGCTCACTCACGAGTCTGGTCGCCAAAATCAAAACGCCCACGCTGGTCATGACCGGCGAAGCCGATTTCCGCACCCCCATCTCCGAAGCCGAACAGTTCTATGCATCCCTGAAACTTCTCAACATCGACGCCCTCTTGGTCCGCGTCCCCGAAGAACCCCACGGCATCAGCCGCCGTCCCAGCCATCACATCGCCAAAATGCTGTACGTCGCCGGCTGGTTCCAACAACACAAATCCACCAACTAGCCGCTCCTCTCCATAATTCGGTGCGCACTCTGCAGGGGCCGGGCTTCTTTACCCTGAGGAACGAAGGGCCCGGGACCCTTCCTCGGCCCGCCGCGGCGGATCTCTCCCTATCATTTATCCTGGGTTTAGGTCGAGCCCTGTATAGATAACCCCGCCCAATCTCCATCGGGGGCGAAGCTTTTCAGGAGAGAAACATAATGCGCAAGAATTTTGCTTTCCTCATCGCTGCCGGCTCCCTCGTGCTCGCGATGATCCTCTCGGGCGTTCTATTTTCCCGCGCCGCCGTTCCAGCTCCTGGCCCCTCCGGCTATCACGTAATCAAAACCGTTTCGATCCCGGGCGACGAAGGTTGGGACTATCTGAACGTCGACTCCGCTGCCCGCCGCGTCTACATTTCCCACGGTTCCCACGTCGTCGTCATGAACGCCGACACCTACGCCATCGAAGGCGACGTCCCCGACACACAAGGGGTCCACGGCATCGCGCTCGCGCCCGATCTCGGGCGCGGCTTCGTCAGCGCCGGACGCGCCAACACCGCCGTCATCTTCGATCTCAGTTCCCTCAAGACTCTCGCCACTGTGAAAACCGACGCGAACCCCGACGCCATCGTCTACGACCGGGTCACCAAGCGCGTCTTCACACTCAACGGCCGCGGCCAGAACACCACTGCCATCAGCGGCGCCGACGGCACGGTCGCCGGCGCTCTCGCTCTCGGCGGCAAACCCGAATTCGCCGTAGCCGACGGCCAAGGCAGCATCTACGTCAACATCGAAGACAAAAATGAGCTCGTCCAATTCGACGCTCAAAAACTCACGGAAACCCACCGCTGGCCGCTAGCACCCTGCAAATCTCCCTCCGGCCTCTCGATGGATCTCAAGAATCGCCGCCTCTTCTCCGTCTGCGATGAGAAAGTCATGGCCGTAGTGAATGCAGACACTGGCGCCGTCGTCGCGACTCCCGCGATCTGCGACGGCCCCGACGCTTCCGCCTTCGATCCATCGAGCGGCTACGCTTTTGCCTCCTGCGGTGACGGCCATCTAACCGTCGTCCACGAAGATTCCCCCGACAAATTCAGCGTCGTCGAAAATGTCCCTACCAAGCGCAGCGCCCGCACCATGGGCCTGGACCTGAAAACCCACAATATTTTTCTTCCATCCGCGGAATTTGATGCCCCGCCTGCCGGAGAGCGCCGCGGCAAAATGAAGCCGGGCTCCTTCGCCATCGTGGTCGTCGGCAAGTAATAACGCGTCCGTGCATCGGGCGGACGCTAGAGGCCCAGGTACAAAGGAAAAGCGTCCCGGTGGATTTTTTCTCCGGGACGCTTTTCCTTTTCTTGTATTTTGAAGCGGGTTAGTTCGAGGGCACCAGTCTAACGTTGTGCACTCCCGAGAATACTGACATTCCGGTTCCCGCCGACTGCGGCAGCCACCACATCTTGCGCAGCATGGGGTAGCGGCTCGTCATCATCCGCCGCCCGATGAAATCCATCACCAACGGGCTGACCTGCGTCGCCGCATACATCGCCCCGGAGTGCGAAAACGGCCGCAGGAAGGGGTTCGCTTCCGTCCCGTATCCGCCGGAAATCGCCCGTCGCGTCGACCAGGCATCAAACGCCGCCGCTCCCGAGGAAACCGCGATCAGCGCATACCAGGTCTTCTTTTCTCGCTCCGAAACGTCTTCGGGATTAAAAGCCCGCTTACCTGGCCTGACGGCCAGGGGCGCGCTCCCGGGCGCGACAGGTTCCGCTGTCAGGGCAGGCGTTACACCCGCGGCGTTCGAACCTGCGGCTATTTCCGCGTCCGTCTTGATCTTTGGGTCTGGCACCGAAGGCAGGGCGCTTGAGAGGGAAGAATCCTTTGCGGCATCCATGGAAACGCCTGCGGGGCGCTCCACTACAGCCTTTACTGCATCCCCGCTCTGCGGAAAGGGGTAAAGCAAGAGTATCGTCGCGAGCAGCATTTATCACCTCAGTCGTTGAAAGCTAATGCACTTCGGTCCCCACTCTCAACTACGGAGAATATACTGGCCGAAAGGGCAGTCTGCACTGGCCCATCGGTCACATTCTTATTGGTACCCTCCTCTGGCACCTCGGTTTGCCGTTTTCAGAACTCCGGTACTAGGCCCCGACATGAACAGTTTTTCACATTTCCGGCACACCATTGCCGCTTGGGAGCCGGAGAGCCCTCTGCCGCTATTCCTCCTCACCCCGCTTCCTTCTAAACCGGGTTTGCTGGCACTTCTCCCGACTCTTGCTCTTGTCTCTCAGCCAAAGGCCGCTTCCCGCCATCAATCTACCGACACTCTGCTATAATTCCCCGGATCGACCGCGGCTACGCCGAGGTCCAGCCAAAATGGCGGCCAACGAATCCACCGCAGCCAAACGCGCTCCGAAACCCGAGCGCGGCCCGCAATCCCCCCGTTTCATCGCGATCGAAGGCCCGCTCCGCGTCGGCAAAACCACGCTCGCCAGAATCCTGGCCGAACGTCTCCACGCCCGCCGCATCTATGATTCCGAGGACAACCCCTTCCTCGCCGACTTCTACAAGGAAAAAGCCGGCGCCGCCTTTCGCGCCCAAATGTATTTCCTCATCGAACGCCAGAAACGCATTCGGGAAGCTCTCGCCGTCGAGGCTCCCGGCCCGATCCTCTCCGATTTCCTCCTCGAAAAGGACCGCATTTTCGCCAACCTGAATCTCGACGACGAAGAACTGAAACTCTACGACCGCTACTACGATTCTCTGACGACAGGCATTCCCGCTCCCGACCTGGTCGTCTACCTGCAAGCCAAACCCGAAGTGCTGCGCGCCCGCATTGCCAAAAAAGCCTCTCGAGACGAATCCCAAATCTCTCCCGCCTACATCGAGGAAGTCGCCCACGCCTACGAACACTTCTTCTTCCGCTACGCCGCCTCCGACCTCCTGGTCATCAACACCTCGGACATCGATTTCGTCGAGCGTAACGAAGACCTCCAGCAACTTCTCCGCCGCCTCCAGGACCCCGTCAAAGGCACGCAATACTTCCTGCCCCTGGGCGCCTCCGAGTAGTTCTTTTCCGCCGCACTGGCACGCTTACCCGAGCAGGCCAACGCGTTTCGCTCGCTCGCTGCCCGAAAAACATCGGCACCGGGTGAGGCCTCTCTCTGCCATCGCTCGCGCTTTTTTTGGCCGATTCGAATCTCTCTTTCGATCACTTGACGCAACTCGCACCTGCCCTCTTCGAGCTATTTCAGGCACAAACCCAATGTGTACCCAAGCGGTACAGTACGAAAACGGGCACTTTTTCAGCACTTTTTTTCTTGGCCTGTTCAATATTGCACAGACGCTGCGACCGACTAATTGGTATCAACATTGAACGGCTGGTGTCCTCCCTCCCGCTTTAAACAGCCACTGAAATCTTAGGTTTCGTTTTTGTATCCGTCTGAGGCTGCTGCTACCGCTGTCGGGTGCCTCGTAACTGCGTAAAGAGGAGAAGCTAATGCGCAAATTCGCATTTAAGAATCTTTCGTCGGTGGCATTCGTAGTATTCGCTCTTGTGGCTGGTTGCGGCCGCGAACAAGCTACCAGTCCCATATCGCCGACGGTGATCGCCACGTCTCCGGCGAATGGCGCCACGAGCGTGCTTCTCAATACGACCGTGACCGCAACGTTCAGTTCCCAGATGGCCCCGGCCACCATCAACACAACGACCTTTACGTTGATGGGCCCCGGCACGACGGCTGTGGCCGGAGCAGTGACGTACTCGGGCTCGACGGCCACCTTCACGCCGACGGTTCCGCTCGCCGCTCTTACTCTCTACACCGCAACCATCACGACCGGAGCCACCGACCCGGGCGGTAATGCCCTCCAAGCAAATTTCGTGTGGACCTTTACAACCGGCGCACCGACCGTCATTTCGACTGTCCCGGCGGCGGGCGCCACGGCTGTTCTCGTGAACACCCTGGTTTCAGCCACGTTCAGCGAGCCCATGAACCCGACAACTCTTAACGCGGCTACCTTCACTCTCGTCGGACCGGGCGGTCCAGTCGCGGGTATAGTCACCCGCGGCGCGGGCACTCCTCGCCTGGCCAAAGGAGCACGCCGCACCGCGGTCATCGCTCCCAAGCCGGCTGTAGTTACCTTTGCGGGTTCCACCGCGACATTCACACCGGACGTTGATCTCGCCGCGAATACTACCTATACCGCCACGATTACGACGGGCGCGCAGGATCCTGCGGGAGTAGGGCTGGCTGCCAATTATGTGTGGACATTTACCACCGCTCCGCCGCCTGCCGTTGTCTCCACCATCCCGGCAAATCTGGCGACCGCCGTTCCTGTCAACACCGCCATTTCCGCTACGTTCAGCGAAGCCATGGATCCCACCACCATCACCGGAGCTACCTTCACCGTTAAGGGTCCCGGCGTTACCCCGGTGGCAGGCGTAGTCAGTTATTCGGGTACCACGGCGACCTTTACCCCGACGCTGGTTCTCGCCAACAGCACGCTATTTACTGCCACGATCACCACCGGAGCCAAAGATCCCACCGGCGCTCCGCTGGCCGCGAATTTCGTTTGGACCTTTACTACAGCCCCGCCGCCGACGGTTGTTTCTACTGTTCCGGTGAATGGCGCCACCGCCGTGGCTGTCAACACGCCCATTTCCGCGACCTTCAGCGTGCCCATGAACCCCACAACCATCTCGGGGACCACTTTTAAAGTGACCGGGCCAGGAGCTACGGTCGTGGCCGGTGCCGTCACCTACGCAGGCAACACCGCAACATTTACTCCGACAGTCATTCTTGCCAACAGCACCTTGTTCACGGCAACGATCACTACCGGAGCGCAAGACACTACCGGCGCTCCGCTGGCGGCAAATTTTGTGTGGACGTTTACGACCGCTCCGCCTCCGGCCGTCGTTCCTCCCACCGTTCCGCCAAGCAACGCCGTTGCTGTCGCGGAAGGTGTCGTTCTCTCGGCAACGTTCAGCGTGCCGATGGAAGCCAGTACAATCAACACCACTACCTTTACGCTGGCGGGTCCAGGCGTCACTCCTGTCACAGGCGCGGTCAACTACGCCGGGACCACGGCAACGTTCACTCCGGCCGCGCACCTTGCGCCGTCTACCCTGTACACGGCCACGATTACCACTGGCGCGACGGACACCACTGGCGCACCGCTAGCCGCCAACTACGTCTGGACGTTCACTACCGCGCCTCCGCCGGCCGTCACCTCGACCGTACCAGCGAGTGGGGCCACCAACGTTCCGCTCAACCAGAAAGTTGCCGCGACCTTCAATACGCCGATGACGGCTTCGACCATCACGGCGGCGGGAACCTTCACCTTGGCCACCACCACCGGCGCAACGGCTGTGCCAGGTACGGTCACCTACGACACCTCGAGCAATACCGCCATCTTTACTCCAACCGCGGCACTCACCGCCAGCACCCAGTACACGGCTACGGTCACCACGGCTGCCCAAAGCGCTCAAGGCAACGCGATGCTTGCCAACTACGTTTGGAGTTTCACAACGGGCACTGCGGCGAATGCAATCGCGCCGACCGTCACTTCGACCAACCCTGCCACTGCGGCGGTGAATGTCCCGCTCAATCAGAAAGTGGCCGCGACCTTTAGCACGTCCATGGATCCGTCCACGATTTCCGCCGCTGGCACATTCACTCTGGCGGCCACCGTCGGAGGAGCCGCCGTTCCCGGGACTGTCTCCTACGCCGGCAATACCGCGCTCTTTACCCCAACGGCCAATCTGGCAGCCAGCACGCAGTACACAGCCACAATCACGACTGCCGCCAAGGATCTTACCGGCGTCGCCATGGCCGCCAACTACGTCTGGAGCTTTACAACCGGCGTCGCCACCAACCTCGTTGGCCCGACCATCACCGTCACCAACCCGGCGAGCGCGGCCGTAAACGTTTTCATCGACACGACCGTCAACGCCACGTTCAGCGCCGCGATGGATCCTACGACGATCAACAACGGATCCTTTACTCTTGCCGTTGCGGGAGTAGGCGGAGCGCCGGTCAGCGGCACCGTTACTTACGATTCTGCGAGCCGGATCGCTACTTTCATGCCTTCGGCCAATCTCACCGCCAACACGCAATATACGGCCACGATTTCCAACACGGTCAAAGACCTGTCCGGCAACGCTTTGGCCAGCGGGCCGGCCTCCACCCCGCCAGATCCGTGGAGCTTCACGACCGGAACGGCAACCGGCGCCGCGGGTCCTGCGATGATCAACCTCGGCTCCGCGGGCAGCTTTGCCGTGATGGCCACCGCCTCGATCAGCAGCACGGGCCCAGTCGTCATCAACGGCAACGTCGGATTGGCTCCGGGCACTTCGCAAGGCATTCCGCCGGCGCAGGTGAATGGCACCATTCACGTCAACGATCCTATCGTCACGCAAGCTCAAGCCGATCTTCTGGCTGCTTTCAATGACGCCACCAGCCGCTCCACCAACGCGCAAACCCTGCCGGGAAACATGGGCGGGCTGACGTTCACTCCCGGACTCTATGTGAATTCAACCTCGGTTTTGATCTCCGGAGCGGGTCCAGGCAACAACGTAACTCTCGACGCCCAGGGCGATCCCAATGCCGTCTTCATCTTCAAGATGGGTTCTACGCTCACCACTGGAGTTGGTTCACAGGTAATCCTCGCTGGCGGTGCCAAGGCTAGTCACGTCTTCTGGCAAGTGGACACCTCCGCGACCATCGACGTCGGTTCCATCTTCCAAGGAAATGTGCTCGCCGCTACCAGCATCACCATCAACACCGGAGCGGCAGTCACGGGAAGCATGTTCAGCGGTGCTGCCGGGGGAGCAGGCTCGGCCACGATCAACGCCAGCACCGTCACTGTACCTGCGCCGTAAGGCAGGCCTCATACGCACCGCACGCGCGATGAGAAAGATATACGGCCGCGAAGCCGGGCTATCAGCCCGCTTCGCAGCCGGTAGACACGATTCTGGAGGCGACAATGAAATTGGGAACACGCATTCTTCCCACGATGACGGTTGCTTTTTTTCTGGCGCCTGCGCTTTTCGCGCACGACACGCCCAAGCCCGGTGACACGCCCCAAAAGGACGAGACCGTGAGCTCGGCCACGGCTACCGGCGCCGCAGCCAAACCTGCTGCAAAACCAGCGCCTCCTCGGCCGGCTGCGCCTTCCGCCCAGGCACCGGCGGGTGAAGGAAATGCAAACCATTCGGGGCAGCACCGGCACCACATGAGAGACCAGGGCGACTCCACGCCAAAGCTGGAACTCTTCCTCGGCTACTCCTACTGGCGCGCTATTCCGTATAGCACCAGTAACCGCATTGAATCCATGAATGGCGGCAGCACCTCGCTTGCCTACAATTTCAACAATCACTGGGGCCTGGTCGGAGATTTTGCCGGCTTCAAGGTCAATTCCCTGCAGTTCACCAACGAAGGTGCTGGATTCAGTCCTTCCCGCGTGGTGGATGCGAAGAGCAACGTCTTCACGGTAATGTTTGGTCCGCGCCTCTCTTTCCGCAACCACGGCCGCTTCACCCCATTTCTTCAAGTTCTGGGCGGAGTAGCGCATGCCGACGAACTCACTCTGGATAACTGCACAGCTCCCATCTATGCCTGCACTCCGCTTCCGCGAGAAACGGTATTCACCTTGACCGGCGGAGGCGGGCTCGACTACCGCCTGAATCACCGCATTGCTCTCCGGCTCTTTCAAGTGGAATACCTGACCACGCGTTTCCAGAATCCCAACTCTCTTTTCGTCGTCGACAGAGAGTGGCAGAGCAACATGCGCCTTTCTGCGGGAATCGTCTTCCGCTTCGGCGGAAATCCGCCGCCGCCACCGCCGCCTGCCAATCATCCGCCGGTGGTTTCCTGCTCGGCTGATAAAACGATGGTGTACGCCGGCTCCGGTGACTTCGTCATGGTGCGTGCGGACGCGAGCGATCCCGACAACGACCCGCTCACCTACTCCTGGACAGCAAGCGGCGGCGCCGTCGACGGCAATGGTCCGCAAGCAAGATGGAATTCTTCCGGCGCCGCTGCGGGAACCTACGTCATAAAAGCGCGCGTCGACGACGGACGCGGCGGATGGGCCGATTGCTCCTCATCCATCGCTGTAGAACAGCCGCCCAACCGTCCGCCAACCATGAGCTGCTCCGCGGATCGAACTACGGTCGTGATTGGCGACACCGTTCAGATCACCGCAACCGCGAGCGATCCGGACAACGATCCGCTCACTTACAGCTGGAAGTCCAGCGGCGGCCGAGTCCGCGGCCGGGATGCCTCTGTGAGATTTGAAACCACCGGCATCAATGCCGGACACTACACCGTCGATGGCCATGTGGACGATGGCCGCGGTGGGGCCGCGGATTGCGAGCTGGGTATTGAGGTGCAATCTCCGCCGCCTCCGCCGGAGCAGATTGAACTGGAAGTCAGGCTTTCGCTCCATAGCATCTACTTTGCGACGGCGCGCCCGACTGTGGCCAATCCCACCGCTGGCTTGCTCGGCAGTCAGGAACAAGTGCTTCTAAAGCTGGCGGCCGACTTCACCAGATACTTGACCTTCAAGCCGGACGCCCACTTGATCCTGGGCGGCCACGCAGATCCGCGCGGCACACCCGAGTACAACAAGGGCCTTACCGAGCGCCGCGTCGAACGCACCAAGAGCTTCCTTGTGGAGCATGGCGTTCCCCGAGACCACATCGAAACGCGCTCCTACGGCGAAGAGGACCAGCTGACCGCTGAACAGACCAAGGAACAGATCGCCCAAAATCCCGACATCACTCCGGAAGAGCGCAAACAAATGACGGACAACCTGCGCGTCCTCGTCCTCGCCAACAACCGCCGCGTCGACGTTACCTTGAGCACCACCGGACAACAGTCCGTGCGCCGCTATCCATTCAACGCCAGAGATTTCCTGGCCCTGATCAGCCTCAAGGGCGGAGAAAAAACGTCCGCGCCAAAAAAGAAAAATCCCTAAATCCTTAAGACCTAGGGATCGTCCCCGGCCTTCCACTCCGTCGAAGGCTGGGGACTCATATTTTTAGCTCACTCGCGATACAAATCCCCCGCCAGGTACTTGAATCCGGTATCCACTGCCACCGTCGCAACCGTACTCCCCTGCCCCAACTCCCGAGCCAGTTCGAGTGCCGCGGTAACGTTTAGCCCGGAAGACGTTCCCGCGAATATCCCTTCCTCCTTCGCCAAGCGTCGCGCCATTTCCCGCGCCGCCCCTTCCTCGACGGTGCGCACTTCATCAAAATCGCCATCCTTCAAGTGCGGCGGCCGGAATCCCGCCGCAATCCCCTCCACGCGGTGCGCTCCGCCTTTCCCCGTCGTCAGCACCGGCGAACCCGCCGGCTCGAGCGCCACGATGCGCGCCTTCGATCCAGCCTCCTTCAGCGCGCGCGACACGCCCACAATCATTCCCCCGGTGCCCACCCCGCCGCAAAACGCCGTCAACCCGTCGCCCACCTGTTCGACCAGCTCCCTGCCAATTCCCATGTACGCCCGAATCGCGTCGGTGTTGTTGAACTGGTTTGTGTAAAACGTTCCCGGCTCCTCGGCCAACTCTTCCGCGCGCCGCTTCATCCTCTGATAAAGCTCCGGCACGAGCTTCCCGCCCTCTGCCGTAAAAATCTCCAAATCTCCTCCAAAAAGCCGCATCGTCCGCAGCTTCTCGTCCGAAAATCCGTCCGACGATATCGGCGTGAAACGATACCCCTTGATCGCGCACACCATCGCCAGCGACGACCCGGTACTTCCTCCTGTCCACTCCACCACGCGCATCCCCGCACGCAGCTCGCCCCGCGCCTCCGCCCCCTCGATCATCGCCAGCGCCATCCGATCCTTGTACGACCCCGTCGGGTTGTAATACTCCAGCTTCACCAGAACGTCCGCCATCCCCGCCGTCACCATCTTCCTGAGCCGCACCACCGGCGTATTCCCAATCGCGCTCAAAACCGAATCTCTCACCAGGTTTTTCTCCGGCATAGTTCTTCTCCCCGCAACCAGATTCCCGCCACGCCTTCCAGTCCCGGATTGGATTGCGCCAACCCTTAAATGGTCGCAGCCAGCTGACATCCCCCACCGCTTCACGCCGCTGTCCGGGTACGGCGTGCTTATCCTGAGCTTAGAGGGCCCGTCCCGCTATCCGCCCGCAGCCTCCAAACTTCGATCGAGCGTCGAGCTTTCCGCGCTTGACGCCAGCAACCACCTGGCCTAAGGTCTTGCCCGCAGCTAAAATCGAGGTCGCAATCACTGCCGGAACGCCGCGTTTGAGCAAAGCCGTTCGCCCAAACGCGTCCGCCCAAACGCCAAAGAAAGGTCCCCCGATGCCAGCCGTCGAGGCCAAAATTTTCCCGAGCGATGCCCTGCGCGAATTCAGCACGCGCATCTTTCTTCACTTCGGCGTCCCCAAAAACGACGCCGTCCAGGCCGCCGACGTTCTCGCTTCGGCCGATCTCCGCGGCATCGATTCCCACGGCGTAGCTCGGCTCTATAGCTACGTCGGCATGCTCAGCGAAGGTCACATCAATCCCAGACCAAACATCTCCATCGTGCGCTCAACAATGAGCACGGCGACCGTCGATGGCGATAACGGTCTCGGTCTTGTCGTCGGTCCTCATGCGAATCGCATCGCCATGGACATGGCGGAAAAGGCGGGCTCCGGCTGGGTCAGCGTATCCAACACCAACCATTTCGGCATTGCCGGCTATTACGTCCTCCAGGCTCTCGAGCGCGACATGATTGGCTGGGCCATGACCAATTCCACCAGCTTGGTCACGCCCCTGTGGGGCATGGAGCGCATGCTCGGCACCAATCCCATCGCCATCGCTTTCCCCGGAAAAGAGGAACCGCCCATCGTGATCGACATGGCCACGTGCGCCGCCGCCTACGGGAAAATCGAAATGGCTCGCCGCAAAGGCGAGCCCATCCCCCTCGGCTGGGGCATCGACAATCAGGGTCAGAACACCACGAATCCCGACGACCCCGTCAACGGCGGTTGTCTCCTTCCGCTCGGTTCCGATCGCGAACGCGGCGGCCACAAAGGCTACGGTTTGGCTGTCATGGTGGATGTGTTGTGCGGCGTGCTCAGCGGCGCGAACTGGGGTCCATTCGCTCCGCCCTTCGCCTTGCGTCAGGAAATTCCAAAGCGCAGCGTTGGCAAAGGCATCGGCCATTTCTTTGGCGCGATGCGCATCGACGGCTTCATCGACGCCGACTCCTTCAAGCGCCAGATCGACGACTACGTGCGCACCTTCCGGGCCACGAAACCCGCTCCCGGTACGAGCGGCCCGCTGATCCCGGGCGACCCCGAACGCGCCGCCGAGCGCGAGCGCCGCAAAAACGGTGTGCCGCTCATCCGGCCCATTGTCGAAGACCTGCGCGCCATCTCGAGACAAACCGGCATTCCGTTCGACTGAGGGCCGGCTCGGCCAACCTCGCGAGAGAGCCGTTCGAAAGCAAGGCGTCGCGGAAGAATCTGCCCGGGGAAGAGTCTCGCGTCAGCGATTTGAAGCTGTAGCCGCGGGTGCGCCGGTCACTCTCTTTAAATCCAGCAGGATGGCCAGGAGCGCCTGGTCGAAATTATTGTCATGCGTCTTCTGCAAGAAAGCGACCGTGATCGATTCCGTCAACGCCCAGAGCACGTAATGCGTCTTCCGGTCGTAGATGACGAGGCGGAACATGGGCACCGGATCCGAAGCGCCGTTCACCTTATTTCCGCTGGTGGGACCGGGAGGCGCGATGAGTTGCAGTTCGAACACTATGTCCGCTTCCGAGGGGTCCGCAACAAGCTGGTAGTGCCCCCAGGTCTGCATGGCCGCGTAAAACTGATTGTACGGACGGTCCGGATCGCCGCTGAAAGGATGCGGAAAAAGTCCGCTGTCGGCGCCGGCATTCGAGAGGAAAGCGGTTTTGGCATTCAGCAGCGCGGGCGGCACGGGCGCCAGGGATACGGCAGGAGGCGGCGTTTGCGCGTTTCCTGGAGCGGCGAACAAGAACGCGGCGCACAGCAACGGAAAAAATCGCATACGGGTCAGGTTCCACATGGCTCCTCCGGGCTCGGATAAGAGTGGACTGCTCTCTGGATAGAAAGACGTGCGAAGCTTCTGGTGAGTTTCGCCGCCCTGTTGCCCGTGTGCCCGGAGAGGCAGAACGGAAACTCCGTAGTCCGGCGTCACCGTCGAACGCGCCCTAGAGACCTCAGGCTGGCCGGATCGCCATCACTATTCTTTCGCGCCGGCTAAAAAGCGCGAAGAATCCCAGAACCTGCTTCCAGGGAAAATATTTCCTGTTGAGCAGTTTCATCGCCTGCGAGGCGGTTTCGCCCGTCACGATTTCGGCGCTGGCATCGGCCCAATCGCCAAGCGGGTGGCCCTTTATCGTGCACGGCGCGATTTTTACGCGGCCGTTGTTCTGAACGCGCTTTACTTTTCCCGTGTTTCCAATCGTGTAAATGTAGAGCCGCGCACCGTCCCCAGCGAGATCGCTGCCGGGATCGGCGGCGAACCACACCGGAGTCTTCACGCCCTCGCCGTTCTTTTTGAATGTTTCAAGGCTGATGTATTTGTGATCGCGAAAAGCCGCAAATCCCATGGCGTCGCTCCCCTACCTTCGATGCGCGCCATTCTATATGCGGCACAAAAATCTGGAAGAGGGAGTCTTGTCCGTCTCCTGGCCGCCCAACGCAAAAGGCAGACTCGCTAGGAGCCTGCCCTTTGGCGATCTCGGATCTCTAGAGTTCCTAGCAAAGAAGACTGCTTCCCGTTCCGACAGCGCTTTGTTTATTTCCTGCGGACGTAGGTGGCGTCTTCCGTGAAGGCGTCTTTCTGATCCTTCTGGAACGTCCAAGCCGTCCTGAAATGATCGTTGTCGATGAAGGTGTAGACGGCGTGATGCATGTGTCCGTCGTCAGGACTCTTCAGGTTGGTCGCGCCCTCGAATTCAAACGTCAGCGTCCTGGTGTCCGGCGCATATGTCGCGCGCATCGTCGGCTGATTGCCCGCCATGCAGTAGTGCGTCAGCTTCAGTTGCTCGCCGTCCAGATAGTAGAGCGTAATCATCTCCACGGTTTTGCCTCGATCTGACACGCGGGCCCTCTCGATCACAGCCGTTCCTCCGGACGTCAACTCGAGGTCCAGGGTGGCCTTCTCCTTGTTCGTCGCCTCCGTCTCCCAGTGGCCAGCGAGCGATTTCAGCTGCTCGAAAGCGGCTTTTCCGTCTCCGCCCGCCCGGGCTGGCGCGACCGCAAAAGCCACTAGCACTGCCGCAAACGTCGTCAGAACTTTCGTTCCTATTCTGCCCTTCATGATTTCCTCCTCTTTTTTTGACCAACTGACTCGACCGCAGGAAACTCATCTCGCCGCTGGTGGCGCTTGCCTTCCGAATTTCTGGGTCGTAAATCCGACAACGACGCCCAGCAGCATTCCAGGCAGCATGATGTCCAAGAACAAGGCCATCCCTGCGCGGAGGACCACCAAAAGACTGAGCGCCCCTGCAATTCCGATGCCTGCCAGAATCCCCACGAGCATGGAATCTCGCCGCTCGGAGACATACCCGATGGCGATTCCGGAAACCAAGCCCTTCAACAGCGAAAACGTGATCACGCTGCCCATCACTCGGGCGAGGGACGGCTCGAGGAATCCGCTGAGCCCGTCGAGCAGCCCGAGCGTCCCTCCCACAGCCAGTCCCAGCACCGGTTTCGATACGTTCATGGTGTTCCCTTGCGCTCGCGCCGCTTGTCTCAGCACAGCTTCCGGCCGGACGCCGCGCGCTCTGACTTCACTTCGCATTCGGATCGGCTTCCATCACGCCAAACACATTGCCTTCCGTGTCCTCGCAATACGCGAAGTAGCCCACGGCCGGAATCGGCGTTTTCGGCATGATATTTTTTCCGCCGGCTTCCTGCACCGCAGCGACGGAGTCATCCACCGAAGCAACTCCGATGGTGTTGGTGGTCGAAGCGATGCCGCCGGGCTTCCTCATCATGCCGCCGTTGATGCCTCGCTCGTCGTCCTTGCCGGTCACAACCATCCAGTACTCCATCGGGCCAGGCCATTTGTCGAACTTCCAGCCGAAGACCTTTCCGTAGAATGCGGCGGCGCGTTCCGGTTCCGCTGCGGGTATTTCAAAATGAATGACTCGAGACATGGTTCTTCCTCCTGGAATTTATGAGCGAAACTTTCGACGTCGCTTTGGTCTTTTCTAGCGCGTGGCCGGTGCCGCAGCCGGAGCCGCTCCGAAGCGCTGCGTTGCGAATCCGACGATCATTCCGACGATGCTGCCGGGAAGCATGATTTCAAGGTAGTAGCCGTGCTGCAGGTACGCCACCAGGAATGCCAGCAGCGCGCCAACCGCCAGGCCAAACAGAATCCCGAGCGGGACAGAATTCACTTTGCGCGCAAAAATTCCGGCAGCGACGCCGGCTATCAGGCCTTTCAGAGTGGAGCCGATAACGATGCCAACAATCTGGGCTCTCACGGCTGGTGTGAACCAGGCGGTGCCTCCGTCAATGGCTCCCAGCAGGGCTCCCAGGAGCAATCCGAGCAGGATCTTGTTCATTTCTCCGCCTCTCCTTTTCGTTCTCTGATGCTCTATACAACGGGACCTGGATTTCCTTTAGAACTATCTTTTCAAAACCAGCAGCAGGATCACGCGCATCGCCAAGTAGGCCAGAATCAACAGGATGAAGAAGCGGTAGCGCCGATAAAAACGGGCTGTTTTTTCAAGAATACTTTCCCGATGCGCGCCGACAGCGAGTCCGTCCAGATAACGGGAGACGTCTTGCCCAAGATCTTGGACGGCGGAATAGCGCGATTCGCGCTGCTCCGCCGTTGCTTTTCGGCAAATAGCTTCGAGCGGGCGGTCGAGGCGCTGCGTGAAACCAGCGGATGTTTTTTGCCTGAGGATGAATCCTAAAAGAGCGCCGAGCGAAAAAATGTCGCTGCGCGCGTCGAGGACTTCTACTTCTCCGCGGGCCTGTTCCGGAGACATGTAACCTGGCGTGCCCATGACGGTGCCGTGGCCGGTAATGACCGAGCTTCTTGTGGAACCGTTCGAGGCGACGGCGGATCTTGGCTTCTCGAAAATTGTCGCTTCGGGATCGGCGGCGCGACGAGCGGGTTGCGTTTCGCCGCTCAGGATTTTGGCGAGGCCCCAGTCCATTACGAGAACCTCGCCGAAAGGCCCGACCATGATATTGGCAGGTTTCAGATCGCGATGAAGGACGCCGCGGGCGTGAGCGAAGGCCACGGCTTCGCAGATCCGCAAGAAGAGGCGGAGGCGGTCTTGCACGGACTCGACGCCTTCGATGAATATATCGAGGCGCTGGCCTTCGACGAATTTCATGGTGTAGAAGACGCGGCCGTCGGCGAGCGTACCGACGTCGTGCACGGGGACGATTCCCGGATGCTCGAGGCGCGCGAGCACTCGAGCTTCGCGCATCAGGCGATTGGCCAAATCGCCGTCCGTGCCCGGGACGTCGAGGACTTTCAAGGCGACGCGGCGCTCGAGTTTTTCATCTTCGGCGACGTAGACCACGCCCATGCCGCCCTGAGCGACGCGTTCGAGCAGCCGGTAACGCGTGCCGGCAAGCTCGGGTTTGTCGCCGCCGGCGCGAAGGCGCTCGACGGCCTTGTCCGAGAGAAACTTCATTTTGCTTCCCAGCCGAACACGGAGCGTGCTTCGCGCTCGAATTCTTCCTCGCTTCCGCAGATTTCGCGCAGGCGTTCGAGGGCGCCGCGGCGAAATTCGCGCCGGGCCCAGGCGAGCGCGTTGGTGACATCGGTGAGGGGGATGCCGTATTCCTCGGCGAGCTTGTCGTATGAAATTGTTTCATCGCCCGCCAAATCATATTCCTCGAAGAGGCGAAAGGTTCTTTGCCGTTCGTGGGCTTCGCAATGCCTGCGCAAATCCTCGACGGCCAACTCGAACAGCCCGCGCACCCACTCCTTCTCGAAAAAATCCTCGAGCGATTCCGGCGAAGGAATCGACGCGGGATCCATCGTGGCGCCGCCCAGCTCTTCTTCCGCGGCGGCGAAATCGAGCGCCGCGTGCGGGACGTTGCCGCCGCGCTTCTGGCGTCTTGCGGCTTTTTCTTCGTTCTTCACGAAACTGTCCACACAAAGGCGAAGGTAGGTCCGCAGACGGCTTTTCGCCGGGTCGAATTTTTCGAGCAGGCCGCGTTCGATGAGCTGCACAAAAAATCCCTGCGTTAAATCCTGGGCACCGTCGGGTGGACGGTTCCAGCGCAGGCGCACATATTTGTAGACCGGTTTCCAGTAGGCGGCGCACAGCGTATCCATCGCGCGGGCGCGCTCGGCCTCGTCGCTGCTGCGCGCCGCATCGAGCACGGACCATCGCGTCAGCGGAAAGCGATCGCCGCCTTGCTCTGGGTTGTCGCCGCTCATTTTTCGCCGTCGGTCCTTTGCGGTTCTCGAAACACGCGTCTCCGTGCCGGAGGAGTCTATGCAGGAAGGGGGACGCTGACAAGGCCTCTCGGCCGGGAGAGGAATCTCTTCACGTGGCCGCCATCCACGGGTATAGACCCCAGCCCCCGGCATCTCCGGAAGCGCGAAGTAAACGTATGACAACAAAGGAGTTACAGGAGTCTCTCGGTCGAACGAAGGTGGGGATTCCGAAAGCATTTGGCGAGGAGGGCGCCCACGGAGGGAGGCCCGGCGAGAGCGCGGGGAAGTTGGCTGAAGGGGAAGCTCGGCGATCGGCACGAGGAGCCTAGCCTGTTACATGCAGAATGACATAAAGATATAGTAACAGCCAGGAAGAGACGTGTGGGTCCGAGTGGATACGGGAAGTTCAGGAGGCCCGAGAGGTTCTCGGGAGGTGCTTGGATTGTAGTGCCTGTGGAAATGTGTGGAAAACCTGGCGGGCCGGACGTAGCATCCGGTGGGGACCTACCCTCCTCTCCGGAGGTGTTTCTATGCGCGCATCCCGAACGACGTGAGGATTCACGGGATCTGCGAGCCGGAAGTGAAGTGAAACGGGAACTCGTGGCTATCAGGAGAGAGGAGCCCGACCCGGCATTGTTTGAGATTCCAAAAGACTACGAAGTGAATCCGGCAAGACTACCGATTGCAAAGGACTTCGGTGTGGTTCGGCCAAGTAAAGAATGAGCAACCGCGTTGGGCGTAAGGCCCGCCGGCGTTTCCCGCCAGATTAGAAGTGACGGCGGAGCTATCGCGGGAGCCTCAGCTTTATCGCACCGCCGAGTCACTCGCCGCTGCATTCCCTATGAATTCACTGTGAGCGCCAGCTGAAAATATTTGTGTTTAGGAAGTCGTTGCGGAATTTCCCGCCTGGGTCGAATTTTTTGGTTAAGGCAATGAACTCGGGGAGCTTCGGGTAGCTGGCGTGGAGTTGCTGGGGGGACATGGTGAAAAGCTTGCCCCAGTGGGGGCGGGCCTGAAAGGGAGCGAGTTCTTTTTCGATGACCGGTAGAAGTTGGCGGACGGCGGGCCAGTCCTGCTTCCAGGTGAAGTGGATGGTGACGCAGGGTTGCCGGTAGCAGGGGCTCATCCAGAGGCCGTCGGCAGCGATGGAGCGGATTTCCGTGATGAGCAGGTGGGGGGTGATCTGTTCGCGGAGGCGTTCGACGGCGAGGATGGCTTCGAGGGCGTGTTGGCGCGGAACGAAGTATTCGGATTGCAGTTCTTTGCCGGCGCTGGGGGTGAAGCCCATGCGGAAGTGGGGGAGGCGTTCGTACCAGGGGCCGGGGACGCCCATTTGCTCGGTGCAGTTTTCCGCGGAGAGTTCGGCGATGGGGTGGAGATTCTTGGTAGCGAGCTTGGCCCCAAAAAACTCGGGCTTGGCGCGAAAGGCCTGGCCTTCTTCGGTGCGGGTTTTGAGCCAGACTTCGCTGAAATTGTGGTTTTGCCAGTCGGTGAAGAGGCTGACGCTGTAGGCGCTGGCCTGGATGGCGTCGAAGTGGTCTTTCATGGCGGCGAAGGAGAGATTTTCGTAGACGTATTGGCGCATCTGGTAGGTGGGTTGAATGTCGAGCGTGATTTTTGTGATTACGCCGAGGGCACCGAGGCCGACGACGGCTCCCGGAAAGAAATCGGTGTCTTGCTGGCGGGAGAGTTTCACGATTCCGCCTGAGGCGGTCACGATTTCCAGCGCGGAGACGGCTGTCGCCAGGTTGCCATTTTTTTCGCCCGAGCCGTGGGTGGCGGTGGTCGAGGCTCCGGCTACGGAAATGTGCGGGAGCGAGGCTAGATTGTGGAGGGCGAAGCCTTTGGCGTCGAGGAGGGGGGCGAGTTGGCCGTAGGTGATGCCGGCGTCGACGGTGACGGTGCGCGCCTGGGGATCGAGAGAGACGATTTCGTCGAGCGGCTTCAGGGAGAGGAAGCCGTCTTTGCTGTCGGCGATGTTGTTGAAGCAGTGGCGGGAGCCGAGGACTTTTAATTTGGATTGTTTTTTGACGAAGTCCTGGATTTGTTGCTGGGATTTGGCGGCGTAGAGGTTTTCGGTGCTGTATTCGAGATTACCCGCCCAGTTGGTGAGCTTGTCGGGGGCGGTCCAGGCGAGGAGACGGGAGACGGCAGGGATGGCGATCGTGGCGGAGGAGAGTTTGAGGAAGGTGCGTTTATTCATGGCTCGGCAGAAATCCCCTATTGAGTTTCCTGAGCGGCGTCATAGTACACCTGTCTTGCTGGTTTAGCACCCGAAGGACGCTTTAGCGACCCTGCGGAGACTACGGCGCGTGCAACCTCTGGAAAAGAGACCAGGCAGGATTCGGTGAGCCATTTAGCCGATGCGCAGGGCGGCGATGGGATCGATGGAGGAGGCGCGGCGGGCAGGGAGATAGCCGGCCAAGAGCGCGACCAGGAGAAGAAGCAAGGAGACGGCGGTGATGGTGGGGAGATCGCTGGGGGAGAGGCCGAAAAGCATGCTGGAGATGAGGCGGCAGGCGGCGAGGGCCGCGGGAATTCCCACGGCGAGGCCGAGGATGGCCAGCGCCAGAGTTTCTCGCAGGACAAGCCAGAGCACGTTTTGGCGTTGCGCTCCAACCGCCACGCGGATGCCGATTTCCTGAGTGCGGCGCGTGACGGCATAGGACATCAGTCCATAGAGGCCGATGGAGGCGAGCAATAGGGCGAGTGCGGCGAAGAAACTGGAGAGCAGGGCGATGACGCGTTCTTCGGCGAGCTGGCCGCTGACGACCTCGGCAACGGTTTTTGTGCTGTAGGCGTATTCGTGGCCGAGGGAATCGATCTCCCGGGTGATGGCTCTGGCGACAGCGTCGGGAGATTCGGTGATACGGACAATGAGGTTGCCCCAGGCACGCGGATATTGAAGCGTGGAGACGTAGAGGATAGGTTGGGAGGCGTCGCGAAGATTGATGAGACGGGCGTCGGCGACAATGCCGATGATTTGGAGGTTCTGGTAATCGGGCATGACACCGAAGTGGACGGCTTTTCCGAGGGCGTCGCCGGCCGGAAAGAGCCGACTGGCGAGCTCAGCGCTGACGACAGCGACGTGCGGATGATGATCGTCGTCGAGGTCGCTAAAGATGCGGCCCTCTAGCAAAGGGACACCGAGCGTAGGGAAGAAGCTGGGCGAGACTTCGGCGGCATTGGCGTCAATGTGTGCGGTGGAGGGATCGGCGGAGGCACGGGAAACGGCGTCGTGCCAGGCTTGCGGCTCGGGAATCGAAAGGCTTGAAAAGCTGGCAGAGGTTACACCGGGGACCGCGCTGATCCGGCCGAGAACCTCTTGGTGGTAGGCGTTGGCATTGAAATTCTGATAGCCGCCGGGCCTCGGGTAGAGACTGATTTGCAGCACGCTTTCTTTCTGAAAACCGAGATTGAGGGTGCGAAGTTTTTCAAAGCTGCTGACGAGGAGGGCCGCACCGAGCAGCAGAACCATCGAGAGAGCTACCTGAGTGACGATGAGCGTACTGCTGAGCTTGCCCGGGCCTCCACCCAAACCGCGCGCGCCTTGCTGGAGCACCGAGGCGGGATCCTGGCGAGAGGCGCGCCAGGCAGGGGCGAGGGCGAAGAGAATTCCGGTGAACACGGCAACGGCTAGGGTGAGAGTGAGAACGCGCGGATCGGGACTGAGGTCAAAGGAAACCGGAACTTCGTTATCGCGAGTCATGAGAAAGACGAGCAGATGGCTGCCCCAGTTGGCGAAAGCGAGGCCGAGGATCGCGCCGGAAAGAGAAAGAACGAGGCTCTCTGTGAAGACTTGCTGCGCGATGGACCAGCGGCTGGCGCCGATCGCGACCCGCACGCTCATTTCGTGACTCCGAGCGGCGGAACGGGCAAGCATGAGGTTCGCGAGATTGAGACAGGCGAGCAGCAGAATCAGGGAGACGATGGCGGCAAGGATGTAGAGAGGACGCACGAATTTGAAACGAAGGCCGGTGGAGAAGCCTTTGGCGGCGGGAGTGATTTCCAGGCCCATGGAGAGGAAGCGATCACGGCGCGGGCCGGGAGTTTCCGTGGAGGCGGTGGCACGAAGGACTTCCGGCCAGACGGATTGAAGTTGTGCGCGGGCTTGCTCGATGGTGATGCCGTTCTTGAGGCGGCCGGTAACAAAGATCCAGAGCAGACCACGATTTTCGATCGCGAAGTCGTTGCCTTCGACGAGCGTGGGGAAAGCGGTAAGAGGAATCGTGACATCGGGCGGCTCGCCGCTTGTCATGCCGGCAAACCATTTGCGGGTGACCCCGACGATAGTGAAGGGATGACCTTCGACCCGGATTTGCCTGCCGATGACGTCGAGTGCGCCGGCGAAGCGGCGCTTCCAGAAGGCGTATCCCAGGACGGCAACCTGGGAGGTTGTGCCGCTGGCGGGATCGGAATCAGCGGGGATGAAGAGGCGGCCAAGAAGCGGGGTTGCGCCTAACTCGGAGTAACAATTGCCGGAAACGCTGCTGATGTGTTCGCGAGAAAAGGCGCCGTTCGCTTCCACGTTGAGCATGCCGCCGCCGCCCCAGCCGACGAGGCCAGTGAAAACGCGCTGGTGGCGCTCGAGTTCCCGGAGCATGGGATAGGAGAAGGGGACTTTGGCGTCGGGGCGAGCGGCTTTCAGCTGGACGAGTTGTTCGGGATGCTGGACGGGGAGATCGCGGAGGAGGAGGGCGTTGATGAGAGTGAAGATGGCGGTGTTGGCGCCGATGCCGAGAGCCAGGGAGAGGATGGCGACGGCGGTGAAGACGGGGCTTCTGGCGAGAATGCGCAAGGTGTAGCGGAGAGTTTCTGAAAGACTGCCCATGGTGTGCGACTCCGAATTAAGGAAAGCCGGGTTGCACATAACAATTACGCCAATAGGGGCACGCTTTCAAGAGGTGTGACACAGGCCCTGAGTTTACTTATTGGAAGTCGATTTTATGCCGATCGGGTTCTGAAGGATTTCTACGAAGTAGCCGGTCTGACCCAGCGGTTGCCATTCGGCGGACGGCGGTGGACGCACTGCACTCACGAACGCTTTGACTCCGAGTGCGCTGAGACTGGCTGCTATTTCAGCGCGCTTTTCAGGGCTCGCCTCCCAGTAAGACGATACGGCCTCGACCGGAACATCCGCCACAATTCTTAGCCCCGCCAACTGAGCCCAGTAATCCGCGACCGTAGTGTGACCGAGAACGGCTACGCGATCTCCTGGAGCGAGGCCCAAGTGCTCCAGCTGTTTCGCCGCCAACCATTGCACGTGCGGCGTTGGGTGTAGACAGGCCGCCAGGTCTGGGATCGCTCCCCTGATCAAGGTGATTCCCGTTGTGATCCCAATCGTAAGAAATACTGCCGTACCGAGGCGACGGGTGGCGGTGATTCGTGGCCAGGGTAGAGACGCGAAAAGCACGATCCCGACAATCGCGAGGGGAACTGCGACATACCGAGGTTCAACGAGCACGAGCGCGTAGAGTGACAGCATTGCAAGCGAGGGCATCCAGAGAAAACTCAGGCGGAACAGGCGCTTGCTTTGGTCGAGCCAGTCCGCCGCAAAGATAGCCAGGAATAACCACCCGGCAATCCATTCCTTTTCTGTGGACACAATATGAAAATAACTCGAAATCGACCGTCCAATGGCGCGCAGTTGATTCCCAAGATTAAAGCGGAACCTAACCCCGGCGTACCAATAGCCTCCATCGTACCAAGGAGGAAAAGTGCTTCGTAGGCTGTCCGCATATTCATACAGACTAGGCTGGTCAGACAGTTTCCGCATGGGGTGAAGCGGCTTACTTTCATTGGACGGTCCAGTGACCTGATCAAAGTAGGCTGTTCTTCCCGTTTCACCAAAAGTGAAATGGCCTTCCTTAACGGACAGTGCCGTGATAAATGGAAGACTAACCAGAACAAAAGTGAATAAGGCAACCAGTCCCCGCCAATCAGGCTTTCTTACACCCGCTCGAGCGCTCGCCCCTGCACATATGTATAAGAAAGATAGTGGAAACATCACGCTTTTGGTGAGATAAGCGGCACCGAGGACTATACCGAATGCGGCGTGGTATAGAAAAATCCGCCCTTCGTTTAAAGCTATTTGAATTAACAACCCAGTAGCGAGAAACAACCAGGCGGCCAGAGCCATATCCGGAGTATTGTTCTTGAGGGTTATGAGCCTCAAAGCAGCCAGAAGAAAGGCCGCATACCCCATCACCCACCAAGCCCACTCGGGAATGTCCTCCTCCATCGGTACGACGGGAAACCAGACTCTTAACAACGACAGGAACCGACCAAAGAAGAACTCAAAACAGGAGAGTGCGAGTAAAAAGAGCAGGAAGTTCAATAGGTGTAGAAAGGTTGACTCCCAGTACGCCGAAGGACGAAAGATTTGTTTGAGGACGAGCAGCAACCAAGAGTAGAGAGGACTCCAATAGCCATTAATTGCCGCAAGCCAATCACCTCGCCGGTAGGCCGAGGCAATGTCCAGGTAATTTACTGCGTCGGGCTCGATGTAAAAACGAGAGCTCCACACCTGCAAAATTCCCGCCACGACGGCAAAACTCCAGGCCGTGACGCGGATGTTTCCTTTGCCGGGATTCACCGAATCGCCTGCAATAAGGCCGGTCCTCGCACGTAACGCGCAAAGCGCCGCGAGAAAAATGGGAGATACGACCGCTCCACTATTTTGACCAAGTTGCGCAAAATCGTTAGGTACTGCCGATTGGTCGGGGGAGTCGCATCCTCAAGCATATTCGGTGAGGCCTCCAGGTGGGGAATTCTAAAATGACCTCTGCTATCTTGCAAACAAGATGTGGGGCTTCAGGATCACGGGGTAGCTACTCCGAGTGGTGGGGCAACTTGCGCCCGAACATTTTCATCTTTCGTTTCGTCCCGAAGGATCGTGTCTTACTCGTGCCGCAGAGCCGCCAGCGGATCAATCCGGGACGCTCGCCTTGCCGGCGCATAGCCAGCGAGCATTGCGGCGCTCAGGAGGACGACACCGGCCAGCGCCAGGGTTCCCGGATCATTGGGCTGGGTCTCGAACAGAAACGATTTGACAAGCTGCGACGCGCTCAACGCGGCAGGCACGCTGATCGCGAGTCCCACCGCCGCCAGTAGTAGAACGCGACAGAGGACCATCCATACCACGGCGCCGCGTTGGGCGCCCAGAGCCATACGGATTCCAATCTCGCCGACCTGGCGCGCCACGCTGTAGGACATCGTGCCGTAGAGCCCCACACACGCGATAAGGAGAGCAAGAACCGCGAAACCCTTAGACAGTTTCGCGAACGTGATTTCGCGGCTGATCGTGCGATCGATTTCCGCGGCCTGCGTGATCACGTTTGTAACGGGTATCCGGGAATCTGCCTCCCGCACGATCTCATGCACACTCTGAATAAACCTCAGCGGATCACCCGAAGTGCGCAGCGCGTAGGTCACTCGGTCCGAAGAAAACTGGCTGACCGCTACGAACACGGTCATTGCACTCTCCTCTTCGTTTTTCAGGCCGCCGTACCGCACGTCAGCCGACACGCCGACGATTTCGAGATCGCGCTTCTCGTCCGGGAGCGTGATGCTCCGGCCCACCGGATTCTCGTTCTCGAAGTAAGTCCGCGCCAGCCGCTCGCTGATCACGGCAACCGGCCTGGAGCCCGGTTGGTCGCGGTCGTCAATCTCACGCCCGGTCAGGATCGGAATCTGCATCGTCGTGAGGAAACGGGGTCCGGCGGCCAGGACGCGAGCGTCTTCGACCGTAACAGCGCCGATTTTCATTGGCCCCCTGATCGCCTGACCGGCGCGGGCGGCGTTGATGATCGAGGATTGCGAAAGCGTCGCGCTGCTCACGCCGGGGATCGCTTCGAAGCGCTTGCGCAAGTCCGCGTAGAAAGCGACGATCTCGGTGTCGCGATGCCCGGCCTGGCGCGCATTCAGAGAGAACAGGAGGATGTTCTCGCGAGCGTATCCCAGCTGGACCGAGTGCAGGTTGTTGAGGGTCCGGGAAAACAGACCGGCGGCGACCAGGATGAGAAAAGAGATCGCGATTTGGGCGACCACCAGAACGTGCTGCGCGCGGCGGCGCGGCCCGCCCCCGCGTCCATTCTTTAGCGCGGGCATGACGTCCGGACGCGTCGACTGAATCGCCGGAGCGAGGCCAAATAACAGGCCGCAAACCACCGAGAGCGCCGCCGTCACCCCCAGCACGTTCCAGTTCAATTCCGCGTGAAGCGTAAAGTTCTCGTGCCCGTTGGACAGCAGAAACGTCAGCGCTCGCACGCCCCAGATCGCAAACAAGAGACCGAATGCTCCGCCGAGCAACGCCAGCATCACGCTCTCGGTAAGCAGCTGCCGCACGACACGGAACCGTCCCGCCCCCAGGCTGAGCCGAACAGCCATTTCGCGACGTCGCGCGGCAGCCCTTGCCAGCAGCAGACTAGCGATGTTCGCGCACGCGATCGCCAGGATCAATCCCACCATCGTCAGGAGCACGTAGAGAGGCTTCGCATACTGGCGGCGCAAACTGCCGAGACCTGCGGCGCCGGGATTCAGCATCAGCGCGGGCAGTTTGGCGCGCTCACCGTCGGTCGTCGCGGTGACGGCAACCCATTGATGGAAACGGGGAGCCAACACTGCCTGCGCCTGGACCATGCTGACGCCAGGACGCAGGCGGCCCATCATTTCGATCCAGTAGAAGTTTCCGTCCGGATACATTCGAGCCGCTTGGGCGCCGTCCACGAGCAGATTTGTGTGCAACGGAAGATAGAGGTCTGGCGCCGCCGCCGGGTCGACTCCGAAGAATTCCGGCGGGGCTACGCCGATCACCGTGAAGGGCACATTGTCGACGAGAACTGATTGTCCGATCGCACTCGACGGTCCCCCAAAACGCTGCTGGCTGGTTAGAAAGCTGATGACCGCGACCGACGCTGCGCCCGGGCGATCGTCTCCTGTGTCGATCAGACGCCCGGCAGCCGGCGACACGGCTAAGCCGCGAAAATACTCGCCGCTGACGAATTCTGTGCTGGCGCTCGTGGCCTGCCCGTGGATCGACAGGTTGCGGTTCAGTCCGTTGAAGTATCCGAAAAGTGTCGAAAAGACGGGATTCTCCACGCGAAGCGTCTCGAACGCGCCGTATGGAAACATGCCGCTGACCATGGCGCCCTTATCGCCCGGCCACGCCATGCCCTGTACCCCGTGCATGACGTGGACCCACTCCTTGCTGCCGTCCCGCGGCGGCGGGCTATGCCAATTCAAAACCACCAGCGACTCGGGATCGGCGACCGGCAGCGAGCGCAACAGAATCGACTCCATGAAGCTGTAGATCACAGTATTGGTCCCGATGCCGAGCGCCAGCGACAAGACCGCCACGGCGCTGAAGGCCTTGTTGGCGATCATGGTGCGACAGCCATAGCGCACATCCTGGCCGAGTTCCGACCAGAACCGTGTGATCCAAATCTCTCGTGACTCTTCCTGCTTCCGTCCGACGTTGCCAAATCGCCGGCGCGCTTCAGCGCGGGCGCGCTCCAGGGTCAAACCTTCTGCTTGCAGTTCCGCGGCCTTTTCTGCAAGGTGGAGTTCCATTTCCTCGCGCAGCGCCTCGCTGCGCTTGGCGTTTTCCATCCAATACCTCAGCCGTCGTAACACGCCCCTCACTCCATTCCCATCACGCGGGCGATTGCCAGCGTGAGTTTGGTGTACTGCCGGGTTTCGACGGCCAGCTGTTTGCGGCCAGCCGCCGTGATCTTGTAGATCCTCGCTCGCCGATTATTCGAGGTAACGCCCCAGGCACCGTCGATCCAGCCGTTTAGCTCCAGCCTCTGGAGAGCGGGGTACAACGAGCCTTCCTCAATGAGGAGCTCATTGTCGGACGATTGTTGAATGAACTGGACTATGCCGTATCCATGCAGGTCGCGCCGCGACAGCGTCCGCAGAATCAACATGTCGAGCGAACCGGGTAACGAATCGTTTTTTTGCGCTTTGCGCCCCATACCAAGAATTCTTAGCTTATGGCCACGAGATTGCGCAAGTCAAGTTGCGATTGGCAAACCCTCGCGCCGCAGGACGATTTCGGGATGCTCACGCGACGGATGCGAATAAGAAGAATAGCCGGAACCGGGAGCGGGAGTTGTTATTCATAGCGGAGGGCTTCGACGGGGTCCAGGCGGGCGGCTTTCCAGGCGGGGTAGACGCCGAAGACTATGCCGATGAGGGCGCAGAGAACGAGGGCGGTGACGATCCAGAAGACGGAGAGAGCGGCGGGGAAATGGGCGGTGTATTTGAGAAGGAGCGTGATGGCGGAGCCGAAAGTGACGCCGATGACGCCGCCAATGGCGCTGAGGGT
The DNA here is from genome assembly GCA_013289955.1 of Acidobacteriota bacterium. GTDB lineage: Bacteria > Acidobacteriota > Terriglobia > Acidiferrales > UBA7541 > Acidiferrum. Next base: position 178,919 of record JABCYZ010000005.1, read on the forward strand.
GACGGCTTCGATCAGGAACTGGACGAGGATGTTGTTGCGCTTGGCGCCGATAGCTTTGCGAACGCCGATTTCGCGGGTGCGCTCGGTCACCGAGACTAGCATGATGTTCATCACCCCGATGCCGCCGACGACCAGGCCGACCGATGCAACCGCGAACATCAGAATGAAGATCAGGCCGCTGATTTTTTGCCAGAGCTCGAGGAAATAGTCCGGCGTGAAGATGGCGAAGTCGTCGGGCTTGTCATTGGGGAGGCGGCGTTTGCGGCGGAGGAGGTCGCGCATTTCGTCGACGGATTCGGTGACGTTGTTGGGATCGCTGGCTTTGGCGAAGATGACGTAGTCTTTTTGATTGGGGTAGAGTTTGCGGAGCGTCGTGACGGGCATGTAGGCGGAATTGTCTTCGGGGTTGGATCCGCCGGAGATGCCCTGGCGCTGTTTTTGGAGCGTGCCGATGACGGTGAAGAGCTGGCCGTCGATCGTGACTTCCTGGCCGATGGCGTTGCTGGGAGAATCGGGAAAGAGAGTGCGGACGGTGTCGTAGCCGAGCAGGACTACCGGGGCGCGATGCTCGGCGTCGGTTTCGTTGAAGAAGCGGCCTGATTCGATTTTCAGGTCGAAGATTTCGCCGATGGAAGGTTGATTGCCTTGCAGGATCACGCTTTTCGCGCGGTACTGGCCGCGGCGGACGTCTTCGGTGCCGGATCCGAACATCGGCTGAAAGATGCGCATGGAGGCGGAGGCGGCTTTGATGTGCGGAAGCTTGGCGATGTCGTCGGCCCACTCGGGCTGGAGCTCCTTGCGGGTGAACCAATCGCTCGGCGGGCGGGAGAGCGAGGCCCAGGGAAAGCGGTAGGCGATGATGGTGTCGGAGCCAAGCTCGCGGATGCCGCCGAGGACATTGTCATTCAGGCCGTTGATGACGGCGGTTACTGTGATCACCGTGGTGATGCCGATGACGATGCCGAGGATGGTGAGGGCGGAGCGGAGAGAATTCTTGCGAAGGGTGTCCAGAGCCAGAAGGACTTCATCGCGAAATTTCAGCGCGGTTTGCTTACCGGCCCGGAGGCGGACGGGGAGGACCGTGGTTTGCGTTTGCGGGAGTGCTTTGCCTAGCGTTGCCATTTTTCTGCTCTGAGTGCCTATTCCCGTTGAGTTTCAGTTCATTCTGCCTTGCCAATATCCAAAGTCTTCTGACGCGCCGAGTAAAATCCAATTCATTCTGATCGCAACGCTACAACCGGATCGAGGCGAGCCGCTTTCGACGCGGGATAGGTGCCGAAAAACAGGCCGACGCTCAGCGCGACCAGAAGGCCACCGATGACGGACCACAGCTGTACCGCGCTAGGGAGCGGCGAGAGGATCGAGACCAGTTGGGCGAGGAGCACGCCACAGATCACTCCCAGCGCGCCGCCGAAAAGGGAAATCGTGGACGATTCGATCAGGAACTGGCGGAGGATGTCTCCGCTGCGCGCCCCAAGAGCTTTGCGCAGGCCGATCTCGCGTGTGCGCTCGGTGACGGAGACAAGCATTATGTTCATGATGACGATTCCGCCGACAAGCAGGGAGATGGAGGCGATGGCGATGGTGACGAAGAAAAAGCTTCCGCTGATGTCTTTCCAAAGAGAGAGGAAGGAGTCGCTGGTTTCGATGGAAAAGTCGTCTTTCTTGCCGTAGGCAAGATGCCGCCGGCCGCGCATGATCTGGCGAACCTCGTCGACGGTTTCCTGAATCGTGGACGCGGAGCCGGCGCGGGCGGTGATGCGGAGCGAATCGTCCAGCGTGCCGTACTCTTTTTTGTAGGTGCTGAGCGGGAGGATGATCCAGTTGTCAAGAGAGGTGCCGAGAGCCGAGCCTTCTTTTTTACCGACGCCGATGACCTGGCAGGGAATATTGCGCCAGCGAACTTCCTTGCCGATGGGATCGACGCCGGGGAGGAGATTCTCGACAAGGTCGTTGCCGATGACGCAGACCGGGGCGGCTTGCTGGAGGTCGGTTTCGGTAATGTGGCGGCCGGCGATGAGGTCGACATCATAGAGTTCGGCCATTTGCGGAGTCCAAGCGCGGAGGTTCGTATCTTTCAGGGAATTGACGCCGCTTTTGACTTCGAGACGGCCGCCGATCGAAGCGCCGATTTCCTTGCAGGATTTGCAGAGTTCCTGAACAGCTTGATAGTCATCGTAGGTAATGCGCTTGCGTTTTTGAAATTCGAGGTAATCGTCGACGTTGGTGATGATGGAGGGCGTCTTGGCAACGCCGAAGACATCGGCGCCGAGGCGGAAGACCCTTGTGGCGACGTATTGATTGGCTCCGTTAATCAGGCTGACGACGGCGATTACGGCAGCCACTCCGATAACCACTCCAATGAGCGTCAGCACGCTGCGCAGTTTGTGCGCCCAGAGGCTGCTGGTGGCAATAGCCACGGCCTCTTTGAAGTTCATGGTGGTCGCCTGAGCCATGGTGGGTCTTGCTTTAGTATACGTGCGGGGAGGCCTTTAAGTATCGGTTCAGGGGTCTTGGGTCGAATGCGCTTAAAAGGGCCCAAAAAAGGGGCTGGGAATCCGGAGCGGGGATCCGGATTCCCGGGCGTTTCAGGGGTTAGGGTGGGATAGCTAGCGGTTTGTACGGGGAAGCTCTGCGACCAGAATGACTTGGCCCTCGGTCTCCATCTTTGCGGTCAGCGCTATTTCCTTTTCGCGGGCGGACTTGACCAGTTGGCGCCCCTGGGAGTTTCCGGCAGACCAGACCTGAGAGAGGAAGTAACGGTTGCCGTAGCGGTTGAAAATGAGCTTCGACTGGGCTTGAGGGGTGCTGGAGACGGCCGCGTTTGTGTTGATGAACGCCGAAGCCGTGGAGTCCTCGCGCGAGACAAGGATCATCGAGTGCGTGGGGGCGGAAACCTTGACGGTATACTCGCCTGCGTGGAGTTGCGTATTGCCGGCTACAAAGTCGAAGGGAACATTGACAGTCATCTGATTCTGGGCCTCGGCCACTCGCGTGGTTGCGAACATGACCAGTGCCATCGTGCCTGCCATAACCAAAGCTCTCGTTTTCATGGGACTCTCCTTCTTCCTACTCGCTGACGGCGTCCGGGTTGACCTGTCTCTTGTCCGGATCGCTTGACTGCTCAGCGCCTCAACATGGTTTCAACTCTCGCCTATCCCGAGAGGAAGGACAATGCACCGGGGGTGAACCGCAAGGCGACTGTGGGTGAACAAGCAAGTACCGGGAAATAGGGGGTTTATGGGGGCACCCATGCGGCCGCGATTGGCAAAAGGAGTGGTATAGTTTCCGGGCTGCGGGAACTATCGCCGGGAATCGTTCGGATGCCTACGCCTGCTCGATCCACAAACTTAGTGCGCTTTGAAGGGTTTGAAGTGGATCTGCGCGCCCAGGAACTCTACAAAGGCGGGCGCAAGGTGAAGCTGCAAGTCCAGCCATTTCAGGTACTTGCCATGCTCTTGGAGCAGCCGGGCGAGGTCGTCACGCGCGAAGAGATGCAGAAACGGCTGTGGCCGGCGGATACGTTTGTAGATTTCGATCACAGTTTGAACACGGCCATCAAGAAGCTGCGACAGGCACTGGGCGACGACAAGAAGAAACCGCATTTTGTGGAGACGCTCCCGAAGCGCGGGTACAGGTTTCTGGCTAGCGTAAAAAGGCCCGCCGCTAGGGAGACGCCGATGGCCGCGCCGGTCGCCGCGAAAGAAGCTGCTGCCTCATCCTGGGTGGGACGTGTCGCAAAACTTGCCTGTGAAGATGGACATCCGTTCGCTGTCCTGGCAGCCGACGCCGCCACGGCAGCAGAGAGGCAAAAACTGGATGCGGCGAACGACGATGTGGGACTGTCTCTCTTGATTGCTGCCCAGAAACTAATCATGGTGCCGGAGGGGACTCCGGTCCGGATTCTCGAAGTGGAGCAGGCTCACTCACGCTGCCAGGGGCGGATCCTAGAAGGCGAGCACTACGGGAAAACGGCACTGCTGCCGCTGAAATTGCTTAGGGAAGTGCCGGAGCTAAATAGAGTCCACGGGCCGCGGCAGTGGAACCTCAAGAAATAGAATCGGGCGTTTAGCTAGGGTGGCGAATGCGCTCGGCAAGAGCGCGGGCTCGCTGGCGGCCGATTTCAACGAATCGGGAATCGCTCGCGATTTGGTCCAGAGTGGCCAGGGCACGCTGAGGCTCGGGAAGAAGTTTGTGGTTCAGGTCGGTTTCAAATTGCAGAAGGGCGTCGTTGATGCCGAGGCGGTCGTATTTCATGCGGCGCTCGAGCAGTGTGACGAGTTCTTGTTGGCGGGCCAAGCCCTCGAAGATTTGCATCAACTGAGCGGCCGCCGAATTTAGCGTGTAGTTGAATTTCGTTTCGTGAATTTCAGCGCCTTTTTCCCAGCGAAAAGTTTTTTCGCCCAGGTTGGCGATTTTGCGGTGGACGTCCAGATCCGGTCCTTGAAAATTCTTCAGTTGGGCGGCCAGATCGAACATCTTGTCGCGCAAGGATGCGCTGACTTCAAAAGGCGACGCGCCGGGATCTTCGTCGAGCTGGCGAATCTCGAAAGTGGCGGCGTCGGAATCGTCGTGGACGGCGATCTCGATAAATTCCGGGGAGCTGGATTTGAAAATGCGGCGGTAGCTGAGTTTCGCATGGGCCGGGGCGGGAGAAGGATCCGCGGGAGACGCGGCCGCGACTGCGGCCGCATTCAAGAACGCGCTCGCCATACCGGCCAACAAAGCGAATCGCAGAAGGAAAGTCTTCATCGTGAGATTACGATGCGCGGAAGGATATTTTGAGTTGCGCCGCCGCTTCCCATGGGAGTTTTTGCGGCAAAAGACCGGGACTGCGGCCGCTCGACTGCCGAGCCGGGAAGCCCAAAGCGCTGCCGGGTCTGTTCGGCTTGCAAATGGCAGAGCGCAACGGCGAGGGCATCCGCGGCATCGGAAGGCTCCGGCGTTTCGTTCATTTCAAGGAGCGCGCGCACCATCAATTGCATTTGCCTTTTGTCCGCATGGCCGTAACCGGCGACGGAGGCTTTTACTTCACGCGGGGAGTAGCTGTAGACGACGACGGCCCGTTGCGCGGCGGCCAAAAGCACGACACCGCGGACCTCGGCAAGCCGCAAAGCCGTTCTCATATTCAGGGCCGTAAAGACGGATTCCACGGCCAGCGCGTCCGGCGAAAACTCGTCCATCAGACTGCAGAGCAGAGCGTGGACATCCTGAAGCACGGCGCCGAGGGATTCCTTCTGCCGCTTGGCCGCCACCTTCAAGGCACCATAATCGAGCACGCGGCAGCGTCGCCCGTCGCTTTCAACGATTCCGTAACCAGTGGGGCCCGCGGATGCCGGATCTACACCCAGCACGCGGAAACAGCCATTTCTGGCGGGGGAACCAGCGGCTGGGCTTCGAGTCCTCATCGACCTAAGTCTACGGCGTTCGTCGCGTCCCTGCCAGAGCTTTGTCTCTATTTCCCTTGGCAAAAGAAAAACGGCCATCCTGATTGTCCGGGATGACCGTGGAAGAAGGAGACAAACAGGAATGTCTGTCCCATGCGGGGTTGAGATTAGTTGGCGCCCACCGCTGCTTGGATTTCGGACTCATCGATATCGAAATTCGCATAGACATGCTGCACGTCGTCGTGCTCCTCGAGCGCTTCAATGAGCCGCACCATCTGCGTGGCTTGCGCGCCCGTCAGCCTGATGTAGTTCTGCGGAACCATGCCGATTTCCGCAGACTCCGGTGTGACGCCCGCTTTGGTCAGCGCTTCCTTCACTTTTTCGAGGGCTTCCGGGGGCGTCACGATGTACCAGCCGGAGCCGTCATCCTTCAAATCGTCGGCGCCCGCTTCGAGAACGATGTCCATCATTTTATCTTCGCTGGCCGCTTCCTTGGGAACGACAATTTCGCCTTTGCGGTGGAACATCCAGCCAACCGCTCCCGCTTCGGCCATGTTTCCGCCGTTCTTGCTCATCAGATGGCGAAATTCGCCGACGATGCGGTTGCGGTTCGTGGTGACGGCTTCAATGAGCATGCCGACGCCACCGGGGCCATAGCCTTCAAAGGTGACTTCTTCATACTGCTCGCCTTCGAGCTGCCCCGTGCCGCGCAGAATGGCGCGCTCGATATTTTCGTTCGGCATGTTTTCGTTTTTGCCGGCGAGAATGGCGGTGCGCAAGCGGGGGTTCGAGTTGGGATCACCGCCGCCAATTCTGGCAGCGATGGTGATTTCGCGGATCACTCGCGTGAAGACGCGGCCGCGCTTCGCGTCGGTGGCCGCCTTCTTGTGTTTAATGGTGGCCCATTTTGAATGCCCAGACATGACAGATCCTCTTTTTTGCGTGCTCCCGGCCAGGCCGGATTCACGTTGGGTGAAATTTCGTGCGGCCGCGCGCCACCTAAGTGACGGTTAGTCGACTAAACCCCGCTAGGCGGGGCTTAACTGTGCGGAGACTTAGTGTAAACCGCAAACCCTGCGGAACTGGGCCAGTTTAGCACAGCCTTCGCGTGCGCGAAACCGGGTATACTCGCTCTCGGGGCACCCCTTTGCGCTCAAGAAGCTTCCTCACTTTTTCCGCGTTTGGCGTCGTGGCCGTACGGTTCTGTCATGCCTGAGCGCCGCTACCGCGTCCTGGCTATCGCTACCCACCCGGTCCAATATATGGCGCCGATTTTTCGGCGGATGGCGGCTCATCCTGGATTCGATTTGCATGTGGCGTATTGCAGCCTGCGGGGTGCAGAAGCCGCGCACGACCCCGAGTTTGGAGCCACGGTGCAGTGGGATGTGCCTTTGCTCGAGGGCTATTCGTGGACGCACGTTCCTAACCGCGGCTCGGGCGACGAATCGTTTTTCGGCCTGCGCAATCCCGGGCTCAGGAAGCTGATTCGCGAGGGCAACTACGACGCTGTTCTGTGCTTTGTGGGCTATGTGCGCGCCACATTTTGGACCGCTTACCGCGCGGCGAAGTCGTCCGAGACCGCTTTTCTTTTCGGGACGGACACGAATACGCTTGCCCCGCGCGATGGCCGCAGGTGGAAGAGCACGGTGAAGAAAATTTTGTGGCCACGGCTCTTTCATTTGGCGGATCAGGTGATTGTGCCGTCGTCGGGGGCGCGCGACCTTATGCTCGCGCTGGGCTTGTCCCCGGAACGAGTCACACTTACGCCATACAGCGTGGACAACGACTGGTGGATGCGGCAATCCGCAAGCGTGGACCGCGAAGCCGTGCGTACGTCCTGGGGAGCTTTGGCTTCCAGTGCCGTTATTCTCTTTTGTGCGAAGCTCCAGCCTTGGAAGCGGCCGGGCGATCTGCTTCGAGCGTTTGCCGAAGCAGATCTTTCGAATGCGCTGCTGGTCTTTGCAGGCGAAGGGCCGCTTCGAGCGGAGCTGCAGTCCGAGGCCGCCGCTTTGGGCGTGGCCGCGCGCGTTCGCTTCCTCGGTTTCCTGAATCAGTCGCAGCTTCCCGCTGCGTATACTGCCGCCGACCTGATGGTCCTTCCTTCGGAGTACGAACCGTTCGCTGTAGTTGTGAACGAAGCGATGTGCTGCGGATGTCCCGTGGCTGCGAGCGACCGCGTCGGCGCGGCTCGCGATCTCGTTGCCCCGGTGCGGAAGGAATTTATTTATTGCTGTGGTGATGTCCCTGCGCTCGCCGCGCTTTTGAAGGACGCGCTTCGGGACCGCGCCCTTCTTAGGTCGCTCGGACGGGCAGCGGTCGCGCAGATGCGGACGTGGTCGCCGGAGAGAAACATCGCCGCAACGTTCGAGGCGATTGAAATTGCCGTTCGGAGGAAAGGCCGGCCGGCCGGCGCCGCAGTCCCGGAATCCTCTGCCGGGCACACTCCTCCCGCCGCACCGCAAAAACTTCGCGAATGAAGCTGCTGATCTATTCCCACTTCTTTCGGCCGAGTGTCGGCGGCGTCGAGACGCTCGTTTTGTCACTGGCGCGTGGTCTCGCGGCGCTCGGCCCACCGGGTGGCGATCCGGAATTCGAGATCACCCTCCTAACGCAAACAGCTCGAGGCAAATTTGAGGATGGGCCTCTTCCCTTTCGTGTTGTCCGCCAGCCAAATCTCATTCAAGTGTGGGATTTGATCCGCGCTTCCGATGTGGTTCACGTGGCAGGGCCTGCACTGGCACCAATGATCCTCGGCCTCCTGGCACAGAGACCCGTCGTGGTGGAGCATCACGGCTTTCAAACGATTTGCCCGAACGGCCAGCTTCTGATCGAGCCCCTAGGGACCCCATGTCCGGGACATTTCATGGCCGGCCGGCATGGGGAATGCCTGCGATGCAACTCCGGGCAAGGATGGTTCGCTTCGGGGAAGCTTTGGCTTCTGACGTTTCTGCGCCGTTTTCTGTGCCGGCGCGTTAGAAGCAACATCACCCCGACCGAGTGGCTGGGCGGTCTGGTGCAGCTTCCTCGAGTGACGGCCATTCCCCACGGGTTGGAATTCGTGGCCGCCCCGGCAGCGTATCCTCAGTCGTCTCCGCACCTCCCGGTCATCGCATTTCAGGGCCGGCTCGTTACCACCAAAGGTGTTGGCGTTCTGTTCGAAGCCGCGCGCATTCTGCTTGCTGAGAATCGAGCTTTCGAACTGCTCGTCATCGGCGACGGCCCCGAGCGCGCTTCTCTTGAACGGCTTTCTCAGAACGCTCCGCTTGCCGGGCACGTGCATTTCGCAGGACGCCTTTTAGGGGCAGAACTCGATGCCGCGCTTCGGCACGCCTCTGTCGTCGCCGTGCCATCGCTCGGCGGAGAAGTGTTCGGTCTGGTGGTTGCAGAGAATATGTTGCGAGGCCTGCCGGTGATTACGTCCGACCTCGGCGCCTTCGTCGAGGTGCTCGGGGAAGGCGGGCTGACGTTTCGCACCGGCGATCCCGAGGCGCTTGCAGAAGAACTCCGCCGAATTCTCGATGATCCCGCTCTCGCTCTGCGCCTCGCGGGGGTTGCAAGGCAGCGCGCGCTGGATTTTTGCGATTTTCACCGCATGCTGGAAAGCCACGCGCGGGTTTACCGGGAGGCTCACCGCTGACCTGTCCCTAAAGGCAGGTACGCCGTGCGTCACAAACAAGGAAACACTGTCGATGCCGAGCGCGTCCAGTCCTACACTGGACCTAAGGAAGACTGTGTCAACGGCCCATTGGTTTACTGACGGATCCCTAAATCGATCCCACTTCTGGCAGGAGACGGAGACTATGAAACGCGCGCTTATTTTTCTTGCGACATTTATCGCTGTGCTGGTGGCGGCGCCCGACGTCCGGGCCGAGCCACAGCAATCGAAAGGGACCGCCAGCATCAGCGGCGTGGTCATCGGTCCGAACGACAAGCCCGCCCCACATGCCAGCGTTTCCTATCAATCGTCCGACGGAAGGGCTCCGCATGCCGTATTTGCCGATGCCCACGGCCGGTTCACGATTTCGCAACTCAGCGCCGATAGTTACGACATTCGCGCATCCGCGAAGGGCATTTTTTCCGATTGGCAAAGAAACATCCCTCTACGCAAGGGGCAAGCGCGGTCCGTGGAGTTGCATCTGATTTACGCGAAGGAAATGCCGAAGCCTGTTTCGAGCACAAAGCCGAAACAATAAGTCCCGCCCCGGCGCACCCCACATTCAGGTCCGCATCGAGGTCCATACTCACGGATTGAGAAGCGAACGGCTTCCGCTATTTGATGAACAGTTGCGCCAGCTCATGGAGATCCTGCGCAGACACGTCGGAGATGGCGCAAAACTCCATGCCCTGATGCCGCCAGTGAACCCATTGAAAACCTTGCCGGGAGCCGGGCGGATGAATCGGCGTGTCCGGTTCCTTCGTCGGCCATACAAAAACGTTGATGAAATGCTTGCGGCGACCGTAAACAAGCGCCGCGACATTGCGCTCGCCGAGAACATCCAGGCGGCCGCCGAGCAAAGGAAATCCTTCGTCCATGAAATCGTGCACGGGGGGAATGAACTCCAGCTTGCCATCGAACCACGGCTTGACGGTGTGCTGGTCCGTCGAAGCCACATCGGTGAGATGGCCGGCCTGCAGCGAGCGAATGTGGGCGTCGACGATTTCCGTGGACGTAACGGAGGACTGCATGCTGGTGGCTAGGAAGTGCGGCAGGGCAAACCACGCTACTCCGGTCACCAGGAGGATCGCGGCGGCGACAGCGAGCCAGCGCCACGCGGCAACGGAGGAGCCGCTTGCTTTGCCTGCCGAGACTTTGAGTTCTGCGCGAATCTTTTTGCGCAACCCGGCCGGAGCGGTCTCGTAAAGCTGGGCATGCTGGAGAGAGGAGCGGAGGGACTCGGCCGCCCCGAGAGTTGCCGTGCATTCGCGGCAGGTTTCCAGATGGCGCTCGAAATCGGCGGCGCGCATGGCGTCGAGTTCGCCGTCAAGATAAGCGTGAAGGAGCGTCCCTGAGAAATCACAGCTCATGGGGCGCCTCCTGCTGGGCAGGTTGCGTGAGCGCGCGCTGCAGGCGCTGGCGCGCACGGGCAAGCGCGGACATGACGGTACCAATGGGGACGTTGGTAATGGAAGCGATCTCCTTGTAAGAGCAGCCTTCGAGTTCCCGCAATATGATCACTTCCCGGAAGCGCACCGGAAGAGTTTCGAGAGCGCGTGCCAGCCGCTCGCGGTTGTCGCCGGCAATGGCCAGCGCTTCCGGAGTAGCGGCGGACTGTTGGTGCAGGTCTTCATCGAATTCCGTCATGAGCTCCACTTGGCGATTCTTCTCCAGCCACGTATAACACGTATTGCGAACGATCTGCAGAAGCCACGCGCGGGCGTCTCCGCCGTTGAAGCCACGGAAAAAACGAAACGCGCGCAGCATAGCTTCCTGCGCGACGTCTTCCGCATCGGATCGGCTTCGCAGCAGCCAACGCGAAAGATTGAAAGCGGCATCCAGATGCGGCAACACGAGCTGCTCGAAGCGAGCCCGGTCCTGCGAATCCAACACGTCCCAACCTTTCCCCTGGCCCGTAGAGCTCATGGATGAAAACCACCCCACACCTGATTTTATTCCCAATTGGCGGATTCTAAGGACGAAATAATGTTGGCGGAGTGAGCGCGCAAATTTGGAATAAGCCGCAGCCCTCCGCGGTCTGCACAAATGAAACACGTCCCATGGCGGCGCGGGAACTCTGGCTCTCTCTGACCCGCGCCGCTCCTGCCAAATATGCGCAGCAGCGGGAAGTGCATACATGCGTATGCATTGGGAAGACGTGTGTTCACGGGAGGAAGAAAAGATGGCTCGCAACACAAAAGACGAGATCCTGCACGATCACAATCACGATGGAATCGATCGCCGGGGATTTTTGAAGTGCATGGCTTGGGCTGGGACAGGCGCGTTCTGCGTGATGCAAGGGGGCGTTTTGAAATCGTACAGCATGAGCCGACTTCCGGAGATAAACCCGCAGGACATGAAAGGCGAGTTGAGCTTCGTGCAGATCAGCGACAGCCACATGGGATTCAACAAGGCGGCGAATCCGGATGTCGCGGCGACGCTGGAGGCCGCTGTTGCCAAAATCAACGCGCTGTCGACGCCGCCGGAGTTTTTGCTGCATACCGGAGACATCAGTCACCTTTCGAAGCCGGAGGAATTCGACGGCGTCGAGCAGATCCTGAAGAGTGCTTCGTCGAAGGATGTGTTCTATGTTCCCGGAGAGCATGATGTTCTGAACGACGACGGCAAGGGATATCTCGAGCGTTTCGGCAAAGGAGCTCAGCCGGGAGGCTGGTACAGCTTCGAAAAGAAGGGCGTGCACTTTGTGGGATTGGTCAACGTGATGAACCTCAAGGCGGGCGGGCTGGGCACGCTCGGCCAGGAGCAGCTGGAGTGGCTCGAAAAAGATGTGAAGCATCTGAAATCCAGCACCCCGATCGTCGTTTTCGCACATATTCCCCTTTGGACGGTCTATCCGGATTGGGGATGGGGAACCGAGGACAGCGCCGAAGCGCTCGCGTATCTGAAAAAATTCGGTTCGGTCACCGTTCTTAACGGCCACATTCATCAGACCATGCAGAAGGTCGAGGGAAATGTGACTTTTCACACGGCGTGCTCGACTGCGTTCCCGCAGCCAAAACCCGGAGAGGCGCCTTCGCCGGGACCGATGAAAGTGCCAGCCGAGCAGTTGCGGAGCGTATTAGGCATCACGGATGTGAACTACGTACGCGGGCAGCACGCGCTGGCGGTAGTGGATTCGACGCTGGCCTGACCGCGAAAAGAACCCGGGAAGCAGATTTCAAAATAAAAAGAGAGGGAGAAAAATCATGAGAAGAAGTGTGTTCATTCCGAGTTTTCTGGCGCTGGCCGTGATGGTCCTGGCCGGAAGCGTTCTGGAGCGTAAGAGCATCGCGGCGAGTGTCGGGGAAAAACCTGCAACAACCGCCGAAGTGAAAATCGACAATTTCGTTTTTGGCCCGGCGGCGATCACCGTGCCGGTGGGAACAACCGTTACTTGGATCAATCGCGACGACATTCCGCACACCGTGGTCAGCCCGGACAAAGTGTTCAAGTCCAAGGTGCTCGACACCGACGACAAGTTCTCATTTACGTTTACCAAGCCAGGAGAGTATCCCTACTTTTGCTCCATCCATCCGAAGATGACGGGAAAAGTGGTCGTCGAGTGAGCGAGAGCAAACAGAGGAGCGAACTTGAACCCCTTTGACCTACGAGCGGCATTGCTTGCCAGGCACGCGCAGCACGTCGTGCTGATCCACTTTCCCATCGCTTTATTTATTGCCGGGGTAATCTTTGATTTTCTCTCCCAAAGCGCCAAGCGGCGGGCGCTTCGCGCGGTAGCTTATTACAATCTGCTGGGGGCGGCGATTTCGGTGGTGCCCGTGGTCGTCACGGGGCTGCTCGCCTGGCAGTTTCAGCTCGAGGGGCAAAAACTGAAAGGCATTCTGCTCATGCATTTGGTTTTAGGATCAACCTCGGCGGTCCTCATCTGGATTTCCTGGGGACTGCAGCTGCGCGCGCAACGTCTGTCAACCGAAAGACTTCCCGGCTTTCGCTTGGCCCTGGAAACAGTGGCAGTGGCGGTCATCGCGCTGACCGGGCATCTGGGCGGGTTTCTGAGTGGAGTTAATGGCCCAAACTAGTACTTTTTAAAGGCTCGCCGGAGGCTTTTCGGCTTCGTATAACACTCTGAATAAACGCCTTAGATAGGATACGCGGCGAGCGACCGAAAGATGGTCTAGTACCACGACCACGGTACTCCGCTCAGTGGCTCTAGCGGCCCATTGAGGGCCCCATATCGGACGCGTAGGCTTCTAGGAACGGGTTGGGGGCCGCGCGGGGACAGCGGCTCCGCAAGGGGCCGTGTGCGAGCTACCCAACCCGCCACTCTTTCTTCGATCTCCCGCCGTCGGCACCTGAACCCTCTACTAAAAGCTCCAAAACATTCCTGGAACGGGCAGGTAGGGAGGTGGCGAAACGGCCCTGTTTCTACAATCTTAGCGCAACGCGAACGGAATCTTCGGTGAGGGATTTGCTAGTGCCCGAACAAACACGAAGATAGGGCCAGCTGTCAAATTCGAGACCGCGCTTTTTTCAAGGAATTGCATCAGGTTGATACTTCCATTTTCTGCTTTCCGCGTTTCTGACTCAAAAAACAAGCCGTTCCCACTTGGGATCGCTAGTAGACTGTCCCTCTGACAGATGGCATTTTCATTCCTTCATTCCCGCTCGGCGGTCTCAGACCTCGCACCTGTTCCGGTTTTTGTTCTCGCCCTGCTGGCTGCGTGGAAGCGACCTCTGGCGTTCCATGGGGTTTTCGCCACTGCGGAGCGATTCGGCACCCGGGTAGCTCAAAACACTAGGGCCGCAGTACTTACACTGGCGTTGTTACCCGTGCTTTTAAGACTTTGCCTGCTGTGGATGATTCCGATTCCTGTACCGGGCATTCATGACGAGTTTAGTTATCTGCTTGCTTCTGACACCTTCGCCCATGGGAAACTCACGAATCCGACACATCCAATGTGGATTTTCTTCGAGACCATTCACGTCAATCAAGTGCCTACCTACATGTCCAAGTACCCTCCGGCCCAGGGCGCAATTCTCGCGGTGGGGCAGGCTCTAGGTCATCCTTGGATTGGGGTGTTGCTCAGCGTGTCCGTTATGTCCGTGGCGGTCCTCTGGTCATTACGCGGTTGGTTACCGCAGCGATGGGCCTTTTTAGGAGCCTTATTTGTCGCCCTTCGTTTAGGAAGTCTCAGTTACTGGGCCAACAGCTATTGGGGCGGCGCGGTCCCGGCGATTGGCGGCGCGCTCGTGATAGGAGCTGTGCCTCGGCTGATGCATAGATACCGCAGTCGTGACGCTGTTCTGTTGGCGCTGGGGGTTTCCATACTGGCAAACAGCCGCCCCCTTGAGGGTTTCATTCTTTGTGCTGCGGTGGGACTGACACTCGCAGTCGTATATCGCAGGAAGGCTTCCCTAAACCTGCGACAGTTTCTTCCTCGTATCGTTTCCTTGCCCGTTATTCTGATTTTTCTGTCAACGGCCCTCTTCATGGGCTACTACAACTGGCGCGGAACTCATAACGCGCTTCTCTTCCCGTACTCCGTCAATGACCATACCTACGGCAACGCACCGCATTTCATCTGGCAAGCCGCTGCGGCGCCCCGGCATTCCAGTAATCCCCAACTGGAAGCCATATATGTATGGGAACGGAGCTATTGGGCGAATAATAGGCTCGACAGTATCGGCCACCTTACAGAACATGTTTCGTCGGTGGCTATTAAATTCATATATTTCTTCCTCTGGCCGCAGTTCCTTCTCCCGTTTACAGCCATCGTCTTCTTCCTCCGAGACATCAGGATTCGATTCCTTTTCTCTACCTTTCTGATCTGTTTCCTCGGAATGATTGCCGTGGTGTGGTCCCAGCCACACTACGCGGCACCTTTGACTGCCATAACGTTTCTTCTGATCATTCAAAGTCTCAGACACCTCAGGCAATGGCGGTATCGCGGACAGCCTGTGGGGCTGGGGCTCTCACGCACGATCGCGATCTTTGGACTAGCCATGACTCTGGTATATATCGGCGAGGCAGCGAAGAATCCTTTGCTGTCGTCATTCGTCGCCCCGTCTGGTGTGTGGGGAAACCCCGGAAATCAACTGAGAGCTGATGTACTTAAAGAGCTGGAAGCTCTTTCAGGAAAACATCTTGTAATCGTCCGTTACTCTACGGGAACTGTCGGGACCGGCGAGTGGGTGTATAACCGCGCGGACATAGATAACGCAAAGGTTGTTTGGGCCCGCGAGTTACCGGGAGTTGATACCAAGCCTCTGTTGGACTATTTCTCTTCCTATCACATATGGCTACTTGAGCCGGGATTTTCTCCTCCCCGGCTCACAGCGCTTCGTTAAGGCATCCTTGCAGGCCAGTGCGCCAGAAAGGGCACAAAGGCGACAGTGCCTCTGCCTCGAAGACATTCCTGGACGAAATGAACGCGAACGATCGGCCGCCCTCGTGCAATCCGTACCTGCCGATTCTTGCTTCCATTCCTAAAGAGTTGCGCCATCATAGACTTCGGGAGGGTCTTTCCGTTTGGGTGAATGGTTCAGGCGACAGGTGAGGCCATTGGCGGACACGCTTGTCGCCACGAGTGTCCTCTCGGCGATTCTGGTCGCAGGATCCATATCCCTCGCGCAATCGGATCCAACCGGAGATCCGGCCCCGACCAGATTGCGCTCTGAAACCGTTTCCGCCTTCGATCGCTATGAACATCTGACCGAAGAGCGCAATGAAGCCGAACTGAAGCGCGGCTCCCGTCTCTTGTGGATTGATTCGCTCGGCGAGCCCGGGCGCCCGGAAGCTTACGCCAGCCTGAAGCGCGGCGAGGTACAAGTCCACCAGCTGACGACCCTCGACAACGGCAAGCCCATTGTCTGCCCAGGAGGAATGATTCATCACTGGGTGGGCGTGGTTTTCATTCCAGGCGCGAAGCTCGATGACGTTCTAGGCGTGCTTGAGGACTACGACCACCAGTCGACCATTTATTCGCCGGATGTGGAGCGCTCCAAGATCGAGTCCCACGACGGCGACCACTTTCGCGTGTTCCTCCGCTTCCGGCGGCACAAGGTCATCACCGTGGTGCTCGATACCGAGCACGACGTGCGCTATTTTCACGACGCTCCCGGCCGTGCTCACAGCCGCAGCTCCGCGGTACGCATCGCCGAAGTCGAAAATCCCGGGAAGAGCGACGAACGCGAAAGGCAGCCCGGCGATAATGGCGGTTTTTTGTGGCGCATGGAAACCTGGTGGCGGATGGAGGAACGCGACGGAGGCGTTTACGTGCAGAGCGAGGCGGCGTCGCTTACCCGCGACATTCCGACCGGTCTTGGCTGGCTGGTCGGTCCGTTCGTTACAGGCATTCCGAAGGAAACGCTTGCGTTCACGCTCGAGGCCACGCGAAAAGCGGTTCTCGGCAGAGGGAACAAATGATCCTGCTGCTCGAATGACTGTCTAATCGCTCGGAAGACTTTTCGCTTTGGCATTTTTGAGGAGTTGCCAGATTGCGGCGGCGTTGCGATTCCAGTCCCATTCCTGGATCGTTTTGCTAGCCGCTTCGCCGACAACGCGCCGCAGATCAGGCTGTGACTGAAGCCGCCGAAGCAGCTTGCTGAGTGTTTCCGCGTCTCGCGGCTCGCGAAGAACAAAACCATCGATGCCGTCTTGCATGTAATCAGCGACACCCGCGCAAACGGATGTAATCGCCGGCAAGCCACACGCCATGGCTTCGGCTACAGGAAGCCCGAAGGAATCTTCCCGGCTCGGGCTGACATAAACGTCCGCGGCAGCATATAAGTCGAGCACTTCGGGGCTTGAAGCCTCCCAACGGCAATGGTCCTCCAAACCGAGTTGCGCGGCACGCTCCTTGAAGGTCTCCGCAGTATCGTTCCCCACCACCAGCAATCTGATTCGCAGCCCAGGAAGAGCCGCCATAGCCTCCAAAACGGTGGACAGCCCCTTGTTGCGCCAATCGTTGCCAATCAGGAGAAGAACGAAATCCTCGTCGCGAAAATCACGCCGCCGCCGGGCTTCCTGGCGCCGCCCGAGCCGGGCCGCCGAGGAAAAATGCTTCGTGTCCACGCCATTCGGGATCACGGAGATATCTTCCCGGCGAAAGTGCTCCCGCAGAAGCCCCGCCGTGCGTTTCGAAACGGCCGCAAGAGTGACTTTGGGATCCTTGTAAATCCGGCGTTCCAGCGCAGACAGGAACGCATAGTAAACCTTGCGGTGAATTTTTCGAAAAGAACCGGCATGGGCACTGGAATCCTCATTTTCTTCTCGAGCGAGATCCTTCAACCGATAAAACAGCGCATGAACGATCACCACATCGGGATGAAAACAATTGATTCCCGGCGACAGAACCAGATCGTAGTAAGCGCCGCCGAAGGTCGTGTGCCACTTTCGCAAGAACCCGTTCAAGAACACCCAAGCCAGGAATTGCGCCAGATGCGGACCGGGAATAGATGGAACCTTATGCCAGAATACCGAGCCCGATGGCGCGGAATGTCCGGATTGCGCTGCTATGTGCCCGCTCAAGGAGAGGTCTTCGACGCGTTGCGCATAGAGATGGATCTCGCAGACGTAATCGCGGGCGAGCCGCTCCACCAATTCCGCTATGGCGCGCTCCGTGCCATGGCGCTTGTCGACGAATGGCGAGACAACCGCGAGCCGCAAGTCAGCGTATCCAGCGGCGCGCCGGTTCACTTACAGGAGCGTTAGCCGCATACTGCGCCGAAAGCGCGAGGGTGGGGAGCCGGAATAACAAACCGAGCAGCAGCCAAAGGTACGCATTCAAGAGAAAATCTTCGTAGGGCTGAATCCCCCCAAACGTTGCAGGAAACAGTAAAAAAAACGCATACCAGAAAATCACAAACCCCAGCGGAAACCACGGCGAACCTTTGAGTTTTTTGACCACCCTCCATGCGGCGAAAAGAATAGCTAAGCCCATGACGAGCCAAAGGATCAGTCCCACGATCCCCATTTCAACAACGAGGGTCCCGAAGCCGCTTTCCACTCCGATCACAGGTGGCTTCACATTAAAAAATCGGGCGACATATTGTCCGCCGAGGGCCGTTGTTCCGATACCATAACCATACGGCCAGCGATCGTAGTAGAAGGCTCCTAGAAAGTTGTCGACCGGGTATGTCCATCCTCGGTGCGTTAGTTCGCTTGTCGGACTACCTGGCGTGAGGGTTTCTTCGTATATGGCGAGTCGCGACATGAGGGCGTCCGGGTACGCATAGAAAAGCACAACAATTCCCAAACCGATGCCGATTGCGACACGCTGAATAGAGCGAAAAACGCGCCGCGCCTCCCCTTGCCGCCACGGTGCGCCCCAGATAAAAGCGACACTGGTTGCCGCGGCATTGATCATGCCCCACAGGAACGAGCCTCGAGACGCAGTCAGGAATGCCCCCGCCGCCGTCACCGGAATGGCGATAAACGCGAAAGCTCTCCCTTTCTTTTGGCGTAGAAGAAGGTAACCGCTAAAGCCCAGGACAAGGATCCAGGCCACCATGATGAAATCCGCGTAACGGCCCGCGCTAACGAAGACCGAAGTAGGCCGATAAGCGGTGACGCCTGACGCGGTCACACGATAGAGGCTGCTCAGCGCCCTGAGATCTTCGGTCTGCACTTCGGGGTTTAGGAAGCTCGGGCCCAGAATGGATTGAGTGATGCCAAGCGAAACGATGACGAGGACCAAAACCAAATTCACCGTGAAGAAACGGCGCAGCTCTGCCTCCGAATTCAGGAGCGCGTAACCAATAAAAATCAATGGCACGTAATAGAAAAATATTTTGAAACCCATCAGCCCATACCAAATGCTGGTCGAGGCTGGATTGAATATCTGAATGACGCCAAACCAGACAAAGATCAAAACCGGCATGAGAAAAGGCGGCCGGAAAATCGTCACTTCTTTTCGGCGAACGGCCACAAAAAACGAGATGTACACGATCAGGACAAGAAAATCCTTCGCAAAATAGATCGCCATGTTATTGCCGAGGAATTTCCGCACAAAATCCTCGAACAGCAGCCAGCTTAAGAAGAAGTACACGCCGTTGCGCCAGCTGTGGAGAATCGCGACGACGACTGCCACGCCCGCGAGGCAGAGTGCAGCGTAGGCCAAACCAGTTATGTCGCCGTTGATTACGTACTGAGCAGCTTCGTACGCGGCGAACGCGCCGACGACGAGAGTGCCTAATCCGAGCAGCCGCCGTCTTCCGAATTGGCCTGAAGGGAGAACTGATGCAACTCTCATAGGATGGCTTTATGCCGGACCTTGTGATTATTACCGAGTCTCAAGTATTCCGAAAGGGGCATCCCTTCAGCTTCGGCGTCCGGTTCCTACAATTCTGGCGTCTTGTATGGCCTTCAGCCGAAGCTCTATACTCGCCCTGTAGAAAGTCTGTCTTCGCCCCGAGCAGGAACTGGAGAGAAATAGAACGTGGCCACTCTGGCTTCTAGGACTAATTTTCCTGGAATAATGGGACTTAACTGCTTAACTAAACATTCTAAGGGAAGTGACTAAGAGCACCACGGCGCTTAGGGAGCTGTTGTGCAGCAGCGAACTGTCGGCGGACTCGGAGGCAGATGGATTCGACGAATATTATTCGCCCCAAAATGCCGGAGCTCGACTCGCTGCGAGGTGTGGCGATCCTGATGGTGGTTTTCTATCACGGATTTTTCTGGTCGAATGGTTTGGGAGGGCTATCGGGAGCTGCCAAATTCTTTGTAAACCTCACGAGATTCGGCTGGCTGGGAGTAAATCTGTTTTTCGTATTGTCGGGATTCCTGATAACGGGAATTCTGGTTGATTCAAAAACACAGGAGCATTACTTCCGAAGATTTTACACGCGGCGCGCGTTGAGAATCTTGCCTGCTTTTTATGCGCTCTTGGTGATTTTATTTTTCATCCCTTCGCAGAGCCACGCTTATTTGGTGCTCAGCTTCTTTTATATGTCGAATCTGGCTCCGCCCTTGAGCATTCCGATGACGTACCCAATGCTCTGGTCGCTCGCGGTTGAGGAGCATTTCTATCTTGTTTGGCCCGTCGCGGTGCGACTTCTTTCCGGCCGCACAATGAAGATTCTTGCGGCGGCAATCGTCTGCAGCGAGCCCTTATTGCGGGCCTGGTATTTCGTCCGCGGATGGCCGGGGGGGTCGGGATTTTTAACGTGGCTTGTGGCGGATGGCCTCGCGATGGGCGCGATATTAGCGATGGTTGTCCGGTTACCTCAATTCACGAGGAAGAACCTTGTTTCGTTTGTTGTTGTGGTGGTCGGAGTGGCAGCTTCAATGGCTCTACTCGGGGCGCCGTACGGGATACTGACACAGCGTCGTCTCCTGGGCGCTTCGCTGTTACTGACTATGGCTCAACTATTCTTTCTAGGAGCGCTTGGACTGACATTGTTTTTGGGCACAGGTAAATGGCGAGAGCTGGTATGTATCCGCATACTGCGATTTTATGGAGAAATCAGTTATGGGCTCTATTTGATCCATTGGCTATTCTTTGCTGGATACGACACGATCGTCTCCAAGCTCTGGCCATCGGCGCACCCTGCTTTGGGGAAAATGACGCTAATGTCGTTGCGATTTGTTTGCGCCGCAGGACTCGCTTCGATTGCGGCATTCCTTTCTAGAAAATACTACGAGGCGCCCTTTCTCCGTCTAAAAAATCGTTGGACTGCGGCGTGAGAATCGAGCCTCGAAGGACTGAACGAGAAATGTTTCAGTGTGCGGCTTGGATGACTAGAAGATGATTGTCGCACGAGATAGATTCGCTCGAAAAAGCCATCGAGGCGATGCGCAGCATCCATGCCAGCGATTTGCGAGTGAGTTGATAACCGTTCGGGGGAAACACCAGATGATCCCGGAGCTTCAGACCTGCCCGGGGAAGGAACTGTCGCTCGAGAAGATCGAAGAAAATCGGTGAAATGTGCGTAGGCTCTCCGTCCTTGTCCATGGTCCTGATTTTTCCGGCCGAGCCGCGAGCCGAAATCCGATTCGTTGAAATCGACCGAAAGATGTGGAAGCCCCGCTTCGAAGCCGTTGGCATTGCGGTCAACAGCTGCTGGCGAGTCCCCCTAACGGGGTTGTCATCTGGAGCTCGTCGATTATTTTTCTAGGCCGTTCCCTCACAGTGTCCTTCGGCACTGTCGTGTCCCGGATTTTTTCCTGGCAAATCGAGTTGCATCCTTTCACCGCGAAGCAATTCCATGAGGCGAAATATCTTAGTCTTCGTCGCCGCGTGCGCGCGCGTCGCCTTCTATGAAATACTTGGGCTCGAACCTAAACTTGGGAGTTCTCATGCCACTCTACCTTTCGCAACACACGCTCGCCTGCCTGACGCGCCAAGGCGCGGAGACGCTCGCGCAACGCATGCAGGGCGGTGGTCCCGCTTGTGCCGACCGCGTGCTGGTCAACATGCTTGAAGGAAAGATGTTTGCCGAGTTCCGTGCGGACTCCCGCGAGACGCTCGAAGCGTGGCTGAAGGCAGAAGGAATGCACTACGACTGGGTCGTGCGGATCGAGTGGGAAACGCGCAATGGCAAGCTGGAAATTGCCGGATAGGGTTCCATAAACTATTCTAAATAATAAGGTTAGCTGACCTCAGAGAGCGAGCGCGGTGGACCCCAGAATGTCGATGAAAAAGAGGGTGATTTACGGCCTCATCTGCGCTACTCTTTTCTTCTTACGTCTAACCTGAAGGGGAACACTATGTCTGACTATGCGCATCCAGAAGTACTCGTAACCACCGAATGGGTGGCCTCTCACTCGAAAGACCCGGGCCTTCGCGTTGTAGAAGTCGACGTCGACACCACCGCCTACGATCAAGGCCATGTGGACGGCGCCATCTCCTGGAACTGGCAAACCGAACTGCAGGACGCCCTCCGCCGCGATCTTGCGCAGCCCATCGCTTTCGAGGAGTTGCTCGGCAAAGCCGGGATCTCTCCGGAAACCACGATCGTTCTCTATGGCGACAACAACAACTGGTTCGCGGCCTGGGCGTTCTGGCAGCTGAAATACTACGGCCACGAAAAAGTCCTGATCATGAACGGCGGCCGCAAGAAGTGGCTCGAAGAAAAGCGCCCGCTCACCTCGGACAAGCCCTCGCCCGCCGCAACTTCCTACAAGGTGAAAGCAGCGAACGCCGCCATTCGTGCGAAGCGCGACGACGTTTTCGCCGCCATCGAGAAAAAGTCTGGCGCGCAGCTCGTCGATGTGCGCTCCGTCGATGAATTCACGGGAAAAATCATCGCGCCTCCCGGCATGACCGAGACGGCACAGCGCGCGGGGCACATTCCCGGCGCGGCAAACATTCCGTGGGCGCAAGCGGTCAACGAGGACGGCACGTTCAAGAGCGGCGACGCGCTGAAGCAGCTCTACGCCGCGAAAGGCATCAGCGGCGATCGCGAGGTCATCGCCTATTGCCGCATCGGAGAGCGCAGCTCGCACACCTGGTTCGTCCTCAAATACCTCCTGGGCATCAAGGACGTGCGCAACTACGACGGCTCGTGGACAGAGTGGGGAAACTTGATTGGCGCGCCAATCGAGAAAGGAATTTCGGCCGCGGCCGCGAACTAGATCCGGGCCGCTCGTATAAAAACCGTACGTCCGAAAACAGAATCACAAAAAACGAAGCGGGGCGCGATCATTCGCACTCCGCTTTATTTTTTTAATAGAATCCGTCTGTTTGCGTCTGGATCTTATTTCGGCGCGGACGCCGGCTTCAAGAACATGGAATCGTCCACCGGAACATTGTTCTTGATCTGCGTCAGCCGCAGGGTAAAAACGTTGCCCTTCTCGACGTGCCGCATGCGAAAAGCGAAGTAGGCTCCGTCGACTTCCCGGTAGTCATCCAAGTAGTTTTCCACCTTATAGTCGCCGTCCTCGCGGTGGAGCGTATCGTCGGTGCGAACAGGGAAGCCGCTTTCCGTGTCGAAATAAATTTTCGATGTAAGCTTCTTCTCGGGAGAGAACTCCAGCACGTAGGCCGTGTGCACCCCCACTTTTTCCGTCCCGAGAACGTGCCCGTTAACGGCCATCAAGAGAGCGTCGGCACGGTCGTTGAAATTGGACTGCCGGATACGGCTCTCGAGCGCCGGGCCCGTAATCTCATGCATGCCGCCGGCGGGATCCTCGATCCAAGCGATCTTGCCATTGCATACTTCGCGGATCACCACGCCATTCGAGAGCGTTATCTTGAACAGAGTCTTGTTCGGCGCTTTGCTGAAAATTTCAATGGCCGCAAAGCCGGAAGCATCTTCCGTCTGATAGATGCCCTTCAGATAGCGCGTCGAGAAGCCGGCCCAGACAGAGTGGCCTCCGCTGACGGTTTCAAACTTTTCGAGCAAATCCTTTGTACTGGGGAGTGGCGCCACGCCCGGAGCCAGTTTCGTCACCGAGCTGACCGGGGTTACGGGCGCAACACTCGGCGAGGGATTCTGCGCCACCGAATAGACGGGCAACAACATTCCAACTACGGCCGAGGCAACGAGGGGCACGAGCCTGCGGTTCATATTTTCCTCCAACACAGGAAATCGTGTGAACGAATCTATGTTCAAGTATGAGTGGCATTCCCGGAAAGATAGATTCATCGAGGTGCAGGGTAGTCGAAAAGAGACTGTCCAAAAGGGCAGGCCGGCAAAAGCAAGCAGCTCTCCCTGAAAGAGTCTGGCCGATATCCGCAGATGCGGCTTGGGTTTCATCCTTCCTCTGCCGAATTTATGGGGCGCCTGGCGGGCAATTGGGGATAGAATACGCGCCTGCTTGGGAGACCGGGAATCATGCAACAGATTGAAAAATGTAAGCCGCGCTACCCTTTCCTCGCCGACCGGAAGCTGGTGGAAGAGAATTCCGGCGCGCGCATGACCTCCGAGATCAGCGATTTGAGTCTCACAGGGTGTTACGTGAAGCACATGCCTTCCTGGCTCCTGCAGCGCGAGTCCCTGGAAGTGTTGAGGCTTTGGCTGCCCGAAGCGCCGGAGCAGCCTAAAGAAAGTTCAAGCCTGAAGCACGTACGTTTTTTCATTCATCGCACAGAGATCCGTCGGGAGAAATCATGAAAAGGGAATTGGAATTCAAGAGCAAGCTGGAAGGCGAAGCGGCAGCGGACCGGCGAACTTTCCTCGCAGGCGCGGCCGTCAGCGCCGCGGCGCTCGCTTTGCCGAGCTGGGTGCGCGCGTCCGCCGCTCCAGCCGTGCCCAGGGACGAAATGGACGGCATACGCTCGGAAATCGAGAAGCGCCACAACGAATCCGTCGAGCGTTTGCAGCACTGGATACAGCAGCCTTCTATCGCTGCGGAAAATCGCGGCATGAACGAGGGCTGCGAGCTTACCATGCACATGCTGCGCGACGCCGGCTTCGAGCAAGTCACGAAAGTTCCGACCGACGGGCAACCCGGAATTTTTGCCACGCTTGACGCCGGCGCGCCGTGCACCGTGGGCCTCTATTTCATGTACGACGTGAAACAGGCCGATCCATCGGAGTGGACCTCGCCCCCCTTCGAAGCCGCGCTCGTCGACAAGCCCGGGCTCGGCAAAGTGCTCGTTGGCCGCGGAGCTGTCAACCAGAAAGGCCCTGAAGCAACGTTCCTGGCCGCGCTGCACGCCATGCGTGGCGCGGGGAAGAAAATGCCCGTAAATTTTGTTTTTGTCGCGGAAGGCGAAGAGGAGATTGGCTCGCCTCACTTTCCGCAAGTGGTGCGCAAACCAGAAATCGCTGCGGCTCTGAAAAAATGCACTTCGGTCTTCATGCCGTATGCCGCGCAAGGCCTGAACGGCGAAGTCACCATGACGCTCGGCGCGAAAGGCGTCGTCGAACTCGAGCTGGTTTCTAGCGGCGCGCGCTGGGGCCGCGGACCCAGGAAGGATTTGCACTCGAGCAACAAGGCCCGCGTGGACAGTCCCGCGTGGCATCTGGTCGAGGCGCTCGTGACGCTCGTCTCGCCCGACGGAAACGATCCCATGATCGAAGGGTTCGCAGCCAAAGCGCGGCCGCTCTCGGAGACCGACAAAAAAATGATCGCGGAAGCGGCGCGCCGCCTGAGCGAAGCCGACGCAAAAAAGCAGATGGGAGTAGACCACTGGGTCCACGACGTTAGCTGGCAGGAATCGCTCGAGCTGCTCTGCTCGCGCCCGACGATAAACATCGAAGGCCTGGTCGGCGGCTACACCGGCCCCGGCGGAAAAACCATCTTGCCCGGCAGAGCCGTCGCGAAAATCGATATGCGGCTGGTCCCGGACATGACCGCAGCCGAAGCGCTGGCCGCCCTGAAAGCACACCTCGCGAAAAAAGGCTTCGGCGACATCGAAGTCAACATGAGCGGCGGGTACGACCCGACCAGCACGCCCGCCGATTCCTCCATCATCCGCGCGTCCATCGCCGTCTACAAGAAAAACGGGATCGATCCCGTATTGCTGCCGCGTCTTGCCGGTTCCTGGCCGGGTTTTGTGTTTACAGGTGAACCCCTGCATCTTCCTGCCGGCCATTTCGGCATGGGGCACGGCAACGGCGCTCACGCTCCCGATGAGTACTATCTAATCGAATCAAGCAACGCGAAAGTCGCCGGGATCGATGACGCCGTCCGCGCCCACGTGGAATTTCTCTACGAAGTCGCTCGCACAGCCTGAGTGATAAATTTAGTGTAATTTATTCCCATCCGGGGAACCAATCCTCCTTCCGAACGTCTTAACAGGTATATCTCCGTTCGGAGGCTGGGCATGAGGACCTTGGTGCAGGATTTACGCTTCGCGTTTCGGCAGTTCTCGAAAACGCCCGGTTTTGCCGCCAGCGCCGTGCTTTCCCTGATGCTGGGAATCGGGGCAACCACGGCTATCTTCAGCGTCGTCTATGGCGTGCTCCTAGATCCGTATCCCTACAAGGACGCGAATCGCATGGTGCACGTCGAGCTCCGCGACAAGAATGGCCGCGGACCTCTGCTCATCGTGAACGGCACCGAAGCCCGGGAAGTTCAGAAAGCCTCCTCGGTCGACGACGCCTTTCTCCAGGACGGCAGGCAGGAAAATCTCACCGGCGACAAATTTCCCGTCACCGTAAATGTCGGCCTTTATTCGCCGAACATGTTCGACTACATGGGCGTCCCGCCGTTGCTTGGCCGCGAGTTTACTACTGCGGATGCCCCCGGCGGCAACCCCGAGCCGGTTGCCGTCCTCAGCTATCTCTTCTGGCAACACCAGTACGGTGCGAGCCACGATGTCATTGGAAAGTCGATCGAGCTGGACCACAAGCCCTACACGATCATCGGCGTCGTCCCGCCGCGTTTCACATGGGGTGATGATGATGTCTACCTGCCCGCCCTGCCGAACGCCGATCCGCACTATTACTGGAACTCTTTCATAAAGCTGAAGCCTGGAACGAAATATCCTGCCGCACAGGCCGAGATGCAAGCGCTGGTGGACCGTTTTGCGAAAGACGATCCGAAAAATTATCCGCAGGATATGCGCGCCAAGATTGTCTCTCTCAATGAAGAAGTTCTCGGCCGCTTCGCAGGAACACTCGTCTTCTTGTTCGGCGCCGTCGTCCTGCTCCTTCTCATCGGTTGCGCCAACGTCTCGATCCTTTTGCTCGCTCGCGGAACGGCGCGCCAGCACGAACTCGCCGTGCGCACTTCGATGGGCGCGGGACGCGGCCGGCTGATCCGCCAGCTGCTCACCGAATCCGTTCTTCTTTCGGTGACGGGCGCAGCTCTCGGCGTCCTGGCCGCCTATTGGGGCGTGAAGGCTCTTTCGACGATGCTCCCCTACTATTCGTTTCCGCACGAGGCCGCGATCCACGTGAACGGCATGGTGCTGATTTTCAGCGCCGGAATCGCCCTGCTCACCGGAATCCTCTTCGGCATATCCCCCGCGTATCAGTTATCACGTCCCCAGCTCGGCGCGCTCATCCAGGCCAGCAGCCTGAGGCTTACTGGCAGCGCACGCAGCCGCAACACGCACCGCCTCTTGATCGCCGGGCAGGTGGCGCTCACGCTCCTGCTCCTGGCGGGCGCCGGCGGAGCGATGAAGACGTTTGTCGCCAAGATGCACACGCCGCTTGGCTTCGATCCCGACCACGTTTTTGCCATGAACGTTGCTTTGCCCAAGGGCGCAACCACCACCTGGCAAGAGCGCATCAACGAAAACGAAATGATTCGGCTGGTCGTAGCCCAAACACCGGGAGTCGCCGAAGCGGGCGTTTCCACCACCTGGTTCCCCGGCTTTCGAGGCTTCAACGCAAAGATTGAGGTGCAATCGAAGCCGGCGCTGACGGACGCGCAAGCCGTGCTGACGCTCGTCAGTCCCCAATTGCTCTCGACCCTGCGAATTCCCCTCTTGCGCGGAAGAATCTTCGACGACGGTGAATCCAAGCGTGCCGCGCATCTGGCCATGGTGAATCAGGCATTCGCCAGGCAATATCTCGGCGATGTCGATCCCATCGGCCAAAGCGTTCGCAGCCCGACGCTGAAGATCGATCAGACGAATCTTCTCTCGGCGCAATCTCCCGATGATTGGCTGGAAGTCATCGGTGTGGTCGGGGACGCGAAAAACGACACACTGGATCACCCTGTCAAACCCGCGATTTTTCTGCCCTACAGTTTTATTTTGCCGACCGATGAAGCGTTCCTTGTCCGCGCCAGCGGCGATCCGGAGACGGCCATTCGTTCGGTCAAGGAGCGTCTGCGCGAGGTGAACTCTGAGCTCGTCGTCGGGCGCGATCACACGATGACCTGGTGGCTCGACACGGACGGCTGGGGGCGCGAACGCTTTATCGCCACGCTCTTCGGACTATTTGCGGCTCTTGCGCTGGTGCTCGCCGCAACGGGGCTCTATAGCGTGGTCTCTTTTGCCGTTACCCAGCGCACCCAGGAGCTGGGCATTCGCATGGCCTTGGGCGCTCGGCCCGCTTCCGTTGTGCGGCTTGTCCTCGGCTCTACCGCCGCCATGCTCGGCGCGGGCATTGCCGTCGGACTGACTTTGAGCGTTATTCTAAATCGCGTCGTGACTTCCTGGGCCGGAGGAAGTTCGCGCGATCCGGTAACATTGATCTTCGCCGCTTCGATTCTTTTTCTTGTGGCGGGAATTGCCTGCGTTTTGCCGGCGTGGCGCGCCGCGTCCATCGATCCCATGCGCGCCCTGCGCGTCGAGTAGAAGGACGCAATTCTGCTGGGCTCGAAGCCCGAGTCAGCGCGACGCGGCCGTCCGCTTCCGGGCCCCCAACTCCTGCAGCGTTTTTTCGCCTTCCTCCAGGACCACGTCACGCTTTTCTCGCAGCGAAGCAATTGTCGGCACGACCGCCTTATCCGGAATCACGCCCTCGCCTTCAAGTTTGCGATTCTTCGGCGAGAACCAGAGAACTTCGCTGATTTCCAGCACCCCGCCGCCTTTCATCACTCTGTCATGCGTGATGCCCAGGACGCAGCCGCACGATTGGCTGCCCACCAGCGTCGCGCGGCCGGAGTCCTGCATGCCGGCCGCAAAAACCTCCGTCGCGCTGGCCGAATATTCGCTCACCAGAATGACCACCGGGCCGGAATAAGACTGCGCCCCACTCTTGCCCACAAAAACCTGCGTCTCTTCGGTTCGGTGGCCGTCGCGTTCGGAGGCGCTCACCTGTTTTCTGCTCATCCGGCGCTCAAACAGCGTTTTGCTGTCGAAGAAGAGCGTGGCCATGGCTTCTAACGTAGCCCCAACGCCGCCGCGGTTCCTGCGAAGATCCAGAATCAGCCCCGGCGCAGCGCGCAGGTCCTCAACGGCTTTCCTGAAGTCTCCAACCAGCGAAGGATGAAACTCGTCAAAACGGACGTAGCCGAAACCAGAAGACAATTTTGCGGCCGTGACGCGAGGTTCCGTGGTAAGTGTTTGCCGCGCAAATTTGACTTCGAGCGGGGAGCCGTTAGCCCGTTCAAGACTCGCCGCGAAGGGCGTTTCGATCGATCCGGCAAAAACATTGCCGAGTATCCGGAGTTTCGTGACCCGTTCGGTCGAAGAGGGTAAAACGCTGGGCGCGGCTTCTGCGAGGCGTTTTTCCATCGGCTGCCCATCCAGTGCGGTGACGATCATTCCCGGCTCGATGCCCGCGTGCGCGGCATTGCTGTCGGGATACACATCCAGCACGACGACCTTATCCTCTACATACCCCGCGCGGAAACCGGCGCTTACGCCCTGGTGTTTCTTGTGATTTTCCCATTGCTCAGGCGAGCTGAACCGGGTGTGCGCGTCGTGCAGCTCCCCGGTCATGCGGTCCACTATGGCATAAAAGCCAGCGTCGTCTTTCGCGGCCTTGACCAGCGGCAAATAACGCAGGCGGACTTCCTGCCATTTCACGCCGCCGAATTCCGGATCGTAGTAATGCTCATCGACCTCTTTCCAGACTTTTTCAAACACCTCTTCGCGCTCTTTCGGCGACAGTTTGCGCGAAATTCCGTGCGTTGCTAGCGAGCAGGCAAGCCCTAACACCAGGACGGCAAGAATCGTTCGGCGCGCGAAGCTGGGCGAGACGTGAGCCATAAATCGAAGCGTTCGATGCCTTTACAAAACACCCTTACTGGGGAAATGTTGCGTGATCCGCGCGCCCGAACTCCCAAGCGCCCGCAGATAATAACAGCATGCACGCTTGGACGGCGAGAACAGAGGAAAGAGTTGGCTTGACGGTCCCCCGGGCGGTGCCAGGGACGCTTCCGAGCGGGCCCGTTCGACGTTATTTCGGCTGGCTCTGTGACTCGCGGTTCAGTTGCTCCAGGTTTTC
Organism: Acidobacteriota bacterium; assembly: GCA_013289955.1. Classification (GTDB taxonomy): domain Bacteria; phylum Acidobacteriota; class Terriglobia; order Acidiferrales; family UBA7541; genus Acidiferrum. Next base: position 208,664 of record JABCYZ010000005.1, read on the forward strand.
GCGCGCCAGTTCATTTTTGGGATCGATCTCTAGAGCGCGCTCGAAATGCAGCCGTGCTTCTTTCAAATTTCCCGTCTCCGCGAGCGCGCTACCCAGATTTGCTTCGGCGTTGGCATCCTGAGGATTCAGCCGCACCGCCGCGCGGAAATGCAATAGCGCTCCCTGGAAGTCACCCTCTGAAGCCAGGGCATTCCCAAGGTTGTAGTGCGCATCGAAATAATCGGGCCGCCCTTTCAGGGCGGCGTTTAGATGAGCGACGGCTCCATCCAATTGGCCGCTGGCGAAAAGCACGCCGCCCAGGGCGTTGTTGGCCGTCGAGTCATCGGGCCGGATGCGGACCGCTTCCGTAAATTGCAACAGCGCACCCGGCAGATCGCCTCTCATTTGAAGCAGGGCCGCGAGGTTGTAGTGCGCTTCGAAATCGTCCGCATCATTTTGAATGTGGTGCAAAGCCAGCGCTTCCTGAATGGCCACGCGCGGATCGACGCCGGCGTCCGAAGACTCCCTGGGCAGCACCTGCAGCCACAAATGGGCCATCTCATCGACAGCTCGGTTCCCCGCCGCCACGCGCTTCGGCGGCTGATTCGGATTGCGAGCGTTGTCGGCGGAATTGTCGTACGTGAAGCGCATCGAGATTGTCGTTCCCGCCGGCAAATCCACAGGCTCCGCGTAGCGGTAGACGGCCTGCCAGTTCAAATCCCAGCTCCCGATGTGAATCAGAGTTTTCTTCGTTCCATCGGGCAGCGTCGCAAGCGCCAGCAAGTCTTTTCCTAGGTAGTGCGCGTGCGGATAAATGGCCAAAACGCTGGAATCCACCGGCAGCGTAAAATCATCGGACACCAGGAAATTCTTCGCGCCCGGCGGAATGTCCAGCATCCGGTCCTTGTCGAGTTGCAGCAGGATGGGATGCATCGTCGCCGGCTTGTCCGTGAAGTAGAGCCCCAGTGCCGGCTGAATCAGCTCCGGCTTTCCGGATGGCTGAAGATGTGTGTTCAGAACCAGATCCGTATTTTTGTCCAGCCGCAATGCCATGCCGTCCGGCTCGACATAAGGCGGCGAGCCCGGCTTCCAGAAAAGAAAATGGCTGTCAGGATCGAAAGCTTCCGACTCGATGATGAGCTCCATTCCGCCGAATCCCGCCCCCGGTTCTTTTTCAAGCCTGCGACCGGACTCTTCGCGATCCACCAGAACATTCGCATGATGCACGAGCCGTTTGTCTCCGGGGCGGATTTCAATCGCTTTCAGCCACCGCGAGCGATGCACCGGCGTGCGAAACACAAAATTCCAGTACGAATCGCTGCCGCTCGCGGGAAGCAAATACGGTTTTTCCGCCCGGAGAATCACGTCGGGCTTGCCGAGCTGCCAGCCCGCCGTAAATGCGGGCCGAGGAGGAAGCTCGGCGGCGTTTCCCTCGATCTCGCCCTGGTCCACCCACGATTCGATCAGCGCGATTTCCGCGTCCTCTAAGCGAAGCTCATCCCTAAACTTCAACTCGCCCGGCTCCGGCAGCCACGGCGGCATGATGCGTTTCCTGGTGACGAAGGCGATCTGCTTCCCATGCGTTTTTACATCCGTGTAGGTAAGCAGCGGGAAGGGCCCGGCCTCCCCGGGATGATGACACGGCGCGCAATTGCGAAAGACAATGGGGGCAATATCCCGGTCGAAGGTGATCTGCGGCTCGGCCGGCGCAGCCTTGGGAGCGGGCGCTCGCGTGGCCCTGGAGTGACGCGCGGCAAGCCCCGCGGATGCGACTGCCAGAAGGAGAAAAAATCCGGAAAGCGTTTGTGACGCGCGGGTCATTCCAGGTCCGATATGTAGCATCCCACGCCATGAGCCGCGTCCACGGTCAAACTTTTTCCACTGAGCGCCGCGGCAATCGCGTCTTCCAGCTCGTGCGTCGTGGCAGCGCTCCGCGCGCGCCCGATATCCTCGTAGAGATTATCGATCCGGCCGTGATAAACGAGCCGCCTCCCCGTATCAAACACCGCGACCTCCGGCGTGATTTCTACCTGGCCCTCTTTTACAAGCACATGCCGCGGATCGCGCAGCGCAGGAATCTTGTAGCCGTACTCCCGCTGATGCTTGCGGATGGCTTCCGCCGACTCCGATTTGCCCGGGTAAACCAGCCAAAACAGAGCTTTCCCCGCGTGTTCCAGACTTAGTTTCTGGATCGTTGGCGCGTAGCGGTTCGAAACCGGGCAATCCGTCCGCACAAACACCAGCACTACAATCTTCCCGCCTGCCGATCTCAGCGGGTCCACAGGATTTCCGGCGAGGTCCGAGGCAGTGTTCTGCGCACGAGGAGAAGTGGAGGCAGGAGGAGCGAGCCACGCCACCACAACCAGAAGAAAGAGAAGGCGGATAACTCCGAAGCTGTGCCGACGGCGGTCCATACGTGCCCGCACCGGTCGGGCCCGTAAATTTTACAGCGATGCGCTGCGCATGTCGAAGAGATTAGCGAAGCTGTCCGGGCTCAATCCCTTTTTTGCGGGCCTCGTCCGAGACGGCGTCCATCTTCTCCTGGATCTGTTTCTTCTTTTCTTCGAGCTGCTTGATCTGATCGGGGATGGGCGTCATGGAATATCCATGATTGGGATTGATGCCGCCAGAAGAAGAAGTATTGTCGGCCTTGAAGTTCCGCAGGTCGTCGATCTTCTTGTCGGTGGCGTCGAGCTGCGCCTGGAGTTGGCGAATCTGGTCGCGATAGTTTTCAATCTGATTTCCCAGGGCGGTGTTGTCCGGGCTTGCGGCAGGAGACTGCGGTAGACCTTGCCCGGTGCCCGAAGACGGGGAACCGCCAACGACCGAGATTCCTCCGTCAATCTTTGATACATCGTCCTCCGTCCAGACCTTTTTCGGCTTCTTTGTATCTTTCCTGGCATCCTTCGCGGGCTGGTCTTTGCCGTCGGCGGTCTTTCCCGCAGGTGGCGTTGCAGGAGCTGGAGCCGGCGGAGGAGTTTGCGTCTGTTGGCTCGAACCGGATGACTGCGCGGAGCAAACAAAAGCCGCGGAAAGAAACACGAAGCAACTTGTCAGGAATGGTCGGAGCATAAAGCCTCTTGTGCTTTGAGTATAAGAGCAATGGGGCGCGGCGCGCTGCTGGCCCCGGAGGGGTATGTTCTCCTGGGTACTGGCCGGACCCGGAGAAGGAAGCCGTATCGCATCCGACCAAAAACACAAACGCCTCGTGAGTGTTCGCCTATCGAAGATCGCCGGGCTCCACGCCTTTTTTCCGTGCTTCATCGAGCAGAGCGCCGATCTTGTCGTGCAGCTGCTTCTTCTTGTCCTCGAGGCTTGTGATTTGCTGGTCCACCGGCACGCGGTTATAGCCTTTATTGATCTGGTAACCGCTCGATGTGGCGGGCGCCTTCCCCTCGCTAAAGTCCTTCAGATCCGATAGTTGCTTTTCCGTGTCATCGAGCTGCGACTGCAGCTTCTGGAGTTCCTTGCGGGTGCTCACAATATATTGCCCGTCGGCCTTCGCGCTCGCGCTGGCTTTTCCGGAATTTTTTGAGTTCCCCACGACGGAAACAGGACCACTGAGGCCGTTGACATCCTCATTCGTCCATACTTTCTTGGGCTTTTTGGCGTCACCTGTCGTCCGGGTGGCATCCTCGGGCTGCGCGGCCGCCGGGGCCGGACTTGGGCTCTGAGAGGTAGAAGGCGAAGGATTCTGCGCAAAACACACGGATGCCCCGCAGAGCGCGAGAGCACCCCCATAAAGCAAAGACCGGGTCATAAAGCCTCCCATTTCTTCGAGGGCCGAGGCTGGTTCTAGTACCTTAAACCCATTATATCGGACAAAGTTTCAGGGATCGGCCGTGGCACGAGCGGGCTTGCCTAATTCGGCACGAATGACGGCAAGAGCTTCTTTGGGAGGGCCAATGCGGTGGTACTGGCTGTAAAAAGTCCGTTCATGGATCGAGATCGCGCTGAACAATTTTCGGCCGTCAAAATCGTATTGAGAAAACGAAGGCATCCATAAACCCGGGAGCATCTCATACCGTTCCTGCATGAAGTGGCTGCCCTTGTAGACCTTCGCCAGGAACAAACCGACCGTAATGTCCTCGGTAACTTCGCCTTCGACGCGCGCCAGCTGGCCTGCCTCAGGATCGATCCACACAAACCCGCGCACCTTCGCAAAAATAGCGGTAGACCGGGAACTGGCCTTGTAAGCCGGATTCGGCTCCATGCTGTATTTGTTAAGCACGCGACCCCTACGGGTCTCCGTCGAAACAAAGGTGTAGAGAAAAGCGGTGCGCGTGGCGTCAATCAGCTCGTTGCGCTCTTTCTGTTTTTTGGCGATCTTATCGTAGGCGTCGTGCTGGGCACGGCCATCGTCCGCCGCCCAGGAGAGGGCATGCTCCAGTTTCAGCAGTTCCGCGTGATACGCATCCGGATCAGTCGGCTTGCCGTCCGGCCCTATCGGTATGTGGTCGACGCCCGTCCCTGCCGGAACCACGCGTGAAATCTTCGCGTCGCCCGGGGGCGAATCGACGCCCGGCTTGCGCATTTCTACGCGCTCCAGCCTCTCGTACAGGTTCATAGCCTCGTCACTCTTCTTCTGATTGACCAAGACCAGGTCGAGCAGAGCGGCCTTTTCGGCATCCGTCTGAGGACGCAGAGGAGCAGCCGCATCCTGTGCCAGGGAGTTGGCTAGAAAAGCGGGAAGAAGTCCGGCGACGAGAAGAAATGTTCGCGCACCCATAGAGTTCAGACGGCAAAAGAGCCGCAATCCCATGATAAATCTGATTCTTGGCCCGCGACAATTGTTGCATTCGAATTCAGCCACCCTACACGCCCGCGCCTTCTAAGCTTCAGAAAACAAAGACCAGTTCGCCGTTGCCGCCTTCCCGAATGTTGTCTACGCCGTACTTCACCTCGAGCCCACCGACCAGGCAATGGGTAAACCCAGTAGAATGATAGAGGACCTGAAGTGGCCAAGATTTAATGAAAGCAATGGGACCCTTCCACCGTCTATATATCGGGAACGAATCAACTCCTTATCCCGTATTACTTTTTACTCGAAGCTTCTGGAGGACTGTTTGGGAGTAGTTCCTATCGAACGATTGGGCACGATCGGGCGGGTCGTCCCGCACGCTGCCAGGGTGCCTTTCCGGTTGGCCAGATTCCGCAGTGCGGCGGTGACCACGATTGAGACTTTCAAGCTCTCTCTCGATGCCCTGCGCGCCCATAAGCTCCGTAGTTTCTTAACGTTACTGGGTGTCATCCTGGCCGTAACCACGCTCGTCGTGGTCATGAGCGTCGTCAACGGCCTCACTTTCTACGTTGCGGACAAAGCCGCCAATCTCGGCGCTAATGTCTATGTCCTGACCCGCTTCGGCATCATCACGAGCAACGACGAATGGATCAAGGCGCAGAAGCGCCCGCTGGTGACCATGGACGAGTTCGCCAAGCTAAAAGAGGGCATGCACACCACCAGCCAGATCGCCGCCGTTCTTGGCACCTCCTCGGATGTGCGCTCCGGAAACGAACTCCTTGAAGACGTGAACGTCCAGGGAGTTACGCCGAACTATTCCGACGTTCGCAATATAGTCGTGGCTTCAGGCAGATTCCTTACCGAAGCGGATGAAACGCATCACTCGCCGGTAGCCTTTGTCGGCGCGGATCTGATCAGAAAATTCTTCTATAACGTCGACCCCATCGGCAAAACAATTCGGGCCGGCTCCCATAGCTATACGGTTGTCGGCGTAGCCGCCGTGATCGGAAGCGCTTTCGGCCAGTCCCAGGACCGCTTCATGTATATCCCTCTCGGCACCTATTCGAAGGAATGGGGCAACCAGAGGGATTCGCTCACTCTGTTCCTGCAGGCCGGGAACGCCGAGATCATGGAATCCTCCGAGGATGAAGCGCGCATGCTGCTGCGTGCCTGGCGTCATCAAGCCTGGGATTCGGCGGACAGTTTCGGCATCATCGGCTCGGATTCCATCATGGGCCTCTTTAAACAGCTGACGGGAAACATCTTCATGGTCGCGGTCGGTTTGACGGCCATCTTCCTCGTGGTCGGCGGCATCGTGATCATGAACATCATGCTGGCGAGCGTCACCGAGCGCACGCGAGAGATCGGTCTCCGGCGCTCTCTCGGCGCGCGAAAGCAGCACATCGTCCTTCAATTTGTAACAGAGTCCGCGGTCTTAGCCGCGACGGGCGGCATCATCGGCATTGTCCTGGCCTACCTCCTGGTCGCGGCAGCGCGCGCTGCCACTTCGATTCCCATGCGCACGTCCATGGGCGCCGTGATTCTCTCGCTCAGCGTTTCTACGGCCGTGGGTCTCTTTTTTGGAATTTATCCCGCCATGCGCGCGGCACAACTTGATCCCATCGAAGCATTGCGGGCCGATGGCTAAGGAGCGCTGAGTCCGGCCGGGCCGGGCGGCGGAAAAAAACAATGGCACAGCAACACGGCGAAAATTTGAAGCAAGCCATGGACACGCTCCGCGCGCACAAATTGCGCAGCATCCTGACCGTTTTTGGAGTGGTTCTCGGCGTCAGCGTGATCATGCTCGTGGCCGCTCTGATCACCGGCTTCGACGCGCAAGTTCAAGACAACATCAAGCAGTACGGCGCGGACACCGCCTTTGTCTCGCGCTTCGAGCAAGGCCCTCACAACGGCCGCCGGCCGAAGGAAGAGCGCGAACGCAAGCCGCTTACTCTCGAAGACGCCGTAGCCATTCAGGAGCGCTGCCCGGCCGTCAAGGATGTAACGGTGTTCGTCGAATGGTGGGAGCAGGACCACAAGGTGCGCACAAAGTCCGGCGAAGTGACGTCCATCGATTTTCGCGGCGTGCAGCCAAATTTCGGACAGGTTTATGCCAATGCCGCAACGCTCGAAGGGCGCTTCATCAGCGAAGGCGATGACCTGCACCGCGAGAAGGTCGTGATGCTCGGCGAAAACGCCGCGCCGGTGCTCTTCCCGGAAGGCTCGCCCGTCGGAAAAGACGTGATGATCGACGGTTCGCCCTTCCGCGTGATCGGCGTCGTCGAAAAACCGAAAGGCATGTTCGGGGCGGACGATGAAGACAAGCGCGTGCTGATTCCCTACAATACGTTCCGCAAAATCTATCCCGGCGCTTACGAAAATCAAATCCGTTTTCAAGCGTATACGAACCAACTGGATCAAGCCGTCGATCAAGCCACCGAAGTGCTCCGTCGCCGCCGCAACGTTCCCTACGAGGGCCGCAACAATTTTTCGATTCAGACCTCCCAGCAGGAGATCGAACAGTTCCACAGCATTCTGGGCATGGTCGCTCTCGCCACCATCGTCCTCAGCGGCATCGGCCTGCTGATCGGCGGCGTTGGCGTGATGAACATCATGCTCGTGAGCGTGACGGAGCGCACCCGCGAGATTGGCATCCGCAAAGCCATCGGCGCCAAGAGCAATGACATCACCTGGCAATTCCTGCTCGAGGCTATGACGCTCACAGGAGCTGGCGGGGTCATTGCGCTCGTTCTGGTGAACGGCTTGGTCATTCTGGTGCGCCTGGGCCTCAAATGGCCCGGCAGCGTGCCGCTATGGGCCGCAGCCACGGGCATCCTTGTCAGCGTGAGCATCGGGTTGATTTTCGGTGTGTGGCCGGCGATGAAGGCGGCAAAGCTCGATCCTGTAGAAGCGCTGCGGTATGAGTAGCGCCGAACCCCGTATCTTCCCCGAAAAATCAAGGGTTTCGGGAATCCAGAGGAGATCCGGCCGTTCGAGGGCTGAAACGGCTATCGATCTGTGACCGACGCGGTAGGCGAAGCCTCGCTCGCCCGGGGCACCGTCGAGCTGCGCTGGTGGGTTCCGGGCTCCGGAGCGGATTTCGGCAGAACGTTTTCGGCGGGCGTCGAAGGGATGGAGCGAATCCGCGTCTGCGTCCCGAACGCGAGGTCTTCTCTAGATTTCTCCGGGACGGCGGCGATGGCCGGCGTCAGACGAGTGCGAATCCAGTCGCGCAGCGAATCCGCGGCGGTCACCGCACCGAATAGCAACAGGATTGCCGATGCGATGGCCAATAGATCGCGTGGATGCGCGGGGCGCATGAACCAGTAGGGCCGTTTCGGCGGCGCGGTAAGCTTGTCGCCGGCACGAGCGACCAGATAGAGAGCGCGCGCCAGATCGTTCCCAGATTGGTAGCGCTCGTCAGGATTCTTCCTAAGGCAGCGCAGAAGGATGCGATCAAGGGCTGCCGGAAGGGCCGGATTGTGCTTTGAGGGCGGAATGGGGTTCGCGGTAAGGATCTGCGCGCAAACTTCTCCAAGCGAATTCCCCGCGAACGGCCGGACGCCGGTGAGCATCTCGTAGAGCACCACGCCGAGCGAAAAAAGATCGGAGCGGCTATCCTGCTTCTGGCCTTCAATCTGTTCCGGGGAAAGATAGGCCGGTGTGCCCAGCACGCGGTCTGAGCCCGTGACCTGAGAAGCGAACCGAGCGACGCCAAAATCCACAAGTTTCACTCTGTCATCTTCGGTCACTCGAATATTGCTGGGCTTGACGTCGCCGTGAAGGATGCCTGCCCGGTGAGCGTAGGCCAGCGCGGAAGCGAGATCGGCGGCCCATACTGCCGCGCTGCTAAACGGTACCGGAGAGTGCGCCAGGATTTGCTCGAGATTCTTTCCCGAGATAAATTCCATCACGAGAAAAGGCGCGCCGCTCGGATCCGTGCTGACATCGTAGAGCTGGGCAATCGAAGGGTGAGAGAGGCGTCCGATGGTCTGGGCTTCGTGGAGAAATTGCTGCTCGCTGTTTCTGCCAAAGCCCTGGAGAAAGGATTTCAGCGCGACGGTTCGGCCAATCAGGGTATCGCGCGCTTTCACGACGCGGCTGGTTCCGCCGCATCCGAGAGTCTCGATGATTTCGTAACGGCCGGTCTGTAGAACAGGGCTCATGCGGAGCGCAGGAGTCTCGTGGCCCGCTCGCGAAAACTGGTGTGCGGTGCCGGTACCGGAGCGGCGGTCTTGCGGCGAGCCAAGGGATACAATTCGCTCGCCAGGAGATCGATCGTCTGGTAGCGGTGCGCCGGATCTTTTTCGAGGGTCTTGGCGACAATGGCGTCGAAGGCCGTGGGGACCGAAGGGTTCGCTTGCGATACCGGGAGCGGTTTCGAGGAAAGCACGCGCGTGCAGATTCCCTGCAGCGAATCGGAATCAAAGGGGCGTTTGCCTGTAACCATCTCGTAGAGGACTACGCCGAGCGAGAAAATGTCGGAGCGGGCGTCCTGCGGGCGTCCCAAAATCTGTTCGGGGCACCAGTAAGCGGGAGTGCCAAGCAGCGGCGTGTCCTTCTTATCGTGGCTGGCGAGGCGCGCCATGCCGAAGTCGGTCAGTTTTACGCGGCCATCATCGAGAATCAGAATGTTGGCGGGCTTGATGTCGCCGTGAATCACGCCTTTGCGGTGCGCGGTGTGCAAAGCCGAGGCGATCTCTCCCATCCACGCGCAGGCGCGCGGCAGAGGAACACTGCCCTTGGCGAGAATCTTGTCGAGCGGCTGCCCTTCCATGAATTCCATCACGAGATAGGGCGTCTGCGTCGGCTCGTCGATGCCCATGTCGTGCAGCGTGACGACGCAGGGATGCGAGAGCTGGCCGACCACGCGCGCTTCCTGCAGGAAGCGGTCGCGGCCCGCGCCCTCTGCCAGCGCGGGCGAAAAGAGCTTGATGGCGACAATGCGCCCGATCATAGGATCGTGCGCGCGCACGACTTTGCTGTTCGCGCCGGCGCCGATGACATCGATAACCTGATAGCGGCCTACTTGCATGGTGGCCTTTCCCCCAGAGCAAAAGCTGTCGAACTGGTTGGAGTGTATCGAAGGGGGTCGTTCCATTAAATGAAGCGCGCGTGCTATTGAGAAGAGTACGAAGGTACTAGAGCAAAAGATTTTAATAAGCAGGTTCTAATATGCGGAATCTGACGGCGATCGTCTGCGGGACAAAGTCTCAAGGAACGGCATTCCCTTTTGAGGCGCACGGGCGAATCTTGCTCCGGGCGAGGAAGACCAGGGGAGATTCTTTCCGGGAAAGATGGATGAGTACCGAGTACTTCCGCGAAACGGCGGATCGCGAGAAAGTCGCGCCTCACTCTTTGTTTTTAAACGGCGCAAGCGCCGGAGCGGTGTTCAGGCGCGAGGGAAAATCGCGGACGAACGTGGTCATCGAAGGATGCCAGAAACCGTTGAATCCGAAGTGATACATTTCTTTCAGGGCTTGATCCGCCGGCAATTTTTCAAAAGCCATGCGGTAGCTGGCCACAAAAACGCCGGTGCGATCGTCGCCGAAGCGGCAGTGCACGAAAACTTTCTCCTCGGGATTGTCGCGGAAAATGGCGAGAAATTGCGCAACCTGTTCGTTGGTCGGGGGAGCCCAGCCTGGCACGGGAATGTGAACGAAGCGAATACCCAATGATTCCGCTCTTTTTTCTTCCCAGCCAGATTTTTCGGGGGCTTCGCCGCGAAGGTCGACGATGGTGGTGACACCGAGTTTTTTCAATTCGAGCAAACCCGGATCTCTCGGCTGCGCGCCGCGATACAAATGATCATTGATCTTTCCAGAGTTGGGAACGCCGGGGATGCGAAGTTTTTCTGCGTAAGCGGAATGCATTTCGGACGGAGTAGACGGCTCGACTTGCTTTTGCGCGGAGACCTGCGCAGGCCGAACGAAAATAAAAACAAGCGAGAGAATGAGGCGCAAGCGATTCATAAGGAATCAGATCCTCAGAGTGTAGCGCGCGAAGAAAATGCGCGAAAGTCATTGCAAGCGAAGTAGTTGCCTGAGAAAGGGCACCACTACAAATAGACGTGGTACGAAAACGTCAACCACATTTTGCGTTTTTCTCTTGACAGGAAATTCACAGACGTTGATACTGCGATTCCAGATTCGGGGGACGTGGAAGCGCCAGGCGGGCCCAGTCGAGGATAGGTAATAGGCCCGTTTCGATTCCGCGACACCAGCCCGGGTTCTAAACAAAAAAATCGAGCGCGAAGTTCAGCTCCGCGCCCGCATTTCGGCGCGGGGATTTGCTGTGAGGCTGTGTGAGACCCACCAGCCAGCGGCAGAGCATTGGCGTTTCGTAACGGCTTTTTGAAGTGACCGCGAGGCGGTCGATGGAAAGGTCGGCTGCTCAGCGGTCGCCTTTTTCTCTGGTCGGGCAGCGGGGCTCTTGGATTGAATCGGCGGTGACCTTCAGGGACCACCCAGCACCCTGCGGGATGCAGTGGAGTAAAATTAGGGGGTTCCCCCGGAAAGAGCGGGAGCCCAAGAGGTAGCGGAGGAACGGGATGGCAACAGTGAAACATGCAATGACTGGGAATTCCCCGATCACGGATACGACTCCGGAGAATACGGGAGCCGGAGCGCCTGAGGGTCTGCTCTTTGAAAGATATTTCACGGACGGAAAGAGTTCTCCGTTCAACGCCGTGGAATGGGAGAAGCGCACCGCCCTGATCGGCAACGAAAAGGGTGTAACGATCTTCCGCCAGGATGACGTCGAGGTGCCGAAGAGCTGGTCGCAGACGGCTACCAACATCGTCACCAGCAAGTATTTTCACGGCAAGCCGGGATCGAAAGAGCGCGAAGGCTCGGTGCGGCAACTGATCGGCCGCGTGGTGAACACGATTGTGCGATGGGGCCAGGAAGGCGGCTACTTCCGATCCGACGCGTCGCGCGATGCGTTTCGCGACGAGCTGACGCACCTGCTCGTTGAACAGAAGATGGCCTTCAATTCGCCCGTGTGGTTCAACGTGGGCGTGCAGCCGAAGCCGCAGTGCTCGGCGTGCTTCATCAACTCCGTACATGACAACATGGAATCGATCATGGGCCTGACGCGGACGGAAGGGATGCTCTTCAAGTGGGGCTCCGGGACGGGCACCAATTTTTCCTCGCTGCGCGGCAGCAAGGAAACGCTCTCGGGCGGCGGCATCGCATCCGGCCCGGTGAGCTTCATGAAGGGTTTTGACGCCTTCGCGGGCGTGATCAAGAGCGGCGGCAAGACGCGGCGCGCGGCCAAGATGGTGATCCTCAATACCGATCACCCGGACATCGTGGAATTTATCGAATGCAAGATGAAGGAAGAGCGCAAGGCGCAAGTCCTGATCGAACAGGGTTATGACGCCGGGATCGATGGCGATGCTTACGCTTCGATTTTCTTCCAGAACGCGAATCACTCGGTGCGCGTGACAGACGACTTCATGCGCGCGGCGGAAGAAGACCGCGACTGGTGGACGCGCAACGTGACGGACGGGCAGCCTGCCGAAAAGATGCGCGCGCGCGATCTGCTTTACAAGATTGCGGATTCCACGTGGCACTGCGGCGATCCGGGCATGCAGTACGACACGACCATCAACCGCTGGCATACCTCGAAAAACACGGCGCGCATCAATGCTTCGAATCCTTGCTCGGAATACATGTTCCTGGACGATACGGCGTGCAACCTGGCTTCGCTGAACCTGATGAAGTTTCTCGGTTCGAGCGGCCAGTTTGACGTGACCGCGTTCAAGCATGCCGTGGACGTGACGATTACGGCGCAGGAAATTCTGGTGGACAACGCCAGCTATCCCACCGAGAAAATTGCGAAGAATTCGCACGAGTTCAGGCCATTGGGCCTGGGCTACGCCAATCTCGGCGCGCTGCTGATGTCGCTCGCGCTGCCGTACGACTCCGACGAAGGCCGCGACATGGGCGGCGCCATCACGGCGCTGATGTGCGGCGAAGCGTACGCACAGTCCGCGCGCATTGCGGAAAGAATGGGCCCGTTCCCGGGCTACGAAGTGAACCGCGAGCCGATGCTGGACGTGATGCGCATGCACCGCGACGCGATGCGCGGCATCAAGCCGGAGCACGTGCAGACGGAACTCTTCCTGGCGGCGCAGGAATCGTGGGACACCGCGCTCGCGCATGGCGAAAAGCACGGCTACAAGAATTCACAGGTCACGGTACTGGCGCCGACAGGCACGATCGGCTTCATGATGGATTGCGACACCACGGGAATCGAGCCTGATCTGGCGCTCGTGAAACACAAGAAACTGGTCGGCGGCGGCCTGATCAAGATCGTGAACAACACCGTGCCGCAAGCGCTGATGAGGCTCGAATACACGCCGGAACAGACCAGCGAAATCGTTTCCTACATCGACAAGCAGGGAAAAATCGAAGGCGCGCCGTATCTGAAGGCGGAGCATCTGCCAGTGTTCGATTGCTCGCTTGCTCCTTTGGGCGGCGGGCGATCCATCGCTTGGACGGGTCACGTCAGAATGATGGCGGCAGCGCAGCCGTTCCTTTCCGGCGCGATCTCGAAGACCATCAACATGCCCGAAGAGTCCACCATCGAAGACATCGGAAACGCCTACATCGAATCCTGGAAGCTGGGGTTGAAGTCCGTGGCCATCTACCGGGATAACTCGAAGCGCTCGCAGCCGCTCAATGCGGGCGGATCGAAAGACGAAAAGAAAACCGAGTCGGCAGCCCCGGCCCCGGCAACAGACGCAGTGGAGCCGATGCAGCGCGAGCTCTTTGCGCGCGCGGTCCGCGAAAAGATGCCGGTGGAGCGGGCTTCCGTGACGCACAAATTCAGCGTCGGCGCCAACGAAGGCTACATCACCGTGGGCATGTATCCGGACGGACGGCCCGGCGAGATCTTCATCAAGATGTCGAAAGAAGGCTCGACGCTTTCCGGCGTAATGGACGGCCTGGCGCTGACCGTTTCTCTCGGCCTGCAATACGGCGTGCCGCTCAAGGTGTTCGTCGATAAGCTCGTGAATACGCGGTTTGAGCCGTCGGGCATTTCGGGAAACCCGAATATCCGTTTCGTCTCCTCCGTGCTCGACTATCTGGCGCGCTGGTTGGGCGGGCGGTTCATTTCCTCCGACTACCTGAAGCTGAACACCGACCAGGCCGTGACGGTTGCTCCCGTGCAGCCGATTCAGACGATGAGGGACGCCGCGATGGCTTTCGTGCCGGCGGCGAACTCCTCCAGCAAGTTGCGCGACGCGCATGAAGGCGCGCCGACGTGCTCCGAGTGCGGCATGCTCATGGTGCCGAACGGGGCGTGCTACAAGTGCGGCAACTGCGGAAGCACGAGCGGCTGCAGTTGAGGACAGCGTTCCGACCGAGGGACACGACACGATGAGCGTACACTCCTCCGGTTCAGGGCTGGCCGCAAGACTCGTCCTAGAAAAGCCGAAGGCGCACGGATTTTTGCACATCGCGCGTCATGGCGGCGGACCCAGCGCCATCTATGTCGTGACCTATCACCGGTTGGATCTCGATGGCGTTCAGCCCAAGCCTGCGCTTGCCGAGGGTGCGCATGCCTTGATCGAACTGCTCGAGCGCATAGGCGTCGACTTCCGGCTAAAGGAAGTGCGCGGCGCTCTGGAAGATATTCTTCGGCTAGGCTCAGCCAATATCCCCGATCTGTGGCTCAGCGACGAGGAGATGCTCGAAAAAGGACTCGTCGAAGGCTAAGCAATTCAACCCGCTCTCAAGAATAAACAGAAGCCGGCAGGCGATGTTGCTTTCCGGCTTTTGTCTTTTCAGCTCCCATCCCTGTTTTTGTAATCATTGCACTTAAAGGGCTTAATGCTCTCAGAACCCCCATAACATCAACAGTTGCGACGGTGCTCGTAAACTTTGGCTTCTAGTGAAGCTGCATTTGGACCAGGGCGGAAACAACCGGCGAGTGCTCCCGGGTGGTCCGGTTGAGAGCCCTGGTGAGGTCCGGCGGCCGAATTGGGTCAGGAGGCGGCAGGGACAGCGGTGTCGGGACGGGCATGGCGGAAGCGGCGCCAGACCAGACGCAAGGGCCAGTAGAGAAGGAGGGCCCAGAAGAGAAGCGGGAGGCCGAACGCAAAGAGAAGGCCGAGGACGAACGCGAGGGAGGAAAAAATCGCTGCGACGCCTTCGAGGAGTGAGTTCCGGAGGGCAAGGGAAGAGCCGCCAAGATTTGTCTGGAGGGGAGCCCGGTAGTCTTCTATCAGAAGGAGATGAATGCGGGCTTCGGCGACGGTCGAGAGCAGGCTTTCGTCAAGGCGCTCGGATTCGGCAACGGCTTCACTCGCCTGAGCGATATCCTTTTCGAGAGCGACCGCGTCCTGAAGCTCGCCTTTGCGTTCGCGCTGAAGTTTCTGGAGACGAGCGAGATTGGTTTGCGCGGCGGCGAGATGCCGTTCGGCAGTGGCGCGTTTGACGGCCGAATCTTCGCCGGCTTCGGAAATGGCTTCGATGCGGCCCAGCGTTTTCAGATCGGCGATCGTTGCGTCAAATTCTTTTGTGGGCACGGAAAGAGTTGCGGCCAGCGCGCGGCCGGAGCCGGAGCGAGTCTCTGTGAGCAGATCGTCGAAATAGGCCTGGTGCAAGGAGACGATCCGGTGAAGGTCCGCGACAGAACGATCGAAGGAGTCAGAACGAGAACGGAGGTCGGCGGCGCGCGCGATGGAGGATTCCCTGGGAAAACCGACGCGCGCGGAATCGGCGGGTTTTTGAAACCTCGCGGGGCCGGACCACATGCTGCGCTCGTCCCAGGGAGAAACGGCCGGAAAGGCGGACATCGGCATACGAGAGGAAGATTCGATGCCGCCGCCATCGTACATTTCGCGCACGATGGTGCGCACGGCGATGAGGAAGATGAGCGTGAGAACCGAAAGAGCAGCGATGGAAAGAAGAATTCGTTTGAGCCAGGACGAACGAGCAGGGATGCTGGTCACAGTGCACCTCGGGGCGCGGCAGGCGGGGACGATAGGGTGGCTGGCGCGTCGTCCTGGAGATAGAGGCCGGGAGCAGCAGAAAAGTTCCCGCGCGCTGGCTGCGTATCGCTGTCGCGACGGGTTACTAGCGGGGGCGGAGCGGCGGGCGCGCGGTGAGCGGGCGTGGGCGCATACGGAAGCGCGGGCTGAGGGGCGGAGGGACGTTGCGCAGGAAATCGCCGCAGCAGGGGCAGCGGCCGTCGGCGGCGATGGGGCCGGTGGCGTCGGCGCGGAGCCAGTGGCCGCGGGCTTCACACATCGGATTGATACATTGCACGGTGAAACCGGGCAGATACTGCATGTGCGCTCCCTCAGTGGCCGCCAGCTTCAGCGTGCCCCGAACGGCGGGTGCGGCAGAAGCTCCCTTGGGCGGCCCAACAGAATTGTTGGCGTGGATTCTGCCGCGCGGAGCCTGTGGTGTCAAGAGAATTGAGCACAATAGATTGTGGTGGGGTTCTAGAGGCGTTGACTCTCGGTCTGTGGCCGTGCGCGGAGTCGAAACAGCCTGAGGCCGAAGATGAGTCCGAGCTGAAAATGGCCGCAATGCACGAAGTTTAGAAAGCTAGACGGAGCGGATCTGGCGAAAGCGGACGGCATACGCGAAGGCGAGTAGTGCGGCTGTGAGCGTGATGTAGCTGAGAGCGTAAGAGGTGGTGTGTGGGCCACTGGCGGCGCCGGTGAAATCCAGGCCCGGCGTGTGGTTCATGGGGCCGACATACCAGATGGCAGTGAGAAGTCCCTCAAAAGGCTTGCCGGTGCCGCTCGAGGTGCCGAGACCGAGAGCTAGAGCGGGGAGAAAAAGTGCGCCAGCGAACCAGGCGAAGAGGCCCGTGAAACTGCGGGCAAGGACGAGCCTTACCCCAGCGCCAGCGCCGGTCAGGACGGCGACCGTCAGGCCGGCAAGAAAACAAGCTGCCAATTGGCGCGGGAGAATATTGGCACACGAGAAAAGCAGCGAGCGTGTGCCGAAACGCGATTCCCGCGAACCCATGGCAGACCAGACCATGACCGGCCATATCCAAGCCACGCCGAGCAGAGGGCCTCGGGATATTTCGAGCGGCGAAGCGAATTGAGCGATGAGAAGACCGACGGCGACGCAATACCACCACCAGCGGAGCCCCTTCAACGCGAGCCCGAGCTCAGCAGCAAAAATCCGGCCGAAAGCGTTGCTGCGTACGGCGGATGTCAGGGGTGTCAGGCGCACGGTCGCGGCGGGATTTTCCGAAACAGCCCCGCCGGCAGCGGGTTGTTCGGCAACGCGCACCGTCGAGACTTTTATTGATTTTGGCGCCGAAGGGAAGAACCAGCTCACGGGGTCGAACCGATCGAAGAACAGCGCGGCTAGCAGGACGATCGCGCCGGCTGCGAGCATCCAGCCAAGACGCAGAAGAATCATTTGGCTGGTCCAGGGAACGCCTTGCCAGCGAAATGTTTCCAGGATTTTCGCAGGCGCATCGGCGATGGTGAGCGAGAAACCGTCTTTGTAGCCTGGGATATTGGCTTTGGCTCCTTCGATCATGCTGTCGGCCACGGTCATCAAGCCCATGGGATCGAGCCAATGCTTTCCGGTCATTTCGGGAAGGCCGACGCCGAGCATGGACCAGACAAAAAACCAGGCGACGTTGCCGAGGCCGCCACGCAAAAGCGGAAGCGTCTCGAACAGGAAAGCAAGCGCAGCAATGAGGGCCATCGTGGGCAGCGCAATGACGAGGAACGGAGCGAGCAGGGCCACGGTATCGAGATGCGAATCTTCGGCTGCGAAGAATTGCATGCCGACGGCGGCCATGGCGAGCACCAAGACCATGGAGGAGAGGACGGCGAGATTGCTGAGGAATTTGCCTAGAGCGTAGGAGATCTTAGAAAGCGGCGTAGCGGCGAGGATCTGGCCGACGCCAGTCTGGCGGTCGCGGTCGATGGCGTTCTTGACGATGTAAAAGCCCACGAGAGAGACGAAACATGTGGTGACCATGGCCACGAGAGCGCCGATCCATGCGGAGGTGTAAACGCCGCGATAGCCGCCGAGATGAATAGTGATTTTGCCGGAGGCTGCGCCATAGCCGAGGAAGACGGCGAACAACAAGGTGAGCAGAAAGCTGTAGCGCCGCACGCGCTCGATAAAATCGGCGCGAGCGATGGCAAAAATGGCGCGCGGAGCGTTCACGCAGCGGCTCCAGCGGTCGCAACCGGGTTGCGCTGTCGGGCGAGCACGGCAAGGTAGGCGTCTTCGAGTGATGGCTCGAGTTGGCGCGCCTGGGCCAGGGGCGCGGAATCCGCAACAACACGCGCGTGGACGCCATCGCTGCGATGGGCGGTGTTGCTGACGAGATGCTTCGCCCGAAGCGCGGGAAGATTGGCGCTGGGGACGACGACTTCCCAAATTTTCCCCGTGACTTCTGAGAGAAGCGCTTCCGGCGTGGCATGAGCGAGAAGCTGGCCGTGAGCGAGGATGGCGATTTCCGTGGCCACGGCTTCGACGTCGGACACGATGTGTGTTGAGAGGATGACAATCCGCTCGCCGGCCAGCTCCGAAAGAAGATTGCGAAAGCGAACGCGTTCTTCGGGATCGAGGCCTGCCGTGGGTTCATCGACGATGAGTAGCTCGGGATCGTTGAGGAGAGCTTGCGCAATTCCTACACGCTGGCGCATGCCGCCGGAATATCCGCCGAGAGGACGCTTGGCGGCGTCGGCCAGATTTACCAGTGCGAGCAGCTCCGAGATGCGCCTGCGCGCTGCCGTTGCGGGAATTCCTTTGACGGCCGCGAGGTAGCCGAGGAATTCGATCGCGCTTAGATTTGGATAGACGCCGAAGTCTTGCGGAAGATAGCCGAGGACGCCGCGAAGAGCATTGGGATCGCGCGCGATATCTTTATCATTCCACAAGACGCGGCCAGAGGAAGCTTCGGTGATCGTCGCAAGAATGCGCATGAGCGTCGATTTGCCGGCACCGTTGGGGCCAAGCAGGCCAAGAACGCCGGGCCTTAGCGAAAGCTGCACGCTATCTAGCGCCCGCACACCACCACGATAGTTCTTGCTGAGATTCTCGACCGTCAATTGCATGGGATTCCATCCCGCGGAGTGGACTGCCCGCTTGTGCTGCAGAGAATACGCAGAAAACGGACAAAAAGTTTACGGAAATAGCGAAATAGGGATTATGGAGACAAGAGAATAACAGGTCCGCGAGAATCCAGATTCTTGAGGATCAGGGTTGCGGAGGCTTCGCTGGGGGCGCAGGCGGAGCAGTTGGAGCCGCCGGGGGTTCAGGAGCGGCGCCGATCGAGTCGAGGAGCTCGGCGAGATGCGCTTTCAGCGCGTCGACGGCTTGCTGCTTGTCGGTGAGCTGCTGCTTGAGGTCCTCAAGCTTGGCGAGGCCCGCCGTGTTGCTCGTGTAATCGGGTTTTGAGTAGACGTTGTCCTGCTCGAGCGAGAGTTCGCGCTGAACAAGATCCATGCCTTTTTGCGCTTCGGCAAGCTGCTTCTTGAGGTCGGTCACTTCGGCGGAAGCTTTGGCTTTTTGATCGGCATTTTCAGAAGGTGAGCCGGGAGCGGGCTGCCCGGAAGGAGCTGCGGCATTGGCATTTGGTGGGTTTGATGCATCCGCCGCGGAAGCTGCCGGAGCCGCATCGGAAGATGGATCCGGAGCAGGCGCGGAGCGCTTCAAAGTGTCATCGGTAATGACCGGAGTCGGCTGTTTCTCTGCGGCCTTCTTTTGTTCGCGGGCGCGGCGGGCAGCGTCGGCTACGGATTGCGTTTGAGACTGCGGATCCGCTGATTGCGCCCGCACCTCGAGCGGCAGGACGGCAGCGGCAATCAGTGCGGCAAGTGCCAAGCGCAAAGAGATGAAGCGTGACATGTTTTTATACCTCTTGGGCTATGGGCAGGCTCAGGACCAAGAATACCGCCTCGCTTTGCTCGAGACAATTCCTGAGGATCTGGATGGTACGAATGCGGCAACCACTGGCCGCGAGGGCAGTTACGGGCGGGAGCCGATCAGGACGAGTGCGGGCCGGTTCGGGGCCTCAGGTCTGGCGGGAAGGTTCGCCAGAAATGGCATGCGCAGGACGGCAACCTCACGACTATACTCTTTCGGGAAATGAAGAAAAAACTGGGCGAGACAGAGCGGCGATGAGAGGAACGGCAAGAATCCGCGGGCGAGGAGCGCTGTTACTGGTCGCGGCGGGATGGATGGTTTCTGCGCCGGGTTCTTCGCATGCCCAGGAGAAGACGGCGCAGCAGGTCGATTCACAAGGGGCGGGCGGGCCGCAGGCAGCTTCCCAGAAGTCGGACACACAGGTCGGCACAGGTCCCTCCGCGCCGGGAAAGCACAAAGCCGCACTGCCGGAGAAAACGCACCGGTTTTGGGATAAGGAAAACGACTGGCTGTTCGCCGGAGTCGGAGCGTCGCGGACGCTGGATTATTTTTCAACGCTGAACATGCGGCGCCGCGGGCGACAGGAAATTTTTCTGACGAATGAAGCGGTCGACAATCATGCCGCGTTCGCTGCGATTGAAGCATCGGCGACGGTGGTCTCGATCGGGGCAGCGTATTTGTTTCATCGTTACGGGCATCACAAGCTGGAGCGCTGGACTTCGATCGTGCACATGGGACTAACGGCAACGGGTTCAGTGCGAAATTATTGTTTGAAGACGGCGCACTTCGCGCAAGCCCCGGGCCCCCCTTAGAACCCTGGCTATTTAAGGCGAATGCTTGTGCGGAAGCTGGCCATCCCATCTTCCTCACATGGAGTCTTGCGCGCTGGCGCTTCGTGCGGCATACTCCCGCGGCGTGCGGCCTTGGTCGGTAACGCACGGGTAGTCGGGCTTGGCGGTTTGCGAGGAGGTCTCGATGGAGCGGTGTGTCTCTTTTCACCGTTTCGCCGCATTGTTTCCTTTGGCATTGTGTCTGTCCGCAGGGTTTTGTGGATCCGTGCATGCCGCGGCCTTCGTGCGCGCACAACCGCCTTACGCAGAAGCTTCGCCCTCGCCCGCGGTTCCTTCTCTGACGCAGTCCGCCCCATCAGCGGCTCAAGAGCCTGCAAAAAAAGGAGCATACACGCTCTCGCACGAGCGCTATGAAAAGGCGGTCAGCTATTCGCGCGCGTCCTACACCATGTACTTTGTTTCGGTGGGCCTCAACGTCCTGGCGCTGGCGGTTTTCTTGCGGCTTGGGATTGCCGCGAGATTTCGGGATTGGGCCGAGAGCGTCAGCGACAGGAGGTGGGTTCAGGCGCTTGTTTTTGTGCCGCTGCTTGTCTTGACGGTGGACGTGGTCGCGCTGCCTCTGCGGATCTACGGGCACATTCTTTCGCTTCGCTATGAAATGTCGGTACAGAGCTGGGGGTCGTGGACGCTGGATTGGGGCAAGGAACAAGTGTTGATGGCAGGTTTTGGACTGATTTTTGCGCTGATCCTCTCCGCACTCATCCCCAGAAGCCCGCGGCGCTGGTGGCTGTATTTGTGGTTTGCGGCATTGCCGGTGGTGATGATCATTATTTTCATCAGCCCGTGGTTCATCGATCCGCTCTTCAATAAATTTGAGCCTTTGCAGACGTCAAACCCGGATTTGGTCGCGGCCATCGAGATTCTGACCAGACACGCGGGCGTCCCGATTCCCCCGGACCGCATGTTTTTAATGCGGGCGAGCGAAAAGACCAACGCCGTCGATGCGTATGTAACCGGACTGGGAGCGTCCAAGCGCGTGGTGATTTGGGACACCACGATTCAGAAGGCTACGCCCGACGAGACGCTTTTCATCGTGGGCCATGAGCTGGGACATTACGTGCTCGGACATATCTGGAAGGGATTTTTGTTTGCTTCCGCTCTCCTGCTGATCGGATTTTATGCGCTGTTTCGCGCTCTGCACTGGGTGCTGGGCCGCTGGGGCGGGGAATGGCGAATCTATGGACCGGAAGACTGGGCCGCCTTTGCGGTGCTTTTGCTTCTGGTGGAGATTGGAATGTTCCTGGTGGCTCCCGTGGCGAACGGATTCTCGCGGATGCAGGAGCATGCAGCCGATGTCTACGGCCTGGAAGTCACGCACGGGATTATTCCGGATTCCTCGGAGGTGGCGGCGCAGTCGTTTCAAGTTTTGGGAGAGGTGGATCTGGCGGATCCCAATCCGCCGGAATTCATCACTTTCTGGCTGTACTCGCATCCGCCCCTAGCGGACCGTCTCGTTTTCGCACACAGCTACGATCCGTGGTCGAAAGGCGAGTCGCCCAAATACGTGAAGTAGTCAGGAGAAATTTGCCGAAGCTGGCAGGCGCCCGCTAACCGCGCCCTGCGGCATGCCGGCGGGAGAAAGCGGCGACCTTATGGCGGTTGCCGCAACGGGACATCGAGCACCATCGCCGCCGCCGCGTGCGTGAGTTGTCATAGAAAAGAAGCCCACACGTGGGGTTGGAGCAGACGCGGAGGCGGGCGCTGGGGCCTTCGGCAAGAAGTTCCGCGGCGGAGCGCGCGATGGCGGCGAGGAGCCAAGCTAGACCACCCTCGCGGGCGACGAATTCCAGGCTCCATTTGCCGTTTTGGTCCAGAAGCTCGTCGTGGCCTTCGGTAATGCGCAAAACCTCATTGATCGGCTCGATCCACTTGGGTGATAGGGCTTCTTTGCCTAGGAGCGCGTGAAAGGTTTCGCCGAGGGACTCATGAAGCCTCTGGGCTTTGCCGAGAAGGGAGGCAGCGCTCTGGGGATCGTACTTGGGAAGTGAGAGCAATTGGGAACTGCGCTCGGAAGAAATGATTCGGGTGAGCAAAAGGAAACCGAGGAGCTCTTCCCAAGAGAAGTTGGAAGACTTCAGCTCGTTGAGGAAATCAAGGGAGAGACGGCCACCGATGAGGACTGGAGAGTTGGAAGAGTGGTCCAACGTGTTTACCTTGGGAAACCGGTTAGGGCTCCGCAAACTGGCCGAAGGCAGCTCATAACCAGTTAAATATAGCAATACGGTTAAGGAAAGTCAGGCGATTTCCTCCCACCCGCAGGTACGCCATCGTTGAGGCTTCGGACGTTCGCTCCGCGCTAGGGTGACAGCCGGGACTCCGAATTTCCCGGCTACGCTCGCCCGCGAACCTGCCGCCGTAGAGCTCTTTGGTTCAGGCCGCAAAGACCGCCCGGAGCTGCTGCTTAGAATCACCGAGAGCGGGCTAGATTCATCCGTGGGAGCCGGCGAAAACAATGGGAAAGAATTGCGCCGCTTGCGCGTGCTTCGTCGATTGAAAGCGATCGGTCCAGCCGGCAAAAATGGCCAAGAACCATTCCCGGCGCAGCCGGAAGAGAAACCGGATTCGAAAATGAAACGTGGCAAATTTGCGGGTAGTTGCCTTCGCGCAAGAAAAAAGAGTCCGCGCATTCTGGGAGTCGCGCGGATACGACAGGTCCCTTGCGGCTTTCGACCCTCCGGAAGAAAAAACGAAAGGAGTGACCAGGGCGATCTGCCGGAAGAGAAGCGTTTTTGCGGCTGCCGCTCTGTGTTAATTTGAAGCCGCGCTCGGGTGACCAGTTCCCTCCCCGGGCCGCTGCTTCTAGGCAGCGCTTCGGTGTGCCTGCTTACGGTGCCCATTGAAGGGCGTCTGAGAGTGCAGCGGCTGGTGCGAGTATCGTTGGAGCGATGAATGGACGACGACTCCTTTGGCACGCCGCCTGAGGCGCAAGGGACGCCCAATAAATCCGCGAGTGAATTTCCCGTGGTTTTGTTTCTGAACCAGACGGGCCTCCGCGCGGGATGGCGTTTGCTGATCTACGCGGCGATTTTCTTTGTCTTCTGGAGCTGTTCCATCCTCGTTCTCGGCCAATTTTTCAGCCCGGAGCGCGGCGCATCTTCTCTCCGTTATCAGATCCTCGGCGAATTCGCGAGTTTCCTGGCTGCGTTTTTTGGAGCCTGGATCATGTCGTTGATCGAACAGCGCCCCGTGAGCGTCTACGGACTTCCGGCGCGAGGCGCATTTGGAAAGCTCTTTTGGCAGGGCAGTCTCTTTGGATTCTGCGAAATCCTTCTGCTGATCGGACTTATCGCGGCATTTCGCGGATATTCCTTTGGAAGCCTTGCCGAACATGGCGCAGATATCGCCAAGTGGGCTTTCGTCTGGGGCGCCTTTTTTGTCGTAGTTGCTTTGTTTGAGGAATTCCTATTCCGCGGCTACTCTCTTTACACTTTGGCCGACGGGGCCGGCTTCTGGCCGGCGGCCGTTCTTCTGGCCGGTGTGTTCGGATGGGTTCACAAGCACAACTCCGGCGAGAACTGGATCGGAGTGGCGGGCGTGTTTTTCGTGGGCTTATTCTGGGGTTTCACGCGGAAGCGAACGGGAAGCCTGTGGTTCGCGCTCGGCATGCACGCGACCTTTGATTTTGGAGAGACGTTTCTGTTTTCCGTTCCGGACAGCGGAATGATTTTCCCCGGGCATCTTTCGAACGCGACGTTGCATGGTCCCGACTGGATCACGGGGGGCACGCCTGGGCCTGAAGCCAGCGTCTTCGATTTTTTGATCCTGGCGGTTTTCTTTTTCGTATTTGACCGTTTGTATCCCGCAAGAGCAGTACAGAGATACGTCCCACCGGCGGTCTAGATCATTCAGTGCACGAGGTCAGAAGCGTAAACGAGATGCACACCACGCGCCTCCGCCTGAGGGAGGATTTCGCTTAGCGCTTTTAGCGTCGCAGGGTGGGGATGTCCGATGGCGATCGCTTCTCCTTTTGCCTTGGCTCCGCGGAGAGCCAGCTCGAGCTGCTTGCGCACGGCGGAAACTTCCACCACATCGTCGAGGAATGGAACATTCCGGAAGCCGGAGCGAACACCGGAGCGCTGCGCGGTGTCATAAGCGACGGTCGCCGCAGTGGTTCGGCTGTCCACGTAGAAGAGGTTCCATTTTTGCAGAAGAAGCATCAGTTCTTCCATCAGCGCGGGATCGGCGGTGGCTTCTGACCCTTGATGATTATTGACGCCGGAAGCATTGGGAACGCTCTGCATCATCTGTTCGAAAAGCACGGGAATGTCGTCCGCGGGCATACCCGGATGGAGTTCCTCGGCTTCGGGCATTTCGTTTCCAACGGATTGCATGGGCAGATGAAGCATGACTTCGTAGCCGCGACGGTGCGCTTCTTCCGCGATATCGACGGAATGCGCGTGATGGGGCAGTACGGAGATGGTCAGAGGATAGGGCAGAGCGAAGATCGCATCGGCGGCGGCGCGATCGTTGCCGAGATCGTCGAGGATGATTGCGAGACGCGCACTGCCGTTCTTTTCGCCTTGCTGTCTGGAAGCCGGCAGAGCGGTGCGTGCCGCGATCGGAGCAACGATATGCACCGAAGTCGTGATCACGCCCCCGCTGCGGTAATCCAGGCGCAGAAGCGCTCCGGAGCTGGTCTCCGCATCTCGCGTGAGGTTATGCGAAGTGGCGATGCGGTCCAGGGATTGAATGAGACTCGCGACAGACGCTCGCCGGGATTGTTCGGAGCCGCCGGCAGGCAGCGCGACAAAGAGGCGGTCCGCTCGATCCGCATGCGAGCCGTCAAACTGGAGGTGCGAGACGATGTCTCCCGGCTGTTTGCTGAAACCCGCTGAGGCATGAATCATTTCGCGGGTGATGGCGTGGACTTGACCGGGGGAAAGCCGTTTTGCGTGCTCGCTCTTGCAGCCCCACAAAAAAAGAGACGCTGCCAGAAACAAGACGAGCGGAATTGCCGCGGGGAACCTGACGCGGACGGCAGATTGAGATGCAAGAACTCGATTTGTTGACCCGAGCCGAACGAGCACAGAACGCTAGGCGGCTTTTTTCTGTGGAGCCTTCAGGAGTTCGAGGGCTTTGCGGAAGATCGGATCTTCGGGAGATAGCGGGCGAGGAGCCACAGGCTCTTTTTGGGCATCGGCGGAGCCGCCGTCGTCTTCGCCGGAGTCGGTGTCGTCCTCGGCCGAGGCACGCACGACTTCGGAAGGCACAACACCTTCCTCGAGAATCGACTTCCCGTCTCCATTGTAGTAGTTGGCGACCGTCAGGAAGAGAGCCGCGCCGTCATCAAGCGAAATCAGCTTCTGCTCCGAGGCAAGCCCAAAGGTGCGCTCGCCAACGACGTCGCCGCGATGGTTCGTTACGATGGCAGAGGCCAGCACCTCGGCTGAGCCAGAAGTGGTGGCATCGATAAGCACGGAAACGGGAGCCTTCCAGACTACCTTGCCGGGATCGGCGGCGAAAACCTGCGTGGTAACCGTTTGGCCGCGGAGTGTCACCAATGTCCCGGAAGGAACGAAAAGCTTGGCGACGGCAATCGCTTCCGAAACCGGCCCGCGGCCGCAATCCCGAACATCGAGGACCACTTTATGAATACCCTGCTTCTCCGCGTCCTGCAGTTTCAAGCGAATCTCGTCGGCGCGCCCGGGATCGAGCGAAGGCAAGCGAAGGACGAGAATATCGGGATCTACTTTGGCAGTGATGATCTTTGGGGTGGCGAGCTTCTCGCGAACAAGGTCTACTTCGTCCGGATCCGCTTTGCCACGGCGAATGACGCCTACTTTTACTCCAGAACCAGGCTGCCCGTGCAGGAAGTTCATGGCTTGGCCGACGGACATATCCCGCGACGTGAAGCCTGCAACGGACTCAAATATGTCGCCGCTATGGATGCCTGCTTTTTCAGCAGGACTATCCGGCAAAACAGAAACCACAATAATGTAGCCGAAGCGCTTGCTTAACGTTAGGCCCGCATCGCCATTGGCATTCGCGGCCTGCTTTTGTTTGTACTCGGTGTACTCGCGGGCGGTCAGGTAGCTGGATTGCGGGTCGAGAGATTCCAGCAAACCGTGGAGCGCTCCTGATGTCACCAAATGCAGATTCGGCTCGTCGACGTAATCCTGCTGGATTTTCTGCAACACTTCACTGTAAACCGTGAGCGACTTGTACGCTTTGTCGTCCGGGGTGCGGCCGAGGACATGACCCAGCCCGGCGTAACAGAAGATAACCACCGATACGCAAAGAACCCCAATGCGAGCCGCTCGATTCATGCCTCACCTATCCCCTTCTGAAATCCCATCTAAAAATAATGCCAGGCAGTCCCTAAAAACAGGCTCCAATTATAACACTCTCCCTGTTGGGACGCGGCGGGAATGAGAAAGGAAGCCTGGGAGGGGGAAGGAATCAGAAGCCGTTTTGGTGTTTGGACGTGCAGGTGGGGTGGAAGACACGCCCAGGAGACCAAACGATGCGTAATAGACACACCAGAACCAAAACATCGCCCCGGTGTTCGTATAAGTTACTGAAAAATATGGACAAAGAGAGGAAACCCTGGCCGACAACATGCTATCTTAGGAAGGGGCCATGTTTCAATCCACCATAGCTCGCGAGGCGTCCGCTGAAGGTGTGGGTCTTCACACCGGCGTCTTCGGACATGTGCGCTTGCTCCCTGCGCCCGCCGACACCGGCATCGTGTTCCGCCGGATGGACCTCGACAATTTTCCCATCGAGGCACAGGGACACAACGTCGCCCGCGTCAGTTATGCCACGAGCCTCATGAAACAGGGCGTGTTGCTCTCGACAACCGAACATCTGCTTGCCGCGATCTATTCCTGCGGGATCGACAACATCTACATCGACATTGACTCCATCGAGATTCCCATTTTGGATGGCTCGGCCGAGCCATTCATGCAAATGCTTGAGCACGCCGGCGTTCGTAAGCTCCGCCGCAAGCGCCGCTACCTGAAGGTAGTGAAACCCCTGGAAGTGGAGGAAGGCGACAGGCGCATCGGCATCTATCCCGCTGACGAATTTCGCGTGCGCTGCTACGTCGATTTCCCTCATCCGCTCGTAGGACAGCAAGAAGTCGAGATGGTGGTGAACCCGGAGACCTTCCGGCACCTCCTGGCCCGTGCGCGCACGTTCTGCTTCGAGCGGGACATCGAGCCGCTGCGCTCGATGGGCTTGATTCGCGGGGGTACGCTTGAAAACGCGATCGTCCTGACCAACGACGGCGTGATGAATGGGCCGCTGCGCTTTCCCGACGAGTTTGGCCGTCACAAAGCGCTGGATTTGATTGGCGATTTGGCCCTGGCGGGCTTGCCGTTGCTGGCGCGCGTCGAGGCCTACAAAGCGGGGCACGCCCTTCACACGCAGCTTGTGAGCCGTCTCTTAGGCGACGCCTCGCTCTGGACCATTACAACGGCGGAAGCCGCACCCGTCGAACGCGAAGTTCGTCTCACCACGCTGTCTCCTGCGACCGCCACGGACTAGTCTCGCTGTCACCAAAGACAGCCGGGACGCGAGCCGCGCTACCGACTCTTTTTAAAATCTACTGAAGCGGGGAGCTGTCGACCGTAGCTGGCTCATCTCTGCTCACGCGGATGACGCCCGTCTCATCGACAAAGAAATGCCGAGTGCCGGTGGTGTTGTCGGTCATGGGATCGGCGGTGATTGTGTAGCTGACGACGCGGCCGAGATTGTCTGTGGCGCCGGGAGAGTAAAAGAATTTGTAGCCGCTTTTCATTGCCACTGGCGTAGCGAGCACACGGCCAATAAGGTTCGCTCCTGTGCAGTCACCTCTGCCGGGGCCAAGGTTCTCGACCGAAGGCGGGAATCCCAGGGTCGCGCAGTGGCTCTGGAAGGTCACGATCGCTGTGTTGTATGTGCGCAGGGTGCCGACTGCGGAAGCTTCGTTCGCTGCCATTTTTGCGCGCAAGAGATTGGGGATCGCGATGGCGGCAATGATCAAGATCACCGGAAGGAAAACCACCTGGGCATAGCCCATCACCATGCCTGCTATGGCGAGGCCGTCTCCTTTGAGCTGGCCAGCCTTTTTCTTGATGTCCGAGAGTGCCAGATGCCCCAGGATGATCGCCGGTATAGCGGCAAAAAACGGCAGTATCACGTAGGCTGCGATTCCGCAGATCAGGCTCGCAGTGGCCTTCCCGCTGGTCTCCTGTGGTCCCGTATAAGTCGCTGGAATTGCAGGGGATAGCGGAGACCGTCCGGCGAGGGGAGCGGGAATCCCGCTTAACCCGTTGCCGCACGAGGGACAAAAAGACACACCTTCCGCGACCGATGCCTTACAGCGTGAGCAGGTTTGCATGCCGATCCCTCCTTTGCCGGAATGTCCGGCGTCCGGTGGATTCCGATAGCCCAATTGTGCACTACACTAGTCCGGCGACCGGATTACGTCCAGAACACATTCTGCACCTGCCTTGCTCCCAGCGATTGTCAAAGATGAGGGAGAGAGGCGAGAATGGAACTCTCATGTCCAATCACGATCTGGCCATTGTCATTCTTGCGGCAGGAAAAGGCACGCGGCTCAAATCAAGCCTTGCAAAGGTATTGCACCGCGCAGGAGGACGCACGCTGATCGAACACGTGGTCCGCGCGTGCGCGCCGTTGGGCGCAAAGCAAACCATCGTCGTCGTGGGGCATCAAGCCGAGTGGGTAAGCTCGATGGTCGAGCCGCTCGGCGCAGAGACCGTATTGCAGCAGCCGCAGCACGGCACCGGGCATGCGATGCAAGTCGCGCGCCGGACTCTCGGGAGAGCCAAGCTTGCCGTGGTTTTGCCGGGCGATGCGCCGCTGGTGCGCACGGAAACGCTCAAGGCTCTTGTCGCTGCGCATCGCGCGGGAGACGCCGCTGCCACGATATTAACCGCCGTGCTCGCCGATCCCTCGGGCTATGGGCGCATCTTGCGAAAGTCCGAAACGGCCGTCGGGGCCATCGTCGAAGAATCGCAGCTCACACAGGACCAGCGTGAACTGAACGAAATCAACTCCGCCATCTATTGCTTCACGCTGGAGAAACTTTGGCAGGCTTTGGCGCACGTCAAGCCGAACAACCGCCATCGCGAGTTGTACCTCACGGACACCATCGCCCTGATGACCTCTAAAGGCGAGACTGTGCTTGCGGAAGTCGCGCCCGATCCGCGCGAAGTTCTGGGCTGCAACACGCGAGCGGACTTGGCGGAAGTGGACCGCGTGTTTCGCGAACGGAAGCGCGCGGCGCTGATGGACACGGGAGTGACGATTCAGCTGCCCGAGACGGTGCTGATCGACCCGGAAGTGACGGCGGGCGAAGACACGGTGATTGAGCCGGGCGTGCAACTGCTCGGAAAAACCAAAATCGGCGCGCGGTGCATGATTCGCAGCGGCAGCGTGCTGACCGATGCGTTGCTCGGCGATGACGTGACTGTCGAACCGCATTGCGTCGTAGCGCAAAGCCGTTTGGACGACCGCGTGATCATCGGGCCATTTGCCCGTTTGCGCCCGGACAATCACGTGAAGGCTGGAGCGCGCATCGGCAATTTTGTCGAGCTGAAGAAGAGCACCATCGGCGAAGGCACGAAAGCGATGCACTTGACGTATCTCGGCGACACGAAAATCGGGGCAAAATCGAATATCGGCGCGGGCACTATCACCTGCAATTACGATGGTTTCCACAAATATCCGACGTCGATTGGCAACAAAGTGTTTATTGGAAGCGATAGCGCCCTGGTGGCGCCTGTCCGCATCGGCGACGGCGCTTACGTCGCGGCGGGCTCGACGATCACCGACAATGTCCCCGCCGACGCGCTGGCGGTCGCGCGCGGCCGCCAGGTGAATAAACCGGGCTGGGCTTCCAGGAAACGCCGCGAACTGGCCGCCGCTGAAAATCCCAAGAAAACAAAGCGGGCCGGGAAGAAACCGAAGGCTCGCCGTCCCTCTAAAAAACGCCGCTGACAGCTGCTTCAGAAGTCTTGAGAATGGAGACGCCGGCTCATTCGCGCCTTGCCATCGGGGCCGAGCTCGCCACTCAGCGCCCGCATTGAATGCCAGCGAGCCGGGTGCTATCTTTCGCGTCAAGAAATGCGGAGATCGTCCATGGCCGAACCTCGAACCAGAGCCGCCGTCGAATGCAGGATGATTGCACCCCAGTTCGTCGTGCCCGATGTTATAGCCGCTGCAGAGTATTACCGCGACGTCTTGGGATTTCGCATTCGCGGCTACTTCCTTGACCCTCCTATCTATGCGATCGTTGCGCGAGATTCGGTCGCGATCCACTTTGGGAAGGTCGACGCAGGTATTGCCACCTCGCCCAATATCCAACGGCGCGAGGGAAGCATCGACGCCTACATTTGGGTGAACGACGTCGATTCTCTATTCGCGGAGTTGAAAGAACGCGGCGCAAAAATTGTCGAGCCCCCGACGACGCAAGTCTACGAGTGCTATGAAATGGTGGTCGAGGATGGTTTCGGCTTTCGACTGGCTTTTGGGATGCCCGTCAGTTCAGCGCCTGACGCGGCCGCTCCATCCTGATCGATTTAGGAAAGAACTTCCCGAGCGCCTGCGTGTGCTAAAATAGGAGTTCCCCGAATGCCCTACGGAGCCAACGCGCAATGAAATTCGGAGTCGTTGTTTTCCCCGGGTCCAATTGCGACCACGACGCGTTCTACGCCATCGGCAATGTCCTGCACAAGCCCGTCGAATTCATCTGGCACCAGTCAGAGGATCTCGCAAATTGCGATGCCATCATTTTGCCGGGCGGTTTTGCGCATGGCGATTATTTGCGCACCGGTGCGATCGCGCGTTTTTCGCCGGTGATGAAGTCTGTCGAGAAGTTTGCCAACAGCGGCGGTATGGTCCTCGGTATCTGCAACGGCTTCCAGATTCTCCTCGAAGCGGGTTTGCTGCCGGGCGCGATGATGCGCAACAGCGGTCTGCGCTACATTTGCCGCCACGTCCACATCCGCGTCGAGCAGAC
Source organism: Acidobacteriota bacterium (assembly GCA_013289955.1). GTDB lineage: Bacteria > Acidobacteriota > Terriglobia > Acidiferrales > UBA7541 > Acidiferrum. The sequence continues at coordinate 240,077 of JABCYZ010000005.1, forward strand.
CGATACCCCGTTTACCAACGCAGCGCAGCGTGGACAAATCCTGACAGTCCCCATCGCGCACAACGACGGCAACTATACCTCGGATGAGGCCACGCTCGCGGGGCTCGAGAAAAATCGCCAGGTCCTTTTCCGCTACACGACCCCGCACGGACCGGATGACGCCGCCGGCAATCCCAACGGTTCGATGAACAATATCGCCGGCATCTGCAATCGCGAGCGCAATATCGCCGGGCTGATGCCCCATCCTGAACGCGCCGTCGAAACGGCCCTCGGTTCCGACGACGGCCTGGTCATTTTCAAGTCCATGGTCGAAGCGCTCGTCGGCGCAGCAAAGGCCTCGGCGTGAAAATGGCGGCAGTTTTTTCAGGCAAACCCCAGCCGCGCTCCACTCACTCCCGCTTTGAGCGATGCGATGAATGAAGAACTCTCTGAACTGAGCTACGAAGAGTTTGTTCGCGCCCGGAATTTGCACTGGCAGGGAGAAGCAAAGAAACTGGAGCCGGGCGCGGTCGTTCCGGATTTCGATAAAGTTGCCAGCGGGGAAGATGCCAGCACTTTCATGCTCTACGCGCCGGGCCCTCGAGGCGTTTTCGCCGTGTTTGAAGATTCCGCGAAAACCGGCTGGTTTTATCTCTACGGCGCGAAGCAGCGTGCCATCTTGAAATGCGCGCAGGTCTACAGTCGCGCAAACGTTGTGGTTGACGAGGATGTCGTGGACATCGGGTGGGCGGTGGACGGCTCGGCCTGCGGTCTTGCCGTTTGGGGCGAGTTTCGCGCCTTTCTGGGAGTCTCCGACGATTTGAAAGTGCAGAAGCAGGTGATGGACGCGGAAGAACGCGGCATTCCCGCCAGCGACTGGCCCGCAGGTTTCGATCGTTATCTCGAACCGAAAATCGACTGAAGGACCGCGAACCGTACAAATGGCTACAGCAGGCACCGAAATCAAAGTGACTCCGGAAATCGCCGCCGAACACGGCGTGACGCGCGACGAATATGCGCGCATCCAGCAAATCCTCGGCCGCGATCCCAATATCACCGAACTCGGGATTTTCAGCGTGATGTGGAGCGAGCACTGCTCCTACAAATCGAGCAAAGTGCACCTGAAGCGACTGCCCACGCGCGGCAAACTCGTCGTGCAAGGTCCCGGGGAAAATGCCGGTGTCGTGGATATCGGCGATGGGCTCGTCGCCGCATTCAAAATCGAGTCGCACAATCATCCGAGTTATGTGGAACCATTTCAGGGCGCGACGACTGGCGTCGGCGGAATTCTGCGCGATATTTTCACCATGGGCGCGCGCCCGATCGCGATCCTTGATTCGCTCCGCTTCGGGGAAATCTCTCCGGTCAAGGGAACGAGCGCGGAAGACGCGGCCAAAAATCGCCGCATACTCGACGGCGTCGTCCGCGGGGTCGGACACTACGGAAACTGTTTCGGCGTTCCGACCATCGGCGGCGAAGTCGGCTTCGAACCGTGCTACTCGCAGAATCCGCTCGTCAATGCACTGGCCTTGGGCATTGCGCGTAAGGAAGAAATTTTTCTAGCCAAAGCCAAGGGCATCGGCAACCCCGTTATTTACGTCGGGGCAAAAACCGGCCGTGACGGCATTCACGGCGCCTCGCTGCTTGCGTCGGCGGAATTCACAGAGGAATCCAAGCAGAAGCGCCCCAACGTGCAAGTCGGCGATCCATTCATGGAAAAATTGTTACTCGAAGCCTGCCTCGAGGCCATGCAAACGGGTGCGGTCGTGGCCATTCAGGACATGGGCGCGGCCGGCCTCACCTGCTCGACCATGGAAATGGCCTCGCGCGGCGGCACTGGCATCGAAATTGACCTCGCCAAAGTTCCTCAGCGCGAAACCGGCATGACGCCCTACGAAATCATGCTCAGCGAATCTCAGGAGCGCATGCTCCTTGTCGCGGAAAAAGGCCGCGAACGGGAAGTGCTCGACGTTTTTAAGAAGTGGGGACTCGATGCCGTAGTGGTCGGCACGGTGACTGACGGCGGCATCGCGAAAGTATTGAATCACGGACAAATCGCCGCCGAAATCCCCGCGCATCCGCTCGCCGAAGAAGGCCCCGTTTACCGCCGCCCCATCGCACAGCCGCCCCTTCGTCATGAAACGCCGGCCGATTGGTTTCTGTTCGCGCCCGAAGGCACAAACCTCACCGCGAATTTTGCAAAGCTCCTGGCGACGCCAGCCATCGCCTCCAAGCGCTGGATCACCGAACAGTACGACACGAGCGTGCGCACCAACACGCTCGCCGGCCCGGGCGCAAGCGATGCCGCGGTAGTGCGCATCAAGGATCCCGAGACCGGAATCGTGAAACGCGCGCTGGCGCTGGCCACCGACGGCAACGGCCGCTGGTGTCAATTGAATCCACGGGCCGGCGCGATGCACGCAGTCGCCGAAGCGGCGCGTAACGTCGCGAGCTCCGGCGCACGCCCCATTGCCGCCACGAATTGCCTTAACTTCGGCAGCCCCGAAAAACCGGACGTCATGTGGCAGTTCAGCGAGGCCATCGACGGTCTCACGGTCGCCTGCGAAGAACTCGGCACGCCCATCACCGGCGGCAACGTCAGCTTTTACAACGAAACGCTCGGCAAATCCATTTATCCGACACCGGTGATCGGCATCCTCGGCATTCTCGATGACGCCTCCCGCGTCCTGAAAATCGCCTTCCGCGCCGAAGGCGACGTCATCCTGTTGCTGGAGGGAGCCGAGGCCATAGCGAGGGCACAGCATGCTGCGCCCCTGGAGGGCAAGCACCCCTCCGAGACCGCTCGCGGATTTTCCTCTTCCGAATATTCCAAAACGATCGCCGGCATCGTCTCCGGCGAGCCTCCAGCGATCGATCTAGCCGCCGAAAAGCGCCTGATCGACTGCCTGGTCGCTCTCGCTTCCGAAGGCTCGCTACAATCCGCCCACGACATCTCCGACGGCGGCATCGCCGTCACCCTGGCCGAATCCTGCTTTGCGTCCGCCTCTTCTCCCGCGGGGGCACGGCACGCCGAGCCCGTCTTGGGGGCGACTGTGAAACTGGACGCCGCCGGCGCGCCCGCCGAGCATGCCCTCTTCAACGAGAGCGGCGCCCGCTGCGTCGTCTCCGCCTCCCCCACAAAACTTGCCGCGGTTCAGAGAACTGCGAGACAATACAACGTGGGCGCGCGTGAAATCGGCAAGGTGCATCTTGGCAATGCGCTCCGCATCGAATATAAGGGGAGTGCGGTAGTCGATTCCCCCCTCGACTCCCTGCGCGGCATTTGGGCCAATTCGCTTGAGAACACGTTAGCCGCAAAATGACAAACAAGCTCGCCTTTGCCGACGATCACTTTCACGACGAGTGTGGTGTGTTCGGCGTCTTCGGCCATCCCGAAGCCGCAAATCTCGCCTACCTCGGCCTCTACGCGCTTCAGCATCGTGGTCAGGAATCCGCCGGCATCGTTTCAAGCGACGGGACCGATCTCTTTCTCCACCGCTCCATGGGCGACGTCGAAGAGATTTTTCAGCCCCCCGTGCTCGCTAAGCTGCCGGGAAACCTCGCCATCGGGCACACGCGCTATTCGACCGCGGGCGATAAAGCATTGCTTAACGCGCAGCCCATCATGATCGATTGCAACAAGGGCAAAGTCGCCCTCGGCCACAACGGCAATCTCACCAACGCCGCCGAGTGGCGCCGCAAACTCGAGCATCGCGGCTCCATCTTCCAGACCAACAGCGACACCGAAGTAATCGTCCATCTCATCGCGCGCTCGCAAGCCCGCAATCTTTCGGGCGCCCTTGGCGATGCGCTCAATCAGGTGGAAGGCGCCTACTCGCTGCTCGTCCTTACGCAAGACGAACTCATTGCCGTTCGCGATCCCCGCGGCTTCCGCCCGCTCGTGCTCGGCAGGCTTGCTCTGCCGGCTGGCGGTGAAGCGTGGCTAGTCGCTTCTGAAACCTGCGCGTTCGATCTTCTCAACGCGCAATACGTCCGCGAAATCGAGCCCGGCGAAATGGTGCGCATCTCCCGCTCCGGCATCGAGTCCATCCACTTCGCGCCGGAAAAGCCCTTGCAGCAATGCATTTTCGAGCATGTCTATTTTGCGCGGCCGGACAGCATCATATTCGGTCGCAGCGTGAACGAAAGCCGCGAAGCCCTCGGCCGTCTTCTCGCCCGCGAGCACCCGGTTGATGCAGATATTGTCGTGCCCGTTCCGGATTCCGGTGTGCCCGCCGCCGTCGGCTACGCGCTCGAATCGAGAATTCCTTTCCGCATGGGCTTGATCCGCAATCACTACATCGGTCGCACGTTCATCGAACCGTCGCAGGCTATTCGCAATTTTGGCGTGAAACTGAAACTCAATCCTATTCGCGGCCTCATTGAAGGCCAGCGCGTCATTCTCGTCGACGATTCCATCGTCCGCGGCACGACCAGCCGGAAAATCGTGCGCATGGTTCGGGAAGCGGGCGCCCGCGAAGTCCATGTGCGCATCAGCTGCCCGCCCACGATTTCTCCATGCTATTACGGCGTAGATACTCCCACACGGGAAGAGCTCATCGCTTCCTCGAATTCCCCCGAAGAAATTTGCAAGTTTCTCGGCGCGGATTCGCTCGGCTACGTCTCGCTTCCTGCGCTTCGCCAGGCCGTGAATGACACCGAAGGCAAGTTCTGTACGTCTTGTTATACCGGGGTCTATCCGACGGATCTCGTGCAGCTCGAAGTCCGCGAGAGCAATGGCAACGCTTCGGAAGCGAAGAATGGCAATGCTCCGGACGACGCATCTATCGAAAAGCCAGTGGCGGTGGAACGTGAAGGCTGACCTAAAAGAAAAACCAAGCGGCAAAGAGGACGACAAAGAAACCGGGGAAAAAGCCGAAGAGTCCAAGCTCCCCATGGGCAAGCGCGTGCAGCGCGAAGCACTGGCCTGGTTCTGGGTGGGGCTCGCATTTCTGCTGATCAACGGCACCATCGGCCAGGCACGCGTGATTCCATCCGGCTCGATGGAAAACACGCTTCTCATCGGCGACCACCTCATCATGAGCCGCATCGGCTACGACGCCGGCGTTCCTTTTACCAACTGGCACGTCTCGCTCTGGCGAAATCCCAAGCGCCAGCAGATCGTCATCTTCAAGCCGCCCTTCGCACCCGATCAGCCGGACTATGTGAAGCGCGTCATCGGTCTCCCGGGCGACACGGTCGACGTTCACGACGGCGCCGTCTGGATCAATGGGCAGAAGCTCAGCGAAAATTACACGATTGGACGCAGCGAGCCGGGCGACTGGAAGCTCCCTTTCACAGTTCCAGACAAATCCTATTTTGTGATGGGCGACAATCGAGGCAATTCCTATGATAGCCGCTTCTGGGGCCCCGTTCCGCGGAATGACATCATCGGCACGCCGGTGATGATTTACATGTCGCTCGAGGTCGGCCAGGATGCCTGGGAACCCGGCCAGATTCGCGAACGATTTTTAGCTTACGCGAATGCCATCATCCATCCGGGCACGGTGCGCTGGAGGCGCCTGTTCCGGACCTTTTGATCCGGACGTTTTGTGTTGAAGTCCGTATTTGAGCCGCAGAATCCGTAGGCGGTTTCGGCGCACCATAGAAGATTTCGCCGCGAGCCCCCCGCGGCAGCTTGCAGTTCATTCCGCAGTGAGCACGATGGGCGCGAATCTGCGCCCAATAAAAACGAAAGCGAATCAGCCTCAATGAAATATGCCGACGCCGGAGTGAACATCGCTGTCGCCGACGAAGTGAAGCAGCGCATCCGACACCACGCCAACCGCACGTTCACCAGCGGAGTGCTCGGCGGCATCGGCGGCTTCGGAGCGCTTTTCGCCCTCGACTCGAAAAAGTGGAAAGAACCCGTTCTCGTGTCGAGCGCCGACGGGGTCGGCACCAAGCTGAAAATCGCCATGGCCATGGGTGTGCACTCGACCGTCGGCGGCGACCTCGTCAATCATTGCGTCAACGATATCCTCGTCCAGGGCGCCACGCCGCTTTTCTTTCTCGATTACCTTGCCATGGGAAAGCTCGATCCGGCGGTCATCGAGCAACTCGTCGAAGGCATGAGCCGCTCTTGCCGCAAGGCTGGATGCGCTCTCATTGGCGGCGAGACCGCCGAGATGCCGGGCTTTTATCCTCCCGGGGAATACGATCTCGCGGGCTTCATCGTAGGCGTGGTTGAGCGCAAAAAGATTCTCACCGGAAAATCCGTCAAGCCCGGCGACGCGCTCCTCGCTCTTCCGTCTTCCGGCCTCCACACCAACGGCTACTCGCTCGCTCGCAAACTGGTTTTTGAAGTAGCAAATCTAAAGCCGGACACTTATGTCGCCGAAGTAGGAAACAAAATCGGCGCGGAGCTTCTAAAGCCTCATCTGTGCTACGCTCCCGCTCTCAAAAATATCATTGCGCGCGGCTGGGTTTCCGGTCTCGCGCACATAACCGGCGGCGGCATTCCCGGCAACTTGCCGCGCGTCCTTCCCGCCGGGGTAAAGGCGCAGATCGACATCGCGTCCTGGCCAGTCCCGCATATTTTCAAATTTCTCGCCGGGCTCGGAAAAATCGAAACCAACGAATTGCTGCAATCCTTCAACATGGGCATCGGCATGATCCTTGTCGTGCCCCCGGCCCACGTGAAATCCGTCGAAGCCGACCTGAAGCGCCGCCGCGAAAAATTCTTCCGCATCGGGCGCATCGAGCGAGCCGACTCCGGCAAACCACGCGTCGCCCACTCCGGCTCTCTCAATCTGTGAGCTTTTTCTTCTCCGTGTTCTCCGCGCCCTCCTTGTAAATGTTTTTTCTTTTCGTTCCATCTCCTGCCGCAGCATACTCCGGATGTTTCGCCTGTCCCCGCTTCTTCCTTTCTCGCGCAACGCGTTTCAGCCAGCGCAACTCTGTCTGAAACTGTTCTATCATCAGACTCACCATCCACACCGCTTCATGGTAGGGATGCCCCACTTCCTCTAGAACCGAGCGCAGCGTTTCTTTTTCCCGCGCCAATTCCTTCACGAGGAATTTCTGCCGCCGCCGGAGCTGCTCACGGAACACGCCCGGCCGCGCCTGCCAGGAAAGCGCCACCCACGTCAGGAAGGCGGGCCGGTCGCGCTGCGCCGTCCAATTTTCGCTTTCAAGAGCATCAGCAAGCGCGGCCCGCCCCTTCGCCGTAGTCTCGAAACTGCTCCGCTCAGGGCCTGCGGCAGGCTCATCCGTTTCGAGCGAGCGAATCATTCCGCTCTTCGCCAGTTTTTCGAGCGAATAGTAAACCTGCGGCCGCGAAATCCCGGCCCAGTCCCGAATCTCGCGCCGCTCCAATTCGGCATTGGCCTGGTACCCGTGCATGGGCCGCTCCGCCAGCAAACTCAAAAGCACCAGGTCCGGCGTGGTAAGCCCCTCTTTCTTCTTCGCCCTGACAGTTCTCTTCAACCTCGCCGCGCTCCTTTCCGATCTTTGCGTCTCTGCCGTTTCTTCTCTTTCTGCTCCTTCTTTTCTTTCTCCGTCGTTACTTCTTTATGTCCTTGCTTCGTTGCTTCCTTTTCCTGCTCCACCACCACCACTGGCATTTCTCCGCCGCCAGTCGCGGGTTCCTCGCCTGCGCCACGGCTGCAGAAAACGTATCCAGTACACACGGGTCTTGCCGTTGTCTTGTCATGCGCTCCATCTTTTCATACATCCGCTCCGGATTCCGCTTCGCCAGCTGCGCTATGCTCCGGATCCCGAGCATTTCGAAATCCCTCAGCATCGCCGGTCCGATGGAAATCAGATCCGCTAGTTCCCGTGTCCTTGCTCGCATAAAAACCTCCTTGACAAGGCATCCTGGCTTCCATATTCTCAACTAGTCTAAACGAGACTAGAGGCCAAATGCAAGGAGGAACTAGCCCGTGCGTGATCTCGCCACTGCCCTTACCGCGGTCGACTTCTTACTTGCCCTTGCCGTCTTTTCGCCGCAATCCCTCAGGGAACAAAGCGGGAGAGCAGGTTAGGCATGGAAACAAGAATATACAGAGTTGATAAATTCAGCGTACCGCCCCAGGCCCGCGAGGAGTTTCTAGAGAAGGTTCGCGCTACCCACGGCCTCCTCAGATCGCAGGCCGGGTTCGTCGAAGACGCCATCCTCGAACAAGCGTCGGGCCCTGGTGAATTCAACTTCGTCACCATCGTCGAATGGGAAAACGCCGAGGCCATGGAGCCGGCGCGCAGGGCAGTCGCTGCGCTGCACGAGCAGATGAATCTTGATCCGCGCGAAATGTTCACTAGGCTTGGAATTCGGGCCGATCTCGGCAATTTCAAGCGCGTTGAGCAGACCAATCGGCGGGAACACGAATTGGCGATGCCCGTAAACAACAGGAAGAGCGCAGGCCTGGAGGAATTCTGAAGCCGTCGGAGACAACGCTGGAAACGCAAACTCAGGAGATGAAACCTATGAAAGTAAAGAAGATTACGCCCGTCCTGCTCGTGGAGGAAATCGAGCCCGTTCTTCCTTTCTGGCTCGACCGCCTCGGCTTCACGAGAGCCATCGAAGTTCCCGGCGCCGAGAAACTCGCTTTCGTGGCCTTTCAAAAAGACAGCGTCGAAGTGATGTATCAGACCTATGAGAGCGTCGAACGGGACGCCCCGCCCGCCATGGCCGCCGCTGCCAGGAAGGGTCCGACCTACCTTTACCTCGAAGTGGACAGCCTCGACGACATCCTGGGCGCGATGAAGGACGTCGAAAAGGTCATGCCCGAGCGCACTGCCTTCTACGGCATGCGCGAATTCGCTGTCCAGGATCCCGCCGGCCACTTCATCACCTTCGCTCAACCGGCCGTGCCGCCGGAACACTGACCCTTGTCGCTGAGGCCTCCTTTTCTTCGCTTAGGGGCGCAGCATGCTGCGCCCCGCTCGCTCCCCGGAATACTTAGCTCATCGGCTAACTATTGCTTGACTCCGAGGAACCGGCCGGACTATAGTTAGCCTCGTGGTTAACAATCAAAACCGCGTCACCGCCGTTTTCGCAGCGCTCGCCGATCCCACGCGCCGTCGGATCCTCGTCCGCCTCTCCGAGCGCGGCGAGAGTCCCGTGACCGCGCTAGCCAGGCCGTTTCGCATTTCGCCACCAGGATTCTCAAAGCATCTGCGCGTCCTGGAAAAAGCCTGTCTCATCGAACGTCATCGAAAAGGCAGACTGCATCTGATCCGCGCCCGGGCCGCCGGTCTTCGGGAAGCCCACAAATGGATGGCCCAATGCGCGGCATTCTGGAATTCGAGGTTTGACGCGCTCGACGAACTGCTCAAAAGCGATTTGCAGAAGGAAAAGAAGCGATGAAATCCGAGCTAAAGATCGACGGCAATCGCATGCAAATCACGCGCGTTTTCGACGCACCCCGCGAGCGCGTCTTCGCCGCCTGGAAGACGCCCGAACTCATGCAGCGATGGTCAGGCTGCAAAGAAACTGCCAGGGTGCGAATCACGATGGATTTCCGCGTCGGCGGCTCTTTCACGCAAGAAATGGATATCGAGGGCTCAGGCAAACACTCCATCACCGGTGTCTATGACGAAATTGTCGAGCCGGAAAAAATCGCCTACCACGTGAATCTGGGCCCGGCCATCACGCGCGTCACGGTGGAATTTATCGACCAGGGCAGCCAGACAAAATTAATCCTGACGCAAGAAGGATTCCCGGATCAGAGCATCGTCAGGATCGTTTCGGGGGGAACGTTGGAATCCCTCGACAAACTGGAAGGCTTGCTGCTCGCCGAAGCCGCCTAAATCCATTCTGCCGGACGTGGATCTTTGCCTCATCGAGGAGCGGACATGAGCTATGGACGAATCGTACTCTCGGCCGTTGGCGCCTTTCTCGCCTATTTTGTCATTGGCGGCCTCTCGTTTGGCCTGGTGCCTTCGCTCAGGAGTGAGTTTCTCAAATATCCCGCGGTCTATCGCTCGCAAGAGGGAATCAGGAGCGTCATGCCTGCCGGAATGGCGGCTATGCTCGTGGCGATTCTGGCGCTCTCGGTGATTTACGCGAAACTCTACCGCGGCGGCTCGGGTCTAGCCGAGGGTGCAGCCTTCGGCGCCCTCATCGGCGTCTTCGCCATCGGTTCCTTCGTCGTTCATAACTATGTCAATCTAAACATCGGTCTCAAGCTGACCTTTCAGCAATCCGTTGCCTATTTCATCGAATGGCTCGTTGTTGGGATCGTGATCGGCCTGATCTACAAGCCGCCCACCACTGCGCCGTGAATGCCCGCCGCGGAGTAACAGCCGCGAAACTTTCCTACTGCTTCGGCGCTGCGCTCGGCGTCGGCGGCGCGCGCCGCTCGGCTTCAGAAATCACCGCAATCGAGCGTGCGCCGTTCTTTCCGACGGATCGTACGGCAAAGTAGTGATTGTCGGTCGAAACGTCTTTCAACACTGTTTGCCCCGGCTTTTCCGCAAAATCAAAAACGCTCCACCGGGCCTCGGTCGTCTCGCGCCACAGAATCTCAAATCCCGCGCGTTCTCTGTCATCGTCTGCTGCCCAGGACACTTTCGCATCGGGCGTGACCGCTCCGGTCAGCCTGACCGTCATGGGCGGCGCCGGAGCCAACGCCAGTTGCCGCAACACTTCGGCATTATCCCGCGCCACATTTCCCATGAACGCAAAATTCAGGAACTTTTCGTAGTCGCCATACTCGATGCCGTTCTCTGTCCGCGGGGTCTGATGCTGGTGATGATAATCCTCGAGCGGCTCCGTGAAGCGCACCGCCGGCAGTCCCGCCTTCGAAAATGGGTAGTGGTCGCCGCCGCGTCCATAGCGGTCCAGCCGAAAAATCATGCGGATCGCCGAGCGCCCGTTAATTTCCTCGATCGCGCGCGCCAGTTCGCGCTGCGGCCCGTCAGAATCCTCAATCGTGCCATTTTCAGAAAACACGCGCACGCGATGCGGCCCGCCCGGCGCCGGGTCGGCGCCTACGATGTCGTTGTCCATCATCGCGCCCACGGTATAGCCCTGCTCTTTCGTCCATTCGAGCAAGCGATACGCTCCCAGGAGCCCCTGCTCTTCGCCGGAGAGCGCGCCGAACAGAACCGTCGCCCGGCCGCCATGGCCAGCCGCGGCCGCCTTGCTCAAGAGACGAGCTGATTCGAGAACGACCGCGACACCGGAAGAATCGTCATCGGCCCCCGGCGCATCCGCTTCAGGATCCATCACGTTCGAAGGCCGCGAGTCAAAGTCGCCGACCACAATGAAAATATTCTTCTCGAGATCTGGATCTGAACCTTTCAAAATCCCGTAGACATTTTCGAGGTGCACCGGATTCGGCCCCGTCCGTTCCGACTTCGACTCGAATTTGTCCACGACGATTTCCAGTTTTCCGGCGGAAGCTTTCGCAATTTCGTCGAAGCGCGCCGTAATAAAATCGCGCCCGCAGCCGATCCCGCGCTTGGGATCCGTCCACGAAGAAAGCGTCAGCCGCGTCCCGCAGCTCACCTGCTCATGAATAATTTCGCGCATCGTTTTTTCGTTGACGCTCGCGCGCGCAATCGCGCCCGCTGGCCGCGGCGATATCTTCGGATGTGGGCTGTTTTCTGGCGGCTCCGCCGGATCGTGCGAAACGCTCTGCGTCTTCGCCGGCGCGCTCTGCCGCGCATAGGAAGCACCTCGGCAAAAGCCGAGCATCAGAAGAACCATCATCCCGGTATTGACGAAAGGACGGCGAAAGAGGTTGGTGCGATTGGTCATGGTGCACGCTTTCGAAATAAATTTACGTAGAGCGAACCGGCATTCTAACGCGTCAGCCGAAACTTTGCGATGCCATTGCCTATTGCACTGGACGCGTCCGCGGCGTGCCAGAGGTACACCCAGGTTTTGCCGATGCCCACGGTTGTGTTAACGTTTTTTGTTTATGAAGAAGCGCATAGGCGTGCTGTTGAGCGGCCGCGGTTCGAATTTCGAAGCGCTCGCGGAGAGCATCGCCTCCGGCCGAATTCCAAACGCCGAAATCGCTATCGTCGTCAGCAACCGCGACGGAGCGCCCGGCACCGACCGCGCAAAAGCACGCGGTATCGCCACGCGCGTGATTCCTTCAAAAGGTTTGGAGCGGGAAACGTATGACCGCGAGGTCGTCGCGGTCCTGAACGAGCACAAAGTCGACCTTGTCTGTCTGGCTGGTTACATGCGCTTGCTCTCGCCTTATTTTGTGGCCGCGTTCCCGAATCGTATCCTGAACATTCATCCGTCGCTGCTGCCGTCCTTTCCCGGCCTTGAGTCGCAGCGCCAGGCGCTCGAATACGGCGTCCAATTCGCCGGCTGCACCGTTCATTTCGTCGACGAGAATCTGGACGCGGGTCCCATCGTTCTTCAAGCGGTTTTACCGGTGAACGACAACGACACGGAGGATACGCTCTCCGCGCGCATTTTAGAGCAAGAGCACAGAATTTATTCCGAAGCCGTTCGAATCGTCCTCGAAGACCGCTACAAAATCCAGGGTCGGCGCGTCATTCGAACAACCTAAGAAATGTCCGAAACCAAGTTCAAACCCGTTGAAGAACAGCTCGCCTACCTGAAAAAAGGCGCCGCCGAGATCATTCCTGAAGCTGAACTGAAAGCGAAACTCGAACACTCCTTCAAAACCGGCACTCCGCTCCGCGTCTATCTCGGCGTTGATCCCACCGCTCCCGACATTCACCTCGGCCACACCGTCGTCCTCCGGAAACTAAAGCACTTCCAGGACCTCGGCCACACCGCCATCTTTCTTATCGGCGATTTTTCCGCGATGATCGGCGACCCCACGGGCCGCTCCGAAACGCGTCCGCCGCTTTCCCGCAAAGAGGTCAACGCCAACGCCGAAACCTATCTCGCGCAGGTCTTCAAACTCCTCGACCCGGGAAAAACCGAGGTCCGCTACAACAGCGAGTGGCTCGACAAGCTTTCCAGCTACGACATCGTCCGTATCTGCGGCCACTACAGCCTCGCTCGCATGCTCGAGCGCGAAGACTTCCGCTCCCGTCTGGAACACCACCAGCCCATCTCCGTCCACGAACTTCTCTACCCGCTCCTCACCGCCTACGACGCCGTCGCTCTCAAATCCGACGTCGAGCTCGGTGCCACCGAACAGAAGTTCAACATCCTCGTGCACCGCGACATACAGCGCGCCTACGGCCTTGCCGGCGAAGTCGCTCTCACCATGCCCATCCTCGTCGGCCTCGACGGCCAGCGCAAAATGTCCAAAAGCCTCGGCAATTACATCGGTATCACCGAGTCTCCCGCCGAAATCTTCGGCAAGCTCATGTCCATCCCCGACGATTTGATGTGGACGTACTACGACTTGGTGACCGATCGCACACCAAGCGAGATTGCCGCGCTGAAAAAAGAAGTCGCAGGCGGCACAGCACATCCCATGGACGTGAAGATGCGCCTCGCCCAGGAAGTCATCGCCGGCTTCCATGGCGAAGAAGCCGCCCGCAAAGCCGCCGAAAATTTCCAACGCGTCTTCCGCGACCGCCAGGCTCCCGCCGAAGCCGAAGTTCAACGCCTCCCCCGCGGGCCGGCGAAAAAACTAGTAACTCTGCTCGCCGAGTTGAAGTTAGCCCCCTCAAAAGCCGAAGCGGGAAGATTGATCGAGCAAGGCGCCGTGGAAATCGATGGAGTGCGCGTAGAGGATGTACGCAAGGACATCGAGCTGAGCAATCCGACCGAGTTCCTACTTCGTGCGGGAAAAAAGAAATTCCTCCGCATCATCGTCGAATAGCTTCAGAAGGGCACGTCGGTCCGGGCGACGCCCATTCGACAAAGGTCAGTTCCGTCTGGCGGATTATCCTAAAATCAGTGTATAGAGACTGATTTTTAATGAGTCAGTGCTTTTTACTTGACTCTAGAAATATCAGCTAGTGGCTATCGCCTGTGCAAGTTTTGGTCCTTACGAGAGGGAGAAAGTCGGACGGGACAATCCACTTGCCGGTCGATTCGGGGAGAACGTCCCACATCGTATAAGTTACAATCAGACCTTCTTCTGGAAACACCTGCAGGTTCTGTCCGCCGAATCCGCGAGCTAGCCAGACGTACTCAGTCGAATCCGGCCGTTTGTACAACCACCACTTGAAGCCGTACTTGAATCCATCCTTGAACTGCTCCTCGACGTCGGTTTGGAAGTAGGGCGTCACGGACTCTTTCACCCATTCACTGGAGACGATCCGCTGGCCGTCCCACATGCCATCGTGCAGATACAAGTAACCGATCTTCGCCAGGTCGCTGCCATTCAGATACAGGCCGCCTTCGGTGTCCACGACTCCCAGATACGTGCGCTTCCATTCATGCCGGATCCCCAAGGGTTCAAACAGATATTTCTGGCCGTAGTCATCAATGTCCCACCCAGTTTCCTTCTGAAAGATATAGGCGAGGAGTTCCGTAGCACCGGGGTTGTAGCTCCAGACCTTTCCGGGTTCGGCGGCCATCGGCTTGTCAATCGTGTATTGCACCCAGTCGTCGCTGGCTTCCAGCAAGCTCGTGTCGCTTTGTGGATCGCCGGTTTCGAAACCCTTTTCATTCCAATCGAGACCCGCCGTCATGGTCAGCACGTTGTGCAAGGTCATGCGGCGCTTGCGGTCGTCCACATTTTTCACTTTGGATATATCGAAGTATTTCAGCACTGGTGTATCCAGGCCGGCTTTGAAGTCGCCATGTTGCATGGCTGCGCCGATAATGATCGAAGTGACCGTCTTGCTGATTGATTGCATGGTGTGCAGATCCGTGCCGTGATAATAGGGGTGCCAGTATGGATCGAAATAGTTGTACCGCCCTGTCAGGCGCATGTTGTACGCCCCGCGTTCCCCGGCCTCCTTGGCATAGATTTTTGCGTAGTCGTGCGGATAGGTGCGTTCGAAAACCTTCTTTCCGCAGCGGAAGACCGCAAGGCTATCCACCATCTCTGAATAGGTCCCGGAGGCTAGGTCCTTGTCCAGCCGCACTAGAACCCGCTCATCGAGCCCAACACTGTCAGGTCTGGCGGTTGCCCAGCCTTTGGTTGGCCAGAAGGTTTCCTGAGCTGGCCGCGACGCTGTCTTTCTGGCGAAGAGCAGCGCCGTTGAGGCCAGAACGATGGTTAATGCAGGGATGACAAGCACGCCACGGCTTTTCATGGTGGCACCGTTCGAGCACCTTATGGCGCGCTGGAACCCATGTCAAGCGCTGGCAGGTATCGGCACTCTTATCTGGCGGCGGGAGCCTCCTGATAATTGGGAAGGTGGCTCATCACACCTAGCTGACCGGTTGCCTCGCACCAGATATCAGAAATCAAGTCTAGCAAGTGCGCCTTTACAGGTGAACCCGCCAAGTTGAGCGGTAGAGAAAGCCGACGGAATGGAAGGGATGCCCGGCACTGCGATCCTTGTGACCGTGAACGGCAACAATCCACACATAGTTTGCTGATCCAGATAGTCGGTCTCCACATCGAGCTGTGTGGTGGCGTTGATATAAGGACTTCGGGAGGCCGCAGTGGCTTTCTGAAAGAAATCAGTCCACGATTTGAACAGCGAAGGCTCATTCGGAAATGGCCGCGGAATGGTGATCGCGCTCAATCCGGCTCCCGGGATATTCTTGTCCTCAATGCTTGCCACGATTGTTCCCGCTTTTGCGTCAAAACGAATGATCGTAATGAGATGATCGCCTGGCTTCACGCCTATGACTTTGCCAGTCTGTGCATAGGGTGCGGATGTCTTTCCGTTTTCCCAGAAATAATGTGCCTCGATTGCCCAGGCACTTCGTTGGCTCCAGGATGGTTTATAGTCGGCGTCGTTGGCATCTAATGCGCTGCCGAGAATCAGTTGCGGAGTGATCTGGTTGAATCTGTAATCCGATAGCTTGTATTTCCCACTGCTCCCGTACTCGTCGAAATCTACATCTCCCCATTGATAGACGGTCCCCACCTTGTAATTCCAGGTAGGCGAACTCGGCAGGGGAGGAACCGCGAATCGATACTCCAATGTCCAATCTTTTGTCGCGGCTAACTGCGGATGCCCTTCATTCGCATAAACCTGCAACCGATAAGCCGGATTTATGAGCTCCTGCGCGCCGCTACGATTCTCATGAAAATCACTGGTCTTTGCTAGCGCTACAACGAACAACACCGTGAGCGGCGCAGCCGCGCTCGCAAGAGACCAGGTTTTCTTCAGGGAAGCCATCATCGGAACAAGTTATCATGCCGTGGATGGTCTCTTCTTCTCGATACTATGCAAGTTTCGAGTTCACTGTTTCGCGAACCAACACTCAACTCCCAGAGAGTCGGATCACCGGACATGTGGAATTGCGGTCGGTGCTTGTCCGACGCAGGGCCGACCAGAAATTCTGACAGAAGGGCATGACGCAACATTTCGCCCGACAGCCGAACGTTAACGGCGCTCACAGCTGAATGCCTAAATGTGTGAGAGCCTGGCGCGGCTTCCTTACCTCGGAATCGGCTTCATGTAGTCGCGAATGATGCCGTAGTTGCCAGTCTTCCAATCGTAGAGATCGGCTCCAACGACAGACAGGTCGCAGGCGAAACGGAACGAGAACAATGTCTTATCCTTGAAACAGCCATTCATGCAAATAACTCCATCGTCGATGAAATGGTCGATGTAATCGACAACTTTGCCTCGCACCTCGGCGTACTTCCTGCGTCGCATTTCCAGGGCATGGTTGTTCTCCCACGCCGTTACTTTGCGGGCTTCTTGGAGCGCTCTTTCTTGCGCCCCTGCTCGGTCTCCCGACGATCCTCTTCCGCGGCCACGGCTGAATGTGGGAGAACACCGAGGCGCGGCGGCAAGCCTTGCTCCTTGCGTTCTTCTTCTCGTCGCCCAACCTCTATATAGACATCGTCAGGGTCGCGCCATTTCTTCTCGAACTCCTGGCGTTGCTTCCAGAAGCGGCCTTCATCGAAGCGTTCGCTACCTGCCAGTTTTTCCGTAAACTCGGCATTCATGTCGCATCGGACCTCTTCAATCTCAACAACGGCGCACTGCACCGACTCTCTGTCGGCAAAGGGGAGCTTCCCCATCTCGCGCAAAAGGATGATGATGTGGTCTATACCTTCATTCAACAGGAAAAGACTTTCATAAATACGCAGCTTCGGGGAACGTTCGGAAGGTTGCTTGAGAAACGAGGAACCGATACCTTCATTACTAACCATCGTTGCCTCCTTGTAGGTGATGGTGGTCAGGGGCGCATCCGTGTTTAGGCACGAGTGCGCTCCGCTCTTCCTGCGCTCCCAGTGATATTCCTATGCTTGAAGCGCACCAAGCATGAGGTTAGCTCCTTCGATTCGAGGTTGTCAAGGCCCGTTTCGTTGCTGGAATCTGCGCCAGCCCGGTACAATCCTACCTATGGATCCCAATTTGATTTCGAGAGTCATGCAAGAGATGGGCCGCAAAGGCGGCAAAAAGGGCGGGAAGAAGGGCGCGAAGATGCGCGCAGAAGCGCTCACCCCTGAGCAGCGGAGCCGGATTGCGCGAAAGGCTGCAAAGACTCGATGGTCGAAAACTAAGAACAAATAATCAGTCGAGGATCGCAATTGCTTTTTAAAGCGTGGCTGTTAGACGGACCCGTATTTGCATTTGGTAAGCAGGGCTCGGGGTTAACCGCACTTGCGATGGGCCTCTCCATGCTTGGCTACAGTCGGTAAAATTCTTTTCTTTTTATTTATTCCAGAATCTCCTTCGCCAACTGCGCCACATGCTCTGCAATCGACGGCGCCGCCGTCAATCCCGGCGACTCAATCCCCACCAGCTGAATCGCTTGTGGCACCGCGGGATCCCGCGTAATCACAAAATCCGCAATGCCATGGCCCGTGGGCGGCACCAGCTTGGGCCGCAACCCGGAGTAACCCAGATGCAAGTCGCTCTCTTCAATTTCCGGCAAAAGCGTCTTGGCGCTTTCCGCAAATGCCGCAATCGGCAGCCGGTTCTTTTCGTAGTTTTCCTTACCGTCCACGTACGTCGCCGTGGGGCCAAGCAAAAACGTTCCCCACAATGTCTTCGTGAAATGCACGCCAAGACTCAGCCCGTCGTGGTGCGGCAGCGGGTAGACGAGGTCGTTGATCAAAGAAGCCCGCGGCCCGCGCACCTCGCAATACTCCCCGCGCACCGGATAAATCTTCCACGATTTGTTTCCCAGCAGCCCCGCCACTTCATCCGCGTAAAGCCCCGCCGCATTAATCACGCAACGCGCTTCGATGGTTTCCTCTTGCACATTCTCTTCGTCACCGATGCGCAGCCCCACGCGAATCGCGCCCGCGCCCGGTTCGAGTGACACGACGCGCGCGCGCGTAACGATCTCCGCTCCGTGTCCCGTAGCAATGCGCGCGTAAGCGTGCACCAATTCCTCCGCCGAAACGATTCCCGTCGAAGGAACCTCGATGGCCGCTGTTCCACGAATGTGCGGCTCACGCTTCTGAATCTCCGCCGGACCAATCAGCCGTAACCCTTCGACGCCATTGTCCTCGCCTTTTTTCTTCAGCGCATCGAGATCGCCTTCTTCCTCGGCACTGGCCGCAACCACGAGCTTTCCTGTATGCCGAAACGGAACATTGTGCTTCCTCGCGAATTCATACGTGAGCCGGTTGCCCTCGATGCAGTGGCGCGCTTTCATCGAGTTTTTTGGATAGTAGATGCCGGAGTGAACGACCCCGCTGTTGCGCGAACTCGTCGCCATGCCCAGCTTGGGATTTTGCTCGACAAGAAAAACGTCTTGCCAGCGCGCGGAAACGGCGCGTGCGATGGCGCAGCCCACGACGCCTCCGCCGATAATCAGAATATTAGCTTGGTCCATGAATTTATTTTATCCGCGGACATCATCCGTGCGCATTGATTTCATCGAAGAACGGTTTGCACTCCGCCAACCGCGCTTCGGTTCCATCGTGCACCGCATAAACCGAGTGCTGCGGCTCCTCGTAGTGATTACGCCAGAGCGAAGCCGCGCCGTGCACGCCATCCTTGTTTAGCGCGTAAAAGAAAATGTGAAATGTCGCCAGTTTTTTCTTGTCGTTGTTGTAGTTCCGCGCGATGCGCGCCAACGCCTCCAAGCAAGCTTCCTCCGGGGACTTCCCGCGCCGCATCATTTCGATGATGGTGTGCCCGCCGCAGATTTTGATGTTCTCCTCGCCCTTGCCGGTCGAGCCTGCCGCGCCAACCTCGTTGTCAACGAAACATCCCGCTCCAATGATCGGCGAGTCTCCCACGCGCCCTGGAATTTTCCAGGCCAGCCCGGAAGTCGTGGTTGTGGCGGAGATATCTCCTTTTTCATTCAAGGCCATGCAGGGAATCGTTCCTGTAGGCGGATGCGCAATCACGCGTTCCGCATAAGCGATCTTCTCCTTGTCGCCACCAAAAATCGCGGCAACGTGCTCCCTCCATTCCGGGCTGTCAATCCCAGGCCGCCAATTCACCGAGGACGCCGCCTTCCACGCCAGCCAAATTTTCCGCGAATGCTCGGTGAGCAGGCTCATGTCCTCGAAGCCTTCGTCGACGGCAAACCGGTGCGCTCCTTCGCCGACCATCATCACGTGATTCGTCTTTTGCATCACGGTCTGCGCCAGCCGCGCGACATTCTTGATGCGGCGCACGCCCCCCACTGCTCCCGCGCGGTGCGTCGGCCCGTGCATCACGCTTGCGTCCAACTCCACTTCGCCTTCTTCGTTGGGTAAACCTCCATAGCCGACCGAATCGTCGTTTGGATCGTCTTCCACCACGGTGACCGCCGCGATCGCCGCATCCAGTGTGTCGCCGCCTTTTTTCAAAACCTCCATTCCCTTATCGAGCGCATGAAGTCCGTTCGCGCTGGAAATAATGATCGGCCGGGTGCCTTGTGCGGAGGCGATGGGTATCGACGGCGCCCCCCCAGCGGCATCCACCGGCGGCGAACTTCCAAAAACTTTGCCTGCCCCCGCTGCAAGACTGCTCAGAAGTGACGCCAGAAAAAACTTACGACGTGACCACCGTTCCATGACGAAGACCTCCTCGATGTTCGCGTGCAATATACAAGCGGATGGAAAAGATTGGAAGTTGTAGGTTCCGCCTGTCGTTTATCCCGGTTCCTGAAGGGGCGGCGGACTACTCTACCGACAGACGGAGCGCGCCAATTCAAAAAGGGTTCGCCACCTGATTTTTCTGCCACATGCGAAAACCGCCCAGAAACGCATTATCATTGCTGCCCAGCCGCGCTCCCGGCGGCAGCTCCTTCAGTTTCTTGCTGTTCCCTCCGCCAAGCACCACATAATCCGCCTCCAGCGCCACCTTGAGCTGCTTCGTAATTTTTGCCACGCAGCGGCGCCATTTTTTCTTGCCACTTCGTTCGAGGCCGCGCAAGCCAAGATAGTCCTCGTAGCTCTTGCCATTTTTGTAAATCAGATGGGCCAGCTCCATCGGCTGCAGGATTCCATTGACGATCATCGCCGATCCCAGGCCCGTGCCTAACCCGAGAAACAACATCCGCCCGCCCTTGTAACTCCCAACCGCCTGCATGGCGGCATCGTTCAGAATCTTGACCGGGCAGCCGAATGCTTTTTGAAAGTTGAATCCCACCCACCCGCGTCCGAGATTGTGCGGTTCACGCAATGGATGCCCATTGATGATCGGTCCCGGATACCCAAGTGAAATGCAGTCGAACTCCCAATCCGAAACGGCCCTCTTGACGAGGCTCACCATCTTCTGCGGCGTCATCGCCGGTCCGGACGGGTATTTTCGCGGCTCTTTTTGTCCCGTTGCCAGAAGCTTGACGTTCGTCCCGCCAACATCAATCACAAGAACTTTCGGAGACTTCCCCGTTTGCTCCGTTTTCATGGCCGCTCCCCAGGAATCGCTTCCCGCGACATGCAGTCGCGTCGCACGCCCAGAGGATTCTAGAGGGAAGTGGCAATTCGGCGAAGAAAATTCTCAGCTACGCGAGTTGCCGTAGCGGCACCGGTCGTAGCCCTTAGAACTCGGGAACTTTTTCCACGTAGGCCTGGCCCGCCCGGCCAAGGTAGCTGACGGTTCTCTCACCCATGTCCACGCGATAGCGAACGACTCCGCCGCGGGCGATTTCCTCGAGAAACACCAGGTAATCCGGCTTGGTTTTGTTCCGCTCGATGGCCAGCTTGACTTCTGAGGCATCAAAGTTTGAGCTGGGTTTAGGTGGAATGAACTCCGGCGGCGGGGGCTCCGGGATCGAGTCTCCTGACCCATGATAGACGATGCCGTGAGTGGCCACGTCTGTCTCGTAATATTCGACCCCCGCCTCTTTCAGGGCGTCGAATATCTTTGGATAAGGCCATTTCTCCAGCTTGCTCTTCTTGAAAATCTCCTCGACGCGGTTCTTGTTGAGTCCCCCCGTCTGCATGGCGGTCTCCTTCAGCGCCATCCTATCATCGGCAGAAGCGCATCGGGGCCCTAGAGAGGCTGGTAGAGCCAGGCGGCAGGCGTGGCCGGCAAACTGCCGCTGCCTTCGGCGTAGCCACCGGTGATCAGTGCTTTGCCGCCAGAGAGAAGAGTTGTAGAGGCGAAGAAACGCGCCGCTCCGAGCGAGCCTGGAACCCTTAGGAACGTTCCGGTCGTTTCGTCATACAGCTCGGCGAAGGGCCCGCCTCCGGCAACCAGAACTCTGCCGCTCGGGAGCAGTGCTACCGCGGCTGGAAGTTTGAAGCGGGACGTATTCATCCGTCCGGTGACAGCGAATGTTCCTGAAGCGGGATCGTAGATTTCGGCGCTCGCATATTCGCCGTGCCAATCGCGATTGTCAGAGCCGCCCAAAATGAGAACTCTTCCGCTGCGAAGTAGAATCGCGGCATGCTTGTGGCGGCCCACACTCATCTGGCCAGCGGAACTGAATTTTCCAGTGGCCGGATCGAAAAGCTCCGCGGAGCGATAGACATTTTGCGAAGGGTAATGGCCGGAGCCGCCGCCTACTATCAAGACTCGCCCATCCTTCTGAGCCGTCGCCGTGTGCGCTCCGCGGGGATTGGCCATGCTGCCGGTCGCGCTGAATTTTCCAGTTGCGGGATCATAGATTTCGGCGCTCGCGATAGCGTTTTCCTGGCGATCCTCGCCGCCAGCAACGAGTACGCGTCCGTCAGCGAGAAGCGTGGCCGTGCTTCCCGCACGTTCGATGACCAGGTTTCCCGTGGGCGTGAATGTATTTGCAGCGGGATCGTAAATCTCCGCCGAGCCTCGAAGATCATAGCGGCCCGTCCAGCCGCCCACGATAAGCACTTTGCCGCTTTTCAAAAGCGTAGCGGTGTGGCCCGAACGTCCAATCGTCATCTCGGCTGCGGATTGAAACGTTCCGGAGCCTGGATCGTAGAGCTCCGCGGTGCGGTAGGGGTTGTACTCGCTGCCGCTCCCTGCAAATCCGCCGGCGATGAGCACCTTGCCATTGGGCAATAGCGTGGAAGTGTGGCTGGCGCGCGCAATATGCATCGCCGCGATTTCCGCCACGGTGCCAGTTCCGGAAGGCCAGGGAGCGCCGGCCACCGACACGTAAAGCAAAGGTACGAGCATTAGCAAGAGCAGTAAGGAACCACCAGTTTTTGTGAAACGCGATTTCATGCCGGACCTCCGGAATTGGTGTTACTGAGGGGCATGACGCGCGAAACGCGCAAGGTGTTAACGAAGAATTTGTTGGGGCCGGGCTTCGCCGGCCCACCCCGCCAAGCGCCATGAGCATCGAGGCTATCCGCCGGAGAGGAGACTAGTGAGGCGCGAGAGTTGTAGAAAAACTGTCGTGGGCCGCCGTGTCATAGAGATGAAGCAGTTCGGCCGCCCGCTTAAGCAGATCGGCGGGCAAATCGCCGGGCTGGTAATCGACCCACCCGGTAGTGAAGTTGAGAGGAATTCTTTCGCCTGAGGCGCTCACTTCAATGGCACCGAGCCGGTTCAAGACTTGTTTGACCTCGTTCACGCCGCATTCGGGCAGTAAGAGTAGAAAATCATCGTCATTCAGGCGCGCGGCGATGTCCGAACCACGGCTGGCCTTTTTCAAGCGACGGGCAAGCTCCTTGAGCGCCGTATCCACGGCGGACTTGCCGTAGCGCGAGCTGAGATGCGCGAACTCGTCCACATGAAGAGTGGCAAGGCTCAACGCCGAATTTTGGCGCCGCGCGCGCGCCACTTCTTTTCCGAGATGCTGCTCGAGGGAAGAGCGCGTGTACAAGCCCGTAACAGGGTCCAGCCCCGGCGCTTCCGGGAACTGCTGCGGAAGGGCTTGCGAATCAAGAGCCAGTCCCGCGGCCAGCTTTCGCAAACGGCGGAACGACCACTGCCGATAGACAAGCCAACCGTTGAAAATCAGAATCAGACTTAGCGTGGCCCACCGCGCCTGATCTGACCTGATTTCGTAGAAATAATCCGCATGACGAAAGAAGGAATGAATCGAAGTGAGCAAAAAAGCGATGGCCGAGAGCGCGGTGACGAATAAAGCAGAAAGCCAAAGCCACCACTCGCGCCGGGAAATCTGCTGTGGATTGAATTCGACGGGAAGAACGCGGAAATTGGCGGACCCCCCGAGAGGCGAGGGTTTTGGTTTGCTTGCGGAGACTCCCAAGGCTGATTTCATTTTGCTAGAGGTATTGCCGGGCAGCCACTACTTTAGACGTGCGATTCAAATCGAGGCAACATCGAAAACGTACAGGCTCGCACGATTGAAGAACCTGACCATCCGGGCAGGCGCCGAGAGCACTCTCCGCTGACGCTCACGGTTTTGGCCAGCTATGCAATTGTTCCTCTCCGCTGGATACGGGCACGGCGCTAGAAGGGCCGTGACGAGCCGAGGCAATTGCAATCTCTTATAGTACGGTTCCGTTTGGCAGAGCGGCCGCGGAAGATTTTGCGGCAGGCAGGGGCGCGTGTTCGAGAACTTTGCGCGCATAGAGGGCAACGTTTTTCACGCCGGCAGCGTAGGCCGGATTGGGATTGCGAGCGCCGCCGTTGTACGCGCCGATAGCTTGGTCCACGTCACCATCGAAGCGGTCGAGCAGATCCCGGAGAACGAGTCCCGCGTAAGTGGTAAGCACCTCGCTCGTCACCGAATTCACGTCTAGGTCGCGCAAGGGACGAAGCCTCGGAGGCAACTGATCGTAATTGCGCTTGTCCTTCAAATAAAGCTGGTGAGCCGCGCGCAGCGTTTCACGCGAGATTTGCCACGTCCCGATCGAGTAGTCGCTCACGAGAACGCGTTTGCGGTCGCGTTCGAGAACGATGTCGCCTCGTTCGGCGCGCTTTTTCCAAACTGCGTGGCTGAGATCGCCATTCACGTCCATATAGTTGTTTTCCATTGCGCCTACGCCGAGAAAATAGTCCAGTGGCAGATTGTAAAAGTGCGCGACGTCGAGAATGTCGGAAGCGAGCCGCAGCGCCTCGTGATGCGTGAGCGGCTGAGGCGCGCGGGTACTTTGGCCGACCACGCGCCAGTCGGTTTGCGATTTGAAAACGAGGAAATCCGCGAGTGCGGGCAAGAGCTGAAAGGACGGAAGCGTTTCCAGCTTTTGCTCGGTCGGGAGATTGTAGGCAGTCTCGAACATTCGGCTTTGCTCCTGAGCGAAGGCGAGGTCCTGCTGCGTCCAGGCGACAAGTTCGTAGTGATGGATGAGGCCATGGAATTCCATGCGATTGAGGCGAGGGACGGCGGTCAGCTGGTCGTTTTCGACAAGCAGAAAAATTTTGTAATTCGCGCGTTTGCCGTTGTGGCCTGCGGTCAGAAGGATTCCTCGAGCGTCGTCCGGGTCGCGACCACGAAGGTATTCGTATCTGAGAAAAGCTTCGAGTTGGTCGTCAAACGAAGCGATTTCCGCGCAAGCCACTTCGTTCGAGAACGGAAGCGCAACGTTTCGGCCGTGGACCTTTGGAGCGAGATGCCGATGGTGCGCCGAGACGCGCAACTGGCGCGGCCAGAGCCGATCGGTAGCCCATAGAGATAGCGCGAGCGCCGAGAGAGCAAGCGCTGCTAGCGCGCGCGCAGAAAATGGTTTTGCCGAGAAAGGACGGTGGAGACTTCGCGTGAGTTTTTTGGCTGACATGGCTGCAGCCCTCGTTGTGTTCGCTCGTCGTGCATACTCCTGAGAGAGGAGTGCATGCACACTGCCGGGGAAAGTGCGGGCAAGCCTTTCTGTAAGTTAAAGAAAATAGGATTCTTAGCATAGACGACTCGAATAACGGCTAGAGGGACGTGTCAGTGCTCCGTGTCTGCGCGTCCAGAAATCCACAGGGAGATACTCGTGGCTGCGGCGGTTTGCACTGCGCGGCTCCGGCGTTTCGTGCCGGGAGCTGCGCATTTTGTGCCATGGTCGTTACTCGAAGCGCAGGGCGACCAGGGGATCGATGCGAGTGGCGCGTCGCGCCGGGAGGTAGCACGCCAGGAAAGCTACGGCCATGAGCAGAACGGTGATGCTGACGTAGGTGGCCGGGTCCCAGGCGCTGACCCCGTAGAGCAGAGACGAGGCGAAGCGCGTAATCGGCAGAGCGATAGCAACGCCAACGAGAACGCCGGCTCCGGCGAGGAGCATGCCTTGGCGCAAGACCAGCTTTAGGACTTCTGGCGTTTGGGCACCGAGGGCCATGCGGATACCGATTTCGCTGGTGCGTTGCGTGACGGAATAGGACAAAACTCCGTAGATTCCGATGGATGCAAGGATGAGAGCAAGCACGCCAAAAAGGCCGAGAAGTGCGGCCCCCATACGCGCGGCCCAAAGACCTTCTGCAAGGAGCTGGCCTACGGTCTGACCGTTGGTCAGAGCGAGATTGCGGTCGAGTTCATTTATCTGGGCGCGGACCGCGCCCATCACAGCTTCGGGATTGCCAGTGGTGCGAACGATGATGCTGGCGAAGGGAGAGTATTGCTGGCGCAACGCGAAATAGGCTACAGGCTGGGGATCTTCGCCAACCTGACCGACGAGCGTTGAGCCAACGACGCCGACGACTTCGTATTGATGGGGGTCGACGACGATGGTGAAGCGTTTGCCGAGAGGATCCTGGCCGGGCCAGACGAGATCGGCCATGGCCTTGTTGATGATAACCACGTTCTTGGTGTTCTCGCGGTCGAAGTCGGTGAAATCGCGGCCACTTAGAGTCGGAATGCGCAGAGCCGAGAAATAACCTGGCATGACGTCATCAAAACTGACGAGGGTGCCACGATTGTTGGGATCGGCTTGTTCACCTTCGCGGTAGATAGTTCCGGCAAGTCCGCCGCCAATGACGCCATTGGAGGATATCGCGGCGTCGGCTACGCCCGGAACGGATTTGGCGTGCTCGAGGGCATCACGGAAGAATTGCTGGCCGTGATCAGGGGTATAGCGGAGGGCGCCGAGATCGAAATTGTATTGAAAGAGATTTTTCGACTCGAAACCGGGATTGATTTCCTGAGCTCTCTGCATGCTGCGGAGGAAAAGGCCGGCGCCGATGAGGGCGACCAGAGCCAGCGCGATTTCCGATACCACCAGGAGGCTGCGCATACGACTGTGCGCCCAACCCATCGTTCCGCCGCGGCCGCCTGCCTTCAAGACCTCGTTGAGATCGGTGTTGGAAGCCTTGAGCGCGGGGAGGATGCCAAAGACGAAACCGGTCACAAGAGAGATGGCCAGAGTAAACAAGAGGACGCGCGAATCGAAGGAAAGATCGATGGAGCCATCCTCGAGGAACGGAGGGCGGAACGACCACAAGAGTTTGCGGCCCCAGAAGGCAATGAGAAGGCCGGCCAGGCCACCGGCAAGAGAGAGCAGAGCACTTTCGGTGAGGAGCTGGCGGACCAGGCGGAAACGCCCGGCGCCGAGAGCCGCCCGAAGAGTGAGCTCTTTTTCGCGCTTGGCGGCTTGCGCGAGCAGCAGATTGGCGAGATTCACGCAGGCGATGAGCAGAACCAGACCGACCACGCCCATAAGGACGCCACCGGCAAGGGAGAACTGGGCGCGCTGGTTGATGCCCAGGGCGGACTGATTGAGCGGGTAGAGCTCGCAGGTGCGGCCGGGATTGTCGCGCGGATATTCCTTTTCAAGAGCGGAGGCGATGGTTTTCAGGGAAGCGCGGGCCTGCTCGACGCTGACATTGGGTTTCAGGCGGCCGACGATGGAGATCCAGCGCATGCGGCGGTGATTTTCCAGATCTTTGAGCTGACCGGAAAGCACGTAGTCGCGCATGCTGAGTGGAATCCAGAGGACGTCCGGGGGAGCGAGCGAGACGATGCCTTTGAAATTGGGAGGTGCGATACCGACGACGGTGTAGGAGGTGGCATTGAGCGAGATGTTTTGCCCCACGACGCTCGGGTCGGAGCCAAAGCGCCGCGCCCAGAGCGCGTAGCTAAGGACAACGATCGGATCGGCGCCTATCTTTTTGCCTTCGTCGGGGTAAAAGAAGCGGCCCCGAAAAGGCTTGACGCCGAGAACGTCGAAAAAATTCGGGCTGACCATGGAGGCTTGAAGCTGCTGTGGCTCTGCTTGGCCTCCCCAATTGAGAGGCAATGTGAACGTTGTAGCCGCCAAGCCGGTGAATACGGTGTTTTGGTCGCGGTAGTCTTCGTAATTGGGGAGGGAGGTGGCGGTGAGCTGGAAGTTGGCGCTGGCGTCGATGGTT
This sequence comes from Acidobacteriota bacterium, assembly GCA_013289955.1. Classification (GTDB taxonomy): domain Bacteria; phylum Acidobacteriota; class Terriglobia; order Acidiferrales; family UBA7541; genus Acidiferrum. The sequence goes on from JABCYZ010000005.1 coordinate 267,581, forward strand.
CGGGTATCCCGGGTGAACATTTCGGCGAGCCGGGCGGGTTCCTCGACGGGGAGCGGATGGAGGAAAACGGCGTTGATGATGGTGAAGATGGCCGTGTTGGCGCCGATACCGAGAGCTAGGGAGAGAACCGCTACGAAAGTAAAGCCCGGGCTTTTCTTCAACATGCGCACGCCGCTGCGCAAATCCTGGCTAAGGGTTCCGGACATCTAGGCACCTCCTGGGAAGACAGGCTCGCTGGGTTGTTTGACGCTAAGAGAGGGGCATTGTTTCCAAAATAAGCGGGTGGAGTGAAAAACCACAGCAGCAGACACTTTCGGTTCGAATCAGCGAAACGATGCAAACGAACGAAGGTATACAATTACGTTATGGCTAAAAATGTTGTCCACATCTCGGAAGCGGAAGCAGCGGGCGATTTCGCTTCGCTGATGGCGCGCGTGCGCTCTGGTACTGAGGTTGTCATCGAGGACAACGCCCGCCCCGTCGCCGTCATGCGCCCCGCGGAACCCTATGTCCGGCTGCTCTCTGAATCTCTTCGCCTTGCGCGAGAACATGGTTCGACGGCAACGCTCGATGAGGATTTCGCCAAAGATCCAGAAGCCGCTATAGAGCGCCACCGCGAACCGCTGAACCTGGCTGTGTGGGACTGATTCAAAAGTCGTTTTGCGGCGACGGTTCGTGGTTTGCGTCGGAGCTGACGCCCGGACTAAGTGCGAAATTCTTGCCGCGCGCGCGTACAGCGCTTGCGGATGAGGCCTGCGACCTCATCAGAAACCTTGTCTGCGATGTTTATTCCGTCTAGAACTTCGATCGCAGCTGTGGCCAGCTCGGGAACTCGGCGGCGGACTAGCGGTTTGGCAAGGCCCGCATCCCCCGCCAGTTGCTCGAAATCTTTTGGCGTGACTCTGTCAGAGGAATATTCGCGCCCGATCCGCATAGCCATGTCGGTGCTCAGTTCAGGGTAGTAAATCGTGCTGATCGCATCGTAGAGGGGCGCCAGCCTGATTTCCTTGTCCGGGTATACGAATGAAAAATTCTTGCCGTGCGCGTCGTTGTTGCCAATGAGATAGTTGAAAATCGCAACGTCCAGAAGATTTGCAAGGTCGATGACCGGGGCCGTCGACACGCTGCGCAGCAGGGAGAAGCATTGCTTGAATGACGGCCCACCTTCCCTTTGGTATTTCAGTTCGGAGACGATGTTCTGTGCTTGGCAGAAATCTTCCTGATGAAGGCGCTCTACGCCGGACGCGCCGTCAATCGTTACGTGCTTGCGGTCGTAGCGTTCGATCAATAGATACTCGACATCCTCGACTTTTCTGGATTCCACTTTCGCTGCGGGAAGATTCATGTGCGCCGCAAGGCTCATGCACAGCGCTTCGTTAAACACTACACCTGCAAAGCGTTCGACCGCGGGCTTAAGGATGTGCGTGCTGGGCGCGCCACCCAAGGGCAGCGAAACTTCCTCGCCTTCGATGCGCACGGCGACTTTGTCCTGTGCGCCAGCCAGCGAAAGGCGAATGCCTTTCTCACCCGCGAGCAAAGGCCGCTTGGGCAGCTCCCTGAGGATCCGAGCGAGCTCCTTCGCGTCCAGCTGCCGGTAGTGGTAATCCCGCTTGGGCAGCTCCTGTCCCGCGGGAATGAACGTCACCGCTCCTGCACATTCGCCACCGATCTGTTCGAGCATGGCGTAGTCGTTGCGCGGGCTGATACCCAGATTGCGGGCGATGATTTCTCGTTTGCTCTCTTCTGGCAGAATACCGCCGAAAAATCCCCGGCATTCCTTTGCGGGAAACCGCTCCTTGCGCAGCGGCAGGGATTGCGACAAAGCCGCCGCTCCCGGTTGCGCAAGCCAGCTTTCGAGGTATTCAAAGGACATCTGGCCGCCATCGTTCTGGATGAGATGGCCGACCAGGTGTTCATGCAGATAGACATCGAGCATGCGCGCCATTGCCCTATCCTCTTTTTGTCGCCGCTGGCGGCGTCAGTATTACTTGAATGCCAAGCGTCTGCAGGATCGTCAAAACCTTGCCAATCTGGGCGGTCTCTTTCCCTTTTTCGAGTTCTATGATGAATCGCAGGCCCGTGCCTGAGGTCAGGGCGAGTGCTTCTTGTGTCACACCAAGCCCCTTGCGAGTCTCGCGAATCAGCTTACCTATTTCCTGCGGTGTGTATCTCATGCTCTGCATTCCGTTCATCAAGGTTACCGTACGGGAATATTTTAGCTATTTTGGGGTGACAGTCAACACAATGTTACCGTACGGGAATATTCATGAGTATCTGCCCACAGATAAAGCAAAATGTTCCCGATCGGGAACAGGGCGTGTTCCCTATCTCTCGCCCTTCGACTCTTGGCAGTACAATGTCGACACCGCGGACTCTCCCATCCGTTTCAGCGCTTCGGCTGCGAGTACGGCTAGAGCGATTATGAATTTGGAATCATTTTCTTCGGATTGCTCAGAAACCCAGTCCCCACCCTGGAATCGAGGGGCGCGATGGCGCGCCGCTACAACATGCGTGTTTACCATTTTTTGATGCGGAACCGTTATACTCGCGCGATGGATACTCGCGTTTACGGCATCCGCAGGTTCGCTTTTTTGTTTATTTGCGTGCTTTGTGTTTCCGCTCCGGCACCGTCGCTCTTTCGGCAGCAAGCCGGGCAGCCCGTGCAACTTCCAAACGGCAAATTGCTGGCGGAGGTTCCTGGAGGGCCGCGGGCAATCAACAATTTGCCGACTGCCATTGCAGTCTCTCCCGATGGGAGGTTTGCGGTCCTGCTCCACAGCGGGTTTGGCGCATACACTTCGGGAGAGAAGCAATCTCTCTCGGTGCTAAATCTCGAAACAGATGCGCTCGCGGACTTTCCGGATGAGCGGCTGGGCAGCCGAGCCAAGCAAACGTATTTTCTTGGATTGGCCTTCAGCCTGGACGGCAAACACCTGTTTGCAAGCATGGCCTCGCTGACCGATCCGCTTGGGAAGCAGAAGGGGAGTACGGGAAACGGGATTGCGGTTTATGGCTTTGAGAACGGGCAGATCGTGCCTGAGCGATTTCTGCCCTTGGCGCCGCGGGGGAGAATCCCTGCAGGAAAAAAACGGCGCGCTGACCTACGGGACGTGACATACCCGGCGGGGCTGAGCGTCGGCACTAGTGGCGGCGAAGAGCGTTTGCTGGTGGCGAATAACAGTTCCGACGAAGCTGTTCTGATGAATTCGGCGAACGGAAGTATTGTTTTTCGTTTCGATCTCTCCATGTTCAGGCAAATTCCAGCATCGCTGCCTTACACAACGGTAATGACGAAAGACGGCAGGCGCGGATTCGTATCGCTCTGGAATGCCTCATCGGTGGCGGAACTGGATCTGGTGAATGGGCGCGTGGTGCGCAATATTCCGCTGCGCAAGCCGGAATTGCCCTTGGCGGGAGGTTCTCATCCCACAGCCTTGCTATTGAATGGAGACAATTCGCGGCTTTATGTGGCTTTGACCAACCACGACGAAATCGCCGTGATCGATACAGCCTCGGGACAAATCGTGTCTTACCTTTCTACGAGACTTCCGGGACAAAAATATGGCGGCAGCGACCCGGAATATCTGGCTCTCTCGGCGGACGAAAAGATGCTCTTTTCCGCAAACGCAATTTCGGATTCGGTGGCAGTGTTCGATCTAGGGAAAGAGAGCGCTGGCGGGGCGGCCGAAGCAACCGGGTTCATTCCAACCGAGTGGTACCCCACGGTCGTTGCCACAACCGGGAAGGATTTGCTGATTGCGAGTGCAAAGGGAAAAGGTTCCGGACCCAATCCAAAGCCCATCGGGGAAAAGAAAGATGGCAGGCCGCAATATCCATACGGCCCCGCGATGATTCATGGTTCGCTGGCGCGCATTCCGCTCAGGGACGTGACGGCGAACTTGGCGTCGTACACGAAGCAGGTGGTTGAAACAAATGCTCTGCGTGGCAACGGCGATCGCGTGCCGTTTTCGGGCGGTGATAACAAAATCCATCATGTGATTTACATCATTAAGGAAAACCGGACCTATGATCAGGTTTTTGGCGATCTGGCGGGAGCGAATGGCGATTCGTCTTTGACGATGTACGGCGAAGAGATCACCCCCAACCAGCACAAACTCGCGCGGCAATTCGGGATCCTCGATAATTTCTACGACAGCGGGGATGTTTCAGGAGACGGGCATATCTGGTCGAATTCCGCGTCGATTTCGGACTACATTGCGAAAACCTGGCCGATCGGGTATCGCGGCAGCGAGCATACCTACGATTCCGAAGGCACTCTACTGAACGGGATTTCCGTCGAAGACGGGGTTCCTGACGCTGGAGAGCCGACGGGAGGGTATCTCTGGAAGAATTTCGCCAGCCACGGTGTTTCTTACCGACACTATGGCGAGTTCATCGTGAGCAGGTGGTGCAACGAAAAGAACGATGTGGGAGGAGCGGGAAGCGGGCCGCCCAAGGCAGAGGGCAGGAACTGCGCGCGAACGGTGATCAAAAAAGGCGAGGCGCTAGAGAAAAATGTGGGAGAGCCGCGAGGCGGGCCGAGCCCTTATCCGTGGGCGATTCCGGTGCTCGCGAAGAATGTAGCGAGCGAAGAGGAATTGCGCGGGCATTTCGATCCTTTGTTCCCAGATTTCGAGGTGGCGTATCCGGATCAGTTGCGCGCGGATGAATTTTTGAATGAGTTTCACCGGTTTGTGTCTTCGCGCGAAGCGGGCAAGGAGACAATGCCGCGGTTTATCCTTTTGCGGCTTCCAGACGATCACACGGCGGGCCTCACGAAAGACAAACCGCGGCCAGCGGCTTCCGTTGCTGACAACGATCTGGCTATCGGGCGGGTTGTGGATGCGGTTTCGCACAGCGCGTACTGGGACGATACGGCATTTTTGATTTTGGAGGACGACGCGCAAGACGGTCCGGACCACGTGGACTCTCACCGAAGTTTGGCACTGGTGATCAGCAAGTACGCACCAATGACTTCGAGCGGAGGAGAGGAGAGCAAGCCCTTTGTCGACCATTCCTTCTACACGACGGTCAACGTGGTGCGCACAATTGAATCGCTGCTGGGAGTGCCGCCAATGAACGCGAACGATTCGCGCGCGGCAGTGATGGCGCCGCTATTCAGCGGTCCGGGGGAGCAACCGGCTTTTAGCGCGGATTTTCGCAACCGCGACAACGGGCTGATCTACCAGATGAATACGGCGGAGTGGAAAGAAGGGAAAAAACTGGATTTCAGCCACGCCGACGCGGTGGATACAGCGCTTCTGAATAAGGCTCTTTGGAAAGACCGCATGGGCGATGCGCCCATGCCGCCGCCCGAGCACAACGTTTTCCCCGCGACAGCCGCGAACAAAACTGCCAAAAAAGATTCGGACTGAGTATGCCGACGTATTACGCCAGCGCTAGACAAAGGATCGCTCCGCGACGATCGGTTGCGCTGTTCGCATTGCTCGCGATAGCGATGGTCGTCGTTTCCTATATTGTGATCGTGCTACTGGCGGCGGCATGCGTTTACCTGCCACTGCTGGCTTTCACGAGCGTGGAGCGTCCGCCGGCTCAATTGGGGTTTTTGGTTCTGGGTGGCATCGTCGTTGGCGCGACGATCCTGTGGTCATTGGTTCCCCGCCGAGAAAAGTTTGATGCGCCTGGGCTTTTGCTGGAGCCTTCGGCGCATCCGAAGCTGTTCGCAGAATTGAATGCGATTGCTGGTTCGTTGAACGAGCCGATTCCACGCGAGGTGTATCTGGTTGGGCAGGTCAATGCGTTCGTGGCGGACCGCGGCGGGATTATGGGCATTGGCAGCAGGCGAGTGATGGGGATTGGGCTGCCTCTGCTTTCCAGCCTGACGGTTTCGGAGATGCGCGCGGTGCTGGCGCATGAATTCGCGCATTACTACAGCGGCGACACGAGGATGGGCCCGTGGGTCTATAAAACGCAAAGCGCGATGATTCGTGCGTTTCGGAACATTGGTTCGCTCGGGGAAATTGGCCGAATTGCCGCTCTGCAGTTTATAAACATGGTGGCAGCGTTCATTCTGAAGTGGTATTTCATTTTCTTTTTGCGCGTCATCAATTTCGTTTCGCGAAAAAAAGAGTATCGCGCCGATGAGCTGGCCTGTCTGGTGGCGGGGGCCGAGCCGCTTGCGCAGGGACTGAGAAAGATTCATGGGGCGTCGATGGCCTGGGGGCCTTACTGGAATTCGGAAGTAGTGCCGGTGCTGAATCAGGGATGCAAACCAGCGATTGCAGATGGGTTTTCGCGGTTCATGGCGGCGCCGCAGATCGAAGTACAGGTGACGAAGGGAATTGAACGAGAGATCGCCGAGGGCAAAACGGAACCTTACGACACGCATCCTCCCTTGCGAGATCGGATTGCGGCGATTGAGAAGCTCAGGGAAGAACCGGCTGATAAAGACGGCGAGATGGCGATTTCGCTTCTGGAACAGCCGGAGACCACGGAATTGCAGTTCCTCGAACTGATGAACCCGAAGCTAGCAAGGAATTCGTTGCGGCAGGTGGGTTGGGACGAAATCGGGCAGACCGTGACGATTCCTTCCTGGAAGACTGCTGTCGGCGAGTATGCTCCGATGATGAATGGGATTACAGCGGGATCCTTGCCTGAGGTGGTGAAGAAGCTCCCGCAGATGGGATCGAAGATACGCGATCCGCGCGGAATGTTGCTGACGCCGCAGCAGCGTACGCAAAGAGCGGGGCAACTGGTTGGGTTGGCGTTTGGGCTCGCGCTGCTGGAGAGAGGCTGGGAATTGGAAGCCCAGCCGGGGAGTTTCTTTCTCGCCAAAGGTAGGGAGCGAATCAATCCGCCGGAGTTGATAGAAGAGCTGGTGGAAGGCAAAATCTCGCCTGAAAACTGGGTGAAGATGTGCGAGGAGTTGGGAATTGCGGATTTGGAGCTGACCTTCACGGCGGGAAGCGGGTCGAGCGACGGGCGCGGGACGCACACGAAGAGAGACAACTAGCAGACACTGCGCTACTTGGCGAGGGCCACACCGACTCCCTCGAACAGCAATTCCAGCTTCAAGGGCGGGAGATGACCCAAATACGGTTCCTAAATGTGTTTACCCAACAGCGGTCATAACGATGGTATGTCCGCGCTACTCGCGCCTAGCTGCAAATCGAACCGCGTTTTGGGTCTAGACTCCGATGCCAAGGCTGGATTGCTGTCTCGCTCTCTAATATCCTCTTTTTGGCAACGCTCACAGCGGACCGAAACGCAAACGAATGCAAAGTGGAGAATTTAGCTTCCGGGGACGGCCGCGGTCGCTTCTAACCCATCGTACACTTCCTCAGCGCGGCGCAACGCTTCCTGCACGTTTTCGCAGATGTTCTCGGGGCCGATGAGGTTCGCAAATTCGGCTTGTTGGATGAGCTGTGAGGGTTGTTCGCGGGCGCCGCAAAGAATCAACGTGCGCTTGGTTGCATGCAGTTGTTTGGCGACTTCTTCCAATGCGAACAGCCCGGTAGCGTCGAGCGCCGTCATATTGCGAAGACGCAGAATGACAACGGGCGGCAATCGGTGCAAGTTCTCGGTTACCACTGAGAGCTTATCGGCGGCACCGAACAAAAATGGCCCGTGAATGCGGAAGATGGTGGCGTAATACGGAATATCTTTATCTTGCAGGATGTGCACGCGCCCATCTTCCACATAGTCACTGGTGACCTGCGAGACAGTGGTCGTGCCAGCCACTCGATTGATGAATAGCAGGGCAGCGAGAATCATTCCGGCTTCTACTGCCACAGTCAAGTCGGCAAACACAGTGAGCGCAAACGTGACGAGCCACACGCTGATATCGGTCTTCGTGAGCTTGAGCAACTGCGGGATCTCGCGCCACTCGCCCATGTTGTAGGAAACAATCATCAAGATACCGGCAAGCACGGCCATCGGCACGAAGCGGACCAATGGCGAGGCGAACAACACGATGCACAGCAACGTGAACGAATGGATGATGCCCGCCATCGGTGTCTGGGCCCCCGCCCTAATGCTGGTTGCAGTCCGCGCGATGGCACCGGTCGCAGGGAGTCCGCCAAACAATGGCGACACGACATTCGCAACGCCCTGGCCGAACAACTCCACGTTGGGATTGTGGCGGTCATTGCTCATGCGGTCTGACACCACGGCGGACATGAGAGACTCGATCGCGCCCAACATCGCTACCGTTACCGCTGGGCCGAGCAATCCGTGAATGAGATCAGCACGAAATTTGGGGATCGCGAAATGAGGCAGGCCGCTTGGTATGCCGCCAAAGCGTGTTCCGATCGTTTCGACCGGCAGTTTGAAAAGGACGACAGCGGCGGTGCCGAGCACCAACGCAACAATCGGTCCCGGAATGCGGTTCGAAACTAGCCGACATCCAACCATGATGGCTACCGTTCCGGCTGCCAGGATGGTCGCTTCGTAACTGAAGGTGCGAAAATGGCTGGTCAGGGCCTCGATGCGCAGCCAGAAAACCCCAGGAACTTTTTCGAGTTGCAATCCGAAAAAATCTTTTACTTGCGTGCTGGCAATCAGAATCGCGATGCCATTGGTGAAACCAACCACAATGGGACGAGGAATGAACTTCACCGCCGAACCCATGCCGGTTATGCCCATGACGACTAGCATGACGCCTGCCATTACGGTGCACATGAACAAGCCGTCCACACCGTGGACCGCTACGATCCCTGCAATCACGACGACGAACGCACCCGTAGGGCCGGCTATCTGAGTTTTAGAGCCGCCCAGCAGAGAAACCACAAAAGCCGTGACGATAGCACAGTAGATACCGGCTTGCGGCGTGAGGCCGGAGGCGATGGCGAACGCCATGGCCAGCGGCAGCGCAACTAAGCCGACGGTTATCCCGGCAAGGAGGTCGAGTAGGAATTTGTCGAAGTTGTAGTTGCGCAGCGCGAGCACGGACTTCGGAAGCCAACGTTGATCACGAAAATCAAACGACACCTCTTCATTATGCCTACGGAAGAGAAGCCACGGTCAGAAACCTGAGTTCAGCAGCATCCAAAGAGGTACACGCGCGCACCGCCCCGTTGAACTCGCAGCGGTTACCATCAAGTGAAACCGGCCCGAGCCTCAATGTCCGGCAATCGACTACCAGGGCTTTGACCTTTAAAATGAAATTGGCCGCACACACCGGAAGCGAGGTCCATTCGATTTAGACGAGTTTCTTTTGTACCTCGATAGGTCGACGATAATAATGGTGCGAGGGTGGCGATGAAGATTTTGGTCTGGGGCGGGGGAGTTGTCGGAACATTGTATGCAGGACGGCTGCAGAATGCTGGGCATCAGGTCACTGTTTTGGCTCGCTCCTTCAGGCTCGCAGACATTCGCCGTCACGGTTTAATACTTGAAGATGTTGCGAGCGGCGCTCAGTCAGTTACTCTTGTAGATGTTGCCGAACAACTTTCACCCGAAGACTTCTACGATATTGCACTGATTGCCGTACGCTGGGACCAATTGGGCGGAGTCATGCCCGCTCTGACGGCAAACAAGAAGATTCCAAGCATAGTATTTATGTTGAACAATCCCCTAGGCTCCGCAGACCTGGTCAAAGCTCTCGGGGCGGACCGAGTAGTCCTGGGATTCCCCGGTGCGGGTGGAGCGCTCGAGGGGCACGTCGTACGTTACGCTTTAATCGCCCAACAACCGACGACCATTGGTGAACCGGGCGGCGCCATGACCAGCCGACTGCAGGCGTTAGCGGAAGCTTTCCGTGCATCCGGCTTCAAGACGCGGATAGACGCTGACATCAACTCCTGGTTGCTTTCGCATGCTTTTTTTGTGACTGCCGTGAGCGGTGCGATCTATCTAGCCGGAGGGAGTTGCGAGCGATTAGGTCATAGTCAGACGCTCCTAAATCTGATGGTCCGCGGAGTGCGCGAAGGATTCAATGCGGTCCGTCGCATGGAGCATGCTGTTCGCCCGTTTCCCCTCATGGTGGTTTTCTCCTGGCTGCCGCGTCCGTTTGCCGTTCGCTATTGGCGTCGTTTCTTCTTGAACCCAAACGCAGAATACGTCTTCGCTCGACATGTACTGCACGCGTCCACAGAGATGCGGGCGCTTGCGGCGGAATGCCAGTTGTTGGTGAATAGGAGCGGCATTGCTTCCCCTGCTTTGAGTCAACTTTATCGCGCTGTAGCGACTTCGTAGCCGTGAAATGATTGACGTCCCACGAGGAAAGGCACGCCCATGAACCTGTTCAAAACTTTCAGGTTGAAATGGTGGCAGGCCGGTTGCTTTAAGTTCGGAGCGTTAGCCTCAGGAATTACTATCGGAGCTTATTGCTGCGACTTTTTCGGCGGTTACCGGAGAGGTGGATTCGATCCCAGATTCAGAGATCCGCGTACTTATCAGGCAAAGCGGCGATGGCTCTTGCAGTCCCTGCGTTAAGCCTCTATGGCTTCTCTCGAGTTTGGTCGGTTATCCAGTTCGTTTCCCAAGTTTTTCCACCATCGGCGGAGAACGCCTGCTCGAAATGTGGCGAATTCGTTGTGACTCCTGTCCAGACAAATCGGGCATAGACCGCTCTACCCTCGTAAACTTGCTGGTTATAGAATTCCCCGCGGCCATTGCTGAACTGCCCGACCATGGGATTCGGCTCCAGGACTCCATCGGCTGCATTCGCCCAGTAAATGCTCCACTGATGAGACTCAGGGTTGTAAAGACGCAGCGCCAAACCCTGGATGTGTATGAGCTTGTCCGCGCTCTCGACATTCATTTCTTCCACCTCCGCGCGTCCGTCCAAGACTTTCCGGCAGACGGTGGTCCCGTCGAATTCCACCCATTCCGAGGAGCCAGCTAACCGCCGTTTTAATCGTTTCAGGTGAAATTTCCAGGAGCCAACGAGGAAGTCAAAATCGTGCTGCCCATCTCGTTTGTCGGCTACACTCTGTTGAGCGCTAACCGTACTGTTCTGTGTCCGCACTCTTTCAATGGGGAAAACAAGCAACGCGCCAATCAAACCAAAGACGAGCGGGAGTTTGTGTAATTTCATTACGGGTTCCTCCAGGTCCAAACTTTTGGGGAGACGATGATGCTTTCCCAAATGAGCTTCCCACTAGCGTCGTAAAATAGCCACATTCGACTACCCACCCGATTCTGGCGGAATTAAACATGGCTGCAGCATTGGGACCAGACCCCTGCTGCGACACTGTTTTCGCCACACGTACCAGACCGCCGATGGAGTCTGGGTTTCGACCTCAGCGATAAAGATTGGACCAAAGATTGATCCAACGGGCGGCGAGTCCCGCTTGTTTAGCGGACTTCGACGAGCACGAGGGACACGTCGTCGACCAGCGGGCCGTTGCGCCACGCAGCGACGCGATGGAGAATGCCCTCTTTCATCTCGTTGAACGGCAAAAGCGCTGTTTCGCGAACGAAGTTCTGTACACCCTCTACTCTGAGCATTTCGCCACGCGAGTCGAACACGTCGGTAATGCCATCGGTGTAGAGCACGATGCGGTCGCCAGACTCGAGCTCTGTGTAAAGCGTGGCATCGGCGTCCACGGCATCTGGCAGCGAGCCCAGAATCAGACTGCGGGACGGGAGCAAGCGAGGCTCGGCACCTGGCTGGACAATCATCGCCGGTGGATGTCCGGCTCCGGCGAATTCCATACTGGTTGCACTGCGGTCAAATCGAGCCGCCGCCAACGTGAAAAAGAATCCCGACACGCCGACATGCTGAATCACGAGAGAGTTCAATTGTCGGAGCATGTCCCCGAGCGGTGCGCGGTTGCCCAGTAGTGATAACGTCTCCGAGTATATTCGGTTGGCGACGAGCGCGGAGCTGATTCCGTGACCAGAGACATCACAGACCAAGACATTCAAGTGTTCTGCCTCTGTGGGAGCTACCAAGCCGAAGTCGCCGCCGATTCTGTGCGCTGGCTGGTAGAAGGTGTCAACCCGCAAGCCTCCCCAGTGGATGGCTTTTGGTGCCAGGCTCTGCTGCACTCGGGTCGCCAGCAGCAGGTCTTGCTCAATCTCTCTGTGATGCTCTTGGAGCCGCGCATTTGCGGCGCGGAGCCTCTCTTCCGTACCTTTCTGTTCCGAAATATCGGCCAGCGTCACGATTACGAAACGCTCTCCTTCGGGCCCGTATATTGCTCGAAGACTGATCACCGCAGGAAGTCGCCCGCCGTCCTTCGTGGCCAGGAAGAACTCCTCGCGGCCGCGGCCCTTCTCCCGGGTTTTCTCTCGAAACGCCTGGACACGGGCATGGTCATCAGCCCCAAGAACCAGCTGCACGGCATCGCGGCCGATGATTTCAGCGCGAAGGAATCCGGTCATTTCCTCGAAGACCGTGTTGACAAAGAGAATCAGACCGGAATCACTGGCGATCACAACACCGTCATTCAGGGTTTCGAGAATGGGCTCCATCTGCTGGAGCCATTGCGGTCTTTCGCTGTGCACGAGATCTCCCATCCGGGGTCCTTTTCAGACGAAGAGCGATTCCGTTACGGAATGCGGGCGATTGTAAGACTTTGTCGCCGCTTTTGTTCCGAAACTTCTCTAACTGCCCGGACTCTCCAGTCACTACACTTACCCACTCGGAGGAGTAGCTTCCTGGCGGAAGTTCGAGCGTGAGATCGCTCGGACCATTCCCGTCGAGGTAGATGGCGTACTCCTTTCCGGGACTGGAGAGGACGCGAGCCGTCGCTCCCGCAGCGTGCTTAACAGTGCGGGTGTCTGGGCGAAGATCAACCAAGGTGAACGATTCGAGGAACTGACTCAGGATGTGAAGTTGGTGGCGGAGAGAAGCGCTCCCGCCGCCCGGACCGTTTGGCTCGGCGAATGAGCCGTCTTCGTGGCCGGTCGTGAACGAATAATCCAAGGCGCCGAATGTGCTTCCGCCCGAGAGCATGAAATTCCAGGCTTGGCGCCGGTAGGCGTCGTCGTCGCGGCCGAGAAAGCCCGTTTCGTCATAGGAGATGGCTTTGCCGAGGCCGTAATTTAGAATCACGGCGTCCGGGTAGGCGTAATGAAAGTTTACGATGTCGACGTTTGGCAGCAGCTTGCGGACGGCCAGGCGAAAATTGGAATAGTTCTGGGCGATGAGGTGGCGATTGGGAAGCAAGGATTCCTCCCGGGTGATCCACTCCCCTACGCGCGCTTGCCACGCCATGGAGAGTTCATCGGGGAGATCCACCGAATTCGGATAGGTATCGCGCGAAGGCGGGCGGAGATAAGGGTTGATGACGTCGGTGAGAACGGGGCGGTCCGACCATGGCTCGTTTTGGAGTTCAAAAATTACATTGTCGAAGGCTTTGGCTTCGCGAACTATCTTCCGGGCGTATTTTTCCTGGTACGCGAGGATGTTTCCGTTTTCAAGAGTGTTGAGTTTCTTCCAGTCGATGGCGTCGGTGCCGTTAACGTTGTTGGCGGAATTTAGCGCGCTCATTTGCCATTGCGCTTCGGCGTAATGAGCCGAGAACAGCGTTACTTCCACAACGATTCCACGTTTGCCAGCTTCAGCGAGGAAATCACGATACCGCGTGAAAAATTCGTCGTCCCATTTTTCAAGATCGAATTTGTTCCCGCCGCCGGCATAGCCCGGCGTTTCGCTGCGAGCCCATGGCGCGAGGAAGTGTCCCGGTTCGGGGGCAAGATCGTTGTGCAGGATGCCGAACGATTTCGCAGGGACTTCGACGTACGAGCCAGCGAAGAGACGCGTGTAGTTCAGGCCGTCGGCTTCCAGTGCGGCGAGATAGCGGTGATAGTCAAAATCCCGATTCAACACGGCGCCGTAATGTTCGCCGCTCGTAATGAGCGCAACGGCTTTTCCGCGGAACAGAAAATAGTGCGGATTCGCGGGATGGAGACGGATGGGTTGAGGTTTGGCGGTTTGTGGAGAGGTTCCTTGCGGCGTTGCTTGAACCGTTGGAATTAGAAGTGCGACAAGCGCCAGGGCGCGGACTGTTTTTTGGATTGCGCTAAGCATTCGAATGTGCGCGAGCTAGCGCGTGGCAGGAACTGCTGCGAGCTGGGCGGAGCTGGCCAAGGCGCGCAGGGATTCGGTGTACGGGGCGCGAGCCACGCCACGTTCGCTGAAGATAGCGGCGATGTAACGGGAGGGGGTGACGTCAAAAGCGGGATGCGCGGCGTGAACGTCGGGCGCGATGCGCACGCCTTGCAAATGCGTGACTTCCGAGGCAGAGCGTTCTTCGATGGGAATATGATCGCCGTCGGGAAGGGAAAGATCGAACGTCGAGACTGGAGCGGCAATGTAGAAGGGCACTTTGTTTTCTTTGGCGAGCACGGCGATCTGGTATGTGCCGATTTTGTTGGCAGTGTCGCCGTTGGCGGCGATACGGTCGGCGCCAGTGACGATGGCGCCTACTTTGCCGGTCTTCAGGAAATGCCCGACCATGTTGTCGGTGATGAGCGTGAGGGGGATTCCGCCTTTGTACAGTTCCCAAGCCGTTAGGCGCGCGCCTTGCAAATAAGGACGCGTTTCGGGGACGAGGATGTGGATTTTTTTGCCCTGTTCGAAGGCTACGCGGATTACGCCAAGCGCGGTGCCGATGCCGCCGGTGGCCAAGGCGCCGGCGTTGCATTGCGTCATGACTTGTCCATTGGCGGGCATGAATTCCGCGCCATACCGGCCGATCGCTTCGTCGGTGGCTTTTTTCTCCAGATGAACTTGTTGGGCTTCTTCGACCATGGCCTGGCGGATTTTCGCGAGGTCGGAAGTGCGGGCGGTGAGTTCGGCAAAGCGGCGCTTCATGCGCTCGATAGCCCAGAAAAGATCGACGGCGGTGGGACGCGTTTCCGCAAGGGTGTCGCAGACTTCTCTGAATTCAGTCGACAAGGCTTCTACGGAATTTGCGGAAGAATGAAGAACGCCTAGCGCGGCACCCATGGCCGCGGCCACGCCGATTGCCGGCGCGCCTCGAATGACCATGTCGCGGATGGCTTTCGCGACTTCGCGGTAGTTGGTGTAGGTGTAGCTGACTTCCTCGGCGGGAAGGCGACGCTGGTCGAGCATGACCACACCGCGGTCGGTCCATTCGATGGGTTGAGCCACATACATTTTATGCGAATCCTCAGTGATTGCGGACCGAGAGCCGGTCTCCAATTAAATTTGAGAAAAACCAGGCGGCCTGCTCAAGCGAACAATATCACCGGGCCCCTAGGAACATTGTAGCGGAGGCGGAGGCGCAAGACGAATCGGTCATTTAGCACCTCTAAAACCCTTAGCGGGTGGGGGTCATTTTGCTGAAGCCGCTGGTGCCGAGAATCGTGAAGAGGGCGATCATGGAGTTGTAGCCCAGGTGGAGCAGAAAACTGGCGAAGACGGAGCCGGTGCGTGCGCGTACAAACGTGAAAATGACACCGACCGCGATGAGCACGGCGACAAGACCCCAGGTCCAGCCAAGCTGGGCGCCGTGCATCAACCCAAAAAGGACGCCGGTCGAGATGACGCCAAACGCGACGCCGAAAGTTTTTGCAAACAACGGGTACAGATAGCCGCGAAAGACAGTTTCTTCGACAAGCGGGGCAACCAGAACGGCCATGGCCATGAAGAGTATCGCCGTGTTTTTGTAGTGGAAGAGCTCCTCGATGGGCACGTCTTCCGGGGGCTGCATTTTCGCGGTGACGAGAAAGACCACGAGCGAAAGGGCGCAACCGGCAAAGAAGAAAAGCCAGGGACTGCGCGGGCGGCCGCCGACAGGCCGCACAAGCTTTCTCCAACCGAGGGTGCTCCAGAAGGGCGAGCCGGGGAGGACCGACAGGCTGACGTAGAGAAAAAGGAAAATCAGGCCGTACAAAAGGACCATGCTGCCCACAGCGAATACCGGCTTTGACATAACGAACCGCTCGAAGTCCTTTTCGTTCGAAAGCCGGCGGAGAGGAGCGGCGTAATAAATCATGAAACTTACCTGAACAAGAAAAAAGCTGACGACTCCAAAAAATAAGAACACCACAAAATGCAGCCATGACCAGGAGATGCGCAAGTCTTCGGGCAGAGACGGACCGTAGGAAGGGGCGGCTCGAGGAACCGTAGCCGCCAGGCTGATGGGATCGCCGGCGAGCGGGAGTTCAGGAGGAGCAGAAACCAGGTCAGCGGCGCCTGGCTCCGCAGCAGAAGGCGGGGAGATTTCTTGCTCTGCAGGAAGAGGAGGTTTTTCGTCTTCGTTAAAGAAGGTCATTGTTTGCCTTGGCGCCGAGACCTCGGCCACCCAGCGGCCAGCGCGGCGGCTACCAGAGGCATGACCAGTTCATGATGGCCCGTGATGGCGTAGCCGCGCGATTCCGATTTGCGGCCTCCGCGTTCGGATACGGTGGGACGCTTCACTACATTCTGCAACGGACGGTAGTGCTGGATAAAGTCGAAGTTAGCTGTGGTGATGGGCTCAAGGGGCACGCCCAGATTGCGCGCGACACTCACCGCCTTCAGAAATACTTCGGGAAGAAGCACCGCCGATCCCCAATTTAAATAGATGCCGCCGGGATGCATTTGTTTCACGAGAGCGCAGAAGAGTCGGAAATCGAGAAAAGTAGCAGCGCCGAGGCAGGGGCCGTCGGCGGCAGGATGCATGTGGGGGATGTCCGTGCCGATGGCGAGGTGAATCGTGACCGGGATGCGCTGTTTGTAAGCAGCGACGAGGACGCTCGAATCGGCATATTTTACATTGAGGATGCCGCTGGTGAGGAATTGGCCCGCTGCTTCGCCGTAGCCGATGTGGAGGCGGGCTGCGAGTTTCGAAAATTCGTTGATGTATTGGCCGGTTTCGCTGGCCATGCCGAACTGGCCTTTGCCAAGGCCGGCTTCGACGTCTTCGGAAGTGTTGCCCGAGAGGGCGATTTCAAAATCGTGGATGAGGGCTGCGCCGTTCATGGCGATACCGGAGACAAACCCACGGCGCATGAGGTCGATCAGGACAGGGCCGAGGCCAACTTTGATGACGTGGCCGCCGATGCCCCAGAGGATGGCGGCGCGCTTTTTGCGGGCTCGATGCATAGCAATTAGGAGATGGCGCAAATCCTGGGCGGCGAGGATGTCCGGGAGCGAATCGAGAAATTTTCTGAGGGAAGCGTTTGCGGCGGGCGGCTTGGCAAAGTCCCGGACGCTTACCTTGCTCTTGCGGGAAGAGAGCGGATACGTGTGGATTGAACCAAAGGTGAGTGGCGGCATGGAATAGATGCTCATCGAGGTTTACATACTCTAACTCGCGAGTGGCCTGATACCAAGTATTCAGGAAGCGCGTCGAGACAGGGCCCAGCCCATGGAAGCTCCGGGTAAGCGTGCTGAGCTCCTTCAAAGAGTGCGCTGTTCCATCGCGATTTGACGAAAGGCGACAGGGCGGCGGTCATTTGGCGGCGGGGATGTTGCCATTTGCGTGGCCGTTGCTGGGGATGCCTAGGACGCGGGCCAGAGCTTGGCCCGTATAGGACTTTTTGGTGCGGGCAACGAGTTCTGGCGGGCCTTGGGCGACGATCCGGCCGCCACCTTCGCCGCCTTCGGGGCCGAGGTCGATAATCCAGTCGGCTTGTTTGATGACGTCGAGGTGATGCTCGATGATGAGGACAGTGTTGCCGAGAGCGACCAAACGCTGGAGGACGTCGAGGAGTTTGCGGACGTCATCGAAGTGCAGGCCGGTGGTGGGTTCGTCGAGAATGTAGAGGGTGCGACCGGTCTGGCGCTTGGAAAGTTCGCGAGCCAGTTTGATGCGCTGGGCTTCGCCGCCGGAGAGTGTGGTGGCGGATTGACCCAGGGTGACATAGCCGAGGCCGACTTCAACGAGCGTCCACAGCTTTTGCTGAATCTGCGGAATATTTTCGAGCAGCTTCAGCGCGTCGGACGAGGGCAGGTTGAGTACATCGCTGATGGTGTGGCCTTTGTAGCGGACAGCGAGCGTTTCGGAATTGTAGCGTTTGCCGCGGCAGACTTCGCACATTACGTACACATCAGGCAGAAAATTCATTTCGATGCGGCGCAGCCCATCGCCCTGGCAGGCTTCGCAGCGGCCGCCTTTGACGTTGAAGCTGAAACGGCCGGGACGATAGCCGCGCTCGCGTGATTCCGGAAGCATGGCGAAGAGTTCGCGGATGGGCGCGAAAACGCCGGTGTACGTCGCGGGATTCGAGCGCGGGGTGCGGCCAATGGGGGCTTGATCGATCTCAATGACCTTGTCGATTTGGTCGGCGCCGAGAAGTTCGCGGTGCGCGCCCGGCGGTTCCATCGAACGGTAGAGTTTCTGCGCAAGAGCGCGATAGAGAATATCGTTCACGAGCGTGGACTTGCCCGAGCCGGACACGCCGGTGACAACCGTGAGCAATCCGAGCGGGAGTGTCACATCGACATCTTTGAGATTGTTTGCGCTGGCGCCGAGGATTTGGATGGCTTTCCCGTTCGGACTGCGGCGTTTTTCGGGAACGGCGATTTTTAAGACGCCGCTGAGATAGCGACCGGTGAGCGATTCCGCGCTTGCGGCAATTTGCTCGGGCTTGCCCTGGGCGACGAGGTAGCCTCCGGCATTGCCTGCGCCGGGGCCAAGATCGACGACGAAATCGGCGCGGCGAATGGTGTCTTCGTCATGCTCGACGACAAGGACAGTGTTGCCAAGATTGCGCAGCTGTTCGAGAGAGCCGAGCAAACGGTCGTTGTCTCGCGCGTGAAGACCGATGGACGGCTCATCGAGCACGTAGAGAACGCCTCGGAGACGCGAGCCGATTTGCGTCGCCAGGCGAATGCGCTGCGCTTCGCCGCCGGAAAGCGTAGCGGCGGAACGGTCCAGACTGAGATAGCCGAGGCCGACGGCAAGGAGAAAATCTATCCGTTCGGCAACTTCTTCGAGGGGACGGCCAGCGATCTCGCGCTGGCGAGATGTGAGTTGTGCGAGGATTTTATCGACGGCCGGGCGCGAGGCAGCAAGAGAGAGGGCCGTAAAATCGGCGATGGAGTAACCGGCTAGCTTGACGGCGAGCGATTCGGGACGCAGGCGCTTGCCGTGGCAAACATTGCAAAGCGTGGCGGACATGTATTGCGTCATCCACTCGCGGTAGGAGTCGGAATTTGACTCCGTAAAATTGCGATCCAGAAATTTCAGGATGCCAGGAAAACGAAAAGCCTTTTCACCCTGAGATTTCTTGCCGGCTGGCTCTTTTTGCTCCGGACCGCTTCGCCCGTTCGAGGGCGGGTAGCCATAGAGAAGCAAGTTCTGAATGCGTGGCGGGAATTTCTCGAAAGGCGTCTCCAAATCGATGTGATAGGCGTAAGCGGCGAGTTCGAGGGTGCGCTTCAGGATTGCGGAGCTGGAGCCGGGACCCAGGCCCCCGTCGAAGAGAGGCCGCGTCCAATCCGTGATGATCCGGGCAGGATCGAAATCGTACTTGGAACCCAAGCCATTGCAGGCGGGGCAGGCGCCATAGGGGGAATTGAAACTGAAAGAGCGCGGCTCAAGCTGCGGAACGGAAATGCCGCAGTCCGGGCAGGCGAGCTTTTCCGAGAAGACATGTTCCTTGCCGCCAACGACAGCGACGGTGACGAGACCGCCAGCCAGTTTTAGTGCCGTGGCGATAGACTGCTCAAGGCGCGCGGCGATTCCCTGCTTGACGAGCAAGCGGTCCACGACGACTTCGATCGTGTGATTCTTGCGCTTGTCGAGACTTGGAGGAATGTCCAGGGGGAAAAGTTCACCATTGACACGCACGCGGACGTAACCGTCTTGCGCCAGCTTTTCAAACTCTTTGCGGTAGGCGCCTTTTCGCCCGCGAACAATCGGCGCCAAAATCATGATGCGATCGTCGTGCTGGCATAGCTCGCCATTGAGAATGGCTTGCACGATCTGCTCGCTCGACTGGCGTGCGATGGGATTTCCGCACTTGGGGCAGTGCGGGACGCCCACGGAGGCGTAGATCACACGGAGATAATCGTAAATCTCGGTGATGGTGCCTACCGTGGAACGCGGGGAACGGGTCGTGGTTTTCTGCTCGATGGCGATGGAGGGGGAAAGGCCTTCGATGACGTCGACTTCCGGGCGCTCCATTTGATCGAGAAACTGGCGGGCATAGGCAGAAAGCGATTCGACGTAGCGGCGCTGGCCTTCGGCGTAGATGGTGTCGAAAGCCAGTGAGGATTTGCCGGAACCGGAGAGACCAGTGATGACGGTTAGGGTATTCCGGGGGATTTCGAGGCTGATGTTTTTCAGGTTGTGCTGCCGTGCGCCCCGAATAACGAGTTTGGTCAGGCCCATGAGACGGAAACGCTCCCTCCACAGGAGCTCTGGCGCCCAGTGGGTAGACTGAGGCCAGAATAACTCTTAACAATAGCAGGGAGAATTCGGCAGGGTCAAGAATTGACAACATAGATGCCATTTCCTGGGGGCCTCAGAGGAGGGAGCTTTGCTAATTTCACTTAATAAGTGGTTAGAGGTGGGGGATTACGCTTGCCGATCCACGCCCCGAAGGTCGGAAGTGGCACCCCGCTCCGAGACCGCTGGGGAACTCGGGGCTGCGGCTGAAACCGGGCCTAGGGGGCTCAGCTGACGGGTAAAATTTCACGGGTGTAGAGCATTTTTACTCAGCTGTCGAGAGACAAGCGATTGAAAATAAATAGGTTAATCTTGGCTTCCGGGATGCAGTAGTAAAGGCAGTGGGGGAGGCGGACCGAGGATCCCTTTAGGGGATTGAGGGCTGGGCCGGTTCGTTTCTCCCCCCTTTTTGCTTTCGCGACTGGTGACCCGGAATTCCCTCCGTACCGCCATTATCCTTCCAAAAACAATTGAAGAAACCATGAGGATGTCCGAGTTTTAGTTGATTGCAGTGACTCTCGATGATCGGCACTGTAAGCCTACCTACAACCAAGTTCAAGCAACTTCTACTGTCCGGACCTCCTTCTGCTGAATGCGCGACGGATTCAAT
>JABCYZ010000006.1 GCA_013289955.1 Acidobacteriota bacterium
GGCCTACGGCCTACAGGACTTGCCGCAAATCCCCTTTCAAGAAAGAACAAAAGCGCCCCTCCAAACCATCCCTGGCGGACATTTCTATATGGCAGAAAACCGGACATTTCTACTTTGCGTTGACAGCTCTGCCGCTAAGCCAAAAGATCTGGGATAGAAGTGTTAGGGAAGGCCGGAGGAACCTCCGCCCCGGCCCCATTCCTCCAAAAATTCTCACTCGCGTGACTTTTTGTCGTTCTCGGCAGTTACTATACCCAGATCCATGGTAGCCGTCCGACGTCCGGCACAAGAGTCAGCGCCGCAAGCCGCGGACGAGCGTCTGCTTGTCGAGGCCGCCCAGAGCGATCCGGCGAAATTCGAAGCCCTCTACGAGCTTCATTTCGAGCGCGTCTACTATTTTCTCGTCCGCCGGGTTCGCGACCGTGCCACCGCTGAAGATCTCACCTCGGAAGTCTTTCACAAAGCCCTCAGGAGTCTAGCGAAGTACGAATGGCGCGGCGCTCCATTTGCAGCCTGGCTTTTCCGCATAGCCTCCAACGCCATAGCCGATCAGCACAAACGGGCCTCGCGCGAGCAGCCTTCCCGGGACAATTCGCCAAGCCTCGCAGCGCACGCAGACCCTTCGTCACCGGACTTGGAAGCCATCGACTACCACGCCCGCCTGTTCAGGCTCGTCGACGACCTTCCCGCTGCTCAGCGCCAGGTCATCCGCGAGCGCTTCGTCGAGCAACGCACCATCCGCGAAATCGCCAGCCGGCTCAAGAAAACGGAAGGCGCCGTCAAGCAGCTCCAGCTCCGCGCGCTCCAAACGCTGCGCTCCCGGATGGAGGGTGGCCATGTCTAAGCGCTCTCCCGCACAACAACTCGACAGCGCCATCGAGACTATGCTCCTGGCGTTGCCGTCGCAATCCGAACCAGCGCTCAGTCCCTCCGTGGCTCAGCTTATGCCGATTGCACGCGCGTTATGCGACCTGCCGCGTCCCGATTTCAAGACAGCTCTCAAATCCAAATTGCAATGGAGGTCGTCCATGAACGAAGCCGCCGCATCCTCTGCTGAATCATCCAAAACCGCGCATTTCCGCCGTCCAGGTTTCCCCAATATCGCGCCGTACATCCTCGTCAATGGCGCCGCCAAATTTATGGAATTCCTGGTTTCCGCATTCCAAGGCACCGAGCGCATTTGCGTGCCGAAACCCGACGGTTCCATCATGCATGCCGAAGTCGGCATCGGCGATTCCATCATTGAACTTGGCGACGCGAATGAACAGTATCCGCCGCGCCCGACAACCACCCACCTCTATGTCCCGGACTCGGACCTGACTTACGCGAGCGCCATCCAAGCTGGCGCAACATCCGTTTACCCCGTTGCCGATCAACACTGGGGCGACCGTCAGGGCTGCGTCCGAGACCCCTTCGGCAACATCTGGTACATCGCCACGCCAAAAGATTGGATACCTAGCGCCGAAGGCATTCGCGCTGTCCAGCCATTTCTCCATCTACACGACGCGCACAACGTCATCCCATTTCTCGAAGCAGCTTTCGGAGCGGAAGCGCTCGGCGTCGCCAAATCTCCTGAGGGCCTAATCCTTCACGCCACGATCAAAATCGCCGAGGCCACTCTCGAACTCAACGAAGCCCACGGCGAGTTCCAGCCCATGCCGGCCTACTTGCACGTGTATGTCCCCGACACGGATGCTATTTACGCGCAAGCCGTCCGCGCCGGAGCTACGGGCGTCACTCCTCCGGCAAATGCGCCCTACGGCGACCGCGCAGCCACCGTCAAGGACCCCTTCGGCAACACCTGGTTCCTCGCCACCTACCTCGGCCCCAGTCGACCGAGACCATAACGCCTAGCGTTCGCCGTCAAAGAGTATTTAGTTTAAGGAGTTTTTTCCGCTTCCGCTTCGGCTTCGACGCGCACAAAACGGCGCATCCCATTGATGGCCGCTTGTGCCAGATGAACTTGCGCTTGAATATCCTTCACCGATTGTTGTTCTTCTTCGATCAGTGCGGGATTGTCGCGCAGAAGCTCGGCATAACCCAGAATCGCGGTCAGCGGGTTGCTGATTTCGTGAGTCGCCCCGGAAGCCAGTCGTCCTAAGGCGGCCATTCTTTGAGAGCCCAGGATCTGCTTTTGCACCAGCTTGAGGCTTTCCAGGGAAGATTCCGTCAAACTTAGCAAACGCAACAGTTCGCGATCCATCGAAGAGAGTTTGAGGAATGTCAAAGTCCCCAGAAAAAGCACCGCGCCGAAGATCAGCCGGAGGCGAAAAACCGCAATCGGCTGCGGCGTATGGTGATCGAAAACCGTGGCAATGGCGAAAAGAGGAAGCGAAATCACTCCAATCATCGCAAGCCGGGCGCTCCACAACCCACGGTTGCGCAGAGAGAGTTCGGATTCCGCTGTTTGCGATTCGAGATTCCCTCCCAGCGCAGCGGCAACTGTTAGCAAAGCAAGCGAAAAGCCCCACGGCACGTCGTAGAAACTCCCGGTATAGTAGACCCCGCGGTCGATAAAAATATTCTGCAAGAGGCTGCCGGCGGCAAAGACACAGAGTGCAAAGAAAAACTGCCGGTAGAATTTTTTCCAGGCGCCTTTGCTCTTCCTATAGAGCGCTCCCACCGCCACCAGGGCTGCGCAATGTTCCGATAGTGCAAGAACGTAGTACACCGGGTTGTAGTTGGCATAGCTCTTGATGACCAGTTGCCACGGCAAAGCAAAATAGAGGTACAGGCAGACCCACCAAAAGAGCAGAAGGAGAAAGTCCAGGCGGCGGAATCGCAGATCCCCGGCGGCGCCCTCCGCGTGAGGCCTCAGCGTGAACGACGCCAGCGAAGGAACCAAGGCAAGAAGAAAAAGTCCGTCACCTGCAATCGGATTAGGTGCGCTTCGGCGAAGCACCACATCGTAGTAGAACCAAACCGCTTGCGACAGAAACAGGATGCCGAACCCGGCTTCATTCAGGCCCCAAAACAATCGAACCGTTCCGCTCGATTTCCGCCGGTTGCTCCGAAAAGAAAGCATCACCACCAGCGCCAGCAGACACGGAAACGTGTCACCCAGCCACGTTAGCGCCGTACTGGTATCTAAAAAGACGGCGGCGCAGATCTGGGCAATAACCAGGCCCAGCGCGATCCGCGTCCAGATGGTGTCAATTGTTCGAATCAATCCTGCTTCACCAAAAAACACAAGAAATCTAAATAACTGCTTCCACAGGCGCGGCTACAGCCGCTGGAAGCACCAGTCTGAATACGGCTCCGCCTTCGGGCCGATTTTGGCAGTCGATCTCCCCGCCATGCTGGCGGACGATCCCATAACAAGTGCTGAGTCCGAGCCCTACTCCTTTTCCGACTGGCTTGGTGGTGTAGAACGGCTCAAAAACGCGCCGCGGCTCTTTCAGCCCGGAACCCGTATCCATGAATCCGATCTCGATATGCTCTTGCACCGCTCTGATAGCGATGATGAGCTGCCCTGTTTCGTTTCCTTCCATCGCATCAATCGCATTCGCGATGAGATGCAGGAAAACCTGAATCAGCTGATTCGCGTCACCCTCAACCATAGGTACAGCGTCCTGTTCTTGGATCTCTACTCGCACGCTGTGTCGGCGCCCAGCACGCGTCAAGCTAACGGCGCTCTCCAACAGCGGCCGGACATTAAGCGAAGAGCGATGCAAAGGCATCTCTTGCGCGAAGCTGAGCATGTTCTCCACCAGGCTATTCGTTCGCCGGGCGGCCTCGCCGATTTTTGCGGTCATCCTTTGCCGGTTCCCATCTCCCGTGGGGCGGGAGCTAAGCGCCTCGACGTTTTTTCCTACCGCCGCCATCGCGCTATTGATCTCATGCGCCACCCGCGCTACGAGCTTTCCTAACGAAGCCATCTTTTCGTTCTGTACCAGTTGATTCTCGAATCGCTTCAGATTCGAATAGGCAAGCGTAGCGTCCCCGAGGTAGCCGGCAAGTTTGAAATTGAGAAGATCTTGCTTCAGCAGAAGCAGAATGGTCAGAAGCAACATCGTGAACAGGGTCAACAAAATGCGAAAATGGCGAACAGGGTCCAGCATTTCTCCACTCGTTACCAACCACAGCCCGATCGCGGGAGTTGAGAGCGTGGCCAGCATGGAAAGTCTCGCGGACCAGAGCACGCTCCTTCGGTTCGGGCGGCCCTTGCCCGCAGGCTGCAACGATTTTTGTGTCTCCCCTCTTGGGGATTCGATGTCAGAGGTGATCGCCGCAATGCAGAACCACGCCATGGCTGCGGTCAGAGGCACGTCATAAAAGCTGCCCGTAAAATAACGGCCGGAGCCGATGGCCCGGTTGATCAGGATAGAAGCAAAATCGTAAAGCGCCATGGCGCCCAGAAAATGTAAGTAGAAGCGCCGCCAGCACCCGCGGCTCCGATAGGCCACCACCGCCAGAATAAACAGAAATACCTGGTTACCCACTGCATCGACGATGTCCGACTGGCGGTTGTAACTTGCCAGATCCTTTCCCGCAAGCAGGTACGCCATGGCCCAGAATAGATAGACGTAGGTCCAGTAGACGAGGAGGGAAGTAAGGTCGAAAAGCCCCAGCAGGCGGGGACGATCGGGGCTGTCATCGTTCGGTGCGAGGGCCAGCGCGGCAAGCATCGGAACCAGTTTGATGAACAGCAGGAACTCCCCGATGGGAACTGATGGAACGGGCTGGTTTAACCAAACTTCATAGTAGACCCACAAAAACATGTTGACCGACCACATCCCGAACCCAAGCGCCAGTAAGAGCCAGAAAGCCCGAGGTGTACCGCGACTGGAAATGCCTTTCCAGGAGAAGAAAAGAGTCGCTGTCGCGAGCAGGAAGAATTGGCTCAAGTCTCCGAAGCCGGTCAGCGCATAGCTCGGGCGGCCGCGAAGCGAGGCGCCAGCGAGTACGACCGGCAGCAGAATCGCCAGAACGACGAGGACCCGTTTGCTGGCGGAACTCCAACGGTTTGCTTTGATGTGGGGTTGTTCGGCCACTTGCTGCACACGCTCACTTATCCGGGTCAAATCCAACCGTCACGTATCCTTTGATTCCGCTACAAAACGACGTCGTGATGGGCCGATTCCTCGCTTTCAGGGACACATGCCCCCGAGAGGGAAACGGTTCTCCCTGGACTGGTCTCTATTTTGCTTGCTCTGGCAGCCTCCTCAGGAACAATTGTTTGAGTCAGTCGCACAATGAATACACGCGGAAGGTGCCGGGGGAACTCGTTGACACCCAAGCGGGCCCGGAAATATTCCGGGCATCAGGAAATTCTTATCCCCAGGTGCGCAGGCCAATGATTCCCCAATAGGCAAAGTAGGCAGCAGCGATCAGGAGTGCGACGGTGACAGCGGTTGAAAACCAGCGGACACTCGTTCGGACCCCTTCCTTCGGTGCGCGCCATAAGGAAACGACCCCGGCAAGGGTGGCCAGTGCATAAACCACGGTCGCCAGAAAGAAGGAAGCCGACCAAACCGTCAGATTACCCATCCGTGGGATCAGGTCCTCGCTGGCCCGAATAAAAATGACCACCACCGCTAGCAAGCTCAGCACTGCGACGAGCGGCCACAATCGCATTCCCAGTTCCGCAGGATGGCGGCGCGTTTTGCTCAGCCCACCCAGAATCCAGAATGGCGCATACAAGAGGACCAGAATCACCGCGAGCACAAACCAGCAAGTGAGAAAGATCTCGGAGATTGCGAACCATGCGGGGATGCGCTTTATCGTCGCCTCTCCGGCGCCGATTTGAATGAATTGGCCTTCGGCGTTGGGTGCGAGTAATTCGACGGTAGCTACGGGAGATGGCAGACCTTTTTTGGGGATCGACCGGAACTGTGTCTCGGTCACGGGTACGTACACGTGGTCTCTTTCTCCAAGCGAACTCATAAGGAGTTTGTCGTCGTAAAAGCGGACACGTGCAATTCCCAAGAGCCGTTCGAGAAAATGAGTCAGCTCGGAGCGCGTCGAGTCTGGCTGATACCAACCGGCATAAGCGGCGGCGTTAGCAGACAAGGGCGGGACTGGTGGCGGGGTCGGTTTCGGCAGGTTCCGAGTGATGTAGGCTCGAATCGTCTCGCCGATCTTTCCAAACGAGTCGCCATTTGCCGCGTTGATGCTATAGAAGTAGCCCACGCCATGTTCGGGCATATAGGCCATTTCGGTGAGGCCTCCTGCGACACCTCCGTCATGTCCGTGATACAGGAAACCTTCGTTGATGCTCCAGTAGTTGCTCAAGCCATATCCAGCCTTTAATCCCTCTTGTGCGGCCCACGTGCGCGTGGGCATTTCCATGCGATCAAGCGAAGCGGCGGGGATCACCTCCACGCCGTTCACAGTCCCCCGATTGAGATAGAACTGGAGGTAAGCCGCCATGTCCTTGGCGGATGCATTTATCGAACCTGCCGGACGATACTCCACGTTCCAGTAGGGATAGGTGGTCTTTCCGTCGGCGTGATAGAGGTTCGTCGGCATTCCTGAGGTCGGCTTAAAATAGGTGGCCGTCTTCATTCCGATGGGTTCAAAGAAATTCCTGCTGACGTAATCTTCGAAAATTTGACCGGTAATCTTCTCGACGATATATGCCGCAACTGCAGGCCCGGAGTTGCAGTAGGCCATGCGAGTGCCCGGACGCCAGCGGGAAATGCGCGAGTGGTGGTCATAGTCAAGCGCATCGCGGAGCTTTAGTGCAGGGTCGTCCTTGGCGTATTCGCGAAGGTGCATGTCGTCCCAGCCGGTAGTGTGTTCGAGAAGATCGACAACACGCACCGGGTCCGTCGCCTCCCAGCGATTCTCAAACCACACCTCGGGGGCAAGTTTGTGGACGGAGTCTTCGAGCGAAAGCTTGCCCTCATTCGATAGCTTCAGAATGGAGAGCGACGCGAAGGCCTTGGAAGTCGAGCCGATTCGGAACTGCGTGTCCGCAGTGGTAGGGCGGTCGGCGGCGACATCCGATTTGCCGAGCCCCGCAATCCACTCGGGACCATCTCGGCGAACGATCGCGACCGACACACCCGGTGTATGCGCGTCCTCGAGAATCTTTTCCAGTTGTTTCTGGAGTTCTGGAAGGGACTGCGCCGGCTTGGCCGCGTCTTCTTTTTTGTTTTGGGCAAAGCAGGCGGTAGCGATCAGACAAAAGAGCGCGAGCCGGATTGTGGTTTTCACGCTCGGCATTCTCCTCTTGAAAGCCCCACATCCGCAAGTGCATAAACCTTTTCAATCTTCCTGTTTAAGCAGTGGCCCAAGCGGCGGCATGTTTCTTGCCCTCTTTCTAGGCAATCGTCCGATTCTCGTGGAACCTTTCGGGGTGCTCGGTCGTTACTTCTAGAGACAATTGCGAGGGACACCCCATGGAAACTTTCTGGAAAGACCTGCGCTACGCATTTCGCATGCTCCTGAAGAGTCCCGGCTTCACGCTCATCGCCATGCTCGCCCTCGGTCTCGGCATTGGCGCCAATACCGCCATCTTCAGCGTTTTCAATGGCGTACTCTGGCGGCCCCTCCCGGTACGAGACCCCCAGCAGCTCGTCGTCCTCGCATCCAAGACGCCTAGTTTCGACTTTCCTTTGAACCTTTCTTATCCGGACTTCCAGGACTATAGAAACCTGAAGACGGTCTTCTCCGACCTTATTGCATACAGCCCTAACCCCGTGAACTTCGGCACAGCAGGACGTCCCGAGCGCGCTTGGTGCGAAATGGTTAGCGGAAATTACTTCTCCATGCTCGGTCTTGAGGCGATCCGAGGCCGCACGTTTGCCGCGGACGAAGGCTGGGTTCCAGGGAAGGACCCCCTCATGGTCCTCAGCTACAAATTTTGGCAGAAGCGGTTCAGTGGTAATGCCGCAATTGTCGGCCAGAGCGTCCTGGTCGACAACCAAGCGTTCACTGTCATCGGAGTCGCTCCTGAAAGTTTTCGCGGAGCCTACTACTTCCTAGAGCCGGACTTCTATATTCCCCTTACAACGATGGGCCTGCTCGACCCGAACCAGGCTGACGACCTCAACAAGCGCGGTGCCTCCTACCTTCGCGTTCTTGGCCGGCTCCAGCCGGGTGTGACCGTCGCACAGGCCATGGCAGCCGCCGAGCCCCTGGATCATCGTTTGGCCCAGGAATTCCCGGATTCGCACAAAGGCATGTCATTGCTCGTTATACCGGAGCTCAAAGCCCGCCCTGAGCCCGGATTGGTGGCTGGTTTCATGTCCACAGCTGCCCTCGTTTTCATGCTGCTCGTTGGACTCGTGCTTCTAATCGCTTGCGCCAACGTCGCCAATCTCATTCTCGCCCGCGCCAACGGCCGCAGAAAGGAATTTGCCACCCGCACCGCTCTTGGCGCTACTCGCTCGCGAATGATCCGGCAAATGTTGACGGAGACTGTCTTGCTCTCTGTCTTCGGCGGCCTTCTCGGTCTCGTTTTC
Organism: Acidobacteriota bacterium; assembly: GCA_013289955.1. Taxonomy (GTDB): domain Bacteria; phylum Acidobacteriota; class Terriglobia; order Acidiferrales; family UBA7541; genus Acidiferrum. The sequence continues at coordinate 8,412 of JABCYZ010000006.1, forward strand.
GCACGTTGGGCCGCCTTGGCGCTGATGTCCGTACGCATCCCCACCGACATACCACTGAAACTATTTGATCTGCGCATGGACTGGCGAATCTTTATGTTCACTTTTCTAGCTGCGCTCGTAACCGGCATGGTCGCCGGTTTGGTCCCCTCGCTGCAGGCCTCGCGCACGGATCTGGCGGACACGCTCAAAGCTGGAGGCCGCTCAGGGGGAGCGTCGGCAGGCCATCATCGTTTTCGCAATGGGCTGGTCGTCGCGCAAGTGGCTGTTTGTCTGCTTCTTCTTGCCTGTGCCGGTTTTTTCATTCGCAGCCTTCGGAACTCGGCCAATGTGGACATGGGCTTTCGTGTCGACCACACCATCTTGATGTCCATGGACGTTGGCCTGCAGGGCTACAGCCAAGAGCGCGGCCAGCAATTTTTCAAGCAACTTACTGAGCGGGTGCGTTCACTGCCGGGCGTGCGCGACGCTGCCATTGCTTCCTACATTCCCATGGGTAATGACAACTCGCTCGACAACATTTTCCCTGAAGGCCAGCCCAACGACGACAAATCAAAAATGCAATCCACTTTTGACGACAGCGTCCAGCCTGGCTATTTTCGTACCGCAGGCACTCCGGTCATCCAGGGCCGCGAATTTACCGAAGCCGATAACGCCACAGCTCCCCATGTTGCCGTCATCAACGAAACCTTTGCCAAGGAAATCTGGCCTGGCCAGAATCCTGTCGGCAAAGTGTTTCGCACGAAAAAAGACGGGCCGCCTATCCAGGTCGTTGGACTTACACGCACCGGCAAATATCTTTTTCTCTACGAAAAGCCGCAGCTGTACGCTTATTTTCCCTTGGCGCAAAGCTACAACTCCGGGGCCAATTTGTTCGTCTACACGCAGGACAATCCGCAGAGGCTTGTGGCTGCCGTCCGCGATCAAATCCGCCAGCTTGACGCCGGTCTGCCTGTCTTTAACGTCACCACCATGGACGAGCAGGTTCAATTCGGTAAGGCTCTTTTTCCCGCGCGACTCGGCGTCATGTTTGTCGGCACCTTCGGCGTCCTCGGCCTGATTCTCGCCTCGGTCGGTGTCTACGGCGTCGTGTCGTATTCCGTCAGTCAGCGCACGCAGGAGATTGGCATTCGCACGGCGCTCGGAGCACAGCGCTCGCACGTGCTTGGCATGATTCTGAAGCAAGGAATGAACATGGCGCTCATTGGGACTGCCGTGGGAATCGTTCTTTCGTTCTTACTTTTCCGTGGCTTGGCTTCTATGCTCTACGGCGTCAAGTCCACCGATTTCCTGACTCTTTCCGCCGTCTCCGCTATGCTTCTTTTCGTGGCTTTCGTCGCCAGCTACGTTCCAGCTCTCCGCGCTACGCGCGTCGACCCGGTCGTGGCCTTGCGCGAACAGTGACCTGGGCGAGCCGCGCCTACTTCACGCTAACGTCATCCTTCAACTTCTCGTATGCTGACGCGCTCAAAATCCTCTTGCTAACCAGGTCGTGTTTGTCGTGGTACGGCCGCCCGGCTATGATTCGCTTGGCTTCATGCTTTCCAATACCCGGCAGCCCTGTCAGGTCGTCTTCGCTGGCGGAATTCAGACCAATCGTTGGCTTTGTGCCGTTTTCCCAGCCTTCTTTGGCGCCGTCGACCGCCGCCTTCACAGCACGCCCCGCCTCTTCCACCGCCGGCTTGGCCTGGGCCGCAGCTTTTGCGGCTTCCTCTCGAATCGTCCTTTCACGCTCGGCCGAATCGCCTGAGCAACCAACTGCCGCGATCGCCGCCGCTAACGCTATGCCCGGAATTCCTAGCCATCGACGCATATTTATCACCTCTCTTCTTGTCCCTGCTATCCTCTACGTCTCCGCAGCCTCCTGTCTATCCTCAATTTCCCTTATTTCTGCCCCTTCAAAAACGTCCCTTTCTCCAAGTCCTTAAACGCTTGCTGCAACTGTTCCTGTGTGTTCATCACGATTGGTCCGTACCAGGCCACTGGCTCTTCGAGCGGTTTGCCGGAGACGAGCAGAAAGCGAATCCCCTCGTCGCCCGCTTGAACGACAACCTCATCCCCGCGGTCAAACAAAACCAGCGAGCGGTTGTCCGCCGCTACGGGAGGAGCGGTGTCTAGCCATCCGACAGCTTCGGTCGGCACGGCCAGCGGTTCCGACGCATTGCAAAATTTTCCTGAGCCTGCGAACACGTAGGCGAATGCATGGCGAGTGGTGCCCACCGGCAGAATCTTTCTGCGACCAGGCGGCACGGACACATCCAGGTAAATCGGTTCCGCGGCAATGCCATCGACGGGTCCGCTCTTGCCCCAAAAATTTCCGCAAACCACGCGCACGTGAGTTCCGTCGTCGTCCTTGATTTCCGGAATTTCTGGCGATTTCACCTCCTGATAGCGCGGAGCCGTCATTTTCAGGGATGCCGGAAGATTCGCCCACAACTGGAATCCATGCATGCGTCCTGCGTGATCGCCCTTGGGCATCTCCTGGTGGATGATGCCGCTGCCTGCGGTCATCCACTGGACGTCGCCCGAGGCTATCTCGCCATGGTTGCCCATGCTGTCGCCGTGTTCGACGGTTCCGGCAAGCACATAGGTAATCGTCTCGATGCCGCGGTGGGGGTGCCAGGGAAATCCCGCGAGATAGTCCTCGGGCACATCATTGCGAAAATCGTCTAGCAGGAGGAATGGATCGAAGTCCGTGGTATTGCCAAAACCAAACGCACGGCGCAAATGAACGCCGGCCCCTTCCACGGTTGGCTTGGCCGCTACAAGGCGTTTTACTGGTCGTATCGACATGACTCCGCTCCTATTCGCCCGTTGGAACTTGTTCCGCAGATGCTCACGGCGCGCACGGCGCGCCCTTCCCGTACGTCATGAGCCTACGAGCGTACAGCCTTCCGCCCGTCTCAGCTATCCCCATACACAGGCACGGACGCGCCTTGAACCAATTTCGCTTCGTCGCCGCACAGGAACAAAATCGCTCGCGCAATTTCTTCTGACTTGGGCCATTTCGCAAAGTCTGCCTTGGGCATCGACTTGCGGTTTGCTGGCGTGTCTATGATGCTCGGCAGGATCGAATTGGCGCGAACGCCGGTGCCTTTCAGGTCTGCCGCCAGGCAGTCGATCATGGCGACGGCCGCGGCTTTTGATGCGGCATACGCCGAGGCTCCGGCGGCATGGTCCACGGCGGCCTTGGAAGCGACGTTTACGATGGCTCCGCTTCCTTGCTTGACCATGATGCGCGCGGCTGCGCGCGCCAGGACAAATCCCGCGCGTAAGTTTAGCGCGAGCTGCTGCTCAAACACTTTCGTTTCCAGTTCCCACAGTTTTGTTCCACCGGCATATCCTCCGACGGCGTTCACCAGACAATCCAGCCGGCCGTGCCGCTCAACAATTCCGTCAATCAATTTGCTCACCGCCACTTCGTCCGTAACGTCGACGTTAAATCCATCGAGCGACGCGCCGTCCGCGGCTACCAGCTTTGCGCTGGCTACTTTCTTCAACTCCTCCACATCTCCAGGTCGCTGAAACGTGACGTTCACGCGGGCGCCAGCTTCGACAAAGGCCAAACTGACGGCGCTGCCTAAGCCGCCGGTTCCGCCGGCCACCAGGACGACTTTCCTTTGTACGCTCATGTCATCATCTTCTTATCTTTGGAGGCGTATGTCGACGGGATGCCGCGATGGCAGGCGGGGAGACTGGAAGGTGAAGAAGAGGCCAGCAAAAGGCAGCCCCACACAATGGCTATATACGAACCCAAGAAGCGGCCAACCGCCAGTTGATGACTGCAACCGGCATGGATGGACTCCAGCTCAGGAAACCACGAGCTTTTCTCCCCTATTGCGCTTTAATGTTTTTCAAGACCGGGTGGGCGAACTCCGTGGCGAGTTCATTCCAAGCCTCGAGCATTTCGATTCCGAGCGGGGCTGCTGCCTCCGACTTCAGGTCTCCCCCGGCAAGGACAAACTCCTCAGCTTTGATTCTGGCGGCGTGGGCGCGGTTGACCTTGGCCAGAAATTCTTCCTTGTTTGTTGCCATAGACAGGCCTCCCAGACGTCCGGCCCCGCGCAGTCCTAGTATACGCTCAGACACGACATGCGCTTCAGGATCGTAGTGCGGAGTTGCGGTTCACAGGCTATCCAATTGGCAACTGCCATGGTCCCCATGCCATCGTTAGCGGTCCACTCGGAATAAAATACCGTTGGAACCCGGCGGGACGGAGTTTTTGTCATGGGGAAAGCGAAACTTATCCTGGGGCTGGCCATTCTGGGCCCGGCCGTCGTCGCCGGTTGGCAAGTCGCTTCCTGCGAGATCGCCAATCTCGAACTGCAAACCGACATGCGGGACATCGCCGCACAGGTGGCCTCCCGCATTGGACTTGAGGCGCCCAATTCCGACGAGGACCTCCGCAACGCCGTCATCCACAAAGCCGGGGAACACGGCATTCAGCTTGAACCAGCGCAAGTGACTGTGCAGCAGACAGGGAGCGGCAAAACGTTGGCCATTTACCTGGCTGCGGACTACAAAGCGCGCGTGAGTCTGCTCCTATACTCATTCAGTCTCCATTTCACCCCTTCCAGTGCGAAATAGACCACTGGAGGGCGCGCAGAGCGCCGTTTTTATCGGCGCTTCCGGGGAAGCGGTCGATTTGCGCCCAGCCGATGACGTGCGCTTTGAGTTTTTTCATCCGGCGCTATCAAGGAAACGCGTCTGTTGCGCCAGGCATTTGCAAGAAAGGCATCTTTTCGATCGCGGCGGGACTTGAACTCCTGCACAGCCAGGACCGTATAGTTGATTTCGCGACCAAGCTGGCGCTCCAGCTTCCGAACGGCACCGGCCAAGACATCACTCGGAGGGGTCCCAATCACGAGCACATCGATGCCGCTGACCGTTTCCTGCCGGCCGCGCACAAAGGAACCGTACAAATAGGCTTCGTCAATTCCACTGATTTCCTTGAGCCCCTGCGCAATCAAGGGCACAGCCCCAATCGTTTTCGCAACGATGCCGCGCACTTCCTTGAACAGGGGATAGGCCCGGTTCAGCTGAAAATACTTCTGGCGCCCGCTCACTTCCGATCGAAAGAGTCCTTCGCGCTCCAGCCGCCCCAGTTCTTTTGACAGATTGGACGGATCGACCTTCAACCGCTCCGCCAAGTCGCGCAAATGGAGCCGCGCTGCTGGTTTCGTAAAGTAATACGCCAGCAGCTTCCGCCTCGCCTTGGAACGTAGGTCAAGCATGTAGTAGAAGAATACCACAAATGTAGTAGTTCTCTACCTTGGTTAGGAATGGCCTTTTCCTCCTCACCGCCCGGGCACCTTCTGCTCGGCGCGCTCCTTTCTGATAGTTTTGCTTTCCACTTGCAACCGTCGCCGGTAGACTTTCTCCCTTCATTGGGCCCGGCTGCTGCAATCTAGACGTTCTGGAGAGGGATGGTGGCGAAATATCGGATCGCGCAGGTGAATATTGGGCGGGTCAGGGCACAGCTGGACGATCCGCTGATGGCCGGTTTTGTGGCGCGATTGGACGAGATCAATGCGCTTGCGGATAGCGCGCCTGGTTTTGTGTGGAGGTTGCAGACTCCGGAAGGGAACAACACCTATCTTCGGCCGTACGAGGATTGCCGAATGCTGCTGAATATGTCGGTGTGGGAGTCCGTCGAAGAGCTGAAGCACTATGTTTACAAGACGGCGCATGCGGAGTTGCTGCGTCAGAGGCATGAGTGGTTCGAGAAGATGGCTGTATATGCGGCCCTTTGGTGGGTTCCGGCGGGGCATCTGCCGGGAGTCGAGGAAGCGAAGAAACGGATTGCCTATCTCGAGGCGCACGGGCCGACACCGTTTGCATTTACATTCCATACAGTGTTTCCAGCCGATGAGAAGTTTCAGCAGACTACTGACTAGTCCTCGTTTCAGCCTTGTCCGGCAACCCAGCCGTCGGGCAAGGACCTCCACAGAAAATACAAACAGGTGGGCCCGGTCTAGTGGACAGTGCCGTTTTGGAACGTACTGGACTTTGGTTCATCTGATGGGACGGCGCAACGCTCGGTAAGCTTTTCGAGGGCTCGGGGTGTGGGCGAGCCGAGGAGGGCCGATGTTGCGCAATCGATTGCTCATGGTGATGGGGGTATGTCTCCTGGCGGCTTCCGGAGCTTGGGCGGACGACGTGGGGTTCGTCGACTGCTCGAAGAATGCGGATGCCACGCAGGTTTTCGGAAAGCCGAGGAAGACTCCCGATGTGGTTGCCTCGTTGTCATGCGGGGAGCGGTTTACGATCTTGGTATACGGATTTTACTTTTCGCGGATTCAAACAAAAGACGGGCAGGTGGGGTACATCTTTTCGAGTTTGATCGTGCAGGATCGCGGTGCGACCTCCTTAGAGCCGGCGGCTTCCGCCCAACCGACAGCGCAATCAAAAGGTCAAACAAAGGGACAGCAGGCGGGGCAGCAGACGCCGTCTTTGCAAGTAGCTTCGGAGAAAATCAAGATACCGCGGTCGACGCCGTTCGACGCCGAGCCAGTAGCAACGCTGGCAACGCAACCGGCAGCGGCCAACGCGGCGCAGACGGGCGCAGCCGAAGAGGCGGCACCCAGGGCAGCGGCAGCGGATAGAACGACAGGACCGGTGCAGGGCGCAGTAACGGCGGCGGACACACAGGCCCCGTCGAGTGCGGCCGTGGAGCGGCAGCCAGTAACGCCAGAGACAGCGGCGGACCAGGCTTCCGCTCAACCTAGTTCGACGCAACCGGCAGTCACGACGGCGTCCTTGTTACCCACTCCCCCGACGGCTCCCTCGACGCCGGATGCGGATGCGGCGGAGACGGCTGGCAGCGCGGCGCAGCCTGCGGTGAATGCAGCGGCTGACCCTCAACCTGCGGCTGCCCAACCGCCAGCACAGCCCGAACCTCCAGCAGCTGCCCCAGCTCAGCCTGCCACGATTCAACCGGCAACGCCTTCCATTCGGCCGGTTGACACAAGAGATCGGTGGGAGAGACCTCAGCCGAGCGGCCGCCAGGCGCCATTGCTGGAAGTTTTCGGAGGGTTCGCACTCGGGCGGATGGGCGGTGGGGGAACGAGCAGCAACCTGATTGGCGGGTTGGGCTCGATCGGCTGGAACGCAAACTCCTGGCTGCAAGTGAGCGCAGACACTAGCTACAACCTGGTGACGGACGGAACCACCAAGACCGTGCTTTATGGAAATCACTACGGGCCGCGCTTCTACTACCGCAGGCGGAACCGGTGGAATATCACTCCGTTCGGCGAGGCGTTGATTGGGGGTTCGGACGAAAGAACCACGGTCAGCGGGAGCGGAGGTTCGGTGACGTCCACGGGCAGCCAGATTTCCTATAAGTTGGGAGGCGGATTGGATATGCGTCCAACGCGCCGCTGGGAAATCCGGTTGTTTGACGTGGACTACTACAGGACAGCGTTCGGGACCGACGCTCATCAGACAAACTACTGGATATCGGCGGGAGTCGTGCTGCGGCTGTTCGGTGGGGGAAACGAATAGGGCATGAAGCAAGAGAGTTCGCACGGACCGGGCCGGCGGTGTTTGCCATAGCGACGCTATCCGTCCAGGTTTTTGGGAGGCAGTATGAGAAAGAGGTTGATGTTCGTGGCGGCAGTGGTGCTCGCGGGAATTCCAGCTGCGGCTAAGGAGCCGCAGGCGGGAACCATAGTTTCAGAGAGTTCGGTAGCTTGCGGGTCGCAGGTGAAGAACAAGAAACAAACGTCGGATGTGCTGTGCCAGGAGTATGTGATCCGGACCGAGACAACCGTCTATCACGTGAGGCAGGAGAAGCCCGCGGACAAGGCGTTGATCCCGGTGAACGCGAGCGTGGAGTTCACGTTGGACAAAGACAAGATGAAGTTCAAGGCGGAGGGGAAGAAATACGAATACCTTATAGTTTCCGAGTCAGCGGCGCCTCTAACGGCAGCGGCGGCGCCGAGACTTTGACAGCGATCATTTACCAACCGACGTTTCAAATCTCCAGTATTACCGGCAGGATTAGCGGGCGCTTGGACGTTTGTTTATTGATGTAACGCTTCAAGTCGACGCGGATTTTTTCCTTTATGACGCCCCAGTCGGATTTTTCCTCAGCGTTGGACTGCTCGACGGTTTTCAGGATGACTTCGCGTGCGCCGGCGATGAGTTCCTGGCCGTTGTCACTGAACATGCCACGGGTGACGATTTCTGGCTGAGACTCCATTTTGCCGGTGTGCTTGTCGATGGCAATGATCGGTACGACGATGCCGTCTTCGCTCAGATGCTTGCGGTCGCGGATCACCACTTCTTCGATTTCTTCGAGAGAACCAGAATCGACGCACACACGGCCGGCCGTAACCGGGTCGCGGCGGCGAACCCCATCCTGAGTGAATTCGATGCACTTGCCATTTTCGAGAAGAAGGATTTCTCCGGAGACGCAGCCGAGTTGATGAGCGAGCGCGGCGTGGCGGAATAGGTGACGATATTCGCCGTGAACGGGAATGAAATACTTGGGCTTGACCAGCTGCAGGACGAGTTTTTGTTCTTCCTGGCTGGCGTGGCCGGAAACGTGAATGGTGCCGGCGGAATTGTCGTAATAGACAAGCGCGCGGCGGCGGAACATGTGGTCGAGCATGCGGAAGATAGCTTTTTCGTTGCCGGGAATGATGCGGGCGGAGAGGATGACGCTATCGTTTTCATCGACGGTGACGAAACGGTGATTGTCGACGGCAATGCGCGAAAGGGAAGACATCGGTTCAGCTTGGCTGCCGCTGGCGAGAATGATGATGCGTTTGGGATCGAAGTTGCGAATGTCTTGCGGGCGGACGACCATGCCGTCAGGAATGCGCAAGTAATTCATGGAGTGCGCGATTTCGACGTTGTCGACCATGCTGCGGCCGACGAAGGCAACCTTGCGGCCGACACGTCCGGCGACATCGATGACTTGCTGGATGCGGTGGATCGATGAGGCGAAACAGGAAAGAATGACGCGGCGCGGCGCAGAACGGCAGAGCTCTTCGATGCGCGGGACGATGGCGCGCTCAGAAGGAGTGAAGCCGGGGCGCTCGACGTTGGTTGAGTCGCTGAAAAGGGCGAGAACGCCTTCGGCGCCGTAGCGGGCAAAAGTGTGGAGATCGAAGGGGGCGCCGTCGACGGGGGTCTGATCGATCTTGAAGTCACCAGTGTGAATGATGACGCCGACCGGTGTGCGGACGGCGAGGGCGACGCAGTCGATGGTGCTGTGCGTGACCGGGATGAATTCGATTTCGTAAGGGCCGATCTCGACCAGGCGGCCGGGAAGAACTTCGCGGAGAGTGGTGGAATCGAGGAGGCCGGCTTCTTCGAGGCGCTTTTTGACGAGGGCGAGCGTAAAGCGCGTGCCATAAACAGGAACATTCAGATCGCGGAGAATGTAGGCGAGGGCGCCGATATGATCTTCGTGGCCGTGGGTCAGGACAATGGCACGGACGTGCTGGCGATTTTGCTTGAGGTAGGTGATGTCGGGGATGACGAGGTCGACGCCGAGGAGTTCGGATTCGGGGAACATCATGCCGGCATCGATGACGAGGATATCGTCACCGAGACGAAGAACCATCATGTTCATTCCAAATTCGCCGAGACCGCCGAGGGGGATTGCGAGTAGAGACTGCGTAGACTTACTCAAAGATAGATCATCTCCGTAAGGTGCTAGGGAATCGTATCACAGTGGCGCACCAGCCGCCGTTTGCGCCTAGCGATCACCGGGGCTGAAGAGGTGAGCGATGAAAACAAGCAATACCGCGCCTACTGTGGCGGCCGCAAGCGAATAGAGGAAACCTCCGCCGTAAATATTCAGGCGCATGAAAATCCAGCCGCCGATGAAGGAGCCAACGACGCCGAGAATGATGTCGGTGATGCAACCGAAGCCGCGGCCGCGCGAGATTTTTCCGGCGAGCCACCCGGCGATGAGGCCGATCAGGATCCAGCCCCAGAAGCCGCTGGGGAAATAGATCGCGACACCCTTTGTTTCAAAGAGCGCGCCGAGCAGCGAGACGGACGTTGTTGCAGAGCAAATGGCGAACATTCAGCCTCCAGGAACTATGATGCGTTTTGAGAAAGAAATGGCGCCGAGTAGTCTAGCAGACGAGTCGATATTGCGTCATGCTTTGCGGGGGCTTGGTATTGTCCTAATTTGAATGATGCCTTAGGAAGGGTGAAAGGTGGGAGTGAGTTAGTTGCCCTTTCAATCGGTCAAAGGCTGTACGCCAGCGGATGCTTGGGCTCGTAGAGCATGATGTCGTCCGCGCCAGGCACGGCCATCATGACCACGAGTCCGTACCCTTGATCCTGAACTTCGCCGTGGAACTCCGCTCCTTTGCCCTTCAGTTCAGCGACCGTGTGTGAGATGTCGTCGCACATCAAGGAGATCAGATGGTGCCGCGGCGATTCGTACGTCTTGCCATCGTAGACGCTGTGGGTCGGGTGCACGCCCATCTCACTCCGCCCGGTCTTGAAGATCAGCCAACCCGCGCCTCCGCCCAGCGCATCCTCGACGTAGGGCCAGCCGAGGACGTCGCGAAGGAATGCGCGCGTTGCGGGGGCATCGTCGGAATAAATCAGGGTGTGGATGCTGGTGATCATCAGACTGAACTACTGAAATCGCCTAGGATTGTACTATTTCGGTCTATTCCCAATCAAGAAGCCGTTCATCGCAGTGGAGATCGAAATTAAGACACTACCGGGAGCTTGGCGGTTGGGGGGGAGGGGGCAAGCCTCTCACCTACGGAGCGGGAGAAGCGGGTTGCTGTTGCGTCATGCAATGGATGGTGCCAAGGCCGAGGACCAGGTCGCGGCAGTGAATACCGATGATCTTGCGAGTGGAGAAAAGTTTGGCGAGCGTACTCAGGGCGGCGCGATCGTTGGCGTCGTTGAAGGTGGGGACGAGGACGATTTTGTTGGCGATGTAAAAATTGGCGTAGCTGGCGGGTAGGCGTTGGCCGTCGAAGAAAACTGGGGCGGGCATGGGGAGCGTTTCGACGCGCAACGGGCCGCCATCCTGGTCGCGCATCTTTTTTAGCAGCGAGAGATTTTCCTGAAGCGGAGCGTAGTTGGCGTCGATGGGATCGTTCTCGACGACGGTGACGACCGTTCGGGGATCGACGAATCTTGCGAGGTCGTCGACGTGGCCGTGGGTGTCATCGCCGGCGATTCCGTTTTTTAGCCAGAGAAGATTGGTTACGCCGAAATGATTTTTGAAGATTTCGGCGTAGTCTTCGCGCGTGAAGCCGGGGTTGCGTTCCTGCGTTCTGCTGAGGAGGCATTCTTCGGTCGTGAGCAGTGAGCCCAGACCGTTGACGTCGATGCTGCCGCCTTCGAGGACGATGCGGCGGCCCTTGTGGACGGGTTGCCAGACGCGGCGCTTGAGTTTCTTGTTTGCGGCAGAAACGACCAGGGCGTCTTTCTTGTGATTTTCGTATTTGGCCCAGCCGTTGAAGCGCCAGTTTGTGTAAACGACCTCGCCTGAAGAATTCTGCAAGCAGATGGGGCCGGAGTCCCGCATCCATCCGCGATCGGTGGGAATGCGGAAGAAATCGACGGCGGCGAGATTGGCGCCGGATTTTTTCAGGATGGTGCGGACGCGTGATTCGGCCTCGCGATTTTCGACAAGCAGATAGACGCGCTCGACTTCTGAAAGATGGCGGACGATTTCGGCGAAGGCCCAGGGGATCGGAGAAAATTTGCCGGGCCAGTCGGTGAGTTCGTGCGGCCAGCCTAGCCACGTGGCTTCATGAGGGGCCCATTCGGCGGGCATTGTGAAACCGAGAGAATACGGAGTTGAGTTAGTCATCGAAGAAAAGAATTTAACACAGAGGACGCAGAGCACACAGAGAGCACAAAGAAGAAACGATCATTCGCCGAGCCAGCGATTGAGGATGGGTTGGTAGGCGTCGATGCGGCGATCGCGAAGGAAGGGCCAGTTGCGGCGCGTTTCTTCACTTTGCGCGGGGTCGCATTCCACTACCAGGATTTCTTCTTTCTCGTTGGAGGCTTCGGAGAGGATACGGCCGAAGGGATCGGCGACGAAAGAATTTCCCCAGAATTCGAGACCGGGGTCGCCTTTTTCAGGTTTACCTTCGTAGCCCACGCGGTTGGCGACCGCAACATAAACTCCGTTGGCGATGGCGTGGGCGCGCTGAATGGTACGCCAGGCATCCAGCTGGGCTGCGCCGAATTGGGCTTTTTCATGAGGATGCCAGCCGATGCTGGTGGGATAAAAAATGACCTCGGCGCCCTGCAATGCGGTGAGGCGCGAACCTTCCGGATACCACTGGTCCCAGCAAATCTGCACGCCGATGCGGCCGTAGGCGGTATCGAAATTCGGGAAGCCGAGATCGCCGGGCGTGAAATAAAATTTCTCGTAATAGAGAGGATCGTCGGGGATGTGCATCTTGCGGTATTTGCCGCGAAGAGAGCCGTCAGCGTCGAGGATGGCGCAGGTGTTGTGGTAAACGCCGGCGGCCCGGCGTTCGAAGAGGGAAGCGACGACAACAACCTTATTCTCCTTCGCGATTTTTGAGAGCGCCTCGGTGGACGGGCCGGGGATGGCTTCGGCGAGGTGGAAAAGGTCGGCGTCCTCGGTCCGGCAGAAATATTCGCCGCGAAAAAGCTCATCCATGCAGATGATTTGCGCGCCGCGCGCGGCAGCTTCACGGATTTTCTCGATGGCGCGCGAAAGATTTTCATCGGCATTGGCGGTGCTGCGCATCTGAATCAAGCCGATTGTGAATTTCTTTGTCATAAAATTTAGTTTATCATGCTCGTAGAAACATTTTGTGTTGCGTTTTGTTCTTTCCTTCGGGATGCATTTGTAATATCAATCGTTACGAAACTAGCATATTGGGACTTGGTGTGAAGTTCTGAAACAGAAGCGCAGGAAAGTTCGAGGAGAGAAGATGGCAAAGCGGCAAGAAAAGACGGTCACGGGGCGCGTACTGCACGATCCGGTGAAGGATAAGTTGCGGCCGATGTTTCCGATTGATCTGTCGAAATGCCGCACCATCGACGAACTGGTTCGCGCGATGGGCAATACCGCGTTCACCGGACGGCAGATTGGCGACGCCGCGGACGTTCTGGAAACGATGGCGCGCGACAAAGACTGTTTCGTGGTGATGACACTTTCCGGCGCGTTGACGGTTGCGAAGATGGGATTTATTTTTTGCGATTTGATCGAGAGCGGATTGATCAAGGCTGTCGTTTCCACTGGGGCGCTGATGGCGCATGGGCTTGTTGAGGCAACCGGACATTCGCATTTCCGCTACGACCCCAGCAAAATGGACGACAAGACATTGTTCGAGGCGGGATACAACCGCGTTTACGATTCGCTCGAGCCGGAAGTGAATCTGGATCACGTGGAAGAAGTGATGGATGACGTGCTCTCGAACTGGGACGCGGAAGAAGTAGCATGCAGCTGGAAGATTCATCGCAAGATCGGCGAAACGCTGCACAAACAAGGCGCCGGGCGGGGAATTCTTAAATCCGCCTACGAGCACAACGTGCCGGTGTTTGTGCCGGCGTTCAGCGATTCGGAATTGGGAATCGATTTTGCGCTGCAGAAAATCGCCCGCCTGCAGGAAGGGAAGCCGCTGTTGCGATTCGATCCGTTCGAGGACTTCGAGAAGTTCGCGGACACGATGCTGGCCACAAAGCGCATGGGCCTCTTTACGGTAGGAGGAGGCGTTCCGCGGAATTGGTCGCAGCAGTTTGGAGTTTACGCGGAGCTTCTGGCGCGGCGCGGCTACAAGAAAATCCCGCTGAAAAGATACAACTACGGCGTGCGGATTTGCCCGGAACCGGTGCACTGGGGCGGGCTAAGCGGGAGCACGTACACGGAAGCGGTGTCGTGGGGCAAGTTTGTTCCGCCGGAAGAGGGCGGGAAGTTCGCGGAAGTGTTTGACGACGCGACGGTGGCCTTGCCGTTGATCGTAGGGGCGGTGCTAGACCGCATTGGGTATTTCAAGCGCGGGAAGCAGGGATAGGCGGGGGGCCGTGAGTCAGGGGCCTCGGTTCGTGAGAGTGATGAGCGGAGGTGAAGAATGGCGCAGTCGCGGGCAGCGATCAGCAAACCTTTGTATGACGTGCACCCGGGAGTGGCGATGGTAGAGAAGTGGATTGCGGAATTGAAAGGCAAGACCGGACGGTCGCTCGAGGAATGGATTGCGCTGGCGAAGAAGGAAGGGCCGAAAGAGGACAAAGCGCGGCGCGAGTGGCTAAAGACGAAACACAAACTGGGTACAAACAGCGCTTGGTGGATTTCGGAGCGCGTGGATGGGAGGGGCGGCGAGGAGGACTCGCCGGAGGCCTATTTGAAGACGGCGGTGGTGTATGTAGACGAGCAGTATGCGGGAGCGAAGGAGAAGTTGCGGCCGGTTTATGTGGCTTTGCTTCGGCTGGGGAAATCTCTGGGCGCGGATGTGAAAGCGTGTCCTTGCAAGACAATGGTGCCGCTCTATCGCGGGCATGTTTTCGCGCAGATCAAGCCAACGACGAATACGCGTATCGATTTGGGTTTTGCGCTTACGCATTACAAGGGGAAATTGCCTAAGAGAATTATCGATACCGGTGGCCTGGCGAAAAAGGACCGGATTACGCATCGCATTCCGGTCGAGTCCGTGGATGAGATTGATGCGGAAGTCGAGAATTGGTTGAAGACGGCCTACGATTTGGATGCGAAGGAGAAGTAAAGAAGCAAGGACCTAAAGAAGCAAAAAAGAGAAAGAGTTTGGACGGGCTGCTCAGAGAGCACCGCCGGGAAAAGAATCGGGAATCCTCAGAGATTCGCCAATGCGCTGACGTAAGACCCGGAAAAGGGAGTTAGTCGTCTTCGCCGATGAGGATGGCGGCGCCGAGGACAGTGGTCCAGAGGCCGCGCTTGTCGCCCACGGCGGATTGGGTGACGTTCATGGTGCGAACGATTTTGTTGGAAATGCGGTAGACCTCTTTTTTTTCGTCGAAGCTGAGATCAGGGTCAAATTCCACGTTCAAAGTGGTGGCAAGCATTTCCGCGGCGAGCTCTTCGGCGTATTCGCCGGCGACTTCTTCTGTTTCGCCGAACGAGTGATGCTCGGAAAGATAGCCGTACATTAATTTATCGCTGGGGAGCGCAAGGCCGATGCTTGCGGCGATGAGGCGGTGCGCTTCCTTGGTGGAATTTTCGCTGATGACGGTGAAAGCCACCTGGCCCGGCTTGATGTGCTTCAACCCTTCGCTGCGGGAAATCAATTTACAATTGGGCGGGAAGATCGAGGAGACGCGAACGATGTTGCACGCGGCGATGCCTGCATTGCGCAGGGCGAGCTCAAAGCTCGAAAGTCTTTCGCGATGTTTTCCGACGCCTTTGGTGAGAAAGATCTTCTTCGCGACGAACGCCATGGTGCCGGGTTGTGGTGCCTCCGTGAGTGGAGTTACAGCGGAAATTTTTCCGCTGTTGAAAAATAACAAGAAGGTATTGCAGTGTCAAACGAATTCGCGGGTTTTTTGCCGCGAGCGGCCACGAAAATGAATGAATTGTGACAAGAATCTCGATACGCGGTCAGGAATCGCCTGCGAGGTGCTGGAGCAGCTTGCCGAGGGGCTTGCAGAGCGCAAGGACTTTGCCCAAATCGTCGGCGCTGAAGTCCGGGCCGGCGTGTTTGGCGCTGGCGCCTTTGCGGCTCACTTGAATAACGCCAACGACCTTGTCGCCGGAAAGAATCGGAGCGCTGATCAGTTTCTGGATAAGCTCGGAGCTTTCGCCGCCAATCTTCACCCCCTCAAAAACGGTGGCATGACGGACGCTGGCAAAATTGTTGATGATGTCCGGACGGCTCTCGCGAGCCGTTTTCGCAGCGATGGCGGAAGTGCTGGAAAGCGGGATAAAGCCGACTTGTTTGAGCGATTCCGGCACGAGAAAATGAAGGTGGCGCCAGCGGGTAGAAACGCCCATGAGGGCGACTTCGTCGGGCTTTACCCCGAGATTCTTGGCGATGCGTTCCGCGATGCCGGGCAGGGATATCTGGGACGTGGCCGCGTCGTCCGATGCAACGGCGTTGGCGATACGTTCCAGCTCCGAGACGAGGCTGAGGCTAGTAGTCATTGGATATCCGTTAGGCACGCGAAGTCTGCCAGGCGGGAGGAGCCGGGCGGATACCATCCGTCGTATGTTCATTTAAGCGACAAAGCGCGTGGGGCGCAACGAATTTTCCGGAAGCGCGTGTCCGAGATAGGAACAGCCTGGCTTGCATCGCTGTTTTCAACTGCCTATACTGAACGAGCCGCGATTCTTCATCGCCCTTCACCAACGCACGCGGCGGAGAGGGCATGTCCAGAACGGCAACCCAGCCTGAAACCGACTATTTTCTTCGCAAGCTGCATTCCTTGACTGGCATTATCCCCGTAGGCGCATTCCTGGCGGAACATTTCTGGTCGAACAGTTACGCGTTGGTCGGCAGAGTCGAGTATGACGCGAAATCGCTGGAGCTGCAGACGATTCCATTCCGTGTGGCCGTGGAATGGCTGTTCATTTTCCTGCCCATGCTCTATCACGGCGCGTATGGGATTTATATCTGGCTGCACGGGAAGTCCAACGTGTCGGCCTATCCATGGGTGGGGAACTGGCTGTACACCACGCAGCGTTATACCGGTCTGATTGCCTTTGCCTACATCGGATGGCATCTGTACACCGAACGCTGGCTGACGCACGGTCGATCAACGTATGCGGACGTTGCGGACCTGCTGCAAAATCCTTACGCGCTGACGTTTATGTTTGTCGGTGTGATCGCATCGTCGTTTCATCTGGGCGTGGGCATTTGGAATTTTCTGTGCAAGTGGGGCCTGGCGGCTACAGCCAAAGCACAGCGCGCAGCCGGAGCGCTTGGGGCGATGGTGGGGTTTGCCTTCAGCATGGTCGGAGTTCTGATTGTTTTGAGTTTCTGGCTGAACTGGCACCCTTTTGACTTCTATCTGAAATGAGACAGCCGAAAATCATTGTAGTGGGCGGAGGTCTGGCCGGCCTGATGGCGACGATTCGCGCCGCAGAAGAGGGCGTGCCGGTGGATTTGTTTTCGATTGTGCCGGTCAAGCGTTCACATTCGGTTTGCGCGCAGGGCGGGATCAATGCAGCGAAAAATCAGAAGGGTGAAGGCGACACAACTTGGAAGCATTTTGACGACACGATTTACGGCGGAGATTTTCTTGCCAACCAACCGCTGGTGAAACGCATGTGCGAGGCGGCGCCGGGAATCATCGATCTGCTGGACCGCATGGGCGTGATGTTTAACCGCACCTCGGAGGGTTTGCTGGATTACAGGCGGTTTGGCGGCACGCTCTACCACCGGACGGCGTTTGCGGGCGCGACAACGGGACAACAATTGCTCTATGCGCTGGATGAGCAAGTGCGGAGGCACGAAGCCGAAGACTGCGTCAAAAAATACGAGGGCCAGACGTTTTTGTCGGCGGTGATCGACGAAGGTGGCGTGTGCCGGGGCATTTGCGCCATGGATTTGCGGTCCATGGAAGTGAAAACATATCCGGCGGATGCGGTGATTTTCTGCACCGGCGGGATTGGTGCTATTTTTGGGCGTTCGACGAATTCGGTGGTGTGTACGGGCTCCGCTCAGTCGGCTCTTTTCCAGCAGGGAGTCGATTACGCGAATGGCGAGTTCATTCAAGTGCATCCGACGGCGATTCCTGGCGAAGACAAGTTGCGACTGATGAGCGAATCGGCCCGGGGTGAAGGCGGCCGCGTGTGGGTGCCTAGGAATCCGGCGGACACGCGCCCGGCGAAGAGCATTCCCGAGGGCGAGCGATTTTATTTTCTTGAGGAGTGGTATCCGAAGTACGGGAATCTGGTGCCGCGAGACATTGCGACGCGCGCGATTCACCGCATTGTTTATCAGGAAAAGCTAGGCATTCGGGGGCAAGCAGCTGTTTATCTGGACGTGACACACATTCCGCGGGAAGTGCTGGACCGGAAGCTGGAAGGAATTCTGGAGATTTACGAGAAGTTCCTTGGCGTGGACCCGCGCGAAGAGCCGATGAAGGTTTTTCCCGCGATGCACTACACGATGGGCGGCATCTGGGTGAATGCGGAAGATCAAGCCACCAATGTTCCGGGAATCTTCGCGGCCGGAGAATGCGAATACCAATATCACGGGGCAAATCGGCTGGGAGCGAACTCGCTGGTCTCCTGCATTTTCGGAGGAGGATTGGCCGGACCGGCGGCCGTCAAATATGCCAGGAATTTGTCGAGCGGAGCGGAATCGGCGAATTCGGGCGTCTATGAGAGCGAGCGCAAGAGGCAGGAAGAGAAGAATCAGGCGTTGATTTCGCGGGACGGCACGGAAAATCCCATGACGATTTGGCGCGAGCTGGGCGAAGTAATGACCGAGCACGTAACGGTGACGCGCATCAACAAGGATCTCGAAGCCGCGGACGCCAGGCTTCAGGAACTCGAGGAACGCCACGGCAGAATCAACCTGAGCGATCGGACGAGATGGTCCAACCAGACGCTGAACTTCGCGCGGGAACTGGGAAACATGCTGGTCCTGGCGCGCGTCGTCGCCCTGGGAGCGCTACAGCGCAACGAATCGCGTGGCGCGCACTACAAGCCTGATTTTCCGGAACGCGACGACCTGAACTGGCTCAAGACCACGCGCGCCAGATGGGTGAATGGCGAAATCCAGCTCAGTTATGAACCGGTGGACATTTCGCAGATTCCGCCGCGCGCGAGGCGCTATGACGCGGCTAAATAGTGGTTGTTGGCGAGCCGCAGCCGAGGAACCAGCGCCGAGGAGTATCTGTCGTATTTGAAGAGGATCTTATGCCCGACGCCAAAGAGGTCATTCTTCGCATAAAACGGCAAGTCAGTCCCAAGGGGACGCCTTACTGGGAAGAGTTTGCATTGCCGTGGCGCCCGGCGATGAACGTGATTATCTGTTTGCGAGATATTGCGGAAACGGCGGTAACCCGCGACGGTAAAAAGACGACGCCTATCAGCTACGACTCGAACTGCCTTGAGGAGGTTTGCGGCTCCTGCGCGATGCTCATCAACGGGAAGGCCCGCATGGCGTGTTCCGCGCTGGTCGACAAATTGGAGCAGCCGATTCGGCTGGAGCCTTTCTCGAAGTTTCCCGTAGTGCGCGACCTGGCCGTCGACCGGCAGTTCATGTTCGAAAGCCTCAAGCGCGTCAAAGGCTGGATTCCCATCGACGGAACCTACGATCTCGGCGAAGGGCCGCGAATGGCTCCCGAGACGCAGGAGAAAGCCTATCCGTTGTCGCGCTGCATTTCGTGCGGAAGCTGCCTGGAAGTTTGTCCGCAAGTGAATCACCACAACAAGTTTATCGGCGCGGCCATCGTTAGCCAAGTCCGCCTGTTCAACATGCATCCAACGGGTGCGATGCATGCCAAAGAGCGCATTCTGGCGCTGATGGAGCCGGGCGGCATTCAAGACTGTGCAAACGCGCAAAATTGTGTGAAAGCCTGCCCGAAGGATATCCCGCTGACTGAGTCTCTCGCCGAAATGAACCGGCAAGCGTGGAAACAAGCGCTGGTTGGCTGGTTAATAGGGTAGAATCTCGCCGCACTCATTCTTCTGGAGGAATACATGCGTTGGGTCCGCGTCTCGCTGTTCGCCTGTTTGCTAGCTGCCGGGTTTCTGCTGAGTCAGGTTGCGACGGGTGACGATATCGCCGATCGCGCGAAGAGGCTGCATTTTTCGTCGATCGTCCTGGATACGCATGACGACACCACCCAGCGTTTCTTTTCAAAGAGCTTCGACATCGGCAAGCGCAATCCCGATGGGCATATTGATATCCCGCGCATGCGCGAAGGCGGAATGAATGCGATTTTCTTTTCGATTTGGATCGACGGCCGCATTATGGGCCCGCCTGCCGTCGAAAAAGCGCTCGATCAAATTGATGCGGTGCATGAAAACGTAATCAAGTATTCGAAGGATATGGTGTTTTGCCGCACGGCGGAGGAGGTGCGCCGCGCGCACGCGCAGGGAAAGATCGCCGCGCTGATCGGCGTCGAAGGCGGCCACATGATCGGAAACGACATACGCGTGCTGCGTATGTTCGGAGATCTAGGCGTGCGGTATATGACGCTCTCCCACTTTTATAACGACGAATGGGCGGATTCCTCCACGGATAAGCCAGCTCACAATGGACTAACGGATTTCGGCAAAGACATCGTGCGCGAAATGAACCGTCAGGGAATCATGGTCGACATTTCTCATGTGTCCGACAAGACCTTCTATGACGCGCTGGAAGTAAGCAAAGCGCCGCTCATTGCGTCGCATTCTTCCTGCCGCGCGTTGTGTAATCACGTGCGCGATATGTCCGATGACATGATCAAAGCCCTGGCCGCGAAGGGCGGCGTCATCCAGATCAACTACGAGAAAAGCTTCATCGACCAAGCCTACAAAGACGCGGAAGACAAGCTTTCTGGCGGCGTAGTCGAAATGATGGACCAGCTCAAGAAAGAGTGCGGCGACAATGATGAATGCCTGAACAAGAAGATGACAGAGATGACCGAAAAAGCTACCGCGGAGGGCAAACTGCCGCACGTGAGCTGGGAACGGATTATCGACCACATCGATCATGCGGTAAAGCTCGTCGGCGCCGATCACGTTGGTTTGGGCTCCGATTTTGACGGCGCGAACATGCCCGAGGGCATGGATGATTGCACCCATCTTCCGCAGATTACCGAAGCTCTTATGCGCAAAGGCTACAGCGACGATGACATCCGGAAAATTCTGGGCGGCAATCTGCTGCGTGTGATGGAAGCAAACGAGCGCGTCAGCCGTGAGCTGCAAGCCGCGCGATAACAAAATGAAACGCAGGGGAGCGCCGAAGACGCTTCTGAGAGGCGACGGGCGTCTTCTGGCAGGAATTGTGCTGGTGGGGGCGATGGTAGCGGCGACGGCGGCAGATGGAATTTCAGAACGCGCGAAGCGGCTCCATTTTTCCTCTCTGGTTATCGACACTCACGACGACACCACGCAGCGGTTTCTCGACGGCGATTTCGATCTGGGCGCGCGAAATGCGCTGGGCAGCATTGACATCCCGCGCATGAAAGAAGGTGGCCTCGGAGCCATCTTTTTTTCGATTTGGGTTCCCAGCAGGATCATCGGCCGAGAGGCGGTGCGGCGCGGGCTCGCGCAGGTCGAGGCGGTGCGCGAACAGGTGCGCAAGTATTCGACGGAGATCGCGCTGGCCACAACCGCGGACGAGATCCGCTCCGTTCATCAGCAGCGTAAGATTGCCGCGCTCATCGGCATTGAGGGCGGGCACTTGATCGGGAATGACCTCAGCGTATTGCGGAGCTACGCTTCGCTGGGCGCGCGCTACATGACGCTGACGCACACCGGCAATGTGGAGTGGGCGGATTCCTCGACTGCCAAGGCCGAGCACAACGGCCTGTCCACGTTTGGCAGAGACGTAGTCCGCGAAATGAACCGGCTCGGAATGATCGTGGACGTCTCGCACGTCAGCGACAAAACGTTTGCCGACGTTTTGGAGGTCAGCAAAGCCCCGGTATTCGCTTCGCATTCCTCTTGCCGGGCGATTTGCGATGCGCCCCGGAACATGACCGACGAAATGATTCGAGCGATGGCCGCCAAGGGCGGCGTCATCCAGATAAATTATCACGTCAGTTTTCTCAGCCAGGAATTTCGCAATGCGGAAAAGGCTCATCCAGAGTGGGACAAAGCGATCGCGCTCGAAGTGAAGAAGCGCTGCGGTGAAAGAGAAGGCTGCCAGCTAATCGAAGGCGACCGTATCACGCGAGAATACGTCCTCCGCGGCGATTTGCCGCGTGTCGAGTGGACAAAGATCATCGAACATATCGACCACGCGGTGAAGGTCGCGGGGATCGACCACGTTGGCCTTGGCTCGGATTTTGACGGCGCGAATATGCCCTTCGGTATGGAAGACGCCACCAAGCTTCCTCAGATTACGAACGCATTGCTCGAAAAAGGCTATTCTGAGGGTGACGTGAAGAAGATTCTCGGCGAGAATACACTGAGAGTTATGGCGGAGGTCGAGCGCGTCAGCCGCGAGCTGAAAGCCCTAAAGTAGTTGCGCCCGCCATTGCCGGCCACCTGATGAATTCAACTTGGATTGGAGAGGGAAGAGCGATGCATAAATCTGGATGGATGATGACTCTGGCGATGCTGTTCTTCGCCACCGTGCCGTCTAACGAAGCGCGAGCCCAAGCGGCGCAGGCTCCGGCGCAGCCAAAATCGGCGACCGGAGCCACTGCCGCTCACAGGCCAGCCAGTCCTTACGATCGATCGCTGCTTCGCCCCGCGCTTCTTACAGCGAAAGCCCCTGCTACGTATCAGGTCAAATTCTCCACAACCAAGGGCGACTTTATCATCACCGTGACACGCGCGTGGTCTCCGCTCGGTGCGGACCGCTTCTACAATCTGGTACGCCATCATTTTTATGACAATACGAGTTTCTTCCGCGTTCTGAAGGGCTTCGTCGTGCAGTGGGGTATAAGCGCTTTTCCCCCGGTGACGGCGGCGTGGGAACACGCGCCCATCAAAGATGACCCCATCGTCCAAAGCAACCTCCGCGGTTACGTGACCTACGCCAAGACGAAAGATCCAAACACGCGAACCACAGAAGTCTTCATAAACCTTCATGACAACCAGGGGCTGGACACTGCGGGTGGCTTCGCCCCCTTCGGCCAGGTTACCGAAGGAATGGACGTCGTCGATGCCCTGTATTCCGGCTATGGCGAAGGTGCGCCGGATGGCCAGGGGCCGGAGCAGGATAAGATTGAAAAAATTGGAAAGCCTTATCTGGACAAGGGCTTCGAGAAGCTGGATTCCATCAAGACCACGACCCTGATCCTCCCTCCGGGGGCGGCGCCAGCAAAGGCTCCGGCAGCAGCAAAGCCGTGATTCGGACGGAGTAATCGTTGATTACTTTTTTGGATTCCGTGCATCCAATGTTTTGTAGTGGTCTTCTTTTGACATAGAGGGGACCGCGAGGTATTCTCAATTTCGATGAGGAACTGTTGCCAGGCCATGTGTTGTATGTGCACGCCGAACGCTGCGTGTCGCATTACACCCATCTCTGGCCAGGAGAGTTTCCGGACTTAGCAGCCTCTTAGTTTTGAAAGTTCCGAAGCCCACGTTGCCAGAGGTTCAGGCCACGTGGGCTTTTCGTTTTGAGACATGTTTTTGCGGATAGGGGATCCAGCGATGGGCCAACTCAAAGAGACCAAAGCGCAGCGTGTCGAGCGTTTGAAGCTGGCGAAAAATGCCTGGGAGCACTTCGACGAAATTCGCGACTTTGCGCGCAAAGGCTACTCCGCTATTCCGCCGGAGTGGATGGGAACGTATTTCCGGACCTGGGGCGTGTACACCCAGGGAGACGGAGCGGGCGTCGTCGGGGGAACGGGTGGCGAAGGCAAGAGCACTCCATATTTCATGGTACGCATTCGCATCCCCAACGGCTTGCTGACCAGCAATCAGGTTCGCGTGGTAGCGGATATCGCCGAGCGGCACGCACGCGGCGTGGCAGATATCACCGTCCGGCAGAATTTTCAGCTCCATTGGGTGACGATCGAGTCGCTTCCCGAAGTGCTCGAAACGCTCTGGCGCGCTGGATTGACGACTACCGGGGCATGCGGGGACGTCGCGCGCAACGTCACCGGTTGCCCCGTGGCGGGGCTGGATGCGGAAGAAATTGTCGATGCGTCGCCGCTTGCACTGGCGATTGACCGGGAGTTGGGAGGCGCGGCGGAGTTCTACAATTTGCCGCGCAAATTCAAAATCTCCATCACCGGTTGCCGGCACTGGTGCTCCTATCCAGAGATCAATGATGTGGCGCTGACGGCCACGACGCGCAGGAGGGCTTCCGGCGTCGAGACGGGATTTTCGCTGCGGGTAGGCGGAGGGCTTTCGACGGATCCTCACATCGCCTTGCGGCTGAACGCTTTTATTCAGTGGAACCAGGTAGTGCCCGTCGCCCGCGGCGTCGCGGAGATTTTCCGAGCGAGCGATACACTCCGCCAGAGCAGGGAAAAGGCCCGCCTCAAATTCCTCTTCCTGCAGCAAGGGTGGAGTGCGGACAGCTTTTTGGATGAATTGCAGCGGAAAATTGGGTTTCCTCTTGATCACGGGGAGACGGAAGATATTCCGAAGGATGTCCATCGCGACCACGTCGGAATTCATGCGCAGAAGCAAAATGACCTCGTCTACGTCGGCGCTTCCGTACTGCGCGGGCGGATCACTCCGGAACAATTGCATACCGCGGCGGATTTGGCGGATCGCTTCGCTGACGGCCATATTCGAACGACCACCATGCAGAACCTGTTGATCGTCAATGTGCCGCAGGGGGACGCGGCCACGGTAGCCAAAGAGCTTGAAGTTGCTGCCCTGCCGGCGCAGGCCTCGGTGTTCAGACGCGGAACCGTGGCCTGCACGGGCTCTGAATTCTGCAAGCTCGCTTTGACGGAAACGAAGGGTTTTGCGCGATGGCTCACGCAGGAACTTGAGGAGCGGCTTCCCGATTTTCAGGAACAGCTTCGGCTCCATATCACCGGTTGCCCAAACAGTTGCGGACAGCATTGGATCGCGGACATCGGCATCGAGGGCAAAAAGATCAAAGTGGATGGCCGGATGGTGGACGCGTATTACTTCTGCGTCGGCGGCAGCGTCGGACAGTTTGCCTCGATCGCACGCCCGGTTGGCTATCGCTGCGCCGCTGCGGATGTTCCCGATGCCATCGAACGCCTGCTCGCAGGGTTCAAAGAGAGTCGTGACGAAGGCGAGAATCTGCGGCAGTTTCTTGCACGTCATTCGAGCGAGGATTTGCGCTCAATTCTTGCCGGGAGTTTTGTCACATCGGTCGACCGCGACCTTAGGCTGGGACCCGTACCTCAAGGAGTCGAAGGCTAAAGCATGAGCCTTTTCCCCATATTCGTGAAGCTGGATGGCCGGCTGATCGTCGTGGTTGGCGGTGGAAATATCGCCGAAGCCAAGATCCCCGGTGTTCTGGCCGCCGGTGCCCGCATCCGCCTGATCGCCCCGTCCGTCACACCGCAAATCGCCGAATGGGTGCGCTTCGGAAAGATCGAATGGCTTCCCAAGGAATTTGACGTGGCGGATTTAGACGGAGCTTTTCTGGTAATCGCGGCGACTTCGGCGCCGGGCGTGAGCGAAGCAGTGTATCGCGAAGCGGAAGCGCGCGGCATCTTGTGCAACGCGGTCGATGACATCGAGCACTGCCATTTTTACTACGGGGCAGTCGTCCAGCGCGGGGATTTGCAGATCGCCATCTCCACGAACGGCAAGAGTCCCTCGCTCGCGCAGCGGCTTCGCCAGGAGTTCGAAGCGGAATTCGGCCCGGAGTACGAAGTGTGGCTGCATTCGCTTGGCGCGGCGCGCGAAGCACTGCTTGCCAGGGGCCCGAGCTCGGAGACAACCAAAAAACGGCTGCATGAGCTGGCAAGCCGTTCCATGTTCGAGGAATTTCTCCGCCAAGCCAAGCGAAGACCCGGACATCGAGGAGCCGCGTGATGGGCAAGGTGTATCTCATCGGAGCTGGCCCGGGCGATCCGGAGCTGCTGACCCTGAAAGCCGCACGGCTGCTGTCCTGCGCGAATGTCGTGCTGCACGATTCGCTGGTCAGCGCCGAAGTCCTCGGGAAGATCTCGCCGGGCGCGGAAGTGGTCGACGTCGGCAAGCGCTGCGGGAAGAAGCTGCTTACGCAGGACGAAATCAATGCGCTTCTCGTAGGCTATTCCGCTTCACACGAAGTTGTGGTGCGCTTAAAAGGCGGCGATCCTTCGATCTTTGGCCGCGCGGGCGAAGAACTTGGAGCCTTGCGCGATGCGCATAGAGAGTTTGAGGTCGTTCCCGGTGTGACCGCAGCATCGGGAGCTGCCGCCGCGGCGGGCGTTTCGCTCACAGACCGACGGGTCGCTTCCCAGGTATTGCTCACAACCTTTTCGCGCGGACGAGACGCCACGGCCATGGATTGGGGCTGCCTCACGCCGGCCACGACTCTGGTTCTCTACATGCCTGGCCCGGATTACGCGGAAGTCGCGCGACGCCTCTCCGATGCGGGTCTTCCTGCCGATTTACCGTGCGTCATCGTTTCTGGCGCTTCCGGCTCGCAACAACAGGTGCGCTCGAGCAGCGTCGGCGCGCTTGCGACGGAAGAAAAACTGGCCGCACCTGCCTTGATGATCGTTGGTCGCGTTGCTTCGCGGCAAATTCGTGAAATAGGCGAGGTCTTCTGGCGCGGCGATGGGGTCGAGTCCTGGCCAGAAACAGTTTCCGTTAGCTAATCAGGAGAGAACGAAATGAGTGTTCCAGAAAACGCAGCAGCCCCGGTGAACAAACCGTGGCGTCTATCGCTGGATAGTTGGGCCGTCGTGGTGGCATTGCTCGCCGCACTGCTGGTTCGCGCCGGGGTTTTCAAGCATATCCCGTGGTGATCGCCGTCCACGAACGAACTTCCAGCAAATCGCAGAAAGAAAAGGACGAAACATGGCAGATGCGGTCGTAATTCCTCAAGTTCAGCCGGTCCAGCCGGCGCTCCGTTTTCTCCGGATCCTTCCGGGCGTGCTTCTGCTCGCGGCCATCGGGTATGCGGGAAAATTACTCGAACAAAATGTGGGCGCATATGCCAAGGCGCATCACTGGGTCTTTCCGAATATCGAGTATGTCCTGTGGGCAATCCTTCTCGGGCTTCTGATTTCCAACACGATTGGCGTACCGGAAATCTTTCGTAGCGGCGTCGCCACCTATGAGTTTTGGCTGAAAGCCGGGATCGTTCTTCTCGGCTCCCGTTTCTTGCTTGGCGATATTCTGAAGCTGGGTGGTGTCAGCCTTCTGCTCGTGGCCGTGGAAATCACCGGAGCGATTGCCTTCATGACCTTTCTTGGCCGCGTCTTCCATCTCAAGCCTAAATTGATCACGCTGCTTGCCGTGGGGTCTGCTGTCTGTGGCGTGAGCGCCATCATCGCTACAAAAGGTGCCATCGATGCCGACGATGAAGACTCGAGCTTTTCGATCGCCGCCATTCTTGCACTCGGAGCATTCGCGCTTTTCACGTTTCCTTTGATCGGCCACTATCTGCATCTGGGCGACCGAGCCTATGGCATCTGGGCAGGCCTTGCCGTGGACAACACCGCTGAAGCTACCGCTGCTGGCGCGCTTTACTCAGACGCCGCTGGCAAACTGGCCGTTCTCGTGAAGTCTACGCGCAATGCCATGATTGGGTTCGTCGTGCTGGCCTACGCGATTTACTGGGCCAGCCAGGGCCAAGCCAAAGCGGTCGGCAACAAAGCCGCGTTTCTCTGGCAGAAATTCCCCAAGTTTGTCCTCGGCTTCCTGCTGATCTCGGTGCTGGCCACCTATCAGTTCTTCAGCAAAGACCAGGTTGGAGCGCTGGCCAATCTCTCGCGCTGGGCTTTTCTGCTCACCTTCGCCGGCGTCGGCCTGCGCACCAATTTCCGCGATATGAAGAAACAAGGCCTGCGTCCCTTCGCCGTGGGCGCCATCGGCGAAGTCGTGATTGCCGTATTCACATTGGGTTTGGTGGTCGGTGCCGAAAAACTCTTCGGCTTCTGACCGGCCAGAGCACAAAACAAAGGGGGCGCGGGATATTCACTCGGCCCGCCGAGCGAACCCCTCGCCCCTGATGTTTCCGCCGTCCTTTACAGTCCCAGAACGTTGACCAGCTCCCGCACCGACGCCGAGGACTTTTCGAGCGCAGCCTTTTCTTCCGCCGTCAGCTTGATCTGAATAATTTCTTCAGCTCCGCCTGCGCCCAGCTTCACCGGAACGCCAACAAAGAGCCCTTTGATCCCATATTCTCCGTCCAAATAAACGGCGCAGGGCAAGATTTTCTTTTTGTCCTTCAGAATGGCTTCCACCATCTCGACGGCCGCTGCCGACGGGGCGTAGTAAGCCGAACCCGTCTTCAGAAGATTGACGATCTCCGCGCCGCCCTTGCGGGTACGCTCCACAATCGCGTCAATTCGCTCCTTCGGCAGCAAATCGGGGAGGGGAATTCCCGCGACCGTCGAGTACCGCGGCAGCGGCACCATATCGTCGCCGTGGCCGCCGAGCACGAACGAGTGCACGTTCTCCACGCTCACCTTGCATTCTGTCGCCACAAACGAGCTCATCCGCGCGGAATCCAGCACTCCCGCCATCCCCAGTACGCGATTCTTCGGGAATCCGCTCACCTTGAACGCGGCCTGGGCCATAGCGTCCAAAGGGTTCGTCACCACGATGATGATGCAGTTGGGCGAGTGCTTAACGATCTGCTCGACAACCGCTTTCACCACGTCGTAGTTCGCCTTCAGCAAGTCGTCGCGGCTCATCCCAGGCTTGCGCGGAAACCCCGCCGTTATCACCACAACATCGCTACCCGCCGTCCCGCTGTAGTCCCCCGTAGCCGTGGAAATGCCCGCCGCGCGCGCGTCCGTCCGCGTAATTGGCCCGGACTCCAGCATATCCAGCGCCTTGCCCGCCGGCGGCCCATCCAATATATCCGTCAACACCACGTCGGCCAGCTCCAGATCCACAATCCGCTGCGCCGTGGTCGACCCCACAAAACCGCCACCCACCACCGTCACTTTTTTTCTACTCATCGCTTGGTTTCTATCCTCTCCAAAATGGAATGAGGTTTATGAAGTAGAGGAGGGAAAGGATAAAGACTCGCCTGGCAAATGGAACCGAGCCTACGACCATCCATGGAGCGGCTTCTTTTCCTTTACTTCCTTTACCTTCTCTACTTCCTCTACCTCGCTACTGCCGTCCCCTGCATATTCTCAATAATCGCCGTCGCAAACGCCGCTGTCCCAACCTTCGTCGCGCCCGGCATCAGCCGCTCCAGATCATAGGTAACGCGTTTCTGCTGAATCGTCCTCGCAATGCCTTCCTCAATCAGCTGCGCTGCTTCCTTCCACCCAAGAAATTCAAACATCATGGCACCAGAGAGCATCACGGAGCTGGGATTAATCACATCCTTGTCCGCATATTTCGGCGCCGTCCCGTGCGTAGCCTCAAACACGCCAAAGCCATCGCCGATGTTCGATCCCGGAGCCATCCCAAGCCCGCCCACCTGCGCCGCGCACGCATCTGAAAGATAATCGCCGTTGAGATTCGGCGTCGCCAGCACGCTGTATTCGTCCGCGCGCAGCAGTACCTGCTGAAAAACCGAATCCGCGATGCGGTCGTTGATCATCAACTTTTTCTTCCACTGTCCCTTCCCGTGCGTCGCGCCAATCGCGTGCAGCGTCTCTTTCACTTCGTCGCAAATCGCTTTGGTAAACGCGTCGGTAGCCTGCTCTAGCCCCGGCTCGATCATGGCCGCATTCTGCTCGACGCTCAGCCCCGGGTTCTTGTCCAAATTATCCAGAATCCAGCTCTCCCGTTCGGTCACGGTCTCCGCACGGAACTCCTCCCGCGCCAGGTCATAACCCCAATCCCGAAACGCGCCCTCGGTAAATTTCTGAATGTTCCCCTTGTGTACGAGCGTCACGCTTTTCCTGCCGTGCGTCAGCGCGTACTTGATCGCTCGCCGTACCAGCCGCTTCGTCCCCGTCGGCGATATCGGCTTGATGCCCACGCCGGAGTCCCATCGAATCTGCTTCTTTCCGTCTTTCAGCATCACATGATTGAGAAACTCAAGCAGTTGCTTCACTTCCGGTGTGCCGGACTTCCATTCGATCCCGATGTAAACGTCTTCCGTGTTCTCTCGAAAAATCACCACGTCCATCTTCTCGGGCTGTTTCACAGGGGAGGGAACCCCCGCAAAATAGCGCACTGGCCGCTCGCAGGAGTACAAATCCAGAATCTGACGCAACGCCACGTTCAAGGAACGAATTCCGCCGCCCACCGGCGTAGTCAGCGGCCCTTTAATGGCCACGCGAAAATCGCGAATGGCATCCACGGTCTCATTCGGCAGCCACTCCTTGTACGCGTTGAAAGCTTTTTCCCCGGCAAACACCTCGAACCACGCCACACTCCGCTTGCCGCCGTAAGCGTGCTCGACCGCTGCGTCAAAAACCCGCCGCGATGCCTTCCAGATATCGCGCCCCGTGCCGTCGCCCTCGATAAACGGAATGATAGGCGTATCCGGCACCTGCAATTCGCCCCCGCTGTAGCCGATCCCCTTGCCCCCAACAGGAATAGCCTGGCCGTTGTACGAACTCTTCATGAATGAAGATCCTCCCTGGATTTTCGAGCGCTTCCTGTTGGAAAACCGTGCTGTTTTTCGACGAACCCACTGATTTCCGCAGGTCTTCGCGAACCAGAAAACATACCACAATGCGCGTGAACTTCGAAATGAACAGCCGATGAGAGTTCAGAAACCCACGGCAGACGGCCAAATCTGTGCCAGTTTGAAATGTCTTCGTGTTATATGCTTATCTAACGGAACTGCGCGGAACCTTACCACGCGCGGCAAGGAGATTCGGAGATGATGCTTGATTGGAATGGATACTACGGAGAATTGATCGCCAGGATTGGAGACTTGTCAAAGCTGAGTCCAGACACAGTCCGCGGCTATCAGGCGTTGAGCGGAGCCAACGCCAAGACCAGCAAACTGGGTGAGAAGACTCGCCAGCTCATCTCGCTCGCCGTCGCCGTAACGACGCGTTGCGACGGCTGCATTACCGTTCATTCCGATGCGGCGCTCAAAGCAGGCGCCACCAAGGAAGAGATTGCGGAAGCGTT
The DNA here is from genome assembly GCA_013289955.1 of Acidobacteriota bacterium. Classification (GTDB taxonomy): domain Bacteria; phylum Acidobacteriota; class Terriglobia; order Acidiferrales; family UBA7541; genus Acidiferrum. Next base: position 39,121 of record JABCYZ010000006.1, read on the forward strand.
GGGGGTGGCGGTCGCCATGAACGCCGGCGCTGCGCTCGTGTATTCGACGCGCGTGCTGGACGCTGTCGCTGCAAAGTCTGCCGGGGAAGCTCACGGATAAGCCGAAGGCCGCGGCGCGTCCCGGCGCTTCTACCTGATCACGCTGCACGGAATGAGGAGCCCCGCCAGGGCGCCACGCAGGCGCTCTGACGGGAGTTCGTTAGAACATATTCCAAAGAAACTGGTTGTAAACCTCGTGGTGATACTGCACCTCGGGCGCCTTCACGAACGTGCCCAACAGGCGCGAGCAGCGGTCCGCCGATCCTTGCTTCAGGTCGGCATAACGCCCCTTCACGTCAGCGCCAAGCAGCTTTGTGGTCCACTCCGACTTTTTGAAGTCCTCGAGCGCCGTGTAGATGTTGTCCGGTAGATAGCGCTCCGCTTGCCGCAGATTCTTGATTTTCGCCGTTTCGCCATCGAGTCCGGTCTTGAAAATGGAATACATTACCAGATAAGGATTCGCGTCCGGCGCCACCGAGCGCACCTCGACGCGCATGCTCTTCTCGTTTCCGATGGGGATGCGGATCATCGAGCCGCGGTCGACAGGCGACGCCTTGATCTGATTGGGCGCTTCAAAGTGCGGGTCCAGACGGCGGTATGCGTTGACGCTGGCGTTCAACAACAAACAGTTGTCGTTCCCGTGCGTCAAAATACGGTCCACAAACGCCCAGCCCATTTTGCTCAGTTTTTCCTCGCCCTTCGGGTCCCAGAAAAGGTTCTTGCCGTCTTCGCTGATGGACACATTCGTGTGCATGCCATTTCCGTTCACGCCAACAACCGGCTTCGGCAGGAAGCACGCCGTCGTCCCCATGTTCGTCGCCACCTGGCGGCAGATTAATTTGTAAAGCTGGATCTGGTCGGCAGCCTGTACCACTTCGCCGTAACCATAATTGATCTCGAATTGCGAAGGGGCCACCTCCGGGTGGTCCTTCTCGTTCTGGAATCCCATCGCGCGCTGCACTTCCGCCGTCGTGTCAATAAACGTCCTTAGCGGGTCGCCGGGAAGGGAATGATAGTAACCGCCGGTGTTGACGTACTCAAATTTTCCCGTTTCGTGGTAATGGCGCTCCGCGTTTTCGCCCTTGAAGAGAAACCCTTCGATCTCGTTTGCCGCGTTCAGCGTGTAGCCTTCCTTTTTGTGAAGCGCTCCGGCGTAACCTTTCAGCACCCCGCGAATGTCCGCGCTATACGGGGATCCGTCCTTGTCAATCACTTCGCCAAAGACCAGCACCTTGCCGGATCCAAAAACATCCGAGGGCCCCCAGTAAAAGGCGCCCCAATCCATGGACAGCCGCAAGTCGCTCTCGCGCTGCGCCGTAAACCCCCGGATCGAGGAGCCGTCGAACGTCAGGTTGTCCCAGCTCTTTATTAGAAATTTTTTGTCGTAGTCCAGCATGTGCAAGCGGCCTTCAAGGTCGCTGAAGAGCACCGTCACGGCCTTGATGCGCTTCTCGTCCGTCAGGTACTTGATCCGCTCTTCCTGCACTTTGTGCGGTGCGACGCGGTTCTTGCGTTGCTCTTTCGCTTTCAGGTTCAACTCTTCGAGTTCGTCATAGGAAAGAGCAAGGAAATTACGCAGTTCGTTCGACATGAATCTCCTCGAAATAAGATGAGTTCGGGTGTTGCGGTGAAATGTGGGGGCTGCAGGCGCTAAGCATCGGCCCGTAGGTTATCGCGGCGGTCTTGCGACCGTCAAATCGAAAAATCATTGCGCCCTATCGAAAAAACAAATGAAGAGCAGGACAATTTGTACGTCAGCAGCCCGCAAATACTGCGCTAGTCGTAGTATTCCTGCCCGAGGTGCGTTATCAAGTCCTCGCCCATCATCCAGCGAAGCGTATTTTTCAGCTTCATCGACTGAATAAACAGATCGTGTTCGGGATAGAGCCCCGGCGCCGTCATCGGCGACTTAAAATAGAAGCTCAGCCATTCCTGAATACCCTTCATCCCCGCGCGTTGCGCGAGGTCCAGGAAGAGAACCAGGTCCAGAACGATGGGTGCCGCCAGGATGGAGTCGCGGCACAGGAAATCTACCTTGATCTGCATCGGATATCCCAGCCAGCCGAAAATATCGATATTGTCCCAACCCTCTTTGTTGTCTCCGCGCGGCGGATAGTAGTTGATGCGCACCTTGTGATGCATCTTGCCGTACAGCATCGGGTAAAGTTTGGGCTGCAGGATGTACTCGAGCACGCTGAGCTTGGACTCTTCCTTGGTCTTGAAAGATCCGGGATCTTCCAGAACTTCGCCGTCGCGGTTGCCAAGAATGTTTGTCGAAAACCATCCATCGAGCCCCAGCATCCGAGCCTTGAATCCAGGCGCAAGGATAGTCTTCATCAGCGTCTGGCCGGTCTTAAAGTCCTTCCCGCAAATAGGGACGCTGTGTTCCTGCGCGAGCTCTTGGATCGCCGGAATGTCCACAGTGAGGTTCGGCGCCCCATTGGCAAACGGCACTCCGCTCGTGATGGCCGCCCAGGCGTAGAGCATCGATGGAGCGATAGCAGCATGATTCGACTTCATAGCCTCTACGAACTTTGCCGGTGTCGAATGTACGTCTTCCGGCTTAACGAATACCTCCGTCGAGCCGCACCAGCACATCACCAGGCGCGAAACCCGCGAACTTCTTTTATAATTCGCGATGTCTTCCTTGATCTTCAGCGCCAGTTCGTATTTGTTCTTGCCTTTCTTGATGTTCGGACCATCGATCAACTTGACGTAGTCACGATCGAAAACTGCCTTCATCGGCTTGATGCCTGAAAGAAAAGGCTTCACCTTCGCGAGGTCCTGCAGATTCAACACGCCGGCGTTCGCCGCGGATTGGTAGGCATTGTCCTTGAAAATGTCCCAGCCGCCGAACGTCAGGTCCTTCAGGTCCGCCAGAGGCACAAACTGTTTGACCAGCGGCGTACGCCCATCGGTGCGTTTGCCGAGCCGAATCGTTCCGAGCTGAGTCACTGACCCGACTGGCTGCGACTTGCCTCTGCGGACCAATTCCACTCCGGCCATGAAAGTGGTGCTGACGGCGCCCATGCCAGGAGTGAGGATCCCAAGTTTTCCCTTCGGCGCCGCGATTTTTCCAGGCTTTTCCATGCAACTCCCCGATCACAAAGATTTCTAAACAGGAACGCAGGCAGCAGATGGTCATTTGCCGCCCGAACAAACTAGTAATGATGAGCGAAGACAGCGGGATTTGCAAATCGCAGCGGTGCGTCAGCAAAAAACGCGGTGCACCTCGAGTGCGGGGAGAGAAACCTGCCTTGCTAAGGAACTCGATACGGAAAACAGCCGAGGACATGGCGCAGGGCCGTCCAGGATCGCCAAAAGGCGGGCACTTCGATATTCAGGCCACTACCGCATGTATGGCCGTCTTCACTGTCCGTTTGCCCGCTTCCGAGCCAATGGTGAAATAAAAAGTCGCGCCCATTCCCGGTTCTGATTGCGCCCAAATCCGTCCTGAGTGTTTATGGACAATGCGCTGCACAGTGGCAAGGCCGATCCCCGTTCCTTCGAACTCCTTCTCGCGATGAAGGCGCTGGAAGGGAGCGAAAAGCTTGTCAGCATATTTCATGTCAAATCCAATCCCGTTGTCCCGTACGGCGATTGTGGGTTTGCCGTCGATGACTTTGTTGCTGATCTCTATCACCGCGTGTTCCCGCTTCCTGGTGTATTTGACGGCGTTGGACAGAAGGTTGACGAGCACTTGCCTCATCAGCCCGTAATCACATTTAATGAACATCAGGGGGCCGACCTTCCACTCGATCGCCCTTTCCCGCGTCTCGTTTTTGAACTCCTTCAAGACTTCCTCGACCAGCGTGTTTAGGCCAACGTCTCGAATCTTCAAACCTTGCCGGCTGACTTTCGCCAGCTTCAGCAGATCGTCTATCAGCGACGACATCCGCATGGCCCCGTCCTTGATGTTGTGCAAGTACTTTTGCCCCTGTTCATTGAGGTGCGATGCATAGTTGTCCAGCAGAAGGCTGGAAAAGCCATGGAGCTGGGTCAGCGGTGCGCGCAAATCATGGGATACGGAAAAGGAGAAGGCCTCGAGCTCCGCATTTGTCGTCTCCAGTTCCGCGGTGCGCTCTCTGATCCTCTGCTCCAGGCTTTCATTCAGCTTTCGGAATTTATTCTCGAGGCGTTCGCGTTCGATGGCGTGCAGGATGGAGCGGGTAAGGTTATTTCCGTTTACCTCCGCCTTGGGGAGGAAGTCTTGTGCTCCTTCCTGCACAAGTTTGAGGGCCAGGTCCGGATCGTCGTCTCCCGTCAGTACAACGATGGCTACGCCCGCGGCCTGTGGCTTGGCCCTGAGGAAGGTATCGAAACCCCAGCTGTCCGGAAGCGACAAATCGAGGAGCATGGCGTCAACGCCTCCGGCGTTCAGGCGCTCAAGTCCTGTCGCCAGCCTGTCGACAATCTCCAAATCGAAAGGTTGCTGGCTAGCTCCGGCCAGCGATTCCCGGATCAGCCGCGCGTCCCCGGGGTTGTCTTCGATCAGCAAAACCCTGATTCGTCCAGAATTCATGGCTTCAGGTCCGCAGCCGTCTTAACCCCGCGGAATCAACGGCAAGAGAAACTCCTGCAGCCGTGCGCTATCCTCGACAGGCAGCCGGTCCAAATGAATCCCCATCTGATTCTCGCCAAGAACCCGCACGATCGAGCCCGCACCCACCACCGGCTTCATGCTCTGCGACAACTCCATGCTTACTTGCACCGATGTGCCCGGCGGGATCATCCGCGGGGTCCTAACCAGTATTCCGTCCAGACTTACGTCCACCGTTTCGCACAAGATCTCGTCAAATCCAAATCGCAGCCGCACCTTGGACATGAGCGACACGCGCCGCGTTTGCCGTTTCTCATGGTCCATTCGTCCTTGGGTGGCCCGAACTAGCTTCAGCAGGCGCTCCCTGTCGACTGGCTTATAGAGGAAAAAGCTCGCCCCGGCCGCAAATCCCTGGGACAACGCGCTGGGGCGCTGGTCGTCGCTCAGTAGGATGATGGGCGTCTCCCGGTTGGATCCCGCGCGGCGCATCTCCCTCGACAGCTCCATTCCATCCGGGGATCCCATGTGCTGGTCGAAAAAGACGATGTCGAATTTTCCCTCTTCCAGGAAACTCGCGGCCTGCCCGCTCCTCGTCAACGTCAAGGCATCAACCCCGGCGGCATATAAGACTTTCTGGATCAAGTCACACGTTGCTTGTTCATCGTCCACAACAAGGGCTCGTCTTTGCATCTCAACCTCCTGGTCCTGACCCGCGTTTCCCATCCGGTCTGAACGCCTGACTGCGAAGATGGCTTCCGGAGCCTGTCCGGATGCGGAGTCTCAGCTTGCTGCCGGTATCTCCGCTCGTGAAACTTCATAGCAATCAAACTGTACGCCTACTCCCATCTTGCCCCACGTCGAGTCGACCCGGTCGACGCGCACGACGTGGCCCGTGAACCGCCAGGCGATCGACGGCTCGTCGGTGATTTCCTCAGGCATGTTCAGAAGAATCTCGACGGTTTCACCTTCGCGGATCGCCGAATTTGTTGCGAAGTAAACGCCGCTCTGCGAGAGATTCAGTGATTCGGTCGTCTCTTCAGGGGCCGGGGACTTCCATACGCGTACGCGCAAAGGAGTCTTGAAACAATGACGGCGGGACAAACGGCGGTCTAGACTGCTTATCTTCATGAAGGTCTCCGTGCACCAAAAACACGTATGCCACAGTTATGAACTACAAAGGGAGCACTACTATGGCCATTGCCGCCCCGCATTTGGACCTTATTCTGAGGGGTTTTGGGCTTACTGCGAACTCCTGGACTGGTTTTCAGAGGGAAGGAGGCTATGGATTAACCCCGCGCCGCACCGCTGCACTTCGAACCCGGAGCGCCCGTTTTCAGCTGGGGTCCGTGCACTCCGGCGGCAAGTCGCGGAGCGAGGCAAAAACAATAGACTCCCCAAAGGCTCTTATATACGGGGTTTTGGCCACATTCCTCGAATCCATGCGGTCTGGAATCTCTCGGGCCTCGATGCCGTCAGCGATACCAGCGATACTGCCGGGGGTCGCTGCGACCCAGAAAAAGCACTGAAGGCCCAAAAATCATTCTTGGAGAGTCCTGATCCTCGTTCTTGTCTTTCCCTGAGCGCTCTGAAGGGGCACCGAGCTTGTCTTCCCGATATGGGAAGTCTGCCAGATTGGGAATGCTGAATAAGGAATCGGTTCTCACCCGGCTGCCATGAGATCTAGAAATCTCCTTCAAATCCTCGAGTGCGCGAGTCTCTTTCTCCGCTAAATGGACTTCCCCGGCGCCGCTCAGAACCAGTCGCTTCGATAGGCGACCCACCAACTCGCATACACGATTGGAATCGTCGCAAAAACGGCCCACCAGAAGGGCAGCGTCAAATCCGCCACCAGCCCCAATCCGCTGAAGGTGAGCCAAAAAATCTTCTTCTGCACGATTTCATTTTAGCTGGAACTGACGCCAGAGAGGTTGTCATGTCTCGAGCGATTCCACAGTTGCAAATCGCCGGGGCTTCAGTTTTTCTTGTGATCGAGTTCTGCCCACCGGGCATAAAGCCTGTCCACTGTTTTTCGCGCCTCGTCCAGCTCCATGGAAGCGCTGTGCAGCCGCGGGCCATCGCTCATGATCGCGGAATCCTGCAGCGCAGATTGCCGGGCGTGGAGCTCCTGCTCAGCCTCGGCGATGCGCTGCTCGATGCTCTCAAGCTCGCGAGTCTCTCGGTAGGAGAGTTTCTTTTTCCCTGTAAGGAGTGGCGCTGTGTCCGCGTCCGCTCGCAGGCGAACGGCGGAATCCGGAACGCTTGCCTTCCCGCTCGCCTGCTGCGATTCCTGCCAAGCATCCCATTGGGAATAATCCGCAAAACGCTCGATGCCGCCCAAGCCGTCAAACCCGAGGACAATCGTCGAAACGCGGTCCAGCATGTAGCGATCATGCGTCACCAGCACCAGCGCGCCAGGAAACTCCAGCAGGCTTTCTTCCAGAATTTCCAAAGTAGGAATGTCCAGGTCGTTGGTCGGCTCGTCCAACAGCAAAACGTCCGCTGGTTGTAACATAAGCTGAGCGATCAGCACCCGGGCGCGTTCTCCCCCGGAGAGCTTGCCCACGCGCCGGTTCAAATCTTCTCCTGTGAAAAGAAACCTCGCCGCCCAGGAGGCCACATGAATCACGTTGCCCTGATAGATGACCGCATCGCTATCGGGCGCCAGCGCCCGCCGCAGCTGCAGATCGGGATCTAGCTCGCGGTTCTGATCGAAATAAACCATCCGCAACGGCTCTGCTTTCTGAATCTTGCCCGTCCGGGGGTGCAGGTCGCCGCGCAGCAAACGAAGCAATGTGGTTTTTCCGCTGCCGTTTGGACCCACCAGCCCAACTCGCATCCCCGAAGTCACGGTGAAATTCAGGTTCTCGAACAGCACGCGGTCTCCAACGGCGGCCGTAACTTCGTCGAGTTGAATCAATTGCTTGGTCTGCCGGTTCGTCGCCGAAAAGTCTATCTGCGCTGTGCTGACCCCGGTCCGGACCCTCATCTCCATAAGGTCGCCAATCATTTTGTGCGCTTTGTCGATACGGTCTTTCGCCTTGGATGTTCGCGCTTTGGGGCCGCGCCTCAACCATTCGATCTCTGTGTGCACGCGGTTCTCAAGCGCTTCCTGGCGGTTCCGTTGCGCGTGCAGGTATTCTTCCTTGGCCTCAAGAAACGTACTGTAGTTTCCCTCCACGCGCAGCGCACCGTCCTCGTAGGCGCGGTCGATCTCGACCATTTCGTTGGTGACGTTTTCGAGAAAATAGCGGTCATGACTGACGACTACACTCGCGAAAGCCCCCCTCTCGAGGAGTTTTTCCAGCCATTCGATTCCCGCAAGATCTAAATGATTGGTCGGCTCATCGAGCAGCAGAATATCTGGATTCTGTACCAGCGCCTCGGCGATGGCCAGCCGCTTGCGCCATCCGCCCGATAGGGTTGCCGCTGGAATCTCAAGGTCTGTAAATCCCGCGCGGCCAAGCGTCTCGGCGGAGCGCGCCGCTCTCTCCGATGGCGGCATGCTCACACGATCGAGCGCGCTCTCAATTACCGCTAAAATATTCAGTCCGGGAGCAAATTCGGATATTTGCTTGACGTAGCTGAGTCTCGTGCCCTTGCGCACCGCGACGTCTCCGCTATCCGGCTTCGTTTTTCCGCACAGCATCTCTAGCAACGTCGATTTCCCGGATCCATTCGGGCCAATCACGCCGATACGGTCCCCTTCGGATACCGTGAAAGATATATCTGTGAACAGCGGCGCGACTCCATACCTTTTCGATAGTCCCTGCGCGCTGATGATCGGTGGCAATTCTCTCGGTCTTCTCCTTCTGTTAGTTTAACCTGAGGAACGGCCGCAAGCACACTTTGGAACCGCGAGGCCTGCCCAAACTTGTCTCAGCCCATGCACAGATTTGACGCCCTCATCCTCGGCGCCGGTGCCGCGGGACTCTTCTGCGCCGCCGAAGCTGGCAAGCGCGGTCGACGCGTCGCCGTCCTCGAGCGCGCCGACCGCATCGGCAAGAAAATCCTCATCTCCGGCGGTGGCCGCTGCAATTTCACAAACATCCATTGCCGCCCCGAGAATTTCCTCAGCTCCAACGAACACTTCGCCAAATCAGCGCTAGCCCGCTACACCCCGTCGGATTTCATCGCGCTGGTCGAAAAGCACCGCATCCCGTATCACGAAAAAACGCTCGGCCAGCTTTTCTGCGACCGCTCCGCGCAAGACATCACGGGTATGCTGGAAGCCGAGTGCCGCGAAGCGGGCGTCAAAATCTTTCTAAACGCCAAAATGGAAGAAGTTCAACACACCACCGAATTTGTAGCGCGCACGGGATCGGCGGAGTACCGTGCTCCGGTTCTCGTCGTCGCCACCGGCGGCCTCTCCATTCCCAAAATCGGCGCTACCGCGCAGGGCTACGATCTGGCGCGCCAATTCGGCCTGAAAATTACAAAAACGCGTCCTGCGCTGGTCCCCCTCATACTTCCGAAGAAAGAACAAACTCAATACAGTGATCTGGCGGGCGTCTCCGCGCTTGTCGTCGTCTCCGCCGATCATCAGTCCTTCCGCGAACAAATGCTTTTCACGCACCGCGGCCTGAGCGGTCCCGCCATTCTTCAAATTTCTTCCTACTGGGAAAAAGGGAGGCCCCTCCGTCTCGACCTCGCGCCCGATCGCGAAGTCACCTCCGCCATCCGCAAAGCCAAGACCAGAAACCTGTCCGCCGCCCGCGCCGCCTTCCTGGGCGTACTGCCCAAGCGCTTTGCGGAACGCTGGGTCGATCTGCACGCGCCGCCCAATTGGACCAATGAGGCATTGGACTGGCTCGAACGGGATCTTCACGAATGGGTTCTCGTCCCCGCCGATACCGAAGGCTACGAGAAAGCTGAGGTCACCGCCGGAGGCGTCGACACGGCCGAGCTATCCAGCAAGACAATGGAAAGCCGAAAGGTTCGCGGCCTATTTTTTATCGGCGAAGTCGTGGACGTTACCGGCCACCTGGGCGGTTTCAATTTTCAATGGGCCTGGGCCTCGGCCGCCGCCGCCGGCCGCGCTTTGTGACCTCCGTCGCACCATAAGTCGGACACTTCACTCACGCCTTTGGATGGCGGCGAAGCTCCCATATCAGATACACGAGCACGGCGATATTCAGGGCCAGCGCGACGGCCTTTGCGATGGTCGCATGATGGATGAGCTCGTAAATTTCCAGCGGAAGAAACGAGGCTGTTGTGATGGTCGTAAAATATTCGGCCCAGCGTTTGCGAAACGCCAGGCCCGTTCCCTCGGTCAGAAACACCGCGGCGTATATGAACGTGCCCGCACTGAGTTCCCTTAGTTTCCGGTCATCGACGCTCGAAAATTTCGTGAGCAGCCAATGAATGTATCGATTGTGGGGATCCACGCGAAAGGCGTTGATCCATTGGTCCGCCACGCTCGCCATGTCTCTGTGCAACAAGTGCAGCGCGCCGATACCGACGGCAAGCAACGCGAATCCCTTGAAAAGTTTAAAGGCCGCGATCAATAAGAGGCCGCGAGAATGTGATTTTGTGCCGGGCATTTGCCAAGGGCCAGTCCGTTTCCATTGTACAGATCCAATTGTACAAGGCCCTGGCAAGGCCGCCCGCCGGTTATTGCTTCCAAGTAACGGGAAGGCAATGCGTGTTTCAAGTACGATAGAGACGGACCGGCTCCGAACTACGGGCGGTCGGCCACAATTTTCTTGCTGAGATTGCCGGTCGGCGGATCCTGAATCGTAATGGTCACGCCAAAGAACGTATTTGCTGCAAATACGTTTCCGGTCGATCCGGTAGCCTCCAGGATTCCCACTGGCGCTTCCGTTATCAGGTTGTCCCTCACGTTGTTGTTGTTGCCCTGAACGAAAATGTCTGCGTCTCCGCCGTTGAACACCCGATTTTCCCCAATGCGATTGCCGTTCCCGAAAACAGTGATGTTCTCGAAGATGCTCGCGGAAAACGCGGTGTTGCCGTGCACGTGATTGTCATTTCCGTCGATGAAGATACCCACCTGATCGATTCCAACGGTATTTTCCCCAACGCGTACGTTGTTCGATTGCGTCACCAAAATAGCCGTCGCAACGGCTGTGCATGTTGTGGCGTCGTTGCAAGGCGACCAGAAATTGTTCGTTACCGTGTTGCCGTGAATTGCGCCCGACGCGGAAAAACCGATCTGGATGCCATTCTGCGCGGCGCCAGTGGTCGGTCCGACGCCGGTAACGACGTTATCGTGAATTGTCGCGTTCGTTCCCGTTTCGTTGGCGGTGACTCCATTCTTCTGGTAACCGTGAATGGAGCAATTGGAAATCTCTACGTCTGAATTCTGGCCGCCGCCGCTTTCCACAAAAACGCCCGTCCCGTTCTGGCATCCGTTCAAAGAAGCTGCAAGGGCGAAGTTGCGAACCGTCGCGTGGCGCAGGCTCCCCGAAGAATTCTGAAAGTAAACTCCGATCAAATCCGGCGCGCATTCCGTAATTCCATTGTTGATCCCATCGACCGTCAATCCGGTGATCGAGACACTCGCCGCCCCGCTTATGAACACAGCCGCGGCAATCGCATCGCCCGTTGTCAGGCTCGTTGCATTCTGCTGAATCGAAGCTGGTACCAGGAACGCGCCGGAATCGGCGTCGATGTCCAGGGATTTGTTGATCAACAGTTGCTCGGCGTAGACGCCATTGCAAACGACAATCTGATCGCCTGCCGAAGCCGCGTTAATCGCATCCTGGATCTTTGTGAATTGGGCATGTGGGCATGCCGCCGTGTTGCTCACGACCAACTTGCCGGAAGGCGCACCAAACGAAGCGCGCGCAGTCAGAATCAGAAGAAAGGCAAACAGACCGGTGCGAAGAGCAGCTGTGCTATGGAGTTTCACGATTCCCCCTTTCGTCTTCGATCGACGTCTTCGGGGTGGGAGCTGGGGCCACCCAAGTTTAGAAAACGGGGCACCATGCCGGCGGACACCCTCACGAGGAAGTGAACGGCGATCATAGGACAGGGCCCCCAGAGGACAACATCCCCCTGCCCCTATCTTAGCCCACAAAACCCCTGGGCCGTCACTAGTACTGGCCGAACCGGTCTCGAGTCCATGGCGCGAGTTGTTGCGCGCGAAAATCTACTTGTGGGAAGGCAGCTGGTCCCAGATAGCGGGATCTTCTGTGCCCAGCACCCACGAACAAAATCCCTGAAGTCCGCGCTCCTTCACCAGCGCGTAGCGCTCACGAAAAGTGCGCGCATCGGTAAAAAAGATCCACTCGCGCATATCCGCACGGTAGAAATAAAACCATGCCGCGCGATCCGTCGCATCCCATTCGATATGTCCGCCGAAGGCCTTCGCCAGATCCAGCGCGTCATCGGTCCCGATATATTCCGCCGACGGATTTGGCTTGTCTCCGGACTTGTCCTCCGACTTCACTGGCGTCCCCGCAAACCAGTGGTAACCATAAAGCGGGATTCCCAGCGACAACTTCCCGGCTGGCACGAATTTCAGCGCGTACTCCAGATTGCCCGTCGTCCAAGCCCATCCCGCCACTGGTCCGGGCGCCGTCCACCGCGTGTGCTGGTCGTAGGTCATCAAACAAATCAAGTCGACGGACTGCCCGAGCGCCCTCAGGTCATAAGCGCCGCGCCAGTTCGCGTAAATCCAAGCGGAAAAGCCGCCCTCTCCAGGCTCGCCGGGGGCATTGGGCACGGTGGCGATCGTAAGCTGCAAACCCTCTCGATGAAACGCCGCCGCAGCCTGGTGAACCATATCCGAGAGCGCGTCGCGGTCCGTCCAATGCACATTCTCAAAATCAAATTGAAATCCCGTATAACCGTTCTCTTTGCACGCGCGAATAAGCTGCGCATACATGTTTTCCTTCGCCGCCCCGTTCTTCAACAACTTGTGAAATTCTTCCTGCGCAAAATCGCCGTTCGCCACAATGGGCATCACTGGAACGTGGTGCTGTCTCGCCGTTTCCATCACCAGTGGATTCGCTCCCCCGGATACAAAACCATCCCCGTCCACCTCATACCACGCCGGAACCAGCAAATCGATTCTGTCCGCGTGCGCCAGAAACGACCGCACCGACTTTGGATCTCGCGTCATGTAGAAAAGCGACTTGGGCTGCTGCGCGCGCCCGGCGGATGCAAGGAAAACAAGTGAGGCAAGTAAAACGGATAACCTTAATGGGATTTTCATGGTGGGCGCAGTTTAGCCGTGCCCGGCCCTCAAACGCAACGTACCGTTCGGGAAGATCCTGGATTTGGTTTACGCGCTTCCGCCCATTTTCGTGCGCGGCGATGCCGAGAATTTGTCCGCGATACTTTTATCAGTCTCCAGCTCGAGGTGTATCTTTCCGAGGATGTCCTCGATCCTATCGTCGGTAGCGCATTCCGCTTCTGGATCTACCTTTGGCCCGCCAGAGCTGAGCGACATCAAGTAGATATAGCTCGTCAGAATGTGCCAGCACACCGGATTCGGCTGCAGCAGCACTCTCGGTGGAATCAGCGTCAGCGAATCCATCCGGATGGCGTCCGTCACATGCCTGTAGGGAAAAATGCCGGGCAGCTTCGGCACCAGGTCCACGTTGTCGACGAACCGGTAGGTGGTCGTGACCGTCTGATGGTACTTCACAGCGAAGTCATGGTTTCCCGTGCGCGGACTTGCGTAGGTATAAATCGTCGGATCGTTAAGCGGAGCTGGCGCATGCGCGGCCACATCCAGCGCCAGCAGCGTCGCAATGGCTCCTCCGAGACTATGTCCGCAGATGATCAGCGAACTCGGCGCTGCCAATGTCCCAAGAAATTTCACAATCGAGGGCTTGCCCGCTCCCTCCTCGACCGTCATGGATCTGTACATCGCTGTAAATCCGTCCTCGGTCGAGCCTGCTCCGGAAACCTCCTTGAACGGGACGTCCCCGAAGTGGGCATCTTGCACCCATTCCTTGATTCCCTCTGTCCCGCGGATGGCCACAACCACCTCGCCCCCGGCTCGCGCTTCTAGAATCAGACCCATCTTCACTCGCTGTCTACCGCGGTCGGGATTCATGTCCGTTGCCAGATCGTTCCCGTAGATGGTTGCGATCAGGTCGTATCCAGGCGTAACCGGCGGTTTCCCCGCGAACACGTCATACGCCGCATTCACGAGTTGCGCAAACTCCATGGCTTTATTCCAGTCCATGATCTTTTCCTTTCCGGGAGGGAAACCGCAGAGGCAGTTGACAGTGCGCGCAATCTTAGGCAGCAGCCTCACTCAAGTCAATATACGATTCCGAAGGAGCGCGGCACGCCGTGTCCGCTGCCACCCAGGCCGCAGCGATTCAGGAGAAGGCATGTAAAGCGGCCAACTATCTCCACTTCTTCAATTGCGGCCAGATGTTCTCCAACGTCCCAAACTTCGCCCCGCGGCAAATATAGACCGCAATCTCTTTCTCGAGCGCATAAGGATTATCCGCCGAAGTCCCCACGTACTCCACATGCTCAAACAACTCTTCCAGCCGCTCCCGCGAGTCTCCCAACACCACCAAACAATTTCCTGAATAGCCGCGCGGCCCCCACAGCCAGTAAGTCTGGTGGCCGCTGAGCGACGGCGGCAATCCGTAGCGCGGTCCTAAAAAATCGATGGCGCCAGCCTGCCCATAATCCTGTGCGAAAATCCCGCACCCCGGTCGTTCCGCTGGCGAAAGACGGTTATAAGCCGTTGCCGTCTCCGCCACAATCTCTTCCCATCCAAACTGATCCGCGTACCACTGCGGCAAGGGAGCCCGCTCGTGGCCGTGCTCCATCACGGGAGGCTTCAGCGGCAGATATTTCAGGTAGACGAGGAACTCGGATGGCGAAAGAATTGGCACGGTCAGGGGAGCGAGGTGCGCGCCGCTGGCCAGCAAGAGAATAACAATGATCGGCTTCAGCCAAACAAGCCGGTTCGGGCCGCTGCGGACACTCTCCGTTTCCGGATGTGCGATTGGTCTGCGCTCGATCGTCGCTTCGATCGCCACGGCTCCAGCGGCCAACAACATCGGATAAATCGGAGACAGGTAATAATTTTTGCCGTGCAGAACAAAGAAAACCGTAAAGCAGACCAGATAACACCACGCGAGCGCGCGATACGGTTTCAGACCCGGCGAAACGAAAGGCGCAACCAATCCCCTGATCCAGATCGGAGCGGTGATCGGGTCAATCAGCATGATTTGCTGAAAGAAAAATTGCGGCAGAGGCAGCACCACATCGCGCCCATCCGCGCGAATGTTGTGCATCAACTGAACAAATGGCCACTGATTGTGAATGTTCCAGAGCAGGTTAGGGAGGAAAATCAAAAAGGCCGCAAACCCGCCGAGCCAGATCCACGGATTCAGAAAAACGCGGCGCTGCGGGGTCAGCAAAAGTCCAACAACCATCCCCAAACCAAACAAGGCGATCGAATATTTTTCCTGCAGCCCGATTCCGGCTACGACGCCGAACCAGAGCCAGTACCGGGGGTCGTTCCGCTTGATCGCGAGCACCGCGAAGTAGGCGCAACCCATCCACAAATTAGGTTCCAGGCAATTGGTGCCGAGCAAGCTCCCGTTCGAGAGATATTGTGGAGCAATCAGGACAGCGATCGCGCTCAGCACCACAGCAAACCGCCGCCCGCCGAGTTCGCGTGCGAGTACTGCGGTTTGCACCACCAGCAGGGAAGAAGCCAGCGCCGGAATAAACCGGATGCTGCGGAGCGAATCTCCCAACACGGCGCGGCAAATGTGAATCAAGAAGGGAATCAGCGGCGGCTGGTCGACATACCCCCAGGCCAGATGATTCCCGCAAGCCATGTAGTCGAACTCATCGCGAAAGTATCCATACTGGTTGTTGAAGTAGCAATGAAAAATGAATTTTCCCAGCGCAATGGCGATAACAATCAGCATCCCGTCTCTGAAAAGAGACCGTTCCTCGGCCGGCATCCTCACCATCCCTCAGCCATCGCAGCGAACTCGGCCCATCCCTGGGCTCGCGTGAGGCCCAGCACGCCGGTCCCCTGCGCTTCGCGCGCGAGCGGCCGTGCTGCGGTTCCAGTGGATGGATTGGCCATCAAATCGCCCTTGTTGAGCGCTTGATTATGCTCCTGAATGGGCGACTGTCCAAAGGGAAGAACGCGGAAGGGAACTGCTTTAGCAACCAACAGCGAGCGGCCAAGGAAAATTCCAGAGCTTGCGCCTGGCCGGATCCGTCGAGCCTTGGCTCAGGACCCGCGTCGGCGGTCGATCGAGAAGATGGAGCTGGCAATGGTCATAGAAACCAAAGCCACCATGGCGAATCCGAGAATGACCACGATCACGGGAAACCCCCTTACTAGAACACAATAAGGAAGGGCAGTTGGACTTCCAAACACAATCTTTGTGTTTTCAATGAGATACATCTATGGAATATGAAATCGCGTCACCAATTGGAGACAAGTGTCAGTCACAAGGCACATTTTTCCGGTAATAGTACTCGCCCGCGATGTCTCAAAGGAGATGCAACGACGAGCGCTCTCGGATGCCCATAATAGCAGTCCAGGTCTATGCCTTGCTCAGCCGGATCGACCCATCCCCCGTGTGCACGGTCAGGGACTGGCCACCGCCGTTCATCTTTCCATGAAGCTGCGAGTTGCTAAACGTTCCTTCCACAGTTACAGGCAGGCCCACGCTGATATGTCCGTCGCCAGTGCTGGCATCAATGTTTGCCTGAAAGTCGCCCGGCAGGGCCAAATCCACGCTTCCGTCGCCTGTCCGTATGTTCCAGCTGTCAGCCATCTTCGACCCCGGAAGAACATGCGTATCCACACTTCCATCGCCCGTTTTAATGAGCAGGCCGTCGAATCTCCCCGAAACCCTCACATGGCCATCGCCGCTATCGGCGTCCAGCTTACCGTCCAACTGGCGAGCTTCAATCGAGCCGTCTCCGGTATGCAGCTTTATCTCGCCCTTCAGCGTATCGACGTTTATGCTGCCGTCGTGCGTGTGCAGATCGATCGTTCCCGTAAGACTATTTGCCCGAATGGACCCGTCACCCGTTTCCACCGTGACGCTTCCATTGAGGGAGCTGGCTTCGACCGAACCGTCTCCCGTATGTGCATTCAAATCAGCATTTTGGGGCATGCGCACTTCGATATGCAGTCTCCTCCCATGCCCGCCCCAGGAAAATCCCCAATGTCCGGTAACGCGCGCAATCAACTCCACCTGGTCGCCGTTCTGGTGCGATTCAATGTGCAGGTTCTTGTCCAGCTCATAGCCTTCATAGTCGACGCGAAACTCGACACTCTTGCTGTCGCTTGTGGTGACGCGCACGCTGCCGTCATTGGTGTCGATGCGCACATTCGCTCGACCCGAGATGCTATAGGTTTTCGAGGGCCAGTCCGTCGCCCTGGCGTGTGGCGCGCCGACGGCCGCGGCAAGCAAGGCGCTGGCGAGTATCCCCCAACGAAGCACTGTCGTGGGGTGGGGATCGAGTTTCATGGCAGAAAGCCTCCGTAACATCGTCTTCGAACTAGCCGTTCTATCAGTAGGTACGAGACCCCGGTAGAAAATGTTCCCTTTCTCACCTTCCGCCCTCGGCCACTGTGTCTGGCCTCTTCCTAGAGACGCTGCGTAACCCGATTCGTCTGACGGACGCGACAAGATCGCGCCCCGAGGTGGACATCTCGAGAGCCCGTCAGCGTTTGGCGGCAGACTTTTTCTCGGTCGCCGCTTTGCTCTTGCTAACTCCGGGTTTGGCACGCAGCGCAGCCAGAAACTCTTCCGTTGGCAGCGTATTGATGACATCGCGCTTCTCGAGCCAGCCGCGCCGCGCCATCGTCACGCCGTAGCGGATGAACGCCAGATTCCCCGCATTATGCGAGTCGGTCGAAATGACCACCTTGACGCCACGGTCCCTGCACATGCGCAGGTACACGTCTTTCAAATCCAATCGGTCGGGATACGAATTGCACTCCATCGCTACGCCATGCCTGGCGCAGGCTTCCAGGATCTTCTCCATGTCATAGTCGAGGGGGTCCCGCCGCCGCAGCAGGCGCCCCGTTGGATGTCCGATGATCTGCGTGTAGGGATTCTCGATGGCGGCCATCATCCGGTCCGTCATTGCGGCTCGCTCCAAATTGAAATAGGAGTGAATCGAGCACACCACCACATCCAATTGCGCCAGCAGCTCGTCCGAATAATCCAGCGAACCGTCCTTCAGGATGTCGACTTCGGCTCCCGCCAGCACGCGAATCCCGAGCCCCTTGGCGCTCGCTTCGCGAATCTTTCTGATATGCGCGGCCATGCGCTTTTCATCCAGACCGTTCGCCACCGTGACGGCTTTCGAGTGATCGGTTATCGCTATGTACTGATGCCCCAGTTTGCGCGCGGCCTCGGCCATCTCCTCGATGGAATTCTTTCCATCGCTGGCCGTCGAGTGCATCTGTAAATCGCCCTTCACGTCGTTCCATTCAATCAGGTGCGGCAGTTTGTGCGACTCGGCCGCGGCAATTTCGCCAGTGTTTTCGCGCAGCTCCGGCGGAATGTAGTCCAGCTTCAGCTTTGCGTAAATCTCTTCCTCGGTGCGCCCGGCGACGGGCTTTTCACCTTTGAGCGTCGCCAGCGCGTACTCGTTGAGCGTCAGCCCCATGTCGTTGGCTCGCCCGCGCAGCGCAACGTTGTGTTCCTTGGAGCCCGTGAAATAAAGCAGCGCCGCGCCAAAACTCTCCTTCTCGAGCAGCCGCACATCCACCTGCAGCCCGTTCTGCAACGTGAAGCTGACTTTGTTCTCCCCACGCGCCAGTGTCTGGTCGATCCCGGGAAACTCCAGAATGTGCTTGGCCAACGCATCAATCTGTTTTTGTCCGGTATGCCCCACGCCAAGCGTCAACAGCAGATCCAGGTCTCCCACCGTCTCCTTGCCGCGACGCAGCGAACCTGCCGGAGTTACTTCCTCCACCGCTTTTCCCGCTTTCTTGATGTGCGAAATGATTTCCGCCGCCGCGGCCTCTGCCGCATCGATGTGAAACCGCCCCGAAGACTTCTTGAATACCTCAATCGCTTTCAGGATATTCTGCTCGGTTTTTTCGCCGAATCCCGGTAAATCACGAAGTTTGCCCTCCTTCGCGACTCTCTCCACATCGGCTACCGTTCCGGCTTTAAAGTGCGACCACAGAAACGCTACCTTCTTTGGCCCCAGCGATTGCAGCTCGAGCAAATCCAGAATCGTCGCTGGATATTTTTTCAGCAGTTTTTTGCGCAGCGCGTAGTCTCCGGTCTTCACGATCTCCTGAAGATGTTCCACCATGCGCTCGCCGATTCCCGGAAGCTCTTCCAGTTTGTCCGGGGTGGTCACAAGCTGCGCAATCGATTCCGGCAGGCCATCGATCAACTCGGCGGCCTTTTCATAGCTGCGGTAGCGTCCAATAATGGCCCCATCAATTTCCAGGAGTTGCGCAGTTTCGCGCAGGATGCGGGCGATCTGTTTGTTGTCCATGGCAGGGATTATAAAGCCAGTCTCCTCGGAAAGGCACGCGCGCGAACAGCCCCGGTGACAGCCGCATTCCTTGGTTAACTCAAGGCAGGTTTTTCCAGTACACTGCTCGCTGGCTGCCGCCTCTCAGCCGCCCAAAGCCATGAAACGCCCCTTTGCCGTCGCCTTCCTCGGCTGGCTATTCATTCTTGTGGGCCTGGGGGCTCTCCTCTATCACCTGATCAAAGGCGCGCTGGATTTTTGGATGATTCTGATCGTGCTTTTTGAACTCATCGCCGTTCTGGCGGGAGTCTTCCTGCTCAAGGGACGCAATTGGGCGCGCTGGCTGTTACTGGCTTGGATCGCGTTTCACGTCATCTCCAGTGGGTTGAACTCGCTCTCGATGTCTCTCCCCCACCTCCTGCTGCTGATTGCCGCCGGCTATTTTCTATTCACCCCGCCGGATTCCCGGTATTTCAGCTTCCCGCCCCTGGAGTAGTCCTCCGGACGGTTCACCCGGAAGAAAAATTCTCCAGAATCGAGCAATACCGACGCCGGCTCTGCGATAGACTCTCCCTGTAGAACGCGCTTCAGAGAAGTTTTAGAGCCCGGTGTGTGCGGGCCAGATAGATTTCCAGGGAGGCAGGGTGCGCCTTTCGATGCTCCGGATTTTGTCCGCAATTCTTCTGGTTCCCGGCGTGCCTGCGCAAACACAGAAGTCCCCGCAGGCGGCGAGCCTGCCCGAGAAGGTCATCATCGATACGGACATTGGCGACGATATCGACGACGCCTTTGCAATCGCCCTTGCTCTCAAGAGCCCCGAGCTCGAGATTCTCGGTATCTCCACCACGTTCGGAGACACGGAAGCCAGAGCCAAAATCCTCGACCGGCTCCTCGGCGAAGCCGGCCGCACCGACATTCCGGTTCTCGCCGGCTCACCCACTCACACCACAAATGTGATGAATCAACAACGCTTTGGCGAGGGTGGTCACTTCCGCAAGGTCTCTCATCCCAGCGCCGCGGATTTCATCCTCGAGCAGATTCGCCGCTATCCCGGCCAAATCACGCTGATTGCCATCGGCCCGCTGATCAACGTTGGGTCGCTGATCGAGAAGGACCCTGGAACTTTCCTCAAACTCAAACGCGTGGTCATGATGGGCGGCTCCATCGAGTGCGGCTACGGCGAGTTGTGGTTCTGTCCCGGGCGCGGGCCCGACGCGGAATGGAACATCGTCAACGACATCCCCTCCGCCAAGAAACTCTTTCTTTCCGGCGTACCGCTCTTCGTGATGCCGCTTGACTCGACACAGTTAAAGCTGGAGGAGACCAAACGCGCCTTTCTCTTCAAGCAGGGAACTCCGCTTACCGACTCTCTAACGCTGCTCTACCACGAGTGGGGACAAGAAACACCCACTCTCTTCGATCCTGTGACCGTCGCTTTTATCCTCGATCCAAAAATCTGCCCCGTCGAGCCCATGCACATCTCGGTGGACGATAAGGGTTTTACTCGCCGCGAGCCCGGCCCTCTGAACGCACAAGTATGCATGCATTCCGACGCCGATGCTTTCTTCCGACTCCAAATTGGCCGCCTTGCCGCGCCCTAGGAGTGGATAGCGGGCAGAGGCTCGGGTCCGGTGGGCCCTTTCAGGCACTTCTACGCTTCTCTCTGCCCACTGTGCTCTCGGTGCCGCTGTGTAGATTCCTTGTTGTGCCCGTTTAGGGTGCCGCGCCGCCGCTCTCCGCTACTCACGGGTCGCTTCCGTTCCCAATAAAAAGGGCCGGCAGAGGGGCGTTCTCTGCCGGCCGAATGAGTCCTTGAGTAGTTACGCTGGCTTTTGCACGTTCGCTGCCTGGGGGCCCTTCGGCCCCTGGACAATCTCGAACTCTACCGCATCTCCTTCCTGCAAGGTGCGGTAGCCATCACCCACAATAGCGGAATAATGAACAAAAACGTCTGGACCATCGTCGCGCCCTATGAAGCCGTACCCTTTTGAGTTATTAAACCATTTTACGGTTCCTTGCACTTATGTGCTCCTCCTGATGGAGACCTGGATGTTTCTCTCAGCGGCTAATTCGGGACGAAAGCAGCCGCTACTTTCCATAAATTGCGCGGAGTGTACCAGAAAGATGATTTCAGTCAAGTGAGCAATCGTTTTCTTCCGGCAAAAAGTGAACGGTTTTGCCTGTATAAAAACGATTCAGTGAAAAAAGGGCAGCTTCTTTCCGCGGCTCGCTGCTCGCGCGCCCCCGCAAGTGCAAGCGAACACAGGGTTTGCGTATTCGGGTTTTACGCCGTGCATCATTTGTTGCACGCTTTTGACTTTCGCAGCAAACCGGTTTCAGGAACCACCCGAAGAGCGTGTCGAGTAGCTGACTGGCCTAAGGATTTCGTAAAGATTGTTGTAGTCGTCGGTCCAGAGACGAAGCCGTGCCGGAACTTCGATGGTTTGACTGCCCGGAAAGGTCTCCGGCTTATTCAAGAACTCCTGATTGCGCGTAACCAGCACCCAGTCGGCCGAGGAAATCATCATCGAAGCATCTTCCTCGCTCGCAATCAGCCGCGTCGGGTAATCCGCGTCCTCGGCCAGCAGTTTCACCACAGGCGCGAGGTTCAGATATGTGTTTGAGGTGTGCACCGCGAGAATACCGTCCGGCTTCAGGTGCCGGAAATATACGGCAAAGGCCTCCTTGGTGAGCAGGTGCACGGGGATAGCGTCGCCTGAAAACGCATCGACGGCCAGTACATCAAATTGTTGCGGCGGCTCGCTCTCGAGCGACAGCCGCGCATCCCCGAGAATGATTTCAGACTTTGCCGGGCTCTGTTTGAGGAACGTAAACCAGCCATTCGCGACGGCGATGACCTGCGGATTGATTTCGTAAAAGCGGAACGAGTCGCCAGGTTTTCCATAGGCGGCGAGCGTTCCCGTTCCGAGTCCAATCACTCCGACTCGCTTCGCCCCTTCGCAGCAAAATCGCAGCGCCAGACCGACACCCGATCTCCTGCCGTAGTACGTCGTGGGGTTGCGATTTTCCGGGAAGGAAAGATATTGCGCGCCGTGCTGGATCGTTCCGTGAACCAAGCTCCGGTACGGCAATTTGAGGCCGGTGTTGAATTCCTGAATGCGGAGCGCCCCATAAAAATTGCGCATCCTTCTGACGGTGTCTTCTCCGGTCTCTCGAATGTTCAGCACCAGCACTGCTCCCATCGCGATGGCCATACCGGCCCAGAAAATTCGCGCCCACCAGCCTTCGCCCCAGAGCACAATGGCTGCTAAAACAGCCGTGAGCAGCAGAATGATCGGCAGTTCGTAAACCCCGGAAAGGATGTGTGGAGCGAGCAAGCCAACAGAGACCGCGCCAAGCGCGCCTCCGAGCGCGATAGTCAAATAAAACGAGGTGAGGTAGCGAACCTGAGGCTTTCGCTGAACGAGTTCGCCATGACAAAAGAGACAAGCAACAAAAAGCGTCCCGCAGAAAAGCGGCACGCTGATCTGAATTGCGTGCGTGACGGAAGCATCATGGATGGCGTAACCGGCGCAGCCCAACGCGACGGCGAGAAGCCGTGCCACAAACCAGCGCCCGTAGAACTGGCGTTTCGCAAAGACCAGAGCGAACGAAAGGAGGTAGAGAGCGAGAGGCACAACCCACAAGAGCGGCACGGGAGCGACATTCTGCGAAAGGTGATTCGTCACCGCGAGTAGCATCATCGAGCCGCATGCGGAAAAACTCAGCCAGAGCAGTTTGCTGCCTAACGCGGGCGGAGTGTCTCCTGCCGGTGCTTCCCGTTCCGTCGCTTCAGGAGTTTCGTTTCGAAGGAACGCTTGCGGCATGTAGTTGCGGCTGAGCCACGCGGAGAGCGCGCAGCAGATTACGAAGAGTCCGTAAAGGGAAGACCAGAGGATAGATTGCTCGCGAGAAGAAAGGCGCGGTTCGATCAGAAACGGAAAGCTGAGAAGTGCGAGAAGGGAAGCGAGATTGGAGAGAGCAAAAAGAGGATAGGGCGAACGGCCGGAGGCGCGGCGGGCGTACCACGTTTGCAGCAGCGGGCTTGTGGCGCTGAGCAAAACAAACGGCAGGCCGAGCGAAAACGTGAGCAGGCCGAGGATGCGCCAGGCTGGATCGATTTCTACATGCGAGCGCCAGAATATTTCGGGCGCGATCGGCAACCACATCAGGCTGACGAGAAGAAGTCCCAGGTGGAGGACGGATTGGCGCTGTGGTACAAGGCGACGAATCGTGGCGTCGGCGTAGAGATAGCCGAGAAGAAGCGCCGATTGAAAAAAGACCAGGCATATCGCCCAGACGGCGGCGGAACCTCCGAACCAGGGAAGAATTAGTTTGGCGAAGAGCGGTTCGATCAGAAAGAGAAGAAAAGCCCCGAGAAAAATCGTTGCGGCGAATAAAAGCCTCTGCCATGGCGGCAAGGAGTCGGGCGTTTCGGCAGAGCTGTGCATACTCCGGGCGGAATCAGGAGCGGACCAGGAAGCGCAGGTAGTACAGGATTCCGGCGACGGACTTCGCGTCGCGGATCTTGTTGCGGCGAATCATCTGTTCAATTTCGCCGTGCGTGAAAGCCTTGCAGGTGATCTTCTCGTCTTCTTCCGGCTCCGCTTCTCCGGGTGTCAGATCTTCGGCGAGAAGAATGTACATGCGCTCCTCGAGAAAACCGGGCGTGGGGAAAATATCTAGAAAAACGTGGAAGCGTTTGGCGCGGTAGCCGGTTTCTTCGATCAGTTCGCGGGCGGCCGCGCGTCGCGGATTTTCGCCGTTGTCGATGCGGCCTGCAACCAATTCCCAAAGGAATTGCCGCGTGGCGTGGCGATACTGGCGAATCATGACAATGCGGCCATCTGGCAGGGCGGGGAGAACGACGACCGAGCCGGGGTGCGTTATGACTTCGCGCGTGACGCGCAGGCCGCTGGGCTCGATGATCTCATCGCGGCGCAGCCCGAAGACGGGACCCTTGTAAATCATTTTGCTGCGAAGGACTCTGGCGGTGGTGCGGCTAGGTGCTTTGGGCGGCATAGTCCGTACGTTTTCTCCGCCGTTATCATACACTGTAGGGACGCGATCTATCGCGCCCCTGCCGAAGCGTCGAGGCGATCGGCGAAGGCAGCTCCGAGAGAATTGGCAATGCCGATCAATACCATCATCGTCGATGACGAGAAGCCGGCGCGGGAAGAACTTGCTTTCCTGCTGAAGGCCTTTCCCGAAGTCAACGTTATCGGCCAAGGGAAGAACGGCGTGGAAGCCGTGGCGCTGATCAAGGAGCACTCACCCGATCTCGTTTTCCTTGACGTGCAGATGCCGGGGCTCGACGGTTTTGGCGTCCTCAAGAAAATAGTCGAACGAAAAATGAAAATGCCGCACGTGGTATTTGCCACCGCGTTCGATCAATACGCCGTGCAGGCGTTCGATGTGAACGCCGTCGATTACGTGCTGAAGCCATTCGACAAAGCGCGCATCGCGAAGGCCATTCAGCGCGCTCGAAAGATGCTCGACACGCAGACCTCGACGACCGAGCGCCTCGAGCAGCTCGTGAGCCAACTCGGCGCCGCGAAGAGCGCGCCGCAAAGAGTGAAAGTGCTGGTGCAGTCGCAGCAGCGGCTGCTGCTCGTCAATGGCGAAGACATTATTTTTGCAACGACCGACGGCAGCGCCATTGTCGTCGTGACGCGCGAGGTGGAAGGTTCGTCGAACTATCGCACGCTCGAAGAACTAAACGCCACGCTCGATTCTGAATCGTTCTGGCGCCCGCACCGCTCCTACCTCGTGAACACGCAGCACATCAAGGAAGTCGTCCCTTGGTTCAACTCCACCTTCATCCTGAAAATGAACGACAAGAAATCGACCGAAGTCCCCGTAAGCCGCGCCCAAGCCAAGCGTCTGCGCGAACTATTTAAACTGTAAATGGCACGGTACCCGGCGGGTATCCGGGTCCCCTCGTTCTGGGATTTTCGTGTGATAGAGACAGATCGAGATCCGAGCGGCATTTTCAGCGCCTCGGGACGAGCGGAGTTCGCGTCCCCCAAGCGCAGATTCTCGGGCTTCTCGGGCCCGCTCTATTTGGGACTGCTTCTCGGTGTGATAGCATCGTGCGTACCTCGCGTACATTCAACTGATGGATTTTTCGCTTAACGACCACCAAAAACTGATACGGGATACGGTTCGCCGATTCATGGATGCGGAAGTGCGGCCCCGGGTGAAGCAGCGCGACCGCGAAGAGCGTTTTCCTGCCGAAGAGATCAAGAGTCTGGCCGAGCTGGGCTGCTGCGGAATGATGATTCCTGAAGAGTGGGGCGGCCCCGGGCTGGATACGCTTTCCTATGTGCTGATGCTTGAGGAAGTAGCGCGCGTGGACGCGGCGATGGCTACCTCGCTCAGCGTGACGAATTCGGCCGTGCAGGTGCCGCTGACGAAATTTGGGACGGAAGAGCAGAAGAAAAAATATTTGCGGCGCCTGGCCACGGGAGAAATCCTTGGTTCGTTTTGTTTGACGGAACCGGCGGCGGGATCGGACGCGGCGGGGATTCAGGCGCGCGCCGTAGCGGCAGAGCGTAGGGGGTCGGGTGTTGGGGCAAGAACATCTGAGCCGCCCGGGCTGACGCCGGCAGCCGGTGCCAGCGGCGATGTCTATCGGTTGAACGGCACCAAGACCTGGGTGTCCAACGGCCACGTCGCTGGCCTCTTTATCGTGTTCGCGAAGACCGACCCGGACGCGGGCGGCAAGGGCATTACGGCGTTTCTGGTGGAGCCGGGGTTTCCCGGGTTCAAGGTGGGGCGGCACGAGGACAAGATGGGGCAGCGGAGTACGCCCGCCGTCGAGATTTTGCTGAACGATTGCGAGGTGCCGCG
This sequence comes from Acidobacteriota bacterium, assembly GCA_013289955.1. GTDB lineage: Bacteria > Acidobacteriota > Terriglobia > Acidiferrales > UBA7541 > Acidiferrum. Next base: position 64,973 of record JABCYZ010000006.1, read on the forward strand.
CGAGAACCGGCTGGGTGAAGAGGGGCAGGGATTGAAGATTGCGCTGAGCGCCCTGGACGGCGGGCGGATCGGGATTGCCGCGCAGGCGCTTGGATTGGCCGAGGGAGCGTTGGACGAGTCGCTCCGGCATGTCAAGGCAAGGCGGGCGTTTGGGAAGTCGATTGGCGAATTTCAGGCGATCCAATGGATGCTGGCAGACATGCAGACGGAGATCGAGGCGGCGCGCGGGCTGGTTTATCATGCGGCATGGCTCAAGGATACGCACCCGGGGAAGTTGGGCGCGGCGTCGTCCAAGGCGAAGCTTTTTTCCAGCGAGATGGTGAACCGGGTGGTGGCCAGGGCAGTGCAGATTCATGGGAGCTCGGGGTATTCGCGGGAGTCGGATGTCGAGCGGATGTACCGCGATGCGCGGGTAATTACGATTTATGAGGGGACCAGCGAGATCCAGAGGACGATCATCGCCCGGGAGCTGCTGGGCGCGCCCGGGAAACCGGCGTAGTTAACCTTCACTGCCACCGGGGTTTTGCGCAAGCGTCGCTTCTGAGGAATTTTATGTTCTCGAGGAAGAGCGCTCGGGGCAGTGCGGGTTCTCGGCGACCTGGATGAGCAAGGCGGTGACGGACTTGGGACTGAAAAAATACCCAATACAGGTAGTACCCGTAACCCAATCTTTTGTCAGGGCAAGGGAAGGAATGTTTATTCAGAGCGCAGAGTACAGAGAGAAGAGGAGAGCGGGTTGACGACAGAGGCTGAGGGGAAGAAGAGGAGTCGGGTGGTTAGCGGGATGCGGCCTACGGGCAGGCTGCACATCGGGCATTACTTTGGGGCGCTTGAAAATTGGGTGCGTTTACAGAATGACCCAGCGTACGAGTGCTTTTACTTTATTGCGGATTGGCATGCTCTGACCAGCGATTATGCGGATACGTCGGGGATAGCGCAGAACACCATGGAGATCATGACGGATTACCTGGCGGCGGGGTTGGACCCGGCCAGGTCGGTGATTTTTCAGCAGTCTTTGGTGCCGGAGCATGCCGAGCTGCATTTGTTGCTGTCGATGGTGACGCCCTTGAGTTGGCTGGAGCGAGTGCCGACCTATAAAGAGGCATTGGAGCAGGTGAAGAATAGGGATCTGCACAACTATGGGTTTTTGGGGTATCCGTGTTTGCAGACAGCAGATATTGTGATTTACAGCGCGCCCGCCGAGGCGGGCAAAGAAAGAGCACAGCTTTACGTGCCGGTGGGGGAGGATCAGGTCTCGCATGTGGAGTTGAGCCGCGAGATTGTTCGGCGATTCAATGGAACGCTCTTCACCGTAAGGCCGGAAATCGTCGATTACCTCATCGGGAGAGGTGCGGCACAACCCGAGAAATATCCCGCCGAGCTTCGCTTGATTTTGGAGGACGTTTCTAAAGTTCGTAAGCAAGGAGCCGACGCTTCTAAGGACGTTAGAAGCACCTCCGCCGCACCGGCAATTCGTCAGTTTATTCAGGAAAGCGGGTTAGTAAACTTTCTGGACGCTATCCCGGGTGCAAACTCATTTCTTGACATGCCCGACCCTTTGGTCGAGCCGCAGGTGATGCTGACAAACACGCCGAGGATACCTGGACTTGATGGGCGGAAGATGTCGAAGAGTTATGGGAATGCGATTACGTTGAGCGAGACGGATGAGGAGATACGGAAGAAGACGAAAGTGATGGTGACGGACCCCGCTCGGAAGAGACGTACGGACCCGGGAAATCCGGATGTGTGCCCGGTATACGACTGGCATAGACTCTTTTCTCCGGGGGAGCCCGGGAGATTGGAGTGGGTGCGGCAAGGGTGCACGACGGCGGGGATTGGTTGCATTGAGTGCAAGTCGGCAATGGCGGACAATTTGATCAAGTGGATCGCGCCAAAACGAGAACAGCGGATCAAGTGGGAGAACGATCCGAAGGGCGTGCTGGAGATTATTGACGACGGATCGAAGCGGGCTCGCCTGGAGGCGAAGAAGACGATCGGGCGGGTCAGGGAAGCGGTGTTTGGATGGGAGAAGAAGAGAAAAGAACTGGCGAGTTGGGCGTAGCGAGATAGGAAAGGACACGGACTGGAGTCCGGGGATGGGGATGAAAAGCGCGAGGACGGCCCTAGGAAGAATAGACTATAATTCCCGGCAACCATGGAGCTTTCTCCCGGAACAAAACCTGGGCCTTACGAAGTAATCGGGCCGCTGGGCACGGGCGGGAGGGGAAAAGTATATCGGGCGCGGGATACGCGGCTCGAGCGCACCGTGGCGATAAAACCGAAGAAGAGGGCTAACGCCGAGACGCAGGGGGCCGGGGAGTCGGCGCATGTCTTTGGCGCTGGCGGCCGAACGTTGGCCGGGAATTCTTGAGTGGTTGCATGGAAAGGGCGCGAGGAACCGTGCCCCTATAAAGGCAAGGATGGATGGCGACGCCTGGGAATAAGTTGACGCGGGACGCGGCTTACAAGGTGAACATACCCTTGTATGAGGGACCGCTGGATCTCCTGCTGGATTTGATCAAGAAGCAGGAGATGAATATTCATGATATTCAGATTTCGCTGATTACGGCGCAGTACCTCGAATACCTGCACAAGCTGGAAGAGTTGAATGTGGATGTGTCGGCGGATTTTATTTACATGGCCGCCACGCTTATCTACATCAAGTCGAAGATGCTTTTGCCGCCGGATCCTTTGGCTGCGGAGGATGGGGTCGAGGGCGATCCCCGGGCGGAGCTGGTGCAGCGGCTTGTGGAGCACGAGAAATTCAAGAATGCGGCGCAGCTTTTGTATCAGAAGCAGCAGGTGGAAGAGAACGTGTGGTCGGTGCCGGACAAGTCGCTCTATAACGACCAGGGGACGGAAGGCGAGCTGGTCGTTTCGCTTGTGGATTTGGTGAAGGTGTTTCAACAGGTATTGGAGCGGCGGAAGGAAGTTTCGCGGATTGAGTTGCAGCATGAGCAGTTTACTGTGGCCCAGATGATTGCGGCATTGCGGGCGCAGATTCTGGCTAGCCCGGATAATAGCGTTAGCTTGATTTCGTTTTTTGAAGCTTGTCCTTCGCGGCACGCGATGATTGTGGCGTTTTTGGCGGTACTGGAGATGGTGAAATTGCAGGCGGTCGGGTTGGCGCAGGAGAAGCAGTTTGGGGAGATTGTGGTGAAGAAGGGGAACTCGTTTGATGTGATTTTTGATGAGGCCGGCGGGATCCGGCAAATTGACGAGGAGTACAGGTGATCGTTGAGGTCCAGAGCTGACAGCCAAAGCCCGGAGAAAAAGATTTTAGACAGAGGGGGCGGAGAGCACAGGGAGAACAGGGGAAGCCGAGAGACGAAAGAAGAGAAAGAGAGCTTACCGAGAGAGACACATAGTTCAGAAAGAAGAGCAACGACCAGATTTCAGGAACCGCAGGGAAGAGAGAGTTCAGCATGACGCAGGAAGAGAGAAAAGCGGCACTCGAAGCGATTATTTATGCGGCGGATGAGCCGGCTACCATTGAGCAGCTGGCGAAGGCGCTGGGGGAAGAGAAGCTTGTCGTGCAGGCTTCGCTCGATGAGCTGGTGGCCAGTTACGCTGTGGAGGAGCGGGGGATTGAGATTCGAGCGGTGGCTGGCGGGTACAAACTTTATACCAAGCCCCAGCAGCATGATGTGGTGCGGAGATTTATCAAGAGTCTGCGGCCGCCGCTGCGGTTGACGATGCCGGCGCTCGAAACGCTGGCGGTGATTGCCTACAAGCAGCCGGTGACCTCGCCGGAGATTTCGGAGATTCGCGGGGTGAATACTTCGGGAGTCATCAGCACGCTTTTGGATAAGCGGTTGATTACAACGGCGGGGCGGAAGGAAGTGATGGGACGGCCGATTCTTTACAAGACTTCGAAGGAATTTTTGATGCGCTTTGGGTTGAGCCATTTGGAGGAGCTGCCGAGTTTGAAGGAGTTTGAGGCACTGGCGCGGGAAGCGTTGGGGAGCGATGAGGGCGTGGCGCCCGGGAGCGAGGAGTTTAACGATGGCGAAGGAGCTGCCGGAGAGAACAAGGCAGCCGGGCGAAACGAGAGTCAGGAAGCGGTCGTGGCGGCAGGTGTCCGGGCGGAGACTGTTGCTGATGTGGTTGTGTCGGCCGAGCATTCCCAGGACACGGCGGCTGAAGCGATGGAGCACGTGAAAGAGGAGTTGGCGGAGGCGGAAGCGTTTCGCGAGCATGAGGCGCGAGCGACGGCAGAAGGCATGCCGGCAGGGGAGTTGGATGAGGAGCCGTTGCCGCCGAGCGTGAAGTCGACCGCGGCGGGGGAATAGAAGCCGACAGATTCAGAAAGCAAAACAGGAAAGTTCAGAAAACGTCAGCCTGGGGCACCCCCGGGCGCACTTCTATCCTGTCGTCACACAGAACTTGCTTCATGACCGAGCTGCGGCCATTTGGGCCGCCCGTTGACGGAGCGGCCGCAGGGGAAAGGCAAAACGGGCACCCCCTGAAAAGCGCCGAAAGTGGAATCCGCTGAGGGCAGTCTAAGGGTCTTGAACGCAAAAACTCTTGGGAACCAAAGTGATTCGGGCTCCGTACTGAATGAGGGCGGCAGGCCGCTTCAAGAAAAAGACGACGGTTTGGGAGGGAGAACCATGAACAAGATAAAGAGTTTCCTGCAGGGCTGGATATCCGGGGCGGTTTGTGTGGCGGTGATTTCGCTGTTTTCTGGTGTGACCGCGCGGGCGCAGGACGAGAAGCGCACGGTCTTTGCCGAGGGCGATTTTCATTGGCAAGGTAATCTGAAGGCCGGGCAGACGCTGGAAGTGATCAATCGAAATGGAGAGATTGGAGCGAGCAAGGCTTCCGGGGATGCGGGGCGTGTAGAAGGCATGAGGAAAGGGAGCGATGACGACCGGGAATTGTTTATCGAGGTCGTCGAGTACGCGGATGGCGTGACGATCTGCGCCGTGTATGCGAAGGATAAGACGCCTGGACGGTGCCACCGTGGCGGCATTTCGTCGGAGTCAAACAACTGGAGATGGGGCGGCCATCACGCGAAAATCAATTTCGACGTGCAAGTGCCCCGCGGCGTGCGGCTCCATGCGATGACGACGAACGGCGCCGTGCACTGCGTGAAGCTGGACAGCGTGGTGCAGGCGGAGACGACGAACGGCGACGTGGAAGTTTCTACGAGCGAATGGGCGTCGGCGCGGACGACCAACGGTGGAGTGCGCGTGAATATGGGCAACGCGAAATGGAGCGGCGAATTGGAGGAAGCAACCACAAATGGCAGTGTGGATGTCACGCTGCCAGCTTCCGCGGAATTCAAAGTGGATGCAGCTACGACCAATGGCGGGATTCGTACGGACTTTCCGATTAGCGTGCAGGGGCGCTTTAGCTCGAAGGAGCTTTCGGGAACGGTGGGCGGAGGCGGGCGAGAGTTGAAAGTGGCGACGACCAATGGCGGGATAGAGCTGAAGAAGAGCTGAGAGGCCCAGTAGAACCTCGCCAAATGGCTGAAACCGTACGCCCGCCTGAGGAGCCCCGGTTTGGTCGGTGGCTTGGAAAGGGAGTATGCAGGAACGATTGCAGAAGATTATTGGACGGGCGGGGATTGCTTCGCGGCGGCATGCGGAGCAGCTGATTTTGAGCGGGCAGGTGCGCGTGAACGGGGTCGTCGTGCGGGAGCTGGGGACGAAGGCGGACCCGGCGACCGACCGGATTGTGGCCGCGGGGCGGACGGTGGGGGTGGGGACGGCGGCGCAGAGGAATATTTATTTGGCTTTGCACAAGCCGCCGGAAGTGGTTTCGGCGATGGCTGATCCCGAGGGGCGGAAGACTCTGCGGAATTATTTGCGGGGCTTGCCGGAGCGGGTGTTTCCGGTAGGGAATCTGGAGTATGCGGCCTCGGGGTTGGTGTTCATGACCAATGACGGGGATTTGGCGGCCGAGATGTTGAAGAATTGGGCGCAGATCGAGCAGGTCTATCACGTCAAGGTGAAGGGGATGCTGACGCTTGGGGACTTGGATCGATTGGGCAAAGAGATCGGCTTGAAAATGAAAACCGTGCGACAGCCGGACGCTTCCCGCGGCCGGGCGGCGAATTTTTGGTATGAGGTGCGGATGCGGGATTCGAAGAAGGATGAGTTGCGGCGACTTTTGATGAAGGAAATGCATCCGGTGGAAAAGTTGATGCGCATTGGGCTGGGGTCGCTGACCGTGGAGGGATTGCCGCGGGGGAGATATCGACTGCTGCCAGAGAAGGAAGTGGCGGCTTTGCGGATGAGCGCTTCGGGAAAGAAGGATGAGGGGTTGGGCCAGGAACGAAGGAAAGCATTTACACAGAGTTCAGAGAGGAACCAGGTTTCACGGAGAAGAGAAGCGAAGAAGCCGCGTTAGAGAACGATCCTACCGACCAGCTGGCATGGAATTGCGGGAACAATCGCGCTGATGGCTCTTGAGAGACTGCAGAAAATTATGGCGGCTTGCGGCGTAGCGTCGCGACGCAAGGCGGAAGAGATTATTTTGAGCGGCCGCGTGACGGTCAATGGGACGGTTGTGCAGGAATTAGGTACAAAAGCGGATACGGAGCAGGATGTGATTTGCGTGGACGGCGCGGCGATCGCGCGGCCGGAGAAGTTGCTCTATTTTATGCTGAACAAGCCGAAGGGGTATGTGACGACCGTCAGTGATCCGGAGGGGCGGCCGACGGTGGTCGAGATTCTGGGGAAGGGCGTGGGACGCGTGTATCCGGTGGGGCGGCTGGATTACGCCAGCGAGGGATTGCTGTTGCTGACGAATGACGGTGCGCTGGCGGAAAGAATGATGAAGGCTGGCTCGCACATGCCGAAGACGTATCTGGTGAAGGTGAGCGGAAAGCCGGATGAAAAAAGGATTGCGCGGTTGCGGGCGGGCATTGTGATTGAGTTGGAAGATGGGCGGCGGGTGCGGACTTCGCCGGCAAAAATACGGTTGTTCGAGGATGGAGAGAATCCCTGGTATGAGGTGGTTTTGATCGAGGGACGGAACCGGCAAATCCGGCGAATGTTTGAGAAGGTGGGACATCTGGTGGAGAAAATTCGGCGCGTGCGGATGGGGCCGTTGGTTTTGGACTTGGAGCCTGGAAGGTTTCGGGCTTTGACGGGAAGAGAAATCGAGCAGCTGAAGAAGGCGGCCGGTGGAGAATTGCCATCGATAAGAAAATAGACGGAAAAGAATTTTACACAGAGGGCACGAAGTCGGCAGAGGACACAGAGAAGAACCCCTTGAAGATGCGAGAATAGGACGGATGTCTGGCATGCAGGCAGTGGACAGGATTCGATGACACGGACGATTGAGGAGTTGATTCCGGATTACATCCGAGGTTTGCCGGTGTATGTGCCCGGGCGGCCGATTGAGGAAGTCGAACGCGAGCTGAAGATTCATGCCGTAAAGCTGGCGTCGAATGAGAATCCGCTGGGACCGTCGCCGCGGGCAGTGGAAGCGGCGAAGCAGGCCCTCAGGGATGCGCACCGGTATCCGGACGGCGGCGCGCATTTGTTGCGCGAGACGCTGGCGGCGCGGACGGGGCTGGCGGCGGAAGAGCTTTTTGTCGGGTTGGGATCGAGCGAGATTATTGATCTGGCTTCGCGTGTGCTTTTGCGGCCAGGCCTGGAGGGGATGACTTCGTCGGGCAGTTATGCGCCGTTTTCGGTGGCGATCCGGGCGAGCGGGGCGGACTTGGTGCTGGTCCCCCAGAAGCGCTTTGCGTTTGATTTAGAGGCGATGGCGCAAGCGATTACGCCGAAGACGGGCGTCATCTATCTGGCGAACCCGAACAACCCTACCGGGACGGCATTTGGCCTGGCGCAGTTGGAGGAATTTCTTGGTCGCGTGCCGGAGAGCGTTTTGGTTGTGCTGGATGAGGCGTACGTTCACTATGCGCCGGGCTTGAACCGCCGGAAGACGGAAGAGATTTTTCGGCGGCGTGCGAATTTGCTGATATTGCGGACGTTTTCGAAGGTGTACGGGTTGGCGGGGATGCGCATCGGGTTCGCGATTGGGCGGCCGGGACTGCTGGCGGCGATGAACAAGCTAAAGACGCCGTTTAATACCTCGGGAGTGGCGCAGGCCGCGGCGCTGGCGGCGATGGACGACCGCGAGCACGTCACGCGGTGCATCGAGACAAACGCAATCGAGCGCGCGAGATTAAGCGAAGGTTTGAGCAAGCTGGGATTGCGGCCTGTGCCCAGCGAAACGAATTTTATCTTTATGGAAGTGGGACCGGAAGCGAAAGAGATTTGCGGCGAATTGCTGCCACTGGGCGTGATCGTGCGGCCGCTGGGATGGATGGGATTTCCGGAAGCGATTCGTATTTCGGTGGGGACTGCGGAAGAGAACGGGAAGTGCCTGGCGGCGATGGCGGAGATTTTGGCAAAACGTGCAGGAAAAGGTGAGTTGGCCGCGCGATGAGAGTGCTGTTGCCGGACGGAATGAGGCCCACAGCTGATCCAATTCTCGAAATTCTGAAGGCCTATAAGACGATGGCTGTGGTGGGACTGTCTTCGAATCCTTCGCGGGCGAGTTACGGAGTGACGGAATACATGCAGAGCGCTGGATACAGGATCATTCCCGTGAATCCGAACGAGACGATAGTGCTCGGGGAGAAGAGTTACGCGCGGCTGGAGGATGTGCCGGAGAAGACCGAGATTGTGGATGTGTTTCGACGGGCGGAGGACGTGCCGCCTGTCGTCGAGAGTGCGATAAAGATTGGCGCAAAAGTCTTATGGATGCAGTTGGGAATTGAAAATGCGGAGGCCGGGGAGCTGGCGCGGGCGGCGGGGTTGATCGTGGTGGAGGATGCGTGCATTTTGGTGGAGCATCGGAGGAGGGTCGGGCAGTTGGCGTGAGTTGAAAAATATTGGAAGCAGCTAGGAGCCCCGCGTGGATGTTCGCGCGGGCTATTTATTTGGTAAAAGAAATCTGGCGGCGGGAGCGTATTGCCGGGACAGGATGCTGCATGTTGCGCCCCTCGGAGGAGAAACCACGGGCTTCGAAAGGTATTTGCTAGAGCGGTAGGGGAAAGATTTCGAGATTGCGTTTGCCTGGGAGGACGACGGCGAGAAAGCGCCCGTCGGGGGAGATGGCGAATTCACGGAATGACAGGCCGTGGAAAATGGGCTGCGGCGTGGGCGTGAGGACGGGAATAGCGTTGCCGGATTTTTGAGCGGTGAGCGCGGGGATGTTGATCCAGACGAGGTCGCCGGACTTTCGTTCGACGGCGCGTTTCAGCATGATGCGATTTTCGTCGGGAGACCAGTGGAAAACGCCGAGGCCGACACGGAGGCGAACGAAGTAATTGGGCAAGGCCAGATTGCGGACCTCGAGAACCTCGCGGTCGATGAAGTAAGCAACTTTTTCGCCGCTTGGTGAAACGGAGAGGCCGCCCGCGTAGCCATCGAGCGTGGCGATCTCCTTGTCGTCCTGCGCGAGAAGTTCGAGTCGCTGGAGGCGCGGAGGGCCGGACTGCGTGCGATCCTGTTCGACGGCGATGGCAGCGTTGGTACGGGGAATGCGATCGGAGTCGATGAAGGTGCGGCCCTCGAACGCGGGGCCCGCGGGGCCAGTCGTGATATTGGAGTAGTGGAAGGAAAAGAGCATGCGCGGCTTAATCTCTTCGGTCAGATAGACGATGGTGGAATTGTCCTGGAGCCAGATGGGATTGAAGCAGTCCTTGATCTGGTTTTCCCCTTTGCCGAAATGGATTTCCTTGCCGTTGTCTTCAAACCCCAGAGCGGTGAAGGAGTCCTCGGTGCGGCCGCCTTCGTCAACACTCGCGGTGAAAAGCTGCGCGAGGAGCAATCGGCCGTTGGGGGACCAGTGGAAGGAATCGACGGCGTAGGAGAAGGGCTGGTCGCCGCGAGTGAATTTGTCGCCCTGCAGGAGGCGGCGGCGTTTGCCGTTGGTGTCCTGGATCCAGATATCGTCGTGTTGCAGGTCGTATTTCTTGGTTTTGATGTTGTGCCGGACGGAGTAGGCGATGCGGCCGTCGGTGGCAAAGCGGAAGGAAGTGACTTCCTCGTCGATGTTTTGGACCGGCTTGTCGATATCTTGCGCCCTGGCATGCGGAACGAGAAAGCTGCTGTACGCGAAGACGAGCAGCGCGCCGCGACGCAGGAGGTGGAAGGATCGCGTCGGGAATCGGAAGACGGTCATGGCTTCGGGTGATCCGCGGTGTAGGGATGGCAGCAGGCTTTTTGTGCGGGGGTGAATTCCATAACTTCGACGCGCGTGCCGTCGGGGTCGTATGCATCGAGCGCCCATTTTCCATCGCGGCCGATTTCGGGGCCGTCAAATTCCTGCAATCCGTTCTTGTGAAGTTGTTCGGCGGTAGCGTGAATGTCTCTTACGCCGAGCGAAAAATGATTTTGGACGCCGAGCTCCTTGTGGTCGGCATTGGCGGGGATGTTGAGCATGTATTCGATCCAGCCGTGTCCGTCGGGCACCTGGATTTCATACCAGTCGAGCCCGTCGTCCTTGAAACCGCCGCGCCAGTAAAGACGAAATCCCAGGAGGTCGAGATAGAAGCGGTTTTCGGCCGCGAGGTCTTTCACGACGAATCCGGCGTGTAGTATTCGCACGTATGACGCCGCGTCGGGCGGCGGGTCATCCACCGGAATAGCGAACCGTTGGATGAAGGAAATGGGGTTGCCCTCTGGGTCTCGGACCTCGAAGTGGGCATCATACGGTTGCTTGTCGCTTGGGTTGGGGTCTTTCGAGATTTTACTTGGGTTTACACCGTGGGCGACAAGATAGCGACGCATTTGCTCGACGTCGTCGGTGAGGAAAGCAATTTCCGCGAGCCAATTCTTCGCGGCGAGGGAAGGAGTTTTCTCGAGAAGGATCGTCTGGTTTTCTAACGAGCCGACCGTGAAGCATGGCAGGGAAGTGTAAAAACACATGCCTACCGGACGGACGCCTACCAGCTTCGAATAGAACTGACGCGACTTCCTAACATCGGTGACGTAGACGCGAACATGGTCGATGCCTGTAATGCGCGGACGCGGCGGATTTTCCTGTGCGACGAGAGGGGAGCCCACGAGGCAGGCAGCCAAGGCGAGGGCCATTTGGGTCATTCGCATAGCCCTAAATTTTGACATGAGCGCGATTCTTTGGGAAATGGGTCACTGCTTTGGGCCGGGGTGCGGGCCAGTGAAATCGGAGCAGCATGGTCTCTGGACAGGCGTGAATTCCATAAATTCGATGCGGGTTTGGTCGGCGTCGTAGATATTGAGCTGCCATTTGCCGTCGCGGCCGATCTTGGGTTGCTCCGATACTTTGATGCCGGCTTTCGCGATTTGGTCGGCAATGGCGTGAATATCCGGCACGCCGAGAGAGATGTGGTTCATGACGCCGAGAGTGTGCTTGTCGGCGGTGGGCGAGATGTTGAGCATGTACTCGACCCAGTCGGTGCCCTCGGGGACCTGCATGGCGACCCAGTCGTCTCGCTCTTCGGTCATGCCGCCGTGCCAATAGGGACGGAAGCCGAATTCATTCACGAACAAGCGATTGACGGATTCTCGGTTCTTCACGACAAAGCCTGCATGAATGATGCGAACCGGATTCGAGGGATTCGACGGAGGTAAGCCGGCATTCACGTCCTCGGCGTTCGCCAAGTGATAGGAGTCCGTAATCGAAACGCGATGTCCCTCGGGATCCGTGAGCTCGAGACGAATGATCTCTTTGCTGTGCTTCTTCCTGACCTCATTAAAATCAACTTTATTAAAGTCGAAATATCTTTTGAAGGCCTCAAGGTCTTCGGTAAGGAAGGACACTTGGGCGAGAAGATTTGCAGGGGCAGGCACGGGCACTTTTTCGAAGGTGATGCGCTGCCCGCTGGGCAAAAACAAGTAGGGGGGAGGCGCCGCCTGGCAATAGTCGCAGGAATGATCGGGATCAATGAGTTTTAGATAGAACTTGCGCGCTTCGGTTACGTCGGAAACGAGAATGGTGACACCGGCAATGCCGAGAATGTGCGGGCGCCGGGGTGGCTTTTTCTTCGCCAGAACGGGAAGACACAAGGCCAAGCACGCGAGTAACAATCCGATCTTTTTCATGGGTGACCTCAGGGATTAGATACCGAACGGGATTTTACCTTGCGAATTTCTTCCAGGCGAGCGCGAAGGCGCTGTTCGAAGCCTTGGTCGGTGGGTTTGTAGTAGCTGCGGTTGGCGAGATTGCCGGGAAGGCAGGTCATGTCGGTGAGTTTGTCGTCGTGGTCATGGGCGTATTTGTAACCTTGGCCGTAGCCGACATTTTTCATGAGGCCGGTGACGGCGTTGCGGAGATGCAGCGGGACGGGATCGGCTTCGGTCTTGTGCACGTCTTCGATGACATCGCCATAAGCAGTGTAGACGGCATTGGATTTTGGCGCGAGGGCCAGATACACCGCGGCTTGCGCGAGGGCAAGATTGCCTTCGGGCACGCCGAGAAAGTCGAACGCGTCCTTGGCGGCCAGCGTGACCGACAGCGCGCCCGGTTCGGCGAGGCCGATGTCCTCGCTGGCCATGCGGACCAGGCGGCGGGCGAGGTAGAGCGGGTCTTCGCCGGATTCGAGCATGCGGGCGAGCCAGTAGAGTGCGGCGTCGGGATCGGAATTGCGCACGGATTTGTGGAGCGCGGAGATCAGGTTGAAATGCTCTTCGCCGGCTTTGTCGTAGCGGAGAAGCTTGCGCTGGAGGACGTCTTCGAGGAGTTCGCGGGTGATGGTGCGGGCGCTGGTGGAGCTGGGCTTGGCGCTGCGAGCGGCGAGGTCGATCGTGTTGTAGGCGGAGCGGGCGTCGCCGTTGGCGTAGGACGCGATGCGGAAGAGAACGTCGTCGGTGGCTTCGACGTTTTCGTCGCCGAGGCCGCGTTCCTTGTCGGCGATAGCGCGTTTCAGGAGGTCGACGATCTCGGGAGTCGTGAGCGGATCTAGCACGTAGACCTTCGTGCGCGAGAGAAGAGGAGAGATGACCTCGAAGGAAGGATTTTCGGTTGTCGCGCCGATGAAGGTGATGTGGCCGGCTTCGACGTAGGGGAGAAACGCGTCTTGCTGGGCCTTGTTGAAGCGATGGACTTCGTCGACGAAGACGATAGTGCGCTGGCCGCCGTGGGATTTGTGTTCGGAGGCCGCCATCACTTCCTTGATTTCCTTGATGCCGGCGAGCACTGCGCTGAAGGCGACGAATTCGGAGCGCGTGAGACGGGCGATCAGACGCGCGAGCGTGGTTTTTCCGCAGCCTGGCGGACCCCACAGCAGCATCGAGGTGATTTCGTCATTTTCGATTTGCTGGCGAAGGGGCTTGCCGGGGCCGAGGAGCCTTTCCTGGCCGATGAATTCATCGAGTGTTCGAGGACGCATGCGCTCGGCGAGCGGCTGACGCGCGGAGTCTTCGAAGGCGGGTTGCGGCAATTTGGAAAAGAGGCTCATGGGAAGTCAAGGGTTCAAGAGACACACCGCGAGAAGTGACAGCCAACTGACGTTACAAGAATAGAGGCAAGAGAAACGGGAAAGAGATCCTTGTCGCGACCATGCCGGATTCGGTAAGGGATAAAAACGTGGTCTTCCCGAAGGCCAGAAGACTTGGCGTAATCGAAGCTGCCGTTGTTCGCTGACAGGCAATGGCTGACCAGGAATTCTTCCAGCGAGAAAGGAAACGTTAGGAAGACCAAATCACAGGCGGCAATAATCGCGAGTTCGAAGAGTACCGGTCTTCGCTTACCTTTCATTACGAGCCTCCAGAGCGCGCGATACAAGTGAATTGCGCTGGCGGGCGGCTTCGTAAAAGAGGACGGCGGCGGCAGCGGCGGCATTGAGGGACTCGGTGCCGCTGGCCATGGGGATGCGGATACGGGCGTCGGCGCTGTGTTCGACTTCCTCGGGGAGGCCTGCGCCTTCGTTGCCGACAAGAAGAGCGACGGGTTGGCACCAGTCGACTTCCCACGGGGAGAGGGCGCGCACTTCGCCCTCGCGCGGCTCGCGAACGCTGGATGCCAGCGTGCGAACATTCGCAATCTTAAGTTGCGTTAGGAGGATCGCGAGCGACATTCCGGGAATAATTGGCAGATGGAGGGCTGCGCCGGCGGAGGCGCGAAGAGCTTTCGGAGAAAAGGGACTGGCGGTGCCGGACTGTCCGGAAGCAGCCGTGACCGCGCCCGTGGCGCCGAACGCGGCCGCCGTGCGCAGGATCGTTCCGACATTGCCGGGGTCTTGTACGCCAGCAAGGACGACGAGAAGCGGCGAACAGGCGGAAGCAGGCGTACGGAGCAAGTCATCGAGAGCGGCAACGCGTGGCTGAACGAGTGCCGCGACGCCTTGCGGGTGCTCGGTATCGGCGAGGCCTTCGAAGAGGCGGTCGGTGGTGCGCAGCTTGGGAAACGCCAGTTCCGGACGGTCGATGAGCGGAGCGAGTCGTTCGTGGTGGCGCTCGCCCGATTCACTGAAAAGCACCGCTTCGATGCGGCAGCCCGAGCGCAGCGCTTCTTCCACGAGGCGGACGCCTTCTACCCCCACAGAACCGGATTCCGTTGGCAGGCCGCCGCGAAGCGCCATGCGGAACCCTTTGAGCCAGCGATTGTCGCGGCTGGTAAGGATGCCGGAAGCGGCCGTAGGCGCGCTGGCATCGCTGCGAGCGGATTTGCCTGGGGAAGCCATTCTAGCGAGCGTAGCAAATTTCGGGTGCGGGAGGCTAACCGCGGCGGAGGGGAACAGCCGCTTCAAAAAGTGGGCCTTACTCGGGCCTTGCGGCGGAAGCCAGGAGTACAGGGTTCCGAGTATCTGGCGACCTGAGGCGGGCGCCGATCTCTCCGAGCAGTTCGAACGAGCGGAGGCGCGCGGAGTGATCGTAAATGTGAGCCGTCGCGATGATTTCATCGGGCTGTGTGACTTTCATGAAACTATCGACGGCGCGCTCGACCGTTTCAGGAGATCCCACTGCCGAGCAGAGGAGCGTCATGCTGGCGGAGGCCTTTTCTTGGGGCGACCAATAGGAATCAATGTCCAGGACGGGTGGGGGAATTTGACCGGGCGCGCCGCGGCGAAGATTGGTAAAAGCTTGCTGAACGGAACTGAAGAGATAGCGAGCCTGGGCATCCGTTTCGGCGACGACGACATTCAGGCCGAGCATGACGTAGGAATGAGCCGTTTGCCGCGACGGTTTGAAGCTCGCTCGATAGATCTCGATGGCCTGTATCATGTCGGCCGGCGCGAAATGCGATGCGAAGGCAAACGGCAATCCCAGCTCGGCGGCAAGCCGGGCACTGAAGAGACTCGAGCCCAGCAGCCAGATCGGTACGCGCAAGCCCGCGCCGGGAACGGCGCGAATTTTCTGATTTGGCGCGGCGGGCTCGAAATAGGATTGTAGCTCCGCGACGTCCTCGGGGAAATTGTCGGAACTAGAAGCCATGTTGCGCCGAAGCGCGCGCATGGTGGGCTGATCGGTGCCGGGAGCGCGGCCGAGTCCGAGATCAATACGATCCGGATACAGCGATGCGAGCGTGCCGAATTGCTCTGCGATGACCAGCGGAGCATGATTCGGCAGCATGATGCCGCCGGAACCGACGCGGATCGTCCTGGTGCCGCCAGCGACGTGGCCGATGACGACAGAAGTGGCGGCGCTGGCGATGCCGGGCATGTTGTGATGTTCGGCAAGCCAGAAGCGGTGAAAGCCCCAGGCTTCGGCGTGCTGCGCGAGGTCGAGCGAGTTGCGGAGAGCGTCCGCGGCAGTCGCGCCCTGAGGAATTGGCGAAAGATCGAGAATGGAGAACGGAATCACGTCCGATTGGATGCTCCGCAGGACAGGGAAGTTACGGATTTGGGGCGCTCCGCAAACGGCTCGAAGAGTTTTGAGGTTTTGAGCAGCGGAAATGCACCCGGCGGCACCGGCGGCAGGCTCTTATTGCATGCGGTGGATGGCTATGGTAGCGTCGCCGGACTGACGGAAATCACGAGCAAAGCGGCGTAGGGTGCGTACGCGGCTTCGCCAAAGGCCAAAAAAGTTGCCGGCAGAACTGTTGCGCGTGGATGCGCAAAACCCGGAAGCAGAAGTGCTGCGCTACGCGGCTAGCTTTCTTAGCCGGGGAAGTGTCGTCGCTATTCCCACCGACACGTTTTACGGGCTGGCTGCCGACCCCTTTAATCTTGCCGCGGTGGATGAAATTTATCGAGTGAAGGGACGGCCGGAGACGCGCGCGCTGCCGATTTTGGTGCGTTCGCTCGAACAGGCCATGCAACTGGCGCGCGAGGTGCCGCAGAATTTTTTGCGCCTGGCGCAGGAGTTTTGGCCGGGGGCGTTGACGCTGGTCGTCGACGCAGCAAACCGGTTGCCGCTGAAAGTCACTGCCAACACGGGAAAAGTGGCGTTGCGCTGGCCGAAGAGCGACGTGGCGCGCAGGTTGATTGAGGAGTTCGATGGACCCATCACCGGAACCAGCGCGAACATTTCCGGATTTCCTTCGTGTTCAAACGCGGATCAGCTGATGAAGCAACTCGGCGGGCGGCTGCCGCTGATTTTGGATGGCGGAGAAACGGGTGCCTTGCTGGGGTCGACCATCGTCCATGTTCATGGAGGCGCGTGGAAGATTATCCGCGAGGGCACGATTCCCGTGGCGGAGATTGAGAAGGCGCTGAAATAGGTGCGCGGCGGCCGCTCACCGCGGACCAGGCAACGTGGAGAGGAAATCGTAGTCGCCGGTGGGAGAGAGCTTGAGATCGTCGAGAGAGCGGCGATGGACGGAAACGACGTCGGTGAACCAAAGCGGCAGGTAAGGCAAGTCATCCGCAAGGATTTTTTGCACTTCGCTGCAGAGTGCCTTCCTTTTTTCGCGATCCATGTCGATGCGAATTTGATCGACTAACGCGTCGATGCGCGGGTTGCGGTAGTGTCCGCGGTTGGCGCCGTCGGGCGGGAAGCGCTTCGAGGAAAAAACAAATTCGAAAACGTCGGGATCGTTGTTGGCGCCGACCCAGCGCGAATACGTGAGCTGGAAATTGCCGCGCGCGGCGTCGGAAAGAAGCGTGGCCAGTTCGAGCGGACGCAGCTCGAGGTCGACGCCGACGCGGCGCCATTGCTCCTGCAGGACGGCGCCGATCAGGCGGGCCTGCTCTTCGGTGGAAGTTTTTAGGGTGAGATGAAAACGGGTGCCGTCTTGTTTGCGAGGAAACCCGGCAGCGTCAAAAATGGTTTCCGCGCGTGCGGGATCGAGAGCGTAATGCGCGACGTTCGGTTCATAGGCCCAGTGATTGGGCGGAAGAATGCCGCTGGCAATGCGGGCTTCTCCGTGAAGCAGATAGCGAATGAGCGCTTCGCGGTCGGTGGCGAAGGCGAGGGCTTGCCGGACTTCGCGTTTGGCGAGAATGGGATCTTCGAGATTGAACCCGAGATAACCAAAATTTGTGCCGGGGCGCTGGGTAACAGCCAGAGCGGACTGTTGCGCGAGGACAGGGATCATGTCGGGAGAGAGGGAGCTCATCTCGAGGTCGGCGGAGCCTTTCTGAAGTTCCAGCGCGCGGACAACCGCATCGGGCACAACGCGAAAACGCACGCGGGCGATTTGCGGTGCGCTGCGAAAATAATCGGGATACCTCTCGACGATGACCTCTTCGTCCTCGGACTGCGAAGCGAAGTGAAACGGGCCCGAGCCGATGGGATGGCGCGAGAAATCGGATCCGGCATCGCGCGGGAGGATCCCCACGGCGGGGCGTGCGAGATTCCAGAGAAACGAGGCGTACGGCTCCGTGAGATGAAAAACGACCGTCATGGCGTCCGGAGTTTCAATCGAGGCAACCATGCGGAACGCGCCACGTTTCGGGGAATGCGTAAGGGGATTGAGGATGGAATCGAACGTGAATTTGACGTCGGCGGAAGTAAGCGGGCGGCCGTCGTGAAAACGGATGCCCGGGCGCAGACGGAACGTATGGGTGAGCGGGTCGGGCGCGCTCCACGAATCAGCGAGGTCGCCGTGCAAATTCATTTGATCGTCGCGTTCAAGGAGGCTGCTGAAGAGGAGGCTGTCGATTCTTTGGGATTGCGAGTCGGTGGCGAAGCGCGGGTCGAGATTGGTCGGGTTGGATTCGATCAGGAAGGTCAGGGACGAGGGACCGTTTAGGTTGCGGCGGCCACAGCCGGCCAAAAGAAGGAAAAAGGAAAGGGCGCAGAGCAGACGCGGCGTTCCGGGAGCGGATCGAGCGTTATCGCGGCGGGGCATAGGAGATTTTACCGAGAATGGCTGGCGCGCTCGCGCCGGTGGCGCTGGGCAGATTGCTGGCGCGTTCGTGGAATGTCTCATAAGCCAGCAACGCAAAAGCGAATGCTTCCTTGGCGTTTTCGGGAACGCCGAACTTAGAAGACGGAAGAATCTCTATATTTCTCAGAGCAGCAGAAAGTTGCGCGAGGAGCAGGGGGTTCTTTGCGCCGCCACCGGAAACGATGAGTTGATGGATTCTTGTTCGAGGCAAGACAAAGCGGTTCACGGCGTCGACGACGGAGAGCGCTGTGAAAATCGTTGCGGCCCGGATGAGCTCGGCGGATTGGGCACGGTGTCTCCTGCCGAGCGCGAGAACTTTTTTTAGATAAGCGCGGCCGTAGTATTCGCGGCCCGTGGATTTTGGAGGAGCGAGCTTTAGATAGGGATCGCGCATCAGTTCGTTGAGTAGTGCGGGAAGAGGCCGGCCCGTCTGGGCGATGCGCGCGTTTTTGTCGAAGCGCTGGCGGCCGCGGCTGAAGTGCGAAACGAGGGCGTCGATGAGCATGTTGGCAGGGCCGGTATCGAAAGCGAGAATTTGATCCGGCCTGGCCGACGCGGGAATGACGGTGATGTTGGCGATGCCGCCGAGATTGAGCGAGATGCGGCCGAGCTTTTCGTGCCGATAGAGAAGATAGTCGGCGTATGGGACAAGCGGAGCGCCCTGTCCCCCGAGAGCGATGTCGGCGGGGCGAAAATCGCCAACGGTGGTGATGCCTGTGCGCGCAGCGATGACGGATGGCTCGCCGATTTGCAGAGTGGAAGCCGTAGCGCGGCCAAAATAAGGCGCAGGCGTCCCCTGATGAAAAATGGTTTGGCCGTGGCTGCCGATCAGCGCAATGCGTTTTGGTGAAACACGGAACTTGCGGCACGCCAGGAGCGCGGCATCCGCGAAAACTTCTCCCAAACGGAAATTCAGCTGGCTGAGTTCGCCTGCAGTGATGGGACGCTGCTCGGCGACACGCAGGATTTCTTTCTGCAGCGGGGCAGGAAACTTGCTGGAAGTGTGGCCGAGAATCTGTGCATGGAGATCCGGCCGCGCGCCGGAGATGCGTGCGAGCGCCACGTCGATGCCATCGGCGGACGTGCCGGACATGAGTCCGAGTACGAGAGTAGTTCCGGGCGCCATCGTCTGTGATTGGATTTAAGCACAGAGGGCCCAGAGAGCACAGAGCGGAGAACGGGACGTGGAGATAAAGAGTGAACGCACGCAACTCGTGTGCGACAAGGCTCTTTGGGGCGGTTTGCCCCGCCGGTGCAGCCAAGACGGCTTATGAGATCTGCTTCTTGAGTTCGGCGAGGAGGTTGAGCGCGTCGAGAGGCTTGAGCTGATCGAGATCAGCTCCGCGAATCTTGTCGAGGACGGCCCGGTCAAGGGCGGTGAACAGGACTTCCTGGTGGCCGTTGCGGCGGTAGGATGTGGATTCCGCGGAACCTGCCGGAGCGCCAGCCGGGGTTGCCGCCGGATCGTCAAACGCGCCAGGCGACAGCGTCTCGCTGAGCACGTGCTCACTCTGTTCGTGTCTCTTCAAAACTTCGCGAGCCCGTTCGATCACACTGCGTGGAAGTCCAGCGAGGCGGGCGACTTCGATTCCATAGCTTTTATCGGCGCTGCCTGGTTCGACGCGGCGCAGAAAAATAATTTCGTTGGGGGTTTCTTTGACGGAGACGTGAACGTTTTGCACGCCAGTCAGGAGATCGGCCAGCTCGGTGAGCTCGTGATAATGCGTAGCAAAGAGCGTGCGCGCGCGAGTGTGCTTCTGGAGATGCTCGACGACGGCCCAAGCGATGGAGAGGCCGTCAAACGTTGCGGTGCCGCGCCCGACTTCATCGAGCAGCACAAGACTCGATGGCGTGGCGTGATGCAGGATGGCCGCCACTTCGCTCATCTCGACGAGAAACGTCGAGCGGCCGCGCGCCAGATTATCGCTGGCACCAATGCGCGTAAAAATGCGGTCCGTAATCGGCAGCTTGGCCTGGCGGGCGGGAACGAACGAGCCCATCTGCGCCATGAGCACAATGAGCGCGGCTTGCCGAAGATAAGTGGACTTGCCGCCCATATTCGGGCCGGTGATGAGCAAAAGCTGCTGGCGGCCAGGGTCGAAGCAAAGATCATTGGGAACAAACCGTTCGCCGCGCTGCCGCAAAAGTTCTTCGATCACTGGATGGCGGCCGCCAACGATGAGCAACTCGCCGGTCGAGTTGAATTCCGGGCGCGCATAGCCGCGATCAGCCGCCAGATTCGCAAACGAGGTGAGCACATCCAGCTGCGCGACGGCGGCTGCCGTGCGGCGAAGGCGTGCGGCCTGGGCCGCGATGCTGGTGCGAATTTCGATGAAAAGCTGCCGCTCGATTTCCAGAATTCGTTCATCCGCGGCAAGAATCTTCCGTTCGTATTCCTTCAGTTCGGGGGAAGTAAAGCGCTCGGCGTTCACCAGCGTCTGCTTGCGTTCGTAGTCGGCGGGCGCGAGATGGAGATTGGGTTTAGAAATCTCCATGTAGTACCCGAAGATGGAATTGAAGCGAATCTTCAGGGAAGCGATGCCCGTGCGGGTGCGCTCGCGCTCTTCCATCGCGGCGATAATTTGCTTGCTGTGCTGGCTGAGATTGCGAAGCTCGTCCAGTTCGCCATCATAGCCGCTGCGAATGATGCCAGGATCGGTGGCCAAAGCTGGAGGCTCATCGGCAAGCGCGCGTTCGAGGCGCTCCCGCACGTCGGTGAGTTCATCAATCTCGCCGTACAGATGGCGAAGCAACGCGCTGCCGCCTACCGGAGGCGGCGTCACAAAATTCTTCAACACCGGAAGTTGCGCCAGCGATTTGCGCAGAGCGACAAGTTCCCGCGGCGACGCCAAGCCGAGAGTAATGCGGCTCGTGAGGCGCTCCAGGTCCTGAATGCCGCGCAACTCTTTGCGGATCTCGCCGCGCACCACCGTTTGCTGCACAAGATGCGCGACGGACTCCAGCCGCGCTTCGATGGCGTCGCAATCGATCAGCGGGCGAAGGATCCACGAGCGCAAAAGACGCGCGCCCATGCCGGTGACGGTTGCGTCGAGAGCGGCGACGAGCGTTACGGGCCCGCTGCGCGAAGACTCTTCCGTAAAGATTGGCGCAAGAAGCTCGAGGTTGCGGACCGAGACGGGGTCGAGGACAAGCGTCTCGTGCTGCTCGTAGTAGCGGACACGATCCAAATGCTGCAGCGCCTCGACGCTTGGCGGTTGCGTGCTTGTCGACCCCGCCGCCGTGTCCGGGCCGCGAGCGGCGTTTTCCCGCAAATAGTGAACGATGGCGCCGGCAGCCGAGAGCGCTTGTGGATGATCGTCGAGGCCAAGTCCTGTGAGCTCGGCGACTCCAAACTGTTCGCGCAAAATCCGCTCGGCGTAGTCACGCTGGAAAATCCAGTCTTCCAAACGGCTCTCGACGCCGCCGGCTCCTTCGAGCAGGGAAGTTTTCGCGGTTTCAAAAAGCTGCTGAGGACGGGGGAGCAGCGTTTCGCGCGGGTGGAGGAGCTGCAGCTCGTCGCGAAGAGCTTCGTCGGCGCCGGGGCCTGAAAATTCCGTGGACTGGAATTCGCCCGTCGATAGGTCCACGAACGCGAGGCCCACCGGGGAGCCGGAGGTATGTTTTGCGACGGCGGCTAGGTAATTATTTTCGCGTGCGTCCAGAACGGATACGTCTGTGGCCGTGCCAGGCGTGATGACGCGCACGACTTCGCGCCGCACGAGCTTTTTGCCGGGGCCGGGCAGTTCCATCTGATCGCATATCGCGATCTTGAAGCCGCCGCGAATGAGTCGCGCGATGTAACCGTCCGCGGCATGGTAAGGCACGCCGCACATCGGGATAGGCTGGCCCTTTTCACGGTTGCGCGAGGTCAGCGTGATTTGCAGTTCGCGCGAAGCCAGAATCGCGTCTTCGTGAAAGAGTTCGTAAAAATCGCCCAGGCGGAAAAGCAGGAGCGCGTGCGGATAGCGCGACTTGATGGCGTGATATTGCTGCATCAAAGGTGAGGTAGGTTCGCTCATCACTCAGCCAAGGGTCCGCCGAAGCAAGAAGACAACCATGCACCCGGGTGAGAGCGTTGCCTGTAGGGCGCAGCATGCGGCGCTCCTGCAACCACGGACGCGGATAAGTTCAAGTGCCGGCCAGTTCTCATGCGCGGATTCCCAGTTCCGTCAGAAGAAAAGCGTAATCCAGCGCGATTTCGCGCAAAAAATCGTAACGTCCGGAAGCCCCGCCGTGTCCTGCGCCCATATTGGTTTTCAACAGCAACCGATTCGTATCGGTTTTCAGCGCGCGCAGCTTGGCGACATATTTCGCCGGTTCCCAATACATGACCTGGCTGTCGTTCAGCCCGGTCTTTACCAGCATCGTGGGGTAAGCCTTGGCCGCAAGATTCGTGTAAGGGCAATAGCTCTTCATATAGAAATAGTCTTTTGCAATACGCGGGTCGCCCCATTCCTCGTACTCGCCGACGGTAAGCGGTAGCGAAGCATCGAGCATGGTATTCAGCACGTCGACAAACGGCACGTGATTGATCACCAGGCGGAAGAGTTCCGGCCGCATATTCACAACAGCGCCCATCAGGAGGCCGCCCGCGCTGCCGCCTTCTATAACCAGATTTTGCGATGCGGTGCGGCGCGCTGCGATGAGATGTTCGGCCGCGGCAATGAAGTCCGTAAACGTATTGCGCTTATGGCGCAGGCGCCCGGCGTCATGCCACGGCTTGCCAAGCTCGCCGCCCCCGCGAATGTGCGCCACGGCATAGATCACGCCGCGATCGAGGAGGCTTACGCGGTTCGAGCTGAAGGTTACCGCGATGGAATGTCCGTAGCTGCCGTAGCCGTAAAGCAGAAGAGGAGCGGAGCCATCGAGTGGAGTGTCTCTCCGATAGACGAGCGAAATGGGAACGCGCATACCGTCCTCAGCTGCGGCATGAAGCCGCTCGCTGACATATTGGGCCGAGTCGTACCCGCCAAGCACCGGCTGCTCTTTCAGGAGCACGCTTTCGCGAGTCCGCACACCATAGTCGAACACGGAACGCGGCGTGACAAACGACTCATACTGATATCGTACAAACGTTGCGTCGAACTCGGGATTGCTTCCAAGCGCGGCGCTGTAGGCCGGCTCTCTGAATTCGATGCGCTGCGAGGCAGCCAGCGCATCGGGTGCTTCGGCGCTGAGGTCCACAATCCGGAGATACGGCAGCCCGCCTTCCCGTTCGGTGAGAACGATGTGAGAGCGAAAGACATCAATACCCGCGAGCATCACTTCCGGACGATTTGGCACGACCTCCCGCCAGGAACCGCGCTGCGGCTTCCTGACAGGCGCGCACACGAGACGAAACGTCCGGCCTCCCGAATTGGTGCGAACAAAGAAATACCCGCCCGTATCATCCGGGCGGAAGCCCCGATTTTCTCGCGTCAAAGGGTTCGGATGATGGTCCACGTAATACTCATGGTCCGCCTCGCGCGCGGCAATCACGCGGAACTCCCCATACGGCTGTGCCGCGGGCAGAAAGCGCACTTCACTCGTCGTGTGGCTGAGGATCACGAGTAGCAGAAACGCGCCGCTGCGGGTGCGCTCGATTTCGATGCGGAAACGCTCGTCCGTCTCTTCATAAATCAGCGTGTCTGCTTCCGCCGAGCCGGCCAAGTGCCGATAGATCCGGTGAGACCGTTTTGTCGTTGCGTCCTCCACGGTGTAAAAGAGAGTGCGATTGTCCGCCGCCCAGGCCGCGCTGGTGACGCGCTCGATCGCTTCCGGAAAATCCCGGCCGTTCCACAAATTCTTGATTCGCAGCGTGTACTGCCGGAACCCTGTCGTGTCCAGCGCATACGCCAGCAGCTGGTTGTCATTGCTAACCTCGCACGCGCCCAGTCCGAGAAAGGAATGGCCTTCCGCCAGGCGATTGAGGTCGAGAAGAATCTCGTCGAGCGAACCGCCGGAATCCACGCGGCGGCAGTGCACCGGATACTGCTTGCCCTCCTCCGTACACGTAAAATAGAGATACCCGCGCAGGCGGTAGGGAACGCTCAAATCCGTTTGAAGAATCCGGCCAAGCATTTCCTGGTAGAGCGTTTCCTGAAAGGGTTCGCTAGGGCCCAGGATGGCGTCGGTGTACGCGTTTTCCGCTTCGAGATAAGCGATGACCTCAGGATTTTCTTTGTGGCGCAGCCAGCCGTAATGGTCGACGCGGCGGTCACCGTGCACAACCGTCTCCACAGCCTCGCGGCGCGCAAGTGGCGGCGAGGGCGGGGCGCCGCCGCCTGTCTCGTTAGAAAATGCTGGCACTGCTGCTTTAGCGTTTGGGTCCATGCGTCTCTTGATCTGGTGCGCTCGGCGGGTGGGCGCCGGGCCTTGCGCCGGATTTAGCCGGGGTCACGCTGAGCAAAGGTGAAATACGTTCGTCCGTTATACTAACGGAAGTCTGCGGCGGCGGAAAGCCGCGCCCTCAATGGGGGCAAGGAAAAAAATGGCCCAGGAAACCGAAATCAAGCTGAGGATCACGGACCTCCGAGCTTTCAAGCGGACCCTCGAGCGCCTGGGAGCGCGGTCGGTTGGGCGGGGATCCGGCCGGGTGCACGAATGGAACGTCATTTTCGATACGCCCGGTGGCGGACTTGCCAAACATGGTCAGCTGCTCCGCATTCGAACGGAAACCGCGGAAGCCAAATCGATCAAGGACAAGGCAGCCTGCGCGAAGCGGATCATCCTCACATTCAAAACGCCGCTCGTCCCGGGAAAGGCGCGACCCGGCAGCGCCCCGGAGAATCATCACTACAAAGTTCGCGAAGAGATCGAGCTCGAAGTGGCCGATGCCAGCGCACTCGCCAAGATCTTCGAAGGCCTCGGGATGCGCGGCTGGTTCCGGTATGAAAAATACCGCACGACCTTCCGGCTGCCGCCGTCTGAAAGCTGGGCGAAAGGCCTGCTGATCGAACTGGACGAAACCCCCATTGGAACCTT
This sequence comes from Acidobacteriota bacterium, assembly GCA_013289955.1. Taxonomy (GTDB): domain Bacteria; phylum Acidobacteriota; class Terriglobia; order Acidiferrales; family UBA7541; genus Acidiferrum. The sequence goes on from JABCYZ010000006.1 coordinate 90,161, forward strand.
TGCCGAATTGGAAGGGCCCACCGCCGCGATCGACCGCGCCGCTCAGAAACTTGGCCACTCCCGGCGAGAGTTCGTCCTGAAGAGCTACCTCGCCCTATACCTGGAAGAGTGCCGGCGGCTTGGCAAGGAACCTCGGGACATGGTCTTCGTTTCCAAGAAATAGCCGCCTCAAAAGAAAAGATCAAAAAAATCGCTCGCAAAGTCATTCTTTGCTTGACTTTGAAACGAGCCCGGCTTATCACTGCACCTGCGAGTGAAATTTGGTGATTCAATTGCTGCATCTTTGCAGTTCAGAAGTGCATGGCAGCCAAGCGGCTGGCATGCAGGAGTGGATTCTCTTCCGATGAGTGCGTCCAACGAACTCGAACCTGCTCGCTTCAGCGTGAGGCGATGCAGGGGGGCGAGGCTTCGGAAAGGCCATGCGGAAACGTCGCGCGAGGCAGAAAGTCTCCCGCAGGCGGTAGGGTGGGGAGGGTTCACTTCTGGCTAACGGTAAGTCCATTTTTATGAGGTACTTGCCCGCAGCCGAGGCCATTTCGGTATGCGGGCTTTTTTTGTGCCTGGTCGGGGGGCCGTAGACGGACGGTGCCAGGCGGGCTTCAGTGGAAATAGGGCCCCACGGCAGAAGTGAAGAGGCAGGATCATGGAACTTTACGCTACAGAATTGATGGGCGCCCAAGCCTACGACGTGCAGGGTAACTTCGTCGGACGCGTGCGCGAATTTTTCATTGAGCCTGCGCAAGCGACAAACAGGCTATCGCATTTCCTTCTTTCGCGCGGCCGCTTCCAGCCGCTGATCGCCCGGCACGACCAGGTTGCGACTTTTGCGCCGGGAACGATGCGGCTCAACGTCAGCGAGCGCGCTCTTCAGCTTTATGAACCGAACGAGTCGCTCCTGGCGGTGCGCAAGGATTTGATGGACCAGCAGATTATCGACACGCGCGGCCGCAAAGTCGTCCGGGTGAACGACGTTGATCTTACGGAGATGAAGACCAATGGAAACGTGGAGCTGCGTGTCACGCAAGTCGATGTGGGGCTGCCTGGCGCGGTGCGGAGGCTGCTGCAAGGTGTGGTTTCGCGGGGCATGATCCGCAAGCTGCAAAGCAGGCTGCCGCAAAGCGCGATTCGCTGGGAATTCGTGAATTTGATCGAATCCGACCCGCTGCGCCGGGTCAAGCTGCGCATCACGCACGAAAAACTCGAAGACCTGCATCCGGCGGACTTGGCCGAGATCATGGAAGATCTCTCGGCGGCGGAGCGGCAGGGAATTATCGCCTCGCTCGATGAAGAGACCGCCGCGGCTGTCCTGGCTGAGCTAGATGAACGGCTGACCACGCAGATCGTCGAGAAGCTGGACCCCGAAAAGGCCGCCGACATTCTCGAAGAGATGGCACCCGATGCCGCCGCCGATCTTCTGGCTGATCTTCCCAAGGAGACTTCGGAAGAGTTGCTGGAAGAAATGCCTGGGCAGGAAGCCGATGAAGTGCGCGAGCTGCTCTCCTTCGATCCTTCGACGGCGGGCGGGATGATGAATACGGAATTTGTATTTGTGGGGGAAGGATCCCGGCGCGAAGAGGTGCTCGGCTGGATCCGTGGCCAGGAATTGAATCTCGACCAGCTCGACACCATCGTGCTGCTCGACGGCCGGGCGGAGTATTCCGGCACGGTGTCCGTGGCGCGTTTGCTGCTCGCCGCTCCGGAACAGAAGATGTCCGAGCTGCGAAGCGAGCCGCTGCTCAGCATTGCCGGAGATGCCGATGAGAAGGACGTTTTTGAGCTGTTCGACAAATACAATCTGCGGATGCTGACGGTGGTTGATGAGGAGAAGCGTCCTATCGGCACCGTGACCGTGGACGACGTGGTTTCGCGGCTGGTAAAGAAATAAAAAGGAATCTGGCGGAAGCAGCGGATGAACTGGCAAAGCCTCAAATCGAGCTTGGAAGGCCTGCAAACGCGCGGCGAAAATTTGCAGCAGAAGATTCGCGGCCTGCGGCGCCGTCTGACCCTGCTGCTGGCGGTTGTCGGGCCGGGGCTGATTACTTCGAACGTCGACAACGACGCGGGCGGCATCGCGACGTATTCGCAAGCCGGCGCGCAGTACGGCTACGCGCTGCTGTGGTCGCTGATTCCCATGACCATCGCCCTCTACGTGACCGAAGAGATGTGCGCGCGCATGGGCGTGATCACCGGTAAAGGGCTCTCCGATCTGATTCGCGAAGAGTTCGGATTCCGCCCCACGTTTTTTGTGATGATCACGGGCTTCTTTGTTGACTTGGCGAACGTCGTTGCGGAATTTGCGGGCGTGGCCGCGTCCATGGAAATGTTTCACGTCAGCAGGTACATCGCTGTTCCCATCGCCGCGATATTGGTTTGGATTCTGGTGCTTCGAGGTACATATCGCCAAGTCGAGGTCATCTTCCTGATTGCGTGCGGGTTTTACGTCACCTACATCATTTCCGCAGTCCTGGCCAAACCGGACTGGCTGGAGGCTGCCAAGCATGTCGTCATTCCCAACCTTCAGTTCAATTCCGGCTATTTACTGACGCTGACGGCGCTGGTTGGTACCACCATTGCGCCGTGGCAGTTCTTCTATCTTCAGGCGGGTTTTGTCGAGAAAAAAGTCGGGCCGAGGCAGTATCCGCAAGCGCGCGCTGACGTTTTGGTAGGCAGCATCAGCTGCATGGTCATCGTGTTTTTCATTATCGTGGCCACGGCCGCGACCCTGTATGTTTCCGGCCAGCGCGACATCACCGATGCGGTGCAGGCAGCCAGGGCATTGATTCCGTTGGCTGGGAAATGGGCCGGATTTACTTTCGCGTTTGGCTTGCTGAACGCCTCGCTCTTTGCGGCCACCATCCTGCCGCTCTCGACGGCGCATGTGATTTGCGAAGGGCTGGGATTTGAGGCGGGGATCGACCACAAGTTTAAGGATGCGAAAATTTTCTACGGCCTGTATACGGTCCTGATTGCTGTGGGTGCGGGGATCATCCTGATTCCGCACGTACCGATCTGGAAGATTTTCATTTTTTCGCAGGTGGGGAACGGTATTTGGCTCCCCGTGGTGGTCATCTTTATTCTGCTTCTCGTCAACCGGCGCGATCTGATGGGCGAGCACGTGAACACGCTCACGTTTAATATCGTGGCCTGGGTCACGGCGATTGCCATGATTATCCTCACCCTCGTGCTGGTCTACACCTCGCTCTTCCAGACGCCGCCCCCGGCGGGCTGAGGCTCGGGACGCCGCTGCTCGGAAAGGGATGCACGACACGTCACCCCGGCATTGCGCCGCTGCCAAATCGTATGTTAACTTTGCGGCGTAAAGAACAAACTACAGAAAACCCGTGCCGTACACGAAATCACACACGACGCTGCAAGTTTCCGCCTCCGGGGCGCTTGGGCCGTTGACGCCTGAGGAAGCGCTCCTCTTTGAAAAGCTTGACCTGGGGCGCCTGCCGCGGCATGTAGCCGTCATCATGGACGGGAACGGACGCTGGGCGCAGCAGCGGCATTTGCCGCGTGTGGCCGGCCACCGCTCCGGCACAAGAACGGCGCGCTCGACGATTGAGACCTGCGCCAGGCTGAAAATCGAAGCGCTCACGCTCTATGCGTTCTCGGTGGAGAACTGGAGGCGCCCCAAGACGGAAATCGATTTCCTGATGCAGTTGCTGCGCGAATATTTGCGCAGGGAAATCCCGCTGCTGCAAAAAAACGATATCCGCATGAAGTTTCTGGGGCGTACCGACGAACTTCCCAGGGGAGTGCAGGACGATGTGCGCGACGCCACGGAGCGAACGGCCGGGAACAAGGGCATGGTCCTCTGCGTGGCGCTGAACTACGGCGGCCGCGCGGAAATTGTGGACGCCATGAACGCCATCCTGGCGGAAGAGAACGGCCACGCCGGCCGCGTGGCGATTACAGAAGAGTCGCTCGCGCGGCATATGTACACGCACGGACTGCCGGATCCCGATCTGCTGATTCGCACGAGCGGCGAAATGCGTGTCAGCAATTTCCTGCTGTGGCAGATTGCGTATGCCGAGATTTTCGTAACGGAAACGCTGTGGCCGGATTTCAACCGCGCACGCCTGCTCGAAGCGCTGGTGGAATTTCAGAAGCGTGAACGCCGCTACGGCGGCATTCGCGAAGGCCAGCCCGAAACGCACAAATCCGCACGCGTCGTTGGTGAGTGAACGCTTCCGCCTGGAAACCGCCTTCCGAACAGCTCCCGCTCCTTTGTGCTTCTCCGGCGTGATTTATTTCTCTCGATGTGGTGAGATGGAGCGAGCCATTCGTCGGGGGATTCCTTTTCCATGACCTGGAAGCGTGTCGCGACAGCCGCCCTGCTAATCCCGTGCGTGGTCGGACTGGTGCTTTGGGGCTCCGCTGCCGTGATGGCGGTGGCCCTCGCGCTCGTCATTCTCCTTGCCCTGTTTGAATTTTTTGCGCTGGGCGACGCGATCGGTCACCGCGCCTATCGTTTGTGGACGGCGACCTGCGCGCTCGTTCTAGTTTTTGCTCAGTGGAACGCGCCCGGCGAGGCGGCTTCGCCGATGACCGAAATCGTCAGCCGCGTTCGGATTCTCGGCTTTTGGGTGGCTCTGCCGAAACTCGAAGATGCCTTCTTTCTATTCTTGATGGGCGTCGCGGTCCTGACGCTCTGGACGAAGCGGCCCATGGTAGAAGCCTTGCCCGCTGCAGGAATCAGTTCCGGTGGACTGTTGCTCATTGCTTTCCCGCTCACCTTCGCCGTTCGTCTCGAGGCGATTCCCCGAGAAGGACCGGCCATTTTGCTGTTCGTTTTGGTCATCACCTGGGTTGGCGATACGGCTGCTTATTTTGTGGGCAGGGCCGTGGGGAAGCGCAAACTGGCGCCGGTCTTGAGCCCAAAGAAGACCTGGGAGGGAACCTTTGCCAGCATTTTCGGAGCCCTGCTCGTCGCCGTCGTATTTTCGCGGTGGCTCGTCGTTCCGTTGCCGCACCTGCTGACAATGGCAGCCCTCGGCAACGTTGCCGGCCAAGCTGGAGACCTGCTGGAATCCGCCTACAAGCGAAGCGCGGGGGTCAAAGATTCCGGATCGCTGTTGCCGGGGCATGGCGGTGTCCTGGACCGGATCGATGCCCTGATATTGGCAATCCCGGTTGTCTGGTACTATTGGATTTGGATTTACTTGCCGAGCAGGTAGGTTCACAGGTCCTTCCATTCCTCGGGCAGGAGACAGACAGGAAAGTCTGTTCGAGCAGGTCAGCACGAAGCGGAGAAAAGATTCGTCCTTGAAGCAGCTATCCATTTTGGGTTCAACAGGTTCGATCGGGCGGCAGTGCCTTTCCGTCGTGGAAGCGCTGCCGGAGCGATTTGGTGTCGTGGCGCTGGCTGCTGGCGGCAATCTTGAGGAACTGACGGGCCAGATCGAGCGGCATCGGCCGGAACTCGTTTCCGTTGGCGATAGAAAGAAAGCGGATGAGCTTGCCTCCGCGCTGCGTGCAAAAGGAATCACTCCGCTCCCGGCGATCCATCATGGAGCTGAAGGTATGCTGGCCGTCGGAACGCACACCAAGGCGGACATCGTTGTCTCTGCGGCCGTGGGCGTTGTCGGCCTCGAGGCTACCTACGAGGCGGTCAAGCTGGGAAAAACAGTTGCGCTCTCGAACAAGGAAGTCCTGGTGGCAGCGGGTGAATTGGTGATGGCCGCCGCAAAGAAAGCAGGACGCGAATTGCTGCCGGTGGACAGCGAACACAACGCGGTCCACCAATGCTTGCGGGGCGGCACTCCTGGCGAGGTCCGGCGGCTGGTGCTTACAGCGAGCGGAGGCCCTTTTCGCAAAACGCCGCTGGCCGATCTCGAGAACGTGTCTCCAGAACAAGCTCTGGCGCACCCAAACTGGAAGATGGGCAACCGCATCACCATCGATTCCGCCACGATGATGAACAAGGGATTCGAGGTCATTGAAGCGCGTTGGCTTTTTGGCGTGCGTCCTGACCAGATCGATGTAGTGATTCACCCGCAGTCCACCATTCACTCCATGGTTGAGTTCGTGGATGGCTCCATTCTGGCGCAACTCGGGCCAACGGACATGCGGATGCCCATCCAATATGCGTTAACCTATCCGGAGAGGGTCGCGTCTAACCAGGTAGCCCTGGATTGGCAGAAGCTGCGGCGGTTGGATTTCGCAAAAGTTTCCACACGACGTTTTCCCTGTCTTCGCCTGGCACGGGAAACGATGAAGAAGGGCGGGGCCATGCCGTGTGCCTTGAATGCAGCGGATGAGGTGGCCGTAGCGGCATTCCTTGAGCGGCGGCTGCCATTCCGGGGAATTGCGGAAGTGATCGAGCGCGTGCTGGAACACACACCGAGCATGCGCTTTGAAAAGATGGACGACGTGCTGGCCGCCGACAGAGAGGCGCGCCGCACGGCGAAAGAAGAAGTAGAGCGTTTATCAGCAAGGGCCGTAGCGGTATCATAAGAGTCAGAAGAGGGGAAAGCGGAGATATGGGAGCGGTTTACCTCATCGTTGGCGTTGTTCTCGTGCTCGGCGTAATGGTTCTGGTTCATGAATGGGGACACTTCGTCGTCGCGCGGATGTGTGGCGTGCGCGTAGATGTCTTTTCGATCGGCTTCGGTCCGCGGCTCTTTGGATGGAAGAAAGGGCCAACCGACTATCGGGTCAGCGCGCTGCCGCTGGGCGGCTATGTGCGCATGGCTGGGCAAGATCTTTCCGATGTGGATTCGGGGGATAAGCCGCCGACGGGTGCTCCGGATGAGTTAATGAGCAAGCCGAGATGGCAGCGGGCGCTCATCTCCTTTGCAGGCCCTGCCGTGAACCTCGTTCTCCCGATATTTCTTCTTACTGGACTGTTTGCATTTGCGGGGGTGCCATACCCTGCCTATCTGGATGAACCCGCGCGCGTGGCGGGACTGCCTCCAAGTTCTGACTCGGCTCCGAGCCCTTTGAAAGCAGGCGACACCGTGCTTTCGATCAATGGAACGGCGACGCCGACCTGGGAACAAGCATTCCTGGCGCTCAAGCAGGTTGTGCCAGGGACCTCTATCAGGATGGAGGTGGAGTTTGGCGGAACGCGCCGAACGATCGAGGTGCCGGTAAACGATAAGACCGACTCGGGCCGGGTCTTTGGATATTTGCCGATTCGCCCCATCATTGACCAGATCGGTCAGGGCGCCCCCGCCGACCGAGCGGGCCTGGAAGAAGGGGATCTGATCACGGCGGTGAACGGAAGCCACATCGACTTCTGGGAGCAGTTCCAGCAGTTGACCAGGTCCTCGAACGGCCAGCCCATGGCACTGGATCTTGTTCGCAAAGGGCAGCCGGTGCATTTGGTGGTGACGCCTGAAAAGGGCGCGGCGGGAACCGGCGAAAACGTTTATCAGATTGGCATTGGTCCCCGCGAAGATACCGCGTACAAACGCGTCGCGTTCACCGAGAGCGTGAAGATTGCCGGCCTTGAAACCAAGGACACCATCGCGCAGACCGTGGACGTCGTCGGCAAACTCTTTAGCGGACGGGTTTCGATCAAGCAGCTTCAAGGACCGGTGGGCATTTCCCATATGGCCGGGGAGGCTGTCAGAAAGGGACCGCCATACGTTGTAACGCTGATGGTCGTGATCAGCATCAACTTGGGAATCCTGAATCTCTTGCCAATACCAATTCTCGATGGTGGAAATATCTTGCTGCTGGCGATTGAAGGAATCATGCGGCGCGATTTGAGCTTGAGCTTCAAGGAGCGCTTTGTGCAGGTGGGGCTGGTGTTCCTCTTGGTCATATTCGCCATCGTTATGTATCATGACATTCTGCGGCGGATTTCGAGTCACTCTTAGCCGGGAGTGCGCCGCACGCCAGGAGGGCGACACATGTCTGTATCGCCGGGCCACCGGGTTTCGACCGGCGAGCGCCTGAATACCTCAGAGACAACAGGAAAGCTGCAACAGGCTATACGGGAGCGCGGGATTCGGCTCACGCGGCAGAGGCGTGTCATCCTTGAAGTGATGGATGCGGCTGAGCAGCACCTGGATGTGGATCAGATTCTCGAGCGGGCACGAAAAATCGATGCGGGCGTGCATCTTGTCACCGTCTACCGCACGATCGATCTTCTTAAAAAGCAAGGCCTTATCGACGAACTTGACCTTTTGCACCTGCGCGGCGACCGGCACTACTACGAGAGCCACGGTCCACGGGACCACATTCATGTGGCGTGCCTCGGGTGTGGCAAGGTGCGGGAGTTCGAGAGCCGGCTTTACGAACAGCTCAAACAGCAAATCGCCCGGGACTTCAAGATGAAGGTCACCGTATCGCGCACGGAAGTGGGCGGATACTGCGAAGAGTGTCTGGTCAAGACCCCTTCCTAGAGGCCGAACGACCGGGAACCAATCGAACGCGCCGCATACTGGGAATCTCTTTTTGCCAGTTGCGTTTGGGTTTTGGACCTTCGTCGACCAGCACATCCTTTCCATGATGCAGGCCACCTCGACCGGGAGCCTGCAGGCTCAAGCGGCGGGAGCCACTGGGGATCCTCCGGGCGCGCGGCACTCGTCTCGAGCAGCGGCCCGCTACCGCCAGGTCAGACAGAGACGCGCAACGAACGCATGCGGCGCAGACGGGTGAAGAATTTATCGGCGTTGGCGATGTCTCGGGCGATTTGGGCGCGCAATTCTTCCGGACCACTGAACTTTTTTTCCTCACGCAGACGCTTCCAGAAATGTACCTCGATCCGGCCCGGTGAAATTTCGGGGATAGGGTCGAGGACATGCGTCTCGACGCTGAGAGTCGAACCATGGAAGGTCGGACGCACGCCGACGTTTGTGACGGAAGGGCGGCTGCGCGATTCGCCTTCAAGGAGCGTGCGCGTGACGTAAACGCCGCGGGCCGGGAGGAGCTCCTGTTCGGGTGCGAGATTTAACGTAGGAAACGTAAAGCGGCGGCCTCGGCCTGTTCCGGGGACGACCTTACCGCTGAGCACGAAAGGCCGGCCGAGAAGTCGTCCGGCGTGAGAAACATCGCCCGAAGCGATCTCGCGGCGGATGATGGTGCTCGAGACGACTTCGTTTTTGCAGACGACGTGCGGGATGATGACGACCTCGAAACCGCGTTCGGCGCCGAGGAGCAGAAGCATGCGGGCGTTGCCGGCCTGTTTGTGGCCGAAGCGGAAATTCTCGCCGACAAAAACGGCGCGCACTTTAAGATCGCGGACGAGGATCTGGTCAACGAATTCCGCGGGTGTGAGTTTTGCGAGGTCGTGAGTGAACGGCAGGACGAGGGCGGCTTCGATGCCGAGCTCGGCGAAGCAGCCGAGGCGCTGCTCGGTGGTGGTGACGCGCAATGGAGCCGACTCTGGGCGAAGAACTTTTTGAGGAAGAGGATCGAATGTCAGGGCCGTGGGCACAGCTTGTATTTCGTGTGCGCGGGCGACCGAGGCGCGAAGGATGGCTTGGTGGCCGAGATGAATACCGTCGAAGTTTCCGATGGCGAGAGTGCTTCCGCCCTTGGAAGCCGCATAGCGAATCGACCAGGCCAGCGGCGTTGAAAAAATCTCGAGTGGCGCCCACGGACTTGCGGCCGATCTGAGGACCGGAGACGGCGCGGCGGATTCGTCAACCTGCACTTCGATCTTGAGGCCGTCGTAGGCGAGCTGGACGTTTGAATAGCCGAGTTGCGACAAGCGCTCATTGGTTTCGGCATGCGACAAATCGTGGGCGATGTGCGTAAACCAGGCGCGGCGTGGATTGAGTTTTTTGACCAGCGCCAGAGCTTGATCCACGGTTTGATGCATGGGGTGGGGAATGTCGCGCAGGGCGTCAAGAATTAGCTCATCCAAATCGTGCAATAAGGCGAGCGAAGAGTCGGGGAGCGAACTGAAATCCGTCAGATAAGCCGCGCGGCCAAATCGGAAGCCCAGGACTTCCATGTCTCCATGCAGGAGCGGAATGGGAGTGAACGTAATGCCCAGAAGCTCGAAGGGTTCTTTGGCTTCGCGAAGGGTGACGCTGGGAACGGAGCTGAGCTTGGGCCTGCCGTCGAAGACGTAGGCGAAAGCGCGGCGGATGATTTTGAAAGTTTCCGCGTTGGAATAAACGGGGAGCGCCGTCTGCTGCCGGAGATTGTAGGGGCGAATGTCATCGAAACCCATGATGTGATCGGCGTGGCCGTGTGTGAGGAGAACGGCGTCCAGGCGATCGACACAGGCGCGCAGGCCTTGCTGGCGAAAATCCGGGGTGGTGTCAATGACGACGTTCTGGCCACTGCGCGAGAGGAGCAGCGAAGGGCGCAGCCGGTTGTCGTGCGGGTCTGGCGAGCTGCAGACGCGGCAGTGGCATCCGAGCGAGGGAACGCCCATGGACGTGCCGGATCCGAGTACGGTGATTTCTAGAGGAGCCTGGGGCATGCTGAGATTGCTGAAACTCGTGTGCAAGCGGTCCGAATCAGCCTTTCAAAAGATTACTGGTTTCTAGGGCCGAGTCTTGGCTTTTGCCTGCGTCGTGGCTTGCGCCGCTATCGCCTGATTGACTTCCAGATAGGTCATCTTCAATTTGCCAAGAAGATCGAGGAGGAGGCTGTCTTCCTCTGGCGCGAGGTTTCCCTTGGTTTTCTCGTGAAGGGAATCGAGCATGTCGATCAACTCATGCGCAGCTTCCGGGTCGATGACCGGCTGACCGGTGCGTGGGTCGGCATAAGCACCCAGGACCATCGCCGCATTGCTGCCAATCATGCGGACGAGATTTTCGAATGGCTGGGAGCGCTTGGGCAGGTCGGCCGGAGGTTGCAGCGCGGCAGGCTTGGGAGCTTCGGCGACAGGATGGAGTTTTTCCTCGCGCTTGGCTTCGCGCTCCTTCTCCTCCATCGCCTCCTTACGGGGTTCACCATCTGCGGTAAAGGGGCGGCGGTCGATGACTCGGAATGATTCTTCTTGTTTGTGATCGGTCAAGGGAACAATCCTCTACTGTATTTGTCTGGATAAGTTTAGCACGGGTCAGAGAATTCGGAGGCGGCCCCGTGGGAAGCGTATTGGATACACCGGAACTAAATAGGAAAAGATGGGTTAACTAAGATAGGTTAAGATTTTTGAAAGGGCAGTCAAACTAGAACGATAGGGGAGAAGCGAATGCGAGTTTCAAAGCTCATAACGAAAATCCTGTCAACTGTTCTGACGGTGGCACTGCTGGTAGGCTGGCTACCCGCGGCGGGACTGGCCCAGGACCAGGGTGCACCTCCGCCCTCTTTTTCGCCGGACCAACTTGACAAACTTGTGTCACGTATTGCGCTCTACCCGGACCCGCTGCTGGCGCAGCTACTGGCAGCCGCGACTTTTCCGGACCAGATTCCGGACGCTACAAAATGGGCGGATGAGCACCACTACCTGACGGGCGACCAACTGGCCACGGCCATTACCGAAGACCATCTGCCATGGGATCCCGCGGTGCAGGCGATGCTGCCGTTTCCGACCGTTTTGGACACCATGGCTTCCGATATGGATTGGACGACGGACCTCGGCAATGCATTCCTGGCGCAGCGGCAAGATGTGATGGACGCAGTGCAGAGAATGCGGCAGAAGGCCAAGGATTTTGGCTATCTGCGAACAAATGGACAGATCGTTGTGAGTGGCGGCCCGTACATTGAGATCGCGCCCGTAAATCCCGCGTTCATTTGCGTGCCGTTCTATGATCCCTTCGTAGTCTATGCCGCGCCGCGGCCGGGGTTTGTGGTTGGCGGAGCGATTGGCTTTGGGTTCGGGGTGACGATTGGAACCTTCTTCCGTCCATGGGGATGGGGCTACAGCCGGTTTGATTGGGGAGCACACGGGTTCTACATCTATAACCGGCCTTGGGGCCGCGTCTGGGGTAATCGATTTGCATATGTTCACGCCTATGGTCCCGGAGTGCGTCGCTGGGATGGCCCGCGTCGCGCGGAAGGGCATGCGTTGGTACAGCGCAGTGAACGCGAGCGGAATGCATGGCGCGAAGGACGCGCGCACGTGGAGGAGCATCCGCACCCGCACCGCTAGTCCGCAGGTATAAGTTAATAATTCGACCAGTACAAGCACACTCCGGCTATCCGGGGTGTGTTTGTATTTAGAGGGCTTCGATCCTGCTGAGCTTCGCCCGGCTTCCCTCCGAAGGAATCTCTCTCTCGTGAGTCGCTTGTCAAAGTTTGTGGGGCACCGTAGAGTGGAACATTTGTTGCATGACGCAATTGCCCGACAAAGCGATGGCTATCAAAAAGAAAAAGTCACGAAGAACGGGAAGGGCTCGAGCCGCTCCTAGAGCCGCTGCGGATTCACAGCGCCTGACGGCGGGGGAGTGGTTCGAGAAACTTGCAGCGGTACAGGCGCGATTGCGGGCGCCGGACGGGTGTCCCTGGGATCGCGAGCAGACGCATGCCTCTTTGCGAACGTATCTGATCGAAGAAGCTTACGAGGTCCTCGAGGCGCTCGAAAGCGGGGATGACAGGAAGTTTGCGGAGGAGATGGGGGATTTGTTGTTGCAGATCGTGTTTCATTCAGAGATTGCGAGGGAAGCGGGACGGTTCGACGTTTCCGACGTGATTCGCGAAGTGCACGACAAGATGGTGCGGCGGCATCCGCACGTCTTTGGAGAAAAGCGCGCGAAGGACTCGGCGGAAGTGCTGAAGAACTGGGAACAGATCAAGAAAGAGGAGCGCGCCGCGGCCGGCAGGAAAAAGGCGGATGGAGGGAACGAGGGAGAGAAGTCCGGCTCGCTCTTGGACGGCGTCTCGAAGGCCTTGCCTGCGGCGCTCGAGGGATTTCAGCTTACGCGGCGAGCGGCTCGGATTGGATTTGATTGGGAGAGTGTCGAAGGCGTATTCGACAAAATGAGCGAAGAGAGCGATGAACTGCGCCAAGCGGTGAGCGCGAAGGATGCCGGGCGAACCGAAGAGGAGATGGGAGATTTGCTGTTTGCAGCGGTGAATTTGGCGCGTTTTCTGCATGTCGATCCGGAAATCGCGCTAAAGAAGGCCAATCTGAAGTTTTCGAGGCGATTCCGGAGGATGGAAGAATTGGCCTCGAAAAGCGGCAAGGCGCTGGTGGATGTGCCGCGCGAGAAGATGGAGGAATTTTGGGAAACGGCGAAGCGCGCTGAGAAAGACAGTGCGCGGAAGCTGGCGGAAGCGGGCAAAGCCTGATGCGCGAAGGGATGGTCGTTCGAAAATGCGCTGGCCTCGAGGAATTTCAACGCTGCGTTGAACTGCAAAAAGGAATTTGGGGCGAACAGGACCTAGAAGTCGAGCCGGCGACCTTGTTTGTGGTGGCTAGTGAAACTGGCGGCCAGGTTCTGGGAGCGTTCGATGGAGAACGGCTAATTGGATACACGCTGGCGCTTGTAGGGTTTCTGAATGGGGCGGTGTTCCTGCATTCGCACATGACGGGTGTGCTTCAGGAGTATCGTGACCGCGGCGTTGGGCGGGCCTTGAAGCTTTTTCAGCGCGAGGAAGCGCTCGGGCGGGGAATTCGGCTGATCGCCTGGACCTTTGATCCCCTGGAATTCAGGAACGCGCATTTTAATTTGAATCGGCTGTGCGCGATTGCGCGCAGGTATTTGCCGAACCTTTATGGATTCACTACCAGCCCGTTGCACTTGGGGCTACCGACGGACCGGTTGTGGGCGGAGTGGCATCTGGATTCGCAGCGGGTGGCGGCGGCGGCTCGGGGTATGGTGAAGGAGCCAGAGTTGGTTTCGAGTACCGCGACCGTGGAATTGCCGGCGGAGATCGATCTTTGGAAGCAGAGCGATACCGCTCGCGTTCAAGCGGTGCAGACGCGAATTCGGAGGGAGTTTACGGATTGGTTTGCGCGCGGGTATGGGTCGGTGGGTGTGCGGAAATCGCCGGCGGGTATGACTTATTTGCTGGCTCCCGGTAGCGATTTTTAGTTGGGCTCGGCGGGGAGGGGGAAAGCCCTGCCCTACAGATTTCGAGTGGGGGACGATGAAGATACGGGAAGTCACTTTGCGGGAAGTGCGGATGAAGCTGGTCACTCCGTTCGAGACGAGTGCGGAGCGGACGGTGGAACGGCGCATCGTTTTGACGGAGGTGGTTACGGATAACGCGGTGGGCTGGGGAGAATGCGTGGCGGGAGAGCATCCTTTTTATAGCCCCGAGACAACCGACACCGCTTGGTTGGTGATGCGGGATTTTCTCTGGCCAATGCTCAAGGGGAAGGAAATTGCTGGCGCGGCCGATGTGTGGGGCTTGCTCGATCATGTGCGCGGTCACAACATGGCTAAGGCGGCGCTCGAAGCGGCGATCTGGGACGCGGAAGCCAAGCAGAAGGGCGTACCGCTCGCGAAACTGATGGGAGGAACCAGGGAGGAAATTTCCAGCGGCGTTTCGATTGGGATTAAGGAATCGCTCGATGAGTTGGCGGCAGAGGTACGGAAAGAATTGGCGGCCGGTTATCAGCGGATCAAAATAAAAATCAAGCCGGGGAAGGATGTGCCCCAGGTGAAGCGGTTGCGCGATGAGTTTCCGGGGATCAAATTGATGGTGGACGCCAATTCGGCTTACCGGATGGAGGATTGGCCGCTTTTGAAGCAGCTGGAGAGCTTCTATTTGATGATGATCGAACAGCCCCTCGGGTGGGACGATTTGTACGCGCACGTGGAATTGCAGAAAAAACTGGATACTCCAATTTGTCTCGACGAGTGCATACACACAGAAGAGCAGGCCCGGGCGGCCATCGCCCTGGGCGCGTGCAAAATCATCAACATCAAGATGGGGCGCGTCGGAGGCCATACGGTGGCCCGCCGGATTCATGACTTGTGCCAGCAGAATGGCATGCCGGTGTGGTGCGGCGGAATGCTGGAATCGGGAATCGGGCGCGCGCACAATATCGCGCTTTCGACCCTGCCGAATTTTACTTTGCCGGGCGATGTGGCGGCGAGCCGACGCTATTGGGACGAGGACATCATCGAGCCGGAAGTAATCGTCTCGGCGCAGGGGACGATTCGCGTGCCGACCGGGCCGGGGATTGGCTTTGAGCCGAGGCGCGAGCGGATCGAGAAGCTGACCGTGCGGAAAGAACGGCTGGTTTAGCCGCGTGCTGGTGGAGTCCTCCAAGGGGCGGGCGCCCAGCCGGCCCGTCGTTGCTTTCCTGATTGGCCTGATCGTGGTGATTTGGGCCATCAATTTCATTACCGCGAAGATTGGTCTGCGGTCTTTCCCTCCTTTGACGATGGCTTCGTTTCGCGTTTGCGGGGCGGGGCTGGTGATGATTCCATTTTATTTGGGTGTGAGGCGGCTACGGCTGGCGGCCTTTGCCGAAGCGGGCAGCGCGGCCGGGCGCGGATTTACGTATCGGGACGCCTGGACATTTCTTTATTTGGGGTTTTTTGGCGTTAGCGTGAACCAGTTTTGCTTCACCCTGGGGTTGCATTACACGTCCGTGAGCCATTCGGCGATCATTGTGGGGATGGGGCCGGTTTACGTATTGATTCTAGCGGTGATGCTGCGGCTAGAGCGGGCGACGTGGCCGAAGGCTGTGGGGATGGCTATCTCGTTTCTGGGAATTGCGGTGCTGGCGTCGGAGCATAGGATATCGGCGCATTCGCCCTCCTTGCTCGGGGACGCGATTACCATGACGGGTTCGGTGGGATTTGCAACGTATGTGGTGCTGGGGAAACGCGTGGCCGGGGAGTACGACGCGCTGACGATGACCGCTTACAACCACTTTGCGGGGGCGCTGATCGTGCTGCCTCTCGGAATTCATCAGGCCTGGCTGTTGGGAGCGGCAGGGAATTGGCGGGCCGTGCCGTGGCAAGCCTGGGCATCCATTTTGTATATGGGACTGTTTGGGTCGGCGGTGGCGTATGTGCTTTATTACTGGCTGCTGCGGTATCTGGAGGCTTCAGAGTTGAGTGCGTTTACTTACCTGCTGCCTGTACTGGCGTCGATTCTCGGGATTCTGACATTGGGAGAAAAGGGTTCTTGGGCGCAAATCTTGGGTGGGACGCTCGCACTGGGCGGCGTGTACTGGACCGAATCGGGCAGGTGTATCCGCGCAGAAGGTGCCTCAGGTGGCGGCGGCGCCTAATCCGTTATGCTGAATTCGAGATAAGGCCTCGATACCTTCACGATGACGTCCCGGTCGTCTTCGACCAGAGTTACACGCCCGTCCTCGTCACGGTTAGATCGACCGACCGCATCGAACTCAACGTCAATTTTGAAGTAAGGACACTGCTGGCTAACGTATCTCCGCCGCAATGCCGTCGATAGACCCCCTTCTGTCCTGAAAACTTCCAAAAGGTCCTTTCGGGTCATTCCGGGCCGGATGGTCTGCATTTTTTGCAAAGCCTCGGCTACCCATGCACGATGTTCTTCAAGGCATTGCTCGCGGCTAGCCAATGGGGTCGCGCTATCTCGGGTCAGACTTAGAATAGCCCCGCAGGAAAGGAAAACTAAGGTTAGTAATTGTCGACTCATGGCGGACCCTCCCGTAGCGCTAGGCTTAGATGCCCTTTGTTAAGAAAGAGTAGAGGCTGGGGCATGCAGGCTGCGCGCGGCCGGGCTGGCCTCCTTGAATCGGATAAACATAGACGGCAGGTTTCACGCCTCCCAGAGATTCAGCCTGAACCCCTTGCCTCCCCGCAGATTGACCTGATTTCCGGGGCGTGTTAGGTTGCGATTCTTGTGCGCAAAATGTGCTGGACGATTCGGAATTTCTGGGAAGAGGCAGAGTTCTTCGCATGACGACTAGAACGACGAACCCGGGTGGCAGGATGCCTTTGCGGTGGGGTGGGGAGAAGGCGCGTATCGCGGTGATTGCCGGGGACGGGATTGGCAAGGAAGTGACGCCGGAGGCGGTGAAAGTGTTGCGTGCGGTGACTGCACCGGCGAAGAGGCCGCTCGAGTTTGTGGAGTTTGATTGGGGTGCGGATCGCTATTTGAAGGATGGGGTGAGCTTGCCCGCGGGGGCGGTCGAGATGCTGCGGGACGAATTTGACGCGATACTTTTTGGAGCGCTGGGTGACCCGCGGGTTCCTTCCAATCAGCACGCGGCGGATATTTTGCTGGGTTTGCGGTTCAAGCTGGACCTCTATGTAAACGCGCGACCGGTGGAGTTGCTCGACGAGCGGCTGACGCCGCTGCGGAACCGGACGGAAAAAGACATTCGGATGGTGGTGTTTCGAGAGAACACCGAGGGGCTGTACGTCGGCGTAGGAGGATTTTTCAAGAAGGGGACGGCGGACGAAATTGCAGTGCAGGAAGACGTCAACTCGCGGAAAGGGGTCGAGCGGATCATCCGCTATTCCTATGATTACGCGCGGGAGCATGGATTGAAGCGCGTTTGCATGAGCGACAAGTCGAATGCGATGACGTTCGCGCACGATC
Source organism: Acidobacteriota bacterium (assembly GCA_013289955.1). GTDB lineage: Bacteria > Acidobacteriota > Terriglobia > Acidiferrales > UBA7541 > Acidiferrum. Next base: position 107,510 of record JABCYZ010000006.1, read on the forward strand.
TTTGGCAAAGGGTTTTTAAGGAAGTGCGGCAGGAGTATCCGAAGATCGAGTCGCGCCATTTGTACATCGACACTTTGGCTATGGAGATGGTGCGAGATCCGGCGCAGTTTGACGTGATTGTGACGTGCAACTTGTTTGGGGATATTGTGAGCGATTTGGGTGCGCAGCTGGCCGGGGGGCTGGGACTCGCGCCCTCTGCGAATATTCATCCGGGGAGGACTTCGCTGTTTGAGCCGGTGCATGGCTCGGCGCCGAACATTGCCGGGAAGGGCATTGCAAATCCGTTTGGAGCGGTGCTAGCTTCGGCGATGATGCTCGATTTTCTGGGCTGGAAACAGGAAGCTCAAGTTTTACGCGAAGCCGTGAGGGCGGCGCTGCGCGAGAACTTTGTTACGCCTGAGCTGGGCGGAGTTAAACAAACAGTTGAAGTTGGCGATTGGCTCGCAAAGTTTGCCGGTAAGGTCAGATAGCCCCGGTTAAAGCAGTGCTTCAGCTGTCGGCGCGCGCACCTTTCCTTCACTCCGAGTAGCTCACGCTTTGCTTTCGATCTCCCAAACTCAAACCAGTAATCAGCATGCCCATCAGGAACCCGCCGATGTGTGCCCACCAAGCGACGCCTCCAGTAGCAGCCGCGCCGACGGTGCTTACTCCCGCCACAAACTGCAGAAGAAACCAGTAGCCCAGAATGATGAAGGCCGGAATGGGGATGAAGAAGATAAACACGAGGGTGAGGACCCGGGCGCGGGGATAAAGAATGATGTAGGCGCCCATCACGCCGGAGATGGCGCCGCTGGCTCCGAGGGCGGGTAGTGCGGAATGGAAATTGAAGACGATGTGCGCAAGGCCGGACCCGATGCCGCAGGCGAGATAGAAGAGAAGATAGAGGAAGTGGCCGAAGTAATCTTCGACGTTATCGCCGAAGATCCACAGGAAGAGCATGTTGCCGGCGATGTGCAGAAATCCGCTATGCAGGAACATACTGGTGAGGATCGTCAGGAGGGCGGCTTCGAGATTGCCGTGGCCATTCAGGGCTAGCCGGATGTGATTGGGGATGGTGGCGTTGGCCAGTACGAATGCGTTCCCCTGGTGAGGAGGCAGCGTGATCTGGTAAAGAAAGACGATGACGTTCGTCAAAATGAGAAGGGTGTTGACGACCGGGTAGGTGCGGCGGGGGTTGAGGTCTTTGATGGGGATGAACATGCCGTTGAGTGCAAGGAGCGCCGGCTAGGGGAAAGCGGCGCGGTTTCGCTGCCCTTTCTGCTGCAACCGCTCGATCTTCTGCAATTCCGAAATCCCCCCTCGTGCGCCGAGCGCCTGGCAGTTCAGTCCAGCGGCCGCGCAAGCGAAGTCCAGGATGCGCTGCAACTCCCAACCCTTCAAGATGCCGTAGGAAAAGCCGGCGTGAAAGAGGTCGCCTGCGCCGGTGGTGTCCGCAACGCGGACCTTGTAGGAGGGCGAATACCAGAAACGGTGGCCGTCCCAGGCGAGGGCACCGTCGATACCGAGCGTCGCACAAACCGCGCGGCATCCGTAGGTTCGCTTGAGCAATGGAAGAGCTTTCAGAAGATCGCGTTCGCCAGTAGCCGCCGTGGGCAAATCCCGGGAGGTAACCGGGTAATCGACGAGCGGGAGCAGCTTGGCGAGCTGGGAGGACCAGTGATCGAAATCGGCGACGACGGGGATGTTTTCTGAGCGGGCCCAGGAGGCGGCTTTGCGTGTGGTTAGAGGGTCATGGCCGTCAATATAGAGAAGGCGTGCGGAATTGACCCAACCTCTTCGGAGAAAAGAGGACGGAATGGTGAGGCGCGGATCGCGGCGCCAAACCACGGTGCGTTCGCCCGACTGAGCTTCCACAAAAATGAAGGACATCTGACTGAGCGCTTTGGGCGCGCGGGAGAGATGGAAAGTGACGCGTTCGCGCCGAAGCTCGCGACGATGCAGCTCGGCGAAGTGATCGTCGCCGACGCAGCCGACGTAATGCGTGCGCAGCCCCCAACGCTGGCAAGCGATAACTGTGGTGGCAACCTGGCCGCCGAGCATGATCTGCGCGTTGAGCGTTTCGACCTTTGAGCCGAGGGAGGGGAACTGGGCCACCTGCAGGATGGTGTCGGCTGTGTTTTCGCCGATGCCGAGGATGTCGAATTTTTGCGCGCTCATATGCCGACGTGCAGGGTAACGGAAGAAGAGGAAAATGCAAAGCGAGTTCGAGCAGTACATGAGCGTCCGATAATTCGAGATACGGCGCGAGGTTAGTTAACAGAACGCGGCAGCCGCTGTTTTGCGCAAGATGCGGCGCTCGATGCTTATTTCAAGTCCGGTTTAAAGGGATGACGCACGCGCTCTCCCCTGCCTGCCGCAAGATTCTTTTTCCAGGAAGCGCTACGTAGACATTGCGTGTCGCGAGCGTGTGTGGTAATTAATTTAGTCCTGCGTGTGCGCGCGAATCGGATGTGGCTCTGCAAGTAATTCTGCAAAGTGTCCGGGGTAGCGTCGGCGCGCCGACTGCCCATGCCTGCCAGGGAAACGGAAGCAATCATTCTGAAGACCTTTTCGCTGGGAGAGGCCGACCGCCTGGTGAGTTTCTTCGGGCGGACGTCGGGACGGATGCGCGGTGTGGCCGCGGGCGCGCGGCGGATCAAGAATCGTTATGGCTCGACGCTGGAGATTCTTTCCCATGTCCAGCTATGGTATATCGAGAAAGAAACGCGCGACCTGGTGCGCATCCAGCAATGCGAACTGCTCGAATCGTTTCACAAGTCGCAAAGCGATTATGCGTTGAGCACCGGGTTGGCGGTGGTCAGCGAAGTCTCGGAGCAGGTTCTGCCCGATCACGAAGTGGCGGAATCCATGTTCCGGCTGTTGCTGCTTACGGTCAGGGAAATCGAACGTACGGGGGCGTGGCAGTTCCCCTTGAGCTACTTCGCTTTCTGGACGGTGCGGCTTGGCGGATGGCTTCCGCAGTTCGATCGATGCGCCGCGTGCGGCGCGCCGTTCGGTTCGCAGCCAGCCTTTCATGCGCCATGGGAGGCGGGACTGCTTTGCGAGAAGTGCCGGCGGGGTGGCATGAAGCCGCTGCACCTGGCGGCGAGACAACTTGCAGAACGATTCGCAGGAGAGAAGCTCGATAAGATGGAGTTTCTGCCGGCGATGCAACAGCCCGCTGCGGAATTGCGAGAAGCTTCCCTGAACTGGGTCGAGCACCACACGGAGAAGCCGCTCGCCACACGAAGACTTTTGGAGACCACTTGATTGCTAAAGTAAAACTTGAGAAAAAATCAGTTGGCCTAAACTTTCAAGATTTAGTTTTGAAACTCTCAGACTTCTGGGTGAAGCAGGGATGTGTCTTGCAGCAGCCCTATGACGTGGAGGTGGGAGCGGGCACGATGCATCCGGAAACTTTTCTGCGCGTGCTGGGCCCCGCCGCGTACCGTGTGGCCTATGCGCAGCCTAGCCGTCGGCCCGCCGACGGCAGGTATGGCGAGAATCCCAATCGTCTCTACAAGCACACACAGTTTCAAGTGATTCTAAAACCCTCGCCCGCCGACGTGCAGGATCTTTATCTCGAGAGTCTCGGCGCGATCGGGATCGTTTTGAAGGAGCACGACATCCGTTTCGAGGAAGACAATTGGGAATCGCCGACGCTGGGCGCCTGGGGTATCGGGTGGCAAGTGCTGCTGGATGGACTCGAGATTACGCAGTTCACTTATTTCCAGCAGAGCGGCGGCATCGATCTCGATCCTATTTCCGTGGAGCTGACCTACGGCTTGGAACGTATTTGCGCGTTCCTGCAGAACGTCTCGAGCGTTTACGACCTGCGCTGGTCGGCAGACAAGACTTACGGGGAAATCCGCTTGGCCGAGGAGCAGCAATTCTCCGAGTACAGTTTCAATCGCAGCGACGCGAAGGCTATCCGCGCAGAGTTTGATCTTCACGAGAAACAAGCCAAGGAACTGCTGGATGGCTTCAGCTCGGCGGGGAAAGAGCGCGGTCGGTATCCCGTTCTTCCGGCCTACGACCACTGCCTGAAGTGCTCCAACCTGTTTAATCTGCTGGACGCGCGAGGCGTTATCTCGACAACGGAGCGCGCCGCGCTGATGGCCCGCGTTCGCGCCGTGGCCTGCCGAACAGCGGAGGCGTACCTTGAACAGATTGGTGGGCCGACGGTGCGCCGCGAGGTGCGAGCGTGAGCCCGGCAAAAGGAAAATTGACCGAAAAGAGAGTTGAAGTATTGCTTGAAGTTGGAAGTGAAGAGATTCCCGCCGGGATGCTGCCGAAGGCAGAAGAGGATCTGCGCGCGAATCTTGAAAAACTCCTGGCGGCAGAGAATCTTTCAGACGGCGTGACGGTAGAAACGTACAGCGCGCCAAGGCGCCTCGTCGCCGAGATCCGAGGCGTTCTGGAGAAGCAAGCAGATGTGGTGGCCGAAGTGACCGGGCCGCCGAAGACGGTAGCTTATGATGCGGTCGGCGAGCCGACGCGTGCCGCGTACAGCTTCGCGGAAAAGCAGGGGCTTGGGCTCAAGGATCTGTACACCGTCAAAACTCCCAAGGGAGAATATCTCGCGGCCAAGCAAACCAAGCGCGGACGAACGGCTGAGCAGATACTCGGCGAGATACTGCCGCGGGCCATTCACGATTTGTCCTGGCCGCGTTCGATGACCTGGACAGGTATCGACGGGGCGCGATTTATCCGCCCGATACGTTGGATCGTGGCGGTGGTGAATGGCAAGCCGCTGAAGTTCTCCTTCGCAGGAGTCGTGGCCGGAGACACGACTCTCGGCCATCGCTTCCTCGGCAAGGGCCCCTTCAGGGTAAGAGACTTCGCAGACTACGAGAAGAAGCTGAAGGCCAACGGCGTAATCGTGCGCCCGTCCGAGCGGCGGGAGAAGATCTCGAAGGAGTTGGCGGCGCATGCGAAAAGGTCGGGGTATCGTATTCATGAAGATGCGGACCTGCTGAAGCTGGTCACCTACCTGAACGAATGTCCCAGTGTGCTCGAAGGCGATTTCGATCCCCGGTACCTCGCGCTGCCCGATGAGATTCTGATCACGGTGATGCGTGGCCACCAGAAATATTTTGCCGTAGAGAAACGGGGCGGGGAAGTTGCGCCGCATTTTCTTGCGGTCATCAATCTGCCGAAAGATCCTAAGGGCTTGGTGCGCGCAGGGCACGAGCGCGTGTTAGGAGCGCGGCTGGCGGACGCGCAATTTTTCTGGGAGTCGGACCAGAGATGTCGGCTCGCCGACTATTTGCCGAAACTCGAGCGGGTGACCTATGAGTCGCGGCTCGGAAGTTATCGCGACAAGGTGGAACGGACGCGGGCAATTTCGCGATGGCTGACCGAAGAGTGGTTCAACCGGGGGATGTTGCAGGCCCATGTTGCCGAAGCCGACCGGGCGGCGGAACTTTCAAAGTGTGATCTGGCCACAGAGATGGTTCAGGAGTTTACGGAGTTGCAGGGGATCGTCGGCGGACTTTACGCGCGCGCGCAGGGCGAATCGGATAGCGTCGCCGATGCGATCTATGATCACTACAGGCCTGTGGGGCTTCTCGATCCCATTCCGCGGAATCTGATTGGGTGCGCAGTCGGGCTCGCAGACAAGCTGGATTCCATCCTGGGATGCTTCGCAGTGGGTTTGGTTCCAACGGGCTCGAGCGATCCTTTTGCGTTGCGGCGCGCGGCCCTGGGGATAGTCAAGATTATCTTGGAGCGCAAGCTGCCGGTCTCGCTGTCCCTGGCAGTTGGCGCGGCCGCTAAGGCTCTGTTGACAAATCCTCCAAAGAAGGGAGTCACACCGGAGCAGGAAACACAGGTGCTGGATTTCCTGCTCGATCGCGCGAAGTTTGTGCTGCGCGAACGGGAGAAGTTTAGCTACGACGAAGTGAACGCCGTCTTTCGAGCCGGGGTCGATGACTTGGTGGATGCGCACAAGCGGCTCATGGCCCTCAGAGCCATCCGCAAGTCGAAGAACTTCGAGCCGCTGGCCGTCTCTTTCAAACGCATCCGGAATATTCTGGAAAAATCGAATTTCAAGAAGGACGAAGTCGCGGCGATCCAGACGGACTTGTTCGAGAGCGGTGCAGAGAGAGAGTTGTTCGCCGCCGTGCGATCGGCGGCATCTAAAGTTCAGGCAGAGAAGCGCGCGGGAAGATATCAAGAAGCACTTGAAGTCGTGGCGGGGCTCCGCAAAGCGGTTGACGATTTCTTTGAGCAGGTCATGGTGATGGCGGAAAACGAAGCGGTGCGGAGAAATCGGCTCGCACTGCTGTCGGAAATTCTGCGGGAGTTCACGACGATCGCGGATTTTTCAGAACTGGGTGGGGAGGAACGGCGATAGAGAAGATAAAGTTTTGCTTTAGGTTCCCGGAAATAACCGGAGTCGGCGTGCCGACAAGTCCTTATGGTCGCCGTACAGATGGGCAGTCGAAGAGAAATTTTCAAAATTCAAAAACGACAAGCGAGGAACACCGTGGCTAAATGGGTGTATTTTTTTGGAGCAGGCAAAGCAGAAGGTGACGGGACGCAACGCGCGCTCTTGGGTGGAAAGGGAGCCGGTCTTGCGGAGATGAGCCGGATTGGTTTGCCAGTGCCTCCCGGTCTTACGATCACGACCGAAGTTTGCACCTACTATTACGGAAACAAAAAGGCGTATCCGAAGGCCCTCGACGCGGAAGTCAGGAAAGCGGTGGCGCGCGTTGAAAAGATCATGGGCACGAAGTTTGGCGACAACCGGGCTATGCCCATGCTCGTGTCCGTGCGCTCGGGCGCTCGCGATTCGATGCCTGGCATGATGGACACAATTTTGAATCTGGGCTTGAACGATGAGACGGTTCAGACTCTTGCCCGGGCGACCAAGAACGAACGGTTTGCGTGGGACTGCTATCGGCGCTTCATTCAGATGTACGGCGATGTTGTCATGGGCGTGCAGAAGCGTCCGGACGAGGACCATGAGCCGTTTGAGGTCGTCATTCACGCCCTGAAGCACGAACGCTATCACGCCGATGTGGACGACCCGAAGCTGACGGTGGCAGACCTTCAGGAGCTGGTCGTTCGCTTTAAAAAACTCATCAAGGAACGCAGCGGGAAGGAGTTTCCGCAGGATGCGTGGCGACAGCTGTGGGGCGCGGTGGGCGCCGTGTTTGGTTCGTGGATGAATGATCGCGCCATCGTCTATCGCCGCAAGTACAACATTCCGTCCGAATGGGGAACGGCGGTAAACGTCCAGGCGATGGTGTACGGCAATACGGGTGACAAGTCCGGCTCGGGCGTCGCCTTCACGCGCGATCCGGCGACGGGCGAGAAAGTTTTCTACGGCGAGTTCCTCATCAATGCACAGGGCGAGGACGTGGTGGCTGGAGTACGCACGCCCGAACCGGTTGCACAGCTCAAGAACTATCTGCCCAAAGCATTCAGCGAGCTCGAGAAGATCCGGCAAACCTTAGAGAAACACTTTAAGGACATGCAGGACTTCGAATTCACGATCCAGGACGGCAAGGTCTTCATGCTACAGACGCGCAACGGCAAACGAACAGGACTGGCTGCCGTGCGGGTTGCCGTCGAAATGGAGAAAGAGAAGTTGATTGACTGGAAGACCGCTATCCGGCGAGTCCCCGCGGACCAGCTCGATCAGGTGCTGGCGCCGGTGTTTGACCGGAAGGCGGTGGCGGCCGCCAAGGTCATTGCGAAGGGACTTCCGGCGGGGCCCGGAGCCGCAGCCGGCAGAATGTATATGAATGCGGACCGTGCCGTCCTGGCGGCGGAAAAAGGTGAAAAAGTCCTGCTCGTTCGCAATGAAACCTCGCCCGAGGATTTGCGGGGCATGATCGCTGCCGAAGGAATTCTGACGGCCAAGGGTGGGGTCAGTTCGCACGCGGCTCTCGTTGCCCGGCAAATGGGCAAGGTCTGTGTTTGCGGCGCAGCCGCGCTCGAGATTGATTACGCCGCGAAGACCATGACCGTTGGCGGCACAACCTACAAGGAAGGGGATTTTCTCTCTATCAACGGGACTGCCGGAGAAGTCTATCCGGGCCAGATCCCTACGGCCGCGTCCGAAATTGTTCAAGTGCTTATTGAGAAATCGCTCGACGCGGGCAAGAGCCAGACCTATCAAAATTTCAAGAAGCTTATGGACTGGTGCCGGAAGGCCAGCCGGCTCGCGGTTCGCACCAACGCCGACACTCCCGAGCAGACGGCTCATGCCATCGCCTTCGGCGCGGTCGGCATCGGACTCTGCCGCACCGAGCACATGTTCTTTGAGGGCAATCGCATTGACGCCATGCGAGAGATGATTTTGGCGGACAGCAAGGACCATCGGAAAGCGGCTTTGGCCAAAATCCTGCCTTACCAGAGGGAGGACTTCGCGGGGATGTTCAAGGAGTTGAAAGGATATCCGGCGACGATCCGCTTCCTCGATCCTCCACTGCACGAGTTCCTGCCGCAGGAAGGTTCCGCGCAGAGCGCTCTGGCGAAGAAGATGGGAGTGCCGGTGGAAAAGATCCAGCAAAGAGTCAAGGAACTGCATGAATTCAACCCCATGCTGGGGTTCCGCGGATGCCGGTTGGGAATTGTTTATCCGGAGATTTCCGAGATGCAGTCTCGCGCCATCTTCGAGGCTGCGGCTGATGTGCAGAAAGCGGGCATCCAGGTGAACCCCGAAGTCATGATCCCGCTGGTCGGATTCAAAAAAGAACTGGACTTGCAAGTCGAGGTCGTTCATCGGATTGCCGGCGAGGTGATGAAGGAAAAGGGTGTGAAGCTGAATTACCTGGTGGGCACGATGATTGAGGTTCCGCGTGGCGCACTTACGGCCGATGAGATTGCAGAAACGGCCGAGTTTTTCAGCTTTGGCACCAACGACTTGACGCAGACTTGCCTTGGCATGAGCCGCGACGATTCTGGTTCCTTCCTCGGGCCTTACCAAGAACTGGAGATCGTGAAGAAGAACCCGTTCGCAACCATCGACCAGGCAGGCGTAGGCCAGCTGATTGCGATGGCTGTGGAGAAGGGGAACAAGACGCGTCCCGGCATCAAGCTGGGCATCTGCGGAGAACATGGCGGCGATCCCGACAGCGTGAAGTTCTGCCATCGTGCGGGGCTGACTTATGTAAGTTGCTCACCGTTCCGCGTGCCTGTCGCGCGGCTTGCCGCAGCTCAAGCAATGGTTGAAGAAGAGCAAACGAAGAAAGCGAAGAAGAAGTAATCGCTCAACACAGATGTAAAGTAATGCTCGAAGTCTGTCGGCACGCAGACAACTCAAGCAATGTCTCTGCTTCGGCGATTTTTTAGGTCGGCATTTTGAAGAAGAAGTAGAGGCCCAGAAAAAAGAAGGTAATGTCGGTGGACCATGCGGCGAGAAGCGGCGGCAATTGTCCGACGCCGCCCATGGCTTCGAGCAGGCGAGCCGCTGTCCAGTAAACAATTCCAATGGCCACACCGAGCGCCACTCCTCCGACCGCGCCGCGCGTGCCGACGAGCAGAGCGAAGGGAATTGCCAGCAACATGCTGACCGGAGCGATGAGCGGGAAGGCCAGCTTGACGTGCCATTGCACGGTGAGGTTGGCGACGTCAAATCCCGCCTTGCGCAGCTCATCAATGTAGCGCCGCAGCGCCCCCCAGCTCATCTGGGAAGCCTGGCGCACCTCGCGATTAAAATAGCTGGGCGGCTCAGAGAGCTCTGGCAGCGACGTGACCGGGAAGCGTTCATAGCGGGCGATGGTGCCATCGGCGAAATCGCGTACCCAGCCGCCTTCGAGAACCCAGACTTTCTGCGAATCGGACCACGTGGCGCGTGTAGCAAAGATCCGTCGCCGCATTTGAAAGGTCGCCGGGTCGAGTTCGACCACGCTTAGGCCTCCAAAAAGGTTTTGCGTGGGATCAAACAGGTCGTAGTTGTAGATCTTCTCGTCATTCCCAAAAATCCACCGCTGCGGATGCGCATAGGTCTGCGCCGGGCGGCCCTTGATCTGGTTTCTCAGCGCGTCTTGCCGTTGGTTGGCGTAGGGAAGATAGGTTTCATCGAGCACGATCATGCTGGCGGCAAGGGCCAGTCCGGCGAAAAGCAGGGGCACCGCCAACCGGTAAAGGCTAATGCCGCTGGCTTTGCAGGCCACGATTTCGTTGTTTTTGCTCATTACGCCGAGCGTGACCAGAACGGCAACGAGCGCAGCCAGCGGGGCCAGGTTGTAAACGAGATACGGAGTCAGATAACGGAAATAGTCCACGACGATCAGAAATGGCACGCGATGGCGCGCGATGTCATCGAGCAGCTCGAAGAAAGTGAAGGTTTCGAACAAGAAAATGAAAGCGGCCATCAGCAAGGCGAAATGAAAAAAGAAACGCCGCAGCAGGTATATATCCATCAAGCGAGGGAAGCTGCCGCTGGTATGCACACCGTTCTCTTGCGGCTCAATGACGCCGTTGGGAATGCGGACAACTGCTATGGCGGCCGCGCGAGCACGCGCTTTCCGGCGGCGCAGCAATCTTGCCCAGCTGCGGAAGCGCACCAGGGGATTCAGCCAGCGGCTTTCGCCTCGGAATTGCTCCATGCGGGGAAGCAGGGCCAGTCCAAGAATGGCCAGCAGGATATTTGCGCCCCAGATTCCTAGAGAAGGCGGCAGCGTCGCTTGGCGCGCAAAGCCGGCGCCAATCACCGTAAGCAGGTAGTACGAGGCAATGATGATGACCGCAATGAGCGAGCCAGCCGCTCGTCCGCCGCGTCGCGGCTGCGCGCCAAGCGGCACGGCAATCAGGGCGAAGGCCAGGCATGCCACGGGAAAGGCCAGCCGGCGATGCAGCTCGACGCGCGCTTCGCGCCAGTTGGAGTCATGCGAGTTAAGCAGCTCTTCGAGAGAACGCTCGGAATTACTGAGTTCGCGTGGCTGCGCGGGCACGAGGCCATTCACCTCGAGAGGCCAATCACTCTGGCCGAACGACGTCACGGAGTAGCGATCGGGATCCTCCCGCGAAAATTCGTGCGTGCTGCCGCCCTTCAAGTGAAGCTCCAGCTTGCCCTCTTTGGCCTCGGCAATTACAATCGCATTCTCCGCCAGGGTGAGTTGCGAGCCGTTCTCTCCTCCGGCTTCAGCGAGAAATACGCCGTGCCATTGCGTGCCGCTGGCAGACACGTCGTTGACGTAAAGAACCAGTTTGGGGAAGCGCTCGTCGAAGACACGGGGCTGCACAGCGAAAGAGGCCTGGGAAGCAAGCAGATCGGTTTCAAGGCTCCGGTATTTATGGAACGCCATCGGGCCGAGCCAAACGGTCATAGAAAGCGTGACGAGGGCACCGCTGACGGCGAGAACGCCAACCGGCAGGAGAATGCGGCGGCGTCCGATGCCCAGAGCCGTCAAGGCGATAATTTCGCTGTCCGCGGACATACGGCCAAGGCCCAGAAGCACGCCGATCAGTACGGCCATGGGGAGCGTGAACGTGAAGACGCCGGGGAAGATGCACAAGAAAAGCTCAAGGATTTGCGTTCCCGAGCCGCTATGACGGACAAACAGCTCCATCAATCGAACAAGCTGTGGCACGAAAAAAACGAAAGTAAATACGGCAAGTCCGAGGAGTGCGTGACGAAAAACTTCACGAACGATATAACGGTCCAGGATGCGCATGGCGCGAACCGTGAGTGTAACACGGCAATGCAGCCGCTACTTGAAAGAGAGTGGCAATGAATCGTGTGCATGTAGTGCTTTTGTGGCACATGCATCAGCCGCAATACCGGGACCCGGAAACCGGCAGGTATGTCCTGGCTTGGACGCGGCTCCACGCGCTCAAGGATTATTGGGGCATGGTGGCGATGCTCAAGGAATTCCCGAAGTTTCACGCCACCTTCAATGTGGTGCCTTCTCTCGGCATGCAGCTCGAGGAATATGCCAGCGGGGAGTTCAACGAGCCGTGGTTTTCTTTGGCTTTCAAGCCAGCCGAGGACTTAACGCGGGAAGACAAAGCGGAGATTCTGGCGCGGGCATTTCAGGTGAATCACGAGCGGCTGATGTCGCGGTGGCCACGTTTTGTTGAGCTGTATGAATGGGCACAGCCTGCGGGAGGCGCGCAGGCGCAAGTGTCGTTTACCCAGCGGGACTGGCGCGACCTGCAATTGCTCTCGCAGTTGGCGTGGATGGAAGAGACATGGTTCGAGAAAGATTCCGTCGTCAGCCGGCTGGCGAACAGAGGAAAGGAGTTCACGGAAAGAGACAAGGCCGCGCTTAAGGCGAAACAGCTGGAATTACTCGGTTTGGTTTTGCCGGAGTATCGCGCTGTGGCACAGACAGGCCAGATTGAGCTCAGCACCACGCCGTTTTACCACCCCATCCTTCCACTGATCTGCGATTCCGATATCGCTCGCGTGGCCAATCCCGGCACGCCGCTGCCGCGCCGCGCCTACCGTCATCCCGAAGATGCGCGCGAACAATTGCGGCGCGCCTCGGCTTATCACGAGCGCGTGTTCGGAGCGAAGCCGACCGGACTCTGGCCTTCGGAAGGGTCCGTTTCCGATCAGGCTTTGGCCATCGCCGCCGAGGAAGGCTTTCAGTGGTTCGGCACGGATGAAGGCGTGCTCGGAAGAACGTTGAACGCCGGATTCTTTCGCGATGCAAAGGGCGTCCCAGCGAATGCGGACCGTTTGTACAAGCCGCTGCGCGTGCAGCTTGGCGGCAAACCCATGACTGGATTGTTCCGCGATCACCATCTTTCCGATCTCATCGGTTTTGTTTACAGCCGCATGAATGGCAAAGATGCCGCCGCGGATTTGCACGGCCGGCTTCGCGAACTTGGCGAGCGCGTGCAGACTTCCGAACCTCTGACGGTTTGCCTGTTTCTCGACGGCGAAAACGCCTGGGAATATTATCCGGGGAACGGCCGAGAGTTTTTGCGTGAATTCTACGGCCGCATCCAGGCCGATCAGGACTTTCGAGCGCTCACAGCGACGGAAGCGATCCCCGCCGCCGGCCTTGTCCCCACCAATGCGGGAATCTTCCCCGCTTCCTGGATCAACGCGAATTTCGATGTGTGGATCGGGCACAGCGAAGACGTTGCCGCCTGGGAGCTGCTCTGGGACGCCCGAGAAGCCTATGGCCGGGCCGTGGATGCCCGGAATCAAGGCCGCGACGGTGCACCAACGGAAACCGCCCTTGCAGAAGCGTTGGAATCCTTGCTGGCTGCCGAAGGCAGCGATTGGTGCTGGTGGTATGGTCCGGAACACAGCACGGCGAATGATGCAGAGTTCGATGCTCTCTATCGAAAGCATTTGACGGCCGTTTACTTGGCACTCGGGCAGGTGGCCCCGCAAGAATTGGCGAAGCCCATAAAACGCCAACCGGAACACGCGCTGCAACTGGCACCGACGGGCTTTCTAAAAATCGCGGTCGATGGACGAGACACGACCTATTTCGAATGGCTTGGCGCAGGCCTCTACTCGCCCGAACGACGCGGCGGCGCGATGCACGGTCGCACCTTTTACCTTCATGAACTACGTTATGGTTTCGAGGAGGGGCGTTTCTGCGTGCGTGTGGACCCGTTCCTTGATCTTCTAGGAGAACTTGAAGATTCGGAATTCCGCATCACCATCGGCGGCGCCGAGGAAATTAACATCGTCGTGAAGCTTGTGCGCGGCCACTTGCAGGAATTCGCGGTGGAAAAGGGGCGGCTCTGCCTCCTGAATCCGAAGAGTGTGGCCGAAGCTTCTTTTGACCGCATTCTCGAAGTCGCCATTCAGCGCAGCGAGCTCCTTCTGAAGGGGCAGACCAAGCTGAAGCTCGGGGTCGCCCTTTGGCACGGCGGTTTGCCCGTGGATGTTCTCCCCGCCGAAGGCTTTCTCGAAGTCCATCTCGGCGAAGACCACTCCGCTTGGTCGCCTGAAGAAAATTCCTGACACGCACTTTCTGGACTGCATACCCGGCCGGCTCCGGGAGCCGTGGTCTTCGATCTTGCCGGCCCCGATCACCTTCAAGAGTGCAAAGGGCGCGTCGCGCTCTGGTAGCCACGCTTCTTTCTCCTTGACAGTCTAGGAGACTCCGGCTAGATTCCTAGTTCGTCTAGGAGAAGAGTGGAACAGGCCCGAGCCTCTTCCAACCGCGCCTATGGATAAACAACTCGACCTTCTGCAAGGCACGCTGGATATGCTGATCCTTAAAGCCGTCTCCCTCGGTCCGTTGCATGGGTACGGCATCCTCCTGCGTATCCAGCAAATCTCGAAAGACCGCCTCGAAATCCAGCAAGGCTCGCTCTACCCCGCGCTTTACCGGCTAGAGCACCAGGGCTGGATCGCCAGCGAATGGGGCGAGTCCGAAAACAAGCGCAAAGCCAAATACTACACGCTGACCGCCGCCGGGAAGGGCCGGTTGCAAGCCGAAACCGACAACTGGAACAGCATGGCTGACGTCATCCGGGGAATTCTGGGCACCAAACCCGAGGAAGTATGAATTCCTGGAGCAGGCTGCACTCCTGGTGGCAAGCGATGCTGCATCGTTCGCGTATGGAGACCGAGATGGATAGGGAACTCCGTTTCCACCTCGAAGCTTTTGCCGACGACTTGGTCCGCAGCGGCGTTTCGCCTGAGCAAGCCATGCGTCGGGCGCGCATCGAGTTCGGTGCCATCGAACGCGTCAAGGAGGAAGGCCGCGAGGCCCGCGGCGTCGCCAGGATCGGAGAATTGCTCCAGGATCTGCGTTTTGCCGCGCGAATGCTCCAGAAGAGTCCAGGTTTTACCGCCGTGGCCGTCCTCACGCTGGCCCTTGGCATTGGCGCGAATACCGCTATCTTCAGCGTGGTGAACGCGGTGCTCCTGAGTCCGCTCCCCTACGCCGATGCCGACCGCCTGGTGCTGGTGAGGGAAGTCTTACCCCACGCTGGACCGCAACCCTTCGAGGTCTCTGGACCGGATATCTCCCAGATTCAAAAGCTGAATCATGTCTTTCAGAAAGTAGGTGGATTCCGAGTCTGGACCTATGAGTTTTCCGGAAGAGGTGAACCTCAGCGGGTAACTGCCAACCGCATCAGCAGCAATCTCTTCGATGTGCTGGGAGTGCAACCCCTTGTAGGGAGAGTCTTTACATCCGAGGAAGAGCTTCCCGGGCATCACGTGGTTATCCTGAGCTATGGGCTGTGGCAGCGTCGTTTCGACGGGCAACTTGCCATTCTCGGCCAAACTGTAAATCTGGACCGCAAGCCCTACACGATTGTCGGCGTTATGCCGCGGAGCTTCGTCCTACCGCTCCCCGGAATGGCGCAGGGAGTAGCCGCCGAACTTTGGGTGCCGTTGGGACTTACAAAGGCGGAGCTCGAGGACGTGGGAGATAATTTCGACTACAGCGTCGCTGCTCGCCTCAAACCGGGAGTTTCCCTGGGACAAGTCAACGCCGACTTGCAGCTCGTCGCGCAAGGGGTGCTGGAAACCTACGCGAAAGCCATGAGCGACGCCCACCAGTCCCTGGGCGACTTCCAACTAGGGATGGCGGCGCAGCCGCTTCGCGATGATGTGACTGGTCCGCTGAGGCCGACACTCTGGATGCTCCTTGGCTCGGTGGGTCTGGTCCTGCTGATCGCTTGCGTGAACGTCGCAAACCTTTTAATGATGCGCGCCGCCGGCAGGCAGAAAGAAATGGCCGTTCGACTGGCCCTCGGCGCGGGAAGATTTCGCTTGCTGCGGCAATTCCTTGTTGAAGGGATGCTGCTTGCTTCTCTTGGAGGTGCGCTCGGTTTGGCGGTCGGACTCTGGTTTAAGGATGCTCTGGTAGCCAGAATGCCCGCGAGCGTACCGCGGTTTCACGCCATCGAACTCAATTGGGCCGTTCTACTCTTTACTTTTCTCATCGTTTCCGTGGTCGGAATTGTGTTCGGCGCTTTACCATCGATTTGGGCTTCAGGAACCGATCCCTATTCGTCTTTAAAGGAGGGTGGTCGCGGCGCCTCGGAAGGGCGTGAGCGTCAGCGTACGCGCGCACTGTTTGTGGTCGTCGAGGTTGCGCTCTCCGTGATGCTGCTGATCGGGGCGGGACTCTTGGTGCGCAGTTTCGAACGCGTATTGAACACCGATCCGGGCTTCCGTCCCGAGCGCGTCTTAACCGCGTCGATCGACCTGCCGCCCGACGAGTACTCGAAGGATGAGCAGGTGGTTTCCTTCTACAGACAATTGACTGAGCGCTTGCGGCAAACCCCGGGCATTTTGGCCGTAGGAGGCTCGACCGACCTCCCACTGATGGGAGGGTGGACACACGCTTTTACGCCGGAAAGTTATCGCCCCTCCCCCGGATCGGGACTCCTCATGAGCTATCACTCCGTTATTTATGGTGACTACCTGCAGGTGATGGGAATTCCGTTGCTACGGGGACGCTACTTTACGGACCACGATGATCGGAGTTCCACGCACGCACTCATCGTCAGTGAATCGCTGGCCAAGAAGTATTGGCCAGGCCAGGACCCGTTAGGCAAGCGCCTCAAGTGGGGAACAGCGGAGACAGCCAGCCCCTGGCTCACGATCGTCGGCATCGTCGGCGATGTCAAGCAAGGACCTCTGGATTTCGTAACCGCTCTGCACACCTACGAACCCTACGCGCAACTCGGCGAGGCACCTTCGCTGCGCATCGCCGTGCGAAGCCAGGTAGAACCTGCCAGCGTCGCCGCTGCTGTCCGCGCCGCTGCGTGGGGCTTGGATCGCCAGCTTGCGCTCGCCAATATGCGGCCTATGGATGAAGTGATCAGCCGATCCACGGCTGCCCGTCGCTTCAACCTCCTGGTAGTGGGATCTTTTGCGGTCTTGGCGCTGGCCCTTGCAGCCCTGGGCATCTACGCCGTGCTGGCGTTCTCCGTCGCCCGCCGAACCCATGAGATTGGCGTTCGTATGGCTTTGGGTGCCGGAGGCGGTGACGTGCTAGGACTGGTGTTGGGTCAAGCATTGCGTGTGACGGTGATAGGTGTCTGCTTCGGCGTTGTTGGCGCGCTTGGCTTGACGCGTTTTCTAGGAAACCTGCTCTACGAGGTGCAGCCAACGGATCCACCGACGTTCGTCGGCGTGCTGTTGCTGCTTCTAAGCGTCTCGATCGCGGCATCTTACCTTCCGGCTCGGCGCGCGATGCGGGTCGATCCGATGGTGGCGCTGAGGTATGAATGAGGAAGGCGCAGGTCAACGCGGAGCTCGGGGTTATCACACCGGAGGTACTGTGAAGGTATGGAGTAGGATCGGTTCGTGGTTCCGCGCAATGCTCTGGCGCTCTCGTATGGAAAGCGACATGGACGCGGAGCTCCGTTTTCACCTTGAGGCATTCGCGGAGGATTTGGTACAGAACGGCGTTTCGCGCGAGGAAGCCCTGCGTCGTGCGCGCATCGAGTTTGGCGGGATCGAGCGCGTCAAGGAAGAAGGCCGGGAAGCTCGCGGCACGAGAATCATCGAAACGCTGCTGCAGGATTTGCGCTATGGCGCGCGCGTGTTCCGCAAAAGCCCCGGTTTTACCGCCGTCGCAGTTCTTACCCTCGCGCTCGGCATCGGCGCGAATACGGCCATCTTCAGCCTGGTCGACGGCATTCTTCTTCGGCCCCTGCCGTTCAGAGCGCCGCAAAACCTCGTGAGCATCACCGGAACGTTTCCGAGGGGCGGGTTCGTGGCCATGCGCGAGCAGATGCAATCGCTCGATGTGTCGGCATATTTTGAAGGGCACGAATTCAATCTTACGGGCCGCGGTGATCCGCTGCGCCTGACCGGCGCCCTCGTGTCTGCCGAATTTTTCTCCGTCCTGGGCGCGCGCCCCGAGCTGGGCCGCTCCTTTTATCCCGGCGATGACATAGCCGGCCGGGATAACTACGTCGTCCTGAGTCACTCCCTCTGGCACGAGCGGTTCGGCGGCGATCCTTCGATTCTCGGCCGTTCCATCGAACTCGAAGGCGTCAGCCGCGAAGTTATCGGCGTGATGCCCGCAGAATTTGTGTTTCCCTCTGCCAAAACCCAGATCTGGCTGCCTCTTCATAACGATCCTCGCGACACGGTCGCGTATTGGGCCGGCGATTTCATGCCTGTCATCGGACGACTCCGTCCCGGGACAACGATTCCGCAGGCCCGCGCCGAAATTCGGATGTTCCAGTCGCGAGTGCCGAAACTTTTCCCGTGGCCCATGCCGGCAGACTGGAACGCCGACATCAGTGTCGTTGAATTGCGTACCGGGATGGTCGGGGACATGCGCAGCCGTCTCTACCTGCTTTTTGGCGCGGTCGGTGTGATTCTTCTCATCGCTTGCGTCAACGTCGCCAATCTCGCACTTTCCCGCGCCGCCACGCGCGAAAAAGAAATTGCCGTTCGCACGGCCATGGGCGCGGAACGCGGACGGGTCATCCGGCAACTTCTTACAGAAAGCGTCTTGCTTGCTCTTCTCGGTGCTTTGCTTGGAATTTTTCTTGCCACCGAAGGATTGCAACTGTTGAAGGCCGTGCTTCCAGCCGATACTCCGCGACTTGCTGATGCGCATATCGACTGGCGGGTTCTTTCCTTCACAGGCGGCCTCGCGGTCCTCACCGGACTTCTCTTCGGCCTTGCGCCCGCGCTCTATGCTTCGCGTGCTGCTTTGGCCCAATCACTCAATGCAGCTACGCGGGGCGCAGGCGTTTCCGTCTCGCACCGTTTGCGCAGCGCATTGGCGATCGCCGAAGTCGCTTTGGCCGTGCTTCTTGTCATTGCCGCGGGTTTGCTCATACGCAGTTTTGTCGCGCTCTCGCATGTCGATCCCGGGTTTCAAGCCGAGCGTGTTCTCACCGCACGAGTCACGCCCAATCAGGAATTTTGCAGCGATCCTTCCCGTTGCGTCTCTTTCTACCGCGAACTCCTCGGACGCTTCCAGGCTGTGCCTGGCGTTCATTCCGCCGCGGTCGTCAATACGCTCCCTCTCGGCGGCCGCGTGGCCAAGCGTTCCCTGGAAATTGAAAATGAAGCTGTCGCGCCCGGGGAGGCGATGCCACTTTTCTGGATGGACGTGGTAACGCCCGATTATCTGCGAGTCATGAAGATTCCGGTCGTCGCCGGCCGCGGCTTCACCTCTGCGGACGATTCCGAAAATGCCCGGGTGGCCCTTGTGACCGCGGCGACAGCCCGGCGCTTTTGGCCTGGTCGCAGTCCCGTGGGCACGCATGTTCGCCTGAGCGGCGATACCGGCTGGCGCACGGTCGTGGGCGTTGTTTCTGACGTGCGCGCGTATGATCTCGAAAAAAACGCTCCAGACTGGATCAACGGCACGATCTATTTCCCGTACGCCTCAAACGCCACACTCGAAGGCGGCCGTATTCCCTCCGACATGACCGTAGTCATTCAATCCAGCCTCGAACCATCGCAGCTGCAAAATGTTCTACGCCGCACTATAGCGGGACTCAGTCCGGAAGTCCCTGCCAGCGAAGTCAAACTGATGCGCGCCGTGGTCTCGGAGTCCGTTTCGACTCCGGCTTCCACCACGGTTCTCTTCGTCGCATTTGCCGCGCTCGCCCTGGTTCTTGGTATTGTCGGCATCTACGGCGTTCTCTCCTACCTTGTCTCGAGGCGCACCCGCGAAATCGGTATCCGCCTCGCTCTCGGCGCGCAGCGGCGCGATGTTTTGTGGCTCGTCATGAAGGAAGGCGCGAAATTCTCGTTGTTCGGAATCTCGCTCGGCCTTCTGAGCGCGCTAGGTGTCACCCGCCTTCTGGCCAGCGAACTCTTCGGCGTCAGCCCCTTTGACCCTGTCACTTTTCTCGCTGCCGCGGTTCTGATGGCCTCGGTCACGCTCCTGGCGTGCTATGTCCCGACTCGCCGCGCCATGCGTGTCGATCCGATGCTCGCGCTGAGGCACCCATGATTGCGGATATGGCCCTGAAACATTCTTGCACCTGAGCGGAGGAAGTATGACCATTTGGAACCGGCTGCGCTCTTGGTTGGAAAGCACACTCCATCGTTCTCAGATGGAACAGGACATGGATACCGAGTTGCAGTCGCACATGGCCGCCTACGCGGACGATTTGATCCGCGGCGGCGTTTCGCGCGCTGAAGCTGTGCGGCGCGCGCGCGTCGAGTTCGGCGGAATCGAGCGCGTGAAAGAAGAAGCCCGGGAGGCGCGCGGCGTAAGGCTTCTCGACGAACTGCTGCAGGATCTTCGCCACGGAGTACGCGTACTCGAGAAGAGCCCGGGCTTCGCGGCGGTCGCTATTTTGACGCTGGGGCTGGGCATTGGTGCCACGACCGCGATTTTCAGCGTGGTCAATGCTGTTCTGTTGCGGCCGCTGGCGATAGAGGATTCCTCCCGTGTGGTACTTCTGCAAGAGCAGTGGCGCGGATCGCTCAACGACGTGTCCGTTGGCAATTACAACGACATCAAAAAGCTGAGCAGCTCTTACAGGGAGATCAGCTCTTCGAATAATGTGAGCTTTAATCTGGAAACGCAGGGCATCCCTGAACGCGTCGACGGAGAAATCGTAACCTCCAGTTACTTTCTGACGTTTGGCGTGCAGCCCATCGCAGGACGTGTGTTCACCGCCGATGAGGACCAGCCCGGCCATGCGCCCGTCGTCGTTGTCAGTGAGCGCTTCTGGCGCACCAGTCTTCACGCGGACGGAAGCGTCATCGGCAAGCCGATTCGCGTCAACGGCTTGCCCACCACTGTTGTCGGCGTCATGCCGAAGACTTTCGATCCGTTGCTGAGCACCAGCAATCTGTGGGTTCCTGCGGCGTTTACGCCGGCGCAGCTCGCAGAGCACGACGACCACTACCTGGCGGTGATGGCGCGGCTGAAAGCCGGGGTTGAGATGGCGAAGGCGCAATCCGAGCTGGATGTAATTGCTCAGCGGCTACAGCAACAATATCCGCTCGATGACGCCGATCGGAGCTTCCGCATACAGCCGCTCGCGAGCGCTCTTCTGGGTGACCAGCGCCTGAGCCTCCGCATGATGCTCGCGGCAGTGGGGTTCTTGCTGTTGATTGCCTGTGCGAATATTGCGAATCTGCAGTTGGCGCGATCGCGCACACGGCAAAAGGAAATTGCCTTGCGCGCAGCGCTCGGAGCATCGCCGAACCGCATCGTGCGGCAACTTCTTGCGGAAAATCTCGTGCTTGGGCTCGCCGGGGGAATGCTAGGAGTGTTGCTTGCCTACTCGGCGATATCGTGGATTGTGGCCCACGGTCCCGCGGAAATGCCGCGGCTCGATCAATCCAGGATTGACGCCAGTACACTTGCCTTCGCCAGCGTTGTTGCGCTGCTGTCGAGTTTCTTGTTTGGGCTTGCGCCCGCTCTTCGCTCCGCTTCGACGCGTCTGAATGAGGTGTTCAAGTCCGCTTCGGGCGTTGCGGGAGGCAGCCGCGACCGAGTTCGCAGTCTCCTGGTCGTCGGAGAAGTTTCTCTCGCGCTGATTCTGATGGTTGGCGCGGGGCTTTTGATCCGCAGCGCACTGCTCGTATCCCACGTGGATCCTGGCTTTGATACTTCCAATGTCATCGTCGGGCGCGTGGGTCTCCCCGATGCCGGTTATCACGAGCCGGCCGTTGCTCGGCAGACGTTTGAACACATGCTCGATGCGGCTGACGCTTTGCCTGGCGTCGAATCAGCTGCCGTCGTCTCTCGCGCTCCGTTTGCGGGCGGCGGCAGCAGCAATGGACTCCTCCCCGAGGGCAAGCCGGTTGACCTTGCCAACGTCGTGAACTCGCAACTGCAAATCATCTCGCCCAGTTATCTTTCGACCGCGCGCATCCCGCTGAAAGCTGGCCGCGATTTTACTCCGCAAGACACGCGCGAACGCTCTTTCGTCGCTATCGTCAACGAGACGCTTGCCCGCACCATCTGGCCCGATGAAACCGCCATTGGCAAGCGCTTCTCGTGTTGTGAATCTGGTCCAAAGGGCCGTATGGATCCCACCTGGCATGAAGTCGTCGGCGTGGTGGCAGATGTTCGCGCTGTGGGCCTCGACCGCCAAACGCAGCCGACCTTCTACATCCCCCTCGCGCAGATGCCACCAGCTTCCTGGGATTGGATTGGCCGCACGATGGATTTAGTGGTGCGCACCCGTGGAGGCGCGGTTCCCATCCGTGAATTGCAGAGCACAGTGGCCTCGGTTGCGCCGGAGGTTCCGATTTATCGCCTATCAAGCATGCAGCAGAAAATTTCCAGCACGCTCGAACGCTCTCACTTCGATACGTTCCTGCTGTCTATTTTTGCCGCTACGGCGCTCCTGCTGTCGTCCGTCGGGATTTACGGCGTGCTTTCCTACATGGTAGCGCAGCGCACCCGCGACATCGGCATCCGTATGGCGCTGGGCGCATCAGAAGACCGGATTGTTTGGGACGTGCTCGGCTTCGGAGTGAGGCTTGCCGCCATAGGACTGGCCATGGGCCTCGCGGGAGCGTTGGCGGCCACGCGCTTGCTCTCCTCTTTGCTCTACGGCGTGCACCCAACCGACGCCATTACGTTCGCTGTTGTATCTCTGCTCTTGTTGCTGGTCGCCCTGATCGCCAGCTATCTCCCGGCGCGCCGCGCCACTCGAATCGACCCCCTCATTGCCCTGCGCCATGACTAAACCCCTCTAAAACAGTTTAACGGCCAGATCCTCGGGCCCACTGCCAACGGGAATCATGGTCAGCAGGCTGTTGGTACGCACGCGAATGACGGCTACGTCGCCGGAGCCCTGATTGACAGCAATAAGCAAATTTTCATCGGGATCGAAACGCATCACGCCGGGAGACTGCCCGGCGGTAATGGGAAACTCCTTGCCGGTGCCCGGATCGCGAATCACGCGCCGGTTCTGGATGTCCACGGGAATGATGTGGCCGGCCGCGCTGTCCGAGACATAAAGCGTATTCCCATCCGCGCTCAAGACGCCGCGCGTGGGTGCGGAGCCGAGCACCATGTAATCGCCTACCTCGTGCGTCCGCGTGTTGATGACCTGCAACCCGTGCGCTTCCGGCGAAATGACGTACAGTTCGCCGCCGTCCGGTTTGAGCAACAAGTCCGAGGGATTTCCATCCAGTTCGAGGTTCGTTACCAGAACGCTTCTGTGCAAATCGACAATGGAGAGGCGGTGTTCTGTCCGGCTCAGCACAAACGCCAGGCTGCCGTCCGGAAGTATCGCGACTTTTTCCGGCTGCCTGACGATTCCCACCGTGCTGCGCAGCGCCAGCGTGTCCGCCTCGTGAATCCCCAGGGTGGCATCGCGATGGTTCAGCACCAGCACGCCCTTTCCGTCCGGCGTCACGTGGGCCACAACTGGCTCGCCTCCTGTTTTCGTCCGCCCGACGACGCTGTGTGTCTGGCAATCGATCGCCAGCAGGGTGTCCGATCCCGCAGAGGTCGTGTATAACCGGCTGCCGTCCGGCGAAAAATCGACCGCGTAGGGAAGAGGTCCTACGGGGATGCGGGAGACGACCTGATTCACGCGCGCGTTGATCACCCAAACGTATCCACCCACCGAACTCACACCCCAGACTTCTGCGCGCGCCGGATGCTCGCGCATTCCCGATAACCCTTGCCCAATCGCAATCCGCGCTACGGCGGCCAGCTTCACCAGATCAATCACGGTTACACTTCCATCCGTAGCGGAAACGTAGGCGCACAACCGCAAGCCCGGCCTCAAAAAAGATGGCCGGTGCTCGCGCACCAGTTCCGCCACGCCCACAATCAGCAGGATGCCCAGCAAAAAAAATACGCGGAAGTTGCGCGTGCGATTCATGAGCCGGATGGATTGTTACATGTAGTCTCGGGAATTAGCCAGAAGCGCGCGAGTTAACTGGGCCGCCCACGCATCGCGCCTGAGAAGCGCGCAGAATCTATCCAGAAGATCCTTCAATTGATTTCACGCCCCAGAACCGCGGCGATCTGCCGTACTTCTTCGACCAGTTCGCTGAACTCTTCCGGCAAAATGGATTGCATGCCATCGGAAAGTGCCTTGTCCGGCTCGTGGTGCACCTCGACCAGCAATCCGTCTGCGCCGACGGCAATCGCCGCGCGCGAAAGGGGCAAAACCTTGTGCCGTTTTCCAGTGCCGTGCGACGGATCAACCAGAATGGGCAAGTGGCTGCGCTTTTTCACAGCAGGCACCACTGCCAAATCCAGCGTGTTTCGGGAAAAGTCAGAAAACGTCCGCACGCCGCGCTCGCACAGCATCACGTTGTAATTTCCCTCAGATAAAATATATTCCGCCGCCATCAAAAACTCGTCGAGCGTCGCCGACATGCCGCGCTTCAAGAGCACCGGCTTCTTCGCCCGCCCCGCCCGCTTCAGCAGCGAAAAATTCTGCATGTTCCGCGCGCCAATCTGTATCACGTCGGCGTATTCCTCGACGAGATCGAGGCTCTCGTTGTCGATGGCCTCGGTAATAATCCCGAACCCGTACTTCTCGCGCACCTTTGCCAAAATCTTCAATCCCGGCAAGCCCAGCCCTTGAAAACTGTACGGCGAAGTCCGCGGCTTATAAGCCCCGCCGCGAAACAACCGCGTGCCGCTCTTCTTTACGCGTTCCGCAATGGCGAAACACTGTTCCTCCGTCTCGACCGCACATGGCCCGGCCACCAGCGCTATCTTTTTGCCGCCGACGACTACCTCCCCGCCAGGCACGGGAATCCGCAGTACACTGTCCTCTTCCTTTGCGTCGCGGCTCACCAGTTTGTACGGCTTGCTGACCGGAATGCATTCAATCACGCCCGGCAGCGATTCCAGCACTCCCAGATCAACGGCTCCGCTATTCCCGGTAATCCCAATCGCCGTTCGGATCGTCCCCGGAATGGGGTGCGCCTTAAGCCCCAGACTTTCGATGCGCTCGCACACACCACGAATCTGTTCTTCCGTGGCGTGCGACTGCATGACAACGAGCATCAGCGGCTCCCCTGTGGCCCGGGCAGGCTATGTGCAATCCCGTAGTCTACGGCAAGCCTCAGCAAAGCCGCAAATCCTGGAACGATTCGGTGGTGTCCTAATTTGACGGCGCTGGCCAAAAGCGGGGTGATTCAGGCAGGAATCCAATGGGATATGTGGATTCTGGCGCTAAGTGTAGCGATTTGCCTCTGGGGCGTAATAAAGCCAACGTGCGGGCGTTCGATTGTCGGGCGACCGAAATATCAATTTGAAACACACGTGGGTTTCCAGTCGCCTATTGAGACTTTCGGAAAAAGTGTCTTTGTAAATCACGACTCCACGCAGGATAAGTACTTTATCGCCGTTCACGACCGCCTGAAGTTCTTCGACGTTCAGTATTTCCGGTTCCATCGTTACTTCGATGATGATAGGAGTCCAACTCTCAGGCAGCGGTTCTGGTGGCAATGGACCTCCGAAGGAATCGTCAATTGTCCCAGTGTACTTTTCGTTCGGTCGAAAGTCCTTGGATTCGATGCTAAAAGTAAACCCCTGACCGACGACCCATGCGGGAGTACGACCAAAATTGCGAAAGACTATCCTGACCGTAGTCTTGAAATTTCTCTGAACAATAAAACCAATCACGTGGTCGAGATGGGGTCGAATGGAATCGAGCATAACCCAAGCCCGTTCGCTGTTAACCAGTCCTTCCGCGCTGGCTTTAGCAGCATTGGCAGCTATCGCCGTGGCATCGGTTTGTTTTTCTATAACCTGGAGAGTCCTGATAGCAGCGTAAAACGCACCTATTCCTACAAGGACCAAGAGCACATTTGGCAAGTTTGCAGCACTAAAAAGGCGACAGAAGTAGCCGTTAGATTCGCAGGCGGCTGTTATTGCCTGCTGTTCGGATGTCTGCTGCTCTATGGTGCGTCCGGCAGGAAGCTGCGCCGTGTAAGCGGCTCTACATTGGTCGGCTTCGGATTGGCAGCGTTTCTCTTTCCACCATATTACAAAGGCGATTGCGAGGACAGCCAGCACCCACCACTTATTAATCCACTTCATGGTAATAATGTAACACAAAAACTCTTGACAAAGCTAGATTATTGTAATACACTTATTGCCAGTGGGAGACATCACATGGCAAACGTGCTTAGCACCGACAAGCAAATAGCGGTAATTGGGGCGCTGGCAGAAGGCTCCAGTATTCGCTCCATAGAGCGCATTACGGGCGTCCACCGGGATACCATCATGCGGCTTGGCGTTCGCGTCGGAAAAGGCTGTGCAAGGCTCCTAGACGCCAAGATGCGCGATTTGCCCTGCAAGCATCTGCAGTTCGATGAAATCTGGGGATTCATCGGCAAGAAAGAACGCCATTGCAGGCCTGATGACAGCCTAGAGCTTGGCGACGTGTGGACATTTTGCGCGATTGACCCCGAAACCAAGTTGGTGCCTTCGTTCAAGTGCGGCAAGCGCGATTTAGTGACCGCAAACGCTTTTGTTTCCGATGTTGCTTCTCGCATCCGCAATCGCGTGCAAATATCCAGCGACGCACTAAGAGCTTACGTGGACGCAATCGAAATGAATTTCGGAGCTGATGTAGACTTCGCTCAAATCGTCAAGACTTACGTGACAGACGATTCGCACGTTCCCGAACGGCGATTCAGCGCTCCCGAAATTGTTATTACTGAGAAAAAGACGGTCAGCGGTTTCCCTGACTTGCGGAAAGCTTCTACCAGCCACATTGAACGCCTGAACGGCACGACTCGCCTGCACATGCGCCGCTTGACTCGCCTAACCTACGCATTCAGCAAGAAACTGGAAAACTTCGAGGCAGCCATTGCGTTGCACTTCGCCTACTATAATTTCGTGAAACGCCATATTACGCTACGCGCTACGCCTGCAATGGCAGCGGGGATTGAACGGGATTTCTTGACCGTTGGCAATTTGGTGGAGGCCGCATGACACTAAACCGAAGACTGGTAGTTAGTATGGAGGATATTAAATCGGTAGTGTTGGAATGCTTACATTGCGGCGTTCGTATGACATTCTCGCCAGATGCGATTACTGCTCCATGTAACTGTCCGAATCCAACCTGCAATAAATTCTGGGCTGCTTCTCACTATCCCAACGCGGTCGGATTTGGAATGAGGAATACTCCCGCGCAAATCAGATTGCTAGAAGCTATTCAGGCGGTACGCGCGAGGGACAAAGAACAAAAAATTGAACGGCCAAATGACCCGATTGGTTTTCGTATTCTTATGGAATTTGAGGAACCATCAGTGTGACAGCCATCCAAGAGTTAAGAGAAACCATTCGACGCTTGCACGGAGCGGACGCTACTCACGTTGAGAGTGTGGCCGTGAAAGAGACGTTTCGAGGTAAAACGGTTTGGGAAGGCACTGTTGAGGTCTTCGATCTCGACGGCCACCCAAAAGCGTCAAGAGTTTACGCATGGGCGCACGATACAGACGGCCCAAAGAAACGCCATGTAACGGTGCTCCATATTGCGCCGATTACTTCGGCGGTAGAAGCGGTCAGAGCAGCTATCGTTCAGGAGTTTAGAAGCCGTGGCACAGCAGAAGAAAGCTAGGAAAGTCGGACGCCCCAAACTGCCAAAAGGTGAGGCTATGGGCCGCATAGTGCCCGTGCGCTTCACCGCTGACGCATTAAAGGCGATGGAGTCGGCAGCAGCGGCCAAGAAACTGAGTCTGTCAGAGTGGATACGGAGCACGTGCAATGCCGCAATCTGACCCGCTGTCCGTCAAATTAGGACACCACCAACGATTCGAATCTTGGGAAAGGGAACTGCTCAGACAGGATTCGCGGCGGTGTGCTTTATCCGGCGAAATCCGCGCACCAACACGAATAGTAGCAGCAGGCTCAGCCCGATCGTCACAAAGGACCAGACCTCGACAGCGGCATCGACACCGACGACATAGGTCGGAATTTCAAATAAGCTCCGCATTGCCTCCGTCAGCACTTGTTCATCGCCCAGGAGAAAATCCGAGGTTCGGTATTCCTCAAAAGCGCTCTGAAACGGCAGAAAACTCAACAGAAAAGCGCCGCACGCTAAGAGCACAGTGGCGGGGGCATAGTCCGCACTCCAGCAGGCCGCTCTCCACCAGATCGTTTTTGCATTTCGCAACCTGCCAGGCCACAGCTCCAGAAGCAAAATTCCCGCAAGCGCCGCGAGCCCGGCGATCAGCCCCAAGCTTCCAAAGGCCTGCACAAAGAAGGCCTCTCTCCGGAAAGCCCGCGCTCGCGCGTTCCTTGAGGGATTCAGCGTGAGCCGCACCCCTTGAACGCGTCCCTCTATCTGCTCGAGACGCTTGGCCGCTGTCTGCGCATCTTCTGTTCCGCCCGGGACCTGATAAAGCTTTGCCATTTCTTTATTCGCATTCCGCGCGATCACAAGGCCAATCAGCTTCTCGATTTCCATTCCATTGGCATCCGCCATCCGCATCCCGAACGCATCCACGCCGTCGAGCAAACTCTCTGCGCGCTTCGGGTCCCCCGATTCCCGTGCCTTTTTTGCTTCTTCGATTTCGATCTCGGAATAGGTCCTGATGTTGAGGAGATTGGGAAGCGCATGCTGCCGCATTCCGTAGAGAACCACCGTCGGCGGCAAGTTCCTCTCGCGACTCCACACCGTTCGGGCGAGCTGATAGTGGCGCTGGAAGTAGCTGTCATAACGCGGGGCTTTAAAGGCGTGCTCCATAAGCGCCATCCGGTTTCCGTCGCTCGCCATGAGCTGGTGAGGATCCTCCTTCTCGCCCCCATGCTCGTAGAACGCCCTAAGTCGCGGCTGGGCCAGAGCATCGGCCGCAAGCAGGTCGGGAACGGCGTTGCCGGGATCCGCCGCCTGCAACCGCGCAAGCCACTCTTCCTTCGGCGGATCGATGCTCGGCCCATGATTTCTGGCCCCGTAAACCCAGATGAGCTGCGGATCCATCGCTACGGCGCGCTCTGTCCACGCAGCGCCCCGCGTCCGGTCTAAAGCGCTCAAGGCCGCGAACGCAAGCGTGCCGGCGTCTCGTTCCTTCTCGGCACGTGCTGCAAGCTCTTCGAGCATCCGCGCATCCGAACCCGACAGCTGGTATCCCTGCCAGCTCGACCGCACCGTCCGAATTGCTTCGCGGCCTTCCGGCAGAATCAGCAGCATCGCCGCCCCGGCCAGAACCACAGCCGTAAATACGCGCGACCGCTTGGGCAGCAGCGAAGGCCCATCCGCCCCGCCGGAAAGGGAACTACCTGCCGGAAGTTTCATCCAGCTCCACAAGCTTGAAAGCACGGAACGCGTGAAGAGCACGATTCCTCCGAACGACCACCTCACCGCATCGAACGTGCTAGCTGGCTCATCCACTTCCGCCGCGAGTGCCAGTCCCCACTCGCGATTTTCTTCAGGCCAATGCCGCACCGCGTACCAAAGCACCCAACGCGCCATCCGCGCCGTCACGGAACTCTCTTGTTTGGCCATGCTCATGCCTCGTGCTCCGCCGTCTTCCAGAAACGCTGTTCCCCGGCCGTGCGAATTTCTTCCCGAGCCCACTCTCGCGCCGTTCCGGAAAGGCGGTAAAGATGCCTCGGCGGCCGCCCAGGGATTTTGGCCTCCTCCCAGCGCGTTTCAAGCCAGTGCAGCTTGTCGAGCCGCATGAGAATAGGGTATAGCGTCCCGGAAGCAATGCCCGTGCTCTGGCTCAGCGAGTATCCGTAAAGCCACTGCCCTGGACGGGTGAGTAGAGCATCGAGAACCTGGAGGGTTTGTTTCGAAAGCCGGATGCGCACGCCCATTCCTTAAATCTACATAGATAGATA
The DNA here is from genome assembly GCA_013289955.1 of Acidobacteriota bacterium. Lineage (GTDB taxonomy): Bacteria > Acidobacteriota > Terriglobia > Acidiferrales > UBA7541 > Acidiferrum. Next base: position 137,101 of record JABCYZ010000006.1, read on the forward strand.
TAATTGTCAAGCCGCTTTTTCTCTCGCGCGCGCAACCCCTAACCCCCCGCTGCTCTTTTTCTCCGGCTGGCCCGCCTCCGGCAGTCCTTTCCTGCCGTGTGGTAGAATAGCTGGTTTAAGGAAAGACCAATTTTCTCCATGGGCATGCCAGAGCAACCTCTCACTCACGTCCCCGAATTCGATCCTGAAGACGAATACCGCCCGGAGCCTGAGCCGGAACTGCTGCCGCCTACCTGGATGGATGGAAGCCTGCGCATCGGCATCCACGCTTCCATAGCCGGAAGCTATCTCAACGCTCTTGAATCCGCCCGCAAGCTCGGCTGCAATGCGCTGCAAATTTTCTCCGCAAGCCCTCGGATGTGGCAGGCCGGCTCTGCGCGCATCCCCGACGCAGATGCCGCTGCCTTTCGCGCCCGCCGCGCTGAACTTGGCCTTGGGCCGCTCGTCATTCACGCCAACTATCTGATCAATCTGGCCGCGGCGCAGCCCATGCTGCGCACCCGCTCGATCCAGGCCTTCCACGATGAACTCGTTCGCGGCGTAGCCCTCGGTGCCGATTTTCTCGTCGTTCATCCCGGCTCGCGCGGCGAAGCCACGCCCGAGCAAGCCGTAGCCACGGTGATCGAGTCCGTCAAACAGGGCTCGAAGCGCATCTCTCTCGGCAACCTGCGCATCCTCATTGAAAACACGGCAGGCATGGGCGCCGCTGTCGGGGCGCGCCTCGAAGAGCTTGCCGAAATCCTGGCAGGCCTTAGAAATGTGCCTGCAGAGGCCTGTATCGACACCGCGCATCTCTTCGCCGCCGGCTACGACATCAAAAGCGAGACTGGCCTGACCTCGACGATCGACCTCATCGAGGGCACCATCGGTCTCGAGCGCGTTCCCGTCATCCACGCGAATGATTCGAAAATCCCGCTGGGCGGCCGCGTCGATCGTCACGAAAACATCGGCGAAGGCAAAATCGGCGCCGAAGCCTTCGCGCGCATCCTGACGCACCCAAGACTCGGCGCATCCGCGCCCCAAGGTTTGACGGGCCGTGCCTTCGTCCTCGAGACGCCCATCGATCAACCCGGCGACGATCGTCGCAATGTCGCCAAGCTGTGGGAACTTGCCGGCTTGCGGGAACAGGCTCCTCCGGCCGAAAAAGGCTTCTCGATGCTTACGGCGGCCATCAAGAAAATCCAAACGAGGACAGCCAAAGCCGAAAAAGCCGCCGCTAGGAAAACGAAAGTGGCCATCAAGGCCAAAGCGTCGGACGGCAAGCCCAAAAAGGCGCGCAAGATCAAAAGGGGATAGCGAGGCGTGGCGGACTACAACCCACAGGAGATCGAAGCGAAGTGGCAAAAGCGCTGGGCCGAGGCGCGCGTGTTCGAAACGGAAGCCGATTCTTCCAAGCCCAAGTATTACGTCCTGGAAATGTTGCCTTATCCCTCCGGAACCATGCACATGGGCCACATGCGCAACTACGCCATCGGCGACGTCGTTGCCCGTGTCAAACGGATGCGCGGCTTCAACGTCCTTCATCCCATGGGCTGGGACGCCTTCGGCCTGCCCGCCGAAAACGCCGCCATCAAAAACAACACTCATCCGCGCGTCTGGACGAACAACAATATCGCCGAGTTTCAGCGCACCCTGCGCCGCTTCGGTTTCAGTTACGACTGGCGCCGCGAAATCTCCACCTGCGAGCCCGAGTACTATCGCTGGAACCAGTGGTTTTTCCTGCGCATGCTCGAACGCGGTCTCGCCTACCGTAAAAAGAGCCGCGTCAACTGGTGTCCCAAGTGCTGCACGGTTCTAGCCAACGAACAGGTCGTGAACGGCGGCTACTGCTGGCGCCACGAGGACACTCTTGTCGAATCCCGAGAACTCGAGCAATGGTTTCTTAAAACCACGGCCTACGCCGATCAACTTGTCGATGATCTCAAAGAACTCGAAGGCAGTTGGCCCGAGCGCGTCATTACCATGCAACGCAACTGGATTGGCCGCTCCGAAGGGGCCAAGCTGAAATTCGTTGTCGCCGATGTGAAAGGCGCGCCGCCCATCGAAATTTTCACCACGCGCATCGATACGATCTACGGCGCGACCGCCATCATCCTGGCTCCGGCGCATCCGCTCGTTGCTAAACTGCTGGACGACTCGCCAAACCGCGCCGAAGCCGAATCGCAACTCGCGCAAATGAAGCAGTCTTCCGTCAAAACGGCGGATTTGGCCACCGCTGAAAAAGTCGGCTTCTTCACCGGCCATCACGCCACCAATCCCTTCAGCGGCGAAAAAATCCCCATCTGGGTCGGGAATTTCGTTCTCATGGAATACGGCACCGGGGCCATCATGGCCGTCCCCGCCCACGACGAACGCGATTTCGAGTTCGCGACAAAATACAATCTGCCCAAGCCAGCGGTGGTCACTTCCTCCAAACCGCTAAGCGCAGAAACTGCGGGACAACCCAAAGACTTCAGAGAAAACGCGGTGGGCTCGGAGGGCGCCCCACCCCCGGTTTCTGAGCGTGGATCTTCAGACAGTCGAACCTCGTTCTCCGGCGCCGTCGAGCAACCGTTTACCGAATACGGCCTGTCCACCAACTCGGGCGCATTCTCGGGGCTACCCAGTCGAATCGCCATCGAAAAAATGACCGCCTTTGCCGAGAAAAAGGGTTTCGGCCGCAGGGAAATTGTCTTTCGTCTCCGCGACTGGGGCATTTCCCGCCAGCGTTATTGGGGCACTCCGATTCCTGTTGTTTATTGCCCGGACCATGGCCTGCAACCGGTCCCCTACGAGGATCTGCCCGTCCTGCTGCCGCCCAATCCGAAACTCACCGGCGAAGGCGAATCGCCGCTCGCCGCAACTCCCGAATTCGTCAAGGCGAGTTGCCCAAAGTGCGGCGGCCCAGCGCGCCGCGAGACCGACACGATGGACACCTTTGTCGACTCCTCGTGGTATTTCTACCGCTATTGCGACCCGCACAACGAAAAAGCGCCCTTTGATTCCGTGAAGGTCGGCTACTGGTTTCCGATCGACCAGTACATCGGCGGCATCACCCACGCTATCCTGCACCTCCTCTATTCGCGCTTCTGGTGCAAAGTCATGCGCGACCTCGGCCTGGTCGGTCACAACGAGCCCATTTCGAGGCTCTTCACCCAGGGCATGGTGCAAAAAGGCGGCGTAGCCATGTCGAAATCCCGTGGCAATGTCGTCGGCGCCATCGACATGGCCGAAAAATACGGCGCCGATACCGGCCGCCTTTACACGCTCTTTGCAGCGCCTCCTGAGAAGGACCTCGAATGGAGCGAAGAAAGCATCGAGGGTTCCTGGCGCTTCCTCAATCGCGTCTTCCGCCTCGTCGACAAGCACGCCGCTGCCGTTCGCGACAGCAAGGACTGGAATTTCGACCCCAAGGGAATGACCGACAAGGAACGCGACCTGATTCGCGTCACTTACCAGACGATGACCAGGGTCACGCAAGATTTCGAGAAACGCTGGCACTTCAATTCCGCCATCGCTCAAATCATGGAGCTGACCAACGAGATCTATCTGGCCGAACCTCTTGAAAACGGCGTGCGTCCGGAAATACGCAAGGAAGTCCTGCAAATCCTGACTCTTCTCCTCGCGCCGATGACGCCTCACATTGCCGAGGAGATGTGGGAAATGCTCGGCAACACAGACGGCCTTTCGAACGCCCCCTGGCCGATTCTCGCCGGTGAGCAATTGGAGCTGGCCAAAGACAACGAGCTCGAAATCCCTGTCCAAGTCAACGGACGCGTTCGCACCACTCTAAAGGTTCCGGCGGGTGCAACCGAGGCCGACGTTGCCGCCAAAGCCAAAGCCGATGCCGCCGTCGCTCGCCACGTCGAGGGCAAACGCATCGTCAAGCAAATCTACGTCCCCAACAAACTTCTAAACCTGGTCGTCCAATGACGCGCGTCCCCTCGACAGGCGGCGGCGCTCTGCAAACGGCTCTGGTGGTCGGCCTTCTCTTCTCGCCCGCCGCGTCTTCGTTCTCAAGTGAGCCTCCGTGTTTCGACTACGATCGCAAACTTTCCGCGGAAAAACCGGGGGTTGGAGTAACGCCAGGATTCGTCGTGCGGGTCGAAAGAGCTCATTATTTCGGGGATCACCATCAGGTCGTTCGAAGTCAGGGCCAGGGCAAGCATTAGCAGGGGAGGAGTACGATGGCAACTGGAGCAACCATGCAGGAGCATCAAGGCAAGGCAAGATCCGAGCTCGGCGGCGTGGTCGTGCTGGACTTCGGCGGCCAATACACGCAACTTATCGCCCGCCGCATCCGGGAACAAAACGTCTTCTCCGCCATCCTCCCATGCACCGCCGCGCTGGAGGAAATCCGCCAATACGCTCCGGCAGGGATTGTCCTTTCTGGCGGCCCCAGCTCCGTCTACGATTCCGACGCCCCCAAATGCGACCCCGCCATCCTGGCCATGGGCGTGCCTGTCCTCGGCATCTGCTACGGCATGCAGTGGATCACCCACGCGCTCGGCGGCAAAGTCGAAAAAGCAGAGCGCCGCGAATACGGCCGGGCCCAGTTGCAAGTAAAGTGCGAGAACGGCCCCTCGGGATCATTGCTCTTTCTGGGGGTGCCGCAATCCCTCCGCATCTGGAACAGCCACGGCGATCACGTCCTGGAACTCCCACCCGGCTTTTGCGCCACAGGCCATACCGACAACGCCATCGCCGCGCTCGAGGATCCCGAGCGAAAAATCTACGCCGTCCAGTTCCACGTCGAAGTGAATCACACCGAAAGCGGCACCGAACTCCTGCGCAATTTCCTCTTCCGCGTCTGCAAAGCCGAGCCCAAATGGAGCGGTTCCGCCTTCATCGAGGAAACTACGGAAGCCATTCGAACCAAAGTCGGCCAGGGCGGCGCGATCTGCGCCCTGAGCGGAGGAGTGGACTCTACCGTGGCAGCCGTCCTGGTGCACCGCGCCATGGGCGACCGCCTCACAAACATTTTCGTCAATACCGGCATGCTCCGGAAGAACGAGTTTAGAGACACGCTCGAGATGCTGCGAGACCGCCTCGGCCTCCGCGTCATCGGCGTCGACGCCTCCGACCGCTTCCTTGAAAGGCTTGCCGGCGTCACCGACCCCGAGCGAAAGCGCAAAATTATCGGAAGGGAATTCATAGCCGTGTTTGCCGAGGAAGCCCAAAAACTCCAGAAAGGGGACGCTCAGGGCGGAATCGGCTGGCTCGTGCAGGGGACGCTCTATCCGGACGTGATCGAGTCCGTCTCCGTCAAGGGCCCTTCGGCCACGATCAAAAGCCACCACAACGTCGGCGGCTTGCCCGAAAACATGCCTTTTGCCCTCATTGAGCCTCTCCGCGACCTTTTCAAGGACGAGGTGCGCCGGATAGGCAAAGACCTGGGCCTTCCCGACGAGATTCTATTGAAACATCCGTTTCCCGGCCCAGGACTGGCAGTAAGGCTCCTCGGCGAGATCACCCGCGAACACCTCCACACCTTGCAGGAGGCCGACGCCATAGTAGTCGAGGAGATACGTCGCGCCGGGCTCTATAGTAAAGTTTGGCAAGCCTTTGCCGTTCTACTCCCCGTTCGCAGCGTCGGGGTGATGGGAGATTACCGTACCTACGGCCTCACCGTAGCCGTCCGCGTCGTCGAATCGGACGATGCCATGACAGCCGATTGGGTGCGGCTCCCCGGCGAAGTTCTGGAGCGAATGTCCACGCGAATCGTCAATGAAGTTCGTGGCGTGACCCGCGTGGTTTATGACATAAGCTCGAAACCACCCAGCACGATTGAATGGGAGTGAGTTCCAATTTGGGAACCGGCGCATCACAAGGAGGGAATTGAACTTAGCAGCCAGGCGAGGACTTGTTCTGACGTTTGATTGCGCTGATGGACTACAGGCCGCGCTGGGACGAGACGCGGCCTACCCAGGAGTCACCATTACCTCGACAGCTTGCTCTCGAAAAGTGCTCGCAGAACTAGCGGTTAGCCATTTTCTGCGCCATATACAGAATGAGCTTGCGGTCTCCTTCTTCCACTTTGCCCAGCAAGCGGCGAAGCTTGTTGAGAAAGCGGGCATCTTTACCGAGGCTGCCCCACGCGATGTCATCCGACGACTTCCGCTTGGGGAGATTCGGCAGCTGTGGCGGCTCTTCGCCGTCGTAAAAGAGTTGATAGAGTGGGCACTCGAGAGCGCGCGCAAGTTTTTCCAGTGTTTCGATGGCCGGTACTGTATGGCCATTCTCTACACGGGAAATATAACAACGCAGCAACCCTGTTCGCTTCTCGATGTCGCCCTGGGAGAGTTTCTTTTCTTCGCGGAGTGCGCGAAGACGGTCACCTATAATCATGGCGGCATTATTCCATGTAGATAAAGGCCAAGCAAGTACAAACTTGGCAGTCACGAACTGAAACGATTGATACAAGCAGGGGAAACCAGGCTACCCAGCTAGGGGAAACCACGCTACATTAGACGTAACCGGATTGACATGCCACGCGTCCCAAAAGTAGAGCCACTGGGTGTACCCGCCGGTCCGGCGGGTGCCAAGCCGCTCGGCGCCAAAGCGCCGGGCGCTGTGGACGACCGGGAACTTGTCCGGCGGGCACAGGGCGAAGACCATGAGGCTTTTGAAGAGCTCCTGCGAAGGCACCAGCACCGCGTCTTTGCCGTCGCCGGCGGCATTCTCCGGCGCCGCGAGGATGTGGAGGACATTGCGCAACAGGTTTTTGTTAAGGCGTATTTCTCGCTGAAAAAATTCGATCAGCGGGCGGCTTTCAGCACTTGGCTTTATAAGATTACCGTCAACGAGTGCTGGGATCTGTTGCGGAAGAAAAAAGTACGGCCCCTGGTTTACGAGTCGGACTTGAGCGAAGAGCAGGCCCGGCAGGTGATCGCCTCCGAGGAAAAAGGCGGCGGGGGGCCGGATATCAGCGACAGACTTGAAGCGCGCCAGCGAGTCGAGAATCTCCTGGAAGGGCTTGACGAACGCGACCGCCTGATGCTGATTCTGAAGGAAGTGGAAGGATTTGCGGTCGAAGAGATTGCGCAAGTTTTGGATTTGAACGCGAACACGGTCAAGGTGCGGCTCTTCCGCGCGCGCCGCAGAATTGTGACGAAAGTCCGCAAGCGCGGAGAAGGCTAGCTGCGAGGGAACCTGGAGAGCTCTACCAAGGGCGGAACGCGCAGAGCGATTCAAGGTGCCAAGGGCTTGAAGGATTTTTGAGCGGCTTGATTTTGACGAAAACGGGGTTTGATTGTAGAGCATGACAGGAGTCTCATATGACCAATTTTCTCAGTAAGCGCAGCGCAGAATGCCGCCAGTTTCAGATGCAGCTCGAGGACGCGGCCGGCGCCGCGCCGAACGCAAAAGAGGTTTCGGGATTGCTGGCAGCCGCGCCCGCCTCGCTGAAAGAGCACACCATCGCTTGCGCGAATTGCCGCGCCGCCGCCGAAAATATTCTCGCCGCTCGCGCGCTCTTGGCGGAGCTGCCGTCTTATGCCGCCACAGCCGGGCCGTGGTTTGCTCCGCGCGTGATGGCTGCGATCGCCGCGCGCAAAGCCGAACTCAGCCGCTCTGCCGACACTTGGACATTTCTGCCGAAGCTCGCCGCGCGCCTGACTTGGGCTTCCGCCATAGTGCTGCTTCTTGCCAGCGGCTGGCTTTATCAGAAGCCCGGCGTCACTTCGGCAAAGCCCGTAATCACGGACATAACGGGTGAGCCCGTCGTGGACACGGTAACTCCGGCAAACAACGATGATGTGCTGGTCAGCCTGGCGGAGAGGCCCCGATGAACGAGAGTTCCGCTAAGCAGAAGGCTGCGTTGTGGGTGGCGGTTGTCTTTGTGCTTGGCGCGGCGCTTGGCGGCGTATTTGGCTATCTCTACGGTCACCGGAGCAGCGTCTCCGCGTCAAATCCTCCCTTGAGCGAGCCTGAGCGGCGCGCGCAAAGAGTCGATCAGCTTACCAAGGAGTTGGGACTGACCGACGACCAAAGACAGCAGCTGGACAAAGCGCTTTCACAACTGCACGGCGATTACAAAGCTATCCACGACCAGTCGGAGGCTCAGATGGATCAGGCGCGCCAGAAGGGCCGCGACCAGATTCGAGCGTTTCTCACTCCGGAGCAGAGGCCGAAATTTGAGGAATTCCTGAGGCACATGGACGAGGAGAGAAAGCGGAACATGCCTCCGCAGCCGCGCTAGCGCGGCGACCGCGAAAACCAGCGCCGCCTGTCGCCGAATCATTCCTTTATTCGCCATTTTAGCCCGCCAGCCCACTGCGCAGCTAGAGTTCAAAAGTCTGGCTTTGCTCGAAGCCGTCTCCTGAATGCCCCAGCAGGATAACCGCCCAAGCGAGCTGAATCGCTGAAAGTAGCGGATTATATGAATCTCGCAATCAAACAATAACTAGAGTTGTCAAAAACAGCATATTTGCGGCTTTCGGCTATCAGGAGGCAACCCTGATCCCACCAATCGCTTGCGTTCAGACTTTTACGATGAGTTTCCCGGTGTTGCCGCCGGTGAAGAGCATGTTGATGGCGTCGGGGGCTTTTTCCAGGCCTTCGACGACGGTTTGACGGTCTTTGAGCTTGCCCATCATTTTCCACTTGCCGAGTTCCATGGCGGCTTCTGTGAAGCGGGACGCATAGTCCAGCACGAGAAAACCTTCCACCTTAAGCCTCTTAACGATGATCAAGCCGAGGTTGACGGGACCAGGGGTCTCATTCGTGTACGCGGAGATCAGGCCGCAGAGAGCCACACGGCCGTGCAGGTTCATGCGATTGAGAACTGCATCCATGATTTCGCCGCCGACATTTTCGTAATCGATGTCGATCCCGTTGGGCGTGGCGGCCGCGAGTTTTTCTTTCCAGTCGGCATGTTTGTAGTTGATGGCGGCGTCGAAGCCCAGTTCGTCGGTCAGCCAGGCGCACTTGTCGTCTGTGCCTGCGATGCCTACGACGCGGCAACCGTGAATCCTGCCGATCTGGCCGGCGACGCTTCCGGTGGCGCCGGCTGCCGCGGAAACGACCAGAGTCTCCCCTTTTTTCGGCTTGGCGATTTCGGTCATTCCGAAATAGGCGGTTATTCCGGTCATGCCGAGGACACCGAGGAAGAGGGTGTCAGAGACGAAGGGAATCGACGGGACTTTTTGGAAGGGGAGTTTCGACTCTGACTCGATGACGACGTATTCCTGAAGGCCTGTGAGACCAACGATCTTGTCGCCCTTTTTGAACTGGGCGTGGCGGGATTCAACGATTTCGGCGAGACCGCCGGCACGCATGACCTCGCCGATACCCACCGCCGGAAGATAGCTGTCCACTGCCATCCAGACGCGCATGGTTGGATCGATGGAGAGGTATTTGACTTTGGCAAGCGCCTGGCCATCGTGCAGTTCGGGCACCGGAGATTCGACGAGTTGCAGGTCGCCGGGCGCGAGTAAGCCTTTGGGCCTTGTTTGTAGACGAAGCTGGTGATTGGCGGTAATCATGGGTTTAGAGGCCGTAAGGGGAAAGTCAAAAAAATTCTCCATCCGCGCATTTCAGCGCGGAAGACCGTTTCTAGAAGGGGATATCCTCGTCGGAGATTTCGGGACCGCTGGGGGCCTGGCCGCCTCCGTAAGAGTCGTCCGCCGGTGCAGCATGCGATTCCATCTCGTCGCCGCCCGAGCGTGCACCTCCGGTTGCGCCGCCTGCGGCGGCTGCGGCGGCGTCGCTGCGGCCGCCTAGCATGCGGAAATTTGTGGCGACAATTTCAAAGCTGGTGCGCTTTTGCCCTTCTTTGTCTTGCCATTCGCGGGACTGGATGCGGCCTTCGATGAAGATGAGCGAGCCCTTCTTTAGATACTGCTGGGCGATTTCGGCTTGTTTGCCCCAGACGACGATCTTGTGCCATTCGGTGCGCTTCTGGCGTTCGCCGTTGCGGTCTTTGTAGGTTTCGTCGGTGGCAACGGAAAAATTGGCGACGGCTTGGCCGCCGCCGGTGTAGCGGGTTTCTGGATCGCGGCCTAAACGGCCGACGAGAATGACCTTGTTGACTGACATAAGCGTTCTCCTCTTGGGGCTGACGATAACAGAAACAGGGTAATGTGGCAAAAAACCTGCGAAGGGACGGGCACACCCCTCGGGGTGAATATATTGTTGGTACGGTTCAAACGGACTGTGGAAAAATCTTTGAGCGGCTGGAAGTGGGTGGACCGGAGATTTGATGGTTAAAGATTTAGGATCAGTGTCGGGGAAATTCGACCGGGGGGAAAGCATGAGCCAGGTGCCCGTTTGGTTTGAGCGGAAGTTTGCGTTTTCGTTTCCGGCGGAGGTTTGGCCGAATGTGTGTGCGCGGCTGCGTGGGACTCCGGCAAGGCTGGAAGAGGTGCTTCGCGAGCGGTCTCGCGAGATTTTGATCAGGAAAGCGGGCGGGAAGTGGTCGCCTCAGGAACACGCGGGGCATTTGTTGGATCTGGAGGCGCTCTGGCTGGCGCGCGTGGGAGACTACGTGGCCGGCAGCGAGCAGCTCGCCGTGGCGGATTTGCGGAATCGGAAGACGGATGAGGCGGACTACAATGCGCGCGGGCTCGAAGAGATTTTGGCGGAGTTTCGGGCTGCGAGAGGAAGATTGCTGAAGCGCGTGGAAAAATTGGATGTGGCGCTATTTGACCGGGCTATTCTGCATCCTCGTTTGAAGACTCCGATGCGGCTGGTGGATCATCTGTATTTTGTGGCGGAGCACGACGATCATCATTTGGCCTGGATCTGGGAGCTAGTTACCCAGGACTAAAGGTGCTTCGACCGGCGGAGGGCTGCCGGCCGCCGTAGCTTTACGCACAAGAAGAAGCAACCAGAGTCAAAAGCGGGGAGGCACGGGGAGAGTCTCGGAGCGCGCCGGGCTTAGGTGTGCAAAATCTGACCACGCGCGCCCCAGCGTTGTGGCAAGCTGATTTGGGAAGCTAGGCGAATAGGGAGGGGACCTATGGGAAGGAAAATGTGGCGGGAATGGGCGGTAATGGCGGGGGCCTTGGTGGTGGCGGGCCTGGTGTTTGTGCCAGGAATGGTTTTGTCGCAGGGGGTGGAGGAGAGCCGGACGCTCGTGATAGAGGGGCAGGCTGGGCAGGTGCCCGTGATGAGGCTGCGAGGCAAGTCGTATGTGGAGCTGGAGGCTTTGGCGCGGTTGACCCATGGGTCGCTCAGCTTTAACGGGAATCAGGTGACGTTGACGATGCCGGGGAGCGGGGCGACGACTGTTACGGGAGAGAAGTCGGAGTTTTCGAAGGAGTTTTTGCGCGCGGGGATTGAAGAGATGGGGATGATCCGGGAGTGGCGAATTGTGTTGACCAATGCGGTGCAAAACGGGATTCCGATCGGGGATGACTGGATGTCGATCTATCGCGAGCCCGTGCTGCGGAACCTGCGACTGGCGTCGGTGGCGGCGTCGACGGATGCGGATCGAAGCGTCTATCAGCTGCTATCGAACGAATACGAGAACATGAAAAAGCTGAGCGACCGGTTTGTGGCGGCGCATACGGCGCAGAATTATATGCCGCCGGATTCGTTGAAGAGCGATCCGTTGAATGAGCAGATTTTGAGCTGCGCCAGGTCGTTGGCGGCGATGGTGGCAAGCGGGCAGTTTGTGGACGATGGGTCGTGCCATTGAATCGGCGAGGGCGACGCTGCCGCGAACGGCGGCGACCAGATTCGTTTGGAGAAGCTAGGCCGGCCGATCGACAGGGAAAAACTTCATTTTGAGATTGTGGACTTGCTGTGCCAGTCGTGGCGGCAGTAGCGGCACTGCCGCGCCTTCGGGGTTCTCGCCAAGCGGCCGCATTGGGGACAGTGGTTGAAAGCGATCTTATCGGCGTGATGGGTGAGGATCCTTTCCGCGGTGCGGAGGACGAATGAGTCGTAGCCGTAGCGCGCCAGCTCGAGCACCTGCGGGTCTTCGGAAAGTAGCTCACGCACACGGCTCGGACTTTTTGCCGCCTCGATTTGGGCGGCGGCATCGCTGCGTCCGCGTGTGATTTTGGCTGTACCCGTTAAGTGGCGATTCGCCGCTCTTTCCTGCTTGTTCAGAAGATCGCCGTGGTGGGCAAAGATGTATCGGGCTTTTTCGAGGTCCATTTCTCCTCGCAGTTTTCCGCAAAAACCCTTCGATCTTATCTTAACGCGTCCGGCCGTTGGCGCGGTGCCGCCGATGGGGATAGATCTGCCCGGCCTGATACGAATCACATGGAAACGGAGCTAGAAGAGGATGCCTGCGACCATTTCGGCGGCGAGTTTTGCTCTGTCGCGGCGCATTTCCTGCGTCATAGACGGGTCGTCCTGGACCGTGGAATTCACAACTACGGCGAAGGCTTGGTTGCGGACGCGGCCCACGACAATTTCAGCATAGTGGTCTTCTTTGGTGTCCTTGCTGCAGGTGACCGCCTCGTTCCCGGTGGCTCGAAGAGGAGTGCTCCTTGGCGGGCATTGCGTTAGGTAGGCGGGGAATTGCCTGGGGATGTCGGTGAGAAGCGTGACGGAGATGCGGAGCTCTCGATTCGCCGCACCATGGTGGCGAGTGAATTTGCAGACTCCGGCGCCTTGCTTGTTGAGCTTAACGCTGAGGGTTACGTCGCCGCCCAGGATACCGTGAGCGGTGGCTTCATTGAGCCAGGGGCATTGGGCCTGAGCGTGACAGAGGGCGGGAGTAAGCATCCCGAGGCCCAGCAAAATTGTGTGTGAAAATCGCATTTTTTTGAGCCAGCATGGAAATCCTGGCGGCTTCCTAGTTCGGGTTCTTCTTTCCTGAGCGCTACGACTTCGTTGCCGGCTTCAGGACATCTGACTTCAAGATTTTGCCGCCTTCCTGGATGACGTAGAGGCGGTTTACCTCGAGATCCTTGAGCTGGTCGATTTGGCCGCTTAGCCAGCGGATTTCGACCATGTCGACTTTCGTCGCTTGGTCGAGACCGAAGTGCATGCGCATGTCATTTTGCGAGAAGTAGCTGCCACCGCTGCGTAGTTCGTCCATCTGGACCAGCGGTTTCTCGGCGCTGGGAAGCGTTTTTGCCGTGACGAGAACGCGGCTGCCGATACCTGTGCGATTGGACTTTGTGCCAACTAATTTGATTTTGATCCAGTTGCGATTAAGGGTGGAGTCGCAGCGCAGGAGCTGGGGGATGGCGTTGACGCAGTTGACGGCGATGTCGAGGTCGCCGTCGTTGTCATAGTCGCCGAAGGCGCAGCCGCGGGCTGGGGCGTTTTCCATAATTCCAGGACCGCCCTGGTTGGTGACCTCTTCGAAGCGGCCGTTGCGGAGGTTGCGGTAGAGATATTTGTGTTCGGCGTATTTGAGGTCGGCTTTGGATTTGTCGACCTCGGGATAGACGTGGCCGTTGGACATGAGGATGTCGAGCCAGCCGTCGTTGTCCATGTCGAAGAAGCCGACGCCCCAGCCGAGGAGGCGGGTGTTGACGCCGAGGCCACTCGGATAGGTGCGGTCTTCGAAGACTCCGTCGCCGAGATTGGTGTAGAGCGAGTCGGTGTCGCCGGCAAAATTGGTTTTTACGATGTCGAGATTGCCATCGCGGTTGTAGTCGCCGATGGAGACGCCCATGCCCGCTTGGGGTTTGGCTTCGGCCGAGAGCGCGGCGCCGTTCTCGATGGCGACGTCCTTGAAGGTGCCGTCATGCTGGTTGAGATAGAGCGTCGCCGGGGCGGAATCATTGGCGACGTAGATGTCGGGCCAGCCGTCGTTATCGAGATCGGAGGCGGCGACGCTGAGGCCGTAGGTGCCGACGGCGTTCCACATGCCTGATTTTTGGCTGACGTCGGAGAAAGTGCCGTTGCCATTGTTGTGATAGAGAATATTTTTTCCGCCGGCTAAGCCCGGAGGACCGCAGGCTACGACGATGCCTTTGTAGGTGCAGGGGCCTTCTTCAGGGAGAGGAGCGGTCTTTAGGTCGAAGTCGACGTAGTTGGCGACGAAGAGATCGAGGTGGCCGTCTTTGTCGTAGTCGACCCACGTGCAGCCTGTGTTCCAGCGCGTTTTGGGACCGGGCTGGAGGAGGCCGGTGCGTTCGGTGACGTCGGTAAAAGTGCCGTTCCCGTTATTGTGATAGAGGACGTTTTGGCCGTAGTAGGTGACAAAGAGATCGTCATAGCCGTCGTTGTCGTAGTCGCCGACGCAGCAGGCCTGGCCCCAGCCGGTGCGGAGTTCGAGGCCGGAACCTTTCGTGACATCGGTGAACGTGCCGTCGCGATTATTCTTGAAGAGACGGCAATGAGGCTCCTTGCCCTTTGCGAAGCCCTCGAGGCGCCACCCATTGACTAGAAAGACGTCGAGCCAGCCGTCGTTGTCGTAGTCGTAGAAAGCCAGGCCGCAGCCGGTGGTTTCAAGAAGGTATTTATTTTTGCCGACACCGCCGAACGTGGTTTCGACGTCGAGGCCGGAGCCTTTGACGACATCGACGAAGGTCACGCCGAGAGGCGTGCCTTCGATGGGAGATTTTGGGCCAGGAGGAGGAGGAGCGGGCTTGGCGTCGTAGCTGCGCTCGATCGGCCCGATTTTTGGTTTCGCCGGGGGTTCCTGCTGCTGAGGAGCGGCTAGGGCCAAAATATCTGCGAAGGGAAGCACCAGAGCTGTGCGGCTGAGCGAGCTTATAAATTTCCGGCGATCCTGGTCCGACACGAATCCTCCTCGGTTAACGCTGACCGGTGCCGTTGCCGGCGGCGCCCGCATGGGTGCTGGCGGGAACGGAGTTCAGGTCCGTGTGCATGTGCCAGGGAACGCTTTCGGTCGATATCTCGGGATGCTTGCGCAAGAAATCCAGGGAATAGGTAGGAGCTTCGGGATCAATTCGCTTCGTAGCGTAAAGCGCTGCTTGGGCGGCGGCTTCGGCTTTCATGCCTTTGCGTCGATAGAGGATGGCGAGATTGTAGTGGGCGGCGAGATCGTCGGGATCGATGGCTTGAAGGGCCTGAAACTGCGCGACGGCATCATCGGTGCGATGCTGCTGGTAATAGGCGATGCCGAGTTCGCGGCGGGCGTCGCGAGATTGCGGAAATTGCTCGACGACCCTTTGGAGATCGGCGACTTCGGATTCGGGATGTCCCTCGCGGCGTTCGACCAGCGCGAGATAGTAAAGCGCGCGGGCGTAATCCGGATGGAGCTGCAAAGCCTTCTCAAGGGGCGGGCGCGCTGACGAGTATTTTTCCCATTCGATGTAGGTCAGGCCGAGATTGACGTAGCCGTCTTCGTAGTCGGGACGCAGCCTGGTGACTTGTTCAAAGGCCGCGATGGCGTCCGAGTATTGCTGCTGGTCGAGATAGCCGATGCCGACATTGTTCCAGCGCATCCAGTCTTGATTGTCGTTGGGGGCGGGAGGAGTGGGATCATTCATGCCCATGTTCAGGACGCGCGTGCGGGAAGCGAGCTCGACGACGGGGTAGAGCGGATGATCGGTGCCGAAGACGTTGTTCAGATAACTCTGGCGCAGGTGACGGTAGTTTACGCGGGCGGTAATGCTGAGAGGTCCTTTGGCGTCAGGCGGAATTCTAAATTCGTAGCGGACCAGGGCGGACCGTCCGGACTGGATGGAGTTGTCGTAGGCCATGGAGTGGATGGTCCAGACTTTGTGATTGTCGACAAACTCGCCGGAGAGATTGACGGGACGGTTGGTGAAGCTGTGTGCTCGAGTGTCGAGCATGCCGTCCGGTTTCAGGAAACCGCTGTGATAGATGTCGTTACCGGCGGCGTCCTTGACAGTGACCTCGACCCAGGCTTCATAGAGATCGCGGACTTCGGGAATGAGCGAGTGGCCGATGTTTTTGTTCTGGATGACCACATAGGCTGTGACCGCGCCGCTTGGCTCAAGCTGAAAGGGAACGGAGCCGAGGGGCGCGATCATGTTGTCATCGCCGGCCTTTTTCAGGGCGAAGATGTCGACGTTCAGGAAGTTTCCGGCCTTGAGGAACTCGATCGTTTTCTGCAGCTGCTCGTCGAAGCCGTAGTAGTAGGGAACGGCGGTGTTTCCTGCGAGCCAGCGGTGAGAGGCGAAGGTGCCGCCCTTGGCGCCATAGTCGGCGAGAGTGGCGGGGGCACGGCGCATGTGGCAGCCCTGACAGGAAGTGAAGTCTGCGGAATAAAAAGTGAGCGGATTGCGCTTCGAGAATTTGGAGTTCTGCCACTCGTCAAAAACCGTGAAGGCGCGAATGAATTTGTACTCGTTCAGCGGATTGGGGAGGTTGGCTTTGTGGCAGGCGGCGCAGAATTCCGGCGTGCGATAGAACGGCTGCATGACGGCTTTAGAGTGACGCTCGGGATGTTCGAGGATTTCGCCGAATTGCACTTGGCCGGGGATGCGATTGCCGTTCTCATCGACCATTACCGCGGGAACGCCCATCACAAATCCGCCGTTGCCTGAAGTGGACTGCAATCGCTGGATGGAATGACACGTAGTGCAGGTCAAACCGTCCTTGTCAAAGGCGCGATCGACGTGCGAATCCGAGGTCAGCGCGCCGGTGAGGACACCTATCGGATTGTGGCAGCTATCGCAGTGTCGCGAGAACTCGATACCTTTGGTGCGCACGAGGATGTTGACGCTTGTGCGGTAGAACGGCGTACGGAAGGAGTTCGAGTGGAGCGCCTGGCGCCACTGGGAGTAGGCCTCGTCGTGACAATGGGCGCAGTACTCGGCCTCGGGGAAAGCACCGGGTTGAATGAAGTCATTGCCCACAATGGCGGCATTTCCGGGAAGAGACAGATTGTCTTTGCCGAAAAGAAAGTTGTAAGTCTTACGGATCTCGTCGGAATAGTTCTTGCGCTCGGGGCTTTCGCTAGACTGGGCGCGGATGGTGAACGGTGCGGTAGCTATGAGCAATAAGAAGCGGAGGAAGAGACCCCCGACACTGAATCGAGTTCGAGCCGTTCGAGAGTTCATCACCACTTACCTGAATGAACCATTCAGCCAAAGCCTAAACTCTTGTATAACGCATCCGTAGCTCTGTGTAAATGATGGCGTTTCAAAGACGGAATCCCGAAGGGATAGGAACGAGCCACGTGGATTGGTTTCCGAGTGATTCCTTAAGGAGGATTCTCCTCAGCAATTCGAACTTCGATTACGGCTGCAACTTTTCCAAATCGTCGGCCTTCTGCCGTTCGGCGGCCGCTTCCGCCTTTTTGCCTTGGCGTTCGAGGGCCTCGGCCAGGCCACGATGTGCCTCCGGATAGTTGGGGTCCTCGCTGAGGGCCTCCTCGAAGCGCTCCATGGCGTCTTCGAGCTGGCCTTTCTGAAGCAGCGCTTTGCCGGTATTTGTAGAGACTGTGGCGCGCTGGCGATGCATCACCGTGCGCTCGAGGTCAGCGCCTTTTTTGCGCTCGGCCGCGGCTTCGGCGGCGTTCCCTTGCTGCGCGAGAACGGCTCCGAGCGTCAGGTGCGAGTCGGGCTGGCCGGGGAGCTGCCGAATGGCCTCCCGCAGAGCGTCGGCGGCTTCCGGCAATTTGTTCATCTTTCGATAAAGGCTCCCTAGCGTTGCCCATCCGTCGGCGTTATCCGGATGGAGCTTCATCGCCAGCGAAAGCTCGCGGGCCGCGTCCTCGTAGCGGCCATCCTGCATGAAGAGATTGCCCAGTGTGTAATGCGGCTCGTACGCCGAAGGGTTGAGTTTAGCCGCGGCCTCTAGCTCAGGAATGGCCCCCGCATTGTCGTCCCTCAATTTCAGGGCGAGTCCGAAGTCGTAGTGGAGCTGGTAATTGTTGGGACTGATTTTGAGGCCCGAAATGAGGACATGAATGGCCTCATCGAGTTCGTTCATTTGCAAATACGCGGCAGCGAGGTTTTCGTGCGCGGTGGCGTCCGAGGGCTTGTGTGCGAGAGTGCGCTGCAAAAAGGGAATGGCATCCTTGGCGTTTCCAGCGACAAGCAGGGCCAATCCCAGGCTTGCGACGGCGTCTGCGTTTTTTGGTTCGGTCTGGACGACCTGACGGAGGAGCGGAAGAGCCTCAGGGTCGCGGCGGGTGCGTTGGAGCGCTCGAGCGAGCTGATACTTGGCGTCGGTCGACGCAGGGTCAAGGGTCATTGCGCGTTGGAATTCTGTTATGGCCTCGGCGTCCTCATTATTGGCCGCAAGGGCCTCACCTAGTTGTGTGGCGGCGAGAGCGTTGTCGGGAGCGAGCCGGGTGGCCAAGGTCAGTTCCTCGATTGCGAATGATGCTTGCTGCTCGGCGAGGAGCGCCGCGCCGAGATGCAGATGAGCTGTGGCGGAGTTTGGATTGAGCTGAAGCACTTTTTGAAATTCGCTGACCGCCAGGGGCCAGTTGCCCTGTTGCGCGTAGAGCGAGCCCAGGGCATCCAGAAGATCGGGGCTCCCGGGCGAGGCGGCGATGGCAGCCTTCATCTTGGCGGTGGCCGAAGGGAGCTGTCCCGTAGCCGCCAGCGCGCGAGCGTATGCCGCAAGAACATAGGAAGGGAGTGCGGAGGAGGAATGGGAGGCGGTCTGCCGTTCGGCGGCGGCCTCCACATTTTTGAACAAGTCGACGGCCTTCTTGTTTGCGCCAGTTTGCTCGTAGGCTAGGGCGAGGTTGGTCTGGGCGGAGATATCCGCGGGTTTTAGCGCGACGGCCGTTTGAAGCTCTTTGATGGCTTGGGGCAGCTTTCCGAGGCGCACCAGAACCGCGCCGAGGGCGCTGTGGCCTTCTTCAATCTGGGGAACGAGCCGCACGGCCTTCTCAAATTCGGCTTCCGCAGTGGTGAAGTCTTTGTTGGCAGCGGCCGCTGTACCTGCCTTATAAGCTGCTTGGGCTTCCTCGTTCGCGCGGGCTTCTGTGCCTCCAGTAGGGAGTTGCTCCCGGGCGACCAGCCGGACAGCTGACGGCAAGACGAGGAAAACTAAGGCTTGCGAGAGGAGCAGCGAAAGGGCTTGCCGGAAGGCCGCCGCGCGAGTCGGAGCCCGGAGATCATACGAGCGCGTTTCGAAGATCGCCGCAAGAGACATGAGGTCCATGGAGCGCAGATCAGAGTTCGAATGAAGATATCCACGCAGAGTATAGCAGCGTCTTTGACGGGATTCCTGCCCTGCGCGCCAAGGATAGCGCTTGAAGGGAAGAGAAGAAGGTGCGGGAGCGTTGCCTTAGAAAGCCGCAAGAATTGAAGATTGTGAGGGTTAGGAGGGGAGGAGGCTCGAGCGGGAGCGACTGTTTGTGTCTGGATAGACAGCCATAAAGAGTCGTTTTGGGAGGTTGGGAGAAGGGATTTATAGTGTAGTAAAATTGCTTTTTTCTAATATCACCCGCAACTGGCTTGTAATCAGCAATCGCGGAGGCCAGCCGACGAGCGGGGAGAAAAGGGCCGTAACGGCCCTCAGACTGCCTACTACATAGGCATGCAAACAATCTCCAAGCAGTCCAAAGACATTCGTAACAAGAAGCAAAAGGGCTTTTCACTTATCGAGTTGCTGATCGTTGTGGCGATTATTTTGATCATCGCGGCCATCGCAATTCCTAACCTCCTAAGGTCGCGTATGGCGGCTAATGAAGCATCAGCGGTTGGTTCGATCCGTACGATCAACACCTCTGCTGTTACGTATTCGACGACCTACCCGAACGCCGGCTTCCCAGCTACTCTGGCGTCTTTGGGCGGTGCAACACCTTGCACGGCTACCTCGACGAATTCTTGCTTGCTCGACGCAGTTCTCGCGGGCGGCACGAAGAGCGGATATGTTTTCGCTCTAGCCACGGACGGCAACACGCCTTCAGTGGGCTATTCGATCACCGGAACCCCGGTGGCGGTTGGCACGACCGGTCAGCGCATGTTTTTCTCTGACCAGTCTGGTGTGATCCGTTACAGCGCGTCAGGCGCGGGCGCAACGGCAGCTAGCCCGGCACTGCAGTAAATTTAGGTTTCGGCCAGCTGGCCGAGGAAGGATTTCAGCAGAGCCCAGGACTAAGGTCCTGGGCTTTGTTGTTTTTTGGGGAGAGTTTTCCGCGGTAGAGACGGTAAGAACCTGGCCGGGAGGCTCTGGGCAGCCTTGGGGGTGGGGCTAAGAGGGCGAGAGCTGGATGTCGAAGGGTACCTTTCGGAGGGCTTTGCGGAATCCTATGACGGGTTTTAGGGAGTTTCTGCGCACTCCAGAGTAAGGTGCCGCACCACAGAGAGCCCTCGGGAAAAAGGGTGGGAGGCTTGGACCCGAGGGCTGCGGCATTCAGCGAGTAACAGCATACACCGAGTGTATACATTGTTTTCATTGACGGTCTCAAGCTCTGTGTGGGATATACAGGGCTGTGGGAATTGCCCCTTCTCCCAATCCCAAGCAAGAGAACGAACCTTTCGACGCTGACCCGCCGAGCAGCGGGCGGGCTTTTCTGTGGGTCGGCACGGCTACGCTCACTGGCGCGATTGTCATGGCCATGGAGCTGACTGCTTTCCGCCTGTACGCCCCCTATTTTGGGAACTCGATTTACGTGTGGGGCAGCATGATTTCGGTGGTGATGCTGGCCCTGTCGGTTGGGTACATCCTGGGCGGCTGGATTGCGGATCGGAAGCCTACCGATACTCTTCTCTACTTCCTCGTGCTGGGCAGCGGCTTGTATCAGCTCTTGATCGTGTTCCTGGAGCGGGCCGTGCTGATGAAGCTATGGCAATCCGGGGATTTCGTTGGCCCGGTGACGGCGACGGTGATTATTTTTGCGCCGCCAATGACGGCGCTGGCGATGACGTCGCCTTTTGTGATTCGACTGCTGGCGCGGTCAGGGCGCGTGGGGGTTACTGTCGGGCGAGTTTTTGCTTTGTCGACCGCGGGTAGCATTGCGGGCGTGCTGGGGACCAGTTTTTATTTGGTGCCGGAGTTTGGGACGCGCTTGACGATGGAGATACTTTGCGGGGCGTCGATCGTGATTGGAGCGAGTGGGCTGATGATGAGAAAGAGGGCAGCAGTTTTGCTGGTACTGCCTGCGGTGTTACTTCTCAGGCTCCCTGCGGTGCAAGTACCGGCCGGGATTATCTGGAGCGGGGAATCGGTGTACAACCGGATACTGGTGTTCGAAGGCAAAGGGTTTCGATCGCTGGTGCTGAACAATACGAGCTTTTTCCAGACGATTGAGAAAGTTGGGAGCCCGAATTCGGGGTTCTACCTGGACGAGTTTGCGCTGGGGCCGGTGATCATTCCGTCAAAGAATTTGCTGGTGCTGGGGATGGGGGCGGGGCGATCGATCGACGTGACGAGGGCGGTTGCCCCGGAGATTGAGATTAACGCGGTGGAGATCGACCCGGAAGTGGTGCGCGTGGCCAGAGAATTTTTTGGATTGCCGCAGAATGATCCGAGACTGCATGTGCATATCGCGGATGCGCGGCCCTGGCTCGCGGAGCATGAGGCGAAGAGCGATTTGGTGCATATTGACTTGTTCCAGGGCGGGCCGTACGTGCCGTTTTATTTGACTACCGTCGAGTTTTTTCAATTGGTGCGATCGCGGATATCGGACGGCGGCGTGTTGATGGTGAACGTGTACGATGAAAGCACGGAACACGAGCTGCTGGACGCGATGGGGGCAACAATGCGAGAGGTGTTTCCGTCGGTGGAGATGCTGTCGGTACACGGAGGCAATCACATCCTTTTTGCGTTTGTGAAGAAACGGGAGCTGGCGGAAACTCTGGGGCGCCTGAGGCAGGGCGCGGGGCCGGCCTGGGTGCAGGAATTGGCCGAAGAGGCTGCCGGAGAGATTGTGGAGTTTCGGCCGCGAGCCCAAGCGGCGATATTTACGGATGACCGGGCGCCGATTGAGGAGATGACGAGGAGAATGCTGGCGGAGAAGAGAAGGAAAGAGGTAGTGAAGTAAGGACGTAGCCAGGAAAAGCGAGGACTCGGAAAAGATTCTGGACAGGGAGCACGGAGTTCGCCGAGAAGAAGAGGAACCGACAGATGCAACGACAAGATCGCAGGGTATTTTTGAAGAGTTCCGTGGTGGCGTTGGCCGCGGGACTTGGACAGGGCAGTGACGTGCTCGTGGGCGGGGAAAAGGTTGGGGCTTGGACAGTCGTTGAAAGTGCGGGCCATGGACCGCAAAAGGCGTTTTTGGGGAATGAAGGGAAGAAGCCGCTGCGGCTGGGACTGATTATTGGCATCGGGAATGATCCGGATGCGGCTTTGGCGAAGGTCCATCAGTTGGGGTTGCCGACTTGTCAGGCGTACTGCGAGGAATTTGCCCCGGGGCTGGCGAAGAAATTGACCGGGGCGCTTGAGAAATATGGGATTGAGGCGACGTCCATTGTGGCAGGCGGGCCGGGGAAGGAAGTATGGGATTTTTATGGTGGGCCGGTAACGATCGGGTTGGTGCCGAGGGAGACGCGGGCGGCGCGGGTGGCGCATATCAAGAAGGCGTCGGACTTTGCCAAGGAGTGCGGCGTGGTGGCAGTGCAGACGCATTGCGGATTTATTCCCGAGAATCCGAACGATCCGGTTTACTCGGAGACGGTGGGGGCGCTGAAGGATGTGGTGGGGTATTGCCGGCGGAATGGGCAGAACTTCCGGTACGAGACGGGGCAAGAGACGCCGATTACCTTGGTGCGGGCGATGGGCGATGTGGGGCTCGACAACCAGGGAGTGAATTTCGATTTGGCGAATTTGATTTTGTATGGGAAGGCGAATCCCGTGGATGCGATGGAGATTCTGGGGCCTTATGTGCAGGGGATTCATGCAAAGGACGGGCTCTGGCCGAAGAATCCGAAGGAGTTGGGGGAAGAGGTGGCGATCGGAAAAGGGAAGGTAGATTTCGAGCGGATTATTGCGCGGTTGAAAGAGATGAAGTATCCGGGAGCGGTGACGATTGAGCGGGAGATTTCGGGGCAGAAGCAGATGGACGATGTGCGAGAAGCGAAGGAATATTTGGAGAGGTTGATAGGGGCGTAGGAAAGCGGCCCGTGGTCCCAATGGCTTGATGCCTTCAAAGCGGAATGGGTGTCTGCCCCTAAATCCGCCGAGAATGACCCAGGGGAATGAAACTGGTTTATTGGGCGGTTTTTCTGGAGTAGGGTGGGGATCAAGATTTCGGGAGATTTGACCATGAGGGGGAGCGAGATGGCGAATGACAGCACTGAGAAAAATGAGATGGGGCGAAGAAAGTTCCTTGGAACGGCGGCGGCCGTGGGAGGAGTCATGTTTATACCGGCGGGGCGGGTTTGGGGCTCCAGGCGAACTCACAGTTGCGCGTCGGGCTGCTTGGATGCGGGGGGCGGGGGACTGAGGACGCCACCAACCTTTTCGAGACCGGCGGGGCCCGCGTTGTGGCTTTGGCTGACATGTTTCAGGACCAGTTGGATGTAGCCAGGGCTTCGTTCGACAAGATGCAGTCGGCGAAGGGTTATGCGGCAATCGATGGCGGGCAGTGCTTCGTTGGGCCTCGGGCTTACGAGGCTATGGCGCACTCCAAGGAAGTCGACGCGATTGTGATTGCTACGCCGCCGTACTATCACCCGGCGCATTTGGAGGCCGTGGTCGCGGCGGGGAAGCATGTTTACTGCGAGAAGCCCGTGGCGGTGGATGTGCCGGGGGCGAAGAAGGTCCTGGAGATTGGGAAGCGGGCGGAGGGGAAGCTTAGCTTGGATGTGGGATTTCAGATCCGGGATTGTCCGCCGTTTGTGGAGTTGGTGAAGCGGATTCATCGCGGGGCGCTGGGGAATATTGTTTGCGGAGAAGCGCATTATTTGTCGGGGTATCTGGACCGGCCTAAGTGGGAGAAATCTTCGCCGGCCGAGCGGCGGCTGCGGAACTGGGTGTATGACCGTGTTCTCTCGGGGGACATTATTGTGGAGCAGAACATTCATGTGATTGATATCTGCAACTGGATTTTGAAGGGGCACCCGGTGAAGTGCGCAGGGACGGGAGGGCGCTCGGGGCGGCCGGTGGATGGAGACGTGTTTGGGAATTACAACGTGGTGTTTACGTATGCGGATGGGATCGACGTGACGTTTAGCTCGACGCAATTTGCCAAGGGGTGGTGGGACGTGACGGAACGGTTTTTTGGGACAAAGGGAACGTCGCAGTCGCCGTACTCGGGGCCGCTGGGAATCTGGGGGGATGAGTCATGGCAGACGCCGTTGATTCCGGCCAAGGATGATCAGGGGTTTTCGGCGACGGGGAAATTTACTTCGAACCTGGAGTTTGCGGATGCGGAGAAGAAGAAGGCCTTTGTCGAGAGTATTACTTCGGGGAAATTTCATAATCAGGCGGAGAAGGGAGTGGAGTCGGCGGTGTCGTGCATGATGGCGCGCACGGCGGCTTATACGGGCAGGGAAGTGACTTGGGAGGAGCAGTGGAAGTCGAAGGAGGAGTGGGAGTCGAAGATTGATTTGGGGAAATTGGGTTGAGAGTGACTGGTGAATAGTAGAAGCGGCTAGTTTTCTGGGATGAGGTGGCGATGAGCATAAAGACGCGGCGGGAGTTTGTGAAAGCGGGAGTAGGAGCGGCAGCTTGTGCGTTGGGCGTCGGCCGCGAAGCGCTGGCCAGAGCATTGGCGGCCGAAGCCGGCCGGGGGGCGGGAAGTGCTGCAGACGGCTTCTGGCCAGCGCCGCCGCTCGGGGTTAAGAAGGGGCTTGTGATGGACATGCTGCCTGCAAGGTTGAGCTACGCGGAGCGCTTTAAACTGGCGCGGGATGCGGGATTTGAGGTGGTGCAGGCGCCGACGACCCCGGACATGCATGAAGCGGAGGAGATGAAGAAGGCGGCGGACGGGGCGGGGATTCGGATGGATTCGGTGATGAACATGGACCACTGGAAGTATCCGCTGTCGTCGAGCGACGCGGCGGTGGTGGCAAAGAGCATGGAGGGGATGCGGACCTCGCTGCACAATGCAAAGCTGTGGGGATCGGACGCGGTTTTGCTCGTTCCGGCGGTGGTGAATGCGGAGACCTCTTACCGCGACGCGTGGACGCGGTCAGAGAAGCAGATTCGCGAGTTGCTACCGATGGCGGCGGAGTTGAAGGTGGTGATTGCCCTGGAAGAGGTTTGGAACAAATTTTTGCTGAGTCCGTTAGAGATGAAGAAATACGTCGAGGAGTTTGAGAGCCCGTGGATCAAGGCGTGGTTTGATGTGGGGAATGTGGTGCTCTACGGATATCCGCAGGATTGGATCCGGACGCTCGGAAAGAGCATCTACAAGGTGCATTTGAAGGACTTCAAGCGCAAAGAAAGTGGCTACGCCTGGGTGAACCTGGGCGACGGGGACGTGGACTGGGCGGCGGTACGGCAAGCGTTCCGGGAAGTTGGTTATTCGGGGAGCGTGATTGCGGAATTGGATGGCGGAGATGAAGCGTATTTGCGGGATGTGAGCAAGCGGATGGATCGCTTGGTGGTGGGAGTGGGATAGCGAGAAGGAAAGAGCAGAAGAGAGCCCAGGAGAACGCGGAGACGAAGAGCGCACGGCAGGTTCAGAGAGAAGAGGGGAAAGAGGAGTTGCGGGGATTCGGCGCGGGGCTGGGTAGGCGGTGAGGAGTCAGTTGGCGGCGGTGGCGGACACGCCGAGTTCCTTGAGCTTGGCGCGGGCTACGCGCTCTTCTTCGGTCCCAGGGTAGCGGCGGATGACTTCGCGCAGTTCGCGGATGCCGGCGGGCTTCTGGCCTAGTTCAATCAACGCCATCCCCTTTTTTAGACGGGCGGGTTCGATCTTGAAACCTTTCGGGTAGAGAGTGAGCACCTTGTCGTATTCAGCCACAGCGTCCTGATACTGCTTCTGGTGGTAGGCAATTTCGCCGAGATAGAACTGGGCGTTCGAGGCGAGGTCCGTGTCGCCGTAATACTTCAGGTAGTCGAGAAATTCCTGGCGAGCTAGATCGTATTTGCCGCTGGTGATATCGCGCAGGCCGTTGGAATAGAGCATGTCGGCGGAAGGAGCGGGAGAAGCGCCAGCCGAGGGGGAAGCGGAGTTGCTCGCTGCCGGGGGAGTGGCGATGCCGTCATTCGACGGTCTGGGGCCTATGCCGGGAGCGGTGCTGGCCGGGGCAGAGCCCGAAACTTTGGCGTCGATACTTTGGACGGCGCTTTGCAGATCGACGAGTTGCTGATTGAGTTTGCCGAGGCGCGATTTAATCTCTTCCAAATTATCCGAAAGGCCCTGGACCTGTGTGGACATGGTGTCAAGGCGAGCGCCGGAGTTGGCTTGCACGTCCTGAACGGATTTCTGGACGGTGCCCATGGTGGCGTTGAGCTTGCCGACATTGTCGCTGGCCTGTTCGACGAGGGTTTTGAGGACAGTGTGGTCCTGCGTGATCTGCGTGGTCATGTCCTTCTGACCCTGAAGTAGCGTGGTGACGTCGCGCTGTAGGTCGATGATTTCGCGGGCGACAGCCTCCGCCGGGCGAGGGCCGATCAGGCTGCCGCCGAGCGCGCCGGCAAAAACAGCCGCCGCAAAAATGACGATGGTGCGGATTTTCATGAAAAAAACCTCCTCAGATACTTCTACTCCTTAGATGTAACCCAGAGCTGGAAAGAAAGTATTGCGAGCCAAGACGGAGCGGCGGTCCGAGAAGAATTTACGCACCATGACCTGGCCCTTGATTCACTTTAACGGCAGAGCCGCGCGGGAGCAAGAGATTGCTCGGCCACGCGGCTCTGTCGGTCATCGAACAGTTACGAGGTTGTAGGAAGCGCTACGGCACACGAACGAAGTGGCCGACGCGGTTCTTCTGCCAGCATTCCTCAGTGCTCTCTGTGCAGAGGGGCCTCTCCTTGCCGAGGCTTGTCGTATTGATGCGGTCGGCGGAGATGCCGAGGGAGACGAGATAGTTCTTGACGGCCGTGGCGCGACGATCGCCGAGGACGAGGTTGTATTCGGTCGAGCCACGTTCGTCGCAGCGGCCTTCGACGGTCACTCTCACTTCCGGATGATTGCGCAGGAATTCGGCGGTCTTGCCGAGAGCGTCGCGGGCATCCGCGCGGATGTCAGCTTTGTTGAAATCGAAGTAGGCGTCGCGAACTTCTCTGAGGAAAAGTTCGTCGATCGTGGGTCCAGCCGGCGGCGGGGGAGGCGGCGGAGGCGGCGCTGCTACGGTGACGCGAACGCTGGAGTCAGCCGAGCCGCCGGGACCGCTCGCGGTGATCGTGTAGGTCGTGGAGTCCGACGGGGTCACTTTCGTCGAGCCTTGAGCCGTCACGGCGCCGACTCCGGGAGAAATGGCGAGCTGCGTGGCATCGGTCGAGGTCCAGCTCAGCGTCGTGGAATCTCCCGTGTTAATGGAGGTTGGGTTAGCCTGCAGCGAGACGGTCGGGCGTGAGACCGGAGGCGGCGGAGGCGGCGGTGGAGGCGGAGCCGCTGCTGGCTTTTTAGCGCAACCCGCAGCAAATGTAATAGCGAGCATGGCAGTGAGAATGGCCCCACGACAGAAAGAGCTAGAAACCCGATTCATTCGAATCCTCCTCAGCGTAAGAATCCCTTGTTTGTCCCACCAGAGCTTTCATCCTATCACTAGCGGGCTGGGTTAGGTAAATACATCGTATCACGATATATTCAATATTGCACACAAACAAATGCGGCTGCGAGCCGCCGACAGCAACACAAAAAGCGTATTTCGGGGAATAACGCAACCACAGGTTCAGATGCGCGGCGCGAGAGGAAAGTTTCGAGGAATCTTTGTCCGCTCACTGCCGAGCGAAGCATTATTTGGGCGACCAGTTGGGCGACTCGTTGTGGCCCTCGGTGGTGAGTTGGTGAGGCTGCGAGCCGTCGGCCAGCATGGACCAGATCTGCCGCGGGCCGGTGCGGGTGGATTCGAAGACGATATGGCGGCCGTCGGGCGCCCAACTGGGGCGCTCGTTGCGGGTTCCGGAGTCCGGCGTGAGATTGATGATGTGCTGGGAAGTGGGGTCCATGACATAAATATCGTAGTTGCCGTCCGGGCGGCGCCAACTGAAGGCCAGAATCTGGCCGTTTGGCGACCAGGCAGGATCGATCAGGTAGCCTTTATCAGGGAGATCGAGCAGGGTCACGTTGGTGCCGTCGGCGTTCATCATGTAGAGCTTGGGGATCCCGCCACGGTCACTCACGAATACTACGGATTGACCGGTCTTGGGGTTCCAGGCCGGCGAAGTGCTGCCACCAGTGGCGAAGGTCAGGCGCTTGGGTTTGCTGCCGTTGACGTCGGTGACGAAGAGCTCAGGGTTACCCAGCATGGAGGAGGAGAACATGATTTGCGTTCCATCGGGCGACCAGGCCGGAGCGCTGTTCGTGCCGCGGAAGCGGGGGAAAGAGATGACCTTGCCGGCGTCCATGGAATACATGCAGATTTGGGCGTTAACGACGCCACTGTAGGGCTGATAGCAGGTGAAAGCGATGCGGGAGGCGTCGGGAGACCAGCGGGGCATCAGCGAGATGGTGCGGAGGCTGGTGAGCGGGTGCTGGTTGGCACCGTCGTAATCCATGACCCAGACTTCCTTGGCGCCTGTGCGGGAGCTAATGAAGGCGATCTGCGTGGAGGCGATACCCGGCAGGCCGCCGGAGAGTTTGAAGATGATCTCGTCGGCAAATTGGTGGGCAAATTTGCGGACTTGGGCGTCGGTGGGAGCGCCGCGATAGATTTTGCCGACTACGGACTCGCTCGAGGGGCTGGTGACATCGTAGAGCCAGGCCTGGATGGCGACCTCGGACGTGGTTTCCGCGAGGTTGCCGAAGGCGACGTAATGGGCGTTGACCTGGGGATCGGTCCAGGAAGCGCGTTGGAGTTCACCGGGTTGCGTGGGGGATTGGGCGGGATAGAAACTTGGGCTCACAAGATCGAGGATGCCGCTGAAGGCCAGGTCGTCGCGAACGATCTGGGTGAACTGCTGCGAGTGAGTTTTGGCGCTGTCGTCGCGGGGGCCGAAATCGGCTACCGCGAGACGGATTCTTTCTACACCGAGGCCCGTGCCCGTACGAAACCAGGGGCGCTGGTCCTCTTGCGCGCTCACGGGATGAGCTGCCAGGCCGAGCAATGCCGCCAAAGAAAGCAAATGGAAGAGTCTGGATTTCACTAGCACCATTACCTCCGGTTTATCCCGCCACGCCTGACACCAACCACGGGGCGGCTTCAATGTGTCATAGAAAGATCAAAATCAAATATGACATCCACGCTGCTTCCGCTGTAATCGTTCGGCAACGGTCCAAAGTGAATGCCATCCAGTGCGCGGCGCGCGGAATTGTCCATCGAGAGATTGCCGCTGGCCTGTGACATCTGGACGTTTGAAATGCTTCCGTCTCGATTGATGCGAAAGTTCATTACGCAATGGGCCTGGCGGGCAGCGCGAACGGCGGGATCAATGGTGGTCTGCAGCCAATTTTGCCCCACGCTGCGACGGACGGCCTCGATATACCAGCCGTAGCGGGAAGCGAAATCTCCTCCGCCCTGGCCCTTTACCGAAACGGGGCCGGAGCCACCGCCCGGGGTGGGCGCCGTCCCGGTGGGAAGATCGGGATTACCACCCGTGCCGTTCCTCACCGCGTTTTCTGGAGGGGGCACTTTGGGTTCGTCAATTTTGGAGGGATGCGTTAAGGGCTTTGGTTTGTCTTTCTTGAAGGGCGCAATTTTTTCGGCCGGTGCCGGAGGCTCGGGTTCCGGCTTCGGTTTGGGTTCTTCTTTCCACACGCCCTTTGTGGGATCGACGGTTTTGCTGTCGGTGATGACCGGCTGCGGTGGCATGGGGATTCCAGACGCTGGGCCGACCAGTTTTACGTTGATGCTGCCGCTGGTCCCTCCGACATCGCCCCACTCCGGCCCCGTCAGGTGGAAATAGATCGAGACGGCGATCCACAGGACGAGGAAGATGTGAAGAATCAGCGAGTAGATGAGAAATTTTCGGAGACCGAGGTCATCGGCCGATGCGGGGGGAAGTGGGATGAGCGAGTTGGCGGCGGTGCTCATGTTCAGCGAGTGCGGGCCCGTTCCGAGAGCGGCTCCGTAACAATACTAATATTACTGACGCCGGATTGGCGTAGAGCGTCTATGACCTTGGCAAAGGTGCCGAAGGGAATGCTTTCGTCGGCGCGCAGAAAAACGGAGTCTTGCGGCTTTTTGAGCTGCGCCCTGACTTTCGTGCCGAGCTGGTTGATATTGACGGGAACGTCGGCGAGATAGATGAGCTGGTTCTTGTCGATGGTGATGACAAGGCGCGGCTCGTTGATTTCCTTGACCGTTTTGGTTTTGGGGACGTCTACTTCGATACCGGACTGGAGGATCGGCGCGGTGATCATGAAAATGATGAGCAGCACGAGAACAACATCGATGAACGGGACCATGTTGATCTCGGAGAGTGTGCTCTGCGTTTGTTTGGAGAGTTGCGGCATAGTGTTCATTGGCCGCCGTGGGCTGGCAGCCGCAATAGCCTAGGTAAAGGTTTTTTCGATCTGGGCTCCGACTTCCAGGGCAAAAGTGTCGAGGCGCTGCGCGAGATCGCGAATACTCTGCAAAAAGTGATTGTAGAAGATAACCGCCGGGATGGCGACGAAGAGGCCTGCGGCAGTGGTGATGAGGGCCTCGGCAATGCCAGGAGCGACGGCGCGGAGGCTTGCGGCGCCGGCGTTTCCAAGGCCGGAAAAGGCGTCAATGATGCCCCAAACGGTGCCAAAGAGGCCGATGAACGGGGTTACCGAACCCGTTGTGGCCAGCCAGGACATGCCCTTTTCCGCGCGGCGAACTTCTTCGGCGGAAGCAAGTTGCATGCTGACAGTGACAGCCTGGAGGCTCTTCAGTTTTCCAGTCGGTTGCGGATTTCCAGTGCCGACCTGGCTCAAGAGTTCGCGATAGCCCGCGGCATAGACCGATGCGAACGGCGAGCCCGCAGAAGCCAGAGCTTGCGGATTGGCTACGCCCTTGGTGGCGCGGAAGATGCGGAGGAATTGGTCGCTTTGACGGCGAACGCGGCCAAAGAGGCCGAGCTTCTGAAATATCATGGCCCAGGAAACTATGGAGAAAATTCCGAGCAAGAGCAAAATGCCGCGGGCGACCCAGCCCGTTTGTTCAAGAATGTTACCGAGATCGGCGATAAAAACCGTGGCGAACAGAAGAATGATGCAACCTCTCAGTTATGAATAAATTTCCCAACTTCAGGAACGTAGCACACGCCTACAGGGTGGTCAAACAAATGAGATGCAGAAGATAAAAGGGGTGCTGCCTCTTTGGATACAAGAAATTGGTGTGCTTCGGAGTTGGTTTGGCTCCGCGTCAGGTCCGGCCAGCGGCAGGTGGGGAGCGAACAGGTGTGTTAAACTGCGAATTCGGCGTGGCGGGCGAGAGCCTACGGGGCTCCACGACAAAGAATAAATGAGCAAAACGTTTGATATCGGGCTGGAATGGCTGACGGGCGGCGCCAGGGAGGCGAGCGCCTTGGCCGGGCCGGCGGCTCTTCGAGCGCTTCCAGGAGGCTCACGCGGCACATTTTTTCTAGAGACCTTTGGCTGCCAAATGAACGATCACGACTCGGAGAAAGTCGCGGGCGTCCTGCTTTCGCGGGGCTACCGGCAAGTGGAATCGCCGGAATCGGCTTCGCTGATCCTCTACAACACGTGCAGCATCCGGGAGAAAGCGGCGCAGAAAGTTTTCTCGCGGCTCGGGGAGTTTGGCGCCGAGCAGAAGGCCGGGCGGATTATCGGCGTGCTGGGTTGCGTGGCGCAGCAGGAAGGCGAAGATATTTTTAGGCGCGCGCCGTGGGTGAGCCTGGTGTGCGGTTCGGCGAGCTACAGCAAGTTGCCGGAGTTGCTGGCGCAGGTCGAGGCAGGGAATCGGCGCGTG
The DNA here is from genome assembly GCA_013289955.1 of Acidobacteriota bacterium. Taxonomy (GTDB): domain Bacteria; phylum Acidobacteriota; class Terriglobia; order Acidiferrales; family UBA7541; genus Acidiferrum. The sequence continues at coordinate 168,789 of JABCYZ010000006.1, forward strand.
ACCGGACTCGATACGGACACCGACGAGACGTTTGAGACGCCTGTGACGCGGCGCGACAATCCGTGGCGCGCGTATTTGACAATTATCGAAGGCTGCGACAAGGCGTGCTCGTATTGCGTCGTTCCTTACACCCGCGGGCCGGAGCGCAGCCGGGCCAGCGATTCGATTTTGCGCGAGGTACGGCAGCTTGCGGAGCTGGGTTATTCGGAAGTGCAGCTCTTAGGGCAGACGGTGAATTCCTACGCTGACCCGACCGCGCGTAAGATGAAGTTTTCTGAATTGCTGCTCGCGGTGGCCGAAGCGCCGGGAATCCGACGCGTACGATTTACAACCTCTCACCCGCGTGATTTTTCGCCGGACATCGTGGATGCCATCGATCGGCAGCCGAAACTGTGCAACCACGTGCACTTGCCAGTGCAATCGGGCTCGACGCGAGTTCTCCGGGCGATGCAGAGGACTTACAGCCGCGAAGAATATCTTGAAAAAATCGCGCTGATACGCGGAGCAAAGCGGACCATCAGCATTACGACGGACATCATTGTGGGCTTTCCTGGCGAGACGGAAGAAGACCTGGCGGAGACTCTGAGCCTGCTCGAAACGGTAAAATACGATGGCGTGTTTTCGTTCAAGTATTCGCCGAGGCCGCATACTCCCTCGCTGGCGATGCGCGACGCCATCCCGGAGGAAGAGAAGAGCCGGAGGCTGGCAGTCCTTCAAAAAAAACAGCGCGAAATTCAGACCAGCAAACACTTGTCGATGGTCGGAGAGACATTCGAGACGCTGGTAAGCACAAAATCGCGGCGCGAAAATCAATGGTCGGGACATACTTCCTGCCATCGAGTGATAAATTTCGCTTCCCAAGAACCGATGCTTCTGGGACAGTACGTGCAGGTTCGGGTGACCGGAGCGACTCCGAATGGTTTGTCGGGGGAGCAGGCTCCTTAGGATGGCAATTTGCCGGCGAATATTTTCAGAGCACAGACTTCAGTCTGTGCTACAACGGGAGGTCACATGGAAGTGGAGATGAAAATCCGCGGCCTGATGATGGATCCCGTGACAAACATGCCCATCGTGGTGTTGAAGGATGTGCAGGGGCAGGCGATTCTGCCGATTTGGGTTGGGGTGTATGAGGCCAACGCCATAGCGCTAGAGATCGAGAAGGTGCAGACGCCGCGGCCGATGACGCACGATCTCTTGAAAAATGTTTTGCTCGGGCTCGACGTGCAGGTTCACAAGATCGTCGTGAATGACCTGAAGGACGATACGTTTTACGCGTTGATCTGGGTCGAGCGCGACGGGCAGATGATGACCATCGATTCGCGGCCGAGCGATGCCCTGGCTTTGGCGCTGCGGGTGGATTGCCCGATTTTTGTGGACGAAGAAGTGTTGAAAAATTCGAAAGTATCTAGTGCCATTACCGAGCGCAGCACGAACGAACAACTGCGCAACTGGCTCGAAGGTCTGTCCGACGACGACCTCGGCCGTTACAAGATGTAAATCCGCTCGCCCGCCGTCGATGGGGAAATTCTCGTTCGTTGTCTGCTGGCTCAGCCGGCACGCGTGTGCGGCTTCATCTTTCTGAAGCGGAAAGTATCAGATGGCGGACCCTCTGGCGCCAAACCAATAGCAGGACAATCCCAATAAGGATGAGCGCGAGGCTTAGGCCGGCCCAAAGACCGAAAGCTCCCCACCCCAAGCGGAAACAGAGCCATGCGCCGAGAGGCAGCCCGATGATCCAGTACGCCGTGAAGTGGCAGAGCATCGGCGTGCGCGTGTCTCCCAAGCCGCGCAGGGCGCCGGTGGCCACCGTTTGAATGCCGTCAAACAGCTGAAATGCGGCGCCGGCAGCGAGCAAAGAAATGGTGCTCTTGATGATGGCTTCATCGGGAGTGTAGGCGCGGGCGATCCAACGTGGAACGACGAGCAGCACGACACTCATGCAGCTCATAAAAGCGGCGCCAAGAGCGATGGCTGTGCCGCCGGCGTCTCCTGCGCCTATCGCGTCCTTGCGTCCGATGGCCTGGCCGACGCGCACGGCAGCGGCAGAGGAAACGCCGAGAGGAACCATGTAAGTGATGGAGACGGTGTTCAACGCGATTTGGTGGCTCGCAAGCGACACGGCGCCGAGCCGGCCGATCAGGGCTGTCACCAGAGCGAAGACACCGACTTCGAGGGTGATCTGCATGGCCGTGGGAAAGCCTAGAGAGATGAGACGGCGGATGCGATGCAGTTCGGGCTGGATGGGGGTGCGAAGCAGACGGGTGCGATGTCGCCAGTCGTACCAGAGAAAGTATCCGACCAGAAGCGCCGAGAGGTAGATGCGCGACCAGGAGGTGGACCAGGCTGAGCCCACGGCTCCCATGGCTGGAGCGCCAAGTTTGCCGTAAATCAGGATCAGATTGCCGCCGGCGTTGATGAGGTTCGCGGTGATCTGCGCGAAAGCGATCGGGCGAACCATATTCATGGCCTGCATGCACCGCCGGACAGCGAAATAGAGAAGCAGTGGGAGCATTCCCCAGGAGAGGGCCTTTGAATAGGGAACAGCGAGAGCGATCACCTCGGGCGCAATTTTCACGGCGCGAAGGAGCGGCTCAAAAAACCAGACAGGGGCCATAAGCAATGGGGCAAGGACAAAGCTGAGATAAATTCCATGCAGAAGGGAGCGATGACAGTCCTCGCGCTCACCGGCACCGAAGGCTTGTGAGACCAGCGTATCCAACCCGATCAGCAGCCCTCCTCCAAACATGGCGAGAACGTTGACCAGAATTCCGCCAAGACTCACCGCGGCAATGGCTACAGCGCTGTTCGGAAGACGGCCCACCATCATCGTATCGACGATGGCCATGGTCATCCATCCCAGTTCGGCGAGAACCAGCGGCAGGGCCAGCCGCAGAGTGGGGCCAAGTTGAGCGCGCCATTTGTTGTAGCGAATCATCGGCGGAAGAGGAATGGAAAGAGTGTAAGCGGGGCCTCGGAAAGGAGCAAACGAGCAGTAACTTTGAGGGCGTTCTAGACCCGAAGTCCCATTGACCCGCTAGGTTAGGAATCGTAGCTTGAGTATCGTGCGGATTGTGCGCGCCTGTTGATACGGCTATTCACCCGACTTCGCGCTAGATAAGCAATTGGCAAGGGCAAAAGCAGGTTTACGTCTGTCCAATTCAGGAGAGAACCGTGTCCCTAGGCAATGTATCCAGGTTTGAAGAACGAATGCAGAATGCCAGGGCTGGAATTCGCGTTAATTCGCGGGTGCCGATGGCTGTGGAATGGGCGGAGAATGGGCAGGCGAGGCGTGCGGAGGGCTACACCGTGGACACCAGTACGAAAGGATGCCTCGCCGTGGTTCCGCAGAATTTCCCGGTAGGGCAGCGGCTGCTACTCGTGAATCTGATCAATAAGAATGCCTGTGAAGCGATATTGATCTGGCGGGGACACGAGAACCGCACGGGCTGGGAACTTGGGCTCGAGCTCCAAGGCGCTTCGATGGATTTCTGGGGCGTGGACTTCTAGCTCGTTACGATCTCCTCTGAAGATTCGCTACACGGTTCGCGGGCAAGTTCCCCATCGATTTCGAGTTTTTCTGCGCGGCTGGTTTTTCCTTGCCGAGTCCCAAAATAGTACCCGAGAGTTTTCCACCGGCCGCGCCCGGAATTTCCACTTTTTCCTTGCGCTCGAATGGGCTGCGAACGTACAGTGGGCCTAGAGCTAGGGGGCTTTCTGCACGTCGGACCCACATATAGGGACCTGGTTGCCGGATCGCGTGGGCGCAATTTAGCATGCGCATAGGCGGAGGCAGAAGCGTATGACTGCCATCATCACAGTTGCAAATCAAAAAGGCGGCGTCGGAAAAACGACCACGGCGATCAACTTGTCCGCCGCCCTGGCGCATCGCGGCAAGCGCACCCTATTGATTGACCTGGATCCACAAGCGAATTCCACGATCGCATTTTACAATTCCGGCGAAATTGCCACTTCCATGTTCGATGTGCTGAGCGAAAGCCGCGCGACGATGGCGGCGGTGATCAAAACGACGAAAGATCCGCTGCTGTTTCTGGGGCCCGGCCGGCTGGCCCTGGCTAAGCTGGAGCAGGTGCTTGCGGGGCAGTTCGACGCGCCCTACCGATTGAAGGACGCGCTGGCACCGGTTTTGAAGGAATACGATTACATTGTGCTGGATACGCCGCCGTCGCTCGGAATTTTGACCGTGAACGCCCTGGTGGCTTCGACGCATTTGCTTGTGCCGATTCAAGCAGCGTATTTCGCGATTGAAGGAACCGATGATCTGCTTGAAACCTACGAACGAATCCGCGCCCGCCCCAATCCCGCGCTGAAGGTTCTCGGCGTGGTGATCACGTTGTTCGACAAGCGGACGAATATCTCGAGGGACACGCACGGACAGATTCGCACGGTTTTCGGCGAGGTGCTGTTCAAAACCAAAATCAGCAAAAACGTGAGGCTCGAAGAAAGCCCGGCTTACAAAGAAACGATCTTAACGTTTGCGCCGAAATCACCCGGCGCCATCGAGTACAAGAAACTGGCAGGGGAGGTTATCCAACGTGTCGAAGAGGATCGGGTTACCCGTCACGCTGAAGATGCGGCATGACGCGCACTACGTCGAATCACTGACGAGCTACAGCGGTGCAGCGGTGGGACGCATGATCCCCGTGGATCAGATCCGCCCCAATCCGGACCAGCCACGAAAGGCGCTGGGAGATTTGCGCGAACTTTCAGAGTCCATCCGCGAGAAAGGAGTGCTGGAGCCGCTGTTGGTGCGGTTTGTGCCGCGCGAGGATTGCTACTACATCATTTCCGGCGAGCGGCGCTACCACGCTTCACGTGCCGCGGGGCTTCGCGAAGTTCCTTGCATCGAGAAAATGGCCGACGATGCCGAAACATTGGAAATCGCTCTGATTGAGAACATTCAGCGCAAGGACCTGACGCCGTTTGAAGAAGCCGACGGTTTGCATCGCTTGGCCACCCAGTTTGAATACACGCACGAAGACGTCGCCAAGAAAATTGGGCGCGCGCGGTCTTCGGTTACGGAAACGCTTTCTCTCAGAAATATTCCCGAGTCGCTGCGAAAGAAGTGCGTTGAGCATGGGATCATTTCAAAATCCCTGCTGTTGCAGATTGCGCGCCAGCCGACGGAAAAGAAAATGATTGAGATGATGCACCGCATCATGCAAGGCGGGCTGACCCGGGATGAAGCAAGGCGCGAACGCCGCGATGAGCAGGGCGGTCCGCAGCGGCCGCAGCCGTTCATCTTTCAATTTCAGCCGGAAAACGAGAGCTTCCGGTTTCGCATACAGTTCAAGAAGAGCCATGTTTCTAGAGATGAGCTGATTGTGACGCTGCGAGAGATTCTTTCGCAGCTTGAGGGAACTTCCTCGGCGGCGGATTCGACGGCGGCTTAGCCGATTCCGCTTGCATCGAGGAGCCGTTCGCCTACGAACTTCTCAGATGGTCGAGTTCACTCCCGAGCAGATGCAGGTGTTGGAGAGGCTTTTCGCGGCGGGCTTTCGGCCTATCGCGATTCCCCCTTACGAGAGTGCTTTGTGCGTGCGTCGCGGCGAGTGCGCGGCGATACTGGCTCCCATACCGAACGGCGGCCTGAGGCTTCTTGCACCGCCGTCCTTCCTGGTTGAGGGAAATTTTAGCGTGCGTCTCAAGCGAGGAACCTCCGAAGTCTTCGTGTGGAAAAAAAGCGAGCTGCCCGCTACTCCCGAGCGCTTGCAAGATTTGGATTTGTTCCGTCGGGAACTGACCGATCTCCTGGATTTGCCACAAATGCAGTAAATCGTGACGCGATTTGCAATTCCCGCGGCCTCCCGGCAAACTAAAAAACGTTATGACACCTTACGACATTATCTGCATTGGCGCGGGGCCGACGGGCTTGGCCTGCGCCATCGAGGCCAAGCGCGCCGGAATGAACCCGCTAGTTATCGACAAAGGTTGCCTGTGCAACTCGATTTACCACTACCCGGTCAACATGGTGTTTTTCACGACGCCCGAGCTCCTCGAAATCGGGGACTTGCCCCTGATCAGCGCGGCGGAAAAGCCTGTGCGCGTCGAGGCTTTGAAGTACTACCGCAAGGCGGCGGAGCACTACGAATTGGAGCTGCGGCTTTTTGAGCGAGTGCTGAGAGTGCACGGGCATGACGGCAACTTTACGGTCGTTACCCAGACGGAGAAGGGAATTGAAGCGCGCTACAACTCGAAAAAGATCGGCGTCGCGACCGGGTACTACGATCTTCCCAATGTGATGGGCATTCCGGGAGAGGATTTGCCGCACGTCTCGCACTACTACACGGAACCTTTCGAGTTTTGGAATCAGGACGTTGTTGTGATTGGAGGGAAGAACTCCGCAGCGGAAACGGCGCTCGATCTCTATCGTAATGGCGTACGGGTCACGCTGGTGCATCGCAACGCGGAGCTTGGCTCCTCGATAAAATACTGGGTGCGGCCGGACATCGAAAACCGGATCAAGGCTGGGCAGGTGAAGGCGCTCTTCGAGACGCGGGTAAAACAGATCACGAGAGAGGAAGTCATCGTGCAGAATGGCGCGGGCGAGAAGCGATTGCCTGCGAGACAAGTGTTCGCCTTGACTGGCTATCACCCCGATTACGCGTTTATCGAAAGCCTCGGCGTGAAGCTCGATCCCGACACGCGAAAGCCCGCGCTTGATCCGAATACGCTCGAAAGCAATGTGCCGGGTATCCATCTGGCGGGTGTAGTCATCGGCGGACGGCACACCGGCGACATTTTTATCGAGAACGGCCGCTTTCACGGCAAGCAAATCATCGATGCGTTGAAGGCGTGAACGATTCCTTCGCCGCTCGGAACTTACCTATTTGCCCGTGCAAAGGACGTTTGTTAGACTCCTAGCCTATGGCATCTATCTTCAAGGAAGTCGGCGAGACGTTCAGCACGCTGGTACAAGGATTTAGCGTCACGTTCCGGAACATGTTCCGCAAGACGGTCACGGAGAATTATCCGTTTGAACCGGTGCATTTTCAGCCGCGCTATCGCGGAATTCACGTGCTGCACCGCGACGAATCCGGACTCGAGAAGTGTGTCGGATGTTTCCTGTGTGCGGCAGCATGCCCGGCGAACTGCATCTATATCGAAGCCGCCGAGAACACCGATGCCAGCCGTATTTCCGCAGGCGAACGCTACGCGAGCGTCTACAATATCGATTATTCGCGCTGCATTTTCTGCGGCTACTGCGTCGAAGCGTGCCCGACCGATGCCATTACTCACGGACACGGTTTTGAGCTTGCCACCTACGACATCAATTCCTTGATCTACCGCAAAGAACAGCTTCTCGAGAAGCAGCCCGCCGCTCCCGCCGCCGGACGGTAGCGCCCCTATACCTCTTCAGATCAGAGTACGAGCGCATCGCCGACGCGGAGAAGTTTGCCGCATTCTGTGCTGGGGATGCGCGTGTTGATGGCGAGGCGGTAGAAGTGATCGAAGCGCTCGGCGGGCGCCCATGGCGGGAGCTGCGCGCGGCGCAGATCGATGAACCGTTTTTGGAAACCGTCATCGTTGGCGCCGGTTTGTGAATCGCGCGCAGGAACGGGGCAGCGTGCACAAGGGTTGCTGCCCTCGAGTGCGACGTCGCCGATCTTGAAGCGCACGACGCTGCTCTCGCTGTCAGCGAAGAGTTGATCTTCCCAGAACGCCGGCAGCATTTCGGGAGTGCGCGCATGCCCGTTCGTGTGGCGTGCCTGTGGGCCGCCGTCCGCATCGATTTCGAGCGTGGTGCGGAAGCGCCGGCGAGCCTCGTCGAGCGCCATGCCCGGAAACCACTCGCAAACGGCCGCTAGCGATGCCGTGGAAACAATCGTTGGACCGGGGGCGAGGCCGTCATCGGGAAAGCCTTCGCGCGTGTAGCGCACCTGAATCGCTTGCTCAAAGTACATACTGAACCATTCCGCGGCGCCCTCGGTGTCGTCGGGAAACGCGAAGGTCATCGCCGGAATCTGGCGCCGGTCGCCCGGCACAGTGAGTGTGACGGAACGTATATCCGCAGCATACGCCGCGCGAACCAGGTGTATGGCGGCCGTGCGCTTGCCATTCACCCAGCGGCCGTCGGCGGAATAGAGGGCCCAGACGCGGTCCAGCTCGAGGCCGCCGTTTGGGCCGATGCGGGCTTCCATCACATGCAACGGATCGAGGGCTTTGATGGGATGCAGACGAATATTCAGAAGGCGAGGCGGTAATCTCGGTAAGCCCACCCATAGAGTTTAGCAGAGCAGGGCCCGGCAAGAGCTCGCTCCGGGAAACGGCGTCCTCAGGCTCGAGATCAGCTCGCCGAAGCCGCTGCCGCAGACGATTTCTTCTTCTTGGCCATTTGTTGCACGGTGAAGAGCAGCAGCGAGCGGTCTTGCGGGTCCATCTTGCTCAGCAGGTGTCTGAGTTTGCGCATAAACCGCAAGTCCTTGCCGGAGCTGCCCCAGGTATTGCTGCCGGAGTCGGTCCAGGCGGCCGGAACATCCAGCTGGGGCGGCTGGTCGCCATCGTAGAGCAGTTGATAGAGCGGCATTTCCAGCGCTCGCGCCAGTTTTTCCAGGGTCTCGATAGCAGGAACCGTATGGCCATTCTCGACGCGTGATAGATAGCAGCGCAGCAGGCCGGTGCGTTTCTCAATGTCGCCTTGAGATAATTTCTTTTCTTCGCGCAGGACGCGCAAGCGCTCACCGATGATCATCCGTGACACCTCGCCAAAACCACTCCGCTTTGCAGTTCAGTGCGAGCCAGAGTGACTGGAGTATAAACTATCAAATCGATGTAAGTCGAGAGATTTACGTTGCCCGGCCCCGCGGAAATTCATCGATCCCCGGACGGCGGGCCGGAGTGCCGCGCGGGGGAGAATCGTCCATCTGGAACGTCGAACATCGTCGGGATCGCGCACACAATTCCTGCTCGCGCGGTGTAGAAGCATTTCATCGCCCGGCCCTAATATGCGCGATTGTTCCGTGAAGCCTTGGTCCGCTCGGCGATCACGCGCCGGCTGCCGCTCCGTGCCCGGCCACAATAGACTTGTAGCCGCAGGTCCCAGCTTTTTTGAGAGCTTCGATGGCTTGAGCGGCGGTCATGAGCGGGGTCGTTTGCACATGGGCGACCGCCCCGCCGGCGGCGAATGCGATAGCGATAGCCGCGGCCGAAATGTTGTCGGGCATCTCCGTGATGGCGATGACGTCAAACGGCCCAAACGCAAAAAACGCCGAATGCAGTTTTCCGCCGAGTTTCTCGATCGGCAAGCGAACGATTTCGAGCCGGTCCTGCGGATCGGCCATCAGACGAGCCCAGGCTTCTTTCGTGTAGCTGACTTGGTGGCAATAGTGTGGCATGAGGTATCTCCTTGAAGTTTAGGGGGAACGGACTGGGGAATGGCGGAACTATGCGCTTGAAAACAACGGGAGTCAAGAAAGCGTATAGCGCCCATAGCGCCATCCAAAATGTAACCAGAGGGGATATCAGCAAGCGGATCCTACGGATAGCTCCGGTTACATTCTTAAATGGCTTGACGTGGAAAAGCGGCAGAAAGCGCCTGGATTCCTGCTTTCCGTGAGTCTGATAAGTAATATTATGTTAACTAGAAAATCAGGACGACCTGCCTTTATCCAGGCCTATCCAGTAGCCCTAAAATGCGGGCTGCCTCCCTCTTCTCGCCCACTCCCGCTAATTCTTAGCCGAGGACTTTTGTGTTTTAGGTTGGTCTAATTCGTATTTGATGTACTGCTCGAGCGTGTGGGGATCTGCGCCGACAATTCGCCGCCCGTTCACAAACATTGTTGGCGTGCTCGCGACTTCCAGCTGAATGCCATTGGCACGGCTCGCGTCGACAGCGGCGCCGGCCTCGCGGCTGGCCAGGCAGGCCTTGAACGTATCGGTGTTCAGCCCCGATTGCGCCGCAAAGTCAGTCATCTTGGCCCACGCATTTTCGGCTGAGATCAGCTCCTGGCCGTCGTAGATCAAATCGTACATTTTCCAGAAGGCCTTCGGGTCTTGCTGGTAAGCGCATCGCCCAGCAAGGGCTGCTGTCCTTGCCCAGGGATGAATCTGTTCCAGGGGAAAGTCCTTAAACACCACCCGCAATTGAGGGTAGTTCGGTAGCAAACCGCGCAGCGCGTCGTGCAAGCTGCGACAGACAGGGCACTCAAAGTCCGAGAACTCCACCAGGGTTACGGGGGAATTGGCGGGGCCTAGCGAGGGACTATCTTTAATCTGAAGTTGAGCGCGGTTCTCGGCAATAGGATCCTTCGACAGATCCGACAACTCGCCACGGAACATGTATTTCCCGTCCCTGGTGACATAGACCTTGCCGGTCTGCTGGTTCTCTCCCATTTTTACCTCGACATCCACTTCCTGCAGTCCTTCGACACCGATATCTTTCGGAGCTGAGGCGATGACGGTTGTGTCTGCTCCAAAGGCGTAGAGATTCCGCAGGTAAGCCTCGACGGTCTTCTGTATGGGCAGCTCTCTAGCGGCGGCAGAAGCAGCGGGCGCAGCTTGCGAGCTCTGCGCACGGGCGCCAGGAACCATAAAGCTCAGGGCAACTATCGCTGTAAGCGTCAGTGATTTCTTCACGCTAGACCTCAGTTCTTTAAGGAATAAACCGCTGTGCAATCGGAAATGGCCGGCCAAAACCAAACGCTCTCGAAGTAATCTTAAGCCCCGGAGCCGCCTGTTTGCGTTTGTATTCGGTCCGGTCGACCAGCAGGGCAATGTCGCGTACGAGGTGCAGGTCGAAGCCATAATGATCCGCAATCTCCTGCGGGCTGTGCAGGTCCTCAATATAAGCCTTCAGGATGCGGTCAAGGACATCATAGGGCGGCAGGCTGTCCTCGTCCTTCTGATTGGGACGTAACTCGGCGGAAGGTACTTTCTCGATGGAAGATCGGGGGATGAGTTCCCTTTCCCGATTGATCCATTTGGCCAGCTCGTAGACCATCAATTTGGGGACGTCCGAAATCACCGCCAGCCCTCCGGCCATGTCGCCGTACAATGTGCAGTAACCTACCGCCAGTTCCGATTTGTTTCCAGTGCTAAGAACCATCGATCCGAATTTATTCGATATCGCCATCAGGTAATTGCCGCGAATACGCGCCTGAATGTTTTCTTCCGTAACGTCGTTCGGACGCGAAGCAAACGCCGGTTCGAGCGCCTGCTGATAGGCGTCAAACACATCGCCAATCGGCAGAGTAACCAATTCGATGCCGAGATTTTGCGCCAGGGCTTTCGCGTCAGCTTTGCTCCCCTCGGAGGAGTAAGGCCCCGGCATGGAAACGCCCAGAACGTTCCCCGCGCCCAGAGCGTCGACAGCTATCGACGCCACCACAGAGGAATCGATTCCACCGCTCAGGCCCACCAGTACTTTTTTGAAGCCGCATTTGCGGACATAATCCTGCGTCCCGGTGATCAGCGCCCTGTAGGCATACGCGATTTCTTCATGCGGCTGCGCGTGAATTTCGCCTTCCCCGGTGACAGTATCGAAGAGGACTAGATCCTCTTCAAACGCCAAAGCCTGTGCCGCAATTCTCCCTTCCGCGGTCAAGGCCATGCTGGCGCCGTCAAAAATCAGGCTGTCGTCTCCCCCCACCTGGTTCACGTACACGATGGGGCGGTGCTGATTCATAGCGATCGATTGAAGCATCTCCAATCGTAAAGCGCGCTTGTCGATCGTGTAGGGAGATGCCGAAATATTCAGCAGCACGGTAATTCCCTGCCCGATGAGTTCGGTCACGGGATCGCGGTCATACCGGCACTCGGCCCAAAACTTTTTGTCGTTCCAGACGTCTTCGCAAATTGTGATGCCCAGTTGCTCTTTGCCAAATCCATAAGCGAATTGCTTGCTTGCCGGCTGAAAATAGCGCGACTCGTCAAACACATCGTACGTCGGCAAAAGCATTTTGCTCTGTTCAAACACCACGCGCCCGCTGCAAATCAGCGCCGCCTTATTGGCAATGGACTTTCCCGTGCCGTTTTTCACGCGCCCGGCGTATCCCACGATAGACGGCAACGGCAGCTTGGCTGCCAGTTGCTTTAATTCCAGATGGTTGCGATCGATAAAGGAGGGCCGTTCGAGCAGGTCCTGAGGTAGGTAGCCACAAAGGCAAAGTTCCGAAAAAACGGCAAGGTCGGCCCCTCGCTGTCTGGCTTTCTCCGCCAGACTCAGGATGCGGGCCGAATTTCCTGCGAAATCGCCTACCGTGGGATTGAACTGCGCAAGCGCTATCTTCATGCCGGCACTTTAGAATACGGATGCACACGCGAGATTGCAAATAGCAGCGAGAAGGGTTGTGTCCGGTTTACTGGCACCGCCCGTTACCCATTTTTCTGCAGCTTCTGGGCCACCAAACTGGCGATTCCCTGCCCGGCGTTCAACTCCCGATAGAACAGAGTGTGGAGTCCGGGAAACGCGGTTCGCAGCTCTCCGGATTCGAGCAGATAGCGAGGGTTGTGCGGGCCGCCGGAATGGCTGAGCTGCGCGCGCGTGAATGTTTCAAACACCAGCACGCCGCCGGGGCGAAGCGCAGCAGCCATTTGCTGGAAGAGAGATCTTTGTAGGTACTCGAGGCAAAGGATCAAAGAAAACAAAGCCTCTGGCAGCTGTATATCCTCCAGATTCGCTTGAATGAGCCGGATGCCGCTGGTCCGCGAGCCTGTGCCGGAGGTGTCGTCGGCCCGGCTAACGTGCAGCCGGGCCTTGCGCGCGCGGCTTTCCAAAATGTCCAGTGCAGCTCCCGACCAGTCGACCGCGTTCACGAATTGCCCGCGTCCCGCCAGCAACAAGGTGTGCCGGCCGGTCCCGCAGGCGAGATCTAGCGCTGCTCCCATAGGGAGCAATGGCAGCCACTCGGAGACGATGCTGGCAGGCTCGGCAGCAGGATTATCCGCTGACTTGCGGTGGCGTGCGTCCCATTCGGTTACTGTTGTGGACATAAAAAAGGCCCTCGAACAGTGTGTTCAAGGGCCTGGAACCCTGTACCTAGGGCGCGCGAAATGCCACTGCCAGTGTCATCCATTGTGGCATTCTATGCCACAATGAATGACAGATTGAAACAGCGCCGGTTAGACGCTGAAGGAACTGCCGCAGCCGCAGGTGCTCTTCACGTTCGGGTTGTTGAACTTGAAGCCCGCGCCTTCAATCGTTTCGATGTAATCGATCTCAACGCCGTCCAGATACATCGAGCTCATCTGATCGACCGCGACCTTAAGACCGTTAAAATCCACTACTTGGTCGGTCTCGTTGGTCTGGTTTTCAAAAGCCATATGGTACTGGAAACCGGAGCAGCCTCCGCCGACGACGGCTACGCGCAAAGCCACCGGTACAGGATTCTGCATGCCCATGATTTCCTTGACCTTGGTGCTGGCAGTAGGAGTCAGACTAATCATAAATTCCTTTGGCCTCCGCATCGCAGGTGAACCCGCGATGCATCTTTCTCTTGAAGTATAGCAAACCTTCTCGACAACTGCACATCGCTCTCTGACGACCGATTTCTTGTCTGGAAACTCGACACAATAGCGGGTTTCGACAACCCTATGCCCTTCCGATACAATAAGATGCGCCATGAGACATAAAGTCACGCTGATCCCTGGAGAAGGCATCGGTCCTGAGGTTGCCGCCGCCGTGCGGGCCATCTTGGAGGCCGCGGGCGTTCAAATCGATTGGGAAGAGGTCGAAGCGCGCTCGGACAAGGCTTCGGCAACCGGACAATTTGTTACCGAAGGTGCTGTCGAATCCGTTCGTCGGAATCGAGTGGCCCTCAAAGGGCCCATGGGCACCGCCATTGCCGGCGGAGCACCCAGCATTAACGTAGCCTTAAGGAAAACGCTCGATCTTTACGCCAACGTCCGGCCTGTCAAGAACCTCCCCGGGGTGAAATCCCGGTTCGAAAATGTGGATGTCGTTCTGATCCGCGAAAACACGGAAGATCTCTATTCCGGACTGGAGCACGAAGTGGTTCCGGGCGTGGTAGAGAGCTTGAAAATAATCACAGAAAAAGCATCGACGCAGATCGCGCACTTCGCCTTCAAATATGCCAAACGCGAAGGCCGCAAGAAAATTCACGCCATCCACAAGGCCAATATCATGAAGCTCTCGGACGGACTTTTTCTGAAGTCCATCCGAAACGTTGCGCCGCAGTATTCCGACATCGAGTACAAGGAACTGATCGTCGACAATGCGTGCATGCAAATGGTGCTGAATCCCCAGCAATTCGACATGTTGTTGCTGCCAAATCTTTATGGCGACGTGATGAGTGATCTTGCCGCTGGACTTGTCGGCGGCCTCGGCGTCGTTGGCAGCGCCAACGTTGGCAACGAGGCTGCTATGTTCGAGGCCGTGCATGGCACGGCGCCAGACATCGCCGGCAAAGGATTGGCGAATCCCACGGCCCTGCTTCTGAGCAGCATCATGATGCTGGACCATCTGGGGGAAAGATCGGCAGCTCGCCGCATCGAAAGCGCTCTCGAAAAGGTGCACCGTGAAGGTAAGCACGTTACCCAGGACGTGGGCGGCACAGCCGGCACCGCGGAGTTCACCCAGGCGGTGATCGGTTCGCTTCGGCCGAGCTAGTTCGCTCCTGTTGTACCCGGCGCAGTTGGTTCAGGCGACGGTAAGTCCTTGTTATTCTGGCTCAGGCGTGGCAAGCTCATTGCGTTAGTCCCCCCCAGAGGCGGCTGAATGCACCGGTCTAGGTACCCCGAAAGGCGTCGCACCGTTCGGATGACGCTGCAAATTCCCCTGAAAGTACGCTGCCAGATGCCGGAAGGCGAAGTTATTGACTTAAAGGCGTTTACGCAGTTTGTAAGCGCGAACGGGGCGCTCATCGTGATGGATGCCCCGCTGCTACCCGGCCAGACCGTCCGCCTTTTCAACGAGATGACCTCGGAGTCGGTCGAGTGTTTTGTGACCTCCGTTCGCGAAAAACAGGAACACCGATTTATAGGCGTTGGCTTCGCTACGCCCCGTAAGGATTTTTGGCACGTGGTCTTTCCGAAAGCGGGAACCAGGCAGGCCGTACGGTCATCGCTAACCGGGTCGCTCGTCGAGCCCGGAAAGACACGAAACATCCCCCCGCAAACGTAGGGCGCTCATCGACGGAGTGATCTTCGAATTCCTCCGGATTCGCCTTTTGTTATCCGGCGATGGGCCGGTTTGTGGCTCACCTGTCTCCCACTATCCAACGCGCGGCGGATAAACCTGGTAGAGAAGGACGTACACAATCACCCCGGTCACGGAAACGTAGAACCACAGCGGCAGCGTCCAGCGGGCGATCACCCGGTGTTTATCGAACT
This sequence comes from Acidobacteriota bacterium, assembly GCA_013289955.1. Lineage (GTDB taxonomy): Bacteria > Acidobacteriota > Terriglobia > Acidiferrales > UBA7541 > Acidiferrum. Next base: position 184,095 of record JABCYZ010000006.1, read on the forward strand.
TCTCGAGCCATGCGCGGCGCAAGGTAACCAGGATCATCGGTACGATGACGATGGCCAGTATAGTGTGCGAAATGAGCAGCGTGAAATAAACATCGCGAATCCAGCCCTCCCCCTGGAAAAGAACGTGGCCGACCCGAATGTGGTAGATCACATAGGAAATCAAGAACACTGTCGATACGGCAAAAGCGGCAATCATGAAAACCTTGTGCACTTTCATTTTGCCGTTCTTGATGGCGGCGTAGCCACAGGCGAGCAGAATCGCGCTGATACCATTTAAGGAAGCGTTGAGCGCGGCTTGTGAAAACATTAGTCGGCGATTGTCCTTCCCCCGGCAGAGGCTGTTCAGCGCTGAATCTTGTCGTAGATCATCAAACCGAGAAGCAGAGGAATGTGCATTACTGTGGCGTGCATAAGCCACTTGGCGCGAACATTGGTCCGCGAACTGGAGGCCCACAAGCAAACCTGAACGAGCGCGGTGCTGACCACCAAGGCGCCGAAAAAGTAGCGCACTCCAGCCAACCCCATCACCGCGGGCAAGAGACTAACTCCAACCAGGGCTATGGCCGTGAGGATAATTTGACGAAACGTGCGAGTGCCCTCACGGTCGACGACCGGCAGCATCAGTATGCCCGCGCGGGCGTAGTCTTCGCGGTACATCCAGGCAATCGCATAAAAATGGGGGAATTGCCAAAAAAACAGAATGGCGAAGAGCAGCCAAGCACCGCGATCCAGAGCGCCGGTTGCAGCAACCCAGCCAATCATGGGAGGAATCGCTCCGGGAAAGGCGCCAACCGCAGTCGCCCAAACGGTGCGCTTCTTCAGAGGCGTATAGGCGAGCAAATAGCTCAGGCTGGTGAGAACGCCAAGCGCCGAAGCGAGAATCCCCGCCGTGAAGTACAGATCCACCGCGCCTGCGACGGAGAGAGTGATTCCGAACCATAACGCTTCCCTCGGCTGCAATTGGCCGCTGGGGAGCGGACGCGACGCCGTGCGACGCATGTAGCGGTCGGACTCGCGCTCGATGTAATGGTTTAGAGTCGCTGTGCCGGCGGCTATGAGCAATGTCGCGAAAACAGTCTGCACCAGGTGCAGCCAATCCACGGCGCCGCGCGCGCCCATGTAGTAGCCGGCGGCGGTCGTCATCAGCACGAGAAAGGAGACGTCCGGCTTGGTGAGGGCAACATAGGCGTTAGCCCGCGAAGCGAGTGTGATTTCCGTGGTGCGTACCGTGCTCATCAGACCGCCACCCGGTCGTCTGACGATACGGCCACTTCTCCAGGGCGCGGCACCAGCCGATAGCACACGAGAATCGTCAAGATCGACACGGCAAACAGGAGCGCGCCGACGACGGTGTGGGTAACGGTCAAAGCAATCATCACGGGCACAGGTTGCGGGGCTTCCGCAGTCGAGATGCGCGACCAATAGGCGCCGATGCCGAGCAAGAACTGCAAACCAAAGAAGGAGTGGAGCAGAATCCGCATTTTTGTCAGCTCACGCGAACGCTCGAAGCGTTTTCGAAGAACCACGGCGGTCCATACGACCATCGCGAGCACCGCGAGCGAGCCGGCGGCGTGCGGCCAGATGGGAATATCCTTGTGCCGGAAACCTGCTCCCAGAAACACTTGTAGAAAAATCACGCCAGCGTTCAGAAGCGCAAGAGAATGAATCGAAGGCGAACCGCGGTCCTCCCATTGAGGGCGGTCAGAAATCCACCAGTTGCTGGTGAAAACGGCAATACTCAAAATCGCTCCAAACATGATTTGCGCAAAGCATGCATGAATCACCGGCAGCCAGTAATGCAGCAACTGGATGACGACCTGGCCCCCGAGAATCGCCTGCGTGACGATACCACCCACGGCAATCACGGCGAACCAGCGTAGCCAGCGTCGCTCTTCCTTGATCCAAATCCATACGGCCAGGATCAGCGTCAAAACGCCCAAAACACCGGCGATGACGCGGTGCGAGTGTTCGTAAAACACGCCGCCGACCATGGGCGGGGTCCACGTTCCGAACGATTTTGGCCAATCGGGCACGGATAGGGCGGCGTCGTTGGAGGTGACCAACGCGCCTGCGATCAAAAGAAGCACCGTCCAGCACACAGTAAAGACGGCGAAGCGGTGTACGCTCGCATGGTAGGAAGCCTTCATGACCCTTGTCCCAGCGCGGGATTATAGCGCACTGACGGATTTCCTGCCTCTCCTTCCGCTGGAATGAGCCGTGTCACCGGTTGGGACCCTGTTCGCTCGAGCTCGGAAACCGCGGCAGCCCTTTCAGGAAGAAGCCGTCGAGGAAACTTGCAATGGTAGGGGCTCTGCGAGCCCAACCGCCCTAAGAACCAGGTCTTTCAAAGCGGCAATGAAGAGAGGCGAATCTCCGACGGCAGGCATCATCCGGAAAACCTCAACGCCAAATTTTCTGGCATCTTCGCGCGCCTCGATATTGATTTCGTGCAAGGTCTCGATGTGCTCGGTGACAAACGAAATCGGCACGACCAGCATCTCCTTAACGCCTTCCCTGCCGAGCCGCTCGATCGTGCCCGTCAGAGGAGGCTGTAGCCATTTTGCGGGGCCGACGCGGCTCTGGTAGCAAAGCAAGTGCGTTTGCGGCCAGCCAGGAAACTGCTTCCTGCCCTCTTCCGAAACCATCCGCACGCTGGCTTCAATTTGATTTGGATACGGATCACCCTTTTCGACCAGGCTCATCGGCAATCCGTGCGCACTGAAAACCAGGTGAATGCGCGAGCTGTCCTTGAATTGGCGCAAAACCGAGCCGATGCGTTGGGCCAGCGCTTGAATATAGAGCGGATGGTCATAGAACTGGCTAACGGTGCGCTCAGGCGGGCCGTTCTTCGGCCGCCCGTAGACACGGCGCCATTCCTTGAGGCTGCTAAGCGTTGTGGCGTAAGAAAAATGGGGGTAGAGCGGAAGGAGTACGATCTCCTCGAGCGGCCCGGCTTTGCGCAGCGACTCGGCGGCTTCTGCGGTCAGCGGGTGCCAGTAGCGCATGGCAATCACGGCGACGGGATCGATCTCGCTAGAGAGTGCGTCGACCAGTGCGCCGCGCTGCCGCTCGGTGAGCGTTCCGATCGGGGAACGGCCGCCAATCTCGGCATACTTCCCACGCACGGGAACGGAACGCCGGGAAGAAATTAGCTTTGCGAGCGGGCGGCGCAAAAATCCGAGCGGGCCCATTGGAATAATGTCCGGATCGAGGAACAAGTTCAGAAGAAATGGCTCCACGGCCTCCAGCGAATCGGGCCCGCCAAGCTGGAACATGACAATGCCGACTTTTTTCTTCTGCGCCAATTACTTTCCCCGGTTCAGGGAATTCTTCAAGCGATCGAGCTCTTCCCGCAATGTCGAGGTACGTTTTGCCACTGTCAAATAAAACACAAAAAACACGGCCCAGCCGATGATATACGCCGCAAAAACACTGTCCAGACTCGTCATATGGCCTCCGCCTCGCGGCGTAAGACTTCCACATCCGTTCGCAGCTTTTCAAGCCGGTAGCGTTCCGCGATCAGAAACACCATCAAAGCGTGCAGCGCAAGTACACTAAAAAAGAACACCTTGCGCATGGTGGGCTCAAGACCGGAACCGGGCCCGCCCATGATGACTGGCGCGGGATGCTGCGTACGCCACCAGCGAATCGCACCGAATACAATCGGAACGTCGATGAAGGAAAATATCCCGAAGAGGGCGCTCAAGAGCGCGCGGCGGTCCGGCTCCTCGATCAAAGTCCGCAAAAGCAGGTAGGAGATGTAGAGAAGCCAGAGCACAAACGTGGAGGTCAGGCGCGCATCCCACGTCCAATAAATGCCCCACGCCGGCTTGGCCCAAATCGGTCCGGTAATGAGAACGACGGTGATGAAGGCAAGACCGACTTCGGCGGAGGAAACGCCGAGCGAGTCCCACTTTTCGCTGCGGCGCCAGACGTAGAGCAGGTTTGCGACGAAGCAAACGGAAAAAGCGGTCATTCCAGCCCATGCGGCGGCGGCATGAAAATAGAATATCCGCTGTAGGACGTGCATCGTTTTCTCTTCCGGGGCGATAAAAAAAGATGCATAGGCGGCGGCGCCTACCAGAAAAAGAACGATGGCGCCAGTCATCGCGCGTTTCCACATGATGCTTCATTCCTCCAGAAGATATTCGCCGAAAAGCCATAGCGCCGTCAAAAAAACCACATCGAAAACGGCGAGGAAGCCGATGCCCTTCCATTGGACGAACGGCGCGCGGTCAAAAAGCGACTTCGTGACTTCCGTACTGGCCACGAGAATGGGCGTCAGAAGCGGCAGCATGAGCAAGGGCAACAGCAGTTCGCGCATGCGGGCTTGCGCGGAGATGGCGGAGAGCGAGGTCCCGGCAATGGAGATTCCGAAACTCGCAAGAAAAAACACCAGCACGAGCCAGTGCAGCACCGGCACGACCGGCACGTTGTACATCACGGCAAAAAGCGGAAGCAGGAGCAGCTCGGTCAGGAGAAGAAACAGCGTGTTCGCCGCGAGTTTCGCCAGGAAGATGGCGAATGGATCGCTTACGGAAAGACGCAGCGCGCTCAGTGTGTCGTTGTGCTGCTCCCTCAAAAAACAGGGTTGCAGCATCAAGGAGGAGGCGAAAAGAAACGCAAGCCAGAGCAGCCCGGGAGCAAAACGCCGCGATTCGTCCGACGTCGGATCAAACGTAAAGCTGAACAGTACAATCACAATCAGGATGAAGACAATCGTGGTTGTGAGCAGTTCGCGCGAGCGAAACTCCGTGCGAAGCTCTTTGCCGAGCAAGGCGCCGGTGTTAGAGAGCAGGCTCATTCAGGCGTCGGCGAAGGTGAGAATGGAGCGAAACGTCGCTCCCGTGCGCGTATCGGCGGCGACCGAGCCCGCGTCGAGGCGAATGGCGCGGGTGCCGAGCGAAGAGATTTCCGACTCACCGTGAAGACTCATCAGGATGGTGCGTCCGGAGTCGCGAAGCCGGCGAATCGCCTCGGCGAGCCAAGAAACGCCCTGAGGATCGAGGCCGGTCGCGGGCTCGTCCAGCAGAAGAACGCTCGGCTCGTGCAGCAAGGCACGGGCGATTGCGACGCGCTGGCGCATGCCGCGAGAAAAGGTTCGTACCAGGGAGGAGCGGCGATCGGAAAGGCCGACTTCGTGCAACAAAGCTTCCACGCGATTTCCGGGTTGCGGAACATTTTGCAGACGTGAAAAGAGCAGGAGATTTTCTTCAGCGGTCAGCTCGTCGTAAACCATCGTGGCGTGAGCAACGAAGCCCGGCCGAATGGCAGCGGCCTCCTCTCCGGAAAATTGTCCGGAAAAGCTCATGGTTCCGCGAGAAGGTCGTGCCAATCTGGCAGCGATGCGCAGCAGAGTGGTTTTGCCGGAGCCATTGCGGCCAGCAAGAACAACGCACTCCCCGGGCTGGATAGTGAGCGACACGGCGCGCAACGCGAGCAGGCCGCCGTAACGCTTATCGATATTTTCGAAACGGAGACCGACGAGAGAAAAGGCCGGCGGCGTCAACGGGAAACCTCAGACCCAGACCGAGCGGACGGGAGAGGGAGACCTCCAGGAATACCGGCCTTACTTGTGGGACAAATCCACGCATCACCGCGCGGCGTCACCCTTCAACCTCTCACAAGATCGCGCAAGACTTTTTCCGCGCGAGCGCGTTCCTGGTTGTACTCTGCATCCGAAATCGTCCCTGCCTGACGCCGCAATTCGAGCCGGAAAAGCGTGTCTTTCAGCGCATCAAGACTTGTTCCGACGGCCGCATCGACTTCCGCCAGATTCGAGCCTGGAGCCGCAGTTGCCGTGAGGGAGTTGGGGGCCGTCTTCTTCGAAGGAGAAGGTTTGGAGGCAGGCAGGGCAACGCCTTCCGAAAGATTGCCTGCAACGGCCGCGACTGGCCTGCGCGCGAGCAGAATCGCCAGCAGAACGAATACGCAAAGGAAGCCGCCGACGATCGGCCACTTCAATACATCCAGCCGGCCCGGAACCACCTGGATGGTTGCGCCCGAAGAGGGACCGCTTCCCTGCTGGGCCTCCCGGTTCTGCGGCCCGGCGTCTGGCGCGTCCGCCGAATCATTGGCACTCGGAGGCGGCGCGGTCCCGGATACGCTGACGGCCAGGATGGAATTCTCCCTGAGAGAATCCCGGCTATAGAGGTTCATGCCCTGCTCTTGCCCGCTCGACTGCAATCCATCGGCAGTGACCACTATGCTAGGAGGGGCAACAAGAACCAGGTGGGCGCCGGGATAAACCGTGGGTAGCTTTACCGTGGCGGCGCTCCCGGAGTAGGGCAGTTCGTAGGAGAATCGCACGCCGTTGTCGCCCGGCCGAAAGGCATAGGCCAGACTGTATTTATTTTTGCCGCGATCGATGGGAGCCTGCACCACGGGCATGCCCGAAGGGCCTTGCGCAGCGATCTGTTTCAGGCTGGCCCCCTCTGGAATCGCGAACTCAAAGTTGCCGTCAGGGCGAAAATAAGCCTGGGCCGGCTGCGAGTCGTTCTTTATGGCGTATTCTTCACCGACCTCGAGCGTCGAGCCGTTCGGCTGGAAGATGACGAAATGGGTTCCCACCGAGATTGTCTTGGGATCTTTCGAGGGCTCGAAAATCTCGACTTGCAGCTGATTCTGGCCGGGAGGCAAAGGCTGATGAAAATTAATGCCGCGATAGACGGCGCGGACCAGCATGGGCTGCGTGCCGATGGAGGGATAGTCAAACGTGAATTGGCCCTGCGCGTCGGTCTTGGAATTAAGCACGGGCTGCATGCCGCCTTGCAATTGGATCAGGATCACTTCGACGTCTGCGGCAGGTTTGCCGGTGGTGCCGTTTTTCACCGTGCCGTGGACGGTAGCGCCATAGACAGGTGAGAACGGCGCCAGCAGGCAGGCGACGAGCGCCAAGAGCGGGATCCGAGCGGGCTTCATTGCGCGCCCCGATCCGGGGCGGTCGGCTTGATCCCGCGAGGACGCCGCACTTCAGACTCGGTAACCTGATCGATTTCTGTAAGGACCAGGGCAGCTTCGTTTTCAAGAGATAGTTTCATCGCTTGGTAGTCATTCTCCGCGTATTTTCCGGAACGAAACTCGAACCGCAGGTCGCGCAAGTTGTCATAGAGCGTATCGCGCCGCTCGAGCAGTTGATCGAGCTTCGAGCGATGAGGAGCGAGGTCCGACGCATCGGGCTGAATGTAGAAAATGAAAAGCCCGGTGGCGAGAGCCAGAGCGAAGCACGCGCCGAGAACGGCCCAATCCCCCGAGGCAATCAGAAAAACAGCAATGGCTGTGTCAACCGTCAAGATCAATCCTCGGTATCCCGGGCGGCCTTTGCACGCGCGCGTTCCAGCAGTTCCCTAGAAATCGGAGACGCGCTCCCCGCGCCAGCCAGGGCAGGTTCGGGAGTTATATGCTTCCGCCACCGCGAAATGACAACGAGGACGAGCGCGAATCCGCCGATCAAGGCGAGCGCGGGAATCCACCAGGCCACGCGCCCGAATCCACTGTGCGGTGGTTCGGTGAGTACCGCTTGACCGTACTCCTGCACAAAGGATTGCACGACGAGGTCGTCGGAATTCCCCTGGGCGATGCGTTCGTCGATTTTCTTCAGCATCCCAAGAGCGGTATCGCAAGGACCGGAGAAAGCGCCGCCGACATGGTAGCAGCCACCGGCGGAATCGTTGCAGCCGCCGCACATGCATTTCACCTTCATGCCTAGCTGGTGCGTGTGGTCGAGCTGCTGGGCGTCTGCGAAAGCGGACAAAATCGGAAGCGCGCCTCCAAAGCACAATAAGGCTGGCAAGAGGAGCAAACCGGGCCGCCGGATTTTTTGCAAGCTAATCATGGCCTTCTCTGTAGGTGACCGAAGGCGTCATTCCGTGGACGAGCTGCTCTTCGGCAGGTTGTTTTGCGCCGGCGAGAACCAGGACGGCGCGGCGATTGGGCAGCAAGGCGACGAGCGTGCCAAACACCACGATCACGCCGCCGAACCAGATCCACTTCACCAGCGGGTTCAAATACGCGTGAATGACGGGCAGCTTCGTATCGGGACTCTGTCCCGCATAGACAACATACAAATCCTCGCGAAGCGTCGAGTAGATGGCCACCATCGTGCCTGTTTCGCCGTTTGTCTCGAAGATGCGGCGCTCGGGATAGAGCATCATCAGTGGCTTGTCGTTGACAAAGACTTCCACATTCAAGCGCAGGCCGGTGTAATTTGCTTCCGGCTTGCTGTCGAAGCTTTGTAAGACGAGCTTATACTTCCCCAGCTGCATCGAGGAGCCGGGCTGCATTTCCTTTTGGACGTCATGGTTGAAGGCGGCGCCGGCCAATCCGATAAAGATCAGCACCATGCCCATGTGGACGATGTAGCCGCCGTAGCGCCGCGTGTTGCGCATCGTCAGTTCGATTGCGGAGGTCAGATAAGAAGCGCCCGAGCGGACGCGAATGACTTTCGCGCCGCGGTAGAATTCCATAACAATGGTTGCTGTGACGAAGAAGCACAGCGAGAAACAGATCAACGAGTAGACCTCGCGATAGCCCAGCAGAAAGATGATTGCGCCCGCCACAACTCCAACCATCAGCGGCCACGCAAAATTTCGTTTCAGGCTCTCCACGGAAGTCTTCCGCCAGGCAAGCAGCGGCCCGACCCCGGTCAGGAAAAGCAGGAGCAAGCCAATCGGAATGTTGACCTTATTGAAGAATGGCGCGCCCACGCTGATTTTGGAGCCCGAGAGCGCTTCCGACAAAACCGGAAAGAGAGTGCCGGAGAGTACGGCGATGCAGGAAACCAATAGAATTAAATTGTTGAAGAGAAAGCTGGATTCGCGGGAGACAATGGCATCCAGCTGGTTTTCACTCTTCAGATAGTCGCGGTTCTTGAGGTAGGCAACGAGACAGACAGCAAAAATGATCGCAAGGAAGCCCACAAACCAAGTTCCGATGCTTGATTGCGCGAATGCATGGACGGAGCTGACGACTCCACTGCGCGTCAGGAAGGTACCGGTAATACATAGCAGGAACGTCGTGAACACCAACCAGACGTTCCATACCTTCATCATCCCGCGCTTTTCTTGCATCATCACCGAATGAAGGAACGCGGTGCCAGTCAGCCACGGAAGCAGGGAGGCATTCTCCACCGGGTCCCAACCCCAATAGCCGCCCCAGCCGAGCACGGCGTAAGCCCAATGCGCGCCAAGCAGAATACCCGCGGTTTGAAAGCCCCAAGCGATCATCGTCCACTTGCGGGTGAGATGAATCCACTTCTCGCCGGGATAGCGCGCCAGCAACGCAGCCAGCGCAAACGCGAACGGAATCGTGAATCCCGTATACCCCGAATAAAGATTCGGCGGATGGATCACCATTTCCGGATACTGCAGGAGAGGGGTTAGGCCGTTGCCATCGGCGCGCGCAACGAGATCCATCGCGCCATGCGCGCCGGGCACAGCCAGCGCCTTGAACGGGCTGGCGACAAAGTTGTTCAGCGTAAGAAAAAAGATCTGAACGCCGGCGAGAATCACCCCGACGTAAGGCATCAATTCGCCGTTTTTATTACGATAAGCAATCAAGACGGAGAAAACGTAAATCGCAAGCAGAAAGCTCCAGAACAGGAGCGAGCCTTCCTGGCCGGCCCACAGCGCAGCGATTTTATAGAACGTGGCAAGCGCCCGATTGCTGTGAGCGACCACATACGCCGCGGAAAAGTTGTCGCTGAAGAAAAGATATTCGAGGCTGAAGGTAGAGATAAAAATCAAACAGCAGGTGGCGATGCCTGCTTGCCGCGTGCTCTTAACCAGGAGCGGATGACGCGTGAGGATCGCGGCAATCCCGCCTCCAAACGCATAAACCGCGCAAATAAAAGCCAGGATCAGAGCGAACGAACCGAATACGTCCACGGGACTCCGCCTATCCCCCGGCCGAACCAGGCTTGCCAGGATTCAATTTACTTTGTCGCACTGGTAGAAGTGGCAACGGTTCCCCCCGGAGCCGCCTCGTACTTGGACGCGCACTTCGCCTGGACGACCTCGGCGACAAAGCGCCCATCCGTCTGCCGGCCCTCCACCAAGGCCTGCGATTTATCGATAAACGTATCAGGCAGAGGGTCGCTGCCTACGTAGCTTACAGGAAGGGACTTCCCTTCCCCTTCGAGAACAAAATCCACGCGGCCGGTGAAACGGTGAATGCTGCCGGGCGCGACGGTACCACCGACGCGAATACGGTGGGAGAGGTCAGCGCCGCGAAGTGTCTGAAGTTCGGTGATGGTGTGATAGTAAGTCTTGCTTTCGCCGTAGCCGAGCCAGGCCAGAAAGCAAAGCGAAACGACGATAACGCCGATCCCGATACCGAATTTTGCCTGTTTCTTCACGGCTCAACTCCTACTCCGACGGCATGTTATCCAAGTTTCGGATTCTATCACAGCCCGCAGCGTAACGAACCGGTCCAGGGACAGTTCTAGGCCTGTCCCAAAGGACTCCGCGAGAACGGCGTGCCGGGTCACGTCCGAGCGGCAGGTGCACCCAAAGCTTCCCGCAGATGCTGAGCTGCCGCGGAAAAGCCGGAAGAATCCAAACCAAAGGGCTTTCCGTCATCCAGAAGAACGGGGCAACCCATTGCGGTGCTCGTAAACCTGGCCGTCAGCGGCGCCAGCAATTCTGAAATCAGTACCACGCGTTTTGGTTTGAGCGAGCGGCGGACACGCGTCAAGACTTGCCCGGCGCGCCGCTCGAGTAGAGCTTTAGAGGAAGGGTCTCCAAGCCGGCCAGTTTCAAGCGGGCATTCGAGCACATGCGTAAGGAAAAAACCACTTCTCTGAAACTCGCTCAAGACAATTTCGGGAGACTTCCCAGCCTGAGAGATTCCAACTGCGTCCAGCACCAGGCGTGCTTCACCCTCAAATTTCGCCGCGTACAGGAAGTCCGGATCGGCCAGCGGGGAGACCCCACTAAGCAGAATCGCCCCAATGTGGACAGGCCGATAGCGTGTAGCCCATTCAAGGCGCTGAAGTCGTCTTGCAATGTGTTCGGGGGATGCGGGTTGTCCGCAACCGTCGCAGGGCATGGGATTTGTCGGTATGGTCTGCAAACGAGAATCGTAGTCGAGTGGGATCAGGAGTGCAAATCAGACGAAACGCGGGTAAAGGGCCAGTTTCCGATTGCGCCACAAACCAGGATTTGAGAATGGATGTGGTATAAGTCGGGTTGTCCTCGATGGTTGAAACTATCTGAAATGGACCCCGAACAATTTTCTGTCTATCGTCACGAAGCGGTGCATGAACTCATGCGCCTGAATGATTTATGCGAACAGGAGTTTCATATCTCATCTTGGCCGCGATGGGACTATGACTCCGAATGCGGGACTCTCACATTTTCCCAGGACGGTGTACCCAAGGTTTTGGCCTGGATTCAAGTAGTCGGTACGACTTCCATCTCTGGGGGAACATGGATGTGGGGCTGGGCGAACGAGAGTTTGCCTCTAAACGTGGCGAAGGCATTGGCGAGAGTGCGAGCGTTCGGAGAGGCCGAGAATATAGCTGAACTCAAAGAAGCGGAACTGTCAGACGATGAATACCTTGGCTGGGGGATGACTGCTGTTGCCGCAAAAGTCCTCGGAGCAAAGGGAGCGTATCGGTGTCCAGGCGAGAATGGCTTCGTTTACGTTATCTACTCCTCGATTGGTTTCGCTAAGAGTGAACCGGAAACGGCGCTTGGCCCACAGCGGATAGAATGCGCTGACCACGGGACCGGATTCGCGGCTCATGCCTGCGCGCATCTTGTCTCTAATCCCGACCAACTGTGGTTCTCGCGCGAAGCTGATGAGGAACACAAATGGCCAGATGCGTGGTGTGCGGGTTGCGATGCTTTCTTTCAAGAACAGGGTGAATGGAATGAAAGGAACGAGTCAAAAATCACGATAGAGCTTCTCTGTCACCACTGTTATGAAAGACTGCGTTCACGGGGGAAAAAACTATAGATTCGTCGACGACGGCTGTGCGCCGGGGATGGTAATTTGGGTTTTGGCGTCGCACAACCGCCGTCGATGATACGTGTACCTCGGCTAGTAAACCCTGGATGGGGTCAAAAGTTGCGTCGTGAAATGCTGTTTTGGGCTGTGCGCCTGAAATGCTCAGGAAGAGACGGCGGCATCAGCAGGAAGCTTCGACCGGAGGCACCACTTCAACTCTTGGCTCAATTCGGTGATTTCCATTCCCGGCATCACGATGAACTTGCAGCTCAACATTTCCCGGGGTTCGTCGTCATCCGGCAGCTGGCAGGAAACGCGGCAATACTGACAGTCTTGATTCCAGCAAAAACGCCCATAGGGAATCGTTTCCGGACTGATGAACTGAAAACATCGCAGAAGCGAGTTACGCTCCGGCACCTGGAACTTCTTCCCCATGACGGTGATGTCCACCAGCTTTTCATAGGGGCGAAAGGGTTCCGACATGATAAGTCCTGTCCTCCGTGGACGGGCCGCCGATTGAGCGCAGAAGTTGCCCCGAGCCGGATTACTCTGAAGATTGCTCATCCAGAGTAGCCCGCGTCCAGGGAAGCGACAACGATTGCTCTTAGAAGAGTTGCGAATGTGCTAAGGGGTAGATATAGGACTTAGATAGGCCGTAAAAACGTCGTTTTAGCCGCCGAAATCGAAGAATTGCCCCATCTTGCGGAACTTCTCGTAGCGGGTTTCGAGCAAATCCTTCGTTGCCTGCTGCGAGAGGGCCACCAACTGGCGGTCCAAGACCTCCCCAAGCAACTGCCCGGCGCCTTCCGGGTCCACGTGCGCCCCGCCTTCGGGTTCGGGGACGATTTCGTCTACGATGCCAAGCTCCTTGAGATCCTTCGCCGTGATTTTCAGCGCAGCAGCGGCGGTCTCTGCTTTGGTTGCGTCGCGCCACATGATCGCTGCGCAGCCCTCGGGCGAAATCACTGAATAAAAACTGTTTTCAAGGATGTTGACGCGATCCCCGACGGCGATTGCCAAGGCACCGCCAGAGCCGCCTTCGCCTGTCACCGTCACGATGATCGGAACGGGAAGGCGCGCCATCTCGCGCAGGTTTCGAGCGATGGCCTCGGCCTGTCCGCGTTCCTCCGCATCGATTCCGGGATACGCGCCAGGAGTGTCGATAAAGGTGAATACCGGCCGGCCGAATTTGGCGGCCAGCAGCATGATGCGCAGCGCTTTGCGGTAGCCTTCCGGTTTGGGTTGCCCGAAATTGCGCAACAGCCGTTGTTTTGTGTCGCGTCCTTTTTGGTGGCCGATGATGGCTATCGGGCGTCCATGAAACTTCGCGAGCCCGGTGATCAAGGCCTTGTCGTCGCCATATCCGCGGTCGCCATGCAGCTCGGTGAAGTCCGTGAAGAGCATTGCGATATAGTCCAGCGGATAAGGCCGCTGCTGGTGGCGCGCAATTTGAGCCCGCTGCCAGGGCCCCAGGTGGCTGTAAAACTCCTTGCGCAGCTCCGCCACTTGCTGGCGGATGCGCTCCAGCTCCGCGTCGGCCTCTTCATCTCCTGCGAGCTGGCGCAACTCTTCAACATCCTTTTCCAGGCGCTCGATTTCGCTCTGACGATTCACCTGCGTCGTCGCGCTTTTTGTTTTGTCCTTGGATTTCATCACATCACCAAGTCGATCGATTGGTCGCCCGTACATTCCCGGATGGCGGCGATGAGTTCCGGGCAGGCGCGGACCCGCTTTTCAACGTCGAGAGTCGCCGACGCTCCTCTGGTGTCCGAGAGATCGAGCGAGACCAGGCTTGATCCTCGGAAGGAGGAAAGGATCTCTTCCAGGCGATCAAGCAATGGCTCGTTCAAATCTTCGAGCTTGAGCCGGATGCGCAGGCTCGAGGCCGGCCGTTCCGCAAGATCTCCGAGGCGGGCCGCTTCCTGAAGTGACAGTCGAGTACCCGCTTCTTCCACCTGTACCCGCACCTTGAGCAAAAGCGGTGCTCCGGCCTTGAGCATCGGCTCCAGCCGCGCAAAGCTCTCTGGAAAGGCGAGCAATTCCTGAACTCCGGTCATGTCCTGGATCGTGTAGATGGCCCAGCGCGCCCCTTTCTTGGAACGCATCGGGCGCGTTCCCACAATCAGCACCGCGACGGTGATCTCCTTGCCATTCCGCTGGCCTTCCACCTGGTCGAGCGAAACGCATTTTAATTCTTGCAATCGCGAGGCGTACTTCGCAAGGGGGTGCCCGGAAACGTAAAAACCAAGCATCGCATATTCGCCGGCGAGGCGCTCTGCCTCGCCCCACGGCTCGGCTTCGTGCAGCTCGAAGGCAATCGGCGCCGGGGCTGCTGCGGTACCGAACAATCCGTGCTGTCCAGATTCCCGGATCCGCGAAGCGCGCTGCACCGCCGCCAGCGCGTCATCGACGGACGCCAACATGGACTCGCGCGGCCCCAGCGAATCCAGCGCCCCGGATTTGATCAGGCTCTCAAACACCCGTTTGTTCAGGAATCGCGCTTCAATGCGCTCACACAAGTCGTAGAGTGACGTGAATACGCCCGAGGACAGCCGCGAATCGCGTATGGCTTTCGCGGTGTTCTCGCCAACGTTTTTGATCGCGGCCATACCAAAGCGGATGGACTCGCCAACCGGAGTGAAATAGAGATCGCTCTCGTTGATGTCCGGCGGCAAGATGGAAATGCTCATGCCGCGCGCTTCGTTGATGTACTTGACGGCCTTTTCCGCGTTGCCTGTTTCCGAAGTCAGCAGCGCGGCCATGAATTCCACAGGATAGTGCGTTTTGAGGTAGGCCGTCTGGTAGGCCAGCAGCGCGTACGCGCAGGAGTGCGATTTATTAAAGCCGTACCCAGCAAACTCCTCCATCAAGTCGAAAATGCCCGCGGCCTTCTTTTCCGAAACCTTGTTGGTCAGGCAGCCCGCGATGAATTTGGCCCGTTGCGCCGCCATCTCCTCTTTTTTCTTCTTGCCCATGGCGCGGCGGAGGATGTCGGCCTCGCCCAGTGAGAAGCTGGCCAGCAGATTCGCGATCTGCATCACCTGCTCCTGGTACAGGATGACGCCGTACGTTTCATCGAGAATGCCCTTCAGCTGTGGCAGTTCGTAGCTGACCTTTGTCTTGCCCTGCTTGCGGCTGATGAAGTCGTCGATCATGCCGCCTTGAATCGGGCCCGGACGGTAGAGGGCGTTAAGCGCAGTAAGGTCTTCAATGCGCGAAGGCTGGTAGCGGCGCAGGATGTCGCGCATGCCATGCGATTCAAACTGGAAAATGGCGGTCGTGTCGCCGCGGGCAAAAAGTTTGTAGGTCTGCTCGTCGTCCAGTGTCAGATTGTCGATGTCGACCTTTATGCCGCGATTTTTTTCAATCATGCGCGCGGTGTCTTGCAAGACGGTGAGCGTGGTCAGTCCGAGGAAATCCATCTTCAGCAAGCCGATACGCTCGAGCGCGTTCATGTCGTACTGCGTCGTGATTTCATCCCGGTTCGTCTTGTAAACCGGCACTACGTCCGTCAGGGGGCGCGGCGAAATAACCACCCCCGCGGCGTGGGTGGAAGCATGCCGCGCGAGGCCTTCCAGGCGCAACGCCACGGCCATCAAATCCTTCAGCTTTTCGTCGCTGTTAATGGCGGACTTCAGCTGTGGCGCCTCTGAGAGAGCGGTTTCCAGGTCGATGCCGAGAGTCGTGGGGATCAGTTTCGCAAGCCGATCGACTTCGCCGTAGGGAATGTCCATGGCTCGGCCCACGTCCTTGACCGCGGCTTTGGCCGCCATAGTGCCGAAGGTAATGATCTGCGCGACATTTTCACGTCCGTACTTTTGCGTGACGTATTCGATCACCTCGCCGCGCCGCCGCATGCAGAAGTCGATGTCGATATCCGGCAGCGAAACGCGCTCCGGATTCAGGAAACGCTCGAACAGCAAGTTGTACTGCAAGGGGTCGACATCCGTAATGCGCAACGCGTAGCTCACAAGGCTCCCCGCTGCGGAACCGCGTCCCGGGCCAACGGGCACGTCCTGTGCGCGCGCGTAGTGGATGAAATCCCAAACGATCAGGAAGTACCCCTCGTAGCGCATCTTCTTGATCATCTCGATCTCGGAGGTCAGCCTGCGCTCATATTCGGCCAGCGGATTATGCAAGACGCCTTGCTGCAACAGCCGCTCGAGGTACGGCGCGCGCGTCGCAAACCCTTCGCGCACAACCTTTTCGAAATAACTGCCCGCCGTGTGGCCCTCCGGAACCTTAAACTCCGGAAACGGATTCGGGATGCGCTCGATTTTTACATTGCAGCGCGCCGCGATGTCCACCGTGCGCCGCAGTGCATCCGGCAGCTCGCCAAACACCTGCGCCATCTCCGCAGCCGTCTTGAAGTAAAACTGATCGGTCGCAAACTTCATGCGATGAGTGTCGCTCATCGTTTTTCCCGTTTGGATACACAGCAGGACTTCCTGTGCGTGCGCATCGGTGTGATGCAGGTAATGGCAGTCGTTTGTGGCGACTAGCGGAATCCCGGTTTCTTTCGACAATCGGACAAGCTCCCGGTTGACACCCTGCTCGATCTCCAGCCCCTGGTCTTGAATTTCCAAAAAGAAATTGCCCTTGCCGAAGACGTCCTGGAGCCGATATGCGTTTTCGCGGGCCTGGTCGTACTTTTCCTCCACGACCGCTTCGGTCACCGCGCCCCGCAGGCAGGCCGACAAAGCAACGAGGCCCTTGTTGTGCTTGGCCAGAAGGTCATAGTCAATTCGCGGCCGATAGTAGAAGCCCTCGAGAAAACCAGACGAGACCAGCTTGATCAGGTTGTGGTAGCCCTCGAGTGATTCGCAGAGCAGGACCAAATGATTGCTCCCGCGCATGCCCGGCTCGGCCTCGCCGCGGTCTTGGGCGGCTCCGCTTGTTTTTTCGCCGCGGTCGTGGCGGCTGCCTTTGGCCACATAGACTTCGCATCCGATAATCGGCTTAACGTCACGCTTGCTGGCTTCGTTGAAAAAATTGGCGGCGGCGAAGAGGTTTCCGTGGTCCGTGACGGCAACCGCCGGCATTTTCTGCCGGGATGCTTCATCGAGGAGCTCGGATGTTTCGCATGCCCCGTCGAGAAGACTGAAATCCGTGTGAACGTGAAGATGAACGAACTGCGGTTGACCCATGGATCTCGATTCTAAAACTCTCGCGGGAGAATTGCGAATCACATTCTCACGATTTCGACCGTGGCGGTCTTCCCCGCCTGGCCCTTATTTTCGGCCGCTGCTCTTCTTGCCCGCCGCAGCGTGCTTGGCCTGTTCACGGGCGGCTTTATGCTTTGCGGCTTGCTTCAACATCACCGGGTGGTTCTTATGCGACTGACCGCCAGCAGCTTTCGCGGGCGCGCCCTTTTCCGGGGCTGCAGTGGCTCCAGAAGCCGCCGGCGGCTTCTCCCCGCTCTTTGCCGGCTTCTTTTCCTTCTCTTTCTTTTTCGGCTGCTCCTTGATCCCAGACAGTTTACGAAGGACCTTGATGCGCTCTTCCGGCGTCTTGCCGCGCCCTGTTAGCTGCATGGCGAAAACCTGCTCGACGATGGCATCGAATTTCGCACCGCGCGCATAGCCCAGAGCCTCCAACTCATTCGCCACCATGGGCAGAGCGCTTCGGATCGGCCGCCACTTGTGAAGATACGCGCGAATTTTCGACAGCGCCGCCGAATTGTTCGACTCCGCCAGAAGGTAGGCAATGCGCTCGACGGGAAGCTTTTCGAGAAACTTGTAGGCATCCACAGGCGCGTTCAACTTGCGCCCGATCAGTTCCTTCTGGTCCGCAAGAACTTCTTTCTCGAAGTTCAGGATGGCATCCGCTTCCGCCGAGCGGAAGCCCGCCTTGGAGAGAACGCTGCTCTGTTCGCGGTCCTTGAGGCGCCCGAGAACTGCCAGCATCATCGGCGTTGCAAGTTTTGGTCGGACGCCGGCAGTAAACAAATCCTCCCTGACCTTCATCAACCGCGCAATGGCCTCGTAATCCGGATGCCGTTTTGCAAGAACGGGGTGAATGGCTTCGAGCAAATCGTGCTCTTCCCAGGCTTTCAGCACCACCGCAGGCCGTTCTTCACGAGCCACGGCCCTCAGCTCCGCTCCGGCGTCTTCCGGAGCGATGGTGTGGTTCAGATCGCGCTCGATGGCCAGATCGAACCACTCCTCGGTGCGGGCCTCGATCTTGAATCCCATGCGCGCGGCAAAGCGGAGCACGCGCAGCAGACGCACGGGCTGATTGGTGAAGCTGTGAATCGTAAGCGCGCGCACCTCGGCGCGTTCGATATCCGAGAGTCCGTTCGTGGGGTCCAGAAGCAAGCCGCGCGAAGCCGGGTTGAGCGAAATGGCAATCGAGTTCAAGGAGAAGTCGCGGCGCCGCAAATCCTCCATGATTGTGGACCAGCGGATTTCCGGGCGGGTCCCGGGGCGCACGTAGTGGTCGTCGCGCGCGGCCGAAATGCTGCCGTCGCTGTCACCCGCAAATAAAATCTCCACTTGCCGAAGCTTTTCGTCCTCGGAAAGGATCTTAGCTCCGCCTTTTTCCAGTTCGCGGGCAATCTTCGATGGATTGCCTTCCACGGTGAAGTCGAGATCGCGCAACGAAGCGCCCGTAACAAGGTCGCGCACCGTTCCGCCCGTCAGGTACACGTTGAATCCCATCGCGGCCGAGAGCTCCTGGACGCGCATCATGGCCGCTCGCTGCTCGGGGGACAGCCGGCTTTCCAGCAAGAACATGTAATCTGGCATCGTGCTCCTTCACGTTCTGGATGCCCGCGCTGACTGCCGCGGAGGCAACCGCAATTTGAACCCAGGACCGCCGCGCCTCAAGCGCGCGGGTGATGCGCCTTGTAAATCTGCTTCAACCGCTCTTCCACCACGTGCGTGTAGATTTGGGTCGTGGAAATGTCCGCGTGGCCCAGCATGAGCTGGACCGAGCGCAAGTCCGCACCTCGTTCGAGCAGGTGCGTCGCAAAACTGTGGCGCAGCATGTGCGGCGTCAGCGCAACGCGCAAACCGGCGCGCCGACCGTATGCCGAGAGAATCTTCCACACACCGACCCTGCTCAGCGAGTGACCGCGCCGGTTCACGAACAGCGCCGGACTCGAGACGCCTTTTCCCAAAAGTTCTGGCCGCGCATCGCGGAGATATTTCTCAACCATGCCCAGCGCCTTACGGCCAGCCGGAACAATACGTTCCTTATCCCCTTTGCCTATGCAGCGGATGCAGCCCACTTTGCTGTCCAGGTCCGTCACGCGAAGGCCGGTTAACTCGGAGACGCGCAAGCCGGTCGAGTAGAGCACTTCGAGCATGGCGCGATCGCGCAGACCCGCCGCCGTTTTGGGATCAGGCTGCGCCAGCAAACGCTCCACTTCCTCGAGCCTCAAATATCCAGGCAACGTGCGCCGGATTTTGGGCGATTCGAGATTCAGCGACGGATCCTTTGTCACAATCTCCTGCATCTGCGCGAAGCGGAAGAAATTTCGCAGCGTGACCAGGTGCCGCGCAACCGTCCGGCTCTCCAGCTTTTCGCGGTACAGCCCGGCCAGAAAATCCACCAAGTCGTCGCGCGTGACGGCCTCGAGCGCGAGCTTGCGCTTTTGCGCGAATACATTGAATTTCGCCAAATCGCGCTGATAAGCCGCGACGGTATTGGCGGAAAGCCCCTTCTCCACCTTAACGTGGGTCAAAAATAGCGCTATGGCTGTTGTGATTTCCATCAGAGCTCCGGGCCGCCGTCTCCGGCACCCGCTCGCCGCCGCGTGGCGATGCCGTAGACTTCTTGGATCTCATGGCAGCGAAAAAGCCATGCCAGCGCTAGATAAAGCGCCGTCGCTCCGACGATCAGCCCCGAAAAAACGAGTAGCTGAACGAGGAAACGCGAGTGCAGGGTGAACTGTGTGTAGCGATTACCAAACCAGCAGGCCACGCCCATGATGCTCGCGCACATGGAAATCTTGCCAAACGAACGCAAAATCTCCATCGTTCCCATGGCGCCGTAACGCAGGCGGAAAATAATGAAAAGCGCAAAGAAATCAAAGAAGCAAGCGATGGCCGTCGCCAGTGCCGGGCCGCCATTCTGCACGCGTTTAAAGAAAAATTGCAAAAACACGATGTTCAGGACGATGTTGATAAGGAGCGAGATGGAAGCGACGATGACTGGCGTCTTTGTGTCTGCCGTGGAATAGAACGCCGGCACGACCAGCTTTACGGTCGCCAAGGCCGGCAGCCCGACCGCGTAGTACAGCAACGCTCGGGCCGTCAGACGAGTAGATTCCGCGGCAAACTGCCCGTGCTGGAACAGCACTCGGATTATCGGTTCGCGCAGAATCATCAGCCCAAGCGCCGCCGGAATGGTAATGAAGGCAACGATGCGCACAGAGAAAGCAAGCGTCTTCTTGAGCGACTCGTAGTCCTTTGCCGCGGCTTGGTGGGACATCATGGGCAGAATCGCCGTGGCCACGGCGATCGCGTAGCCCCCCAGGACCAGCTCCATGACGCGGTCCGCGACGTACAGCGCCGCGAGGCTCCCCGCGGGCATCACACTGGCCGTCGCGAAGCGCGTATCCACGAAGAGGTTGATCTGCCCAATGCCGATGCCGAAGAGCCGCGGAATCATGAGCCGCGCCACATTCTTGATTCCCGGATGCGAGAACGAAATACCAAACTTGAATTTCATCCCTTTTTCGACGAGCTGCGGCACTTGCATTAGGAATTGCAGAACCCCGCCCACGAGGATTCCCACAACGATAGCCGTCGCAGCATCCTTGAAGTGGCTCCGGACCACGGCAAACGTGAACAGGATCGTCGCCAAATTCAGGATGACGGGGGTCGCCGCCGGCAGTCCAAAAACGTGAAAACAGTTTAGAATACCCATCGCAAGAGCTGCCAGCGAGATGAAGAAGAGATATGGAAATACGATCCGGTTCAACTCAATGGCCTGGGTGCCCGCCGCATTGTTTCCCGCAAACAGATGCACCACTGACGGCGAGAAAACCATTCCGAGGACAGTGATCACCGCCACGACCAGGGCAAGCGTCCAGAACAGCTTGTTCGCGAAATCCCATACGTCCTCTTTTGACTTCTCTTTCATGTAAGTCGTGAACACCGGGATAAAGGAAGCTGTCATGGACCCTTCGGCAACCAATCGCCGAAAAAGGTTCGGGATTCGATAGGCCAGTACGTAGGCGTCTGCTGCCGCGGAGGTTCCCAGAAGGAGAGTGATGCGCTGGTCACGCACGTAGCCTAGAACTCGACTAACGACGGTTACCAGGGAGATGATCGAGGCCGATTTGAGGATGTGCTTTTTATCGGTCAACGGCCGGCGCTCCGGGGCCTAACCCTAATGAAAACAATAGGTTGACAGGAAAAACGCGCTTAACATAACATACATCTTGATTATTCGCAAATTGCCGCCATTCCAGACTTTTAGAGACTGATTTCTTTGAAAACCAGAGCCCTAGCCTCTACTCACAAGAAGGTCGTCATTGTCCTCGCCGACAAGAAGCCCGTGCGCGGTTATTTGAATCCTTCTCGTCTTGGCCAAGCCGATCCTATCGACCTCCTGACTCCAGACGGCGAGCACCAGGAAATCCCTCTCGCGAGGGTGCGCTCGATTTATTTCGTTCGCGACTTTTCCGACGACTTCGAACCGGAGCGCAAAGCCTTCCTCAGCCGGCCCAAGCTAGACGGGCTTTGGGTCCGTCTGCGCTACATCGACGGAGAGACGATTGAGGGCGTGGTACCAAACGATCTGCTATCCATGCTCGACAACGGCATCCAAATCACCCCGCCAGATATAAACGCCACGACCGACCGCATCTTCATTCCGCGCTCCGCTCTTGCCCAGTTTACGGTTCTCGGCGTGGTCGGTATCGCCCGGCGCAAACCAGCCGCCGCTGCCGCCGCCCTGAACCAGCCGCGCCTTTTCAACGAATAATCGCGCGCGACTATACTTCCCTCTTCGCGCTATGCGAGACTCGCACCCAGCACTCAGGAGCTTTTTATGTCCATGAACCTCTCTGACATCGCTCAGAAACTCGGCTGCCGTCTCGATGGCCCGGGCGACACCCCCATCCACGGAATCGCCGGAATCGAACACGCCGAGCCGGGACACATCACCTTTCTCGCCAACCGGCGCTACTTTCCCCTGCTTAAAACGACGCGGGCCTCGGCTGTGCTCGTTCAGGAAGGGATCAGCATTGAACGCGACGCCGTCATGCCCCGGCTTGCTGCGTTGCGCACGGCAAATCCTTATCTCGCATTTGCGCACGCGATAGAACTCTTCTACCAGTCTCCCCGTTACGCGCCAGGCTTTCACCCGACTGCCATCATCGCGAAGTCCGCCAAAATCGGCACCGGAGCCCACATCGGGCCTTACTGCGTGGTAGGAGAGGATGCCCACATTGGCCGCAATGCCGTTCTGCACAGTTTCGTCGCTGTTTACAAGGGCGCGCGGATTGGCGATGACTTCTTCGCGCACTCCCACGCCGTGGTCCGCGAATTCTGCCAAATTGGAAATCGCGTCATCCTGCAGAACGGAGCCGTCATCGGCGGCGACGGACTCGGCTTCGCGAAGCAAAACGATGGAACCTGGTACAAGATGCAGCAATCCGGCCCCGCCGTTCTCGAAGACGACGTCGAAGTACAAGCGAACGCTTGCGTTGACCGTGCCACGGTCGGAGAGACCCGCATCGGCCGCGGCACCAAGCTCGACGACCTCGTCATCGTAGGGCACGCCTCCCGCGTCGGCGCCAACACGATGCTCTGCGGTCAGGTTGGTCTCGCAGGCTCGACAAAGGTCGGCGACGGGTGCATTCTTGCCGGCCAGGTTGGCACCGCCGGCCACCTCAACATTGGCGATGGCTCGGTAATCACCGCAAAGAGCGGCGTCCCGAACGACGTCCCTCCCCGCTCGATGTATTCCGGCTATCCCGCCGTCGAAAATCGCCAATGGCTCAAAACGGTAGCCGCACTCAATCGGTTGCCCGAACTTCAAAAGCGCGTTCGCGAACTGGAAGCCGAACTTGAACGCCTCGGAGGCCGTCCCCGTTCTCCTGTCCCCCGCTAGCTCTCTCTAGCGCCGGGAAACCCCGCGGGACGCTGACCAGGCGGCAAACCCGTCGCCATGGCATCGTGCAGCCGCTGGTTCAGAACGTCTCGCTCCTCCCACGCATATTTCGAGGCGTCGATTGCTTCAAGAAACTCGACCACAATTTCTTCTGGATGAATGACCATGGAATGCTTTGCCATTACCCGCTGAGCCCCCGAACAAACGACAGGCACTATGGGAACACCCGCCTTTATGGCCAAGGCAGAAGCGCCCTTTTTAAAGTCCTGCAACCGCCCGTCGGGGCTCCGTGTCCCTTCCGGATAAATCAGGAAGGACTGCCCTGCCCGCATAGCCTGTGCTGCCTTTTCCACACTCGCGATCGCCGAATCGCGATCTCTTCGATTCACAGGAATGAAATGCGCCAAGGTAAACGCCTGCCCCACAATCGGCCATTTGAACAAAGACTCTTTCAGCAGGACAGCTATGCGCCTCGGGATCGCTCCCACGACAGCCGGCGCGTCCGCCGAACTGGTGTGATTGGCCGCAAAAAGGCAAACCCCCGCGGGAATATTCCCGAGCCCCTCCACGCGCACTTTTACGCCAACCGCCCGCACAAAAAACATCACGCCCCGCACTCCCGCCCAATAAAGCGGATCGACGTGCCGCGTAACCAGCGTATAAAGCAGCAGCGGCGGCCCAAGTATCAGGATGTAGAGCGAAAGAAAAACAGCAATGAAAAGCGTGCGGAGCATGCAATATGCAGAACTCTCTCGAATCCCGCCCCGCACGTCAAGCAGTTGCTAAGAAGCGCATTCGAAATCCGGAACCGGCCCAACTTCCGGATAACCCGGCCATAAACGGCGCAGATCTCCCGCCCTTCACGACTTTCTGGCACGGTAGGCCATGGAGTGAGTCGCGCTTGGGGAAATCGAAAGTGAGTAGCTGTGATATCTTTTCTCGGAGTTTCGGAGGTCGGAGCCGCATGAAGCTACTACTCCCGGTATCGCTCGCCCTTCTTTTTTACGTGTCGCTTGGACAGACGCAAAAAACAGCGAGCCCACCGGCTGCGCATGCAGGTCTGGACACGGCCTCCGCGGAACTCGTGACGTTGACAATGGCTTGGACCGACGCCATCAACGCCAAGGACCACGCCAAGCTGGACGCGCTTATGGCTCCGGAATTCGCGCTCTATGCCTGGAAGGGTGAGGTGTGGGCACATCGCTCGCCCTGGCTGGATACTCTCGACCAGACGGAAATCAAGGAGTATACCGTGCGTGACATCAGCCCGAGGGTCTACGGCGAATTTGCCGTCGTGACTTCCGTTTGCACCTGGGCAGGTATTCGCGAGGGTCGTTCCTTCGATTTTCATACAATTCTTTTGGACACATGGCGCAGAACGAATGGAAAGTGGCAGGTCGTTGCCCGCAACAGTTGCCCGGTAAATTCATCCTCTGCTTCGACTGCCAGTCCCTGTACGCGGTAGGCGGGTAGCCCGGAGGATTGGCGGGGCTTTTTTTGACTCTTAGTAAGCTACGTACGGGCCCGTACCCGCTGGCGTATTCTGCCCCTCAATGGATGTGTACACATTGCGCCCGAAGAAGAAAGGAAGTCCCCAGTCGAACGTTCCGGGGTTTGGCCCGGCCAGCCCGTTGGCTGCACCGTCATTCAAATTAGCGGTCAGAGTATCCGCATTGCCTACCGTGAAATTGACCATGCCGCTCGCCCCGCCGCTGAATGCCTGGTTGGTTGCGGAAAGGCTCAGCGTCGAGGTTGGACAATACCAGAAAGTGAAATCGGTGCAGGGCGCAATGTTCATGGTGTTTGAATCGAAGTACAGGGCGTTCGAGCCGCTGTCGATGAAGCCTTCGTCCGAGTAAGTTACGCCGTTGAATGTGGTGGTGAAATTTCCAAGGTCGGGATCCAAGGCATAGACAGTCGCGCCGCCCAGCGCATTATTGGATCGCGTACCAATGCCAAAGATCATCGAACCGCTGACACTCGTCTCGGCTCCTGTAACCGACGGCAATTCGATGATCACGCCGTTGTTATCCGTTGGAAATAAAATGATGGGATTCGATACCTGATTCGAGAGACTCTCCGTCGTAACTTCACAGCCCGTACTCGGGCATGCGTAATACAGTCCGGGGTTGGCAGCGCCGCTCTCCGTGCAACCCCCGCCGCAGTCTTGCGCGAAGCTTCCGACGCCCAGGATGCCGTTCGCGCCCAGGTCCGCAAGATCGTCCTCGGGAGCTCCAAAACTAGTGCAAGCGGCCGGTATGGTCGAGAAACTCGAACTGCCAATAACCTGAATGGGTAGCGACTTCGCTGTCTCGCCCGCGATGGTCATATCCGCCGTCTGGACTGGCCCCCAGGTGATGCCATCCACGAAGGGAAGGCATTCGACAACGGGGCTGCCATTGGACGCGGTCTGCTGCGGAAGCGAAAGCGCCCCCATTGCCGAGGACAAAATCCTCAACCCGGAGGACCCGGTATCTACCAGGATGCCGTCGATCGTTTGGCAATTCGTCGTGCTGCCGGGAGCGCAGACCGTCACGCTCGTAAATGCGCCGTTGATATAGGGGGAGTTAACCGGAGGGGCCGCCGTTGGTCCGGTATTAACCGTAATCGCCTGCACGTTCGATGTCGTGGATCCCGTGCCTCCGCCCGTGGTAGTCGTGCTGCTGCTGCCCGCGCTACTACATCCTGTCGCGGCCGCTAAAGCTCCTAGCAATATCAGAAATAGAGTACGTTCTAATGGCGCGCGCTTCATCGGATATCCTCGGCACGGACCCCTGCCGGCAGCATTTGAGGAACATACGCTCTCCCCAAAAATGCCCTCATGTGTCCCGATATTTGAACCACCATTCCAGCATGCTGGATCACTAAGGGCCCGTGGTCGCGGCGTTGGGCCCGCTGAGCCTGCTCGGCCTGTGCGTACTCATCAAAATACGTGCCCAGAAGTTGCCGCAAGTCCGGATGAAAACGGCCTTGCCACGTCACGGCAAACACCTTTCCGGATGTCGAAACATATTCCTTCACGGCCACGCCGGTGGACGTTTGGATTTCGTGCAGTATGTAGGAATGGTTGCTGGTGGATCGCAGGCTGCCCTGCATCTTCGCCTGATCTGCCTGCACCGTTGTGACGTCTCCGCCCAGGGAGGCCAACGCTGGGATCGGCAGCAAAAGCAACGCAAATAGTCCGCGCACGGCTCGTAGATTCATAAAGTGGCCTCTACCATGGTTATTCCCCGTTTCAGGACAGATCGTTCCTGATCTCTTTCCATTTGGAGTTCTCTAATTGAATTTCCGGAGCCGCTTGCCTGTCTCGCTCATTGTGTGAGACTGGGACTCCCAATATCTTTTAAAGCACCCATGCGGCTGGAGGTGTCCTCGGCTGGTTAAGACCCTTCTTCTAAAAGATGAGGAGTAACCGCCGAAGGTTGCTTGCTGGAGATTGCCTCGTCCAACGCATCTCAGAAATCTGCGAAAATCACTTTTTAATTTCAGCGAACGCGGACCGTTTAGGTGACCCCGCGGAGCAACCCATCCCGGATGCGACGGGCCTTCTCTCCCGCGTGAGCGTCTTCTCCGACCTGGTAAAGCACTTCTTTTTCCTCACCGAGTTTGAATTGGAGAGCCTGTTCTTTTTCGTCGCGCCGAATGCGCAGCTTCACCGTTTCGCCGGGCTGTTGTTCGCGTACCCATCGCCCGAGCGATCGCGGAACGTCGGCGCCGTTCCAGTTCACAATAAGGTCTCCGGACCGCAACCCGGCTTCCGCCGCGAGGCTGCCTTCGTCCACCGCACGCACCGCTACCGTGCCACCAGATTCACGGTCAGGGGTAAATCCGAGCACAGCGCGCTTATGCTCGACAGTGCGCAGTTCGAGGCCCGCAAGCGCGAGCGTTTGCTGATAAGGCAGCGGCTCCGCCCCCCGGACATAATCGCGGAAAAACGCTTCAAAGGAGCCGCCTGCAACTTTTTCTGCTTCGAGGCGAATATCCAAACTGTCGCGGTAGGTTTTCCCCTGCTTTGCGAAATCCGTATTCAAGCCGCGCAAGAGGTCATCGAGACTCTTTTCGTTGTTCGTGCGGTCACGAATTAGAATATCCAGCAGGTCTCCGAGGACCTGCCCTTTTGTGTAGTAGGACACGCTTTCGTCTGGCCCGTTATAAAGCGAATATTTTTCCAGCCAGGCATCCAGACTCGATTGCTCGGCGCTCTGCCAGCGGTTTGCCGGGCGCAACTCCAGTTCGCTGATTTGCTCGCCGAGGTCCTCGTAAAACCGTTCCTTGTTCCAAATGCCGCTTCGGACAAGTGTGTAGGCGCCGTAGGTGCTCGTTACGCCCTCCGCGAACCACAGCGCCCGCGTGTACTGCTCCTTGGTGTAGTCGACGGGCTCGAGCGTTGCCGGCCGGATGCGTTTCACATTCCACAAGTGAAAAAACTCGTGCGCCGCTACACCCGCAAGATATTCATCGGACGGAATCCCGATGGCGGTCGAATTCAGATGTTCCATCCCGCCGCCGCCCGCTCCCTTTCCGATGTGCAAAATAAAGACGTAATGCTCGAACGGCGCGCCGTCCATCAACTTCAGCTCATAATTGCAAATCCGGCTCAAATCGCCTTCGATCTTTTTCTGGCTCCAACCGTCGCCATGAACCACCGCGCGGATATCCGCTGGCAGCCCCGGTATGCTGAACTCCTTGAAATTGCCAATTTCGATCGGTGCGTCCAGAAGGGAGTCGTAACTCCTGGCGTCAACCCCGATCCCGCGCGCGCCTCCCGGCGAAGCGCTGGTTATATGAGCCGCGCTGGCTAGCCTCCAAGTCCCTGGAGGGTCCCGGAAAACGAGTTGCACATCTTCGCCCCGGCGGTCAGGCACATAAAGGAGAATCATCGCTGGATTGATAAAGGCGTGTTCTCCGTTAAGCTGTGTTGCAAATGGTCCAACATCATCCCAATACGTCGAGTAACGGATCGTAATCGTGCCCTGCCCCGTGATTCGCCATGTTTCCTTGTCCACTTTTTCCGTTTGAGCGCTCGCAGTTCCCGCGAAGGCTTCCACTTGCTGCACGTGACTTGCAAAATCCCGAATTTGATAAAGCGCGTTCCACGCCGGGATCTGGACCGTGACTTCGCCGCTCACGTCTGGAATCGCCATCGTAACGTGGAAGAGGTGCCGCTCAGGATGGCTGAGCGAAACCTCGTAACGGATCGTCGCCTCCCCCGGGGCCGCACAGCTCAACGCGCACACCAAGAACGCAATCGCCGGGAGGATGCGCCCGCCGCGCCACAATTTGGTCATCACCTGAGATTTGCCTCGGAAGAAACCTGGACAGGCTGGCCAAGCCTCTCCAGCAGTTTTTCGCAGAGCCCGTCGAAGCTGCCGTTGGACATTACAAGCAACACGTCGCCCGCTTCCGCCTCTGCCGAAACTTGCCGGGCAATCGCGTCGGAGCTTGGAAAAACGCGCGCGCTCTTTCCCAACTCGCGCACACTTTCCGCCACCGCTTCGGGCTCAAGCCGATTCTCGTCACCGAGTTGCTGCGCGCGGAATACACCGCCCAGAACGACGCGATCCGCAAGCGCCAACGCCACCGGCAGGGTCTGCTCAAAGACTTTCCGCCGCATCGAGTTTGATCGTGGCTCGAGGATCGCCCAGAGTCGTCGGCCTGGCCAGCGTGCCCGCGCGGCCTCGATCGTCGCGCGTACGGCCGTGGGGTGATGCGCAAAATCGTCGACCACCAGAACGCCGCGCACTTCTCCTTTGAGGTCCATGCGCCGCTTCACGCTGCGGAAGGTTCGAAGGGCCTTGGCCAAATCCTCGGCGCTGATTCCGCGTCCCCGCGCTACCGCCATGGCCGCCATGGCATTCAAGACGTTGTGCCGCCCGCTCGCCGCCAGCAGGAAGTCGCCGAACGGTTTGCCTTTCGAGTGGACGCGAAATTTCATGCCCGCACCGTCGACCGCCAAATCGCTCGCCACCCAATCATTCCTCGCAGAAAATCCGTACGTTTCCACCGGACAAAATGCTTTTTCCGCCGCCCGCCGCAGTGCCGGCCCGGATTCTTCCGTATCTCCCCAGACGACCACCCGCCCGCGCCGCGGCACAAGATTCACCAAACGGCGGAAGGCCAGCTCGTAGGTCTCAAAGTCCCGGTAGATGTCCGCGTGGTCGAATTCCAGCGAAGTGATGATCAGATCATCCGGATGGTAGTGAAAAAACTTCGGGCCGCGGTCCCAGAACGCTGTCTCGTACTCATCGCCTTCCAGAATAAATTCTTCGCCGCCGCCTAACCCGTAGCTCTTTCCAAAATTCTCAGCTACCCCGCCCACGAGAAAGTTCGGCCGCTTGCCCGCGGTTTGAAACATCCAAGCCAGCATCGCCGTAGTCGTCGTTTTTCCGTGCGTTCCGCTCACCACGATCGAATGCCGCTCCGGCAAAAAGACTTCTTCCAGAATCTCCGGCATCGAACGGTACGGAATCTTGCGATCCAGAACCTCTTCCAGCTCCGGATTCCCGCGCGCGATAATGTTGCCAACCACCACCAGATCCGGCGCCGGCGTTAGATGCGCCGCATCAAACTCATGAAAGAAAGAGATCCCCAACTTTTCGAGCAGTGTCGATGCCGGCGGATAGACGCCCGAGTCCGATCCCGTCACGCGGTAGCCATGCTCGCGCAACATTCCGGCGAGCGGCGCCATCGCGGATCCACCGATCCCAATCACGTGAACATGCCTCGGATCGCTCATGGCACGACCGCCGGCTCGAGAATCTCCAGCTGCCCTTCCGCCTCGGCTCTCAAATGAGCCTTTACTCCCAAGGGCACCGTTAGCATGGGACGGGCGGTATGCCCGACCGCCGCGCCATAAACAAGCGGGACTCCGAGGGCACCTAAAATCCTTCGGCATACGTCCTGCACCGTCGCGCTGCCCGACATCAGCGGTCCACAATCCGGAAATTCGCCAAGCACGAACCCGCGGACTTCCTCGAATTTTCCCGCCTGTTTCAGATGCATCAGCGCCCGATCGACCTGCCATGGCTTCATGCCGCGATCCTCAAGCAACAAGATCGCCCCGCGCGTGTCCAGCTCCCACGGCGTCCCCAGCGTCGTCTCGACCAGCGTCATGCAACCGCCAAGAACCCGGCCCTCCGTTTCTCCGCCGACCAGCGTCTCGCCCCTCAACCGCAACATCCAGCCGCCGTCCGTCTTTCCGACGGCTGCGAGCAGCGACTCCCGGTCATAACCATTCGCCGCGCCGTCGCCAGCCTCCAGTCCCGCAGCCAGCATCGGTCCATAAAATCCGATCCACGAATACTGCTTCCACAGATAGGCCTGCAGCGAGGTCAAATCGCTGTATCCCAAGATCACCTTGGGCGCGTGCGCGCGTTCTATTGCAAGATTGTCGAGCAGATAGTTCGATCCGTACCCGCCCCGAATGGCCACAAGCGCATCTACATCGTCGCGCTCCAGCTCGTTCAAGAGCTCGTTTCGTCTGCTGGTTAGCGCTCCAGCGAAGTATCCCTCCGGCGTGAGCGGTGTGGAATCGGCCACATGAAATCCCAAGTTGCGCAACTCCTCAGCGCCAGCCAGCACTTTTGAAAACTCGGCAGGAGACGCCGGCGCAAACGGCATCAGCACGCTGCCGGAATTCAGCGCGCGCGGCTTCCGCCCCTCGCCTGCCATCGATCGTGTTTGCAGTTCGCTGGCTCTCACGCTCATCCGTTTTGCCGATCTACCGGCACCATTTCGCAGTTCATACCTGGTCTACAAAGCGCCTGGAGTATTTTTTCTTGCTGATGCGGGTTGACTTCCGCGTCGAACTGAATGAGATTTTTTTCACCCGAGAGCGAAACCTGGAAGTTGTCGATGGCAATCTTCAATTCTGAGAAGATCCGGTGCACATCCGTAACCATGTTTTCCCTATGGTCCACAAAAATGCGGAACAGCATGTAACGGGGCTTCAGGTTGAGCCAGTCTTCGACGTAGAAAAGAATAATCAAGCCGCCCAGCACCAGCGCGCAGGCAATGCCTGAAACCGCGTACAGCCCGCCGCCGGCCGCCAGGCCCATGGCCGCGACGGCAAAAATGGTCGCCGCGGTTGTCAGTCCCGTGACGTTGCCTCGCTCGCGAAGAATCACCCCTGCGCCGAGAAATCCGATGCCTTGCACGATATTTGAGGCAATTCGAGTCGTACTGCTGTCACCCGTGAGCCGCGCGATTTCGACCGAAGCGATGGTGAAGAGCGCCGCGCCAAGCGCAACGCAAAACCCCGTGCGCATCCCTGCTGGGCGCCTGCGAACGCTCCGTTCGACACCGATAATCGAGCCGAGCAAAGCGGCCCACGCCAGGCGCGCCACGATTGTGCTTAGGGGAAGCATGTTCTCCCGCGTTTCAGGTGCTATGGCAGGATTCTACACACTACAATTTGAATTGCGTCAATTTCGCGAAGTGCCGTGCCCTGGCGTGTATCTCGCTCCGTTTGAGCACCCGCAGCCGGTCCAGTCCGAATTTCTCGACGGTAAAGCTTCCCAGCACCGAGCCGTAGACCATCGCACGGCGAAGCGTGGCGTCGCTCAAGTCCTTCGCACCCGCCAAATAACCCATAAAGCCGCCCGCGAAGCTGTCGCCCGCGCCCGTCGGGTCATGCGGCTCTTCGAGAGGAAAGGCGGGCACGCAAAATACGCCGCGTTTGTCCACCATCATCGCGCCGTATTCGCCGCGCTTCACCACGAGGGTCGAGGGTCCCAGCTTGAAAATATGCTTTGCCGCGCGCAGCAGGTTGTGCTCGTTCGAGAGCTGACGTGTCTCCGAATCGTTGATCATCAGAATATCGACATGCCGGAGCGTCTCGCGCAGTTCGTCGGGCGTACGCTCGATCCAGTAATTCATCGTGTCGAGCGCGACAAGCTTCGGCCTTCCCTTTACCTGCTTTAGGACGTCACGCTGCAAATCCGGCGCAATGTTTGCCAGAAAAACGTACTTCGACGATTTGTATTTCTCTGGGAGCTTGGGCTTGAACCCCGCAAATACGTTCAAGTCCGTGGCCAGCGTCACGCGCTCATTCAAGTTTTCCGAATAGCGGCCTGCCCAGAAAAACGTTTTTCCGGCAGCGCGCTCCAATCCTTCCGTATCGATATGGCGCCCGCGAAAGACTGCTTCATCCTTGGCGGTGAAGTCCTCGCCCACGATGGCCACAAGGCTTACTGGCGCGAAAAAGCTCGCCGACAGGGCGAAGTATGTCGCCGCTCCGCCCAGAGTCCAATCGACCTTTCCATACGGGCTTTCGAGCGCATCAAATGCCACCGATCCGACTACGAGTAAGGACACAGGCTTCTCCTAAGAAATATATTTCCCGATAATCGCTTCGAGCTTTTTCTTTGTGGCTTTTGGAACCAGCTTCATATCCGTCACCAAAGCATGTTTCAGCGCGGTTCCGCACTTGCAGCTTCGCCCTTCAGGCATCGCACGCACCGTTTCGCGCAAAACCTTTTGCGCGTTTTCCGCATTCTGCACCAGCGTCGCAATAATCTGTGAAGCTGTCACGGACTCATGCTCCGGATGCCAGCAATCAAAATCGGTGATCATCGCAACCGTGGCGTAACAAATCTCCGCCTCTCGCGCCAGCTTGGCTTCCGTCACATTCGTCATGCCAATCACTTCGAACCGCAACTGCCGGTGCATGCTGGCCTCCGCCAAAGTCGAAAACTGCGGTCCCTCGATGCACACATAGGTTCCCCGCCGGTGCACCATCACTCCGCAATGCACGCTCGCATCGGCCAGGGCCGCCGACATCTGCGCGCAGGTCGGCTTATCAAACCCTACGTGCGCCACCAGCCCGTCGCCAAAAAACGTCGAAATGCGGTTCTTCGTGCGGTCTACGAACTGGTCAGGCACCAAAAACTCTCCCGGCCGCAGATCTTCCATCAGCGATCCCACCGCGCTGACAGAGATAATTCGCTCCACTCCCAGCAGTTTCATCGCATACACATTTGCCCGAAAATTGATCTCGCCCGGCAAAATGCGGTGTCCGCGTCCATGCCGCGCCAAAAAAGCCACCCGCTTCCCCTCGAGAAACCCAAGCACGATCGCGTCTGAGGGCTCTCCAAACGGCGTCTTCACGGTTACTTCGCGCGTCTTCGTGAGCCCGTTCATCGAATACAACCCGCTGCCGCCTATAATCCCTATCTCCGCCTGCGTGTTTGCACGGTTCGACTTCTCTGTTTTAGCAGCCGCCATTCGCTTGTCTCCGTGAAATTAACTGTTGAGGTCTACCGGTTCGAATGCCACTTTGCCATCGTGGTCGTGCAAAGTGCCCGCGGGAAAATCCGGGTCATGTCCAAACGCCACAATCCACCCGTCCCGCACAAACTCTCCAATCCACTTCCGCTTCGTCTCGAGCGTAGTCAATGGATATAGATCGTACGCAATGATCCACGGCAACGGCAAATGGTGGCGCGTGGGAATCAGATCCGCGACCATCATCAACTTCTTGCCGCCGCCGGTAATCTGCACCCCTTGGATCTGCAAATTGTGCCCCGGAATCTTCACCACCGAGACTCCTGGCACAATTTCGCAGTCGCCATCGGCAAGCTGCCACTGTCCTGCATCGCTGATGGCCGTAAAATCGTGCGCGTAGTAGCTGGCCCGATCTCTCTCCGTGGGCCGCATGGCGTGCTCCAGCTCCGCGCGCTGTACTACATATTTCGCATTCGGAAACGTCGGAACAACCTTTCGATTCGCCAGCCGCGTATTTCCACCGGCATGGTCGAAATGCAGGTGGGTGTTGATGACGACATCGATTTCCTGCGGCTTCAGTCCAGCCCTTTCGAGCGAATCGGCGTAGGGGTCGCCCTCAGCAAAGCCATAAATATTTCGCAATTTCGCGTCCCACTTTGTTCCGTTCCCCGTCTCTACCAGAATATTCTTCCCGCCTGTGCGGAGCAGCAACGAATTTGCCGCTAGCGGAATCCGGTTCCGGTCATCCGCCGCCATTTTCTTTTCCCACAGCGTTTTCGGAACCACACCAAACATGGATCCGCCATCCAGCCGGAAAATGCCGCCGTGAATGTGCCGAACTTCGATGTCTCCCAGGTGCATTCCGAGCCGCCTCAGGCCACAACGCCGCTCTCTCGAAGCAATTCGTTCACTGCCGTAAATGGATCCTTTCGCCGCTCCGCCACGTCCTTTGCCATCTCCGCCAGCCGCGCCTCTCCGCCTGCACCGCCCAACACGCGTTCCACCAGCCGCGACTCAAGCAATCCCAACAGCCGCCGCTTCCAATGCTCCAAATGTTTCCGCTCGCGTTCCCCGCTAGCTTCAAAATGCTTCCGAAATTTCAGAATCGTTTCTCCCAGCACCTCGATTCCCTTGCTCTCGCTAGCCACCGTCCGCACTACCTGTGGGTGCCAACCGTCGCGCGGCATCACCAGCGCGAGCATTGCCATCAACTGCTGCTCCAACCGGTCCGCGCCCTCGCGATCGGCCTTATTCAAAACAAAAATATCTCCAATCTCCATCAACCCTGCCTTCATATTCTGGATATCGTCGCCCATCCCCGGCACGAGGACCACCAAAACGCAATCCGCCAGCCGCACAATATCGATCTCGTCCTGCCCCACGCCCACCGTCTCGATCAAAACTTCCTCTTTCCCTGCCGCGTCCAGCAAGAGCGCCACTTCCGCCGTCGCCCGCGCTAACCCTCCCATGAATCCACGCGTGGCCATTGACCGAATATACATTCCCTTGTCGCTCGCATGGCTCTGCATCCGAATGCGATCCCCCAAGATCGCCCCGCCCGTGTAAGGACTCGTCGGATCCACGGCAATTACGCCCACTTGCTGCTGATCTTTCCGGTAATACGCCGCCAAACGATCCACGAGCGTGCTCTTGCCCGTTCCGGGCGCCCCGGTCACTCCGGTCAGATAAGCTCGTCCTGTCGATCGAAAAAGCCGGCGCAGCAACTCCTCTGCCGCCGCCTGATGATTCTCAATCGCCGTAATCGCGCGCGAAATCGCCCGCACATCGCCCGCCCGCACCAAGTCCGCCCAGGTCTCAACAGGCAGCGTCATTTTGTCCTTCGATTGTCCATGGAGGCGAGGAAGCTCGGGTGCACCCGCCTATTATCCCGATTTTTGCCACTAGCCCCAAATGCCCCGCCGGCATCGCCGGCGGACCCGTAGCACCTTGTTCACGTTTCCCTGCGAGCTCGAGGACCTCGGTGCTAAAACCCGCCTTCTGCTCTAAGCTCGATCGAGCCGTAACTCACTTCTTCCCCAGCAATTGCCTGGCGATCACTAGCTTCTGAATCTCGCTTGTTCCTTCCCCAATTGTGCACAGCTTCACATCGCGATAAAACTTCTCCGCCGGGTAATCCTTAATGAATCCGTATCCGCCATGCACCTGCACGCATTCATTCGCCACCCGCACGGCCACCTCGCTGGCAAACAACTTCGCCATACTCGACTCCCGCGTAAACCGCACATCCTTCCGGTCCGCCAGCCACGCCGCCTGGTACACCAGCAGCCGCGCCGCCTCCACTTCTGTCGCCATGTCCGCCAACTTAAACTGAATCGCCTGAAACTCGCTGATCGCCTGCCCAAACTGCTTGCGCTGCTTCGCATAGCTCACCGCCGCGTCCAGCGCCCCCTGCGCCATTCCGAGCGCCAAAGCCGCAATCGAAATCCGCCCGCCATCCAGGATCTTCAAACTCCCCGTAAACCCCTCGCCCTCCGGCCCCAGCAAATTCTCCGACGGAACGCGGCAATCCGAAAAAATCACTTCCGATGTATCGCTGGCCCGCATCCCGAGCTTGTTCTCCTTCTTTCCCGGCTTAAATCCCGCCATCCCCTTTTCCAAAATAAACGCGCTAATCCCGTGCGAGCCCTTCGACTTGTCCGTCACCGCCATTGCCACGCAGAAATCCGCGTAATGCCCGTTGGTCGTAAACGTCTTCGCGCCGTTCAAGACCCAAAAATTCCCATCGCGCCGCGCCGTTGTCCGCGTCCCGCCCGCATCCGACCCGGCCTCGGGCTCCGTCAACGACCAGGCTCCGATCTTCTTCCCCGACGCCAGCGGCGCCAAATACTTCTTCTTCTGCGCCTCGGTCCCAAACTTAAAAATGTGATTGCTGCACAAAGAATTGTGCGCCGCCACAATCAACCCGATGGAGCCATCGACGCGCGCCAATTCCTCAATCGCAATCACATACTCCATGTAACCCAATCCCGCCCCGCCATACTCCTCAGGAAAAATCACGCCGAGCAGCCCCATCTCGCCCAGCTTCGGCATAATTTCGACCGGAAAATGCGAAGCCTCGTCCCACTCCATCACATGCGGCAATATCTCGCCCTGAGCAAACTCCCGCACACTCCGCCGCAACTGTTGCTGTTCCTCGGTAAATGTGAAGTCCACGTTGTCTCCGCGCGGCTATATGCTTCGGCTATACTCCGCCAAAGTTCCGCTTATAGGCCATTTTACACAAGCCCCCGCCGTATTGGGCCATGTCTCTTGGCGCATGTTTTCTCGACTCTAGACTGCGCCCGTTCGCCAGCGAGTCGACTGGCGATAGCGCAGGATCGCGAAGATGTCGCCGGCGCACCTCTGACATTCGCCGGTGTTGGCTACATTCGGCATCAAAGATGCGATATGATGACGGGCAGCGGTGGGTCCATGCGACGGTTGACGGGTTTCGTTTCGATCCAAGTGGTGTGGATGGCGCTCGGCGCCTTCGCGCTGCTCTTCCTTCCCCCAGCGTCTGCTCGGCAGTCCGTCTCCGATCCGTCACATGCCAACACCCGCGGGCTACTGGATTACGCGTCAAGTGGCCGGCTTACCCTGCAAATCCAGGACGCGGCGGGTGCGCCTTTTTTCGAAGGCGCCAAGATCACGCTTCTGACCTCGCAAATCGAAACGAAACTATCCACCACTTCCGATCAGACGGGCCAAGCCCACTTCACGGCTTTGCCCGCCGGCCAGTATCTCCTGGAAATTACTGCGCCCGGCTACCACACCATTCAGCAGCAAGTTACCATCTCCGGCACACGAGAAAACCAAAACATCATGGTCTCCCTGCTGCCCGCCGCCGTCGGCGCGAAGGTCAAGGTTGGCTCAGTCTCCGCCTCCCCCAGGGCCATCAAGGAATCTGAAAAAGCGCTGCATGCCCTGCAAGTGAACCGCCTCGACGAGGCCCAGCAGCATCTTTCTCTCGCTCTGGGAATCGACCCGGACTTCGCCGACGGGAACTATCTGATGGGCTTGGTTCTTCTGCGCCGGAAGGACCCCTCAAAAGCCTCCGCTTACTTGCAGAAGAGTCTGAGACTCTCTCCGGATCACACCGCCGCGCTGCTCGCCCTCGGCGAAGCGCAGTATCTCGACCACGATTATTCCGCCGCCGCCGCATCGTTCGAGAAATTTCTGCATGATCAGCCCAGCAGCCCGCAGGCTCCTGTCGCACAAAAATATGTCGATGCCCTGCGCAAGACAAGCCTGCCAGGAGCGTCCGGCGACGCGGGGAGCTCGGCCTCTTCGTCCTCGGGCGTCCGCGATTTGAGCAGCGGTGACGTAGCAGCGGATTCGGACTTGCCGCCCCTCCCCGACTTGAATCCCGTCACGGAAGCCAATTGGGCGCCTCCCGACGTGGACAGCGAGAAACTCGACCTTGACACGACCACTGCCTGCGAGCTCAACCAGGTGATCGACGCCGTAAGCAGTCGCACGCAAGAACTGGTCCAGAATGTTGACCGATTCACCGCCACCGAACAGATCGAGCATTCCAACATCAGCCCGATGGGACTCCAAACCTCCCGGGAAGCGCGCAAATTCGATTACGTCGTCGAGATCCATCAAGTCGGCAAGAGCGATTTGGACGTACGCGAATACCGGAATAGCAACAGCGCGGTCGCTACCAGGGATTTTCCCGGGCACATCGCTACCGTCGGTCTTCCCACGCTCGCTTTAATTTTTCATCCCTACATGCGGGCCAGATATGAATTTCAATGCGAAGGTCACGGATCCTGGCAGGGTCACGCCGCATGGGTCGTGCATTTTCATCAGCGCACCGACCATGCCAGCACCATGCTCACCTATCACGTGGGTGACCGATTCGTCGCTGTCGGGCTGAAGGGGCGCGCCTGGATCGATGTCGGCACCTCCCAGGTCCTTGCCATGGAATCGGACGTAATGCATCCGGCCCCCGAAATCCGGCTCGTACGCGATCATCAGCTCATCGAATACGGTCCTGTGAGC
This sequence comes from Acidobacteriota bacterium, assembly GCA_013289955.1. Lineage (GTDB taxonomy): Bacteria > Acidobacteriota > Terriglobia > Acidiferrales > UBA7541 > Acidiferrum. Next base: position 222,342 of record JABCYZ010000006.1, read on the forward strand.
TTCCGCGACAAGTCTCTCGAGCTCTGGCTTCCGAAGAGCGCCGACTGGTACTGCTCGATTTCCGGCCAGCGCTTTCACCGCCGTCATACCTTCAGTCAATTTTTGCTCTTCTCGATCGACGACAAGCAGAAGATCGGTGCGCCGGCCGAGCCGGTCGCATCTCAGATCCCCCAATAATCCATCGGCAGCTCTGCCATGCCTTGCGACTTCGCCACAGGCGCCATTCACGCCCTGGCCGTCTGCGGCCGCCCCACAATCTCCCCTAAGGCCACCAGCGCCCGCTCGCATCCCTCCCGATCCACATCGCAGTGCGTCACAAACCTAACGGAATAGGTAGCCGTATCCAGCGCCCAAATCTCCTTCTCGCGCAACAGATCGCACAACTCAACTGCGTTCTTTCCCGTCCCCTCACAATCAAAAATCACAATATTCGTCTTCACCTTCGCCGGATCGATCTTCAACCCCGGCATCGCGGCAATGCCCTTCGCCAACACCTGCGCATTCTCGTGATCCACATGCAGCCGCCCCGGCGATTCCTCAAGTGCAAGCAACCCCGCCGCCGCAATCACTCCGGCCTGCCGCATTCCTCCGCCAAACATCTTCCGGTAGATCCGCGCCTTCTCAATGAACCGAGCCGACCCCACGATCATCGATCCTACCGGCGCCGCTAGCCCTTTCGACAAACAAAACATCACCGAATCCACACCCTTCGTCATCGCCCTAACACTCTCGCCCAGCGCCACCGACGCATTAAAAATCCGCGCCCCATCCATATGCACTTTCAATTTCGCGTCATGCGCCCGCTCGCAGATCTCATTTACCGAGGCCGTTGCGTGCAAAGTCCCGCCCGCCATATTGTGCGTATTCTCCATACAAATCAGCGCGGTCTGCGAGTCATAATAAATCTTCGGCCGAATCACCTCCTCAATCTGCTTCCAGGAGAGAATCCCGTCGAGCCCGCGCGCAATCCTCGGCATACAGCCCGCAATCGCCGACATCGACGCCAGCTCATACAAATTCACATGACTCTTTTCATCGCAAATCACCTCATCGCCGTGATGAGTCCAGGACTTAATCGCAATCAAATTGCCCATGCATCCGGTCGGAACAAAAAGCGCCGCCTCTTTCCCGAAAATCTCAGCTGCCCGCTTCTCCAGCCGGTTCACCGTCGGGTCTTCCCCGTACACATCATCCCCGACCGCAGCCTCTGCCATAGCCCGCCGCATCTCCAGCGTCGGCCGCGTAACCGTATCGCTTCGCAAGTCGACAATATGATCCAGCGCCGTCACGTCGTCCGGATCGCTCCGCATCCCGCTCTTAGCAATCGTCCCAGTCACCGTGTCTGCTCCTCTTCTTCTCCGTGTCCTCTGTGCCCTGCGTGTAAAAAAAAGCGTTCCATTTTGACCGCAACCCACCCACGCTTATCTCATCAATTCCACAAACACCTCGTTAGAAACACTCAATCGAGCTGGAGCAAGCCGCACCACATTCCCGCGCCGCTCCACAAGTCCAGCCGCCTCTAATGCTTCGAATCTCTTGCCGAGTCCAACCCCGTACTTCTTCTCAATCCGCCCCACATTAATCCCATCCAACTGTCGCAACCCCAAAAACAACTCCTCTTCCAAAGCACTCTCGGGCGTCACCGTTTCCAACTGCTCCACGGGCAACCGCCCGGTCTCTATCGCTCCCACATATGCTGCTGCATCATGCGCATTCGCCCACCGCTGCGACCCCGAAAACGAATGCGCCCCCGCCCCGAATCCCAAATACGACTCGCGCCTCCAATACTTCAAATTGTGGTGGGACTCTGACCCCGGCTTCGCCCAATTCGAGATCTCGTAATGGTGATAACCCAGATCCCCCAGAAACGCGCAAGCCGCTTCATAGAAATCCGCCATCGCATCATCGCTCGGAACCGCCCCCGCGCTGTAACGCGTTCCACTCTCTAAAATCTCTAGCCCCAACCGGCTGCCTTCATCCACCTCCAACACATAGACCGAAACATGCTCCGGCCCCAGCTTCCCCAACTCGCCGAGAGACTCGCGCCAACTCTCCGCCGTCTGAAACGGCAATCCCGCAATCAAATCAAAACTGATATTCCGAATACCCGCCTGGCGCAAAATTCCTGCCGCCCGATAAATATCTCCCCGCCGATGCATGCGCCCAGTCGCCGCCAGCTCCTGATCCGAAAACGACTGCACTCCAAAACTGACCCGATTAATCCGTGCCGCAACCCAGGCCTCCGCCTTCTCCGCCGTCACCGTTTCCGGATCAGCCTCGAGAGTCACCTCGATGAACTCGTTCGAAAACGACTGCCGAATTGCCCCAATCATGCGCCCCAACAACTCGGGCTCCAGCAGACTGGGCGTCCCCCCGCCAAAATAAACTGTATCCACAATCGCTGAACCAAATTCCGCCGGCAACTCGATTCCCGCGGCACGATACAACTCCCGGTGCCCGCGAATCTCCCGGCAAACTGCCTCCACGTAAGGCGCAAAACGCCCCAGAGACACCACTCCGGTATGAAAATTACAGTACGTGCATTTGGTCTGGCAAAACGGAACCTGCACGTAAATCCCTAGGTTCATCATTTGAAAAACTCTAGCACACACCTGCTAGCGTCTGCGCTGGTTCACTTCTCCTTTTCGTGTCACCGCTTCACTCGCATTGCCGATTACCTTTACCCACATCTTCCTCTCCCTTGGCCCATCAAACTCACAAAAAAACACTCCCTGCCACTGCCCGAGCATCAGTTTTCCCTCTTCCACGAAAATCGCCTGCGACGTCCCTGTCAAAACCGCCTTAGCATGGGAATCCGAATTCCCTTCGGCATGCCGGTACGCCCCCGCTCGCGGTACCAACCTCTCAAACACCCCCTCCAGGTCCGTCGCCACATCCGGATCAAAATGCTCGTTAATGGCCACCCCGGCGGTCGTATGCGGCACATACACGTAGCAAACGCCCTCCGCCACCCCCAAAGCGGCCACCAGCTTCTTCACCTCGTCGGTAACATCCACAAACTCCGTCCGCCGCCGCGTCTTCACCCGCAAGACTTCCATCGACATCGCGCCTCTCCCGAAGATCCGGCAAATTCTAACACCAGCCCGACACCCGACCCGCCGATCTGGCCATCGACCGTCCGTTCACCTGCAATTCACCACGAGTTCAGTTCCCGTGCATTGCCGCTTCTCCTGAACTGGGTAAAAGTGCCTATCGTCATCCAACAACACCTTACTTGGTCCACCACCAGGTAAGTCGAACGGCTGCCATGGCCAGTGTCCATGACTATGGCGGCCGTTCAAAAAATTCAGGAGGCAGCCGTGCAAAGCAAGCTGAAGGACACTGGACGCATGTGGCTGTGGGCATTCCTAGCTGTAATAGCATTGGCACAGTTCTACGTCGTCCGCGAGCTCCTGGCCGCCTTGGCCCTCTTCGCCTTGGGCTTTGCCGCATTGGCTGCCGTGATTGCAAGCCTCTACGCGCTCCAAAAGACCTGGGAACTGGTCGTTCAGCGTCTGGCCCTTCGCCAGCCCGTCATGAGCATGGCTAAAGTAACCAATATGGCTTCTGTCGCCAGGCTGGCCTCGGCCGACCCCGGCAATCCGAAAGCCGCCTGACCCGTAATTCTGAGAATGAAACGTTTTCGCGCTTTTTCTCTCTACTGAGTAAGCACCACTGTTTCCAGCTTGAAAACGGAACGCAGCTAACAAATGAGCGCCTTTACCAAATTTCGTCATCGACTGAATCACGAGCGCACCAGCACCTCAGGCGAGCCGGCCTCCCCCAGCCCTCTCCTCTCAGCAACGTGCAGGCGCTCCATGGAGCCTCTCTTGTTACAGAAACCGTCTTATTCACGCCGCGCCCTAACTCGCCTCGCAGCTTCGGAAGACATATGGGTTTGCTGGCGCTGCAACGGCCGCGACGATGTCTCCCGCGTCCTCGACATCAGCATCGACGGCCTTTTCATCCAGACCCAACACCTCAAAGTCAAAGAAGGCATGCCCGCCAAGCTCGACTTCCTTGTCCAGGAAGGCCGCATCCAAGCCGACGCTGTGGTTCGCCACGTCAAAGGAGGCAGCGGCCTAGGACTGCGCTTTATCGTGCTTGCCGAGCAAGACCGCCAACGCCTAAAAGCCCTGCTCTCAAGGCTCCGCTCGCATCACGGCAAGCCGCCCTCAGAAACTTTCCGGCCTCTCGAACAGGAGTAACTTTGCTCGGTTGTCACGAGCCAAAGACTCCGGTCCATCATTGCGTGACCCGTCACACTTTTACGAGCCGCAGGTTGAAGCTGAATGGACGCTCCACCGCCGCCTGCGTTTTCCAACCGCCGGCTTCCGCGAGCCTTCTGAACCCTTCCATCGTTCGCGGTCGCGTCAGGAATCGATTCGTGGCCACCGAAGCTCGCACCGGCCCTCCGTACCGCGTAACCGAGCCTATGACAACGGCATCTCCCGCCGTTCCGCCGTGGAGCGCCCTGAGGTTTGAAACGATCTCGTCGTCCGAGCCGTATTCGAACAGGCCTCCCTCCGAGGAGATACCGCATATCGCTTCGCCCGACTGCGTGGTTTCGAGCGCCTCCCGCAATCGGCTGACGTCCGACCAGTCGTAGTAAAAATGAGTGAATCCGATCCTAAGCCCGCCTAGAGGCGCCGCGGGTGCACACAAAGCTTCTACCGCCCGCACTCCAAAGGCGGGCCCCTTTTCATCGCGATCCAGGACTGCGATCGCGATCTTGCGGCCGCCGAGCAACCCCCGATGTTCAACCCGCAGCTGAATCAAAGCATTCCAGCTGTCCGACGCCGGTCCGCCTGCGATGCTTAGCAAGCACAGGGGCCGCCTTCTCTCAACCGCCATGGTGCCGGCAAGCCCCTCGGCCAGCAATCGCGACATGTCCTGTAACCGCAGCCGCGTAGTAAACGCCGGAAAGGACGCCGCAATTCTTTGGTCTATTGGAGTTGCGCCTTTTCCCAGGTTCTCGGGACCCAGTTTCAACAGATATGTACTCATCCCGTCCAGGTATGTCTCCGTGGCCGACATAAGTCCCCGGCCGAGCATCGAATTCCGCAAAGCCTCCCGGAGCGCCTCAGGCATCTCCTCCCGCCTCCCTGCTTCGCGAATATATTGTTCTGCCATGGACCCTAGTTCCGCCTCGCTAGGAGCAAGCGTAAACGCCGGATTGGTTACATCGATAACAGCAAGGTCTCCGCCCTCTTCGCTCTTTGCATAAACGATGTCTCGCGCCATATCGCCCCCTTGAGTTTCGCCCTTCCCTACGGTAAGGAAATCTGCTCGTACCCAACAAACTCCCTTTACTAATTATACCACATTTCAGGGGCTTTTTCAAGCAAAAACCGCGGTCTGCCCGAAGCGGGGTTGCGCATTCCCTCGGTACCGTCCTGTCTGAGGCGCGCGGGTTACTTCTGATTCTTTCGTCCCTTCGCTCGCCAGGGCCTATAATCAAACACAGGGGGGCAGGGGTCGCTGCTTCGCTCTGATGACTCCGTCGGGCGACTCGGCAGAAAGTATTTGGAGGCTAAATCGTGACCGACAACGCCGAGAAATTGGACGACGCGAAAAAGGATAAATCGAAGTTCAACTGGGTAACGGGGCGTTCCTCCTGTTCGCTACCGAAGATATTCCAGGTACTCCGGTTGCAAGTCGAAGAGGACGTCAAGACCCGCAACGCGCTGCGTCCCAAGAATTCCCCCTATGAATTTTCCGTCAAAGAGACCGGGAGCGACTTTACGGTTTCCTACGAAGCCAAGGATGTAAGCAGGTCCGTCACCTTCACTCTGGCCGAGCATGGCATCCTTGTTCGCGGCGACAAAGGCAATCAGATGTTTGAGGTGAACCTGACCTTTACGGATGAGGGTGAGTGCAAACTCATCGTGAACAAAGAGCCGCGTGACTATTGGCAGGTGCGGCGCATGGCTCTCGAAGAGCTATTGTTTCAAGGCCACTAGTTCCTCCCCTTCCGGGAAGAGAAACCTTCCTGCCAAAAAACCAAAACGGAAATTGGCGCCTGTAGGTGCTGTGCTTTGACGGCGTCTCGCCGGCCGTACGACTGGCCCCGACCCGTCTTGAAAACGATTTGCTCGTCGTCGGCCTGTGGTCATACTGGTTATAGAAGTCTCGCTTCAAGTGGTCATTGTGCGATACCACTTTCTGCGCGATACTCGCCCATATGCCAGCGCCTGCGCTTACGCTCGCAGTGTTTTCCGTCCCCGCACCCGTCTTCTGGCCATACTTCGCCGGCTTGGCCATCCTCGCCATCGGCCTCCCTCTGATCCTCAGAAACGAAGTTCGACAGGCTCGGGGCCTCGACCGACTCATGCCCTTCGGCCGCCTCTTCTACGCGATTCCCCTGGCTGTTTTCGCAGGGGAACACTTTACTCTGGGCAGTTTGATGGCCTCCGGGATCCCCTCCTGGATTCCTGCGCATCTCTTCTGGATCTATCTGGTGGGCGTAGCTCTGGTCGCTGCAGCCCTGAGCATCGTCGTTAAGAAATACTCAGAGTTGGCCGCAACACTCCTCGGCAGCATGATCCTTCTCTTTGTCGTGCTGCTGCACATTCCACGGGTGGCCGCCAACCCACACGATAGAATTTCCTGGGCGGTCGCCCTAAGAGATCTGTCATTCAGCAGTGCCGCGTTCGCATTCGCGGGCGCCCAGCGAGAGTCGCCATCCGCAAACGCGACACCGCTCCTTGTAACCCTTGCCCGCTACGCCATGGCGGTCACGGCCATTTTTTTCGGCGTCGAACATTTTCTCCATCCTGAGTTCGCCCCCGGCGTCCCGCTCCCAAAAATCACCCCGACATGGATCCCCTTCCGCCTCTTTTGGGCCTATCTCACCGGCACAGCCCTGCTCGTCACCGGCGTACTTCTCCTCATCAACAAAAAATCCCGCTTTGCCGCAACCTGTCTTGGCATCACGATTCTTCTGATAGTCCTCGTGATCTACCTGCCCATCCTCATCTCCATTCCCTCCGACATCGGAAACGGACTAAATTACTTCGCGGATACCCTCATGTTTGCCGGCGCCTTCTTGCTTCTAGCCGATGCACTTCCCAAAGAAGATCACCTTCATGCTTGAAGGCACGCCCGCTACCGCTCGAGCACCCCTGCCCCAAATCGGGGACGCGCTGCAAAAACCTCCCCGCATCGCCATTAAAGCTGGCGGCCGCATCCTCTTCCTTGACCCCGCGGAGATCGTAACGGTCGAAGCACAGGGCAACTACGTTGTGCTCCAGAGGCTTTCTGGCGCCGCTCTCGTCCTCCGCGTTTCCCTATCCGTCGCCGCCCGGAAACTACTTCCCTACGGTTTCGTCCGCATTCACCGCTCCGCTCTGATAAACGCCGCCTTTGTCGAAGAAATCCGCCCCTGCGCCACGGGCGACTTCATCCTCCGCATCAAAGGAGGACAGGAGTTCCAGGTTTCTCGCACATTCAAAAGGAATCTCCATACCATCACCCCGCTCTGGCTCGGAACGGACGGCTTCTCTGACGGCTGAAAATTCGCCATTCTCGGATGCCAGTCGATGGCGCGGAAAGGAATCAAGAAAATGAAAAACACTTTTCTACTCGCAGCGTGCGGCACGCTCTGTCTAGTGACCCTGAGAGCGAATCCACCACAAGCTGCGTCACCACTATCCCCAGGCCCGGAAACAGATCGCGCTCCCGTTCTCGTTGAGCTCTTCACCTCGGAAGGCTGCTCCACCTGCCCGCCAGCCGACACTCTTCTCAGCAAACTCGAATCCCTGCAACCGATCGACGGCGCCCAAATCATTGCCTTGGAAGAACACGTCGACTACTGGAATCACGACGGCTGGGTCGACTCCTATTCCTCGCCCGATTGGACCCTCCGCCAACAAGCTTACGTCGACCGCTTCAAAGGCAAATCCCCGTTCACGCCTCAGATGGTCGTCGACGGTCAATCCCAGTTCGTCGGCAACAACCCCCAAGACGCTCAAGCCGCCATCCAGGAGGCCGCCCACCGCCTCAAAACCCAGATTTCGATAACCGGCGTGCCTTCCGACAAGGGCGATGCGCAACGCTTTGAAATCCGTGTGGGAAACAGGGCCGGTGCCGCAACCGAGGAACCAGCCGATGTCTGGATCGCCGTCACCGAGGATGGCCTCCGGAGCTCCGTGAAAGCTGGTGAAAACGCCGGCAAGGACCTGAGCCATGTAGCAACCCTGCGGTACTTGCACAAAGCCGGATCCGCCCCAGCCAAGGACTCCTCCCCACTCGTTCTAACGCAGCAGGTCAAATTCAAAGCAAGCTGGAAAAAAGAAAATCTCCACATAGTCGTCTTCGTCCAGGAACGAAAAAGCCTGCATGTCCTTGGAGCCGCCTCCGTGCGCATCGCCGGCTAGCGACCAACGCCCCTTTCCCGTTCTCAGTTCTATACCTGCGCTTGATTCGAACCGTAGAACGTCCCGGAGCTCTTTCTTCCAGAGTCAACTCCTTCCAAAATCGCTCGCGACTTGGTGTTTGACCTTGTGTAAAATAATTCTGCGGGAGATAGCCGATGAGGGACGAGAGCACGAGGCAGGCAGCGCAGGAGTTTCTGGCAGCGAAACTTACCGAAGAAGCTCAAAAACAGGAGGAGAAGCTCAATCAGGAAACAGCCGTCGCCCGCTCACTCCAGGTTTGGAAGAGTTTTCGCGACGCCATCTTTTCCCAGTGCGAGGAATGGAACGCCGTAACCCAAGAGCAGACCCTCACCTGCAAGGAGACTCCTCTTGGCGACCTCCGAATCTGGTGTGCCGCCACCACCAAATACATGACCGTCCATTACGATTCCAGGAAGCTCCTGGTCACCATCCGGAACGCCGGCCGCCGCGAGAATGAGAAAGACCTGCAACTCCAAATCGAAGGTTACTCAACGGGTACCGAGCGCTCCGCTCACCTGGTCCGCAACAATGAACCGGCAAACATCCCGGTCCTGATCCTCGGCGAGCTTCGACTCCTCTCTGGCATAGGCCGTCAACGAACCGCATAGGGCTGGAACCTGCCCGTAGCCGCTTGTGCCAGGTTTTTGCATCCATTCGAGCCACCGAGGCGCCCGGGCATTTCAAGGAATCCGCAGAATCTTGTGCTCCTTCAGCTTCGAGCTTCTGGCCAGCGTCTCCAGCTCCTTCCGCCCGGCCATTCCCCAACCTGCAAGGAATGGCAGAAAGCACAACTCGCGCGACTGCAAGACCTTGTGCGGGTAGAGCAGCGATTCCAGAAACTCTTGATGCGCGGCGATCAAGCCAGCCTTCAGCGCCTGGGCTTTGCCCGTCTTGCGTTTCAGCTTTTCCAGCTGGAAGGCAATTTTTCTTTGGGCCGTCTCGACCGCTCCGCCCAGTGTGGGATCGAGCCGCACAATCTGCTTTTTCAGCTCCGCCAGCATCCTCGCGCCTTCCTTCACGGTCTTATCGTATTTTTTCCCAAGCGCCGGCGGCACGCTCGAGGTCTCCATTCTGCGTCTCAGCTCTTGCGATCCGCGCCAAACGTCCTCAACCTCTAATCCGTAGCGCCGCAAAAGTTTTTCCGCTTTTGCGTCCAGAATCGTGAATGCCGCGCGCGGCAGAATCACCGGCATGCGCCCCAGAACTTTTCTGTAAATTACTTCGGCCTGCGCGAAGTAGGCAATCTCCGCCGGCCCTGCGATGTAGGCCGCCGTCGGCAAGAGAAAATCCTGCAGCACGGGGCGCAGCAGCGCGTTCGGACTGAACTTTTCAGGCTCAGCTTCCACAGCCCGGATCAGTTCCTCCTTCATCCAACTCTGTTCTCCGGAAACAAATTTTCCGCCGCTGACCGCAATGGGCTGCCGCTTCCCTTGCTGCATGCTGAACAGCAAAGTGCTCCGCGCCGTCACTTTCACCTGCGCCAGAAATCCAGCCTTATCCAATTCCCTGCCGCGCGCCAGCAGAGCTTCGTTTAGCTCCTCGCGATCCTCCACCGCTTTCTGCAGGATTTCCCGCCCGACGCGATGCAGCCCGGCATCCAGCGGATCGAGCAGAATCAGCCCCTCTTCCGCGAACAACCGCGCAAACAGTTTCCCGAAAGAGCTCCCGTAGGTTTCCTCGGCTCCATAACTCTCCTCGAAAATCGCCGCGAGAAGTTCTCCTCCCGCAGCCCTCAGTATCCTTGCCGCTTCGTGCACCATCTCTCTAACTTGCAGTCCAAGCGGAATCCGGCCGACGGGCTTCCCCGCATCGCCATTTCCTGGAAGCTCGAATCGTGTGAGCTTCCCCTCGTGAAACCATGTCGAGACACGCACCTCGTCAAGATCGTGATCTTCGGTCGCGATCCAAAAAACAGGGACAGCATCCAGCCCCGCCCGCGTCAATTCTTTTGCAATCTGAATGGCGGTCACCGCTTTGTACACCGAGTACGCGGGCCCGCCGAACAATCCGGCCTGCTGCCCGCTCACGACAGCTATCGCGCCCTTCCTGAGCCTGTCCAGATTCTCTCGCGTCACATCGCCGGCGCCGAACGCGGCATTTTGCTGCCCGAGAATCCCCGTAACCTCGTCTCTCCGCTCCCGCGGATAGGCATAGGACCGCATGGCTTTCTTCACGGAGGAAATCGTTGGAGGGTGTCCATAAAACTGTTTGACGGAGGAGAAATTATCGAGGAATTGAATAAAAAGCTTCGACTGATGGGGCAGCTGGCGAAACGGCAGGGCTCGACATTCCATCGCGAATTAGATGATACCGACGGCCTTTCGTCACAGCAAATCTGAGCGCATCCGTCTCGCTACCGCCCGCCGAATTCAGGCCGGTTGCTTCGACACCAAAGAGGTCCCTGGTTTAGACGGAGACGGCTCCGGAAAGGCGTGCGGGAGCGTGGGCGTCCAATTTGGCCATCAACTCACGGATGGCCCGCTTGTGCTCCTCGTGCAGCGGCGGCAGGGGCAACCGCGGCAAGCCACCGCGGTAGCCGGCGAGGTCCATGGCGTATTTCACGCCGGGGATTCCGTGCTGGGAAACAATCAACTTCGAAGCCGGCAAAATCCTAGCCTGAAGTTCGCGGGCTTTCTCGAGTTCGCCCGACCGCACGGCGTTAAAGAGGGCCACGCACTGTTCCGGGAGCGCACTTCCCAGGGCCAGGATCGCGCCGGTTGCGCCAAGCACCATCGAAGGAAACATCATGCTGGCCGAGCCCACCAGCAGTTGAAAGGAAGGTGGAACGGCGGCCAGAATTTCCGCCGCGCGTTGCACGATTCCAGAACTTTCCTTCAGCCCGATGATATTTGGATGCTGCGCGAGGACGCCGACCTCGGGAGCTTCAAGAGCCACGCCGGTGAATTGCGGAACCGAATAGAGCAGCACCGGGAGCGGAGAAGCATCGGCGACGCGGCGGAAATGAGCGATAAAGACTTCCGGTGTGTACATCGGCTTGTAGTAATACGGCGTCTTGACAAGAGCGACATGGTAACCGAGCTCCGCGGCGCGCTTCGTGCGATCGATGGTTTCGGCGGTGGACTCGGCCCCGGTTCCGGCGATAAGGCGCATTCCCGGTGCGGCGGCTTCCTTCACCGCAACGAGCACGGTGTCGACCTCTTTCCGTGAGAGAAGGACGGATTCACCGGTTGAGCCAATCGCGACATAGCCCGCGAGGCCCGTCGAGTTGTAGGTGCTGATGTTGTGCTTGATGTCCTCGACGGAAACGGATCCGTCAGCGGAAAATGGCGTAGTGAGTGCGGGAAAAACTCCGGAAAGATTCATGATCTAGTCTCCTGAAGCAGTGCTGCCGGAAGCGGCTAGGCTGCCACGATGCAAATCCTGGAGGGCGGCGACTTCCGTGCCCTGATCGAGCAAAGCGCGAATTCCGCGGGCGGCGGCGTGGGCCGCGGCGAGTGTTGTAATGCATGGAATGTTATAACGAATCGCCGCGCGACGAATCGATTTTTCGTCGTAGAAAGATTCGCGGCCGAGCGGCGTGTTGATGACCAGGTCGATCTTGCCGGTTTTGACGAGGTCAACGATGTTGGGCCGGCCCTCGTTTACTTTGAAGACGGCTTCCGCTGGAATCCCTGTAGCTTCGAGTGCCGCGGCGGTACCGCGGGTAGCGAGCAGACGGAAGCCAAGCTCGTGAAGCTCTTTTCCGAGCGAGCCAAGGTGTCGCTTGTCGCGATCGTTGACGCTGAGAAAAACCGTGCCTTTGCGCGGCAGCCGCTGTCCCGCAGCGAGCTGCGCTTTCGCGAAGGCCAAACCATAGGAAGTGGAAATACCCATCACCTCGCCCGTCGATCGCATCTCGGGACCCAGAATGGTGTCCACGCCGCGGAATTTGTTGAATGGAAAAACAGGCGATTTCACGGAATAGAATTCGTGAACGGCAATCTCGGCGATGCCGCTGTGGTGCACGAGCGGCAGATTCATATCGGCCAGTTTCTTGCCCGCCATCAGCCGAGCGGCAACTTTCGCCAAAGGAACGCCCGTCGCTTTGCTGACATAGGGGACCGTGCGCGACGCTCGCGGATTCACTTCAAGAACGTAAACCGTGTCGCGCTGGATGGCATACTGCACGTTCATGAGGCCGATAACTTTCAGCGCGAGGGCAAGTCGCTTCGTATATTCCCGGATGTGCTCAAGAATCGCCGGGGACAAACTCACCGTGGGCAGAACGCACGACGAATCGCCGGAGTGCACCCCGGCTTCTTCGATGTGCTCCATGATGCCGCCAATGACGACATCTTTCCCGTCGGCGAGAGCATCGACATCGACTTCCGTGGCTTCTTCGAGAAACTGATCAATCAGAACCGGCCGCGCGGGGCCCATCATCGCGGCTTGTGCGACGTACTCCTGCACCGTGTTTACGTCGTAGGCGATGACCATGGCGCGCCCGCCGAGAACGTAGCTTGGGCGGACAAGAACCGGCATGCCGATTTCGGCGGCAACGCGCGCCGCTTCTTCCGGAACCAGCGCGGTGCCGTTGCGGGGCTGCGGTATCTTCAGTTTTTCGAGCAAACCGCCAAACCGGCGCCGGTCTTCGGCAAGGTCAATGGATTCGGGCGCGGTCCCGATGATCGGGACGCCATTGCGCTTGAGTTCTTGCGCGAGATTCAGAGGCGTTTGTCCGCCGAATTGGACGATGACGCCTTGCGGTTTTTCGCGATCGACAATCGCGAGAACGTCTTCGAGCGTCAGCGGTTCGAAATAGAGGCGATCGGAAGTGTCATAGTCGGTCGAAACCGTCTCCGGGTTGCAATTCACCATGATGGTTTCGAAACCATCCTCGCGAAGGGCGTAGGCCGCATGGCAGCAGCAGTAGTCAAATTCAATTCCCTGCCCGATGCGGTTCGGACCGCTACCGAGAATCATGATTTTCTGTCGAGGCTGGACGTCGGATTCGTCTTCATCTTCGTACGTGGAATACAGGTAGGGCGTGAACGATTCGAATTCGGCGGCGCAGGTGTCCACGCGCTTGAAAACCGGCGCAACCCCGTAGCGGGCGCGTTGCAGACGGACGGAGGCTGGAGTGCTCTTCCAGATTTGCGCGAGCTGCTCGTCGCTGGTCCCGTGACGCTTGACCTCGCGGAGCAGCTCTTTCGATGCGGTTTCCACGGTGACCGTCGCGGCGCGGCGATTCATGGCTACGAGCTCTTCAATCTGATGGATGAACCAGGGATCGATTTTGGTGAGTTCAGAGATCTCTTCGGCGGGCAGCCCCTTGTCGACTGCGGTGAGAAGCCAATGGATACGATCGGGCCGCGGGGTTGCCAGCTTCTCGCGCAGAAGGGAATCCGGTGTTTCGGCGGGGGCGCGCCAGGGAGTGTGCGGTTCCAGAGAGCGAATTCCCTTTTGCAGGGCTTCCTTGAAGGTGCGTCCGATGGCCATCACTTCGCCAACGGACTTCATTTGTGTTCCGAGAGTGCTGTCTGCGCCCGGAAACTTTTCAAACTGCCACTTGGGGATTTTCACGACCACGTAATCGATGGTCGGTTCAAAACACGCCGGAGTTTTCTTGGTGATGTCGTTGGGAATTTCGTCAAGGGTCATGCCCACGGCCAAACGCGCGGCGATCTTGGCGATAGGGAAACCGGTCGCTTTGCTGGCCAGCGCCGAGCTCCGGGAGACACGCGGATTCATTTCGATGACCGTCATGCGCCCATTTTCAGGATTGATGGCGAACTGCACATTCGAGCCGCCGGTTTCGACGCCGACTTCGCGGATAATCGCGGCAGCAGCGTCGCGCATGCGCTGATATTCCTTGTCGGTCAGCGTCTGCGCGGGGGCCACGGTGATGGAATCGCCGGTATGAACGCCCATGGGGTCAAAATTCTCGATCGTGCAGATGACCACGAAATTGTCGCGGTGATCGCGCATCACCTCGAGTTCGTATTCCTTCCAGCCCAGAACGGATTCTTCCACAAGAGCCTCGTGAACCGGGCTCATGTCCAGCGCGTGAGCGATGGCTTCACCAAATTCTTCTTTGTTGTAGGCGATGGACCCGCCGGTTCCGCCCAGTGTGAACGACGGTCGAATGACGAGCGGAAATCCAAGCTGATCGCACAAACGCAACGCATCCTGCGCGTTATTGACGAGCGCCGAGGCCGGAACTTCAAGCCCTATTTTGCGGCAGGCATCCTTGAACCACAGCCGGTCTTCGGCCACTTTGATGGCGCGCAGCGATGCGCCGATCATCTCGACCTTGTGTTTTTCGAGAATGCCGCTCTCGGCGAGTTCGACGGCGAGGTTCAGAGCCGTCTGTCCTCCGACAGTCGGCAGAAGCGCGTCCGGCTTTTCCCGTGCGAGAATCTCGTTGAGATACTCCTTCGTGAGCGGCTCGATGTAGGTGCGGTGCGCCAGCTCGGGATCGGTCATGATCGTAGCCGGGTTCGAATTGACCAGAACCACCTCGTAGCCCTCGGCGCGCAGGGCCTTGCACGCCTGTGCGCCGGAATAGTCAAATTCGCAGGCTTGGCCGATGACGATGGGGCCAGAACCGATTATTAGAATTTTCTTGATGTCAGTGCGTTTTGGCATTAGCAGTTAGAGTATCGTCGTTTGCTCCAAACTAAAAGCCGGTGAGGCAAGCCGCCCGAACCTGGACCAGGGAGTCCGCCCTTTGAAACTGAAACTTGCCGTTTTCGAGGACATATAAATACCTCGAACAGTCCACCGAGCCCTTCTTTCCCGGTTGATAGCGAATCAGAAGCTTGTATTCGATCCCGCCGAGTGTCGCCACCAGCCAATAATCGCCGGGCACGGATTTTTTGAATTGAAAGCTGCCGTCACGGCTGGTCGTCACCTCGGCAACGGGCGTCATCAACGCACAGCAATCCGCGCCGGCCGTCGGCGGAAATAGACGAACGCGAGTGTGTTCGAACGGCTTAACTGCTTCTTTCACGGAATTCCCTGCTCCCTTCCCGGGAGCATCGACGGAAACAAGTCTTCCGCAAATCTCGTCCACGGCAACAGGCTCAGCCGAATCCGCGGCATGAGACGCAGATAAAAATCCGAACAAGAGCACGACGAAGAGCAACTTCCACTTCACGCTGCGTGCTCCTTCATCATCGCCGTGAACTGCGTAAAAAGGTAATGGGAGTCGTGAGGGCCCGGCGAAGCTTCAGGATGATACTGCACACTGAAAAGAGGCAGATTTTTGTGACGCATGCCTTCGTTGGTGTGGTCGTTGAGATTCACGTGGGTAATCTCGACGTCGCTCGACGGAAGAGATTCCGGATCGACGCAGAACCCGTGATTCTGGGCGGTGATTTCCACTTTTTGGGTCAAAAGATTTTGCACCGGGTGGTTCGAACCGTGATGGCCGAATTTCAGCTTGAACGTTTTCCCGCCCAGGGCCAGACCGCAGAGCTGATGGCCGAGGCAGATCCCGAAGATGGGGACTCGGCCGAGGAGCTTCTGAATGTTTTCGACGGCGTAGCCTACGGGCTCCGGATCGCCGGGGCCATTTGAAAGGAAAACTCCATCCGGCTTAAGCTCGAGTACGTCTGCGGCTGAGGTTTCTGACGGGACAACCCACACATCGCAGTGATGATCGACAAGAAGCCGCAATATGTTTTGCTTGATTCCAAAATCGTACGCCGCCACGCGAAACTTCCGCGAATCCGAAACTCTGCCGGACTCCCCCATCGCTTCCGACCAGGGCGGAATCGTCAGCTCGATGGAACTCTTTTCCCAGCCGTAAGCCTTCTTGCAGCTGACGCGGCTTGCGAGTTCCTGCCCCGCCATCGCGGGCAATTGCTTGGCTTCGAAGATCAATTGTTCGGCGGGCGTGCCGTCGGTGGCCACCACACCGCGCAGCGCGCCCACATTCCGAATGTGGCGGACGAGCGCACGCGTGTCGATATCCCAGATAGCCGGGATTTTGTGCCGATTTAAATAGAGCTGTGCGGTTTCGGCGGAACGCCAGTTCGAAGAGATTTGCGAAAATTCGCGAACAATGAGCGACTCGATATACGGCCGCGCGGATTCTTCGTCGTCGAGATTGGCCCCTACATTCCCGATGTGCGGGTAGGTTAGGCAAACGATCTGCCCTGCATAACTTGGATCGGTGAAAACTTCCTGATAACCCGTGAGGCTGGTATTGAAAACGACTTCGCCGCCGCGGCGCGTGATAGCGCCGGCAGCACGGCCGTTAAATATGCGTCCGTCTTCCAGGGCGAGAGTGGCGGGCCGGTGCTGAACTTCGGTCAGGTTGTCCTCCGAGAAGATTCATGAACTATGCCA
The DNA here is from genome assembly GCA_013289955.1 of Acidobacteriota bacterium. Classification (GTDB taxonomy): domain Bacteria; phylum Acidobacteriota; class Terriglobia; order Acidiferrales; family UBA7541; genus Acidiferrum. The sequence continues at coordinate 239,036 of JABCYZ010000006.1, forward strand.
GTCACTTCGAATTTGTGGAACTGGCTTCCGTCGTGGAAAGCGAGCCGAAATGATCGACCGGCCAATAAGCAAAAACGGCGCGGCCGTAAATAAATTTGCTGGCCACTGGGCCGAAGACGCGCGAATCATTCGAGCTGATGCGGTGGTCGCCCATCACAAAGTAGCTATCCTTGGGAACGCGGAGCGGGCCAAAGTCGCTCATGTCTTCGTACTGCGCGGGCACATAAGGCTCATCAATGGCGTGGCCGTTGACGTAGACGATCCCCTGCCGAATCTCGACGCTTTCCCCCGGCAATCCGATGACGCGTTTGATGAACGATTTCGAATGGTCGAGAGGATACCAGAAAACTACAACGTCGCGCCGCTGGATCGGTTCGAACCGATAGACAAACTTATTGATGAAAATGCGCTCCTGGTCGGAAAGCAGGGGAGCCATGCTGGTACCTTCGACTTTTACCGGCTGATAGAGGAACACAATGATGACGAGCGCGAGGCCGATGGCGATCAGCAGATCGCGCGTCCAAACACGGATTTCATTTCTCAGGGAATGGGTTGTCGGCGGCGCCGGCGCTGGAGTTTCCGGAACCGATGGAGCAAGAGGTTGGTTCTGGTCCGTGCTTTGCATTTTTGTGCTGCCTTCTATTTATAGCACGGGGATCGCAGCCGCGCTAGATTGGATTTGTGCGGCGCATGGCTGTCGGACGCTCGCGTGCACGAGCCCATTTTTCTCGGCCGTCAAGTGAGATTCGCGCCTGGCGCAGGGACGTTGCCTGCAGGATTCCGGGAGTTTTCCGTAGAGTGCCCGCTTAGTCGGCCGAGAGGGCAAAATTCAGCGTGGCGAGGGCGGCAATGACGGCTGTTTCCGTTCGAAGGATGAGCTGACCGAGCGAGACTTCGTGGAACCCCGCGGAGCGAGCCGCGGCTAGTTCGCCCTCGGTCCAGCCACCTTCGGGGCCAATGGCCACGGCCAGGCTGGAGTGCGTGGCACCAGCGGTCTTTGGATCCTTCGAACCCGACAAAGAACTCCGGATCGAAGCGGCATCGCTGCGCTCGGAAAGCAAAAAGCGGAAATCGGCGGTTTCGGCAGCGAACGCCGGAGCAGGTTTGGCGAGCTCTTCGAGCCGGGGAAGGTGGAGCCGGCGGGATTGCTGTGAAGATTCGAGGAGGATTTTTTGCCAGCGCCCGGAACGCTTCTCGGCGGCGGCCAGGAGGCCTTTTTCGCTGCGGGCGGAGGCCAGGGGAATGATTCTGTTGACGCCGAGTTCCGTCGCTTTTTCGATGGCCCATTCAAACGCGTCGAATTTGACGATGGAAAGCAGAAGCGTGACGTCGATTCGGGGCAGCGGCGCGGGGAGTTGCTCGAGGAGCGCGAATTCTACCCGATTGCGGGAAACCGATTCGATGCGGGCGAGCCACGCGGCTCTACCGTCGCTGAGTTCGTAGAGCTGTCCCGTTTGGGCGCGCAGAACGTGGCCGAGGTGGTGCGCGGCGTCGCCTTCCATGATCGCGGTAGTTCCGGTGAATTGGTCGACAAAGAATCTGCGGCGCACGCGAGAATTCTAGCGCAGGAAAGGCCCGCTAGCCGAAGATGTCTTTTACCTTGTCGAAGATGGTGGAATTGCGGTCGGCTGGTTTGTTTTCCACTTTGAGAGAAGCGCCGAGCTGTTCAAGCAGCTTGCGCTGCTCACGCGTAAGCTTGGTGGGTGTGAGAACGCGAACGTGATAGTAGAGATCGCCTTTCCCGCCCCCACGCGGATCGGCGAGGCCTTTGCCCTTGATACGGAAAACCGCGCCGCTTTGCGTACCTTCGGGAATTCTTAGTCTTTCCTCGCCGTTGAGGCCGGGAACTTGCAATTCCGTGCCGAGCGCGGCTTGCGTTATGCTAAGCGGAATCGTGCAGTAGAGATCGGCGCCGCGCCGTTCGAAAAACGGATGTTCCTTGACGTCGAGAACGACGTAAAGATCGCCCGGTGCGCCGCCATTGGGCGCAGGCTCGCCTTCACCGGTGACGCGGAGGCGCGTGCCGGAATCCACCCCTGGCGGAATGCGCAGCTCGATCGTTTTTTCGCGTTCCATGCGTCCCTGACCCTGGCAATGGGGGCACCGCTCCTTGACGATTTGTCCGGCGCCCTGGCAGGCGGGGCACGTGCGCGTAATGGTGAAGAAACCCTGCTGATAAGCCAGCTGGCCGCGGCCGCCGCACGTCTGGCAAGCGACGATGCCAGTCCCTTTTTTGGCGCCAGTGCCGTTGCAGACTTCGCAGTACTCCTGGCGGGGCAGCTTGATTTTTGTGGTGACACCCGCGGAGGCTTCTTCAAAGGTCAGCGTCATGTCATAGCGCAGATCAGTGCCGCGTTGCTGGCGCCGGCGCGTGCGCCCGCCGCCCGCGCTGCCCCCGAAGAGGTCCTCGAACCCGAAAAAATCACCCAGAATGTCGTGGAAATCCCGAAACACAGTGCTGTTGAAGTCCACGCCGCCGCTCGCTCCGGAAAGACCGGCATGGCCGTAGGTGTCGTAAACCTCGCGCTTCTGCTGATCGCTCAGCACGCTGTAGGCTTCCGTGCACTCCCGGAACTTCACTTCGGCTTCTTCCTTGTTTTCCGGATTGCGGTCCGGGTGCCACTTCAGCGCGGACTTTCGGTACGAAGACTTTATCTCTTCGACCGAAGCGGTGCGCGAAACGCCGAGCACCTCGTAAAAATCTCGTTGATTCCCCTTTGCCATCGAATCCCCTCTGCTCGATCCGTTCTCTGGAGTGAACTCCGCGCGGATTAGTTCCGCGCCTCTTTGGATGCCCCGCCGGGATGAACAGCTACTCGGACCATCGCCGGCCGTAGCACTCGGCCATGAAAAACGTAACCAGGCTGAAATACCTGCAGAATTGTGCCGTCTTCCTGATCCACAGTTTCCGTGCGGTCCATCGCTTGATGCAAGTGCGGGTCAAATTGCTTGCCGAGCGGGTCGGTGCGCTCGACGCCGAGGCGAGTGACGTTATCCAGGAGCTGCCTGTAAATGAGCTCGAAGCCCTTGCGGTAGCTTTCGTACTCGGCTTCGCGATGCGCCAGAAGAGCCTGTTCGAAACCGTCAATAATCGGGATTAGGCTTTCGACCACCCGCGCGGTAGACCGCTTGGCATCGTCGGCACGTTCCTTTTCGATGCGCTTGCGATAGTTGTCGAAGTCCGCCTGACGGCGCATGAGCGTCTGGCGCAGCTCGTTTAGTTCGCCGGCGATCTTCGCGACTTCGGCATCGGCAGCGGCGGAATCCGCGCTGAGTTTGGCTTCGTCGGAGGGATCCGCGCCGGCGTTCTCGGCGCGCCCTTCTGTGCTAAATGGTGAATCCTTGTCGGGCACCTTGCCGCCTCTCTTCTGGAAAAAGTGTTTCAAATTTTGCTCAAAGCTTCACTGAATAGCTGCGCCACGTACGCGACAGCGGTCATAGCGCGCTCGTAATGCATGCGAGTCGGGCCGAGGACGCCGAGCGAGCCTTGCACCAGGTCGTTTCGCGTATACGGCGCGCTGATGATGGCCAGGTTGTCGCCGGCTTCCGATATCTCCTTCACTCCAATCTGCACATGGACGGGCTCGGGCGTTTCGATGCACGCATTCAGCACCGTGACCAAGCGATGCTTTTCTTCGATGGCCGCAAGCAGCTCGCGCAGCCGTGCCTGATTTGTGAATTCGGGGGTGCCCACAATCTGGGCCGTACCTTCCACATGCACCTCACTCGTCTGCCTCTCTCCGAGCATCGCCGGATCCCACAAAGTGAGGGCATTGCCGATAATCCCCTCATATTGCTCGCGATCGGTCGCTAGTTTCAGGAGCAGGTCGCCGCGAATTGCTTCGAGAGTCCAACCGGAATAGTGGCGATTCAAGAAGTCCGCGGTGGCATCGAGCTCGGATTGGGCAAAAGGCCTGCTCGGGCGAACAATTTTATCGCGAGTGTTCCCTCCGGGTGAAATCAGGACGACAACGACACGGCCGTCCGGAAGCAGCCACATCCTGGCGTGCTCGAGAACGGTTCTCCCGAGCGGCGGCGAAACAATGATACCCAAGCCGTTGGATACTTCTGCTAGTACGTGCCCCGCGCGCTCCGTAATTTCTGAAGCAGTCTTTGCACCGCCCATTTCGCGCTGAATCCAGTCGCGATCACCGATTGTCAAAGTCGCCTGCGAAGCAATCTCCTGCGCGAAGAAGCGATACGCGGCGGCGGTGGGTACGCGTCCCGCCGAAGTGTGCGGCTGATAGAGCAAGCCCCCGTCTTCAAGGTCAGCCATGACGTTGCGAATCGTCGCCGTACTCAGCGTCTCTTCGTAACGCTTCGAGATCGCGCGTGAAGAGACGGGCTCGCCGGTCTCGATATAAGCCCGCACAAGATCCGCGAGGATCTGCCGGTTTCGCCGTTCCTGTAAGGCTGGATTCCTCATAGCAGCACTCTACGCCAGGTGCTGAAGAGCGCTACGTATATTGTAGAAAGCGTGTCAAGCAGCGTCAATCGGGGTTATCCGCTCGTTTCGCGAGGGCCAATGCGCCTGGCTAGTTGTTGTCGATCTGGGCGCGCTGGAGCTTGTCGGAATAGTCGATGTAGATGGTCTTCCATTCGGAGAAGAAATCGATAGCGGCAATCGCAGCTTCGCGGTGGCCGTTGCCGGTTTGCTTCGTGCCGCCAAAGGGCAAGTGTGTTTCGGCGCCGATGGTCGGGGCGTTCACGTAAACGATGCCGGTGTAAAGATCCCGCGTGGCGGCGAAGGCCTGGTTCACGTTGCGCGTGTAGATCGAAGCGGAAAGACCGTACGGGACCCCGTTGGCGACTTCAATTCCCTGCTCGAAGCTGTCGATGGGGATGACAGAGACAACCGGGCCAAAGATTTCTTCCTGGGCAATGCGCATCTGCGGCGAGCAATCGCCAAAGATGGTCGGGGCGTGGAACCAGCCCTTTAGGTGGATGCCGCTGTCTAGACGATTTCCGCCGGTCAGAAGCTTGGCACCTTCGTTCTTGCCGATTTCGACGTAGTCCATCACGGTTTTCAATTGCTGCTCGTTGATGCAAGGACCCATATCAGTAGCGGAATCGAGGCCGTTGCCGACGCGCAACGCTTTCACGCGATCCACGAACCGCGAAACAAATTCGTGATAAATGCTCTTGTGTACGGCCACGCGGCTCGCCGCCGTGCAACGCTGGCCGGTCGTGCCAAATCCCCCCCAGACCGCTCCATCCACGGCGAGATCGAGATTCGCATCGTCCATGACGACAATGATATTCTTGCCGCCCATTTCAAGGCTGCAATGCTTGAACGTCGGCGCGCAAGCCTGCGCAATTAACCGGCCAACCGCCGTCGAACCCGTAAAACTGACCACCGGCACGTCTTCGCTCGCCGCCAAAGGCGCGCCCGCGCCCGGGCCATCTCCGCTGACGATGTTCACTACGCCGGGCGGGATGCCAGCTTCTGCCAAAACCTGCACGAGATGATAGGAGGACAGCGGAGTGTCCTCAGCCGGCTTCAGCACGACAGTGTTGCCGCTGATAAGCGCCGGGGTCATCTTCCACGACGGAATCGCCATCGGGAAATTCCACGGCGTAATCATTCCGCACACGCCAATCGATTGCCGCACACTCATGGCGAACTTGTTGGGGAGCTCTGAGGGGGTCGTCTGGCCGAACAGCCGGCGCCCCTCGCCAGCCATGTAATACGTCATATCGATGGCTTCCTGCACGTCACCGCGCGTTTCCGCCAGGACTTTGCCCATCTCGCGCGTCATGTCCTTGGAATATTCTTCTTTGCGCTGCACCAGCAGTTCCGCCGCGCGAAACAAAATCTCCGCGCGCTTCGGCGCGGGAACCAGGCGCCACTTCTTGTAAGCCTCTTTCGCTGCGTCCACAGCCGCATCCACGTCTTCCGACGTCGAGGACACGAACATTCCGACCAGCTCATCGGTGTTCGCAGGATTGCGGTTTTCATAAGCCTTGCCGCTGCGCGATTCCACCCATTCGCCATTGATAAAGTTCTTGAATACTCGAGGCGCTACTGAGGTAGCCATGCTTTTCTTCTCCGTTGCCTTGAATCTCTGGTTGAAATTCTCGTTGTGCCTGCGGGATTGAACACGGGGCACCGCGTGGAGTCTAAAGTCTACCGTCCGTTCAAAGGACCGTCAAATCGGGGTTCCCCGGTTTTCTGAACTGTTCCATTTCGCACAGCTCGATCCGCCTTTTTCTGGTCGAATGAACAGGAACCCCGGAAGCCAGGAAACTTCACCCTTTGGCTACAGTGCACGCCGGCGCTATAGAGGGCTGACATGAACGGAAAAAACCTTCGAGCCGTACCGCGAGAGCAGCGGACCAATACCGAGGGAAAGCAGATAACCAACAAAGTACTGCTGGCCGCGCCAGACAATGAATTCGATTTGCTGCGGGCTGATTTGACGTATGTCGACCTGCCAAGTCATCTCAGTCTTCATGAGCCGGCACAAGACATCGAGTTCCTCTATTTCCCAAACCGAGGAATGGTTTCTCAAGTTGTGGTCACCAAAGACGGCAGAACCGTGGAAGTCGGCGTAGTAGGCAAGGAAGGCTACACCGGGTCAGGGCTGGCCACCGGCTTGAGCAGAAGTTCGGTCCGGGAGATCATCCAGATCGCCGGTGACGGCTTTCGAATGATGGGTAATGCGCTCGAACGCATTCTGCGTTCGGCGCCGCAGCTGCGTACGCTTATGAACAGGCATACGGGGATTCAGGGAATGCAGGTGGCACAGACCGCGGCGTGCAATCGCTTGCACGATATCCAGCAGCGTCTTTCGCGGTGGCTCCTGATGACTCAGGACCGGGTCGGCTCCGGGACGCTTCCCATTACGCACGATTTTATTGCCACCATGATGGGTACGGACCGCACCACCGTGAGCTTGGCGGCATCGATCATGCAAAAAAACGGAATCATAGAGTACGTGCGGGGCGCCGTGAAAATTGTGAACCGCAGGAAGCTCGAAAAATCCTCGTGCGAATGCTACGGCGTCATTCAACAGTTTGAAGACGAACTCGGATTGAGATAGCTGTCGCCGCGAGTGTTGCGCACACCACAGACAGCAGCCCCTTTCGACAGTTAGTGTTTTGCCCCTGCGCGAACAGATTGGTTCGTCTGTGCGTTCAAAACGCGGCGGCTCGAGCTGAACTTCGCTCAGCGGAACGAAAAGACCTGCTTTTGTCTCGACGCTGTCCCCAGGGAGCATCGTGTCCATGCGTCGCAAGCTTGTCTGGCTGGATGGCCAGAATTTTCAGGGCTGGGGTTGCTCCGAGTGTGCCTGGGCGTTCAAGCCCCAGGGGCCGCTTGTTGGCGAATCCATTGCCGAGATGAAGACGCACTACGAACGCCAGCGCGACCAGGAATTCGCGTCTCACGCCTGCGCCGATCATCCGCCAGCCACAAAGAATCCCCGTTAGCCAAATCACTCGCATTAGCAAAAATAAAGTCCGTCGAAACTCGGGTGGGTGCCAGCGGAGCCAGGCCTTCTTCTTGGCCAGGAACTCACGCGTTGAAATTCCTTTTCTGCCCATGCCGTGAGACACAGGGCGCCGTCACGCGGGATATATGTCCTTCCATCCCCGATTACCTTCAATTTCCGTCTTCTCCCGGACGAGCGTCGGGGAGCCCGAAAGCGCTGGTCAGAAGTCGAGAGTTTCGGCTAGGATTTCTGGTTCAGAGTATGCTCCAGGAGGCATCGGATGGCTCCGGGCAACGATCTGCTCTTATCGGCGGGATCGGCTTTGTTACGAGCGATTTCTGCTCGTGTTTTTAAGGCCTGTGCCGCGAGGCCAAGCTTCCAATACGAGGAGAGAACATGAAGAAACTCGTCTTTGCCATGATTCTGTCAATACTGGGAAGCACAGCGCTTTCTGCGGCCCACGGCCCCGGAAAAACGGAGCCGATCCGTGTACTCCTTCTTGACGGCCAGAGCGGCGGTCCGTATCACGCATGGCAGCTGACCTCGACCGTACTGAAAAAGGAGCTGGAAGACGCGGGGATTTTTCGGGTCACGGTCGTGACATCTCCGCGTTTTGGCGAGGACTTTAGCAACTTCAAGCCGGATTTCAGCGCTTATCAAACCATCGTCCTGAATTACGACGCGCCAGACTGGCCCGCTGACCTGCGTCTCGAGCTGGAGAACTATGTCAAGAACGGCGGAGGTCTTGTAGTCGTCCATGCAGCCGACAATTCCTTCCCCGATTGGCCCGCCTTCAATCAGATGATCGGCATCGGCGGCTGGCGTGGACGATCAGAAAAGTCCGGTCTCCTGTGGTATTTCAAGGAGGGCAAGCTGGTCTCTGACAATTCCTCCGGGTCTGCCGGCTCTCACGGAAACCGGCTCCCTTTTCAGCTAGAAACTCGCGCGCCGGAACACCCCATCATGAAGGGGCTGCCGCGCGTCTGGATGCACGGCGCGGATGAGCTCTACGCAACGCTTCGCGGGCCAGGGGAAAATATGACCGTACTTGCGACCGCTCATTCCGATCCGGCGAATCATGGCACCGGGCATGACGAGCCGATGCTTATGGTCTTGACCTACGGCAAGGGCCGGGTTTTTCATACCACCATGGGACATGATGTTCAGGCGTTAAGCTGCGTAGGTTTCATAACGACCTACCAGCGTGGCGCAGAATGGGCGGCCACCGGCCGTGTGACCCAGAAAGTTCCCGCCGATTTTCCAACCGCGGATTCCGTGAGCCTTCGCGTCGCGATTGCCAGGATGGACCCCGCTTTCCTGAATGGCCCGGCTCAGGCCAATCCGTTCGATGGCTTGGCCAATGCGGCCCTGACAGCCATGAAGAAGCGCGCAGACGAACTCGGCATTGGTGGCGTCGCGGTAGTAGCGTACTTCGAAGGCGACAAGATCCAGTCGTGGACCTCGAAAATGCTTGTGATCGGCAGAATGCGAGACGAACCGTCACAGGCTGATAAAGGTGCAAATCTGATCGGCATCGCCTATGCCAAAGCCGTCGAGATGGCGGATACGCTCAGAGACAGCGGTAGCCAGGTGCGCCCGCCCATGACCGGAGAATTCGGATGGAAAGGCGGCGTCATTGTTCACGGGAAAAACGGCTATCTAATCGCCGCTTTCAGCGGCGGCAAATCCGAGGACGACGTGAAGATATCAAGAGCCGGTGTCGAGGAACTTGGTACCGGCCTATAGTGCCTGCCGTGCGATGCCCTGCATTCCGCCGATCCAGGGCCCCTCTCTCGAGGTGGAAACCTCCTGGTGCCAGGTTCCAATTTTAACAGCCGATTTGCTTCGTATTCTGGGCGCAGGCGTGCTACACTGTGTTTGCGCTTAATACCTCGGTTGTGTTGTGCGGTCCCTCACGTTGAGTTGTTGATCTGAGATTACCCGCCTGCAGTGGTCTCCGTAAGTCTTCAGCGTAATCTAAAACAAGACTGGCAATGCGAATTGCCGCGCTTGCACCGAACGTGTGTGCGCCAGAGCCGCTTCCGCCAGCAAGAAAGCAATACGAATGCAAAGTTTCACAGAATTACCAATCTCCGCCTATATGAAGGAAAGATTGGCAAACGCGCGATTTTCGACGCCGACCCCCGTGCAGGCTGCGGCTATCCCGCAAGCGCTCGAGGGCAAGGACGTGCTCGCAACCGCGCAAACCGGAACCGGCAAAACCCTGGCGTTCCTGATCCCGGTCATTGAGCAACTGCTCAAGAGCAAGACGCCCGGAATCGCGGCTCTCGTGCTGGTGCCGACGCGTGAATTGGCCATGCAAGTCGTGGCCGTATTCAACACCCTGCGCGGTCCTCAGCTTCTGCCCGCGGCGCTCGTCGTTGGCGGACTCGCTGAAGGCGCCCAACTTAACGCCATTCGCAAGGGAGCGCGCATCGTTGTAGCGACTCCGGGGCGTTTGGAAGACTATCTCGACCGCAAGCTCTTCAATTTCAACTCGTTGCGGATTTTGGTTCTCGACGAAGCGGACCGCATGCTGGACATGGGATTTCTCCCGGCCATCAAGCGCATCGCATCGATCCTGCCGAAAGATCGCCAGACTATGTGCTTTTCGGCGACGCTTGAAACGTCGGTAGCCCACCTGGTAAAGGACTATCTGAAGAATCCGGCGCGACTCGCGTTTGGCTCGATCCTGAAGCCCTCAGAAAATGTGCGTATGCAGGCATTTGAAGTTTCCGTCGACAGAAAACAAGAGATGCTGCAGCGTTTGCTCGCGAAGGAAACGGGGCGCTGCCTGGTCTTCTCGCGCACCAAGCGCGGAACGGAGCGCATCACCAAGAGTCTGAACCGCGACGGCTTTTCTGCGGCGATGATCCACGGCGATCGCTCACAATCGCAACGGAACGCAGCGCTTGCCGGATTTCAGCAGGGGCGCTATCGCGTACTCGTTGCAACCGATCTTGCTTCCCGCGGGATCCATGTGCAGGACATCGTGCACGTCATCAACTACGACCTGCCGGATGTGGCTGAGAACTTCATTCATCGCGTTGGCCGAACGGGCCGTGCTGGAAGCCATGGAGTCGCTTCTACCCTCTTCTCACGAGAGCAGAGGTCGGAGCTCTTCCAACTGGAACGGACTCTGGGCATTCGCATCGAACGCCTGAACGCCGATCCGGGCGCGACCAAGGCCAGGAATATCATGTATACACAGACGGAATCCGTACGAGTGCCGGCAAACGGGACTCCCAAAGCAGCGGCCGTCCGGCCGACAATGGTTGCGCTCCCTGGAGAGATTCTTCAGACGCAGCTCGAAAATTAGAGGCCTATTTTATCCCGGTGGCTGAACGCCCGAGACTCCCTGTAACCGGGCGGTTCTCCCCCTAACCCCATCTCCTTTTGCAGCTCGGGCGATGCGGGAATATTTCCGACCGAACTACGGTCTACACGGCAACGGATGTTTCTCCTTGAGCGTGCGAGCCTGCTCGCTTCACCCTAGCGGGCTGGCTCGTGCGCCACTTTCCGAAGTTTTCTGGAGAGTTTGCTTCGGTACCGGAACAGTGTTACCCGGCCTTGGTTATCTGCTGGGCCGGGTGTTTCCTTCTTCCCTCGAGCCCTAACCCACTATTTTTCAGAGCCATGCGCTCGTGCCCGAGACGCGTCTTCCGGCGGGACTCCACGTTGGCCCCGCAAAATTAGACTTCGGCTCCTAGGTCCAAGGGTAGCTTATTGCTGGCGGCGGACAGGCGACGATGGGCTTCGAGCGAGCGAAGAGGAACTAACCGGAGGCATGGGCGCGGCAAGGCCGGCGGTTTGGGAGCCAAGGCCAAGTTTCTGCAATGTCTTCGCGTCAAGCTTCCCCGAGGGATTCAGACCGTGCGCCTCTTGAAATTTCTTCATGGCGTCGATGGTTGATGGGTCCCACTTGCCGCTTGGTTTGTCGGTAAACGATCCATCCTTTGCGAGCGCCGCCTGAATTTCAGAGATGCGCTGCGGATCGGGGGCCTTTTGCCCTCTTTCGGATCGTGTTGCTTTTCGGGCAGATTTCGTGCGGTGTGTTCTCGCACCAGATCTTGTTGCAGGCGATTTAGCAGAACCGCTGCCCTGGGCTTTCGCAGCGGCGGCACTTACACCCATACCTGCTGCAACGAGCAGCGCCAGGGCCAGGTGGGTCGCTTTTCGCACTCGCATTGGTTTTCGTCGATCTACCTGAGACGCAAGCGTCTCCCGGGGTTTATTGGTGCTGGTTCTCCGCCGGTACAACGCCGGACAAGAATAACGTCAGCGTAATATCATCCCGGCGGCTCAAAACCTTAAAGACCACATTGTCGCCAGGTTTGAGCTTGGACACGACAGCCCGATAGTCCTCGAGAGACTCGATCGGTGTGTGATTGATCTCGGCAATGACGTCGCCGCGGGAGAAGCCTAGATCGTCCGAGGCAAAGCTGGCGGGATCAACGTCGGTCACGATGACGCCCTTCTTGCCATCCATGCCGAAGCGCTGCGCGCGATCGTGCGTCAAGTTGTCCACATGGAGACCAAACTCAATCGGCGCGGCCTCGCCAGGTTGGTCACCCAGACGGCCAGCTGTGTTCGGGAAGACGTGCGTGCGGTCTTCCACGACGACGGTCGCCTCTTTCTGGGTGCGATCGCGGACATAGGTGAGTTTCATTTTCGTGCCGATGGTTGCCTGCGCAATGGGGTTAACCAGATCGTTGCCGGTTTTGATGGTCTGACCGTTGACACTGGTGATGACGTCGCCACCCTTAAGTCCGGCCTTTTCGGCTGGGCTGCCGGGCTCGATGTATTCGAGCACTACACCATACGGAGCACCGAGCGACTTGAGCGTGATCGGGTTGGTGCCGAGCTCTTCCTCAAACCGGACCCCAATCGAACCGCGGGTGACGCGGCCGTTGGCGATGAGCTGGTTGTAGACACTAATCGCGGTGTTCGAGGGAAGCGCGAAGCCGACGCCTTCGTAGCCGCGGCTGCCGGTAATGATGGCGGTGTTGATGCCGATGACCTGGCCAGCCAAATCCACCAGCGGTCCGCCCGAATTGCCCGGGTTGATGGCTGCATCGGTTTGGATGAAGCGCTGAAATTGCTTGGCGAGACCCAGGCCGCCACGGTCTTTGGCGCTGATGATGCCGGCGGTGACGGTGGCTTGCAAGCCGAAGGGGCTACCAATCGCCAGGGCCCAATCACCGACTTGCACGCCGTCCGAATTGCCGAGCTTGGCGGTGGGGAGTTCCTTGCTTACCTCGATCTTGATGACAGCCAAATCGGTATCATCATCCGCGCCGACAACCTTGGCGGTGTAGCGCGCGGTATCGTTATTGAGCTGAACCTGAATCTTGGTGGCGTTTTCGATGACGTGATTGTTGGTGAGAATGTAGCCGCGCTTGTCGACGATTACTCCGGAGCCGAGGCTGCGCTCTGCCTGAGGAGGGCCATCCTGACGGCCGTCGAAGAAGCGGTCGAAGAAATCCTGCATCGGGTCATTGTCTTCGTCGGGATTGGTATTGGGGCTCGAAGGTTTCGAGCGGCGCATTTTGGAGTTGGGCTTTTTCTCGAGAACCTGCGTCGTGGCAATGTTGACGACGGCGGGCTCGACGCGATTTACGATGCCGGAAAACGAGCTAGCCGAGGGGATCGGGTCGGGCACCGTGAGTCGCGACGCATCGGTGCCGCTGAACGATTTCATGGCGGAAACACGGCCCGAGATCACGGAGCCAATCATGATTCCCACGATGAGCGTGAATGCTACAAAAAACGACGCCAGGATCTTGCGGCGCCGCGCCCAATTGAAAAGCTCTTTAACTTGCTCACCCATGTCGCTGCTCCTATCTAGCTAGGCCGCACATGCCCACTATCCCAAGCCAGCGGTATCGCAGGTGCGTTCAAAAATAACTCCCTGCGATCCCCACCATAAGTATAGCACTGCAAATAAAGGACGGTTGTCCCGGAAATTCAATGCGCCGGGGTCGTCACTGTCCGGGAGGACGGGGCTCAAAGTGCCATTCGTGGCGGCTTACGTCATAGTCTCAGGTGTTTAGACGCAGGAACCCCCGCTTATGTTGTCAAGGGATCTGGCGGCCTTGCCCACCCCCAGTTTTTAGTTGCCGCTGAGTGGATGTAGCCTGCCGCTTTGTGTTGAGGTTAAACAACACCGGTCTGGAAGAAAATCCTTGCAATGCATGTGTGTTATATGGCACACATACGATATGAGAGCTAAAGCTGATGGAGTGAGCGAGGTGGAGCGCTGGTTTCGCGAGCAACTCGCACCCTTGTGGC
>JABCYZ010000007.1 GCA_013289955.1 Acidobacteriota bacterium
CCCGTTACCTGGGACGATCCGATCATGGAGGACGAAATCTTTGGACCGCTCCTCCCAATCCTTACTTATAAGAGTATGGAGGCCGCCATCCGTGAGGTGAAGAAGCGTCCGAAGCCCCTTTCCGGTTTCCTCTTCAGCCGTGACCAGAAGGCGATCGATCATTTTCTCGCGACCTTGTCCTTCGGCGGCGGTGCCATTAATCAGGTGAACATTCATCTGTTTATCGAAACCATGCCTTTCGGCGGCGTCGGATTCTCTGGTATCGGCCACTACTACGGCAAGGCCGGCTTCGATGCTCTGACGCATGCGAAATCCGTCCTTATCTCTCCTCCCGACGTGGCCATCGAGCATTTGTTCCCGCCGTACACGGAGGAGAAGGTCAAAGCGCTCAGCCAATGGTTTGAATACTAAAAGGAGGGTCGCCCGTAGTTTTTCCATAAAAGGCGTAAATATGGTTTTGGCGGGAATCAAAGTAACCGACACACATCTAGTCCGCGACGCGGTGGATCTGGCCCGCAGTTCATCGGAGTTATATCTTTTCAACCATGTGATGCGTTCCTGGCTATTTAGCGTTTTGCTTTCCGAAGGCGTCAAACCTTCGCCGGATCCCGAACTCCTGGCCGTTTCCACCGTTTTACACGATCTCGGTCTGACCGACCGCTACATGGCCGAGGAGCGGTTCGAGGTCGATGGCGCCAACGCAGCCCGCGCGTTTCTCAAGGAGCGCGGTATCGCAACGCTGCAGCTGCAACTTGTCTGGGATGCGATCGCCCTTCACACAACCCGCTCCATCGCTCTCCACAAAGAGCCCGAAGTCGCAATGACCCATTCAGGTGTTGCGGTGGACGCAATCGGGGTTGGTCTCGATCGAATTCCGACGGATAAACTACAGGCGATCCTCGCGGCGTTCCCTCGCTTGGCGCTCAAGAACCAGCTCCAGTCATCCCTATGCAACATCGTTCGCCGCAAACCGGCGACCAGCTTTGACAACATTCTTCGGGATTTCGGCACCCGCTACGTCGAAGGGTTCACTCCTCCGAACTTCGCAGACGTCGTCGCAAACTCGCCGTTTTCTGAATAGTCCTTCTAGCGAGGACATCCATCTATGAATTTGTTCGGCGCTGCTCTTTCTACTGACTTTTGGATTACAGGGATCGCGATAGCTCGTTACATCCCGCGGGCCTTTCGTACAAAGCAATTCGATGGGAATCTCTTTTTCACGGAGGAGAAGCGGCAGGAGTATCGGCGACGTGTCGAGAGTGTGACGCTGAATTCGCGGCGCAAGTGCTGTCGCGCAGCGTGCGAATTTAGCTTTGCGAGCGCGAGTCGGCAGAATCACGGGCGGACAGTTTGCATGGGGCGGATTTCGGTTACGCGCAGTGCGACGGAGAATCACACCGCCCATCAGAGCGGACTTGTGCAGCCAATGGCCAATGAGGTTCAGCCGTAAACCGCGGCCATTTTCAATGCAACAACTCAGCGAACAACCTGCCTTCGAACTCAGCGCGATCGTCAGAACACCGGGCGCTTTGGCCGCGCTTAATAAATTTCGATGGGCAGCCACTTTTGATTCAGTTTTTGCTTCGCGTCTGTGCGATGCCGCACAGACTGTCAGGCATTGGGCTGGCATTGTGAGTTCGCAAACGTAGTGAAACATCAGGTCGCGTGTTGCACGTTGCAGTTCAAGAGCGGAGGAAACACGAAGCCGAGAAGCCTGCTCCACAACTGACGGCAAAGCGTCCGATCGGGCGCGCGCCACGCCCGTGCAATAGCCGGAAACGAGTAACCCCCGCCCTTTCAGGCACGTGTGACTTCAACTTTGCCCCCAACATAGTGATCCGGACAAGCCTGGAATACAGGCGTCCGCCAGAAAAGAAGACGCGGGGTTGACGGCATGGACGAACACCAAGAGCTGTGAAAACAATATGCCGCAGACCAGCACAAAGTCGTCTAGTAGCCGAGGCGTCCAGCGGCCTGATCCTTATGCTTCTCTCCGCGATGCGATGGACCCCCAATATCAAGCGCATTCGTCTGCCGAGATAGCGGACCGCCTGGGCTTTCTGCCCTCCGCTGTCGCCCTGCACCAACAACTTGATTCGCCTGCGCTCCGTCAGGCAACGCTGGCCGCCCTCGGCCGCCCCGCGCGCCAATCGGTGCACGTTGACGGAGCGGACATTCCTGTCCCCAGCTATCTGCGTTTGATCGGGGGCCTTTGTTCGGAGGTGGCCAGTCTGAGCGAAGCACAAACAGGGCAGTGGCCGAATCTTCAAGGGGAAACCGCCTCCCCGGCCGAAAAACCTCTCGCGGAGCACGAATTTGCTCTCGATCGTCTTCCGTCTGCGGTCCGGGCGAAATTTGCAAAAACCGATGGTGCCGCGTGGCTCGAAGCGCTCGATGCCGCCATCCAGGCGGGTATCCGGAACCCTAGTGCGCTCGCCGATCTGATCTTTTTCATGCAGCACCGCGACCGAGTGGTTGGCGGTGTCGGCCAACCGCTCAAGATGGATGATCTTGCATTCCTGCGCCTTCGCGCAGAGTGGGAGCTGTTCCAGACCATCGCGACACAAAGACTGAATCCGACGGCGGTTTGTCCTTTGTTTCTGCCTGCTAACGTCAGCACCAACTACGAACAATATCTTGCGAAGCCAACAACCGGGCTAATCGCGTTAATGGTAAATGGGAGAAGCAATCTGAACGGAACGCGAAACGTGCAGATGGAAGCGTTCCACAGCATGCGAGAAACCGTGGAATCGCTGGCCGAAGGCGATTCCCTGTATATTGCGAACTGGCAATTCCGCCCCGAGAGGCTCGACCTTTCCAGTCCACCGTCTGGACCCCATTGGTCAGACCTGCTGGCCAAGAGGGCGAAGGATGGGGTCCGGGTCCGCATTATTATTTCCGATCTTCCTGCCGCGGCTGGCGACTTGCGCACGGACCTGACTCCGCTGATAGCGGCGATCAAGGATCTTCCCAAAGCCCTCCGTGACAATTGGAAATTCATTTTCAGCCCGCATGTCTTTGTCGCCGCGACACACCACCAGAAAATTCTGATCGCAAACAGACGTGGGGAAGTCAGCGCCTACTGCGGCGGATTGGACATCTCCTCCAACCGCGTCCCCTCGCGTGACGGAACGTTCGTTTGGCACGATGTGCACGCCAAACTCGAGGGCCTGATTGCACGCGATGTCGAACGTGAATTTGTGCTTCGCTGGAACCGGGAAAAAGATGGGACGACCGGCGGCAAAATCGATGGTTGGAACGATTTCGAGACGCTCAAACCGGCGCCCGCGGATCGCAACGACGCAAGCCCCGCGCGCAACAAGCATAAGCTGCAAATGCTTCGGACCGTTTCGGTGGGGCCGGGAACAGCCAATTCTCGCCGCGACGATATCTGGCAAGCCTATTTCCACCTTATTGGCTGCGCCAGGCGCTTCATTTTTCTCGAAAACCAATATTTCCACGTTCCCTCAATGGCGGACGCGATTGTGAAACAGGCTCAGGCACACCCGGAGCTCGTAGTGATTGTTGTCGCTTCCACGGTGACGGACGACAAGAACACTCTTCTGAAAGAGAATATGCAGGCTCTCCGCCACGAGTTTCTGACGCGGCTTAAGGACAGCATTCCAGCCAGCAGACTCGGACTTTTCACCATGACGCTGTCGCTCGTGCACTCCAAGCTCATTCTCGTGGACGACCGCATGCTCTCCATGGGCTCGGCGAACGCCAACCCGCGCGACTTCTTCATGGATACACAACTGAGTGTGCTGCTGGATAATGCACCTGCGGTAAAGAACTTTCGCTTGCATCTGTGGGCCCACGATCTTGGTCTCGATGAGTCCACCGTAGCCGCCTGGGATGTTCGGGACTTCGTGTCGCGGTGGACGAGTGTTGCCGCCGCGAACGAAAAGCTGCGAGCAAAACCGTTGGACATGGCGGGCGAAGCCATCGTTCGTCTTGACACCTCTGTTGACGTGGGAACAAGGCACGAGTGGCTCGATCTGCTGAGCGAGGCCGGAGGAGAAACGCCATTCCCCTCCGAAGGCGAGGCCGCCGAACAATGTTCGGAATTCATGGGAGAGGTCTTCGATCCGCTCCATCCACCCCAGAATATTGCGACTGCCCTTCTGGCGAAAGATTGGTCGGGTGCGTTGAATTTGGCAATCCAACTTGGCATGCGCGACGAGAACGCGCTCACAAACTTGGTGTTCTTCGGCAAGCACCCGGAGTTGCCGCCCAGCCCGCTCGATCCGAAGAATCCTAACTTCAAGCAACTGAGTGCGGAATGGGCACAGATTCTCCATGGCGACGTCTGGAACGCGATTAAAGGGGCTTCGGAGAACCCTTCACTCGTCGTTTCCGGTGAAGAAGTGGCCGATCACGACGTGTTTTTCTGGGGCAGCAGCGGCAAAAGGCTCAAGAAACTCGTCGAAAACGCGGCGAACAACGCGGGACTGAATCCCGGCCTGCTCGGAACGGTGATCATGGCGGAAACGCGCAGTCCGGCCACGTTTCTTTCCAATGAAAAGGTCAGTTCCTATTTCATCGGCACGGATGATTTTTTCGAAGCCCAGGGGGCAATGGCGGCGCGAGTCCCGGCATTCGGCAAAGTGAAATTCGACCGGTATCAAACACCTCGCGTTCATTTGAACGACGCAAAAGCGAACCCTCGCCAGGTCAAGAGCATCCTGTTCGATTCCGGGCCTGACGCGCTGCTCGCCACGGCGGTTTACCTGAAGATGCGCGAAGTACGGCTGCGCGAAATCGCCAAGGAGATGAACGGCGACTTTGACGCGCTTCCGATCGAAACGCGGCTGGGGCTCACTAGAATGGCCATGGCCGCTGGAACCCAGGGCGTCACACCGCTTCTTAAAAACGCGCTTGCCGGCCGAGACATCCTGATTCGCAAGGCAATTCCGGTTGAAGCTTACCAAACGCAGCGCAACGGGACCGTGCGCACCGCGCAAGCGATGCACTTGTCGGAGTGGATCTTCGGAATCAAGGTGCTGCCAAGTGCTTCGACGCCGCCCGGCGGGGCAGCCGCACCGTCTGGCTCCATTCAAAAATATGAATCAGGCGTTTGGAGCGGGACTGCCGAATATGAGGACACTCCGTTCGCCGCCGTGTCCCGAGAGTCTGAAAGTGAGAACGAAAATCAGGTCGGTCAACTCGGTCTTGGCACCCGCAAGCAGGTGACGGATACAAAGCTCATTCCCTTCCGGTGGATCTGCAGCATCTCCACGGTCCGCCGAATCACCACGGCGAGCCATAGCACGCACACAGGAATGGCGCCAGCCGGCACTGGCCTGCTTTTTTCACCGTGCCACGTGCTCACCGCTGCCCATCTGTTCAAAGATTTTGACACGTCCAGTTCTTCTGCAAGCATGATCGAAGCGGAAAGCGCACAGGTAAGTCCGGCGCGCGACGGCGAGGACAGACCGTTCGGCACGTTCAATGTAAAGTCTTGGGTATTGCATCCCAATTGGGACCCAAAGAAGGGCGACCCCAACACCGACTATGCCGTGATCACCCTGGAAACGTGCGCCGGCGACCAAAAATTTCCCAGCCTGAACAATCAACCGCTCGGATTCTGGCCGTTGGAGTTCCTCCCTGCTTCGGTAAAAGCAGGGCTAATTGGCGGAGACATCCTCACCGCGGGATATCCTGAATCGAAGCAAAAGGAAATGTGGTGCTTTAGCGGCAAAGGTTCCACCGGCATGGCCGCACAAGACAATGCGCTGATCCACTCCAAACAAGGCGCTGAGCCTTGGGTCCAGGTTCACGACTCCTTCAGCGTGACTGCCGACGCGGAAAAAGGCCAGAGCGGCTCGCCGATTTGGGCAGTCAAGGACGGCAAGCGTTATGTGGTCGGAATGTTGGTGGATGCGGGATCACACTTCAATTCCGCTGTTACGCTCAACGACAAGGTGATTCGCCAGATCCAGGCTTGGATCAATCCCGAACGCCCATCGCACGAAGTCGCGCAGGAAACCATTTCCGAAACCTGCCAATCCGCACAAGCCACTGGTGAAGAAACGGGCCCTTCCGCGCCAGAGCAGATCTACCTCCGACAGCCCGAGGTCCCCTACATCGGCCACGGCGAAATGCGAGAGAATTTCGAGGAGCATGAAGAACCCCCGCCCCGTGGATTGATCCTGTTCGACCATAAACACACGCCTAAAACTTTTGATTCCGCCGCTCCAGGCGGCTTCCGCGTTGCCACAACCGCCGCGATCCTGAAGCCTGCCGACATGAACCCCGGGTTCATCAGTGCGAGCGATGAAATCGTCACCGACGAGGGGCCTTCGGGGCTCCAGACCTGCCTCAAACGTCTTGTTACCAGCAAGTTTTCTAGATTCCTGGCCAGCAGGACCGCCGCGATGGCCTCCGCCAACGACCGCCTACGCATCGGAGTCGTTGATCTTACCGGAGCAAAGCTCTCCAAGCCTGAGTTCGCAGGTTGGGGCTCGACTGTGGCCATGTATGGGGGCAGCGCTCCGAAAGTCCTTGCGGTCTATGCGGCTTTTCAGCTTCGCAGGGATCTTCGCGAGATGGCCGAGGAACAAGCCATCCCCACCGGGACGGAGTTGTTAGCTTTCGCCAATGCCACCTGGAAAGGCAAAAAGCTGGCGCGCGGGTTCCCAGATCTGAAGTTTCTGTTTGATATCATCCACTGGACGTCGGGACAGCCGAACGATATCAATTTCGCGCCTGCCGCCCAAGCCGCCCTCAACGGCGTGTCCGACAACAGTTCCGCGTCGCGCATCATCAGCGGAGTGGGATTTCCATACATCGCATCGGTGGCCTGGCAGTCCGGCCTTCGCCATCCCACGAGAGGCGGCTTGTGGCTATCGCAATCGTTCGACGGCTCACAGTGGCCCGACAGTCCTTCCATGAAGGCGCCGGCTTTTGTGCACAACGTCACAGCTCTTTCGGTGGCTACTTTTTTCACGCTGCTGGCACAAGGACGACTCGTCGACGATTTCTCGTCCCCGGAGATCGCCACCGTCCTGAGAACCGGGGGATGCCGAAGCTGTCTTTTCCCCACCGAAATTACCCTGGATGCCGCCAAGTGCGGGATTCTCAAACCCCACATGCACGATTGCGTGCTCGCCCGCCATCTGGGGGGGCGATATGCCGCTGGGATCTTAACGGCGATTGACGCCACCTGGCACGGAGACGAGCGTTGTCCAACCGGCGGCGAAGTCGCCGACTACACCAGCATGTGGAATGAGCTCGACAAACTGGTCATTGCCAACAACGGAGCCACAAAGCCGGCTTGCGCGTAAGCAAGACCTTCGGAATGTTGCTGTCAACGAAGCCTTGACAGGAGAAGGGAAATGAAATGAGAGAGCCAGAGACAAAAGAGCCGGAAGAGCGCGAGTGGGAAGAATACGACGCGCGGATTCTTAACGACTCTCCGTTTGCGGGATCGATCGGGAGCCGTAAGCAGTTCGAAACCGAATCGTTCGAGCCCTCGATGGGGACCTTCCGCGAGTCAGGAAACCCCTTTCTTTTCTCTCATGAAGGAAGCCCTGCCGGTATCGCCGGGAGTTACGGGGCGGCCGAAACCGAGAACCTCCTAAGCGAAATGGAATCCGAGTCGTCGGAACTCGAGTCCCAGATGGAAACGGAGCCCTCCGGCTCCGCGTTTGGTTACGGATTCGGCCACCGGCGCTCGTTTGACCAGACGGCTTCGGAAGCGTTGAGTGAGACCGAGGCGGAATACCTGATCGATCCGTACGCTCCGATCCGCCCAGCGATGGCCCCCGAGCACGCCAGTCTTTCCGCCAGCGAGTTGACCGTCATTCTCGGCGGAAGACCCGCGGCACTGGTTCTGCATCAACTTGTGCATTCGCCGCAGATGCGAATGGCGACGCTGGCCGGCCTTTTGGGTCGTGGCGCGCGCCGCTCGGTACCCTTCCAAGGAAGAAACATTTCCATACCCGCGTACCTCCGCCTGGTGTCACGCCTTTGCCAGGAGGCCGCAGAACACGCTGAAGCAGGGTCGGAAACGGGCACGCTGGCGCGCGAGGCTCAAGAATATTCCGAATACGAAGGTGCGCCATCGTTGAGCGCTTCTGTTGGCCGCGGAGGCGTCAACCGGCCGAGCGACGTCAAATTGGTGCAACGCCTGATCAACGCGCACTTACCGGTTCCTATCGCTCTGCTTGTTGAGGACGGGGCTGTGGGACCAAAAACAATTTTCGCTATTGAGACCTATCAACGCCGCACTCTCGGAATGAATCCCCCCGATGGACGCGTTGACCCCGGAGGAGCAACGTTTCGCTCGCTGACCGGCGGGGCTGTTGCACCACCATCGCCGCTCCCGGCGCCTGCTCCCAAATCGCCTTCGCGTGTCGGCACTTTTCCTCCTGACGTCACCGAGGCCGCACAGGCTTCGCACGTCAAATGGAACATACCGGCATCGGTCACTCTCGCCCAGTGGGCCGTTGAAAGCTATTGGGGTACAAAGATGCCCAAGGACAGCAACAATCCCTTCGGGATTAAAGCGGTCGGCGATCAACCTTACGTGGAAGCCCACACGCGGGAGGAGATCAAAGGCGAGAGTGTAACCATCGTGGCTCATTTCCGCCGGTTCGATTCCATTGCCGACGCCTTCGACCAGCACGGCAAGCTCCTGGCCACGGCAAAGCCATACGCACGTGCTCGCACTTTCGCTAACGATCCTGACGCCTTCGCGGACGCCCTGACCGGGGTTTATGCCACGGACCACAGATATGGCGCCATCCTTAAATCCCGCATGAAACAGTACAACCTGTATCAATACGATTAAAAGCTTCGCTACGTATGTCTTCTCAATTACCGCACTGGATTGAACTAGTCGAATCGCGCCTAAAAGGCCTCTGAAAGAGAATAGGTCAGAGTCCGGTGGACTCGATGCTGCCGCCGAAATCCGGCAGCGCGGACCCAAGCATCCAGCCGCTTGGGAGGCGCCTGTTGTCCTGGATCTAGTGCGCCTGTTGTTCGGCGTTCCAGTAGCGCCAAGGAATGTGGTACTTCTCGACCTTGCTGTAGTCGTACGCTTTTTGCCAATCACCGCCAAGAACCTGTGCGATTGCCATGTTCTTCAGCGCGCTGACCGCATATCCCACACCAAGGCCGGTGTTCTGACTCTGCCACACGTGTGCTGCCTCATGGATCAGATGGGAATCATCGATCGTCTTGCCCGGCATGTTGATAATGTTCCCGGTCGTTCGGTAACAGTCGCCCGTGCCCAAGAAGCTGTTTGGGTTGAGTCGGATGATCGATGTGGCTAGGCTCGCACCAAAAATGCTGTCGAGAAGCTTCTTCTGGGCCGACGACAGTCCGGGGAGAACCACACGGGCGGCCTGGTTTAGCGGGTTCAGATACGACCCCAGCGGCCCGACGTATGGCAAGTCTTGAGCCAGGCGTTCGATAATCGGCGCTGATTCCCTATCAGGCCCGACGCCCTTAAATTCTGCCTCGCTTTGTTCGGCTACTTCGCGGCACAGTCTGGACACCATGCGGAAATAATTGGGAATGGAAATGTCAGAGCCATTTAGCTTTACTGAGCGCCGGGCAGCTCTTCCGAGAAAGCTGGCGAGTGTAGCCTGCCGCATCTCCGGAGAGTGGACCAATTGGTGTAGAACGAGGGTGGCAGGGATGCGGCCAAGCACCAGAGTGACCTCACTCGCCGAAAGATTTGCGTGTTCCGGCGCCATCGCCGAACGAATGCTGGCGTAGGGATCCAATTTGAGCAAATTCTGAGGCACCGCTTCTCGGTTTGCCGCGCCAGCCACCGTGTCCTTGCTGTCCGCGCCGTTCAGCGACTCCGTCTGCATTTGCGTCTCAAGCTCTGGCGCTTCCCGGGCTGTGGGAGGATGCGAAGCCTTCCCGACTCCACTCTCGGTCGCCGCATGCCACATCAGC
Source organism: Acidobacteriota bacterium (assembly GCA_013289955.1). Classification (GTDB taxonomy): domain Bacteria; phylum Acidobacteriota; class Terriglobia; order Acidiferrales; family UBA7541; genus Acidiferrum. The sequence goes on from JABCYZ010000007.1 coordinate 9,913, forward strand.
ATATTCGGTATAAAACCGTGAAGGTCGCTATTCTTGGCAGGTGCGAACTTGCTCCACCGTTGCTTTGGAACGTGAAAGCCAAAAGGGCTGTTGCTCACTGCCTGATCGTACACAAGCGTTTTGACCGTAGAACTGCTGGACGGCACAGGCCCGCCAGAACCGTCGAAGTCCCAGACCTCTTTCAGGATTCCCGGCAATCCTGCCAGCCCCCGGCGCAGCGTCCCCAGGAGGGTTCGACCAAAGCTGAAGCACGATAAGACAATGTTCTCCACTTTATATTGCAACGTCTTCCCTTCGCGCAGCCGTTGTTTGAAAGTCTCAAGATTGACGGAGGAACGGAACTCGGGAGCGAGACCTCTTGCAGCGTCAACGCCATTCACAATAACGGTCAGGATAGACTTCCAGTTCGAGGTGAAGATGCCACCCGAGGCATAGGACGCGTTGCTGAAAAAGGGGACGACGAGAATCTGATTGGAATTGGCGGCAGAAAATTGGAAGCCGAGATTCTGGGCATACCGGAACAGCTTCGGCCACTCGCCACCCCTGCTCTGATAGTCGCTGTCCTTCATTCCTGCGTGCCCTGGATGTGGATGACAAAATATGTTCACCGAATTGAAGGACTGAATGTTCCGCTTGTACGCGATGCCATACCAGTTCGGCCCCTGCGGCGTATCAATTGTCATAGAGAGAACCGAGATGGCGCAGGTTGGGGCGGTGAATTCGAGCGGTTTCGACACGTCACCTGGCACGCTCGGCGGATCGACGAGCCAAGGTGAATACACGATGTCTCCAGTGCCCTGATGGACCGGCGCGCAGGGGGGGAAATCAATGAATTGAAACCGGGATGGAAGTATTGAACTCATCCCCAGTGTCTCGGCTTGCGTCTCGCCGGCGTTCCCCAGCTGAAAAGGCCCTGCGGAAGCACCCGGCGTCTTGAGGGAAGCCTGCGGGAACTGGCTGGGTAGTCGAGGCGTTGGTACGGTGCCTTGTCCAGCTTGAGTATCATCCAACAGCCGAGCGTCGTATTCTTCCCACTCTTGTAGATTCTCTTCGATCATTCGGGACCCGCCCGGCGGGCATGCCGGGACAGACAACGGCTTCTGCCCGCACGCCCGCGTTGGATAGTAGGAATGCTCTCCGGCAAGAGCTGGCCCGGAGATTTGTTTAACCGGTTATTGTTTCGGGGCCGCTTGCCCATTCGTGCGTCCGCTCGTCAATTGCGGATGTGGAGTCGGTCGTTTCAACGCTGGCAAAGCCGGACTCTTGGGGTGCGGTACGACCGAGACAGTCTGCGATTTCAGATCACGGCCCGTTGCCAAGGTGTATTGATCAATTACCTTCTCCGCGTTTTCTGAGATGGAACTGACGGGATAATAAAGCGCCTGAGCAAGTGCGGGCTTGTTATACGCGCCACTCTCGATCTGCTGCATCAGTTTGGAGAAGGGAGCAGCCAGGTCGAAGAATGGCTTGGACTTCGGATGGGCTTTCATTCCCACACGCTCCGCAATCTTTTGCAACCGCATCTCCGGGCTCGAAGCACTGGCCTTCAAGTCGACTACTGCAGGCGAGTCGTAGAGCACGGCGAGATGTAGGAAGGACATGACTGCAACCGCCCGAAACTCTTCGCGCGAGAGGTTGCCATTGAGGCGTCGCGTTGCCATCATGTCGTACATCCTGCGCGCCAAGGTGGAAATGACCGTCTGGTCGGTATCCTTGGGTCCACTGGTGTTCGAGACGTTCACGATTCCTCGCCACACCTCGCGGCCGAAGGCTTCAAACGTTTGGATGAAGTCGCGGTTTGCTGATGCGGATTTCAGATACGGATGTTGGCCAACTATCTCTGGAGCGTGAGCCAGGTCAATGCCAAACATCGAGTAATAGGTAGTTAGACGGTTCGAGACTTCGTCGCGCCGGGAACGGCTCGAAGTCGTCCAGAGCATCGAAGGCATGGCGTCGCCAAAGATCAGAAATTCGAGGTTTCGCCAGAAAAGCTGGCTCGGCGGGGTCGGTGTCTCCAGGTCTTCGCTGAACATGTAGGTTTCCAGCACTTTACGGAAAATCTCAAAAATCCGCGTGTTCTCGATCACATACGCATAGATGAGGTGATCCCAATAAGTTGGTTGCGTCGGCGGCCCGGGATTTACGCCAGCTAATCCCGGTTGCATTAACGGGGTTACCAGGGTCGCGCCCACCGGCAGAAAGGGATTCAGTACCGTGGCGGTAGAGCCTACCCAACTGTATCCCGAGATGAAATTGGTAGACGAGAGAATGGGATAGGAAATGTCCGGAGACCACGGCATGAACGGAGAAGTCGCGCCAGAGTTGAGCTTGTTGTTGCGATTTAACCACACCGTTTCAACGATTGCCGAGATCTGTAGTGGATGATACACGAACAGGTTATTTATGTTGTTGAACGGGTTCGGACCTGCGACAAGTTGACGAAACATGATTTATTCCTTTCGTTGTACCGGGTGTTGGTGCTTGATTCTCTTGTGCGGCGGGAAGGGACGGCTATAAAGTTCTTGGTCCAGAGTGTCGTCCGGACCACGCAGACTATGGTCGAGTCGCAGAAGATTCCCGAGATTAATCACCTGCTCCTCGGTCAGATCGCCACCAATTCTCTCCAACATTGCGCTGTCTATGGCGTCCAGCTCTTCCAGTGATTTGGCTATCTCTTGCTCAGGATTTTCGTCGTGCCTGTCTTCTTTGCCGTGGGTACTGTGTGTCATCGCGAGTTTCCTTTTCTTTGCCACAATTTACGCTCTTTCCTACGCTGCCTTGGCCGTCATATCTCCCAGTTTGATCATCCAATCCTCTTGCTGCTTCAGGATTTCAGGGCCTTTCTCCGGCTCTGTTGCGTATCGCAGTCCAGTCAGCGCCGTAAGCCGAACGCATTCGTTCCAGATCCAATGACTCGAAGTGAATGCCGAACCGCCAGCCTTGCGTTCCATCTCACGAAGCGCCGCCGGTGCAGCGCGCTGCGGATCCACAAGCTCGGCCAGAGTTTTCCCGCGGAAGCAGGGCATAGCCGTAAGTAGGGCCGCGTCCACGATCCGCGGCAGCAGCGGAAGAACCGCCTTCACAATCGGCTGAGAGAAAGGCGGAGCGTTGCGGAGCGGGTAGAGTTGCTGCCATGAACTGGCCAGCTCGTCCCATGGCCCCATGCCGTAAAAGCGGCGGCACATCTCCACTCCAAGCTGCACGCGCAAGTAACTAATGGGGTGCGGATCTCCAATCAGAAAGCGAAATACTTCCGCCCCACGCCCGGCCACTACATCGGATAACGCAACCACGGCGGCGTACCCGCTGTAGGCGAAGGCAAAACTGTCCGCGGCCATTTCGCTCGACCAGCTGACAACCGTCTCTACGATTTCGCTGCTCGCTCCGGCTAGTCGTGTGCGGACTGCCTCCGCGAACGCTTCGTTCCAGCCCGTCAATCCGGCAAACTGATGGCCGCACTCGTGGAACAGAGAGGTTGTCCTGAAGCGATTGTGATACGTCAGCCGGATGGCAGCGATGGGACTCAGCGAACCATCCCAGAGTTTTGTGCCGATGCGCAGGATGGAGGCGCCGACGCCGGTCGTGAAATACGTCATAATCGGCGGCGACTTCATGGTCAGCGGCTCCAGCGCGCCGCGAACCGTTCGTTCCGCCATAACGTCGCACGCGCGAAGCTGTAAACCAACCTCGGGGTTGGCGCGAGCACGCACCGCCGCAACGTAAAAATCCACGAGCAGTTCCGTCTGAAGATAACGTTTCCGCAGCAGGGCTACCTGATCCGCCACCCTTTCCAGATCGGAACGAGAGTGAACGGCGTTGAAGCTCGCTCTGACGGCCACCGCTTCCCTCTTCAATTGGTCGCGGGCATCTTTAAGGCCGCCGCGCAAAGTTACGCCCACGTACCGTTCCAGGCTCGCCCAAGCTTCCTCTGAGGCCGTGGCCTCGAAGTCGTCGAGGCGCTCCGCGGCCCCCTCCCAGTGATTCAGTTGGCGCAGCAGCTGTGAGCGTAGTCCGATGCTCACACGGTCCGTGATGGCCATTACTTGAGTGCTCATCGATTCAATCTCGCAACCGTTTAATGGCGTGGCCAACGCGCTGGGTCACCTGGAACGCCGGCACGCCCTTGGGCCACCCACCGTGGGAAAGCTCTTTGGGAATCTTTCCATGGGACAACTCCCGGAGAATCTCCATTCCCGGTATCCGGGTCATCGTAATTCGCAGCGTCACTCCGTCGTGGCGCGACGCACAGGCGCGCTTAAACTCCTCGGCGCTATTTCGAAGGTACTGTGCCAACTGTACGCTTGCCCATTCGCCGATCTTGACTCCCAGGTGATGGCTCGCATGTCTGAACCAATGGGGCGTCATATGGTTCAGGTTCGGCTTATCGCCTATTAAATGGATCCGCCGCGAAAGATGGTGATGCATGCCCGCCGTTTTGATGGCTTCCGCGGTGCGCTTGATCAGCGGCTTCAGGTGAGCAAAGGCGGCAACCGCGTTGTTGGCCTTTCCAAGGTCCGCCGAAATTCGCTGGCAAAGCGGCTCGCTCAGGTACAGCCACAGCCGGATCTCTCCACGAAGCAGGTTAATGAAGACTTCAGAGTGAACGTGGCGAAGGTGGCGGTGGCGGCGGCCCTGCGGAGGCTCGACTCGGTAGAGCCTCTGGTTAACGTGAAGTTTCTCCGGGTTGGATAGATAAGCTCCGGGAGTGGGACGCCGGCCAAGGCTGGCATTCTGGCCGAGCAATGCCCCTGCAGCATGTGGCGTGAGTGGATGCAACTGAGACGCCGGGAAACCCTCCGCGCGAGCGATCGTGCTGGCGCGAGTCCCGGGGAGCGCTTGGTATAGGGTTACGTTTCCCTTGTAGGCGCGCCCGTCTTGGTGGCCGTACTGATCCCGCAGATGATCCTTTAGCGTGCTGCTCCCAAACGTATCGACAGAATCGGCGACACGGGAAGGAATTTCTACCGGAACCGCATCGCTATATTTTGCGTATCTCTTGCGCTCCGATTTTGCAGGCATGCGCGTCCACATGCCATGACGCTCGGCACTCTCGCGCAATTCTGGCTTGATCATGGAATTTGGAAAGTAAGAGGCGGCGGCGTTTTCGAATGCTTCATGCACCGCGTCTGTCAGCAAAGTCTCATTCTCCAGCACGTGAGGAGGGAGCTCGGCGACGCTGTTTACTGTCTCCTCTATCGTCGCCGCGAGCGCTTCGGCAGCCATGGCCCGCGGCTCTGGGTAATTCGTTTCCAGACCGAAGATACGAAGGCCGGCATCCGCAATGGCCGGCGCCAATAGTCCGGCGGCATTCTGTCCGATGAGTGGCTTAATCAGGCCGGCGAGCAGGCGTCCGAGAAAACTAACTAGTTTTGGCCGGCCAATTATGGTGATTGCTGTCTTCGCGGCAGGCCAAATGACCGCCGGTAGGAATTGTTCCATGATTGGCTGCGCGCTCTCACCTGGCTGCAACCTGGAAAGCTCCTTGACCAGCTGCGCACGTGTGTTGTCCAACTCAGGAAGTAGAGGGGGAAAGCTTTCCCCTTCGCCGTAACTGGAAACTTGATGATCTATCTCGGCTTCGTCGCTCGTGAACAGGAGCTGCGCCACGTGCACGTCAAATTCGGCCTCGAGATGTGCTGCATCCGCCGCCGCCGGCAGCGCTTCCGCCTCGGTCTGTTCGTGTCCCTCGACTTCTCCCTCGTGCGTTTCGCCAATGGCTCGGAATAGCTTGTCCGCCAACTGTTGACCGAGCGGGCGCAGAGCTGGAGGCAGTTGCCCGAGGGCGAACTTGACGACGTGCTTAAGCAGAAATTTGCCCAGCGCTTTCAACGGCTTAAGCAAAGGGCCGAGGGCGAGCTTGGCGACAGCCGACAATCCTTTTCCAGCAAGCTTCACGGCCCCTTCCACTCCCCGTTTGGCGAGCTTCACTGCACCGGAGACCAGCCTGCCCGCTTTGCGGAGCAGCCCCCCGAGGAATTGTTCTGAGGCCGGGGACATCGGAACTCCACCAGGCATCACTTCATTCGAGATGCGATCAATCTCGGTGTCCGTCAGCGACTCGGCTTCATACCCTTCCAACCTCTCGAAAAAGCGATCGAGCATCGCTTCGGCTTGCGCGGCCAGCGGCTCGAAGTGCTCGTTTAGCAGATGTTCGGCAGTTGCATCGCGCGTCTCTCGATCTCCATACTCGCCGGCTAGCTGCTCCGAATGCGCTTCCAGCGCCTCGTCGGCCAGTTGTTCGAGGGCTTCGCGAAAGAGAGTGTCTTTCAGTTCCGCGGTGATCTCGCTAAACTCCGCGACTTCCGGTGCCGCCGCCTCAGACTCTCCTGCCTCAGTCGACTCACCGGGAAGAAATGGCGTAGTAAACTCCCAGTTTCCGGTGAGCGTTTCTTCGAGAAGCGATTCGTGTAGTGGTTCCTCCAGCTCGCGGATCCGGGGATCTACAAATGGTGTTTCAGCAAACGCCTGCTCCCCATATGCTTCCGATTCTCCCGAGGATCCGTCCTGCACTGTATGCGGCATGTGTCACCTTCTTCGAGTTGCTACCAGCGGCGGATGTCCGAGAGGAACTGTGACTCCCATGAGCGCCACGGACCGAGGCTCAACCGCGCTGGGCTGTCAGCGGAGACTCCGCATTCGCCCTGAAAGCGCAATTCCTCGCCCGAAACCAGAATCTCTCGTAAGACCCAGTGAAACGTAATCGCTGACCGTTTCACTATTTCCGCAGACGCACAATGTCATTTCAGTTTGAAACTGTCTGTGCGGCATCGCACAGACGTGCACCAAAAACCGGAGCAAAAGAGACCGTGGCAAATTGTGAGAGCGGTGCCGAATGTCCCACATTTTTCAGCGCGACGATCATTCCTCAAATCATCTCTTATCGAATCTTCCCGTTGAGGACTATGCTCGTCTCGTTCCCCATCTTCGCGTCGTCAAATTCGCCTTGGGTGATGTAGTCGGCCAAGGAGCGCGCGACTTTGGTTTTGCCTACTTTCCGACGACCTGTGTGGTCTCCTTGGTTTGCGACATGGAAGACGGTGCCACTGCTGAGGTGGCATTGGCCGGAAACGATGGCGTCCTGGGCACCTCGCTTTTCCTCGAAGGGCACGCCACCACCAATCGAGCCATTGTCGGCATCGCCGGAGAAGCATTGCGCATGGAGGCGCGAGTTCTCCGAGATCATTTCATGCGCGGCGGTGCCTTCCAGCGCGTCCTTCTGCGGTACACCGGCACGCTCATCAATCAGATCTCTCTGACCGCTGCCTGCAACCGCAAACACACGCTTGAAAAACGCCTGTGTCGTTGGTTGCTTTTGATCCGGGACCGCGTTTCTTCGGACGAACTAATAATGACGCAAGAGTTTATTGCCAATATGTTGGGCGGCCGCCGGGAAACCGTAACCGTCGCCGCGGGACGCCTCCAAGATGCGGGTCTCATCCATTACACGCGAGGCCATCTCCGCATCGTGGACAGAAAAAGGCTTGAGGAGACTGTCTGCGAATGCTACAAGGCCGTCAGCAGCGAGTGCAATTGCTTGCTTACTTCGAACACGGAGAAGTACGTCAGTGTGTGCGCGAAGCCACGCGTAGAACTCGCATAAGTAACGCCCTGAGTTGGTTGAAGTTATCTGGCGCCGTAACGCGAATATTTTCACCAAGCTCTTCTTCTACCCCTTCGGGAACAGCCTCCAGGGAAAAGATCACGATCGGAGTTTGCCGCGTGAGCCCGCCTCTTCCGCGTATTCTCTGCGCGGTTGCTATCAGCTGCTCCAATCTTCCCTCCAGAGATATGAGAATCAGGTCGGGGTGGTTTCGCTGAATCCGGTCAACAGCTTCATCTTCATCCCTCACTGCGTCAACGTTATGGCCATCACGCTTAAGCAGCTCTTTGATCAAGTCGCGAGTCTCTTGGACCTCTTCAATAATCACAATTCTCGACCTGGGTGCGGTCCTTGCGATCATAAACTTTTGTGTATTCCCTTCCCCTTGTATGCGATTACACGATTCGAAAACAGATTTCAGTGCGGCAGAGCACATTTCTGCACATTGTTTTGCTCTTTAGCCAACCGCGAAGATGGATAGCGGTGAACCACGCAGAACCTTGAGCGAGAGCGCTAAGGCGGGACAAAACGCGGAGGGTAACATCGAAGCGACCAGCATGGGTCGCATCGCCCGGCGTTCGTTTCGTTGGCCTTTGGGAAAGATTCGAGAGAACCCAAAGTCTTATAACGCCCGCTAAATCGCGCAGAATCATTGGGCCACTTGTTTTTAGCATGTTCTCATAGCCCGAGAGTCGCCGGTTTCAGACCCAATCCGCTTCCCTGCCCTAGTCTCTCGGCCGAAACTCGCCGTTAGAAAGCAAGCGGCAGGAAGCTCTGTTGTTCGCGCGGTGCAAACCGCGACCCTGCCATTGTCGTTAGCACACGATATGTCCGGTGGAATTAGCAGAGGAAATGTCCGCTCTTAGCGAGCCGCCAGGGTAAAGCTGGCAGCCTCGAGGGGAGGCATGGAGAGTTACTCGAGGGCGGCAGTGGATCGGGCGATGAAGGAAGAGCGCAACCACGAGTGGCAGCACTCGACCGCGCCCGCGAGAAACTTCCCATGAAATAGCAATTTCGGCTAGACTCAGCGGCACAAGTTTCAAATCCGCGCTCCCGGGCAGGCAGAGTGGAAGTCGTACTTGGAGTGGAGCGGGGAGAGGCATTACCGATGAAACGAAACTGGAACTGGGCCGTGTGGACCGGCGCTTCGCTGGTTTTCCTGGGAGTGATTAGCTATCCGCTGTTTTTCGTTCGCTTCCCGGCACTTCGCGATTTTCCGTGGGCGAACCTGCCGATGATCACGCTCGGGCTGCTGCTGCTCGCTTTGGGGCTTGTGCGCGCATTCCGGCATTCGGACCTGTTTCGCGGCAAAATTTTCGGCAGTGTCCTCGCGGTGCTAGCGTTGGCATTCAGCGGATTTTTCCTCTACGGCATTTTTATCGGCGCGCGGCATGTGCTACCCGCCTCGCCCGGCGCGCCGCAGGTGGGCCAGACGGCGCCAGATTTCACGCTGCCGGATTCGCAGAACCACCCGGTGAGTTTAACGGGTGCGTTGAATTCTCCGTTCACTCCAGAGAGTACAACCCGCGCCGCGACGAGCGCGGCCAAGGCAGCCGGCGTGATTTTGATTTTCTACCGTGGATATTGGTGACCGTTCTGCAACTCCGAGTTACGGAGTTTCGAGCAGGCGCTGCCGGAATTCGATGCAAGGAAAATCAGAGTGATAGCCATCAGTGTGGATTCTCCCGAGGATTCCGAAAACCTGCGTCGGTCGCAGGGCTACACGTTTCCGATTCTTTCGGATGCGCAGGAAGACGTGATTCGCAGGTGGGATCTGGTGCACCCGCACGGCCGGCGCGACGGTGCAGACATCTCGCGACCAGCGGAATTCCTTATCGACCCGGCGGGGAGGGTGCGCTGGGTGAATCTTACGGAAGATTTCGTGGTCCGCGCCCGGCCAGAAGAGGCGCTCGCGGCGTTTGACGCGATGAATAAATCATCGCGGTCCGGACAATAGTGGTCTAGGCATCTATTCTCAGATTCCGTAGTCCGATGTGGCGTGCCCGGTCCCGCCCTCGATTAGGCGTTTATCCGAACTGTTGCGGCTGGGGGGCCATCCTCTCTCGTCCACCAAGATGCTTTGTATCGCATCAGATACCTCTGAAACGCGCAAATCACACCACTGAAACATGCCTGTAATTTGGCCCGTTCGACACTTCAGGCATGCCACCAACATCGGTCCTAGAGCACGGCTGCGAAAACCCGCTAGCTTCCACGCATCAGTTTCGAGCCGGCATGGCAGAAACGCTGGAAGACCTGATCGATTGCCAGCGCCTGCGTTATCTGGTCTTTAATTGCGAGCTGGGCGAGGGGCTGGAAAGTTCCGCGCGCATCGGCCTCGATCGCGACCGCTATGATTTCATCTGCGACCATCTGCTGGTCCGCGATACCAGTTCTGGAAAATTGGTGGGAACTTATCGCATGCAGAGCGGTTTCCGCGCAAAGGGGAATCTTGGATATTACAGCGAGCAGTTCTTCGATTTCGCGCCGTATGAGGGGATTCGCGAAGAAGTTCTGGAGCTCGGGAGGGCGTGCGTGCATACCGAATATCGGAACACGGCGGTGCTGCACATGCTTTGGAAAGGGATTGTGAGATACGCCTTGAGTTGCAGAGCTCGCTATTTGCTTGGCTGCAGCTCGGTGACTTCACAGGATGAAAATGAGGGGATGGCGCTCTATGAGGAATTGCGAGAAAAATATTTGATAGAGCCGGCGCTGCGCACCAGGCCTAAGCCCGCGTTTCGATGCGAACTGCGGAACAACATGACACCACCGCCTGCTACCCCTCGCCTGTTTCGCGCTTACCTGGACGCCTCGGCGCGGCTCTGCGGGCCCCCGGCGATTGACCGCGAATTCAAAACGATTGATTTTCTGACGCTCATCGATTTGCAGCGCGTCCCGGACCGCGTTCGAACGCGGCTTTTCTAGAGCTTGGTTTCCTTCTACTAGGTCCCCCTGCTGTCGCCGGACAACCATTCCCGGGCGAGTGCCAAAGCTTTCGCAGCCTGGGCCCCGGCATCGAGACGGCCGCGCGCGAAATCACGATTGCCGCCCCCCTTGCCCCCGATTTTCGCCAACACTTGTTTTAGAAGAGCGCTCATGTCCTTGCCGGACACCGGATGCTGCGCGAAGAACACATGGCCGCTAGCTGATGTCGCGAGGAGTGCGACCGATTTTTCCGTTTTCGCGACTTGCGTGGCGAAATGGCCAAGGAATTCAGGTTCGTCTTCCTCAAAAACACGATCGACAACGCGCAGGCCGCCGGAATTCGGCGCGGCTTCGCGCACGGCATGCGCCGCTTCGATTTCCGCGAGGCGCTCGAGAAGAGCGCGCGTCCTTTTGAAATTCGAGTCGCGTTCGGAGACGACGCGCTCCGCGGCAGCGACCAGTTCTTCCGGAGCGCAACTCAATTTCTCCGCGGTCGCGCGAAGACGGAGAAAGTCCTGCCGCGCTGCGCGCTCGGCTCGCGAGCCGCAAACGAATTCCACCCGCCAATCCTGCCGCATTTTTGTACGGCGCCGCACGAGTAGCGTTCCAATCTGTGCGGTGCTCTTGACGTGCGTTCCGCCGCATGGCTGGAGGTCGGCGCCCTCGATTTCGATGGCACGCAATATTCCCTTGCGGTCAACCTCTTTGCGAACTCCGAGCTCGGCAAGGTCTTCGGCGGTTCCGTAGCGAACGGTCACCGGACGGTCTTCGAAGATGATTTTGTTGGCTGCGCGTTCCGCACCTTCGAGAATTTCCTCCGAAGGCTCCGGGCCACGCAGGTCGATGGTGCAAAAATCCGTGCCTAGATGAAAGGAAACCGTGGGCCTGCCATACCGCTCTTGAAACATGGCCGAGAGCAGGTGCTGACCGGAGTGCTGCTGCATGTGGTCGAAACGTCGCGGCCAGTGGATGCAGCCAAGGACGTCCGGGCTGCCGGGACGGCGGTCAACAACGTGCATGATCTCGTCGCCATCGTCGCGCACGTCAAGTACGCTCGCGTCACCGATTTTCCCGAGATCGTTCGGCTGGCCGCCCGAGGTTGGGTAGAATGCGGTGCGATCCAGAACCAATCCCAGGGCTTGTGACGTAATTCCAGCGTTGACGTCCGGAGGCAGAAGTTCGCAGTGCACGACCCGCGCGGAGAATTCCCGCTCGTACGCGTCGTCGTAATAGATCCGATGTGTCTTCATAAAGTTTAGGCCTGCAGAGCGCGCTGCCAGGCTTCCGAATATTTGTAGCCCGTGCCGGTATTGAACAGTACGACCGTTTCGTTCGGTTTGATCCAGCCGGAAGCTGCAAGCTTGCGCGTGGCGCTCACCGTTGCGGCTCCTTCCGGAGCGGCGAAAATCCCTTCGCGCGAGGCGAGCTCCTTCCCTGCCTCCAGCATCTCGTCATCCGTCACGGTAAGAGCCGTTCCGTGAGTCTGCTTGAGCATTTGCAGAATCAGGAAATCGCCAAGCGGCCCGGGAACGCGAAGACCGGAAGCGAGAGTCGCGGCGTTCTGAAAAAACTCCGAGGTAGCTCGCTGCGCTTCCCATGCCTTGACGATGGGCGCGCAGCCCTCCGCCTGCACCGCGACCATGCGCGGCCTTTCGCTGCCAATCCAGCCCATCTCCTGCATTTCGTCAAATGCTTTGCACATGCCAATCAGTCCCACGCCTCCGCCCGTCGGATAGAGAATCACATCCGGCAGCTTTGCGCCGAACTGTTCCCAGAGCTCGTAGCCCATGGTCTTCTTGCCTTCGATGCGGTAGGGTTCCTTGAGGGTGGAAACGTCGTACCAGCCTTCGCTTTGCTTGTGGTCCGCCACATATTTGCCGCAGTCTGAGATCAAGCCGTTTATTTTGATGACTTTAGCCCCGAAAGCCTGGCATTCCATGACGTTTGCAGAGGGCGTATCGGCCGGCATGACGATCACGGCGGGAATTCCCGCGGCAGCGGCATAGGCCGCCAAAGCGCCACCGGCGTTGCCCGCCGTGGGAGCAGCTAAAGTCTTTGCGTTCAATTGCTTGGCACGAGTTACGGCAGCAGTCATCCCTCGGGCCTTGAAAGAGCCGGTCGGATTTAGGCCCTCATCCTTAACGAACAAGTTAAAAGCCCCAAGGCTCGCTCCGAGCCTCCTCGCGGGCACAAGAGCCGTCATACCCTCTCCCAGCGTCACGGGAGGGTCGTTTGGCAGCACTTCGGCGTAGCGCCAGAGGGTCAGTGGGCGCGACTTGAGGTTATTGAGGGTCAGCGTCGCCGCGGCGCGCTTGAGGTCGTACCTGGCGTAGAGGGGCTTGCCGCAGCTGCAGAGGTGCTGCTCTATCGAGGAGTCGTATTTCTTCAGGCAGGCCGAGCATTCCAGTTCCACGACGTTCGATTGTTTGCTCATCGGAGGAAGTCTAACACAGGCCTTTTTGGCTATTCTTTCGCGGCAGGCAATCGCCTGCCAGAGGCGGCGCATCCCATAATCACGGTATAATTGAGGGATGAGTGTGCGGCTGATTGCCCTGGATATTGACGGGACGCTTCTCGACAGCCGCTGGCAGCTTCCCGAGGCGAACCGGGCAGCCATAGCAGCGGCTACCGAGCGCGGGATAGAGGTCGCACTGGTTACCGGGCGGCGGTACGACTTTGCCCTGCCGATTGCGCGGCAGATTGGCGCGCCGCTGACGATGATTGTCAGCAATGGAGCGGTCATTCGAACGCATGACGGTGAAACACATGTGCGGCATTTGCTGGCGCGCGAGACGGCCGGGCGTGTACTCGAGTTGACGCGGGCGTGGCGAGATTGTGCGGGAGTCGTTTTTGACCGGCGGCGCGAAAATCAGATTGTGCTCGAAAGCATCAACGAAGACGATCCGATTCGAACGGCTTACTACACGCGAAACCGCGAATTTCTCGGTTTAGCGGATCCGCTCGAGAGCTGCCTGACGGAGGATCCGATTCAAGTCATGTTGAGCGGAAACATCGCGAAGATGAGGGACGTGGAAGCTGCGCTGCGAGAAGCGGCGTTTGCCGCGAAGTTTGCGCTGGCGGTGACCGTTTACGAGAGCAGGAATTTTTCGATGATCGACGTGATTAATCCTCTTTGCTCAAAAGGCGCGGCGCTGGCGGAGTGGGCCGCTATGCGGGGCGTAGCACGAGAAGAAGTTCTAGCTATCGGCGACAATCGAAATGATCTGGAAATGCTCACGTTTGCGGGGATTCCGGTTGTGATGGGAAACGGCGTGGCAGAGCTGAAGACGTTTGGCTGGCACGAAACATCGAGCAACGATGATGGCGGCGTGGCGGCGGCCATCGAGCATTTTGCCTTGCGAGAGGCAACTCCTTGCGCCTGATGCGAGCCCTAGTGCCCTGCGCGCTGCTATTTGCCGTGCCGCCTTCTGTGCACGCGGAGTACGTCGCGTTGCGAAGCGGCCAGCGCTTGCATGTCACGGGTTACCAGCTGCTTGGAGACAAGTACCGCCTGCAAATCGCGGGTGGAGTCGTGGAAGTTCCGGTAGAGGAAGTAGTCTCGATCGACCCGGAAGATACGTTTGCTCCGCTGCCTCCTCCGGTCGCTACGACCGAGCCCCTGCGCGAGATTGTGAAAGCCGCGGCCGCGCGCTACAGCATGGACGCGGACCTTATCCTCAGCGTGATTGCCGCCGAATCGAACTTCGACGCGAAAGCAATCTCGAAGAAAAATGCGCGCGGGCTGATGCAGCTATTGCCGGAAACAGCGGAGCGTTTCGGCGTGCAGAATATTTTCGATCCAGCAGAAAACATCGACGCGGGGACGCACTATTTGCGCGACCTGTTACAGCGCTACAACCAAGATCTGGCGCTGGCCTTGGCTGCTTACAACGCCGGGCCCGAACGGGTGGGGCGGTTCGGACGAGTGCCGCCCTATGCGGAGACGGCTTCCTACATTCGGCGGGTAAAGCGCGGCTACGAGAAGAGCAAAGCTGGGATGTTGCTCGAAGCTCTGCCAAATCCACCGGCCAAGAAAACAGATCCTTCCCCGGCGGCAAGCTCAAACAAGGGCGTCGTCGCTTCACAACTCAGCCTCTCGAATTAAATCCGTAATCCGAAGTTCATAGAATGAATGGACCGCTGACTCTGCGCCTTTGGCTGGACGGCTGATGGGAATCGGCCTGGGACGGGTACGGACCTCCGAACCGCCGGGTAAGCATGCCTTGCCCCTACAGGCGGTGGAGAATTATGGTTGCGTTGGATTTGGATTCGGCGCGGCCGTCGGGGGAGCCGCCGGCGGGTTTAGAGGATTGGCTGGCGAGTTGATCGGATTCTGACCCGGTGCGCCGGCGGGGGTCCCTATGGGTGCTCCCGGAGCAGCAACAATTCCCATGTCTTTCGAAGGATCCCAGATAAATTCGAAGAGTCGATAGTTGTGCGCCTTCTCATAGACGATCACGGAAGATTGATTGACTTTGCTTCCCACGCCAATGATGTTACCTCCCATGATGGTTGTCGTGTCGCCGGCGGGAACAGTCTGAGAATCAGCGCCTGTAGCGGTGGTGTCGGTTCCCTGGGCACCGGTGACAGTGCCGGTCGAAGCGGCGCCTGGGGCGCCCGGAGCATTGACTGGCGGGGCCGTGCCCCCTGCCGGGACCGGTTGACTACCGAAGCTGCCGATGGAAGAACCCGGCGCGGCGCCGGCTTGTCCGCCGGGAACAGGCATTTGGATACCTGGCTGAGGCGGTTTAAGACTCCCTATGAGGTTTCCTGCAGGGCCAACGTAGATCAGACGCCAGGAGCCATCTTCTTTGTTCATGGGGTCTTTGTAGGCTTGACGCATGAAACGGAGATTGCCGATTTTGGGTTTGACCAGATCGTCCATCGAGTTCGGAAAGCGGCCCAGCTTGCGATAGTAGAGTTTGATTCCGCGCGTATATTGCTTGCCGCGCCAAATCATTTCCTCTTCTTTTTCGCGGCGGCCTTCGGTGAGAATCCGTAAACCGATCGACATTGTTCCGACAACCACCAGGGCGGTGAGAAAGACGACCAGCAGCAGGGCGTAGCCGCCCTGTTTATTTCGCGCGCTCATTCGTGCAAATCTATTTTTCATGCAGACGGCGGGGCTGCCTGTTCTTCGAGCGGCATCGTACCCGGCAGCCCGCTCGAAATCTCCTGAAACTCGAGGTTGGCATTGCCAACCTTCAGGATGCGATAGCGGCCAAGCAGCGTGTCGCCCTCGCTTACAATAAAAATGTCCTCACCGTCGGTAATGAACGCACGGCGCGGTGTTCCGGTCGGAACGGTGCCGTAACCAAAAAATTTGAGATTCGCGGGCGCTTGCGCTCTGGTGGGAGGAGGTGGGGGCGGGGGGGGAGGCGGCGGTGGTTGCGCTTGCTTGTCATGCGCGACCTTCACCTCGGCTGCCGTAGGAGGCGCGATCATGCTGAACGGATTGCGGCCGTTGCTCTTGTACTCGGTTTTCTGCGCACGCCCAAGTTCCTCCCAGCGAATTTGGGGGTTGTCTTCTCCCAGGGGCTTGTAGGCCTCGATAAATTTCGCCGTTTGCACGGCGGGGGTCTGCTTGTGCAACTCGAAACCCCAAACAAGCCCAGCCACAACCACTAGCACGACAAGAACGATGATTTGCTGTTTCTGCCTCATGCCGCATCCCGAAAATAGGTCCGCAAATGGAGCGCGACGCGGATGGGCCCCTGAACGGCTTGATTTTGCGCATCCGTGGCGAGCGCCAAACCATCAAGGACGTAGAATCTCTGCGATCGCTGCAAGCCGTTGACGAAGCGCACGACGCCGCCGTAGTCGCCCGTGACGGTGGCTTCGATGGTGAATTCTGTTATGCCGCGATCGGCGATTTCCTTCGGATGTGAGGTGAGCGTATCCAGCTTCAGATTGGACTTCTTCGCGATGTCGTCAAACTCGGAGGCGATAGCCGAAGAGCTCGCACTCTCGACCGGAAGGGATTTCTCAAACCTTTCACAATCGCTGCGGGTAACGGGCATGTTGTCCTTGATGGATTGCGCGGACTTGATGTCCCCTCGCAGGACGCCGAGCTTGGTATTTTGCTGGTCGAATTCCGCCTGAGGCGTCTGGGGCGACGAGGAGAGACGCCAGCTATAGACGGCCAAGCCGAGGTCCGCAGCCAGGAGCACGCCGAGCACGACTAGAATCACGCGTTTTTGTAATGTGAAATCGCGGTGCATCAGCCCCTCAAGTATTCCGCATTCAGTTCCACCACGATCTGGTCCGTGCTGGTCCCTGCTGTTGGATGCTGCTCGGCAACCATTTCGATGTGCGTAAAGGTCTTCGAGTCTTCCAGGGCTCTCAAAAATTTGAGTTTGGCCTCATCGCTGGCGGCCCCGATGATGAATTTGACCTCGACGCGGCCTTTATTCTGCTTCGGCTCGATGCTGACCACACGGACCCCGGCGGGAAGAACTTTTTCGAGGTCCATGAACATCAACGTCCAGTTGAAACTGCGGGCATCGATGAGGCTGTTGATGTAGGCGGCGCGGTCGTGCAGATTGCGATTCACGTCGAGATTGAAAAACCGCTCAAGCGAAGCGCGCTGCTGTTCGAGCTCCGCCACCTGCTCGAGAATCTTTGCGGATTTCGCACGCATTTCGGCGTTGGCTTTGCGCGCCAGGTAGACATGCCAGCCAAGGGTCAGGAAGACGATGGCGGCGATGACGCCCAGCAAACCAGACCCGGCGATGAATTTCCGATGTGTCTCGAGGGGCTTGGTTGCTAGATTGAGCCTAACTCTCATTCTTCTCCACTTTCTTCCTCTCTCGATACTCGAAGCGAACTATTTTACCCGCGCTGCAGCATCCAGCCGACCAAGCCATCCAGCTCGCGGTCGGCCAGGGGACGCGCGTCGGCTGGGATGCGGCCCTCAGAGACGCCTGCTTGAAGCAGAGAGCGGACTTCACAGTGAAACTCTTCTTCGAGGGGGGGCACAAATTCCTGTAACCGCGCGCCGAGTCCGGCGACGCGTACAGACTGGATGCCTTCCTGCCAGGTGTCCTGGTAATACGCGGCGACGGGATAAATATCCTCGAGCAACATGTGCGGCGTAAGGTCCGCGCCGCGCGCCGGCAATTCCGTGCAGCGATAGCCGCAGAGCACCCCTTCGCGGACTATGGCAGTGGTCAAAGAGGGGCCGGAAACGCGGGCGAGAAGCGTGGGCTTGTGTTCTTCGACGAGCGCAATCGCAGCCAGCGAGGAACTGAGAACGACTCCAGGGTGCAGGCCGGCCGCTTCGGCCAGGGATTCGTACTCGCGAATGATGCGCAGGCGAGCCAAGGCGGTGACCACATCCACGCCTGCTTCACGGGGCGCCTGGCGCATGTAGGAAATGAGGGTTTCATCGACTTCGAAGGGAACGCTCTTCTTGAGCTTCCAGCGCAGCATGGGGTCGGCTTCTTCCTTCGAGCGGGGAAAATCGTCGAAGTGCTGGACGAAAACCCGTATGACTGGATCGGGCAAAATCAGCGCGACGCTTTCGTCCTTGGCGCGCAAGGTAGAGCACACGCCAGCGATCGCGGACTTTAGAGCGCCGGCGTTCCCTATGTTGGTTTCGACGGCCGAGGGTAGGAGAGCACCCGGTGGAAGAAGCTCGACGGCGTAGCCGTCCACGCCGCCGGTTCTCCCCCAGCGGGCGGCGGCGACGCGGTCAAGCCCGATTTCGATGGCCAAAAGAGGATGTGGGGTGGCGTCGAGCCAACGCGCGACGCGGCGCACGAGGTCGCTCCTGTAAATCCCCTGATGGAATGTGGCGGCGCTACTCAACGAAAGTCACCTTATTGATTTCTTTGACGGTGGTCATGCCAGCGCGGATCTTGGCCAAGCCGCTTTCGCGCAGGGTGATCATGCCTTCTTCGCGGGCGATGCGCTTGATTTCGGAAGTGGGGCGGCGATCAACGATCATCTCGCGGATGCGGTCCGTCAAATCGAGCAATTCGCAGATGGCTGTGCGGCCGTGAAAACCCGTCCCGGAGCATTCCAGGCAACCGACGCCTTCCGAGAGAACGACATTGGCCCAGGCTGCGGGTTCGAGGCCGGCTTCTTTCAGCTCGGCCGTCGTAAAGTTCTTGGGACGCTTGCAATTTTCGCAGATCACGCGCACGAGACGCTGGGCCATGATGCAATTCAGCGCCGAGACGAAATTGTAGGGTTCGACGCCCATGTTGATGAAGCGGCCGATGACGTCGGTGACGTTGTTGGCGTGGACGGTGGTGAAGACCAAGTGGCCGGTTAGCGCCGATTGAATGGCGATCTGGGCGGTTTCCTGGTCGCGGATTTCGCCGACCATGATCTTGTCGGGGTCGTGGCGCAGAATGGAACGCAAGCCGCGCGCGAAGGTCAGACCTTTTTTCTCGTTCACCGGAATTTGCGTGATGCCCTTCAGCTGGTATTCGACGGGGTCTTCGATGGTGACGATCTTGTCTTCATCGGTCTTGATTTCGTTGATGGCGGCGTAGAGCGTGGTGGTTTTGCCGGAACCTGTCGGGCCGGTGACGAGCACCATGCCGTAAGGCTCTTGAATGTATCGGCGGAAGCGTTTGACCTCGAGTTCGGAGAAGCCGACGACGTCGAGGCTCAGGCTCTGGAATTTTTCAGAAAGCGTTTCTTTATCGAGAACACGGAGCACCGCGTCTTCGCCGTGGCTTGCGGGCATGATGGAAACGCGCAGGTCAATGAAGCGCCCTTTGTATTTCACGCGGAACCGGCCGTCTTGCGGGACGCGGCGTTCGGCGATATCCAAATCGCTGAGAACCTTGATGCGCGAGAGAACGGTAGAATGCCATTCCTTGGCGATCGGCTGCATGGCGTGTTGCAGCACGCCGTCGATGCGGTACTTGACGGCTACTTCGGTGTCGCGCGCTTCGATGTGGATGTCACTCGCGCGGCGTTCCAGGGCCGTGAAAATGATCGTTTCGACCAGTCGTACGACCGGGCTGACCGTGGTGTCGCGCGTCAGGCGGTCGCCCGAAATGGTCTCTTCGCTCTCTTCTTCTTCCTTGGAAACCTGCAGCGTGAAGGCTTCGGTAGCTTGCTCGAGAACGCGCTGGGACTGCTCGGTGCGCTTAAGGATGTCGCCAATCTGCTTGGCGGTGGCCACTTTGATGGCCAGCTTCTTCCCCAGCAACAAGGGAAGCTCGTCACTCAGCAAAACTAAACTGGGATCGGAAACCGCGATCGAGAGTGAGTTGTTCTGCACTTCGAGCGGCACGAAGTTGTAGCGAAACATCAAATCCGCAGGAATGGTGCGGAACAGTTCCGGATCAATGCGCTGTTCGCTCAGGTCGACGAAGGCGCAGCGGTATCTGCCTGCGAGCTTCCGCGCAACTTCTCGTTCGTCGGCGGCTTCGCCGCCGTCGCCTGGAGTCCAATTGTGTTCTTGTGTGGCCACTGTTTCCTTTTCTTACTTTGGCGCCGTATTCGTAAGCGAGAACGAAAAGATCGGCAGATAGAGTGAAATCAAAATAAAGGCTACCAGCAAGCCCATGAATATAAGAATAACGGGTTCGATGACAGCCACAAGGGCGGAAAGCCGGACGCCCACTTCTTCTTCATAAAACTCGGCGACGCTGGTCAGCATGGGAGCCAGAGCGCCGCTCGATTCGCCGACTTCGATCATGTCGAGGGCGAGTTCAGGCATAGTGCCTTTTGACGCCAGCGCGCTGCTGAGCGATTCGCCCTCACGGACCTTCTGCGTAGCATCTGTGACCGTCGAACGGATGAGTTTACTGCTTATGGCGTCGGAGGCCGTTTGCAAACCGGCAACCAGAGGAGTCCCGCCGGTGAGGAGCGTCGCCAGGGTACGTGAAAATTGCGCCACCTGGAATTTTAGCAGCGTGTCGCCGATCACGGGAATGCGGAACTTCAGCCGGTCAAACGCCGCGCCGCCTTCCTCGGTTCTCGACCAGAGAAGGACGCTAAACGCCCCGAGAAAGAGGAGCAAAAAGGCGCCGATCACGAGGTAGCGATAATCGACAGTGAGGGCGATAAGAAACTGAGTAGGTCCGGGAAGTTCGACGTTTAGGTCGCGGTAGAGGACGGCAAACTTCGGGATTACAAAGGTGACGAGATACGTGACGATGATGGTCGCAACGGTGATCAGAAGAACCGGGTACACGAGCGTGGCCAGAATCTTCTTTTTGACGCCGGTGCTCACACGCTGGTAGGCAATGTAGTAGTCGAGGACCCCGGAGAGGTTTCCGCTCTTTTCTCCGGCGAGAATGGCCGTGGCGTATACCTTGGAAAAGACGCCAGCTTCGGAGATGGCCTCGGAGAGCGACTTGCCTTCGCGAACGCGGTCGCGGACTTTGGAGAGCACGGGGCGTAGCTTCGGAGAGGTAGCGCGGTCGGCCAGGAGATCCAAAGCGCGCAGAATTGGCAAACCCGCTTTGATGAGCGTATTGAACTGCTGATTCAGGATCAGAAAATCCGAGCCGCCGATTTGGCGTTCGCTGCGGCGCCTCGAAAACGCGCCGAGGAGACTGCTGCGCGTTTCTACCGAGTAGACGTAAAGGCCCCTCTCAACCAGTTTCTGGCGCGCTTCGGCCAGCGACCCCGCAGGCTCGACGTGCGAGAAGACCCGGCCGTTCGCATCAGCGACGCGGCAAACAAATTCCCCCATGCCTTCCAGTTTACCTCAACTAGTTAATATGCGGAGTAGCGGCCGATGGTTGGCTGTTCCAGTTGAGAAACGTCCCCGCGATTTAACGTAAAATTGACCTTAAGGCCTTGATTCGGCGGAGGATTCCCCATTAACGATGGCGACGCCTGGAGGCACATCGAAGCGGAAAAAGGAATCTGGGGCAGGGGGATCAAAGAGCCAAGCAGTAAACTTGAACTCGATCTCCACTCCACCCTTTTCGCGGACAAGGACGCGGGCCAGATCTCCCGTCGCTGGCACAATCTCGAGATAAACAGATTCGTCCTGCCGACCTGCCTGCGTATCCAGAGCCGAGCTGCCCTCTCGCTGCACCCCGCTTCCTTCGCCGCGCAGAGGGCAAAAGAGTACGGTGTTACCCGGCGTGGCGGGCTTTTCGGCCGTGGCGGGCTCGACCCGCGCGCAGACCCGCGACAATTTCATCTCGCCGGCGAGCAACGCCAGAGGAGTCCTCCAATCCGTGCTTTGCTTCGCAGGGGCGCGGGTAACGGTGTGATCCCCGGGAACATAAAACCAGGCCGTTTTGCCATCCACCAAAAAAAGATTTTTCTCGGGAGCCTGGTATTCCCAGCGCATTTTACCCGGACGGCGGAAATACGCCATGCCCGCTTCGGAGCGAACGATTTGGCCATTTTCAGAGTAGCGCTCGAGAAAAGCTGCCGCCAAAGTGCGCGCGCCCCGGTAGCGCGCTTCGAGCTTTGCGGCAATTATTTTTCCCTCGGGGCCCGGGGAAGAAAGAGAGGTCAGTATCGCACAGGCAAAAGCTAGGAGCGAAAGCATGGCTGGTAGTCTAACAAGACCGCACCAGAGCGCAAACGATGCTCCATTGCCTGACCTCGGCTCTTAAAGCAAAAGAGCACGGGCGGATTCTCCCGTGCTCCTTTGCGTCCAGGCTGGTTTCGTTCCTCTGAAAAAGCGACTATTGAATAGGAGCGCTCGCAGCGGTGCAACCGGTTCCGCTGGGCTCGAAGCGAATCACGCTGGTCTGGTCCGAGCAAAATTGGCGCTGGCCGGAGATGCCCAAAGATACCGGCGTCGCGACGATCGCATAAGTCACCGAGGGCGTCAGACCATCGCCGGTGTAGACAAAGCCGTAGCCGGCCTTGGTTCCGGCGCTAAGTACGTCGTCAAGCAAGCACGAGTTCGTCGAAGAAGCTGTGCAGGGCGGAACTCCGCCAAGCGCACCCAGAGTAGGGGGGAACCCCTGGGCTTGGTAGGTGCTCGAATACGTGATCACCGCCGTGTTGATGGTGCGCACCGACTGCGCGGCCGAGGACTCATTGGCGACCAAGCGCGAACGAAGATAGTTTGGAACCGCAATGGCGGCCATAATCAGAATAATGGCCACAACGATCAGCAGTTCGATTAGAGAGAATCCGTCCTGTTTTCTTCTCATATAAGTTTTCCCAAAAAAGCATCCACCCAGATTGTTTGCCAACACATCGCTACTTCTGGCTAAGTAGGAAGCATTTCAAAGGCCATTCGGTTCGCCCGGCCAGAGTACGCAACTGTATGATTCTTAGCTGGTTAAGATTGTCTAAGGAACGCTGAAAACCTCTCCCGGGCAAGGGATGACACTAATCGTCATTCCCATTACGGCCTTTGACGAAAAACGGCCGTCTAGAGTCGCGTCAACACTGTGTGCGCCGGATTCTGGGGCTTGATCGGCGGGAACGGGGCAGCTTTTCTTTGAGATTCTAGCCGCCAGATCGAGCGCCGGACCGTATAGCCCGCTCTCTGAAGGCCTTTCTCGGATGCTAACTGGCCTGAAAACTTAGAGTGGGTATCAAGACGATGGGCGGGACGATGTGTGGGAAGCTCGCTGCCGAGTCTAGAGATTGCGACGCGGCCAAAAACTGGAAGGAAAACTTGCCCGCAAGAAAAGACAAAGCACAGGACCTTGATCCTGTGCTTTGTCGATTTCTGCTTCGACCGGTTGCCCGGTCGAAGAGTAAGCTTACTGAAGCGCCGGGCTAGCTGCCGTGGCGCCTGCACCTGTCGCGCTGTAACGGATCACACCAGACTGGTCAGAGAAGAACATGCGCTGACCCGTGGTGCCAACCGTGACAGGGGTTCCGGTGATGGAGTAGCCAACGGAAGGCGTATTGCCGTCGGTGGTCCAGTTAAATACGTAGCCGCTCTTCGTGCCGCCTGCGAGAACTGCGTCAAGCAAGCAAGCGTTCGTCGAGGTAGCCGTGCAAGGCGTTGTCCCGCCCAAAGACGCAAGCGTTGCAGGGAAGCCTGCGTTCGGGTAGGTGGACGAATACGTCACAGCGGAGGTATTGATCGTACGGATCGAACCAACCGCGGAAGCTTCGTTGGCCGCCATGCGCGACCGGAGCAAGTTCGGGATAGCGATAGCCGCGATGATCAGAATGATCGCCACGACGATCAGCAATTCGATAAGTGAGAAACCCTTCTGCTTCTTCATTTTCAACTATCTCCTTGAGAGTGTGAGAGTTTTAGGTGCCAGAGCACAGCGTACAAGGATGCAAGGGAGGTGCCAATCTCCCCACCCTAGGCCTACGGCATGGAACATTAGATAAGACATTTATTATCTGTGATATACAAGAGTATCGGCTTCCGGATGGGTAATCTCGCGGCTTCTGGCCCGTGAGGAACCGCCCCAAATTGACGGTTTTCGTCAGTTCCTTAAGACGGAAAAGGGCAGTTTAGACGGCGGGAGAATCCGCTTCTTTCTGACCATTTTCCTGAAATCATCTTTTGTTTCTATAAGTTATGCTTCTTCGCGTAGTGGCGAAACGAGCGGTAGCTGATCTTCAAGAGATCGGAGGCCTTGGTCCGGACCCCGTGGGCTTTCTCGAGCGCCGCTTGCAGGTATCTCCGTTCTGTCTCTGCGATCTCTTTTTCGAAATCGAGGCCTTCTGCCGGGAAGATCGGCTCGCCTGCAGCACCGCCTCCGGGAACGCCTACGGATGAGTAACCGGCAATGCGGTCGGGAAGAACGCGCAGGGAGATCTCTCCGGTGGTCTCAAGGGCCACGGCGCGTTCCATAGTGTTCTCAAGCTCGCGCACGTTTCCCGGCCAATCGTAGGCCTCGAGGCGGCGGACGGCTTCCGGAGAGAGTCCCTCGATGGGCTTCTCCATGGACTTTCGGAATGTTTCCAGAAAGTGCCGCGCCAGAAGCGGGATATCTTCCCGGCGCTCCCGCAGCGCCGGGAGTTGGATGGGAATAACGCTCAGGCGGTAGTACAGATCCTCGCGAAAGCGGCCTTCGGCAATCTCCTTTTCGAACTCCTTGTTTGTCGCGGCGATAATTCGCACATCCACATCGATTTCTTCGGTGCTGCCGATGGGCCGCACTTTACCTTCCTGAAGGACGCGGTAGAGCTTTACCTGCATGGTCAGGCTCATGTTGCCAATCTCGTCCATAAAAAGGGTGCCACCGTGAGCGGCCTGAAAAAGGCCCTGGCGGTTTTCGTTGGCGCCTGTGAATGCGCCCTTCATGTAGCCGAAGAGTTCGGATTCGAGCAGCGTCTCCGGAAAAGCGCCGCAGTTGATGGTGATGAAGGGAGCCTGCGCGCGAAGACTGTTCTCGTGAATGGCGCGGGCGACCAATTCCTTTCCCGTGCCGCTCTCGCCGGTGATGAGGACGCGGCTGGTTTGCGGGGCGATGGTCTGGATCAGGTCAAAGATGGCGCGCATCTTGGGACTCTGCCCGATGATGTTGTCGAGACCGGTTAAGCGGCGAAGTTCGCGGCGAAGGTAGCCGGCCTCCTTTTTCCACTTCAGACTCTCCGAGACTTCCTTTACAGCGCGGCGGAGCTGATCGACGAGCTCGTGGTCTTTTATGACGTAGCGATCCGCGCCCGAGTTGATCGCCGCGATGGCAGTCTCGACCGTGGGCACTCCGGTGATGAGCAGAAAAAAGGAGTTGGGGGAAATCTCCTTGGTGAATTTCAAAAGGTCCACGCCGGTAGTTCCCGGCATGCGGACATCGGAGATGATGATGTCAAAAATCTGCGATTCGAGCTTGCGTTTGGCCGCTTCGACGCTGTGGGCAACTTCGACCCGGTGACCTTCCTTGCGAAAGGTTATCTCCAGAAGCTCGCAGATGGAGCGCTCGTCGTCCACGACAAGGATGTGGACCAATTCGTTGTGAGCTTCCTTGACCGCTGCTTTCGTTCCTTGCATAAGACCTCACACCGTTCGGGGCAATTCCACAATAAACTCAGCGCCGCGATCCTTCTCGGAGATCACGCTGATTCTGCCGCTATGCGCTTGCACAATTTGATACACGATGGAAAGTCCCAGACCTGTTCCGCCTTCGAAGCCGGACTGGAGGGGTTCGAAGATTTTTGCCCGCTGCTTGGCGTCGAGGCCGATTCCGGTATCCCGGAAAGCAATGCGCAGCCAGAAAGGCAGGAGCTCGATTCCGACGCTCAGCGTGCCGCCGCCTGGCATGGCGCGAAGGGCGTTATCGGAAAGATTCCAGAAAACCTGCTTGATCTTGCTGGCGTCCACCCGCGCGCGCAACGCAGCGCCGTTGTAGGTGCGAACGATCCGGTACTTATTCTCGATTTCTGGTTTTTTCTCGAGTAGGGTCAACGTTTCATCCAGCAAACCGCGGACGTCTGCTTCCTGAAATTCGTAGGTCTTCTCGCGCGAGTAATTCAGAAAATCGGTGATGATGTGGTTCAAGCGCTCGGATTCCCTGCTGACGATGTTGACCAGGTGCTTTTCGTCATCCTCGAGGGGGACAAGGCGTGCGAGCTCCTTCACTGCCCCGGCCATTGCCGTCAGCGGCTGGCGGATCTCATGGGCAATCGCGGCGGAGAGCCGGCCGAGCGCGGCCATGCGATCTTTTGTCGCCACTTCCTGTTCCAGCCTGCGAAGCTCGGTGAGGTCTTGAAAATTGAAAACGTAGCCGCTGCGCGAGGAATTCCGCGTACGCAGGGGCGAAACGGAAATGCCCAAATAGCGCTGCTGGCCGTCCGGTGTACGGAACTCAATTTCCCGGCGAACCACCGGGCGGTCATTGGGGCCTTTCAAGCCAGGCAGCCAGAAACTACTCTCTACCTCCGGCAGCTTCCGTCCGCGAAGGTCGACAAAGCGGCTGCCCAGGATCTCTTCTCCCGTGCGATTCAAGAGCACGATCCGGCCTTCCAAGTCCGTCGTCAACAGCCCGCCGCGCATCGAATGGATGATGTCTTCGGTAAAATCCTGCAGTTCGAGCAGCTCTTCGCGTTTTTCCTCGAGTTCAATTCCTTTTCGGCGCAGAGATTGCGCAAGAAGACTGGAGAGATAGGCAACAGCAAGGAATCCGAAAAGATTGCTGAGAAACCAGACGCGCAGTCCCTCCGGTGTCGGTTCAAGAAGAAAGGTGCGGGGGATTTTTCCCGCAAAGGCAAGGGCAGCCATCCCGCCGAGGATTCCCAGACAAAGTCCGGTCGTGACAAAAGCCACGCGGCGCGAAAACAAAATGCTGGTGACGATGATAACCAGCAAGTAGAGGGAGATGAAGTAGCTCTCCTGCAAGCCGGTGGTGTAGACGAGCGCCGAAATTATGATTACGTCGCTGGCAACCTGCAGCACTCCTTGCCAGGTGGCGCCAGGCAGCCAGCGGACCAACGCGATGTGAAGGGCGCCTACGGAGACCCAAATCAGCAAAAGAGGAAGGAAAGAGCGGTTGACACCAGCAGGAAGAACATATTGCGGCCAGAGAAGGTCGAGCACCAGGATCAGAAGGATCGTAAGCAGGCGGACACGGGTCAGCCAGCCCAGCCATTCTCTTGTTGTCGAACTTTGATCCATGGATTGCCCGCGATCCTGACCCCAGTGTTCCCCCGGGCATGCTCTAGTTTAGACAGAAATGGCGAAGGGCTGGGAGTTCCTTCCCCGCCCTCCGCCAATTGGATAACGCCCGCAGCGCCAGGCCGCGGCTAGTGCATCTGGCTCAACTTGCCGATCAAGGAGAACAGAGGCAAGTACATGGAAATAACCACGCCGCCGACGACCACGCCAAGGAAAACGATCATGATCGGTTCCAAAGCGGTGAGGAGGTCTTTCACGGCTGCGTCCACTTCTTCTTCGTAGAAGTCGGCGATTTTCTGCAACATGGCATCCATGGCGCCGGTCTGTTCGCCGACGCTGATCATCTGGGTGACCATGCCTGGAAAAACCTCCGAGTCCTTCAGGGGCTCGGTGAGGGATTTGCCTTCTTCAAGGGACTTGCGGACTTGCTGCAAAGCCTTTTCGACGACGGCGTTTCCGGCGGTTCTGGCGGTAATGTCCAAACCTTCGAGGATAGGCACGCCGCTAGCGATCAGCGTTCCCAAGGTACGGGTGAAGCGCGCGACAGCGATTTTCCGCATAAGGATGCCGATGACGGGCAAGCGCAAGATGGTGGCGTCAATGGCGTAGCGGCCTTGCGCGGTGCCGTACCAGATCTTTAGCCCAAAAAGCATGGCTCCGAAGGCTACCAGAGCCAGAAGACCGAAGATGCTGCCGATCATGTTGCTCATGCCGATGACGATCTTGGTCGGCAAGGGCAGGTCGACGCCGAGGCCGGCGAACAGCGTGGCGAAAATCGGCACGACTTTCCAGAGGAGCAGGATGATAACGCCGCCAGCGACGGTCAAGACGCCGACGGGGTAGACCATGGCGGACTTGACGGCGCGCTGCAATTTGACGTTCTTTTCGATATAGGAAGAGAGGCGCTGTAAAATGGTGTCGAGAATACCGCCCGTTTCTCCCGCTTCCACCATGTTGACGTAGAGGGAGTCGAAGACCTTCGGATACTGGCGCATGGCGGCAGAGAGCGTGGCGCCGCCTTCGACCGAACCGCGCGTTCCGGTCAGCACCTTTTGAAACATCTTGTTTTCCTGCTGGCTGGCGAGAATCTCGAGGCACTGCACCAGCGGCAAGCCGGCATCAATCATGACCGAGAACTGACGCGTGAAAATGGCCAGCTCCTTGGCGCTGACGCCGGAGCCGAAGGTCGGCAAGTTGAATTCCTTGCCTTTCTCGGACATCTTCGTCGGCGTGATCTGCTGGCGCCGAAGCAGGTTCTGGAGCTCCGCCTTGCTGGTCGCGGTGACTTCTCCGCTGACGTTTCCGCCGGAACGATTGGTTCCTCGATAAGTAAAGACCGGCATAACTTTTCCTCCTCAATTCTACAAATCCATCGACCAAAATCAATACGACCGGGGCCTCTGACGGCCCTGGAAAATCCCTAGCGCTTGCTCCCCACCGGCGTCTTTGAACTGTTGGGGCCGCTGCCGCCCGGCGAAGAGACGCCGCGGTTGATCATGTCCTGCAATTCGTCGGCGTTCGACGAGCGGGAGAGCGCCAGATCCAGCGTGATGAGCTTGTTGAAATAAGCGTTCGCAAGGCCTTGGTTGAACGTCTGCATGCCGGTTTGTCCAGTGCCTGTCTGCATCGCGGAATAGATCTGGTGAATCTTGTCTTCGCGAACGAGGTTACGGATAGCCGGCGTGGGTATGAGAACTTCCATGATCATCACGCGGCCGCGGTTGTCGGCGCGCGGGAGAAGAGCTTGGCAAAGGATGCCTTCCATCACCATGGAAAGCTGGGCGCGAATCTGCGGCTGCTGGTGCGACGGGAACACGTCAATAATACGGTTGATGGTAGAAGCCGCAGAATTGGTGTGCAGCGTGGCAAAGGTCAAGTGGCCGGTTTCGGCGATGCGCAAGGCCGATTCGATCGTTTCGAGATCGCGCATTTCTCCGATGAGAACCACATCGGGATCTTCGCGGAGGGCGGCGCGCAGCGAATTGGCAAAGGAGTGGGTATCGGCGTGGACTTCGCGCTGGTTCACCAGGCACTTCTTGTGATTATGGAGGAACTCGATGGGGTCCTCGATGGTGATCATGTGCTCTTCGCGCTCGGCGTTAATCTTGTCGAGCATGGCGGCGAGCGTTGTCGATTTGCCGGAACCCGTCGGACCGGTGACAAGGACGAGACCACGCGGCTTGTCGCACAGGCCTCTGACCACGGTAGGCAATCCCAGGGCATCGAAGTTCTTGATTTCCCAAGGGATGGTACGAAAAACGGCGGCTACCGCCCCGCGCTGATTGAATACGTTGCCGCGGAAACGGGCGAGATTCTTCAGGCCGAAGGAAAAGTCCAGCTCGAGGTTTTCTTCGAAACGATGCTTCTGTGCGTCGGTCAGAACGCTATAGGCGAGCGATTTGGTATCGGCGGCGGTCAGCGGCGGCATATCGAGAGCCCGCAGGTGCCCGTGAACGCGGACCCGAGGTGCGCTGTTCGTTGTGATATGGAGGTCGCTGCCTCCCATTTCGATCATCTTTTTGAGCAACTCGCTCAGGGTAATCCCGGCCATCTCTTCACCTTTTTCCTATAACACCGTTTCGCGCAAAACTTCTTCCATGGTTGTCTGTCCCAATGCGCACTTAACCAGCCCGCTTCGGCGCAGCGTGATCATGCCCTGCTCAATCGCCTTCTTTTTCAGTTCCAGGGCGGACGCGCCGACGAGGATCAATTCGCGCAGCTCGTCGTTGATTTCCATGACTTCGTACAAACCGGTGCGGCCCTTGTAGCCGCCCTTGTTGCAGGTGTTGCAGCCCTTGCCGTGATAGATTTTAGTCGTCTTCACTTCTTCAGGAGAATACCCTGCGTCGATCAAAGCCTGTTCGGGCAGTTCCAATTCCTCTTTGCAGTTCGAACAGATGCGGCGCACCAGGCGCTGCGCGCAAATCAGATTGACGGAAGTCGCCACCAGGAACGGCTCAATACCCATGTTCATCAATCGGCTGATGGTGGAGGGCGCGTCGTTGGTGTGCAGCGTGGATAGCACCAAGTGGCCGGTGAGCGCGGCTTTGACCGCGATTTCAGCCGTTTCAAAGTCGCGGATTTCGCCGACCAGAATAATGTTGGGGTCTTGGCGGAGGAAAGCGCGCAGGGCGGCCGCGAAGTTCAGGCCGATCTGTTCTTTCATCTGCACCTGGTTGATGCCGGCCAACTGGAATTCGACGGGATCTTCCGCCGTCATGATGTTGGTGTCGACCGTGTTGAGCCGCGCGACCGAGGAATAGAGCGTGTTGGTTTTGCCCGAACCGGTCGGCCCGGTGACCAGCACCATGCCGTAGGGCTTCAAAATGTTGCGCTCGAATTTCTTGAGCGACTCGATCTCGAAACCTAGCTTGGTCATGTCCAGGCGGAGGTTTTCTTTGTCGAGGAGCCGGAGAACGATCTTTTCGCCGTAGAGAGTCGGGACCGTCGAGACGCGGAAATCGAGTTCCTTCTTCTTGCCGTCGGCCTTGTACTTGATCATGATGCGGCCGTCTTGCGGCAGGCGCTTCTCGGCGATGTCCAGCTTGGCCATGATCTTCAGACGGCTGGTGATGGCGTCTTTCAAGCGGAGCGGCGGAGTCATGACGGTTTGGAGCTGGCCGTCAACACGGAACCGCACGCGCATTTCGAGCTCGTATGGCTCGATGTGAATATCGCTGGCGCCTCGCTTCACCGAGTCCGTCAAGATCAGATTGACGAGCTTGATGATGGGCGCCTCTTCGGCGGCCTTCTCGAGCGTCGCGGTGTCCAGCTCGGCTTCTTCGGCGGCCAGCTCGAGTTCCTGGTCTTCGTCGACCAGGTCCTTCATCATCTTGCTGAGCTCTTCGGTGTTCTGTTCGGTCCCGCCATAGAATCGCGAGATGGCTTCCCCAATGGCCGATTCCGAGGCCACGACCGGTTCCACGTTGAACCCGGTCATGAACTTGATGTCGTCCATCGCGAAAACGTTGGTGGGATCGGTCATCGCAATGGTGAGGACCGAGCCTACACGCGAGAGCGGAATCACCTGGTATCGCAGCGCGGTGTCCTGCGGGATAAGCTTGATAACGTTGGGATCGATTTCGTAATACTTCAGGTTGATCGAGGGAACACCGTACTGTCGTGAGAGCACACCGGTGATGTCATCATCGGTGATAAAGCCCATCTTGGTCAGGCAGCTCCCAAGCTTGCCACCATTGGCGCGCTGAAATTCGAGCGCCTTCTGGAGCTGGTCCTGAGTAATCAGGCTTTCTTTAATAAGTATCTCGCCCAAACGGACGGACATCCGCAGCACTCCCTGCCGGTTTGCACCCAGAGTCAACATAGCAAACGCGGACGGCGAAGGTGTGCGGAAATTAGAAGGTAGTTCTGAAATGGCTAATACCTGTCCACACGGTCAGGTTCTTCGAACGAGGGACAGGTGCCGTTCTTGACTTGCTTGTGTGCGGTGGCTATCGTGCGAGAGAGAGGTTTTTGTATCCAATTGTGCGAGGACTAATTCTTTCCGGGAGAAAACCTGGCGGCAAATGTCCGCGAATACCGGGGAACTCGGATTTAGAAACGGCCTTGCGCGGGGCAGCGGTTGCGATTTTATTTTCAGCCTGCTCGTCGAGGGGCAGGGGGTCAGATGCCCTGGCGGCGACTCCTTGGACGGCTTTCTTTCCTGAAATGATGGTGGTCAAAGCATGAGTCGTCTCGATTCCAAACAGCGCTGGAGCGTGCTGATCGGCGGGATTCTGGTCACGCTGCTGCTTGCAGCTGTCTTTACGTTTGGCTCGCTCGAGGTCCCGTTCGAACCGAAGAGCTGGCGTACGTTGATGCCCTTGTACGCCGTTTCGAGTTTCATTACGGCGGCTCTTTTGGTCTTTGGCCTCATTCTGGTCCGCACCGTTCTCCGCTTGTGGGCGGAGACCAGCCGCGAGCAGCTGGGCGCACGTTTCAAAACGAAAATGGTCGTGGGAGCCATGGCCATTTCCCTGCTGCCGATCATTTTCATGTTCATCGTGAGCTATTCGCTGATCAACCGCACTCTCTTGCGATGGTTCCCGCGGCCTCTGGAAATTGCTTCCGAGAAAACACAGGAGCTCATGAACGATTTCGGGCGCGCGCAGTTGCCGCGCTTGCGCCGGATGGCGGTGGAGGTTCAGGAGGACTCTTCTCCGACAATCGAAGACAAGCTGCAACACGCCTTTACAAGAGGCGCAGACGCCGTGTGGATATTGGACAAGGAGGGCAACGCCACTCGCGGCGGAGTGGTCTGCGAAGACCAGTCCGAAGAACGGCGGACACCGATCTGTGCCGAAATGGGGGTGTTGGGGAAACCCGTGCGGACTATGCCGAGCGGCGTCGAAGTTTGGGCTGCCGGCGGCAAAGACTATTTTGCCGTGCGCGTTCCGACTGTACAGGATGACCGCACTGTCGGATATGCCGTCGCAGCGTACCGCACAACGCCGAATTTTCTGACGCGCTTCACTGAAATTCAGGCTCAGACCCAAGAATACAACCAGGAGAAACAGGATCTCCGGGCGCTCAAGCGCCAGATGTTGCTCATCCTTCTGCTGTTCACCGTGCTGCTGTTTTCCGCGGTCATGTGGGTGGCTCTTTTCCTCGCAAAACAGGTCACCATCCCGATTCAAGCGCTCGCCGAAGGCACGCGCGAAATCTCCTCCGGAAATTTCGATTATCAGGTTCCTGAGCAGGCGCAGGACGAGCTCGGCGTTCTTGTACGATCTTTCAACACCATGACGACGCAGTTGCGGGACAACCGCTCGCAAATCGATCAGTTCACGCGAAATTTGCAACTGGCGGTTCAGGAGCTCGAGCGGCGCAGGCAACTGATGGAAACGGTTTTGGAGAACATTCCGACCGGAGTCATTTCACTCGACGCCAACGGGGCCATACTTCGCGCCAATACCGCCGTGACGCGGATGTTCGGCGGCGACGCACGGAACGCCCAGTCCCTTGACGAACTTCTCGGTCCCGAGGCCTCCCGCGTGCTGCAGCTTTTGATGCGACGTTCGCTGCGCATGGGCGTCGTATCGCGCGAAATCGAAACCGTCGTCGCCGGCCGTGTCCTGCACCTGGCCGTAACGGCGAGTTCTCTAGGACCGCGCCGCGCCAACTCCGGTTACGTCCTGGTTCTGGATGACCTTACGGAAATGCTGCGCGCGCAGAAGTCGGCCGCTTGGCAGGAAGTCGCGCGGCGAATCGCCCACGAAATCAAGAATCCACTGACGCCGATTCAGCTTTCTTCGCAGCGGTTGTCTCGCTTCCTCGAGCGCCGCGAGGCCGCTGAACCCAAGGCTCCGCGCGACATCGAGCTGACGAAACTCGTGCACGAGTGTTCGCGCTTGATCGAGCGCGAAGTCGCGACGCTGGCCGCCCTGGTCAACGAATTCTCTCAATTCGTCCGCTTCCCCACCGCCAAGCTCACGGCTACAAACGCCAACACGATTGTCCACGAAGCGGTCGAGGTTTTTTCCGGACGTCTCGATGGCATCACGCTCAGAACCACACTCGGGGACAACCTGCCGGCGGTACGCGCCGATGGCGGGCTGCTTCGCAGCGTCGTAGTCAACCTGATTGACAACGCCGCGGAAGCACTCGAAAACTCCACTTTTCGGGAAATCCTCATTTCCACTTGCGCTCATCCCGACGCGGAAACGGTCGAGATTTGCGTCTCCGACACCGGCCACGGCATCTCTCCGCAAGATAAGGACAAACTTTTCCTCCCGCACTTCTCGACGAAAAATCGCGGAACGGGCCTCGGCCTGGCTATCGCGGCTCGCATCGTCGCCGAGCACGGCGGCAGCATTCACGTGGAAGACAACCAGCCGGTGGGCTCGCGTTTCCTCGTGGAACTTCCGGCCGCCGAACTCACCCCGGCAGGCGTCACGGATCACAACGGGACGGAAGTCTCTCGATGACTTCCAAGCCGCATCTGCTGGTGGTCGACGACGAAGCCGGCATTCGCGAATCGCTTTCCTCGATCCTCAAGGATGAGGGCTACCACGTCGAAGCGGTGGCCTCCGCCGAAGAAGCGCTTCAGCGCGCCTCTTCGGGCGATCTGGAAGTCATTCTCCTGGATGTGTGGTTGCCGGGACTGGACGGCCTGGAAGCTCTCAGCCGGCTTCAGGCTATCCCGCGTGCGCCAGCGGTCATCATGATTTCCGGGCACGGAACCATCGAGACCGCCGTGCGCGCCACAAAATTAGGCGCCTTCGATTTCATCGAGAAGCCTCTCTCTCTCGAGAAAATCATTGTGCTCGTCCGCAACGCCGTGCAGCAGCGAAGGCTCCAGGAAGAAAATCAGCTGCTTCGCAGCGAACTTGGGCATCGCTACCAGGTCATCGGGGACAGCGTGCCCATGAAAGCCCTGCGTCAGCAGATCGCCGTAACCGCTCCCACCAACGGCCGCGTTCTCATCTACGGCGAAAGCGGCACCGGCAAAGAACTCGTCGCCCATGCCCTTCATGCTGCCAGCCTTCGCAGCAAAGGGCCTTTTGTGGAAGTGAACTGTGCGGCCATTCCCGAGGAACTGATCGAGTCCGAGATTTTTGGGCACATCAAGGGGAGCTTTACCGGCGCCACCGAGGACAAGGTCGGCAAGTTTCAAAAAGCGGACGGCGGCACGTTGTTTCTGGATGAAATCGGCGACATGAGCCTGCGGACGCAGTCTAAAGTGCTGCGCGTCCTCGAAGAGCAGCGATTTGAGCCCGTGGGTTCCAGCCAGACGATGACTGTCGACGCGCGCGTGATCGCCGCCACAAACAAAAATCTTGAGCAGGAGATCACTCGCGGCGCGTTTCGTCAGGATCTTTTCTACCGGCTAAATGTAATCCCCTTCTTCGTGCCGCCGCTGCGCGAGCGCCAGGAGGACATCCCCACGCTGGCGCGCTACTTTTTGGATGAGTTCAGCGCAGGCTACGGCAAGAAGACGCGCGAACTGAGCGCGCCTGCCATGGAAATCCTGGTGCGCTATCCATGGCCCGGAAATGTGCGCGAACTGCGAAATCTCGTGGAACGGCTGGTCATCGTTTGCCCGCAGGCTCGCATCGAGCCGCATCATCTGCCTCCCGAGCTTTTCCGGGGGGCGGCCCAGAGTCCCGAGCATCCTTACTCGACACTGCACGAAGCGCGAAGCGCCTATGAACGCGAATTCATTTTGCGAAAATTGCAGGAGCATCGCTGGAACATGACCCAGACTGCGTCCGCGCTCGGCCTGGAACGCAGCCACTTGTACCGCA
Organism: Acidobacteriota bacterium; assembly: GCA_013289955.1. Lineage (GTDB taxonomy): Bacteria > Acidobacteriota > Terriglobia > Acidiferrales > UBA7541 > Acidiferrum. The sequence goes on from JABCYZ010000007.1 coordinate 45,161, forward strand.
AGATGAAATCACTGGGGATTGCCGCACCGGACTAGAAGCTTCTACTCCTCGCCGTGTTCGTCCTCACTCAGAGCTTCCAGTTGCGCGTGCCAATCTAGCTCGCGCACGCTATGGGGATTCTCGCGCCAGTTCGGAACGACTTTTACGAACAGTCCCAGATAGATCTTTTTATCGACCAGCTGTTCGAGCTCCTTACGCGCTTGCGTGCCGATATTCTTGAGCATCTCGCCCTTGCGGCCGATGAGAATTTTCTTCTGGGAGTCCCGCTCCACGTTCATGGTCGCTTCGATGCGCAACAATTTGGGAAGGTCTTCATACTTGTCAACCTTCACGGCAAGCGCATAGGGCAGTTCGTGATACATCGCCTGGATCGCTTTTTCTCGAACGATCTCGGCCGCGAGAAAACGCTCTGGCTGGTCTGTTACCTGGTCCTCAGGAAAGTAAGGCTGGCCCTCGGGGAGCAAAGAGAAAATCTCGGCCAGCAACTTTTCGCATCCGCTGCCCTCCAGAGCGGAAATTGGCACGATGGCCGTGAATTGGAACGCTTTGTTATACGCCTCGATGAGCGGCAAGAGCTTTTCTTTCGCAAGCCCGTCCACCTTGTTCAAAGCCAGTATGGTTTTCCCGGTGAATCGCTTGGCGCGATCGAGAAGAAAGTCATCAGCATGCGGGGGAGTGCGGCTGGCATCGACCATCAACAGAAGCACGTCGATGCCTTCCAAAGCAGCGGCCACTTCATGCATCATTTGCCGCCCCAGGGCAGAGTCCGGCGAGTGCAACCCTGGAGTATCGATAAAAACAATTTGGCCCTCGGGCCGCGTTACAAAGCCCTGAATGCGGTTGCGCGTCGTCTGCGGCTTGGAAGTGACAATCGCGACCTTCTGGCCAACCAGGCGGTTGAGGAGCGTCGACTTCCCCGCGTTGGGACGTCCCACAATCGCCACGAATCCCGACTTGTGCCCTCCCTTCGGCTCGCTCTTCTCCTCGTTCCCTGCCCCCTCCAGAGTTCTTGTGTAATGTTTCTTCTTCGGCATCCCGTTACTTTACCACCGGCAACTCGAGCGTGCTCGAATGTTCCGCGTCATGGACCAGAGTGAGGTGCGCCGTCTTCGCGTCCTTCGCGGTTTCGAGCGTGACCACGCCTCCGCTGTTGTAATTCTTCTCTCCCGCAGGCGAATTCGGGCAATGCACGAACAGCCGCAAACGGCTTCCCTTTGCGATGCGCCTCGAGAAAAATGTGAAATTATCGAATACGTATTTCTCCGTCTTCCCGGGCGTCAAGAGTCTTTCCTGCCGCAGCGATTCGCGATACCGCGCGCGCATCGTCGCCGAGGTCAATTCGACCGAGCCGCCTCCTGGCAAAATTTCATACACAACCACTTCGAGGTCCGTGTCAGGCACGTCCATGCCCAGCCAGATCGTCAGTTTCAGAAAACCCGTGACCTCCGTGGCTTCATGGAACGGCTCGCTGTGATAGATCGCGCCGTTACCGTAGGTATTCATCAGCGCCCGCTGCGAAGTCAAACCTGCGTCCTCCTCGATTTCCTCATCCCCCGGCCGCGTATCGAGCGGATCGTACGTCCACTTGTCCGAAGCCGCTCCTGCCGCGGGCTTCTCCCTGAGCGTCCCGGACTGAAATACGCTCCCGGCGTCGCCGTTCGAACCGAGATAGAGCGTCCGCTTCTCGTTCGAAATGCTTTCCAAACTGTCCGCGTACTTCCAATTCTCGGCTCCCTCTCCGACAACATAGTAGGCCACGCGCTTCTCGAGGAACTCCGGCTTCTTCCCGCTCTTCATCGTCCAGTCGTACCACTCGGTGTGGAGATTATTCAGATCCAGAACGCTGGCTTCGCCGAACTTCAGTCCGCCAACTTCCCGCCGCGGTGTTCTTGTCCCGGCATGGTCCCACGGCCCAATGATCAAGTAATGATTTTGTTTCGCTGCCTCCGTCCCGTATTCCATGTGGCGTTTGTAATACGTGAAGGCGCCGGGTTGGTCGCCATCATAGTGGCCGGTGATCGTCAGGATGGGAACCTGGATGCGCTTGTACTGGTCCGGGCTCGGCACCATTAGGTCGTAATAGGTGTCCGGAACAGGATGCTGCATCCATTTCTGGAACACAGCGGAGGGATTTCCTGCGATGCGATCGTATTCCTGAAACGCACGATGCTGGTCATAATATTCCCGGGCCCTGGCAACCCAAAAGGCCGAACTGCCGAACAGGCTCGTATTCCCCGTGACGCCGCTCGTAAACGATAGCCACTGTTCATCGTAGGGAGAAAAAATATTGTATTGGAAAGGAAAATCCACGCCGGGATGCGCGGCAGCCGCGGGAACGATGGTGGCCAGATGCGGGGGAAACTCCTTCAAGGTCGTCCACTGATCGAATCCCGCATAGGAGCCGCCCCACATGGTCACTTTGCCGTTCGAGTAAGGCTGCTTCGCGAGCCATTCGACGACGTCATAGCCATCTTTTCCTTCATTCCTAAACGGCTCGAACGCTCCGCCGGAATTCCCGCGGCCGCGCACATCGACCAGCGCATAAACGTATCCATGCTGCGCGAAATACATCGCGCGGTCCGTATAGCTGTCGCCGATGTAGGGCGTCAGGGTGAAGATGACGGGCACCGGATCCTTCTGTCCGAGCGGCTGGAATATCGTGGCGTTGAGCATCACGCCGTCGCGCATCGGAATTTTCACGCCCCAGAGCATCTTGGGGATTGGCAGCGCGGACGCGCCGGATTCTTGCGCCAGGCTTTGCGTGGCGCACATGCCGCCACAAAGCATGGCAAGAAGAATCACTCGAAGTACAATCTTGGTCGCTCTCATGGCACTGCCTCCGCCGGAACACCGGTCATTCCGTTCGAATCGGCACATCCGGGCACACGCATGTTAGCGCTTCAGGGAAGGAATTCCTACAAGGAGAAACAAACGTTTCAATGCAAAAAAGGCGGCCAGGAATTCAGGAAGGTGCCTTCGCTGGCGTCGCGGCCACCCGTTTTCGGATCCTGAGCCGCAGCACTTTTCTCTGGTTCGCTTCCAGAACTTCGAAGCGGTAGCCCTCCAGCTCGACCTTGTCGCCGGGCGCCGGCACTTTGCCGGAAACATGGCTGAGCAATCCGGCGATCGTTGTGACCGTCTCATCAGCGTCTTCGCCGAAGCTCACGCCCAATAATTCCTCAACGTCGCGAATGGCCATACTGCCGCGCATCACCAAGCCGCCGTCCGCTTCGCGCACGACGTCCGGCGCGGGCGGCTTCCCGCCGTTCCACCTTTCGCCCACGATCTCTTCGACGAGGTCCTCGACCGTAGCGATTCCCGCCACCGATCCATGCTCATCGATGATCACTGCCAGGGGCTGGCCCTTTTGCCGCATCTCGCGCAATAACTCCGACCCGGCTTTCGTCTCCGGCATAAAGAGCACCGGCCGCACCAATTCGCGCACTTTTCTTTTTGGCAGATCCTGGTCGGCGATGTGCAACAAATCCTGCGCGTGCACGACGCCAAAAATGTCGTCCAAAGAATTTTCATACACCGGCATCTTCGAGAATTTTTTCTCGACAAACTTCGCGTGCAGCTCTTCGAGTGTGGCCTCCGCCGCAATCGCGACGATGTCTGGCCGGGGCGTCATCACTTCGCGCACGCGTTTGTCGCTGAATTCCACGACTTGTTCGATGAGGTCCGCTTGATCCGCCGCGATGATGCCCTCTTCTTCAGCCGCCTCCACCAGCGCCTCGATCCTCTCTTCGGTGCGCTGCTCTTGCGTCATCTCCGGCTCTTGTTCCGAGATGCGCGCCAGAGACTCTGCCCCTTCCAGGAACACGCGCACCGGCCACACAATCCACATGGCCGCCCGGATGAATGGCAGCAACGGCAGCAGCCAGCGGCCCGTCGTGCGGTACAGGAGCATGTCGGGGACGAAGTGCATGGCGATCACAACTTCCAGCGTCAGGAACACACAAAATTCGATCAGCGATTCCCATGTGCCCGATACGAAGTAGAAGACGCCGCGCGTTGTCTCAAGCACCAGGAACGCCAGCCAGAAATGTCCCAGGATGCGAAATGTGCGGCCGCCGCTGCGGCGCTTGATGCGCAGCTTGGGCTCGATCTCGGCTTCAAAGATCTCCAGATGTTCGTGGACGCGCCCGGTGTTCATGCGCCCGAGTTCGCGATAGATCAGCGTGAGGTAGGAAAAGATGGGCAGGCCAAAGGCGAGGAGGACAACGCCCAGAACGTAGACAAACCGATAGGTATTCATGCCAGCCCGAATCTTCGCCGCATTCTTTGCTCGATGCGGTTCATCTCGCCGCGGTCGGTTTCGTGGTCATAGCCCAGCAAATGCAGGACGCCGTGTAGGATCAGCACTCGCAATTCATTTCTCAAACTTCGCCCATTTTTCTTCGCATAGCGCCGCGCCGTCGCGGGCGCAATGGCAATATCCCCCAAATACTGCTCCGGGGCCGCCGCCTTCGGCTTCGCTCGACGTTTCGCCGTGCTCTCTGCGTAAGTTCCTTTCCGTCCTTTTTTATCTGCCGGAAACGACAACACATCTGTCGGCCCTTTCTTCCTCAGAAAGGCTTCGTTCAACCTCGCCATCTCGGCATCGCTAACCAAACAAACCGTCAAGGCCGAAACGCCGAGGTGCAACTCCCGCTCCACACGACGTAAAAACAATTCGAGAGGCTGCCGCGCGGCGCGGACCGCACGCTGGCGGTTTAAAATCATGCTCGCTGAGTTTCTCTATTCGGGTCTTTCCCGGTTGCATCCACCGAAGTTCCCGTCACCGGCTTGCTGCTCGCGGCGCTGCTTCCCGGATTCCCGCCGCGCTGCGGATGCTGGACGTCATACTCCTCATAAGCACGAATAATCTGTTGCACCAGATTGTGCCGCACCACATCCTTCTCGCCGAACTGCACCACGCCAATCCCTTCGATCTTTCCGCAGACTTCCAGCGCCTCGATCAACCCGGACTTTTTCCCCTGCGGCAAATCGATCTGCGTGGTGTCGCCGGTAATGACCGCCTTTGAATTAAATCCCAGCCGCGTCAAAAACATTTTCATTTGTTCGCTGGTCGTATTCTGGGCCTCATCCAGAATCACGAACGAATCATTCAGCGTCCTTCCGCGCATAAAGGCCAGCGGCGCGACCTCGATAATTCCCTTCTCCAGAAATCTTTCGAGCTTGTCCGCATCCAGCATGTCGTAAAGCGCGTCGTACAGCGGCCGCATATAAGGATCGATCTTCTGCTGCAGCGTTCCCGGCAAAAAACCCAGCCGCTCCCCCGCTTCCACCGCAGGCCGCGCCAAAATAATCCGGTTCACCTGCTTCGTCAGCAGCGCGCTCACCGCCATCGCCACCGCAATGTAGGTCTTTCCCGTTCCCCCCGGTCCAATACCAAACATCATGTCGTGCTTCTCAATCTCTTCCATGTACCGCTTCTGGCTCGCGTTTTTCGGCGTGACCTGCTTCTTCCCAAACGCTCGGATCCGCGCCGGCTCAAACATCCCGCGCGGCGACTCGTGCGGCTCTTCGGTAGCCACGCGCATCAGCGACTTCACTTCGGCGCTCGAAAGCGACCGCCCGTGCCGCGTCAGATGGTTATATTCCTCGACGATCTTCACTGCCTGGTCCACGCTTTCCTGCTCGCCTTCGATCGTCAGCCGCGTGTCGTGCAAATGCGTGCGCACGTGAAGCGAATCCTCCAGCAAACGCACATTTTCATCGAGCGTGCCGAAGAACGGTTCAATTTTTCCGGATATGTGAACGGTACGTCTCATCCAAGTGGAAGGTCTGCCTGTCAGGGAAGCCGGGTGGCCGATGGGATTCCTCCTCAAGATCGGTGACGATAGAACAGTCAACTCAGGAAGAAACTTCTTACACCCTAACGCACCACCGCCCCATGGTCAAGTTACGCGCTAGTTATAATATACATTTAATGAAGCACCCCCGCAGCTAGCTCCGGCATCTAAACCATTGTCACACAAACGTTTCGAGCCTGCCTGCTCGTATCCCGATCGTAACCTGTCCTCTGGTACGAACGCGCTATAGACCGGTACTTCCGGCAACGCGAAGATGTCCCTGGACGCTGACAAAGAAACTTCGCTACGAATTCTCATCACTGAGGGGTGAGTAGAAATCATGAGAAGCAAACTCTGGATGGCGGGTGCATTGCTAAGCCTGGCGGTCGCCCTGCCTTCTTCTGCCGCAGACTCTGGCTCCGCTTCTGCCCCGGTTCCGGGCGTTCTTCACAGCACGGTGGTGTGCCGCGGCGCGCAAAATGTTCCCGTGACCGTCGACGCCGAGCAGGCTTTGCCTATGCACCTTGTCGCCCAGCTGAATTGCGGCGACGTTGTGGTCTTGCTCTCGGATCTCGAGGGCTACACGGTGAACGTTCGCACCGCCGAAGGTAAGACTGGCTATATCGCGCGCATGTATCTCGGTGCGGCTGCTCCGGCTCCCGCAAAGCCAATCCCGGCTTCTCCGACGGTCGAAGCCGCCGACAAGTCGAACGGCATCGCCCGCTGGCAATTGGGGGCTCCAGGGACCGACCACTTCTACAACGGCCGAGCGATGGTCGAATCATTGACCGCGAATGGCATCACCGTACAGGTTTCCCTGCAAGATACGGGCTGGAAATTGCGGGCAACGGTGGCCATCGCCAACGCCAGCGGCGCCGAAGTCCACTATAATCCATCCAATTTCACGCTCGACGAGTTGACGCCGCGGCTACGCCCTCTCCGCTATCAGAATCCGGAAGATCTCGGCAAAACGAGGACTCATCTCGTGTATGCAACGACGGCCAGTGCGGTTGCGCCAGCTTCGGCCGTGTACACCGACGCCGCCCCTCAGACGCGAAGAGTCATTGTCTCCGCGCCGAACTTTCTGGCGGAACAATCACTGCCTGACCGGGCTTCCGCGCTCTTTGAAGGAACCCTCGGGCCGCACGAAAAATCCGCCGGCTCCGTCTGGTTCGAGCGCGACAGAAATTCCCAGCAGCTTAACCTGCGCATCTTTGTCGGCAATCAAATCTTCGAATTCCCGCTTTCCTTCCCTCAGCACAACTAGGCAGAGCGCGCACGCCGCGCGCAAGCACGACCCCGCCCCGCACTCTCCCCCCGGAGTGCGGGGTTCTTCATTTCTGCCCTCGAATCCTCGCATCCCAACTTCTGATCGCCCCCGTGTTGGCACAGCTCCACAACTTGACCGCGGTCTGAAAACTGCGAGCCAATCCCTACTTGTATCCGGCCAGATTCATGAAACCGCGCTACGAGAGTTAGCAGTTCTCGAGAACCAGCTGATCGGCACATCTCGAGGAGGGCGTTCACCCGGAGTTTCCGGGCAAACGCTGCCAAATCAATTCGAAAGTCTGGATTTTTCCGCCATCGGGCATTGGTGGCGTAGCCAATACGAGTCGCTCACCGTCAAACTTGATACTGCGAAGCAAGTCCGTGTGCACCCAGTCTTCGATGGAGGAGATTTCCACGTGATGGATTACTTTGTCACCATGGAGCGTAAATCGTCCGGCATAGGCAACAAAGGTCCTGAAAGCCTCGGCTTGCTCCTCCGCTGGCGCAGCAAGGGGGTCGCTCGAGGAAAGACGTTTTCGTCCGCCGTAGCTGACCATCGCTGTCACTCTGCCGTCATGGGTATAGGTGAGAAAACCCAGAGGGCTTGGGCCGAACGGGGTGTCGTTTCGTTCTCCGCTAGCCGTTGCGCTTGAGGCTGATACCAGTTTCCAGGTGCCCAGGAGTCTGTCGAGCATCTGCGCTCACAAGGAGAAAACTGGAAGCGAAGCGGCAGATGGAATGGCAGCTCTCATCTTAAATCTCCTCTTATCTATCGGCCGAGGTTACGCCGCTCGTCGAAACTCTGAACCGCATCCTAACAGGCCGATACCAATTTTGCTTCGGGATGTTTGCCGGGTGAGCGTCGCCGACCGCCTGCCGCAAAAATTCGCCATTGCCTGATAATTCGTATTACCGCAGCAGCTGAAATGTGCTTCGGCACTTCTCAAGTCAGGACGTTTCCTCACGATTTGGCAAGGATGGGCGGCTCGGATGGTTTTTGCGGGCAAGTCGCTGAAGAAATGGTGCTTACTCCCATTTGCGAGGCGTACGGTCTTATTTCGATAGCGTGGGGCGCGACTAAAAACCACGATCCCTTGTCTTCCCATCATCTCAATCCGCCGGCGCCGCCCGCGTCTTGGCCCACTGACGGATCGATTCCACTTCTTCCGCACGCGTGACGCTCAATGGTTGCGTCGCACGGATCTCCGATAGAAGAACGTCCGTCGTTAATTGCTGTTTCTGTGCAAACGCCGAGTACAGCCCCGCAACAATCACCTGTTCGATTTCCGCGCCGGAGAACCCTGCGCTTCCCGTGGCTAGCCTGGCGAGGTCAAATGCCGTTACGTCCCGCCCGCGTTTTTTCAAATGCAACTGAAACAGCGCCGCCCGCACTTCCGCATCCGGCAAATCCACAAAAAATATCTCGTCGAACCTCCCCTTGCGCATCATCTCCGGCGGCAAAACCGTGATGTTATTGGAGGTCGCCGCCAGAAACACGCCGCTCTCCCGGTCCTGCATCCACGTCAGCAGCGTCGCCAGCAGCCGCTGCGACAATCCCGCGTCTGCATCACCGCTCGAACCAGCCGAAGCAAACGCCTTCTCAATCTCGTCGATCCACAGCACCATGGGCGCGAGCTTCTGCGCCAGTTCGAGCGCCTTGTGCAGCTTCTTTTCGCTCTCGCCTACAAACTTGTCGTACAGCGCGCCAGCATCCAGCCGCGCCAGTTCGAATCCCCATTCGCCCGCCACCGCCCGCGCCGCGAGGCTCTTCCCGCATCCTTGCACGCCGGTTATCAAAATTCCCTTTGGCGGTACCAGCCCAAATCTCTGTCCCTCCGGCGTTAAAGCGCTCTTGCGTTTCGCGATCCATTCCCGCAATCGCTTCAGTCCGGCCACATCCCCAAAAGACGCATCGCGCCGCACCGTCTCAATGAGACCGTCACTCTTCAGGGCCTGGCGCTTGGCATCCAGCACGTCATCGAGCAGTCCCGCATCGGCTTTGCCTCGCGACAGAATGCACATCCGAAGCGTGCGTATGGCCTCTTCTTCAGAAAGCCCGCAAAGGTTTCGCGCGACCTGGCTCATTCCCGCAACATCCAGCGACACCGGTATGTGTTGCTCGCGGTTTGTTTCCGCGAGCACGCGTTTCACACCAGGCAACAATTCCTCCGCCGTTGGCAAGCCCAACTGAAAGGGCGCTGCTTCCGACGTCAGCTCCGCCGGCAATTCGAGCGACGCCGCCGAAATCACAATGGCTCGCCGCACGGTCCGGAACTTCTCCGCCAAATCCCGCAAACGACGGCAGATTCGGTCGTTGTCGCAATACCGCGCAAAATCCTTTAGCAAGAAGATCGCGTCGCCCTGAATCAACGGAATGTTTGCCAGAGCCTGCTCCGGCTGCTCGGTGTTGTAGATGGCCGCACCGTGATATTTCGACAGTCCCTTCGTGACGCTCCATTCATAGAGCGGTACCGCCAGTTCGGCCGCCAGTTCCATCAACAACAGCTCGAAGCGCTCTTCTTCCGCCGTCTCGACGGTAATGATGGGGTGCCGCGAATTGACTAGCAGCCGCAACTCGTCATGTTTGTTAGGTTTGGGCATCACACGCGTTCGGCTCCCCGGTCTTCAGGCCAATTTGTCTTGACAGGCGGTTACTCGCGCCTAGCGAGCAGTGCTGTATAGGATTGCATCTTGGTAGAGAAGTCCCGGCATCTGGCTGGCGATTTTCTTTCTGGCAGCCTAGAAAATTTCGCCTTAGTTCTTTCCTCCGGGGCGCTAAAAAGAAAAGATGCGTCTAGCTCCGGCGCGGCACCAGTAAATCATTTAGAATCAGTGATTAGTGGATAGCTCCTAAGTGTTGATGCTAGACCTTCAGAACGCGCCTAAAACAAAAAACCGGGGAGGGGTTGCCGTTGCAGTTGACCAATCCCACACCAAGCCTCTCCGCCTCCCAGGCAGATTCCTGCGACCCTCGCCGCAGCCCCGCGCTCCCTTTGACCCCGTTTGACAAAGCTCGGGGCCTCGTTTAACGTTAAATGTTTGAACGGTACCTAAAAGGAGCAATAGATGGCCCAGGGACAGGCTACCAAAATCAAGAAGAAGAAAAAGTCGGTTTTAAAGCGTGCGGCGCAAGCTCGTCAACGCGCCGAAGTGAATCGCGCTAACCGCACCCGGGTCCGCACGCTGATGCGCCGCTTGCGTACGGCAATTACCGCCGCTGACGCCACCGCCGCCGGCAATCTTCTCCACCCCACAATGTCCGCGATTGACCAGGCCATCACCAAGGGCGTGCTGCATGAAAACACCGGCAACCGTTACAAGTCGCGCCTCACGCTGGCCTTCCATGGCCTCGCTGCCAAAGCCGCGAAGTAGCGTCTAGAAGCGAAATGGATTTTCTCGAGGAGGCGGGTCTCGGCCCGCCTTCTTTTTTGCCAGCTGTCTCCTGAGCGCTTTTGTTCACCGCCCAGTCACGCTGCATTAACCATCCCGCGATAACCTTCTTGCTTGGCGCCTGGCCCAAACGCCTCCATCGGGGAATCATTCAAACCATGTTTCGGTTCGGTTCGTTCCTTACTGAAGTTTCATTTCGCTCGCTCAGGTTCCTTGCGCTTAAATTGGAAGCGGTCTTGTTCGCGGCCATGCTGCTTGCTCCCGTCTACCAGTCTTGCCGCGCACAAGAGCTTTCGCTGGATACCTGCCCGCGTCCCTCTGCCGGCAGCGCCGTTCCGGAACCGGAAGATTTGCGCAGCCAGAACGGCGTCCTCAAGGTCGATCTCACGGTCCACAATTTTACCGAGCCAAGCGGCTCGACGCGCTACTGCTATATCTCTAGCGGCGGCAGCCAATCGCCGACGCTGCGCTTGAACCCGGGCGATCTCCTCATCCTCAATCTGAAGAACGAATTGGGCGATTCCGCTGCGCCGGCCGGCCACGCTCATCCAAAATCCGAGGCAAGTGCCGATCCGTGCCAGAGCGGCGCCATGACAGCGATCTCCACAAATCTTCATTTCCACGGCCTTACCGTTCCACCTCTCTGCCATCAGGACGAGGTCTTGAAAACATCCATTCAGCCCAACGACCTGCCGTTCGAGTATCGCTTCCGTGTGCCAGCCAATGAGCCGCCCGGATTGTACTGGTATCACCCGCACATCCACGGCTTCAGCAAAGCGCAAGTCCTCGGCGGAGCTTCCGGCGCTCTCATCATCGAAGGGATTGAACGCGCGAACCGACAACTGGCAGGTCTGCCCGAGCGAGTTATCGTTATTCGCGATCAAAACTTGATAAATCCGGATTCTCCGCCCTCGAAGTCGGAACCGGTTGTGCCGCGTAATCTCGTAGATCGCGACGGAGACGCCGGCAACAACGGAACCGGCTTTGGAAAACCGGCCAAAGATCTTTCCATCAATTTTGTGCCGGTTCCCTACCCCGACTATCCGCCGGCGGAGATAAAAATGAAGCCCGAAGAACGCCAGCTTTGGCGCGTCTTGAACGCTTCGGCCATCACCTATCTCAATCTGGCGGTGCTTTTTAGACGCGCGCCGCAAATGCTCGGCATCGTCGCGTTGGACGGTGTGCCGTTAAACGCGAATGGCGGCCCGGGAGACGGAATCACGTGGGCAAATCACATCGGAGTGCCGCCCGGTGGTCGCGTGGAATTTATTGTGAAGGGGCCGCCTGCGGCTGTAAGGGGATTATTCGTGACGCGCATGGTCGATACCGGTGCTGGCGGCGAAAACGATCCGAACCGCGCGCTTGCGACTATCACACCCGCCGCCGATGCGTCCGAACCCCGTTCCACGCTTGCCGCCGCGCCCGAACCTCTTCCTCCCGCCTCACTCTCCTGGTTAGGAAGTGTGACCCCCGCGCGAACGCGCAAGTTGTATTTCTCGGAAAAGTTTCTCGATCCAAATGATCCCAACAGTCCGACGACTTTTTTCATCACCGTGGATGACCAAAAGCCCACGCCCTTCGATCCCGCTTCGGGTGTGCCCGGCATCGTCGTGAAACAGGGGGACGTCGAGGATTGGATCATAGAGAATCGCTCCACCGAACTGCACGCGTTCCACATTCATCAAATCCACTTCATGATGCTCGAGTGGTCCGGTATTCCGGTCAACGAACCGTTTCTTCGTGACACCATCAACGTGCCCTTTTATACCAACAAGATGCTGGCGTATCCCAGCGTGAAACTCCGCATGGATTTTCGCGACCCGAATGCCGTCGGTACGTTCGTCTATCATTGTCATCTTCTGGAACATGAAGACGGCGGAATGATGGGCCTGATCCGCGTGGACCCGGCCGACCGCGCCCAATCGCCGACGGCCGTCGCTCCCGGCGTGCCATCCGAAGCCTCTCTCGCCCGTCCTCTGGCAACCACAAAAACTGCGTCATCGGACAACAAACCGAGGCCTTGAGCTTTTTTGGCCAGGTTTCAAATTGAGGTTTTGCGCTGCTGTCCTAGCGGAGTGAGGGCCTACTCCGCTACGGTTATCCGCACCCGTAACCAGGTCCGGATGGCAGAGTACTCCTACGGCTAGCTCGATCTCGAAGCCCGAATACCCGACTTTCTTGCTCCATTCACATAACAAATATCCTGCCGCAACACCGAGACGTTACTAATGAGCCCCGCAGTAAAGCTCCATAAAAGAAAAGGGAGGATGAATGCATTTGAAGAATTTTGCATCCCACGCGTCGAAGACTGTATGCCTTGGCCTTGCCACCGTTGCGCTTTTTCAGTTCACGGTAGGCGCTTCTCTGGCCGGCGCAATCCCGCCGCAGAAAAAGTCGAACCCCGACAACAACACGGTCACGCCCATTAAGCACGTCATCGTCATCATTGGCGAGAACCGCAGCTTCGATCACGTATTTGCAACCTATGTACCGAAGAAAGGCGAATCCGTTTGGAACCTTCTCTCGGAAGGCATCATCAATCCGGACGGCACTCCAGGAAAAAACTTTGAAAAGGCTCACCAACTGTCGGCCACTGACAAGGTTGGGAAGAGTGAAGACTCTTTTCTTCTGAGTCCTCCAAAAACCGAATTTCCGAACGATCAGTTGCCCTCGCCTCTCGTTGGCGGTCCCACCTTTAATCCGAACAATCCGCAAGCGGGCCAATCCTATTTTCCCAACCTCTGCGCTCCCGCCCTTGAGGCCACCTGCCAGGCCAGCATCCAGCTGGCCATGAATTCGGAAACCACGCTGCCAGAGAGCTACTACACTTCCTTGGTGAGCGGGGGCGCGGGCACGGTTGGCCTGGTGGGCAAGATTCCGGACACGCGCATCAGCCACGTGAACCACCTTCCCGCAGGTCCCTTTCAGCTAACCAACGGCAAGTCCTTCGTTTATACGGATTACTCGGCCAGCCCGGTGCACCGCTTCTACCAGATGTGGCAGCAACTGAACTGCAGCGCGGAACACATCACGGAAAAGTTGCCCTCTGGTTGCAACTCGAAGCTGTTTTCCTGGGTGGAAGTGACTGTCGGCGCGGGCACCAACGGCGACGCACAGCCGCCGCTTTGCTCCTCGAACGGTGATACGACTCCCTGCTTCACAACCAACTATCTGGCCAACACTCCCGGCGCAGCGACCACCGGCGAAGGCTCGACCGCTCTCGGCTTTTACAACGTTCAGCAGGGGGATGTCCCTTATTTTAAGAGCCTGGCGGACACCTACTCGATGAGCGACAACTTCCACCAGTCGGTCAACGGAGGCACCGGGGCAAATCACATCATGCTCGGGCACGGCGACGCCATCTGGTACAGCGACGGCAAGGGCCACGCGATGATTCCGCCCGAAGGCGTCGAAGTCTTTCAGGGCACGATCGATCAAGGCGTCGTCGACGAAATCGAGAACCCCAATCCGCAGGCCGGCACGAACAATTGGTACTCGCAGGATGGTTACGGCAATGGTTCGTTCGGCTCTGGTCCGTCGTCCGGCGGCGGCTCGTACAGCAACTGCTCCGATCCGCAGCAGCCTGGCGTTGGGGAAATCGTCAGCTACTTGAAGTCTCTGCCGAAGACCATCAACCCGCGCTGCCAGAAAGGCCACTACTACCTGCTGAATAACTACAATCCTGGCTACTTCGGCGATGGCACCAACGCGTATGCCGACAACACCGTCAACAACACCCCGTTCACGATTCCACCGTCATCCGTGCCGAGCATCGGCGATTCCATGCTGGCCGCGGGCATTTCCTGGAAGTACTACGGAGATCATTGGAACAACTACTCTGGCGCGCCGAGCTTCACCCCGAACCCCAAGAGCACGAACAATCCGGACGGTCTGCCTGGCGACCCCTATCAGCTGAACTACGGAACGCCTGGACCGGCGGCCGATGAATACTGCAATATTTGCAACCCGTTCCAGTACGACACTTCCATCATGTCGCACCGCGATCTGGTCAAAGCCCACATCCAGGACACCTCAGACCTTTACAACGACATCACCAATGGTACGCTGCCCGCGGTCTCCTTCGTCAAGCCCAGCGGCTACACGGACGGCCATCCTTCCTCTTCGAAGCTCGATTTGTTCGAGGGCTTTACGAAGAAAATCATCGATCTGGTTAAAGCCAATCCCACTCTTTGGCAGAACACGGCGATCATGATCACCTTCGACGAAGGCGGAGGCTACTACGACTCCGGCTACGTTCAGCCACTGGACTTCTTCGGTGACGGCACGCGCATCCCGCTGCTCGTCATTTCTCCATTTTCGAAGCCCGGACACGTCTCGCATGATTACGCGGATCACGTGTCCATCCTGAAGTTCATCGAGCGGAACTGGCACTTGAACACAGTGACGGACCGCAGCCGCGACAACTTCCCGAACCCGGTGACCGAACCCAGCAATCCCTATGCGCCGATCAACACCCCGGCGCTGACGGATTTGTTTGATTTGTTCGAGTTCGATCACTGCCCGCTCTGCAATTTGTAGGGATAACAGCAACAAGGGAGAGGGCGGCTTTCGGGCCGCCCTTTTTCTATTCCGCCATGAACCTTACGCCTCTTGAGCGCCCGAAGATTGCGTGTGTGTCTACGTTACCTCTATTTCATCCTAAAACAATAATCCTGTAACTCTCTGAGCGCATGTTCACGCTGCCGGCCCGAGTTGACGATTCCATAGTTCTAAGAAAGGGAGACGGAATGACCTTTAAGCGAGTAGTGTCGGGGACCCTAGATGGCCTGCGGAGAGGTATCGCATGCCTTGCTATGGCCCAGTTAGCCGTAGGTTTACCGGCGGCACAGGCGCAGCCGGGCGCCGCAAACGACTACAGGACCACATCTCCAATCAAGCACGTGATCGTGATCATCGGTGAAAATCGCAGTTTTGACCACGTCTTCGCCACGTACGTCCCGAAGCGGGGCGAGAGTGTCGATAACCTCCTCTCTAAAGGCATCATCACGCTGGATTCCAAGCTGAATGCCGTTCCCGGTCCTCATTTCCAAAAGGCCCAGCAGCTCGCTGCGAGCGATCTTGGCGCAACCAGCGGCGGCGATGCTTTCCTTTTGAGCCCTCCCAAATCCGAGTTTCCGGGCAATATCCTTCCTTCGCCGCTCGCGGGCGGTCCTGCAGGCGTTGCCTACATCCCGAACGTGTGTCCGGGGATTGTGGAAGCGGAGTGCCCCGGGAGTCTCGCCCTCGCAGTGGACTCTGAAAACGGCTTGCCCGGCGAGTACTATCCGTCTCTCCTCACGGGCGGCAGCGGCTTGACTGCCAAAACTCCGGATACGCGCATTACGAATGTGAATTCTCTTCCGGCCGGCCCGTTTCAGCTGACCAACGGCAAGAGCCTCCTATATACAGACTATGCGGCCAGCCCTGTGCATCGCTTCTATCAGATGGTGCAACAGTTGAATTGCAGTTTGGCGCATGCCAGCTGGCAAAATCCCTCCGGTTGCGATTCCAAATTGTTCTCCTGGGTGGAAGTGACCGTTGGGGCGGGCACGAACGGCGCGGCACAGCCTCCACCCTGCGCCTCGGACGCCGACACGCTTCCCTGCTTCACCACCAATTACCTGCCTAACGCTCTTGGGGCCTCTCTCACGGGCGAAGGCTCCACGGCTCTGGGTTTCTACAACGTTCAGCAGGGCGATGCACCTTATTTCAAAAGCCTGGCAGACAACTACTCGATGAGCGATAACTTCCACCAATCGTTCCAGGGAGGCACCGGCGCCAACCACATCATGTTCGGCCACGGCGACGCCATCTACTTCAACGATCCGAACAGCGCAACACCTCTTGTGCCGCCGAACGGCGTCGAGGTTGCAACAGGATCGCCGAACCAGGGAGTGGTGAGCGAAATCGAGGATCCGAATCCAGCTCCCGGTACCAACAATTGGTACGCGGAAGACGGCTACGGCGCCGGTTCGAAGGACAAACCGTCTTCAGGCGGCGGCTCCTACAGCAATTGCTCGGACCCGAATCAGCCTGGCGTAGGACCGATTGTGGCGTACCTGAAATCCTTGCATATCGATCCGCGCTGCGAACCGGGCCACTACTACCTCCTGAATAACTACAACCCCGGCTATTTCGGCAATGGAGCCAATGCCTACACCGATACCGGCATAGCGAACACGGTCTTTACGGTTCCGCCGTCTTCCCTGCCTAGCATTGGCGACGATATGCTCGCCCACAACGTTTCCTGGAAGTATTACGGCGATGACTGGAACAACTACTCCGGCGCTCCCAGTTACACTCCTCAGCCTAAATCCGTGATTAACCCCAACGGTCTTCCCGGCGATCCCTACGAGATCAATTTCGGCCCGGTGGGCACTGCCAATCCGCTGGGGATCCCGATCACGGCTTCCGACGAGTACTGCACGATCTGCAATCCGTTCCAGTACGACACATCCATCATGACCAACGATGCTGTTCGCGACGCGCATATCCAGGACACCGCGAATCTTTACGCCGACATCACCGGCGGCACGCTCCCGGCCGTTTCCATCGTTAAGCCCAGCGGCCTGGTGGACGGCCACCCGGCCTCTTCGAAGCTCGACCTGTTCGAGGGGTTCAGCAAGAAAATTGTCGATGCGGTGCAGGCGTCTCCGTACGCGAAGGATACGGTGATCTTTATCACCTTTGACGAAGGCGGCGGCTATTATGACTCCGGATACGTCCAGCCGCTCGACTTCTTCGGCGACGGCACGCGGATCGTATTTCTTGTGGTGGGACCTTATCTGAAGCCGGGACACATCTCGCACAGCTATGCGGATCACGTCTCGATTCTCAAGTTCATCGAACGCAACTGGAATCTGCCGACGGTCACCAAGCGCAGCCGCGACAACTTCCCCAACCCCCTCTCGCTGGATTTTATCAGCCCCTACGTGCCGCTCAACAGCCCGGCCATCAGCGACCTCTTTGACTTCTTCCATTTCGAAGGGGAAGGCGGCTTCGGCCACTAAACTCTGACTCTCCCTCATCCCAACGGGGCGGCCGGCCCTCCGGTCGCCCCGTTTTCTTCCTTGTCCTGAGCTCGATCGGAATTCAGATCCGGTTCCTCACTTTGCTGCCGCGCTTGCGGCGCGGGTTGCCGACAACTCCGAGACCAGGAATTCCATGACCGCGCGCTCATCCTCTGCGCCGCCCTTGAGGCGGTCATCCGCTTTTTGCAACGCGCCGAGACCAGCGAGCAATTGCGCCCTGGGAATTTTGCGGGAGGCTCCGAGTGCAAGTTCGGCCTGCTCGGGACGCATTCCGAGTGCTCGCGCCGCTTGCCAGCCGTTGGTTGGGCCTTTCAGTTCGCTCGCCTCGATCAGCTTGCGATACATCCAGGCCATGGCCCCGACCATCGATAGCGGCTGCTCGCCGCCGCGCAGCAGACGATCCAGAAATTCCAACGCCTTTGCGGATTTACGCGCCGCCAAGAGGTCGGCCAACTCCCACACCGTCGTCGTCTTTTCCGAGACCACCATGGATCTGACGTCATTGCTGCTGATGAACTTCTTCTCGCCCGCAAACGTCGCCAGTTTTTCGATCTCCGTCTTTAAACGCATCAGATCCGCCGCCACAAACTCCGCCAAATCCTCGGCGGCGCCCTTTTCAAACTCGACGCCCTGTTCCTTCCCGATGGCTCGCGCAAACGCGACCGCCGCCGTTTGACGGTCTCCCGGATTATCTCCAAGCCCGCACGCCACCACCAGCGTCTTCTCCGCCAGCATCTTCCCCAGCTTCATGCGCTGATCGAGCCCCGCTGCTTCCACCACAAGCACTGTGAATGGCGCCGGGTTGTCGAGGTAAGCGCCGAGCTGCGCCACGGTCTCTTCCCGGTTTTTCTCGCCGAGCTTTTCGATGGCCTCGGCGTCCTCAAGGAAAACCACCTGCAGCGGCGAAAGCATGGCCATCGTTTGCGACTGGTCCAGCGCCGCCTGCGTTTCACCGCGGCCCGCGGAGTAACGCGAAACGGCCCAGGTTCTGGCCGCTTCCGGCACGAACCGCTCGATCAACTGCTTGCGGCACTCGTCCCGCAAGTAGGGCTCCTCGCCAAGGAGCAGCAACGCGGGAATCGCTTTCCCGCGCTCCAGACGCGCGATCAACTCTTCCGTGGAGACCTGCGGCATGCTTTGTACTCCCGATATGCCTAATAGTTTTCTATCACCGCCGCCACCAAATGCGCGGCGAAGTCCTGTGCGAGCCGGTCGAGCGCCGGGTCCTGTTCCTCGAAAAAGTTCTTCAAGGTGGTCAGATCGGTCTGGCCGGCACTGTTGGCCGTGCTGGCTGCGATCTCATACTCATTGCGGAAGACAAAATTGTCCGCATGATAGAGGACTTTTTGAGTCGCGCTCTCCGTGAAGGTCACTTCACACTTTACCGTGACAAGCATGGTCGTCGCGCGGCCTGTCGTGGTGTCAAACAGAAGTGGCACCGCTTCCAGACTCAAGACCTTGCCTCTCAGAACCGCGTCGGCGTCTTCAGGATTCGGCACCACCTTGTAGGACGTCTTTGCCAAAAACTCGTGTACGGTCGCCGCCGTCAGCTTTTGCTCCAGCCGATAACTGGTGGTCTTATTCTCCAGCGCCGGAACCGCGATCACGTGGATACTCTTGGGCAACGTCGAGCTGTGCCCTGCGACGTGATAGCCGCAGCTGGAAACCAATAACGCAGCCGCCATCCCGAGCGCTAAGACGCGAGGTCCGGTCATGGCAGCATCTCCGCCAGCTTCACGGCGTTTGCCGCGGGCATACGAATGTTATCCGCCGCGCCCCAAAACCACCAAGTTCCCGGCCGCTCCAGATCTTCTTGGGGGTTCGCCAGATGCGCCACTTTTTCGCCTGCCACGCTGACGTTGCTCGGAGCGGCCTCTTCGCCCGTCTGGACGACAAATCCCGCCTCTTCCGACGCCGCGGCGATCTGTTCGACTTTGATGCCCGGAGCGAGTTCCGCACACGCTGAGAAAGCAGAACCATAAAAAACCGGAGCGTGGATCAGTTGCATTGCCGGCATAACCGTCTTGTTGCCAATCGAGGCCTTGGTCTCCGCACGCAGCCGCTCGCGCACGATGCCCAGCTTGTGCTTGCTGCCCGCGCCAAACCGGTCCAGTAGATTGAACGCCACTTGCGTGTCAAACACAGGCTGCCCCATGCCTTGAAAGGACAAAAGCTGCCCCGTCTGGCTCTCCAGTTCTTCGACGCCCGCGCGGCCGGCTTCGGATACGGCTTGAAAGCACATCACCACGAGCCGCGACAAGCCGCTCTTTACGAAGCCCAACGCCAAGGAAGCGGCAACTGTGCTTGCCGCGGAAGGAATCGCAAAGAGGCCGGCCTCGGCCGGAAACTTTCTGCCCTGCAAGGAATCGAGCTTCGGAAACCAGCTCACCGCGGCTTCGCTCGACGCGCTCTCTCCCGACAAATCGATGACCTTCGCGCCAGCGGCCCTGGCTGCGCCCAAATTTGCGCGAGTAAATTCCGCCGAACCGGTAAAAAACACTTTCTGAGCGCGGTTGAACGTTCCTTCTTCCACGGGTTGAATCACCGCCGGCTCGCCGCCGGCCGCGGTCAAAAGGCCGGCCGCCGTCTCTTCATCGACCAGACGGAACTCGGCGCCGGCAAAGCGGCTCTCTTCGAGCAAGGAGCGGAGTTCGGTTCCAAGCAGCGATGACGCACCAGCAATCACGATCCGGTTGGAGCCCCGTTCAAGCGATGGCATGAATCACACGGTCCGCGAGACCAGGCGATGGCGGAAGAAACGAACGACGTGCAGCACGACGCCAGCAGCCGCATAGGTCGAGGCGAAGATCACCAGGGCATATTCGGAGAATCTCCAAATAACGCCTACCAGGAGACAAACGGCGACGATCGTCAGCGAGGGCTGCTTACGTGTCCACGGAATATCCTTGAAGCTGTAATAGCGAATGGTGCTGGTCATCAAGGCTCCCAAAATCCCGGCCAACGCAAACCATGATACCGACCAGCGCCAATCGTGCAGCGGAGACTTGAATCCGTGCACGAGCGCGGCGATGACACCTGCCGCCGCCGGCGTGGGCATACCCACAAAATTCTTGGATCCCCCCGGCGCCATGCCTTGCACATTGAATCGCGCCAAGCGCCAGGCGCAACAGATGAGAAAGGCCAGGCAGAAAACCCAGCCTACTTGGGCGATCAGCTCGAAGCGCTGGGAGCCCTGATCGGGCAAACTCTTCACACCCCAGGCGTAGGCCATTACCGCAGGGGCAATTCCGAAACTGACGACGTCGGCGAGCGAATCGAATTGCACGCCAAATTCCGTGTTCGTTCCCGTCATGCGGGCGACGCGCCCGTCGAGGGAATCAAACAGAATGGCCAAGCCGATGGCCCGCGCGGCGTGGTCAAAATCCTCCCAGCCTCCAGCGAGCGAAGCTACGACGGCGTAGTAGCCGCACAGGAGGTTTGCGCCCGTGAACAAGCTCGGGAGTAAAAAAATTCCCCGCCGCAGCCGCGGATTGCGAATCCTCCGCCCGGAAAATGGAATCTCGTGCTGTTCGATTGGGCCCATGAGCTAGTTTTGCTTCCCCACGGCAGAAACACTAGTGTCTGCATCCGAAGCTTGCCGATCCTCGAAATGCGAGTGCACGGCTTTGGCCGGCCAAAGCGCGAGTACGCTCGAGCCGCCCTTTACATTTTCTCCAACCCGAACCAGTATCTCCGCATCCTTCGGCAACCAGACATCCACTCGCGAGCCAAATCGAACCAGACCGATTCTTTCGCCACGTGCCACTCGCTCGCCTTCTTGCTTCCAACTGACCACGCGGCGCGCAATCAAACCGGCAATCTGCTTGAACACCATGTCTCCGGCTTCGGATGAAAGCGTAAACACGTTTTGCTCGTTTTCCATCGAAGCTCGTTCGCGCATGGCGGCAAGAAATTTGCCCGGCCGGTATTCCATCTTGGTGATGACTCCGGCAGCGGGAGCCCGATTGACGTGCACATTCCATACTGCTAGAAAAATGCTGATCCGTTTTCCCGGCCGCCCCGCGTTTTCCTCATCGGTTACGACCACAACCCGGCCATCTCCCGGGGATACGATCGCTCCAGGTTCGGCGGGAATCGCGCGTTCCGGATCCCGGAAAAAGGAAAAGACAAATAGCGCCAGACACACCAACACAACGGCGACTACCGTCCATTGCGCCAAATAGGCAGCGCCTCCCAGCACGAGAAGCGGCAGCCCGAAGTAATACCCCTCTTTGACCATGCTTCAGAGAATATACATCATCCGCCTCGTCCGTTGTATGAACGCGCGGGCAAGCAGGGCCATTCTACGACAGAATTTTCGGAATAGGCGGGCGTTATTGCGTGTACTGCGCCCGCGTTCGTTGGATACGCAGGGCAATCCGCTCCATCTCGTCTTTGCAGTGGAGCTTCATCTTCTTTAGCTTGATTTCTTCCAAGAGGTCTTCCGAACTGAGGTAGGTAGCGGTGGAGATTCGGTGCAGTTCTGCTTCGTATTTCGAGTGCTGCTCAGTCAGACGCTGATACTCGGCGTCTGTATCGAGGAGTATGTCCCGAGGTGCCCGCTGTGCGGTTGCCATGCGTTCCTCCTGACACTGCGCGGATTGAATTGTGAACACTGCATGAACAGACGATATCACTCGGATTGGCGGCGTCAAGGGGCAACCTGTGGGAATCTGGTTCTAGTCCTCGAGTTTCCTTCCCATAGTAATGGCAGCCTCGTCGGGAGACCGGTAATAGTTCTTCCGGTAACCAATTTTACGGAACCCGAACGCTTCGTAGAATGCCAGGGCTCCCAGGTTGGACTCCCTGACTTCGAGGAAGACATTCTTAATGCGTCTCGAGCGCATCCCCCCCATCGCCGCCAAAAGGAGCGCTGCGCCATGCCCCTGCCGTCTGTACTTTGGCGCGACGGCGATGGCGAAGACTTCTGCTTCGTCCGCTACTTCTCTGCCAATCAAGAATCCGCTAAGTTCTCCGCCGCTTTCGCTGACCAAGGCCAGCGGCCCGCTCCACTCTGGCGACCGCTGGTAGGAATCCTTCGTCAACGCTCCGGCTTCTGGAGACTCCCGGAAGAGCTCTCGCACGGCATTCGCGTCCCCTAAAGCAAACGGCCGGATACGGCAAGGGCGGATGGTTTCATCGGGCACGGCTCGCCGCACCCTTCCAGAAAACTTCGGCATCCGGCCGGCGCACATATTGCGCGTCGAGACGCAACGCATCCGTCAAATGTCCATCGAGAGCGCGCTGGCGGCCGATTCTTCCAATCGCCGGCGCCAGGACGATGGTGCTCGTCTCCACGCGCTCGCCGGCTGCGGCGCGGCTTTGCCAGGCTTCCGCGGCCGTCAACTTCTCCGGGTCTAGTGAAATCCAGCTCACTCGCTCCTTCTGTGCGCGATGGGAAACCCAAGCGATGAAATCTCCAGGCGCGGCAGCCATCTCCTCCTCCACCAGGACAAATCCTGTCCCTTGCCGGAGAAACAGGCCACCGTAGACTTGATCCCTATGGGCATCGAAGGATGCCGCGACATACTGATTGCCGGCAACCGCTTCCGCAGCCATCGCTTCCAGCCTCGATACGCTCGCGATCCCTTTGCCGAGGGCCTCGCTCCAGGCCTTCACGGTTGCCAATCCCATGCGTACGCCCGTAAACGATCCTGGCCCGGCGGCTACGGCAAACACGTCCACGTCGCCGATCCCCAGTCGGGAGGCGGCCAGCGCCAGATCCACATTCGGCAGCAACCAGGACGAATACTCGGAGGTTCCCTCATGTGCGATCGACTTCAATACCTCGCCGTCCCGCAAAATGGCCAGGCTCCCGCGCGAATCACACGTATCCAGTGCCAGTAAGATCACGCGCGCATTCTACCGCACTGGGGCAGCGCTTTCAGGAGCGCGCCTTCTGAATATCCAGGACGAACTGCTGAAACGCATGTTTCAGAGGGGTAAGGCTTACGCGGGTCCGGTAGCTATCTCTCCCTGGCAATTCTCTCAGATACAAACCGGGCCGTAGCAATTGGACTGCCAAATTCAAATCTAATTTTCCCTAACTCCATGATTCCACTGGATATATCTTGACTCTTGCAACACATACACCTAAACTCTGTAAGTATCTCAGGGGGCATCAGAATCCATGGACTACAAAATCGGTGACAAGGTTGTATACCCGAACCACGGCGTCGGACTTGTAGAACAGATTAGTTACGGTGTCTTGAATGGTAGGACCGAGCGTTACTTCATGATTCGCATCGTTTCCAGCGGCCTGCGCGTCATGGTTCCGCAATCGAACGCAGAAACCGTTGGCCTTCGTTCCGTAATTCGTACCGCGGAATCCACCAAAGTCCTTGGCTTCCTTGAAAAGGGCAAGCTGAATTCTCACCACGACTGGAAACACCGCTTCAAGGAAAACTCCGAGCGCATGCGCACCGGTTCCCTCCTCGAAGTCGCTGTCGTCCTCAAGAGTCTCGTTTCTCTCAGCCGCAGCAAGCCCCTCTCCTTCCGCGAAAAGAAAATGCTAGAACGCGCGAAGTATCTCCTGGTCAGCGAAATGGCCACATCGCGCAATACCACCGCGGAAAGCGCCGAAGCTATCGTGGTGAAGTCCCTGGCCAAGGCCAAGCTGCAGTTCCCGGTAATGACCGAAAAATTCGAATAGAGTTTTGGCGATCCGGAGGGCGCACTCTCACCGGATCCTAGAAATCGATGGCAACTCTTTGGCGGGCGGACATTTCGCCCGCCTTCTTCGTTTCAGACTTCCGTCTTCTCTCTCGTCTCTTCTCAGGGCCAAACCGGGCCCGGTGGAATCCGCCGCTTCGCTAAGGTTAGAAATGGCAAATCCGGCCGCAAGGCAGGTTCCGTGAAGGAATGAAACGTGACATTCCCGAATTTCGTCGTATACTTTGGAGCAGTTAGCAGAGTCCCCCCGCTACCCCTTTACGGATTCTCGAAGGGCATTTCTCTGAGTACGATTGGCAGAAAGCTCGGGAGATAGCGATGAAACTCGGTCTCTTCTTTGCCGCATTTCTTCTTCTGGCCGCCACTGCAGAAGCGCAGCACCATCATCAAGGTTCCGATACGGCAGCCAGTCAGGGATTATCCAATACTGGTTGGGGCGGCGTCAGCGGCGGCGGCATCGAGTATGGAGCGGACCTCAGAGCCCTGCGATACGAACCGCCCGCCGATTTGAAGATTGGCTATGCGAAAAACGATGGACCGTTCGTGCCCTCGTCGTACATGAAGTATGAGGACGCTCTGGCGCTCGGACGACAACAGCTGGCTTCCGGGCAGGAATACGCCAGGAATGAAGGGGCTGTTTCTCTCGGAGAAATCGCGCGCGTCTACCGGACAAAGAAGGTCCCCACGCTAAAATTGCAGGCCCGCGTTCTTCAGGACAATCTCGGCAATCTTGAGGTTTGCAATCTAAACAGCAACAATTGCCACCGCCCCTGATGCTCTGGCTCTCTTCCTCTCCCGGCCCTAGCTCTCCCTAAACCTCCGGGTTACTCCGGACCTCTGCGTCAGACAGACCGCCCTATTCTTCTAGGAGTCCAGCGAGCGTCACGCCCGACCCGCGCAGCACACGCGCCACCTCTGCGGCAATTTCCGTCGCTCCCGGCGTATCTCCGTGAATACAAATCGTCTGCGCCGCGACTCGAACTTCGCCCCCATCGCTCGCTGTCACAAGCCCCCGCTCGACCATTCCGAGCGCCTGCCGCGCGGCTTTCTCCGGATCGCGGAGCAAAGCGTCCAGAAACTTGCGAGAACGCAATGTTCCGTCGGGTTCATACTGGCGATCCGCAAAAGCCTCCGCCGCAACAGCGAACCCTGCTTCCCGGAACACCTCGAGCATCAAGGAACCGGCCAACCCCACAAGTACGACGTCATGATTCCATCGCGCCACACCGGAGGCAATCGCGGCGGCCAGCTCGCGATTCTTCACCGCCTGGTTGTAAAGGGCTCCATGCGGCTTTACGTGTACCACCGGAGCTCCGCAAGTCGCCGCCACTCTCGCCAGCGCGCGCACTTGCTCGAAAACGGACTGAGCCACCTCCCCAAGGCCCATATCCAGCTCGAGCCTCCCGAAATTCTCGCGATCGGGATACCCGGGATGCGCACCGACGGCCACACCGCGGCGGAGAGCTTGCTCGATCGTCAGACGCATGGTCTCGGCATCGCCCGCGTGCCCGCCACACGCCACATTCGCCGAGGTGATGGACTGCATCAGCGCTTCCTGGGTGCCGTCACCAATCGATTCGGGCACCTCGCCCATATCGCAATTCAAATCGATCTTCAGACGAGAGCTCTTCATGCCAGGATCAGCTCCTTCGACGCCAACCATTTTTCCTGTTCTGCCAAAAGTGCGCGCGCCGTTTCGATTTCGACCCGTTCAAAGCGCACTTCATCCCGCGGCTTTAACTGTCCCAAGCTGGCCAAATCCGCCGCAACGACGTTTGCAATTTTCGGGTACCCGCCGGTGGTCTGTTGTTCCACGAACAAGATAATCGGCAGCCCCGAGGCGGGAATTTGCAGTGCCCCAAGGGCTACTCCCTCGGAAATCATCTCTCCGTTTGCGGCGGCGATCGCTGCCCCTTCCAGCCGCAAACCCATGCGGTTCGATTCCTCCGCCACGCGGTAGGTTGCTGCGTAGAATGCCTTCTGCGATTCCGGGGAAAACCAATCGCACTGCGGCCCGGCAGTCACTCGCAATATTTTGCGCGGCGCCAGATGTGCCATCGCTTTCGCCGACACCCCCGCTTTCCGAAAAGTCCGAAAGCTCCCGCCGGCCGCGCTAATCTTCAGGACATCACCCTTGCGCAACGCCCGCCCGCCAAATCCTCCGAGCCCGCTCAAGAGATGTGTCGAAGCACTGCCTAGAAATAACTTCACGTCAATTCCGCCGCGCACACACAAATAACACCGCGCGCCAGACCGCGTCGGCCCCATTCCCAGGGTCTGCCCAGCGCGAACCTCCAGCGACTTCCATACCTCGACAGGTTGATCGTCCAAGGTGGCCCCAAAATCCGATCCCGACAATGCCACCACCGTCCGTTCAGGAAACGAAAAGGTCCCGCCCGTCAGCGTCATTTCCAGTCCCGCTGCGCCCTCCGCATTCCCGACCAATCGATTCCCCACCCGCAGCGCAACCGGATCCGCCGCTCCCGAGGCCGAAACGCCCATGGGCCCAAATCCCTCTCGGCCCAAATCCTGGACTGTTGTCAATAATCCCG
This sequence comes from Acidobacteriota bacterium, assembly GCA_013289955.1. GTDB lineage: Bacteria > Acidobacteriota > Terriglobia > Acidiferrales > UBA7541 > Acidiferrum. Next base: position 71,873 of record JABCYZ010000007.1, read on the forward strand.
GAGCACGCACCTCAAGCAGGCTCATGCGTTCTCCTGTTTCAGCTTTGCAAATTTCTCCGGCGAGATCGGCACAAAGCGCACGCGGTCACCTATGCGCAACGGACTCATTTCCGCCTTTTCCGGACAGAACATCGCCACTGGCGTGCGCCCCAGCAATCGCCAGCCGCCCGGCGTCGAAATGGGGTACACGCCGGTCTGTCTGCCGGCAATCCCCACGCTTCCCGCCGGCACGCTTCGCCTCGGCGTCGCCAAACGCGGTGTCGCCAGCTCTTCCGGCACGTCCCCAAGGTAGGCAAAGCCCGGCGCGAATCCCAGGAAATAAACAAGATACATAGGCGAGCAATGTAGCTCGATGGCAGCGGCCTCGGACATCCCGTGCAACTCGGCTACATTTTTCAAGTCCGGACCGTACTCGCCGCCATAACAGACCGGTATTTCGACGACCTGCGGTTCGGGCAGCTCCACTTTCTTCATGCGCCCGATGTAGCCGCGCAAAATCGCTTCCAATTCGACGTGCCGTATTTTCAGCGCGTCAAATCTAATCAGCAAAGAGCTATAGGCCGGATGCAGATTCCGCAGACCGGGAATCGGCTCCAATTCCATAAGCCGCAAGAGCCTCCGCACCTGCTCGTGACTTCCCGTGTTGCCCTCTAGCGGCGCGTGTTTGGCACCTTTCTTTTCGGCGGGCGCGTCGAAATAAACAATCAGAGCCTGATCGCTGGCAATCCTGAATTGGGCACCGCCGCTCGCGAAGGTCTCCATGGCCGCGAAAGTATACTCCACGCGGTCTTAACCCGTGCCCCTCACCTTTTTCCGCAGGCGATGCCTTACAATGGAGACTGCTGCTGATTCCAATGAAATCTTTGCTGCTCCTCAGTGCCGCAACCGCCCTGCTCGCCGTTTCCTCCGGGCTCGACGCCCAGACGCCAGCACGACCCACAACTTCCCCGCAAGGCGTGCCGCTTGCGCAATTGGTTCGCACTGTTCAGGAGAAAGCAAAAACCCTGGAGAATTCCTCCGGCATGCGCTTGGCATTTCAATCCTTCCTCGCAGCCCACCATCTTTCGCCCGAGAGTGTGCGTTACTCCGATTTCGTCATCATTCGTCTGTTGTACGAAGCCACGCGCGACGCAGGCTTTTGGAATATGCACTGGAGCATCACCGACCAGCCGCCCAATTCGGACAGGATCTGGAGCCAGTGGAAGGCAGTGCGACACCCGGCATTCTCGGAACCAACGGCGATCGCCGAATGCGATGAACTCTCGGCGCTCTATGCGTTCCTCGTCGAGCGCGTTGGCGTCAAAAGCGTTGGCCTCTTGTGGCCGACGTCGAATCACACTGTCGCGGTGTGGGTTCTGCAACCCCGAACGGGCCCTGTCATTCGCGTCGTTGTTCCTACTTCACAGATTTTTCTGGAAGAGACCGACACCTTCGACACAAAGAAATTCGACCCCTGGCGCCAAAAAACGATTTACGAATACACGCGCCGCGACATTCCGGACACGTACGAACTCCCCAAACCACTCGTCGACTTCTTTCTGCAGCAAATCGATATCTACGGCGGCGCTTCCGACGCCACCTTGCAGCGCCTGCGTTATGTCCGCGACGCCGTCTTTGTAAAATCATGGACCACCGAACAAGCCGCCCGCGACGCTCAGAACCGGCGCAGCACCTTGCCGGCCGGTGCAACGGAAGACATCTCCGCACTGCAGACTTTTGCCGCCGACATGCGGCTGGAAGCCCTCAGGCATTAACCGTCCGCCTCTTTTACTCCACTGCACCCTGTTCTCGCAAATACTCTACGGTCCTGTTGCGTGGCGTCTTGTGTTCTTCCCCCGGAAAGCGCACGGCGTAGCCGAGTGGCGTGCATTCCACAACTTCCTCCGGCCGCCGGTAGTGGCCGGCGATCTTTGCCCGCACGGATAGATCCGCGCCGCACTCTACCAAGAGCTGGGTCATTGGCAAGCCTCCGTCGAAGAATTGCGTCACGGCGTGAAAAATGGGGCTCTGCCCCCCGATGCCCCGTTCATCCACCACCGCGCGGGCGTTGACGTCTGCCCCGCGCTCGAGGAGCAGCTTCGCGGCTGCCACGTTGCCGTATTCCGCCGCGACGTGCAGCAGCGTCGCTCCCTGCAGATTGAGGCGGCGGGCGCCCGTGCTGCCAAAGTCCAGCTCAGGGAAGCGCCGATCCACCAACTTGCCGTCCGCTTCAAGGTGTTTCTCGAGAAGAGGGAGACGGCCGCGGAGCAAGTCCAGCACCGGCGGCACGTTGTACTTCGTGACGCCGCCCGCTGTGAGCAGAATGTCCATGCATTCGCCGAGCTCGGGCGAACGTCCGTAGGTTCCGATCACGTAGTCGAGAGCGGTCCCCGGGTACTTGCGGTCCGCTCGCGCACAGTTGGGACGAGCCCCATGCTCGAGAAGCCACCGGATGGCTTTGGGCTCAACCGTCTCGCAGGGCGCGAAAATGATCGGGAAATACCCGTTCCATTCTGCATTCACGTTCGCGCCGTGCGCCAAGAGCAATTCCATCATCGGGATCCGATGGCCAAAGAGGGCAGCGCGCATCAGCGGCCCGTCGCCGCCCTGATGCACATCCGATCCATGCTCAATCATCCACTCCGCCATCGCCAGCCTTGAGGGACGCGGCGCCTCCCACGGAATCCGGCACTCCGCAACCCAGGTGAGCGGCCCATTTTTGTTATAGCCGAGCGGCGCGCGATGCAGCTCCGGATTGCGCGTCATGAGGCTCTTCACAAGGTCCAAATCGTTAGCATCGATGGCCAGCTTGAGCCGGCCGATCTCCTCGAGCGAATCGACGTGTTCCTTCAACTTCGGCCAGCTCAAAAATCCATAAAGCCGCGCGATCTTGAACTGCGCGTCGGTGAGCGATCGAGCCTCACCAGCCCTCAGCAGATCCTTGGCTTGATCCTTCAAATGGCGGAGATTGGGACGTTCAGGAAGCGGACGCGTTGCGTCCTCGGAATGGGTCGGCATAGCGACCTCCTTTCTCGAAATCGCCCGTGGTCCGCACTGCGGGCCGAAAGAAGGTTCGCAAGACTCGACTTCGATCAGGTGGGCTTCTACCCTTTCCGCGGACCGGATGCGTCCTTAACGCCCCCGCATCCTACCACAAAGTCACGAGGAGGCCCGCCCTGCCTAGGACCACAAGGCACTCCGGGCGGAAGTGCCGAGCGCCGCTTCCATCGAACCATCTACGTCATTGACTGACCACCAGTCAGTTGCTAGGATAGCCTCGGTTGCCAAGGACAAAGGGGCCTCCGATGAACACCCAGCCAAATGCCTCACCAGGAGCAAAGGCGCTCCCCGAATCGTCCCGCTCGCTCTTCCGCCGACGGAATTTCGCCCTGTTCTGGACCGCGCGCATGTTCTCCACTCTCGCCGTGCAAGCTGAAAGCGTCACCATTGGATGGCAGGTTTATACCGTCGCCCGGCACGCCGAAAGCGTCCGGCAGAGCGCCTTCCTGGTGGGCATGGTGGGGCTTGCCCAGTTTGTGCCTCTTTTCCTGCTTAGTCTCGTCGCAGGTGCCACGGCCGACCGGCGAGACCGCCGGGCTATCATGATGCTCTGCACGGCGATCGAGATCGTCTGCGTGCTGGCGCTGGCGGTTTTCGCCCTTCGGCCCGATCCACGCCTGACGCCTATCTTTCTGATTGCGGCCGTATTCGGGGCGTCACGGGCATTCCTCTCCCCTGCCAGCGGCGCCATGGGGCCGATGATGGTGCCGCGTGAGGCGCTGCCGCGTGCGATCTCTCACAACTCGCTCGGCGATCAAGCCTGCTCGGTGATCGGCCCGTGGATTGGCGGCGCGCTGTGTGCAGTGTCGCCGATGGCGGGCTACTGCGGTTCAGCCCTTCTCTATGCCGCTGCGGCCACGGCACTTCTCGCCATCCGCGCCAACACCCGCCCCGAACGCCGACCGGGCCGCCCTCTGGAACAAATCTCGGAAGGGCTCGCCTACGTTTGGACGAACAAGACCGTGCTGGGAGCCATTTCGCTTGATCTCTTCGCTGTCCTGCTGGGAGGGGCGACTGCCCTTCTGCCAGTATTCGCGAGCGACATTCTGAAAGTGGGTGCGCACGGCTTCGGGGTGCTTCGCTCCGGCCCGGCTGTCGGAGCAATGGCGATGGCCTTCGCGCTAAATCGCTGGCCTCTCGATCGCCGCGCCGGCCATTGGATGTTCGGCGGCGTAGCGGCCTTTGGCCTGGCGACGCTGGTCTTCGCCATCTCCAAATCCCTGATCGTCTCGCTCTTCGCTTTGGCCGCCTTGGGAGCAGCGGACATGATCTCGGTCTATGTCCGGCAGTCTCTGGTGCAGATCGTTACGCCGGACCACATGCGTGGCCGCGTCTCGGCGGTATCCAGTCTCTTTATTGGCGCCTCCGCGGAACTCGGCGAGTTCGAAACCGGCGTCGCCGCTCGCCTTCTCGGTCCGGTGGGCGCGGCAATCTTTGGCGGCGTGGGTTCGCTGGCAGTCACCGGAGCCTGGGCGCGGATGTTTCCGTCTCTCTTGGCGGCGGATCGACTGGACGGGGCCGAGGTCTGTGTTACAGTCAGCGACCAGAGTTCACTTGCAGAAGCGGAACTAACTTAGTGCGCGCAAGAACGAAGCCCCGGCCCCGCACCAAACCGCCCGAAGAGCGGCGCGACGAACTCATGAACGCCGCCCAGCGCCTGTTTCTGAAACAGGGCGTTCGACCCACGACGATCGAGCAAATTACGTCCGGCGCGAAGGTCGCCAAGGGAACGTTCTATCTCTATTTTCCGTCCAAGGACGAGGTTCTCGCTGCGCTTGGCGAACGCTACGGACAGGAACACCTGGCGAAGATAAAAGCTGCCATCGCCGCAAAACCAGAGGCGGATTGGCAAGAAAAGCTGGCCACCTGGGCCAGGGCATGTGCCACCAGCTACCTGGATTCCATCCGGTTGCACGATATTGTTTTTTACGGATCTCGGCCGCGCACGAGGGAAGGGCTCGTCGACAACATCGTTATCGACCATCTGTCCGAGTTGCTCTGTGAGGGTGGTGAAGCGGGCGCATGGTCTGTCGACGATCCCCGCTTCACCGCTGTCTTCCTTTTTAGCGGCCTCCACGCCGTCGTCGATGATGCCTATTCCAAAGAGAAACGAGTCAACCGGAGTCGGTTGTGGCAAAGAGCAGAACGACTTTTTTTCCGCGAGGTCGGGATTCTCGCCAGCTGAAAGCGTCTGCTACGGGCCGGCGTAAATGTGGCCCGAATCCTCGAGCACAAATGATCGCCGCGTCCCTGGGGACAAGCTTCCTCCGTTCGCCCAACGCAGATCCATATGCATTTTCGCCGCCCGCCTTGTCTTCGACAGCTCCGCGAAATCCCTTGGCGCCGGCTGGAGGGAAACGAGATGCTCCCAGCCCGCAGCCGCATACGCCGCGCTTAATGCCTGGCTAGAGGATTTCCCGTACCCGAGGGCCACAGAAAAGTCTGGGCTTCCTGGGCTCATTTCTTTGCCGGGCGATTGAACATCACAAAGCAAGCCGCGTCGGATCGCGCCACGACAACATCCGGCCATCCATCGCCATCCAGATCTCCTGCGGCCATCCCGTAGATCGATCCCTTGCCGTCGCCGAACCGCACCGGCAGGAACTTCTTTCCCGTGCCGTCATTAAAAAAAACCACTCCCGGGGCATCGACATAGCCGACAAGGATCTCCGGCCGCCCGTCGCGATTCAGATCCGCGGCGATCATGGAGTAGGGTAGTGCCCCGGGCGCTTGGAAAGGAATGCCGCTGCCAAAATTGCCCTTGCCGTCATTCAGGTACACGAAGCAGCCGACCTGTTCATGGCAAGCAGCAATGTCCGGATGGCCGTCACCGTCAAAGTCCGCCACTGCCATCGCGCGGGTCGACGACTTCGGAGGCCCCCACGCCACTCGCCGGATAAAATTGCCTTTGCCGTCGTTAAAATACACGACGCTCTGACAGGAATCCCGGCAGGCATAAATAACATCGTTGGCCCCGTCGCCGTTCATGTCAGCGATGGCTACCGTCGCGGCGCTCGGCGAGTCCTCGAGGGGCCGGCAGTCGAAATGCAGCTTCCCATCGTTAAAGCAGACAAAGCTTGTCGTTCCGCGATTGGCGACCGCGATATCCGGAAAGCCGTCCCCGTTCAAATCGCCCACGGCCGCGTTCCTGGTTGGCCATTGTGGATCGCCATACGTTCCGCCGATGCTGAAATTGCCTTTGCCATCGTTAAGGAGGACCAGCTTCGGATCCGGCGCATCGTTGCTCAAAACCATGTCCAGGTGGCCGCTCTTGGTCATGTCCGCCAAGGATGCCGAATAGCTCTTCGTGGCCTTGCTCGGAAGCGGAGGCCCCGGCGTGAAGTGCCCTTTGCCATCGCCGAAGAAAAGCTTGCTCGTCAGCTGCCAATGGCGGCCTTTGACCAGAACAATATCTGGATGCCCGTCGCCATTGAGGTCGCCGATGCTGGCGTTAGAGGAAGTCTCAGAAACCGTCTCCAGGGGAAGAATCTCAAAGCTGCGCAGCCCGCCCTGCGGCGGCGATTCCGTGTTGGCCTGGCGATCCGGTGTCCGTCCATTCGCGTGAAAAACTGCGAGTCCGGCCGCAGCAAGGGCGCCGGATACGAGCGCCCAATGCAAGCGTGCGCGTTTGCTGCCAGTTCGAAGCCTAAATCGGAATTTCAGAGCAAAACCTCGGACGCAGAACGGCCTGGCCGATTCTCTATGCCAGGGCCAAACTGGGATCGGCATTGAGCAATGCGTCGCCAAACACTCCTGCACGAAATCTTTCATAGGCCGCAGCAGCGATCATCGCGGCATTGTCTGTCGAGAGCGCCCGGCTAGGAAAAAATACTTCGAAGCCCTTGCTTTTTCCGCGCTGCTCAAATGTCGTCCGCAGCTGGCTATTTGCCGCCACTCCTCCGGAAACCAACAGGCTTTCGACACCCAGATCTTCCGCGGCCAGCATGGTGCGATCCACCAGGTCTCGCACCACTGCGTTTTGAAACTCGCGGACCAATGCCAGCGTTTCGGGGGTGCACAGCGGCAGCAATTGCTCGAATTTCCGCTCCCCGCGCTCTAGAGCCTCTTCCCGCGTCCGAATCTCAGCGCTATATTCCGGATGCTCGCGTACGTGATACAAAACCGCCGTCTTCAATCCACTGAAACTGAAATCCAGCGGATTCCCCCGCGTCTTCGTTGGGCCAAATTTCACGGCTGCGGCCGCGCCATTTGAAACGGCCGCCAAGCGATCCAGAATCGGCCCGCCCGGATACCCGAGGCCCAGCAACTTCGCGACTTTGTCGTATGCTTCCCCCGCGGCGTCATCGCGCGTCTGTCCCATTTTTCGGTACCGCAAAAGCCCGCCCTGGTCCGGCCCGTTCGAATCCCCCGCCTTCACTTCATATAGAACCGTGTGCCCGCCCGAAACAATCAGACACACCGCCGGCAATTTCACTTCGCGCCCTGCCTTGAACGCTTCGAGAAAAACCGCGTGCACGTGTCCCGCCAGATGATTCACCGCCACGAGCGGCTTCCCTAGCGCCCCGGCCAGAGTTTTCCCGTAGGTGATGCCCACTAGCAGGGCCCCTACAAGCCCGGGCCCCTGGGTCACGCCAATGGCATCCACATCGCTCAGCTTCATCCCCGCTTGCGCCAGCGCGTCTCGCACCACAGGAACGATCTGCCGCAAATGTTCGCGGGAAGCCAGTTCTGGCACTACGCCACCAAATTTTCGATGAATATCGATCTGCGAGGCCACCACGCTGGACAAAATCTCGCGGCCGTCGGCCACCACGGCCGCGGCCGTTTCATCGCACGACGATTCAATCCCCAAAATCCTTTTTCGCATGCCATGTACTTCCTTAAGATGTCGCTTCCACCGTATGCTAGCACACGCCCTCCCGAGGCGGCCCTCCCATCGGCGATCGCTTCTCTTTTGACTCCTAAAGCCTTGCCCAGCAATCGAATAGCGCGGCCGAACGCCGGCCGGTCTCTCCGGGGGCGTATCGGGAACGAAATGTTTTTTGTTTTTCCCCTTACCAGTGAGGAGCGTATTTCGATGCGTCGAGCACAAATCCCACTCCAAGCCGCAGCGGTCAAAAAAGCTGAGAATAGGGAGGATCTAGGTTTACCCTTGAAGTAGGAATGTTTTCTTTCTTCGTGCTTCTCTTCGTCATACCGGTGGTTCTCACTCTGCTCTCCTTCCGGAACGAGAGGCGGCGGTCCTCTGGCATGGAGAGTGTCCTAAACGAACCAAGCCCCGCAACGCGCGGAGCTGTCGCCGGCAAGAGACTGCTCGCTGGCGGCGCGCAGTCCCGAACAAATTGAGCGAAAGGCCCTGTTAAAGTTTCAGGTTCTTTAGGTATTCCCGGAAGGGAGCGCCCAGCTCCTCGTTGAGCAAGGCGATTTCGACGGTCGCTTTCAGAAATCCAAGCTTGTCACCCGCATCATAGGAAACGCCGTCATAGATATAGGCCCAGAGCCCTTGCTCCTCTGCCAGGATGCGCAGAGCGTCGGTCAGCTGAATCTCGTTTCCCGCGCCGGGCTTGGTGCGCTCGAGGCAATCGAAAATCTGCGGCGGCAACACATAGCGCCCGGTAATTGCCAGGTTGGAAGGAGCTTTGTCCGATTTTGGTTTTTCCACCAGGTCGCGAATTCTCAATAGCCGTGCGCCAAACGGAGGCTGCGGCGCGGCTTCGCCATCCACGATGCCATACAGGTGCGTCTTTTCTTTGGGCACCTCTTCCACGGCAATCGCGCCAACCCCCGTCGCCATATAGACGTCGATGAGTTGCTTGGTCGCTGGATTTTTACCTGGAATCAGAACATCCCCGAGCAAAACCGCGAACGGCTCGTCACCCACTAGATCTTTCGCCACCAACACCGCATGTCCCAGTCCGAGCGGCTCCTTTTGGCGCGTGTAGCTCACCTGCACCATGTCGCTGATTCTCCGCACCATCGCGGCCTGATCGTGCTTCCCTTTTTCTTCAAGGAAGCGTTCGAGCGTGGGGGCATGATCAAAGTGATCCTCGATCGAATTCTTTCCCTTGCCCGTCACGATGATGATGTGTTCGATTCCCGACGCCACGCACTCTTCGACCACATATTGAATCTGTGGCTTGTCCACAACGGTCAGCATCTCTTTGGGCTGCGCTTTGGTCGCCGGCAAGAAGCGCGTGCCAAGCCCCGCAGCGGGCAGCACGGCCTTGCGAACCTTGCGCACCGCGTTCGTTGGTTGTGGTGTATCCGCCATGCGTTTCCTCGCTGAGCTTACTTTTTCTTCGCGGGCTTCTTTTCTTTCGGAGAACTTTCCTTGGAACTTGTCTCTTTCGCGGATGAATCCTTGGCGGGCGCCTCTTTACTGCCGCCGTCTTTGGAATCTTTGGTCCCGGCATCCTTGCCGACAGACTCCTTCGTTTCAGCCGCGGGCTTGCTCTCCTTGCTTCCGCCGTCCGTGGATTTTCCCGCGTAGTCCGTGACGTACCACCCCGACCCCTTGAATTTGATCGCCGGCGCGGTGATCACCGATTCCACTTTCCCGCCGCAATGCGGACACTTCTTCAAGTGCGGCCCCGCCACCGGCTCGATTTTCTCCGAATGGCGCCCGCACTTCAGGCACTTGTATTCGTACAGTGGCACAGCACTCCCTCCGAATCCTCTCCAAACAAAAAAGTATAGCATGCGTCACAAATTGTCTCCGCAGCGCGTGCTAGACTGAAATGCATGAGCGGGCCAGCCAGCCTCCATAGCGAAGCGCCCCTGGGATGCTTGTACCTTGTCGGCACGCCCATTGGCAATCTCGAAGACATCACGCTGCGCGCCTTACGCATCCTCAAGGAAGTCGACCAGATCGCCTGCGAAGATACGCGCCACACACAAAAGCTGCTCAGCCACTACGAAATTCAGAAGCCGCTCATCAGCTATCACGAGCACAACGAACTGACCCGCGCTCCCGAACTCTTCATCTCGCTCGAACAGGGTGCAAAGATTGCTCTCGTCAGCGACGCTGGCATGCCGCTGGTCTCCGATCCTGGCTATCGCCTTGTCACGCTTTGCCTCCGCCATCACGTTCCCGTGATTCCCATCCCAGGACCCTCCGCGCTCCTCGCCTCGCTCGCCGCCAGCGGCCTGCCCAACGAAGAATTCCTCTTCGTCGGCTTTCTCCCCAACCGCAGCGGAGAACGCCGCCGCGCCCTCGAACGCCTCCGCATCGAGGATCGCACCATCATTCTCTATGAAGCCCCGCACCGCATCACCGAATGCGTCGCCGACGCCCGCGAAGTTCTCGGCAACCGCACAGCCTGCATCGCCCGCGAAGTTACCAAGCTCCACGAAGAATTTCGCCGCGGCAAGCTCTCCGAACTGTTCGCATCCCTTAAAGAGCGGCCGGCCAAAGGCGAAATCACGCTCCTGATCGGCCCCGAAGATCCTGCCGACGCACGCACCCCCGCCAACTCGATGCAAAGCCTCGCCGAGCGCGTCGAGGAACTCATCCATCAAGCCAAACTCGATCGCAAGGAAGCCCTGAAATTGGCCGCAAAAGAACACGGACTAACGCGGCGCGAAGCCTACGGCAAAATGGTCACCGCGCGCGATGGTGAGGAATGACTGCCCGCAGAAGACCGGTGGCAGGCGAGCCGTCGTTGGGTCCCTGCTCGCATTCGAATTCCCTGGACCGGTCTTGCTTCTAACCTCTCTAACGGAGGCTGACGATGCGCGGAATGATGCTAAGGGCGATATGGCTCGCGCTCATTTTCGGCCTGCCTGCCACCTCTCGCGCCCAGACCAACCCCGATCTCGAGACCTACTTTAAGGATTACATCGGCCTGACGGATGAGCAGATTAGCGCAATCCGCGGCGGGCGGGCTTTTGCGAAAAACCTCCACTCCCGAATGGCGGATGAGATCTTCGTGTTTGGCGCGGTGTACATAAACGCCGCCCCGGAAAGCTATCTGCGCTTCGCGCAGGATTTTAACCGCCTTCGTTCGGTTCCCGGCTTCCTGGCCATCGGCGAGTTCAGCGAGCCACCGCAACTCTCTGATTTGGAAGCGTTGACTCTCGATAGCGAGGACGTCAAGGAATTAAAAGACTGCAAGCCCGGCGATTGCAAGATTCAACTTCCGGCGAGCTCCATCGCTGATGTCCATCGCCTCGTCGATTGGTCTCAGCCGAACGCAGCAGAGGAATTGGATGAGTTTGTGCGGAAAAAAGTACTCGAGCACCTGATCAACTATCAGCGGGAAGGCAATGAGGTGCTGGGAATATATAACGACAAGCGGAACCCGACCGAAGTGCCGGAGCAGTTCAGATACATGCTGGGCTATTCGAAAGCGCTGCCGAAATATCTGCCCGATTTCTACAACTATCTGCTTTCCTATCCCCGAGACAAGCCTGCCAATGTGCGGAACAGTTTTTACTGGGCCAAGGTGAAATTTGGATTGAAGCCGACACTGCGAATCGTTCATGTATTGACGCTGCATGGAGATGGCGCCAGCGAGCCGGTCTACGCCATCGCCGAGAAACAACTCTACTCCAGCCACTACTTTCAGACCGCCCTCGATCTCACCTTTTGCGTCCGCGACACGACCGACCCTCAGACGACAGGATTCTACCTGATCAAGACGTTGGGGTCGGAGCAGACGGGCCTTACCGGCTTCAAGGGCTCGATCGTCCGCAAGGTGGCCACCGACCGCTCCTCGTCCTCGCTAGAGAAATCGCTCAGCGCCATCAAAGAAGCGCTGGAGCACGGCGAGTAAGGAACAACGCCGGAAATCCATCTCCCCGCGAACGCAGGCTTCCTCCCGACTCTTCGCAGGGTCTCCCGCGAGCCTTCGCTTTAATTCGGCAGCTTTCTGGCCTCCGCTTCAAGCCCCTTCTGAGTGTCCGCGGCATGGGTTGGACCAGCGAGAAAGGTCAGGTCTTCGAGAACCTGGCCGGCGGAAACGCCATTCTTCTCCAGCAATTTTTCCGTCCGCGCCGCGCGAAGGAAGCCGGCATAAAAATGTTCCGCTACTTCCCCGGTAGCAAATTTTGTCACGCCGCCGTCCAGAATTGCGGGTGCGAAAAACGGATGCGCGGCACCAAGCCGATTCGATTCGCGATAGACGATCGAGCCCACCAGCTCCATGCGCTGGGTCGTAAAGTTCCCGGAATCGCCGAGGCCCAGGACAAGAAGTTTTCTTGCGCCGAGACTGCCCGCGGGCGGAATAATAACAGTCGTTTCACCAAGTTCGCCGCGAAAGAATTCCGGCCTGCGGATCTTGTCCAGAAGCCCTTTCAGCTTTTCGTTGATCTCGACCAGCGAGCCGTGAAGCGTATTCCCCGGCGCGGATTGAAACAGGCAGATGATTTGCAGTTCCGCATCGGTTTCCGCGGGACTTTCGACCAGCACGCGGGTTGCGATCGGCGCATTCGAAATCTGAAGCTCCGCAGGCCTCGACGGCGCGCCCTGGCTCCGTGCCCCACGGACCGTCAGATTAGCCGCCTGCGCTTGCCGCAGTTCCTTCTTCGACAACTCCACAGCGCCGAAGACCGCCCCCAGGATCGAGGGCATCATGGCTAGAACAAGAATCCTCAAAACAGAAAATCTTTTCACTATGGCCTCTTTGCTATTTAAATAGTCAGTCCGCACGCCGCAGATCTGCCGTCCTTTTTGATGGCGGCGGTCCTGTGGAAGCTACTATTTTGTGATTCAGGCTGTCGAATGGGTGCTGGCAAAGCGCAAAAATACGGCGCCGGCCGCGGGTCGTAGAAGCAAGCTGCGGAGCGGGCGAAGGCCCGTTGCGGCGCAATGGACTTGGGTGTAGGGTAGCGGGGCCGGTGATCGAAATGGGGCCCGGCGAATCCTGGTGGGGGTGGTGAATATGGCTGGCGAGACGGAAAGAGACCTCCTGAGTCGACGCGGATTCTTGGGGGTCAGCTCGGCCGCACTTGCAGCCGCAAGCGTCCTGGGACCAGACAAGGTCCGCGCGCAAGAAGGTTCCGCGCAGGTTCTGAAGGGAGACCGGAGCGCGAGCGATCCTGGGCCGACCAACGCGGCCCTGGACGCGGCGAATCCATCAGGGGGCCATCCCGCGCCGACCGACGCGGGTGGAGTGCAAACCTTCAAGTACCCATTTTCGTTCGCCCACAAACGTTTTCAGGAAGGCGGCTGGTCGCGCGAAGTGACGGTGCGCGAACTGGCCGTATCGAAGTCGCTCGCCGGTGTTGACATGCGCCTCACCGCCGGCGGCGTGCGCGAATTGCATTGGCACACCGCGGCCGAGTGGTCGTACATGCTGTATGGCAGCGCGCGGATCACCTGCATCGATGGAGAGGGAAAAAGTTTTGTGGCCGACGTCAAAGAAGGCGATCTGTGGTACTTCCCTCCCGGAATTCCCCACTCCATCCAGGGGCTGCCCCCCGACGGAACAGAATTCATGCTGGTATTCGACGACGGCAATTTTTCAGAGTACGAGACCGTGCTGTTGACCGACTGGATGGCACACACACCGCCCGATGTGGTGGCGAAGAATTTTGGAGTGACCCCATCGGCTTTGGCAAAGATGCCCAAGAGAGAAAAGTTTATTTTTCAGACCGATGTTCCCGGACCGCTCTCGGAAGATCAGCGCATCGCGGCTGGAGCGCTGGGCCCATCACCGGTCGATTTTGCGTTTCGAACCACTCAGCATCCCGCGCCCACGAAACTGAAGAGCGGCGAAGTGCGCGTGATCGATTCGAGCAGTTTCAAGATCTCGACGACGATTGCCGCGGCGATTGTCACCGTAAAACCCGGCGGAATGCGCGAATTGCACTGGCATCCCAATGCGGACGAATGGCAGTTCTACATCAGCGGCAAGGGCCGCATGACCGTCTTCGCAACGGGGGCCCGCGCCAGAACCATGGACTTCGAAATGGGAGACGTCGGCTACATCCAAAAAACGCTCCCGCACTACGTCGAGAATACCGGCACAACGGACCTGAAATTCTTGGAGATGTTCAAGAGCAGCTACTACCAGGACTTGGCGCTCTCCGAATGGCTCTCACACACCCCGCCGGAACTCGTCGCAGCGCATTTGAACCTGGACAAGGCCACACTCGACGCCCTGCCCAAGGACAAACCGCTCATCGTGCCCTAGCAACGGGCGTCCCTTGAGGACGCCTACGACCACAGGATGAGTTTCGTGTCATCTGCGCGAAGGATCATTCATGCCGCAAGGCAACCACCGGATCGACGCGCATCGCTCGCCGCGCGGGGATGTAGCACGCCGCGATGGCCACAAGAACCAAAAGCATGGCAACGCCGGCAAACGTCAGGGGATCATGCGCGCTGACGCCAAAGAGCTGGTTGGCCATGAGCCGTGTCAGCCCCAGCGCGGCGCCGACGCCAAACGCCACGCCGATCAGCGCCATCTTCGCTCCGTGCCCGATGACCATCCGCAGCACATGGTTCCGTTGCGCGCCCAATGCCATGCGCACACCGATTTCATGGGTGCGCTGGCCCACCAGATAGGAAATCACGCCGTAGATTCCGACGCACGCCAGCACCAAAGCGAGCGCGGCGAAGACTCCGAGAAGCATCATCGAGAGTCTCCGCGCGGCGAAGGAATTGGAGACGACTTCCTGCATTGTTTGGACGTTGTAGACCACTTCGCGAGGATCGACTTCCTCGACCGCCCGGCGAACGGATCCCATGACCGCCGTGGGATCGCCTGCGGTGCGCAGCACCACCGCCACGGCATCGGCCGCGAGCGGCATAAGCTTCTCGGGAAGCTGCATGAACGGATAGTCGAACTGCGCCTCAATGGCCGATTTGGCATCGGCGTCGAGCCCCCATTGCTTTACATGGCCAACCACGCCGACGATTTCGGCCTGCACACTGAAGCCCTCAATATTGATGCGCTTTCCGATGGGATTTTCATGAGGGAAATAGGTGCGCGCGAAAACGTCGTCGATGTCCACGACCACCCGCGCGCGCTCGTCGTCCTCCGGTGTGATGAAGCGTCCGCGCTCGAGCGTCACTCCCATGGCTTGCTGGAAGCCCGCTTCCACCAGATAGAACATCGCCTGGGGCATCTCTTGCAGGTTGGCCGGCTTTGGCTGGCCCTCGATCCAGAAAGGCAAAGAGGAATTATGGATCATCGGGCGTGAGCCCAGCGTGACGGAAACGGCCTGAACGCCGGGGATGCTATGCATCTTGTCGTCGAAGTGGCGCAGCCGCGCGCGCGTTTCGGCAGAGCTGGTAGCGGGGCCAGCCGGCAGCGACAAAGTAAACGTGATGGCGTGCCTCGGATTGAAGCCGGGGTCGACGCGCCACAGCGCCGCGAGACTGCGCACCATCAATCCCGCGCCGACGAGCAAAACCAAAGCCATTGCCACTTCGACGGCGACAAAAACTCCTTGCAGCCTTTGACGCGCCCCGCTCGATCCTCGGCCGCCCTCCTTGAGAATCTCCTCCAAGTTCACGCGGGAAGTTTTCAGGGCCGGAGCGAGGCCAAAAATAATTCCGGCAAACAGGGACAGCGCCATCGCGAATAACAGGACGCGTGAGTCGAGCGAGACTTCACTCGCGCGCGGCAGAGCACCCGGCAAAGTGCCAAGTACCGCCTTCATCCCCCAAAACGCGAGCAAGAGCCCCAGCGCTCCGCCCAGGCCGGCGAGCACGATGCTTTCGGTGAGAAGCTGCCGAATGACGCGCCCCTGGCTCGCGCCCATCGCCGCCCGAATCGCAAACTCGCGCGAGCGGCCCATTGAGCGCGCCAGAAGAAGGTTCGCAATATTTGCGCACGCAATCAGCAGCAGGAAACCGACGGCCGCGAGCAGCACAATCAGGAAAGGCTCTACATTCCCGACAATGTCTTCCTTCATGGAAACAAGCGTGATGCCCACGGCCTTATCGGCCTCCGGGTACGCCGCCTCAAGATTTTGCGCAATGCCATCCATATCCGCTTTCGCCTGCGGGAGGGTTGCGCCGGCCCTCAGACGCCCAACCCCGTGCGCGCTCACGTCGACGCGGCGGTCGCGAAAATTCGCATCCGTCCATTGTCCGATCGGGGTGTAGACATCCCGGTCATGACCATAAAAAGTGAAGCCTGCCGGAATCACACCCACGATCGTGTACGAGGTGCCGTTCAGAATGATCGGTTTTCCGATGATTTCCAGCGAAGAGCCGAATTTGCGCTTCCAGAAGCCTCCGCCCAACATCACGACCGGCGTGGCGCCCGCGTGATCGTCATCGGCGCGGAAATCGCGCCCAAGAACGGGCCTTGTGCCAAGCGTCGAAAAAAAGTCCGCGGAGATCATGTAACCGGTCAGGCGTTCCGCCTCGCCGGTGCCAATGAAGTTGTAATCCTGGTTGCGATATATGGCCATGGAGGAAAACGTTTGGGTGTCCCGCTGCCAGTCCAGGAAATTCGGATAGTTGATCGGGGCGTGCTCGTATCCCGGAGTCCTTCCATAGACGGCAACGAGCTGGCCGGAGTGTGGGTAAGCTAGCGGACTGAGCAGGACGCCGTTGACCACCGAAAACAGCGCGGTATTTGCGCCAATGCCCAGCGCCAGCGTCAAAATCGCAATTGCCGTAAATCCCGGCGACTTCCCCAGCATCCGCAGCCCATACCGCAAGTCCTGAAAAAGTGTCTCCACGCGGCCTCCCGTTTCCTGGCCAGAGGCAAAGCGCGCCAATCGTACCGCAAAAAACACGCGTCCTTCCACCCGAAGAAGAAGCGCGAAGCGAGTTGTCGCCCATCCGCAAGTACTGGCGCGAATCGTCTCTCCTCGCATCACTGTCGCGGCAGGGACAACCATCGGGGATCGCCCTTGCGCGGCGCGCTGCAGAGGAAAAAGCGTGGCCGGAAAATTTGATGAAAAAGAGCTTGACATATTCCTATATGAGAATATATTGAAGGCATGGCAAGGGCGGCGACAACCTCGGACGCGTTCAACGCTGTGGCCGAGCCGCGGCGGAGGGACATCCTCAGCTATCTGGCGACAGAGGAGAGGTCCGTCACCGAGATTGTGGATCTAATGGAGATCGAACAGCCTTCGGTTTCAAAGCACCTGAAGGTTTTGAAAGGTGTTGGCCTCGTGGAGGCCCGGAGGGAGGGTCGGCAGATGCTTTACAAGACGAACCCAATAGCGATCCGGCCGTTGCACGAATGGACGAGGACGTTCGAGCGGCTGTGGAGGCATCAGCTGCTGCGTATCAAGGAGCAGGCTGAGGCCAACAATGCACAGAAATAGTAGTCTTGGGGAATTTCAGACGAGGAGGAAATCGTGAGTTCACAGGCGCTATCGCTGGAAACGACAACGATCCATATAGCAGAGGAGATGGAAGTGCGCGCGTCGATCGAGGTGACATTTTCCGCGTTGCTCGATCATCTTGGACCGTACAACGAGACTCAAGTGGACAGGCCAATGCCGATGAAGCTCGAAGCGTGGCCGGGCGGAAGGTGGTATCGCGACCTGGGAGACAACAACGGCCATTACTGGGGAACGGTGCAGGCGATCAAGAAACCTACGCTGCTCGAAATTTGCGGACCACTGTTTATGTCCAACCCGGTGATCACCAATCTTCAATACCGGCTGAAGGAAGCGGGCGGCTTGACGATTATTTCTTTCCGGCACCAGTCGTTTGGTCTGGTGCTGGAGGAGTACAGAAACGCAAAGAACGGCTGGGCACACTTGCACGAGCGTATGCGGCAGCGGGCGGAAGCGCCGCGGCCCCACTGAGGCGCGGACGACTCGGGGGGTTCCGAGTAGGAGAATATGTGCCCAGCATGCATCCTGAGCGCAGCAGTGATGGCCGCCGGAGCGGGATCCGCGGGAGGAATTCTGGCGGTGGGCATCGGCGCATTCAGAAACTTTTTCAGGACGAATGGTCTCGGTCTGTTTCAGAAAATCAAGGAGAAATAAAATGGCAACTGGCAAGGAGAGAGTCGTTAAGAACCAGAAAGAGAATCCCGCAATGAACACGCCACCGATCGTGTCGCCAGAGGAATGGGAGGCGGCCCGCCAGCAGCTCCTCGTGAAGGAGAAGGCCGCTACCCGCTCCCGCGACGCGCTTGCCGCCGAGCGTCGGCGGATGCCGTGGCTGGCCGTCGATAAGAAGTACGAGTTCGACGGGCCCAAGGGCAAGACGAGCCTGCTCGGCTTGTTCGACGGCCGCCGTCAGCTGATCGTTTACCGCGCCTTCTTCGAGCCCGGCGTGTTCGGCTGGCCCGAGCACGCCTGCCGCGGCTGCTCCTTCGGTGCCGACCAGGTGGCCCACCTCGCCCATCTGAACGCCCGCGACACGACCTTGGCGTTCGCCTCGCGAGCGCCGCAGGCTGACATCGATCGCCTGAAGGCACGAATGGACTGGAAGATGCCGTGGTACACCATCACAGACAGCTTCGACGCCGATTTCGGAGTGAACGAGTGGCATGGCACGAACGCGTTCTTCCGCGACGGCGAGCGTGTGTTTCGCACCTACTTCATCAACAACCGCGGCGACGAGGCCATGGGGAGCACCTGGAACTACCTGGACATGACGGCCCTCGGGCGCCAGGAGGAGTGGGAGGACTCGCCTGCGGGTTACCCGCAAACTCCACCTTACAAGTGGTGGAACTGGCACGATGAATACGCCGCCGAGGCCTCGATCGACCCCAGGTGGAACAAAGTGGTGGAAAACGCAAAGGTGACGTTGAACCTCAACGATTAGGGTAGCGTAGACGATCGCTCAGACAGGAGGCGTGCCGGTCAAGGAGAACCTGCTTCTCCCCCGCCGTCGCCTCCTCGCAAGTAATCAGTGGCCGGTTTTCAGAACGGATCCCGAGACCTTTGCTTATTCATAGCGGAGAGCTACGAGCGGATCAACGCGGGCGGCGCGCCGCGCGGGAACCCAGCACGCGACCAAGCCGGTGATGAGAAGAAGCAGCGGCACGGCGGTCAGTGTGAGCGGATCGTACGGCGAGACACCCCAGAGCTGCGTGGCGACGATCCGGCCAACGCCGAAGCTGGCCGCTAGACCAATCGCAACACCCAAGACGACCAGGCGCAGACCCATGTTGATGACCAGCTTCAGTACGTCGCCCCGCTCGGCCCCAAGCGCCATGCGAATGCCGATTTCGTGGGTTCTGCGCGCAGCGGTGTAAGCAAGCACGCTATAAACGCCGATGGTCACCAGAACCAGACCGATCGTGGCGAAAATTCCAAGCAGGAAAAATCCAAATCGCGGCCCGGCGTAGGAAAATTGGCTGATGTAACCCTCGAGCGTGCCGGTGAGCGTGAGCGCCACGCTGCGATCCGTGGCCCAAATCTCCTGGCGAACGGCATTCAGCATCGCCGACGGGTCGCCTGCCGTGCGCACGAGCACGCCGCGTGCGAAGGAACCGGTAACCGTGTACGGTACCCACACCTCGGGATCCGGAGGGTCCTGCAACCCCCGGTTCTTTGCGTCACTGACCACGCCGATGATTTCAAACCACGAATCGGGCAACGGATCGGGAGCCGTTTCTAGATGCACGAGATGAACGCGCTGGCCGATGGGATTCTCCGCGCCCAGGTACTTGTGCGCGAACGTCTGGTTCACGACAGCGTATTTTTTCGCGCCGTTGACTTCCGCTTCCGTGAAGGGCCGTCCCGTCAAGAATTGAATCTTCAACACCGGGAAATAGCCTTCACTGCAAAGCTGATAAAGCGCGGTCCATTTTTCCGCGTGCGTCTTGCCGGGGATTTCGATGTCGGAATTGATTCCGCCGTAGGGCGGCAAGGTGCTGGTTTCGGTGGCATCGACAATTCCGGGCATGGCTTTCAGCCTCAAAAGAAGCGGACGGAAAAATCCCGCAACCTGCTCCGCGGTTTTGTAACGCTCCTTCGGAAGCGGAAGCCTGGCAACCAAAATATGATCCGGCTGAAGCCCCAGATGAACTTCGCGCAGCGCAACAAAGCTGCGCATCAAAAGGCCCGCGCCGACCAGCAGAGCGAGCGAAAGCGCAACCTCAAGAACGACCACGGCGTCGCGCAAGCGCCCGTGGCGAAAACCGCCGCTGACTCCTTTGCCGCTATCCCGCAGCGGATCGTTCAAATCGCGCCGCACCGTTTGCAGCGCCGGTACCAATCCGAAAACCAGCGCGGTGGCTACCGAGACTCCCAGAGTGAAAACGAGGACAGCGACGTTCAGGCGGATCGCTGCTTCGGCCGGAATGATTTCCTGGGGCGTGATAGCGATCAGTGATTTCAGACCTCCCCAGGCGACCAATGCGCCAAGGGCGGCGCCGCCCGTTGCAAGAATCAGGCTCTCCACAAGCAGTTGGCGCACCAGCCTCCAACGGCTGGCGCCGAGCGCGCCGCGAATAGCGAATTCCTTTTCGCGCGTGGTCGCACGGGCCAGAAGAAGGTTGGCGACGTTGCCGCACCCGATAAGCAGGAGCAGTCCAACCGCTGCGAGGACAATAAAGAGAGTTGTGCGGAAGCGGCCGACCACCTGATCTGCAAGCGTCTGAATCTCCACGGTGAAGTGCTTTGGATAGTCCTTTGGATAGACTGACGAGAGATGCTGCGCGAGAACGGTGAGGTCGGCCTGCGCCTCGCTTTGGCTGACTCCTGGCTTCAGGTGACCAAGCATAAACCAGTGACGATTGTATCCGAGCGTCGCGGTGGTATCGGCATGGCTCGGCTTCTCCGGGATCCAGAGGTCAGAGTCCCCCCAGCCAAAGCGCGGCGGCATGACGCCAACGAGCGTGCGAGCTGTCCCGTTCAAGACAAACGTTTTGTTCAGAATGCTGGGGTCGGCGTTGAAACGGTTGACCCAAACTTTGTAGCGTAAAACAAAGACAGGTGGAGATCCGGGCTCGTAGTCCGCTGGCCCGATGACGCGACCGATGAGCGCGGGCATCCCCAGGAATTCAAAGGTTCCGGGCGTGACGTAGCCGCCACTGAAGCGATCTGTGCCTTCGCCGTAGGTGTAGAGCACGTCGCCGCCATCATCCGCAATGACGCCGTCAAAAACGTGGTTTTGCGCCAAATAGTCCCAATACTCAGGCCCGCTGTAACCACCCCGGCCGCCGGGCTGATTCTGTTCCGTGTCATGGATTTGGATAGAGACGAAGTGCTTGGCGTCTGGATAGGGGAAAGGCTCCATCAACACGTTTTCGATGACGCTGAAGATGGCAGTCGAGGCGCCGATGCCCAGCGCAAGCGTGACCACCGCCACAATGGCGAAGCCAGGACTTTTTCGCAAGTTTCGCCCGGCATAGACCAGATCTTGCCAGAATGAGAACACGCCTGGGCCTCCCTGAAGTTGATCGAGCGCTCTGAACTAAGAAACGTTTGACGGGCGAATAAGTTCCATCGGCAGGATGGAATTTCGCGAGAATGATTCGCCGGCTCCTTCTTGGATGGCAAAAGCGGACCGAGGTATGCTTCTGCCCTGCCTGCCGTGGATTCTGTGAAAGGAAATTAATCCAAAGGGCCTCTCAAGGCAGATTGGCGGGAGAGTGCGTTTCGGCTAGGATATCCTGACGTCCAAGCCGGTAGCCCAGGCACTCCTGCCCGTGCAGTTTTTGCACTATTACTGTTGGCGATTCGGCGTACAACCAGGAACGGCTGTGTCGCAGTCAGTCCATGCGGTTGGGGTCCGAAAGATTCCGGCCAATGATCTCAGAAGGCGAGGAGGATCCAGTGAACAGAATTGCAATGGTGGCGTTGATGGCGGTGAGCGGCGCACTTGTGCCAGGCGCGCGGGCCGCAGGCCAGAACTGCGAACAAATGGCGCACCTCGCCCTGCCCAACACAACGGTTGCATCCGCAGAGACGGTCGCGGCGGGAACCTTCAAGCCGCCGGCGAGCGCGGCCCCCTGGCTCACCGGCGATCCCAGTTTCTACAAAAGACTCCCCTCGTTTTGCAGAGTCATAGCGGACGCCAAGCCCACCACGGACTCGGATATCAAGATCGAGGTGTGGCTGCCCTCGAGCGGATGGAACGGAAGGTTCCGCGGTCAGGGCAACGGCGGCTTCGCCGGCGAAATCGACTATCGCGCGCTGGCACTGGCCGTTTTACAGGGCTATGCATCGGCGGCCACCGACACGGGCCACGCCGCGGAAGGCACCGACGCGACCTGGGCACTGGGACATCCCGAAAAAATCGTGGACTTCGCCTATCGCGCGATTCACGAGATGACGGTGATTGGCAAGGCTACGACGAAGGCGTTTTACGGCGACGCGGCGCAGCATTCCTATTTTGCGAACTGTTCGAATGGCGGCCGGCAGGCATTAATGGAAGCGCAGCGCTATCCCGAGGACTACGACGGCATCCTCGCGGGAGCGCCTGCGAATTACTGGACACACCTGCTCGCGAGCGCTCTCTACGATGCGCAGACAACGACGCTCGACCCGGCGAGCTATATTCCGACAAGCAAGATCCCCGCGATTGCAAAAGCCGTCAACGATTCCTGCGACGCGCTAGATGGCGTGACGGACGGCGTGTTGAACGATCCGAGGCAGTGCCGCTTCGATCCAGCCGCACTTCTTTGCAAGGCCGCCGACTCCGATGCGTGCCTCACGCAGCCGCAAGTCACTGCGCTGGGGAAGCTGTATGAAGGCGCCCACGATTCGAAGGGAAAGGAAATCTTTCCAGGGTTTTTGCCGGGAGGCGAAAGCGGCGGCGGTGGCTGGCCGCTCTGGATAACGGGCATGGGTCCCGGTAAAAGCCTTCTCTTTGCCTTCGGCAACGGATATTTCTCCGACATGGTCTATAGCCAGCCCGACTGGGATTACAAGAAAGCAAATTTGGACGAAGCCGTCGCCGCTTCCGACAAAAAGTTCGCCGGCGTCCTCAACGCCACCGAAACGGATATGAGGCCATTCAAATCGCGCGGCGGAAAATTGATCATCTATCACGGCTGGAACGACGCCGCCATTTCCGCGTTGAACACGATTCGCTATTACGAGGCCGTCCAAAACAAAATGGGCCAGCCGGAAGCCGCTTCCTTCCTGCGGCTGTTCCTGGTGCCGGGCATGCAGCATTGCGGCGGCGGGCCGGGTCCCGATGTTTTCGGCCAGTCAGGATTCAGCACACCAAGCGATACGCAGCACAACATCTATCTTGCGCTCGAACAGTGGGTGGAAAAAGGTGCGGCACCTGCGACGGTCATCGCCACCAAACAGCCGGGCGATGGCTCGACGGCGAGAGTGACGCGGCCGCTCTGCGCGTATCCGGAGGTGGCAAAATACAAGGGCAGCGGCGAAACCAACGACGCCTCGAATTTTGCCTGCGCCCTCAGCGGGCCCGTGAAAAAAGTGGATATACCTTAGCCGTTCCACTCGCGCCCCGGACAAGTCACCCCGGTAACGCGGCCCAGCGAAGGTCTGGCCGTCAAGCGGCGTTTTCTGGGCGGAAGACGCGCTGGAAGCGGGGGCCGGTGAATTGGACTCCCACGAGGTGCTCGCCTTGTGTGGGAGCGTCAACGACGTGGACGACTCGGCCGGATGTGGCGAAATCAGATTCGGTGCGGCGCGAGGCGTAGTGTGAAAAAGGGATGCGAATTTCGAGATCGGAGCCGATGGCCACGTCAAAACGCGTGACGAACGCGGCGCCGCTGCGGCATAGATTTTCGCTGGAAGTTTCTTCTTCAAAAACGACACCGCGGCTGTCGCGTCCCCGCACTCGGAGAGGGAGGCGGACGGCGATTCTACGCTCCGAGCGTTGCTTGGAGGCGGTCTGCGTCAAGTGGACCATGGGCTGGGTCCTCTTTTCTGGCGTCCGCGATGCAGCCAAGTTCTTGGGAGGCTGCAGGGCGGTCATTTATTCCGGCAGCCGATGAGCGGCCGACCTCCTGGTCAGCCGAAAACCGGTTAGCCGCCGCGGCGGTTCGGCTCTCGAAGAAGGATTCCACCTTCTCGACAACCTCACTGGGCGTTCGCGCCGCATGTACGATTCGACGAAGCTCGCTGCCGTTCCCCACGCCATGAGTAAACCAGCAAGCGAACTGTTTCATTTTGCCAATACCATCGGGCAGGTTGGCAGCATTAATTTGCCTATAGTAGCCAGAAAGTAACTGATGGCGCTCCTCCTCGGTGGGTGTGTCGTACCGGCCACTGGCGGCGTATTGCTGCATCTGACGGAAAATCCAGGGGTTGGTGGCGGCTGCGCGGCCGATCATCACCGCGTCGCAGCCGGTTTCGCGCACCATGCGCTCGGCGTCTTCGGGCGCGCTGATATCGCCATTGCCGATGACGGGGATCTTCACGGCTTGCTTCACGGCAGCGATGATGCTCCAGTCGGCGGCGCCAGCATAGCCTTGCGCGCGCGTGCGTGGATGGACGGCGACGCCCTCGACGCCAAGGCTTTCCGCCATTTTTGCGACCTCCACCGCGACGATGGACTTGTCGTCCCACCCGGCGCGGAGCTTGATCGTAAGTGGGATGCGAACGGCGGCACGAACGGTGCGGAAAATTTCTCCGAGCAGTGGAAGATCGCGCAGCAGGCCCGAACCGCCGCACTTGACGACTTTTTTCGCGGGGCAGCCGAGATTGATGTCTACCGCGTCGTAACCAAGGTCTTCCACCATGCGCGCCGCTTCGGCCATGACTTGCGGATTCGCGCCAAACAGTTGCGCGGTGATGGGATGTTCGTCTTCCTGGAAATAGAGATAGCGGAGCGTCTTGGCGGCGCTGCGCGTGATGCCCTCGGAGCTGGTGAACTCCGTCATGAGCAAGCCGCAACTGCCGAGGCCGCGAATGACGCGGCGGAAAAGCGTATCCGTCACGCCGGCCATGGGGGCGAGGACGGCCGCGGGGCGGATCGTTAGGTCGCGAATTTGAAAAGAAGCTGGAAGCATGGGTTCTCTACCGGTGGCGGAGCCAGAGGACCAGTCCGAAGATCCCGCCGAGGCCGATAGAACCGACCAGAAATACTCTCGCTTCTGGAAGTCCAACCAATCCCATGAGGAGCAGACCAAGCACAATGACGAGTCCGATGGGGTGGCCTGTCAGCAGGCCGCCTCCTTTAACGCCAAAAGGAACAACCACGCTTGGATCAGGTTCCGAGTTGAGTTGGACATGTTGCCGCATATCGAGTACCTCTCAAGCCCTCCTATTGTTTATACACCTCGAACGCACATTCTGAAACGGGCTTGATAGGCCGCGATGCTCCGCGGGAAGAGACGCCCCGGTCGTCGGCAGGAGAGGTCCGTCAGTTCCGTTGGTCGTTCCCTCGAAGTACGCTCAAGACCAGCCGGATCGATATGCCTTGTCGGCGAGGTCGGGAGATCCCTCACCCGATGGGGTGGAGTGGCACGGGATAGCGTAAGATCGAGCGTTCGCTTGTGCTCCGAGAAAGAGCTTCGAGGTAATTATGAGATGCAGGGTTGGTCTTTTTTGCCTGGCTGTTTCTTCCTGCGTTGCGGTCCCGGCAAACTCACAGGAAATACGCGACGGGCAGGGCTTGCTCAGGGCGATGCACGACCGTTACAAGGATTCCTGGTACGAGTCGGTCGTCTTCAAAGAGAACGCCATAACGCTGAATGCCGACGGCACCTCTCAAACGGAGGTCTGGGATGAAGCACTCGAACTGCCAGGAAAACTGCGCATCAACAGAGGTGCGGCCAGCGAGGGGAATGGCTTCGTCTTTGTTGACGGGACGCTGACAACATTTCAAAAGGGCAAAGCCACGGGGCCTCGCCCGTTCGTTCACATGCTGCTGGTGCTGGGGTTCGATGTATACCGTCAAGATTCAAGGGCGACCATCGATCAAGTGAAGGGCCAGGGCTTCGATTTGGCGCAGATTCACGAAGAGAAGTGGGATGGGGAGGATGTCTACGTCGTTGGCGCGGCAAAAGGCGATTTGAAATCAAAACAGTTCTGGATCGAGAAGAAGCGACTGCTCTTCGTGAGACTGATCGCGCCGGATGAACATGATGCCACGAAAATGCACGACACGCGTTTCAAGGATTACCGCAAGCTCTCTACAGGCTGGATCTCCGCCCGCGTTGAGTTTTACGTGGACGGAAAAAACACCTTCAACGAAGACTATTTTGCCATCGAGGCTAACGCCAAGTTCGACCAGGCTCTGTTCGATCCCCTAAAGTTCAACGAGACAAGTATAAGCACCGGCGGCAGGAAGTGAGCAGCGCTAGAAACTCCTCCCTTTCAAGAAGCAAACCCGAACGGGCGGGAGGCGGCGAGGGCAGCCAGAGGATCGACACCCACACTTTGATGACAAGCGAATTGTTGGCGTTCTAGGACTGGCATGCTAAGGGAGATGGATCAGTCAGCAACCTCCACAAAGCGGGCGATCTGTTTAGCAGGGAGCGAGGTGCCATTTGCGAAAAGCTTGGATGACGTTTCTATGGCTCGCGGCCTCGGCGTTTTTGGCGCGTGAGATTCCCGAGGCGCAGGACTCCAGGCCCGTGTCCACTACCTGGAAGACAGCGTGGAGCTACGAAGGAGCAAAAGGGGCTGAACACTGGGGCGACTTGGATCCGGAGTATGCTGCCTGCAGAGACGGTAAGGAACAATCTCCGATTGACATTCGAAGCGCCGAGAAAACGGATCTTCCTGCCATACGATTCGAATACAAGAGCGGCCCGCTCAACATTATTAACAACGGATATACCGCGGTGCGCGTGGACTACATCCATTCGGGAAATTTTATGGTTGTGGGAGAGAAGCGCTACGAACTGAAGCAATTCCACTTTCATCGTCCCAGCGAGGAGTACATTCACGGCAAGCCGTACGATATGGTGCTGCACCTGATGCACGCAGACAGCGACGGGCACGTTGCGGGAGTCGCGGTTCTCTGGAAAGCGGGCAGCGCGAACGCCGCCATCCAGCAGCTTTGGAGATTCATGCCAAAGACAGAGGGCAAATTGGTGGAAATTCCCGGAGTCGAAGTGAATCCAGCGGATCTGCTGCCCCGTGACACTGGCTATTACACGTACCAAGGGTCGCAAACCGCTCCGCCTTGTACGGAAGGCGTGACGTGGTTCGTGCTGAAGACGCCCATGGAAATCTCGACCGAACAGACCACCGCGTTTGCCAGGCTTTATCCGCACGATGTCCGGCCCGTGCAGCCGCTCAACGGACGCGTCGTGAAGGAGAGTCGGTAAGGATTGCCCGGGGAGTGCTGCGCGCTTCTTCCTAGGACGCGGCAAGATTACGAGGAGGCGCCAGCGGGTCCTTTGAGGAAAGCGTCGAGCTTCAGGAATTTGCGTCCGAGGGCGGGACTGAACGTGGACCAGTCTTCTTCGCCGGACTCGGTGGCGAGCGCGGCTCGGACGGCGGCCATTTTGGAATCCATGTCGTCGAGATAATGGAAGATCATGGCTTCGCGAATCATCGGTAGCTTGGGCGAGCCGAATTCGTATTGCCCGTGATGGCTGATCAGAAGATGTTGCACAACAGCTTTTAAATTCGGCGGGAAGCCTTCGATGGCGTCCATGGCTTTTGAAACGGTTTCCACTTCCATCACAATGTGGCCCAGAAGCTGGCCTTCCGTGGTGTAGCCGATGGCGCGGTCGTAGCAAAGTTCGTCGAGTTTTCCGACGTCGTGCAAAATCGCGATGGTCATCAGCAAATCGGCGTTGAGCTCAGGATAATGCCCGGCGATTTCCTTGGCGAGGCCGCACAAGCCGACGACGTGTTCGAGCAAGCCGCCGAGATAGGCGTGATGCATGACTTTCGCCGCAGGAGCGCGCTTGTAACGAGGCGCAATCCCGGGATCGTTAAGAATTCCATTCACGAGCTTCTTGAGCCACGGGTCGGCAATCGAGTTGGCGTATTCGAGGAGTTGCGCCCAGAGTTTGCCGACGTCTTCCCTGGTATGCGGCAAAAAATCGGCTAGATCGACTTCTTCAGGCTTGGCGAGTCGCAACTGCTGCAGGGTCAGCTGCGGCTTGCTGCGATAGATTTCGACGCGCGCACTGACCTTCACGATATCGTCGCGACCGATGTCTTTTGACAAAGCCTCAAATTGATCCCACATGACAGCTTCGATGGTACCGCTGCGGTCGCCGAGCGCGAGACGGAGATACGACTTCCCCGCTCGAGTGTTACGAATTTCTTTTTCGTGAACGAGAAAATAAGTGGTGATGGTCTGTTCCGCGCCCAGATCGGTGACGAACGACGTTTTCATCAGTCGCCCGAATCGGCGGCACGCTTGCCGAACAGGAGGTATTTCTTGTGGCCCTTCTTGGTCTTGGTGACCTCGGGCGTGGCGCTGACTTCCTGAATTTCGGAATTGCTTCCGCCGGCGGCATCCTGATAGCCGGGCTTGATCACAACGTAGCTTTCCTCGCGAAGCGTCTTGAGATATTCGCGCAGAGCCGGCTCCATGCGCTGGTTGTAGAGCTTTCCTTCGATCTCATTTTCGACTTTAGAGAGCGACTGTTCGCCTTCGTCGTAATGCTCGAGGACCTGCATGATAAGGAAGCCCTGCTTGGTTTCCATGACTTCCGTCAGGTCGTTTCGCTTCATTTTGAAGACTGTGTCTTCGAGCTCCTTGGAAAGTTCGCCGCGCTTGTATTCTCCCAAATATCCGCCCTGTTTGGCGGTCGAACCGTCGGAATAGCGCTTGGCGATTTCGCCGAAGTCTTCGCCGTCCATGATGCGCTTCCGGGCCGTCTCGGCTTTCTTGCGGAGCTCCGCGACTTCCGCCTCATCCTTGCCAGCCGTATTGACTTCGATAGAGCGGAGGGCGACTTGCTCGGGGCGCATAAACTCCGCTTTGTGCTCGTCGTAATATTTCTGTATTTCATCCTTGCTGATATTGATGTGAGAGCCGACTTCGCTGCTGATGACCTTCTTTGTGAGCAGGCCATTGCGGATGTTGTTCTTGAAATCTTCCCAGTTCAGGCCCTCTCCGGAGACGGCTTGCTCTAGAGCTTCCATGCTCTGTAATTTGTTTTCGATGCGGATTTGGTCGAGCTGCTTGATGACTTCCGGTTCTACGCTGACGCCCATATCCTTGGCGCGCTGGACGAGCAGGGACTGGTCGATCAGATCGCGGAGGGCGTTCTTCTGGCGGTCTTCGGTGAGCGTCTTCAACTGTTCTGGCGTGCAACGGCTCTGGCAGTCGTTCTTGGCATCTTCTTCGGCGGTGACTTTCGAGTGTTCGAATTCGGAACGCGTGATGACCTCGTTGTTAACGCGGGCCACGATCTCTTCGACGACTTTGCCGCCTTCGGCGGAGACGGCTGGCTTCTTGACCGGCACGGGCTTCTTGGGCGCGGCTGCCGAAGGAACGTCCGCGGGAGCTTCGTCCGGCTTTTCAAGAGTAGGCTTCGGCGCAGGATTCTGCGTTTGCGGGGCCGGCGTCGGCGGGGGCTGCTGTGCCGCAAGCGGCAGGGCGGCGAAGAGCGCCGCGATGACTGCAGGATTTCGCATGTAGTTCCTCACTTATAGAGTTTAGCTCTGGCCTTGAAGGCCTAGCAATACGTTTCTGAGAGCGCTCGGGACCGGCTCACCGCGCGCGGTTTCGAGCCAGAGAACTCCGCTGGGATCGAGTTTAATGCCCTTCCGTGAGCGCACGACCTTGACCAGCGTGGCGGGGTCGAGCGGCGTTTCCGCGTGAAAACGGATGGCGATGCGGTTTCCCTGGCGCTCGACCGCGGAGATGCGCAGGCGTTCACACATGGATTTGAGGACGGCATACTCCAAAAGGTTTTCTACCGTGGCGGGCGGGGCGCCAAACCGGTCGGTTAATTCGCGGTGAACGTCTTGCTTTTCTTCCTGGCTGCCGATCGAGGAGATGCGCTTGTAGGTGCGCAGGCGCAGGTTTTCGCTGGGGATGTAGTTTTCGGGGATGCGGACGTCGAGGCCGAGACTGAGCGTGGTGCGCAGCTCGGGGGCCGACTCCTCGCCCTTCAGCTTGGAAACGGCGCGTTCGAGCATTTGGCAGTACATGTCGAAGCCGATGGCTTCGATGTGGCCGTGTTGCTGGCGGCCAAGCATATTACCGGCGCCGCGGAGTTCGAGGTCGAGTGCGGCGATGCGGAAGCCAGCGCCGAGTTCGCTGAACTCTTTCATGGCGGCGAGGCGTTTGCGGGCGATTTCAGAAAGTGACGTGTCTGGTGGGACGAGGAGATAGGCGTAAGCGCGCTGGTGCGAGCGGCCCACGCGGCCGCGGAGTTGATAGAGTTCGGCGAGGCCGAGGCGATCGGCACGATTGATGAGGATGGTGTTGGCCTTTGGAATGTCGAGGCCGTTTTCAACGATAGTGGTGGCTACCATCACATCGGCCTCATCACGGATGAATTTCAGCATGACGCTTTCGAGTTCTTTTTCGCCCATTTGGCCGTGGCCGACGACTACGCGGGCTTTCGGCACGAGTTTCTGTACCAGCGTCGCGAGCGAGTAGATCGATTCGACGCGATTGTGGATGAAATAGACCTGGCCATCGCGCGCGAGTTCGTTTTCAATGGCGCGGCGGACCAGATCTTCCTGGAAGGAAGCCACAACGGTCTGGATTGCCAGGCGGTCGCGTGGGGGCGTTTCGATCACGGACATATCGCGCAGGCCGACCAGCGACATGTGCAGGGTGCGGGGAATGGGCGTGGCGGAAAGGGCCAGGGCGTCTACGTTTTGGCGTATCTCTTTCAGCCGCTCTTTGTGAGCAACACCGAAACGTTGCTCCTCGTCCACGACGAGCAGTCCGAGGTCTTGAAACTTTACGTCTTTCGAGATGAGGCGGTGGGTGCCGATGACCACGTCGACTTTGCCGGCTTCGAGCTCGGCGAGAATTTTCTTCTGCTCGGCGGGGCTGCGAAAACGGCTGAGCATTTCGATGCGCACGGGGAATGCGGCGAAACGTTGTTTAAAAGTCTCGAAATGCTGGAAGGCGAGAACCGTGGTAGGCGCAAGGACCGCGACCTGTTTGCTATCGGAAACGGCTTTGAAGGCCGCGCGCATGGCCACTTCGGTCTTTCCGTAGCCGACGTCGCCGCAGAGGAGACGGTCCATGGG
Source organism: Acidobacteriota bacterium (assembly GCA_013289955.1). GTDB lineage: Bacteria > Acidobacteriota > Terriglobia > Acidiferrales > UBA7541 > Acidiferrum. Next base: position 102,809 of record JABCYZ010000007.1, read on the forward strand.
GGTGGGCCGCTCCATGTCGCGTTTGATGTCGGCGATGGCGCTATTTTGGTCGGCGGTTTCCTCGAATTCGAACGCGTCTTCGAATTCGCGCTGGAAATTGCCGTCCGCGGAAAAAGCAAAACCCTGCGCGGTCTTGCGTGCTGCGTAGAGAGCGAGAAGCTGCTCAGCCATGTCTTCGAGGGATTTGCGGACGCGTGTCTTGCGGGTGTTCCAGCCAGTGCCGCCAAGCTTGTCGAGCGTCGGGTGCGAGCCTTCGACGACCCGATAACTTTGAACCAAGTCCATGCGCTCAAGCGGGACGTAGAGGCGCGCGTCATCGGCGTAACGCAGCAGCATAAATTCGCCGCGATGGCCGTCGGATTCGATTTGGCGCAGGCCTTCGAACTGACCGATGCCGTGATCGACGTGAACGATGAAGTCGCCAGGTTTCAACTCGGCGAAATCGGTGAAGAATCCGGAGGTGCGGATTTTGTGACTGGGACGTTCGACCGTCGGAGTCACGTCGAAAAGATCCGCGTGACCAAAAATCGTGAGCTTGGCCTCGGGAAAAGTGACCCCTTCTGCGAAGGGAGCGCGGATCAGCAGCAGGCCGGCAGTTTCCATTGCGCCTTCGGCAGTAAAGCCGGCGGCTGCGTTTTCCGATTCGCCGAGGACGTAAGGGACGTCGTATTCTCGGGAAATGTCCGCGAGACGTTCGAGTTCGCCGGTGCTTGCAGCCGCAAGGAAAACCTTGCCCCCTGAAAGGAGCTGCGCCTTCACCGCACCCATACACGCCACAACATCGCCATGGAACCGCGGGCTGGGCCGCGAGGAGAGCTCGAATTGCGGGGCCGAACCGATGTTGACGGCCAGTTGCTCGAGATGCGCCTGAGACGTTTTTGCGAGCGCTGCAGCGAACTCTTCTTCACTCAAAAAAAAATGTGAAGCGCTCGGAGCCGTCGCGCTGCCGTGTCGCTCGTAGATTGCGGTAGCTTGGGCAAGGTGCTTTTCCGCCGCTTCGCGCAGATTTTGCGGTTCGTCCAGGAATACGACGGGCTTTAGCGAGCTCTCCGCCAGCTCAAAGAGCGAACTTTGCCCGCTTTGCTCGGCCGGTCCGAAAAAGGAGGTTGCCTCCCACGAGGGCGCTCCCGATTGTGTTGCGCCGACGAGTGTGGCTACGTTCCACTCCGTGAGTGGCAAAAGCGTAGTTCGCTGGACAGGCGCGATGGACCGCTGCGTGCGCGGATCGAACTCGCGCACGGATTCCACCGTATCGCCCAACAGCTCGATCCTCACGGGCCGAGGCGCTTCCGCCGAAAACACGTCAACGATGCCCCCGCGCGTCGCGAACTGGCCGGGCAGCTCGACCATTTCCGTGCGCGTGTAGCCCACCCCCGCAAGATGCGCGATGAATTCTTCGAGAGGCACTTCCTCGTCTTTTGTGAGCGTGCGCGCGAGCGACAGATAGAGAGTGGCATCCTGAAAACGCCAGAGTGCCGCCTGGACCGGGGCGATGACGAGCGAGACCTGGCCGTCCGTCAGGCGAAAGAGAGTTGCGGCGCGGCGTTCGAGGATGTCCGGGTGCGGGCTCTGCGATTCCCACGGCAATGTATCGAACCCCGGAAGCGTCGCAACCCCCCCGTTGATTCCGGGAAATATGCTGGAGAAAAAACGGACGGTTTCCGCGAGGGCCTCGGCACGGCGATTAGAATCCGTGATGAAAAAGGCCGGACGCCGGAGTTCATGCGTCAAGTATGCGGCGATGAGAGCTTTGGCAATGTCATGCAGGCCGGAAAGCGAGATGTGCTGCGCTCCATCGCGCACCGCACCGAGCGCGCCCTCCACCGACGGGTGGCGAAGCACGGCGTCCAATCGTTCGCGAACGGCAGGCAGAATCATCCGTGAATGTCAGGCTTCCACGCGAGAGCTGGGAGCGCCTTCGCGAATCTTTCTGAGAATCGCCGTGGTCGAATAACCAGGTACAACGGGGATGGAAACGACGCGGCCGCCGGCGGCTTCCACTTCCTCGCGCCCAACGATTTGATCGCCGGGCCAGTCGCCGCCCTTTACGAGTACATCCGGCAACAGGCGCGCAATGACCTTACGGGGAGTTGATTCGTCGAAAATGATCACGGCGTCTACGCATTCAAGCGAGGCCAGAATTTCCGCGCGCTCGCGTTCCGGCAGCACAGGACGCCCCGCGCCCTTCAATTCGCGCACACTGGCGTCGCTGTTGAGGCCAACAATCAGGGCGTCGCCTAGTGCGCGAGCCTGTTCAAGGCTGCCGATATGCCCGGGATGCAGCAAGTCGAAACACCCGTTGGTGAAGACGATGCGGCGGCCGTTGCGTTTCTCGCGACCAAACCGCAGAATCGCTTCTTCGAGAGTAAGAATCTCCGGGTTCAAAGGAACTCCATGAAGGCCCACAGAAATACAGCCCTGGCGTTTGATGAAGAGCTAGTTTATCACGCGCGGCATGGGCGGCGCTCCCGAGCCGGCCACAGGCGATGAAGGCGAATAAGACGTTTCGCGCCCTTGCTGGAGCGGGACTTTGCGCGACGGGACTGTGGCTGGCGCTCGCAGTTCCGTTCCAATCGCATACGTTCCGCATTGATGCCGGCGGATGCCGCCTGGTGACGGACATCGTCGAACCGACAACACAACCCGTGGGAGAAAAGCCGCAGGGCTACGTCGTGCTTTTGCACGGTCTCTCGGCGAACAAACGAATCATGTCCTACCTGACGGCAGGCTTCGCTGCGGGAGGCTTGCGCGTTTTCGTTCCGGACTTGCCCGGTCACGGACGGACGGCAGGTCCTTTTTCTTACGAGCGTTCGGAGCAGTGCAGCGAAAACCTCGTTCGCGAGTTGATCGCCAGAGGGCTGCTCGATCCCGAACGCACCCTTCTGGCGGGGCATTCCCTCGGCGGAGCTATTGCCTTGCGGGTCGCTTCGAACGTGCCGGTCGCCGGGGTGATTGCCATTTCTCCCGCGCCCATGCGGCCCGTGCGAGGCGTATTGCCCGAGATGCTGCCCTTTCACGGATTTGGCACTCTTCCCTCACATTCCCTGGTGATGAGCGCTTCCGGAGATCCAGAAGCCATCCGCGCCGGAGCCAGGGATATGGCATCGATAGCGGGCGATGGAACGAGCCAGTATGTTGTGATTCCCCACTCGACGCACGTTAGCATCTTGTTCGACGCAGCTGCCATGTCCAGCGCTGAAAACTGGGCGCTTCGCGTCCTGCGCCTGGATACAGAATGGCATCTGCCATCGCGAAGAGGCCTGCTAGGATTCCTTCTGGGATTCGCGGGTATCCTCCTGCTGGCCGGACCATTTCTTCGCGAGACTTTGCAGCGGAAAAATCAGCAAACACCCATTTCGGAAACCTCGACTGGCGCCAGAAAGAGCCGCGTCTTCCTGGAATACGGAATCGTTGGACTCGGAATCGTCGGAGTTCTCTCGTATGCGGACCCGCTCCGCGTTCTCCATCTTTTTGAAGGCGACTATCTCGCCAGTTTTCTATTCATCCTCGGAGTGGTTCTGCTCGTCCTGCACTGGAATTCCTTGCGAAATCTGTTGGGGCCGCGGGCGAGCCGGGGGCAGCTAGCCCGGTCGCTCCCATTCACCCTTCTCGCCGGAGCCTTCACCGCGTTTCTGCTTCACTTCCTGGTCACCGCGTGGATCGATTTGACGATCAGCGAAGCCTGGCTGACCGCGGCGCGATGGGCCCGCTTCGCCCCGCTCTTGATCGCCTTGCTTCCCTATCACGCCGCCGAAGAGTTGTTGCTCGGCCCGGCAACGCCCGGCACGCAAGGTCAGGGATGGCGCCGCCTGCTCACAGCGCTGCTCCTTCGCTTGGTGGCGTGGGCGGCGCTGGTCCTAGGCGTCTTCTTCCTGCACAGCGGAGAGGTCCTGCTAGTCCTCCTCGCGCCCTCCTTTGTCATCTTTTGCATACTGCAAACCTGGGGCATGAAGGTTGTCCGGGAAGTTACGGCCTCGCCCGCAGCGGCGGCCCTTTTCGGTGCTATACTCCTCGCCGGGTTTTGCCTGGTGGTCTTCCCCACCACTTGATGGGGCCCGTTACCTGACAAAATTGATTGCCAAACCCAGCCGCCGCCTTTAGGTTTCCGCGTCCAGGGACGGAGTTCGAGGCCATCAGAGCGAGATAGGACCATGGCAGAAATAGCAATCGTCGGCGGCGGACCTTCCGGCGCGATGTGCGGTGAGCAGCTCGCACGCGCGGGACACAAAGTCCGGATTTTTGATGAACGCCTCGCCTGGGAAAAGCCCTGCGGCGGGGGCCTGACCCATAAAGCGGTTGAATGCTTCCCTTTCCTGCTCGATAATCCCTATCCAAAAAAACTGGTGCGTTCGGTCGAATTGATCAGCAGCAACGATCAGCGCGCCAACCTCGAAATGACCCATCCAATCGTGATTTATTCGCGCCGGGTGCTGAACGGAATGTTGCTCGACCGCGCCAGAGCTGCCGGTTGCGACGTGCAGCAGGCCCACGTGCTCGGAGTGGACACAAGCACGACGAAGCCGCGCTATTCCGTCGATGGCGAATGGCGTACGGCGGATTTTCTTGTACTCGCCGCGGGCGCACGCAATCAAATCGCTCCGGAAACGCGGCCCCTCAAGCGCGACGAACTGGAAATGACGCAGGGTTATTTCGTGCCGCAGACGGCCGAGTCCATCATCGTGAAATTCCTCCCGCACTTCGAGGGCTACATCTGGTCTTTTCCACGCTGCGACCATCTGTCCGTCGGCATCTGCGGAAGCATGGCCGCGCATAACAGCACGGAACTGAAAACGCATCTGAGCGCTTTTGTCGAAAAACAAGGGATCTCGACCGAGGGCGCGAAATTTTACAGCCACGTCCTGCCATCGCCCAGAGAAAGCACGCTTTCCGATCGCGCGGTGTTGGGGAAAAATTGGGCTCTGGTCGGCGACGCTGCAGCCTGGGTGGATCCTCTTACCGGCGAAGGACTCTTCTACGCGCTGCGCTCCGGCGAGCTGCTGGGCCGCTCGCTCGCCGAAGGCTGCCCCGAAAAATATACAGCGTGGGTCAAGGCCGCGTTTTCCTCTGAGCTGGAATTCGCCGCTCGCATCGTACGCCGCTTCTACCGCGGCTCGTTCCTCGGAACCGCCGTCACCACGCGCATGGTGCAATTCATGAACCGCAGCGCCGTGTTCCGGCAGTTGATGAGCGATCTCTTCAGCGGCACGCAGGATTACAGCAGCCTCAAACGCCGCCTGTGGGGCCATCTCGGAATCACCGTGAGCGAATTCATCGCCAGTGTTTTGAATCTGGAGCGTCCCGCCACGGCGCAGGTTCCGCGAGGCGGCGCCGCCGCTGATTAGGCGTCCCCGCACCTGACGCGTCTCCCGGCACAGGAATCGTAGTCCGCTATCGTCCTCCGCTGACTGCCAGGATTGCTCCCGTCGTGTAGGACGCAGCCGGCGACAGCAACCACAACACCGCCTCGGCAATCTCCTCTGGCTTTCCCGCGCGCCCCATCGGAATCGTCGGCGCCAGACGAACCGGCCGCTCCGGATCACCGCTGTCCGCGTGCAGCTCCGTCAGAACATGTCCGGGTGCCACAGCGTTGACGCGAATTCCTTCGGATGCAACCTCGCGGGCGAGGCCGAGCGTAAAGGTATCGAGCGCGCCCTTGGAAGCCGCATAGTGCACCCATTCCCCTGCTCCGCCAATCTCTGCCGCGCGCGAAGAAATATTCACAATGGCGCCGCCGCTTCCTCCATTGCGTGTGGACATGCGCCGCACCGCTTCGCGCGCGCAAAGCATGGCCCCGATCACGTTCAGGGCGAAAACCCGGGCGAGCGTCGCGCTGGTAACCGCCTCGACACGCGAAAAGCCTCCCGTGATGCCGGCGCTGTTCACCAAACCTGTGATCGGCCCCAATTCCTGCTCGGCAGACTCAAAAAGTCTCACGATCTCGTTCTCTCGCGAAACATCGGCCTGAATGACGCACGCGCGGCCGCCCGACGAGACGATGGCCCTCGCCACATCCGCGGCAGCCTGCCCGTTTCGCGCATAGTTCACAGCCACGCGAAAGCCCCTCGTCCCGGCCAGAGTCGCGATGGCCGCGCCAATCCCCCGCCCCGCGCCCGTTACAATCAGCGTTCCCGGCGCGTCTTCTTTGTGGCTATCCGGCATCTGCCGTCCTTGTTCGAACCGCCTTTGAAATGTACTCTAGCTGGTTCCATGCGCATCCAAGAAAGAACATCGCACCGGCCTCAAATTATGGCATCGGACACAAAATCAGCCACGGCCACGAAGTCTGAAAAGCGCAAGAACGCTTGGAAGGCGCTGCCCGACGTTTGGGCGCTCATCCATCCGCGCCGCGGGTTGCTCGCTCTGGGCTTCGGCCTGATGGCCATCAACCGCGTCTGCGGGCTGGTGCTCCCCGCTTCCACCAAATATTTCGTCGATAACGTCGCCATCCGACATCAAGTCTATCTCTTAACGCCCATTGTCCTCGGCGTCCTCGGGGCCACCATCATCCAGGGCCTCACTTCGTTCACGCTCACGCAGCTCTTGTCCAAGTCGGCGCAAAAGATGATTACCGAGCTTCGCCGCAAGGTACAGGCACACATCGGCCGCTTGCCCATCTCCTTCTACGATTCAAACAAGACGGGCGTCCTCGTTTCTCGCATCATGAGCGACGTCGAAGGCGTCCGCAATCTCGTCGGTACCGGCTTGGTCGAATTCGTAGGCGGTTTGATGACCGCTGTCTTCGCGCTGGTCTACCTGATTCACGCCAGCGTCCTGCTGACCGGCGTGGCCTTCTCGATCCTCCTGGTATTCGGTTTCGGCATCAGCAAAGCCTTCTCCACCATTCGCCCCATCTTCCGCGCGCGCCCCAAGATCACCGCCGAAGTCACCGGACGCCTCACCGAATCCCTCGGCGGTGTCCGCGTCGTGAAGGGCTATCACGCCGAGGAACGCGAAGAAGGCATCTTTGCCGCCGGCGTCCAGCGCCTGCTCGACAACGTTTTGAAAACGCTCACCGCCACTTCCTTGATGAGTCTTTCGGGCGCCACACTTCTCGGCGTTGTCAGCGCCCTCATGCTCGAACTCGGCGGCCACAAAATTCTGAGCGGCAGCATGACCCTCGGGGACTGGTTCGCTTTCAACCTCTTCCTCGGCTTCCTCATCGCCCCCGTCTTCCAAATCGTCGCCATCGGCACGCAAATCACCGAAGCCATCACCGGCCTCGAACGCACCCGCGAAATCCTCAACGAAAAGAAGGAAGACGAAGATCCTCGCCGCACCGTTACTATGGACCGCATCACGGGTCAAATCATCCTGGAGAATGTCAGCTTTTCCTACGAGTCCAGCAAGGAAGTCCTGCACGAGGTGAGCTTCGAATCGCAACCAGGAACGGTCACAGCTTTGGTCGGCCCATCCGGCGCCGGCAAATCGACGATCATCGGCCTCATCGCTGCATTTTATGTGCCGTCGAACGGCCGCGTCCTCGTCGACGGCATCGACCTCGCCACCGTAAAGCTGAATTCCTACCGCACGCAGCTCGGCGTCGTCCTGCAGGAAACTTTTCTTTTTGACGGCACCATCCGCGAGAACGTCGCCTTCGCGCGCCCCGAAGCCAGCGAAGAAGAGATTCTCGCCGCCTGCCACATTGCCCGCGTAGACGAGTTCGCGGAAGCGTTTGAAAAAAAGTACGACACGCTGGTTGGTGAACGCGGCGTAAAACTCTCGGGTGGGCAAAAGCAGCGCGTCTCGATCGCCCGCGCCATCCTCGCCGATCCGCGCATCCTGATTCTTGACGAAGCAACTTCCAGCCTCGATTCCGAGTCCGAAGCGCTTATCCAGGAAGGACTGCGCTACTTGATGCGTGGACGCACCACCTTCGTCATCGCCCACCGCCTCTCGACCATCCGTCGCGCCGAGCAAATCCTCGTCGTCGAAGGCGGGCGCATCATCGAACGCGGCAATCACGCCACTCTCTACGGCGCCGGCGGCCGCTACTACGACCTCTACACAAAACAGCACGAGGTCGAGAGCAATCTCTTCCTCGCCCCCGGCGAAGGTTCCCTCGACACGGAAGACGCCGATGCGGCTCGCGCATCGACCGGTGGCCGCGCCGGTGCAGCGATTCCCGACGCAATTCGCTTGATTCGCGGACAAAACAACTGAAGGCTCGGTATTGGAATACCAAAAGAACGGCGGTGGGCTCAGGAACACAACCCTCCGTCGAACACTTGCCGTTTGGTTCTGACGCGAAATTACGCGGTGGTGGTGCGCCGGATGACCAGCTTCTTCGTCGTGGGGGGCGGAATCAGCGTCGCCATCTTGCGGATCATGGCCAACACCAGCCGCTTGTCTCCATCTGAAAGTGTGGTGCTGAAGCGCTTGATCTCCGCCAGAAAGCGAATCTCGTCCTGCGAAAGTTCCCCGAGCATCTTTTGCGTTTCGCGGTCGCGCGGCGTCTCCGTGCCCGGGAAAAAGTCCGCGAGCGAGATATCCATGGCTTCCGCAATCTTGGCTAGTGTTTCAAGCGACGGCACGGTGTGCCCATTCTCGACGCGCGAGAGGTAGCAGCGCAACAATCCGGTGCGGCGCTCGATGTCTCCTTGCGACAATCCCCTCTGGCTGCGATAGGACTTGATGACTTCTCCGATGTTTACCCTTGGTTTTTCTTTTGGCACGATGGCTCTCCAGGTCGAGGGGGTATCTTAGTCACTAACAGTAGGAGAAGCAAGACGGAATTTCCGAGGGATGGTGCCAATTTGACAACACCATCTATTGCGCTGTGGAAACGCGACGCTGCGTTCCTTGGCTTGGACCGGAGGCGCGAAGCGCACGTCTATCGTTCCGCAGCCACCACCATGGCCGGCTGCTGCAACCGGAATTCCAGCAGGGTTTCGCTGGGGACTTTCACCTTTTCGCCCTTGGTGAACACCTGCACTCCGGCTCCCGCCGCCGAACCCGCTCCCGCTCCAATCGCTGCTCCTCTTCCCCCGCCGGCGATTGCTCCAATAATCGCTCCGAAAACGGCCCCGCCGCCTACTTTCTTAGCGGTGTCCGCGCCACGACCCTGCCCTTTCAAGGTGTAGTCGCTGCTGACCAGCGGATAGTCGTGGCCGTCAATCACCATGCGCATGAGCTCGAGCTGAAGCTCCGCGCTTCCGGACAGTTTTCCCGCTTCCTGCACATTTGCCAGACGGCCATAAATGTCGGTGCCTTTGCGCGCCACAAACGTGTTGTTGATGTAGAGGTCAGTTTCTAGGCTAGCGTGGAAAACATCGCCAACTTTATTTCTCGAGGAATCCACTCCATCAATCATGCGGACCAGGAGCGACTGTCCGGCTGGAATGGTGATCTCGCCGTATTGGGCAGCAGGGTCCTGCGCCGGAGGAGCTGGGGCCAGCGACGACGGCTTCGGTGCTGGAACCGGAGCCGGTCGGGGAACGTCCTCTGAAGTGATGGGCTGCTGAGAGGCATCTGGAGGGGGCGCGGCAGAAGTCGCGGCAAGATCCTGCGGTGCCGATGATGCAGGAGGCGGTACCGAAGTGGAGGAAGGTGCAGCCGATGCAGGTGTTGACGTCGGAACACTCGTTTTGCCGGAGTTGCCAGTGAATGTGATCGCGACGGCGTCCGTCACATTGAACGTCTGCACTTCGCCCTTGATCTCAAACCGCAGCACCGCTTGCGTCCCTCCGAGGTAGCGACCCTCTAGCACTCGCCCATCCTTGAGTTCCAGCGTATCCGCCGCCGCTGTACTTGCGCCTGCAAAGAATAATCCCAGTGCCACCGCGGCAATCATCCGTCCTCGACCGTTCATCCTCTGCCTCTTTCCGCCCGCGCTCTTCGGCAACTCCCCGTTCCGCGCCGGCGTCCTCGCGCCACTCAGGCCGATATCTTACTCTATTGCGCCTACAAGCTTGGATGAGCCGGCCTGGCGCAGGGTTGTGCAAATCTGCGGCACGCGTGCGTGGCTTCTACTGGGTCGCCTGATAAAGCTGCCGCGTGATATCCGCCATCAATGCCGCGCTTTCTTTCTGGTCGGCAACTCCCCTGACAAGAATCACCAGCACAAACGGCTTCGGCGCAAAGACGATTGCCGCGTCATTGTGAATCTTCGTGATCTCGCCAGTCTTGTGCGCCACGCGAATGCCTGGAGGCAGACCAGCGGGAATGCATTCGTTGAACGTCTGACGCTCCAGGATTTCGATCATCCGGCGGGAACTTTCCTGGTCGACGGCCTCTCCGCGCGCAATCGCCTCCATGAGCTGCTGAAGACCGCGCGCGGTCGCCGTGTTGTTCATTCCTTTTCCAAACGCTTTGCCGTCTTCCACCCCGCGCAGAACGTTTATTCCGTCTGCGTGCAAGGCATGCACTGTCGTCCGGATGTTCTCCACGCCCAGCTTTTCGATCAGCAGATTCGTCGCGAAATTGCTGCTGACCGTAATCATCAGCTCGGAGAGCTGCCGCAAGGTGCGTGTCTGCCCCACCGCCTTGTACAAATCCGCTTCCGAATCATCGGCGGCATCCAGCGCATAAACCGAGCCGTCCGCCAAACTGTGAAACTCGTTCTTGACAAGCAGCGGGTCGTCGAGCTTCAGCTTTCCTTCGCGTGCTTGATGGAACAGCTCAACCAACACCGGAACCTTCATCGTGCTCGCCGCATGAAACGCATCGTCGGCGTGGTAGAACCACTCCGTCTTCCCGTCCAGCGTGCGAAATGCCACCCCCACATCCGCCCCGCTCTTCCGGATCGATTCCTCGATCCCCGGAACAGCCGTTGCCAGCCCGGCGCCCTGCCACGCCGCCGTGCATACCAGCCCAAGGGGCCCCACCACGATCGCCGAAGCCATTGACGCCCTGCAAATTGTCGAAATGAATCCCATGCCACCCTGCAATTCACCCAATCGCCTCTAGAGATACGTCTGTTTGACGCAATTTCGGGAATAGAATTCTTCCGGATTTCCGCCTGGCGCCAGCCACTCGCTGGCACGTTGGTTTTCCGTACCCGGACCCAGACCCGTAGAGATGTCTTACCTCGATTGTCTCAGGGAAGAAATACTCCCAGTTGCACCTTTTTGCAGCATGGTGAGCCCTTTATTTGCCATTCTTGGGGCGCCATTCATCGTAAGTTTTGCCTAGAGATAAAACTCACCCTTCTCCGGATACTGGGGCGGGGAGAACCCGCTTCCCTGGGGCTGCGCAGTCAGTTAGAAGACGGCCCCACCGTCGTCGGCTCGACGTTCCACCCGTCGATCACCAGCGCGACCTTGGGCAACGGGCCGGCCCCTGTATGCTGCTCAAACTTGGCGCTCAAGGTTCGCTTCTCGCCAGGCAGCAATGATATGTAGTTGTCGTCCCAGAGGATGGGAGTGACATCTTGTCCATCTTCGCAGCGAATCACTCGCACATGCACCATGAAGGCCACTGCACGGCTCGGATTCGTAATTGCTATGCGGGCTCGGCCGTCTCCCCACGCGGCTTCCGTTCTCAATTTCACCGGCGGCAAGGAATTTAGGCCAGTGAGATCCCCAAATTCCGCCTGTGGCGTATAGACCGTGTCCTGCTGTTTCGCCCAGTTGAGCGTGTCTGCCTTGGTCGACAGCCAGTAGAAATTATCGCTGACCAGTTCTCCCCCGGGATGATGCAACTGCAAGCGGAGGAAATAAGTCTTCGAGAGTTCCTCCACTTTCGGCAGATCGAAGGCTTTGATGCTGCTGTCGGCCGGCACGTCCACCGTCGTTTCCTTGGAAGCTTTTTCCGTGCCATCAATACCGTAAATTTTCGCGCTGACTTTCCGCCCCTTCAACTCCATGTACATGCTGTTGACCACAGCAACGGAATTGTCGTCATAGGAATACTGCACATGAACAGGTTCCAAGGCTTTCTTGGTCCCGAAGTAGCCGCCTGCGGGCACCAGATAATAATCGTAGAGATGCCAAATCAACGACGGCCACGAATTGTTCAGCATCCACTGAATCACGCCGGTTGCCGTGTACTTGTTGCGCCCATAAGCCTCAAACATCGCACGCTGCCCATCATAGGTCATGGCCTGCGCCTTGCGTTCGTAGTCGTCCAGGGAAATGGCCCGCCCATACCGCCGCGTCAACCCGTCGGTGAACACGTTCACCGTCGTGAAGCGTTCTCCTCCCGAGTGGTAATTCCACACATCGTCGATCGGCCAAAGATGATCCTTGGGAATAAATCGCTCCAGCGATTCGCGCGGAGGAATTGCAGGTCCAGGGCTGGTCTCCGTGTTGTAGCCGTAAGCCCCGCCCGCTTTCGTGTCCGTCAGCCAATACACCGGAGGCACATATTCGTACGGCCCGGTCATCTTCACGCCGGATTTCCCCGTGACTGTCGTTTTTTCATCGGAAGCCGAAGAAACAGTCGGATTCGGCCATCCCAAATCCCGCTCGATGCCCAAATACATTTTCTCGACGTCTGCCGGCGGAGGGCCGTCGCTCCCATTCAGCCACACCATCACGCTGGGATGACTGCGCAACCGCGTGATCTGGCTCGTTAAAGAAGCGGCGGCCACCGCGCGCTGGTCTCCCTTCCAATCCTTCCACCGCTCCCACGCGTCGCAGCACGACCATCCCGGCATAACCAAAATGCCCAGACGATCCGTTTTCTCGAAAAATTCGTCGCGGTCGAGATGGCCTTCCAGGCGAATCGTGTTCAGCCCCATGTCGCGGACGTAGGCGAGATCGGCATCCAGCCGCTCTGACGACCATCGGAGCAGCATATCTTCTGCCCAGGCCGCGCCGCGGATGAGCACCTTCCGTCCATTGATCTTGAAAAGGCGATACCCTTTTTCCGTAAGCTCCGAAGTTACTTCGCGAATCCCGAACGCGGTGCTGGCGGAGTCGGACGTCTTTCCGTCGATCTCGAACGAAAACTTCGCGCCGTGCAGAGCAGGCTCGCCCATTTGATAAGGCCACCACAGCTTCGGATGGGAAAGCCTGAGTTGCGGAAACTGCTCCGGCGTAAAACGCACGACTTTCGTTTCCAAAGGCCCGAGGGTCACCGCCTGCGAAAGCCGCTCTCCCTCGCCAACGATACCCGCGTAAAGAACGCCGGTGACCGCGTGCTCGGATACGTTGTGCACGCTGGCGCTCAGCGTCAGTGAAGCATTCTCGTACTCCTTATCGAGCTTCGACGCTACAAACGCACCGCGCACCGCTACGTCGCTGCTGTGCGTCAAGAAAACTTCTTTCCAGATGCCCATCAACTTGTCTGGAGGCGTGGGATTCCAGTCCACCCAGGTGATCTCCAGATCGTCTTTCTTAGGAGCAAAGATTTCGAGGGCCATCGCGTTTGGTTTTCCTGCGTGAATGAACTTGCTCACGTTAAACTCAAACGCGCGATATGCCCCAGCCACATCTTTCCGATCCGCCACCTTCTGTCCGTTGATCCAGAGGTTGGCGCGGTAATTGATTCCCAGAAAATTGAGCCAAGCGGTCTGTTGCTCGAAGTCGGCAGGCACACTAAAGTCGGTTCGGTACCACCAGGAGCAAAGAAACGGACTATCCTTCGGCATTTCGCTGTTCGCAAACAGAACTTTGTTGGATGGATACATTCCTGGAAACGAAAGCAGGTTGGTGGCGTAGAAAGGATCAGGATAAGTCTTGTCCGCGACCAGCGCCCCCACCACGGTTGTCGGAATTTTCGCAGCATGCCAGTCGCTCGCGTCAAACCCCGGCGCAGAAATCTGCTCCCCCGTCCCCTTAGCCAGGCAGGACGACTGAATCTGCCATCCGCCATCCAGATACACGCGAGGGTCTGGCAGCGTCTGCGCCCGAGCTCCCGCCGCCCCCACAACCAGGGTCACCAGCACCAGCGCGCACTTGCACAGCCAAGTCGAACAGGACATAAAGCTCCTCAGGGAAGTATAGAAGCGATTTAAGTATCACCGACGCCGTCAGGCGCCGCCGAGGCCATATTAAACCGGTTCAATTAGGCCCAGCATCTTTTTTTCGGCAGAATCGGAAGATGGTCTGTTTCCACGAATACGCGGAGCCCCAGCCTAAGGCGACCGAAGGAAAATCAGAAACCAGTCTATTTGAAACGACTCATCCGGAGCGCGCTATATAGTTGCCTAACATCTGTTAATCATGTTACATTTGTCCTATGCCCGCCAAATCCCTCAACCTCCGCGCCGTCCCCGACGATCTGATTCGCCGCGCCAAATCCGCAGCCGCTCTGCAAGGGGTTACGTTGCGGGAGTGGGTCTTGAAAGCCATCCAAGCGAAGCTAAAGAAATGAGCGCGAAGAAAGCCAAGAAGAAATCCAAGCAAAAAGACTTATACGAAGTCACCGTGGTTGATGTGCGCGAGGGCAAAACTGAACAATTCGAGAAACCGAAGCAAGCCGAGCCCGAGGAACCCAAACAACCGGAACAACCGAAGCAACCCGAGCACCCAGAGGAACCCAAGCAACCGGAACAACCTAAACAACCCGAGCAGCCCGCGGAACCCAAGCAACTCAAGCAAGAACAAGTATTCAGGCTCGGTGCGGAGGTTTGTCTGTTTCGTCCGAACATCGGAGTGGACAAGTTAGGCCGAATTTTGAAGATAGCGAATCAGCTTCTGACAGTCAGATGGGACGACGGCACGATAGAGCAATTTAGCCGCACAGGTCATTCTTTCTACGGCAGCATAAACAGCTTGGGAGAACCGATCAAACCGCTCGGAGACAACCAAAAAATGTGGGGCACAGACGAAGACCCTTATTTGACTCTCCCCACCAATCACGCGAAATAAGGCTCATCAGAGAGACGGAAATGCTCGGATTTAACGGAGGACGTCCTGACACCTGCTGCACCCTGAATTCACCTCTGCGCTCTCGTACTCTTTTCGAAAATGCACGCCAACGGCACCAAGGGCCGCCGAGCGATTCTTGCTTTGTTCGGAGCCGCCCTGCTCGGAACGTCCATGTTCGGTGGGAGATTTCCTGAGTTGTTCAAAGACCTTGTGAAGAGGTTTGGCAGCTAGCCTCCGCAACACCCGGCCAGTCAGCTAGTGCGTAAGAATACGCTTGCGCTGCCGAATTCAAAAACCTAAGATGGCAACCCCACCCGAACGAGAACCATGTGCGCAGAACTCGATGATTTGAAACGCGAGGCAAGTCGTACTCTCCGCGAACTGAAGACAATTCGCAGGTCCAAAGACGTGTTCTTTTATGAAGACGCGGAGCTGAATCGCCGGAAGCGCGAGAGCATCGATGCCGTGCTCAAGCACTTGCTCGTTGGGCATGATGGGAAACCTTGCCCCGCTGGGGATAGGCCCATTGTGCGCCCCGGCCCGCTTCGTAGGTAAAGCTGATGAGCCGCTCATCAAACTTCAGAAGGCGAGCCAGGACGGAGAAGAAGTAGGGGTAGCGAAGTCCCGGACAAAGAAAGAGCAGGTGTCCGTGCTTGGAACGGGCAGCCTGCTCAGACCTTAGGTGACCTGGTATTCAAGCTACCCAACACTGTCAGGAAGGCAATCGGTCTTCACTGTAGATACAGGGCCGGTGTTCCTTGTTTTGCGGCCGAAAACATCAATGCGGATTTACCTCGCTTGGCGGTTGGAACGGGCCAAGCAAACTCTCGATAGCCTCCGCCAGCGCCCTCATTCCGTCGGGCTTCGAAAGCACCATATCGACGCCAACGGCGGAGGCAAGTGACCTCCCGATATTGTCGCTGAACATCGTGAAGACAATGATAGGCATATCCGGCATCATCTTTTTCAGCACGGATGCTGCTTCCGCACCGTTCATTTCAGGCATGGCCAGATCCAGCAGCACCAAATCTGGTCGTAGTGTTTTCGCTTTCTCGACGGCTTCAAAACCGTTCGCCGCCTCGCCGCAGACTTTGATTCCCTTGCGGTCCTGAAGAAACATCTTAAGAACGCGCCTGACGGTGCCGCTATCATCGGCTATGAGAATTTGTTTCGACACTAGCATGCTTCCAAGAGAAAAATCGGCCGCTCGGTCAGCCCGTCTTTGGGACGGGGAGGCTCGTGAAAGACCTGGACGTGGGCTTCGTCCGGGAAGGCGGAAGCACATTATCCTGCGGAAGCTCCGCAGGGAATACAGCAATCACCTGAGAAGAACGCCAAAAGCTCCATAAATCGCGCGTGCTATGCCTTCGAAGACGAAAAATTAGAGTCCCGGAGGAGGGGGTCGAACCCACACGGCCTTGCGGCCACCGGATTTTGAGTCCGGCGCGTCTGCCAGTTCCGCCACTCCGGGTCGGCAAGTCAAAAATAACATGCCACCGCTCCACACTCAAGGATGCCGTGCAAGACCGCGAACGACCAGCCTGCGATGAACGGATTTATTCTCGTTTGCGCAGCGGCGCGCCGACTCCCTAGGAAACACGGCGCGCCCATGGCGGAGGAACTTTTACGGAAGCCATCCCCGCGGCCGTCGCGGCTTGAATGCCCATGTCGGTGTCTTCGAAGACCAGACAGTTCTTTGGTGCTACTCCGAGTTTCGTGGCGGCAAGGAGGAAGGCTTCGGGATCGGGCTTGCTCTTTTTGTATTCTCCGGCACAAACCAAGGTATCGAAACGGTCGAGCAAATTTAGCCTCACCAGAGACGCTGTCACCGAATCTCTTGCGCTTCCCGAGACCACCGCAAAAGGAATCCGTCCATGCTGCGCCTCGATATGCTCCAACACTTCGGGAACGGCTTTAAGCTCCGGTAGCATCTTGAAATAAAATTCTTCTTTTCTGTTCGCGACACTCTCGACCGGCATGCTGAGACCCTGGGTCTGGTTTAGAGTGGCTACGATCTCCGCAGTAGGCCGGCCGCCCCAAGCGTAGAAAAGCTCCTCCGCAAATTCACAATTCCATTCTCCGAGCGCCTTTTTCCACGCCACGTAATGAAGCGGCATAGAGTCCGCAATCGTGCCGTCGCAATCAAATAGATACGCCTTAAACGGGCCCGCCGGCAATTTCAGTTTCATTTCTCTTCTAATCTCCTGCTCCTCATTCTAAGCGAGTCGCGATGACGGCGCTAATCGAGCGCTTGCCCGCAGTAGGGCGAGCCGATAAACTCCGCCCATCCATGCCTCCATTACCGCCGAGCGAATCCAATTCCCAGACGCAAATTCAGCCGCGCAGCCTTGGCGGTTTTTGGGCGCTCATTGCGGTGCAATTCCAAGGCGCGTTCAGCGACAACGCTCTCAAGTGGCTGGTCAGCTTTCTCGTCCTCGACGCCGCTATCTCGAAAGAGCGGCGCGATCTCTGGTTCGTTCTGGTAGTGCCGCTGCTCTTTGCTGTTCCCTTTCTACTCTTCTCGATTCCCGGCGGCTACCTCGCGGACAGGTACAGCAAACGCAGCGTAACGCTGTGGACGAAAGTCTTCGAACTCGGCGTCATGGGTCTGGCGACGTATGCTCTCAGCAGCAATCGCTTGGAGATCGCCGGCATCGCTCTCTTCCTGGCATGCACGCAAGGCGCCATCTTCGGCCCCACCAAGTACGGGTTGCTGCCGGAGCTGCTGCCTCTGGCGAAATTGAGCTGGGGCAATGGCCTCATGGAACTCGGTACGCTGCTGGCGGCGATCAGCGCCGCGCTGGCTGGCGCCTTTCTGGCGCAAACATTTCATGGACGACAGGTATGGTCAGGCGTCATCTTCCTCGGGCTCACCCTGCTTGGCCTTCTCACGAGTCTCGGCATCAGCAAAGTCCCTGCTGCCGATCCGGCGCGACGCTTCGATTGGAACGTCCCCGCGGAATTTTTCCACGAAATACGACGTATGAGAAGCGACTCCACTCTCTGGACCGCCGTCGCCGCCAACACCTTTTTCTGGTTTCTCGGTTCCCTGCTCTTGCTGAACATCGTCTTGTACTCGACCGACGTCCTCCGTGTCGACGACGCACACAGCAGCTATCTTCTCGCGGCGCTGAGCCTTGGCATTGGGATTGGCAGCTTTGTCGCGGGTCTTGCTTCTGGACGGAAAATCGAGCCGGGCATGGTCCTTCCCGGTTTGGGCGGCATACTCTTAATGTCGGCGCTGCTCTCCCGTCCAGGCATCAGCTACCCCGCAGTTATGGCGCAGCTGGCCTTGCTCGGCTTGGCCGGAGGATTCTTTGTCGTCCCGGTGAATGCGCTCATCCAGCAGCGACCGAGGCCAGAGGAGAAAGGCCGCGCCATCGCCGTCGCCAACCTGCTCTCGTTTGTGGGCGTAGCACTCCAGCCGCTGGCACAGTACGCCATGCTGCGCCTCGGTCACCCTGATCCCTCGCGCGTCTTTCTGATCGCTGCGGTCATGACCCTTCTGATGGGGATGGTCCTCGCCCGCATGCTGCCCGAACTTTGGCCACGGGCCCTCGACTGGACTCGGTTGCGGCCAAGAGCTACTCTATAGCCCCCGTTCGCCAGGGGCTGCGGACCCGCCGCGGCATGCGAACGGTTTCCGATGTCGAGGCTTTCGATGGCTACGGTGATGACCGCTTCGCGGTCACCCCTTTCATTGGCTCCTTTACGGCTGCCTCTTGCTGTCGCCCCTCCCGGCGGGTCACGGCCCGAGCACCGCGGTCTCTCCCATTGGATGAACCGCGTTCTGGAAGAGCTCGGAATTTTGCACACCTCGCCTGATCCCGGCACCGTGCACGATTTGCGTGTAGCGATTCGCCGCTGCCGATCGCTTGCGTCGGTGATGGAGGAAGTCGACCCCGACTCCTCCTGGCCCGAAATGCGCAAAGCGGCGCGCAAGTTGTTTCGAGGCCTCGGCGATCTCCGTGACGGGCAGGTCATGGGGGAATGGGTCAAGAAGCTTGGCGCGGAGAATGATCCCCTGCGCACGCAAATACTCGCTTCTCTCGAAACAGACGAGAAGCAGCGCTCCGCGCGTGCGCTACACGCGGCCGCAAAGTTTGACGAAAAAGAATGGTCCCAACTCGAGAGGCGGCTGCGACAGCGTGTCCGGCTTGTACCTGTGGGCAGCCTGGCTGCCGAATGCCTGGCTCTCGAACGATTCGAGGAAGCAAAAGAACTTCACAACCGAGCGCTGCGCACGGAAAAACCAAAGCCCTGGCATGCACTCCGTATCGGCCTAAAGAGATTTCGCTATGCGCTCGAGGGCTTTTTGCCGGACCATTACGCCGCTTGGAGCGAAAATCTGAAACGCTTGCAGGACCTTCTCGGGGACATTCACGATCTGGATGTGCTCGCCGGATTGCTCGAAGAGACCAAGGCCTCCCGAACCACGGAATCCATGGAAGGGTGGCAAGAAAAAATCGTTCACGAACGTCACGAGCGGATCGAAACCTATCGCCAGCTCACTCTGGGGAAGACCAGTCTGTGGCACGAGTGGCGGCACAATCTGCCCTATGGCCAGCGTTTGCAAGCGGCAGCCATGGCGCGGGTTCGCGCCACGGCGCGCGCCGCCGATCGGCATTCGCAGCGCACGGGCCAGGTGTCGCGCATTGCGATGCGCGTGTTCGACCTTCTGCGCCGCGACCAAGCCGCGCCGGCGTTTCATGAACCGTCCTCTCGCCACATAATGGCGGCCGCAGCCAAACTGCACGGCATCGGGGCCGCTGGCGATCGCAACTCGTCTCAGAAGGCTGTTCGCAAGTTTCTGCTGGGGTTGACGGTTCCACCCAACTGGTCAGCCGAACAATGGGATCTGATGGCGTGGGTGGTTCGCTTTCACCGCGGAGCCGAACCCAAACTGAAGAACGGTTTTGCAAAACTTTCTGAAGAGCAGCAAACGACGGTTCGAGCGCTGGCGGGTGTCCTACGGTTGGCTCGAGCGCTGCGGAAAGCCGGCATCGAGAGCGCTGTTGGTCTTCGCTTTGAAAAATCAGCCGACGCCTTTGTCCTGCGCGTCCCTGGATTGCCCGACACGGCCGAGACTGCCGCGCGCATGGCCGCTGCCAAACACCTTCTGGAATTCGTGTTGGGGAAGCCCCTCATTCTGAGAACCGCGCCGAAACTGGAAAAGGCCGCCGGGCCAGTCGCACCGTCTGAACCTCCCATGGTTTCCGCAGTCTCCGCCTAGCCTCGAGAGGCGATCCGTTGCTCGATCTGGGTTCTTAAAAGGCTCATTTCCCTCCGCGGCGAAGCAGCTTTGGGGGCGCGAGCCAGAGCAATTGTCCATTTGGCGGCGAAACGCGCTTCAGCTCGAGCAATGCAACGCCTGCTTTTTTCAGGGACGTGATGTGATGCTTCGAGCCGAGGGCAGAGGCGATGACGTCGTCCAGCTGCGGAGCGTGGCCGAAAATAAAGAGTGTCGAGGTTTGCTTGTCTTTGGCGAGCTCGCGGAAAAAGAGAGTGGGTTCCGAGCCGGGCAACAGCAAATCCGTGCGGCGGATTTTTGGTTTGGGATAGTCGAGGGCGGCCGCAAAGATTTCGGCTGTTTGCATGGCGCGCACGTAGGGACTTGAAAGCAGCAAGTCCGGCGAGGCGCTGAGGGCGGCGACTGCGGCGGCGACTCGCTTGGTTTTCTCGATCCCTTCCTCGGTCAGGTATCTTTCGGGATCGGGCGGGCACTTGGGATCTTCCCGGTCGATCGCGATGCCGTGGCGCACAACGTATATTTCCATCGGGGCTTTCCGCCTTTCACGAATCTAAATGCTATCGAAGCGGCGCGAGGTTAGGGCTCATCGCTAGGTTTCCTTCGAAGCAGTTTGCCGAAAATAGAGACGGACGTGAAATTCTTTTTCAAAGAGCTCGGCGCTACGGTTGGCGTCCAGCAAATCTTCCGCTGCATCACCGCGCGCAGTAACCTGCAAACCCACGGCTCCATGCTGGAAC
This sequence comes from Acidobacteriota bacterium, assembly GCA_013289955.1. Classification (GTDB taxonomy): domain Bacteria; phylum Acidobacteriota; class Terriglobia; order Acidiferrales; family UBA7541; genus Acidiferrum. The sequence goes on from JABCYZ010000007.1 coordinate 123,550, forward strand.
GCGGTGCGAACTTGCATGACGCGCTGTCGATGCGAATGATCGAGCGCTTCAGCAATTCTCAAGATCGCCGCTAGACGCCGCGCAATTCGCTTGTCGCTGTTATTGAGCGAGGAATATGCCAGGTGGTGCCCCGCGGGCTCCGATTTTCGATTGTGATAACGCACCAGCGCGGCCACGATGGCGCGATCGCGGCCTTCCAGTCCGGGAATATCGCCGTTGAGTACGAGATACTCGCCGTGCTTGTGATGGCCCCGATGGCTGATCATATGCCCGGTGTCGTGCATGAGGGCGCCAGCTTCCAGCAGGACGCGAGATTGCGCGGGAAGATGGTGAACGGGCTGAAGCTGGTCGAAAAGCAAGATACTCAGCTCGCGAACGTGCTCGGCGTGCGTCTGATCCTTTTGCAAACGTCGCGCGAAGCTGCGGGTTCCCACTAGCAATTGCCGCGCGGCCACGTCGTAGCGGTGCGGCTCCGTCCTGGAAAAAGCCTGATGGGCAATTTCCTGGATCAACCCTTCGCGAAGGCCGACGCTCGGAATCGAAAAATTGCGAATGTTGAGGTAGCGCCCCAGCGTGACGAAGGTAAGCGCGGCGATGCCCAGCACGTCCGCGCGATCCCGGCGGATGCCGTAGGACTTCATGCGCTCGCGCACATCGCGTTCCAAGAGATCCGGCAGGCGTTCCCGCAGCAGCGAGAGTTCGAGCGTGGGAAGTCCGTGCAGGCGGGGGCCGGGAGCGATATTCGCGAGCGTTTCCGCATTTCCTCCCAGTGCGACGGCCACCTGATCGCCGAGGTTTGGCCGCGATGGCAGTCGTGATTCAAGAAGCGCGCGCACGTAGCGGCGGACTTGTTCGGCCTGCATCGGGCGGATGGCGCCGGGGATTTTCAGTGTAGTCATGAGTCGCACGGTCCCCACGGGCAACTGTGCGCTTTGCTCGACGGTGTGGTCGCGGATGACGCTGATCTCGAGGCTCCCGCCGCCTAGATCGGCGATGCACCGTGGCGGGGATTCCGGCCCGAGCGCGGCCATGACTGCTACGCGGCCGAGGCGAGATTCTTCCGAGGAATTGATCACTTCGAGCGCGATGCCGCTCTTCTGCTTGATTTGGCGCACGAACGCGTCGCGGTTGCGGGCTTCGCGAGATGCGCTTGTGGCCACGGCGCGATAACGCGTTACGCCAAATTCATCCATGATTTCGTGAAAGTGACGGAACGCTTTGACGCCCTTTTTGAAGAGATCTTCGCTGAAGCGGTGGCGCAGAAAAACGCCTTCGCCGAGACGCAGCGAATACCTCTCGTTGACCAGCGGTTCGATATCGAGCGCGGAATAGGCGCGAGCGACGGCGAGGCGCACAGCGTTGGAGCCCGCGTCAATGGCGGCGATATGAACCGGCTCGGACATTTCGGAATTTACCGCCAGAGATGCGCGAGCGCGGCGGACGGCGTGTATTTCGTCGCGCGAATACCGAGTTGCTCGCCGATACGCTGGCGAAGCTGCTTGTTGACGGCAGAGACGCTGGCTTCGCCGTCGAGTTCGATGAACGAGTGGCGCTTGGCCATCACTTCGAATTCGCGCTTGATCATGGTCTGGTAGCGGATGAAAGACCAATAGAGGTCGTGCGAAAGAGACATGTCGCGACCGGCTTCCCAGTAGCTAATGGCTTGCGCTTTTTTGAATTCGCGGGCGAAAGCGGTTTCCGGGCGCACGTTGAGCCAAAAAGTGAGATGCGGGCGCAGAGCCATGGCGTACAGGCCGTTCAAATAGTCGCGATTGATGCCGCGGACGACGCCGCGGGCCACGAGCGTGAAAATAAAGCGGTCGGCAAGCACGACCGTCCCGGAGCGAAGCGCGGGCAAGACGCGGTGCTCGACCTGATCGAAGAAATCCGTGGCATACATCAGCGACAGAGTCAGGCGCGTTACCGCGTTTTTTGCGAGAAGCTCATCGATGTCGCGTCCCACGAGGTACGATCTGCGCAATCCGCTGGTCTGCACGGCAAAGCCTTCCGATTCGAGCCATTCCTGGAGCAGCGCGATCTGTGTCGATCGTCCGGAGCCGTCCATCCCTTCGATGACGATGAGGTTTCCCGTAATTTCGCTCGGGTCGAAGCCAACAAGGGCTTCGCCGTAGAAATATTGCGCGGCGCCGTCCTCGCTCGGCGCGGCCGGTTTCGCCGAAGGAAGGGGCGCGCCTGTGGCTTGCGGCAATTCCGCGGGAACTGTCGGCGCGTTGAGTTTTTCTTTCTCTTTTTCCTGATCGGGCATGCTCACTCCGGAGCCGGAATGCCTGGCGCAAAACGCTTCAAATCAATTTTGGATGCCACAATCTCGCGCATTTGTTTCTGCAGCTTGTTCACCGGCAACGTGCCATCCAGGACGACGAAATTATCGGAATCCACCATTTTGTCGTATTCCTCGAGGATGCGCGCCTGGAAGAGGCGGAAGCTCTCCGCGCGGTCGTATGACAGCGCCATATCCATCCCGGCTTCGTAGTATTTCAGTTTGGGACGCCCGCTGAGAATGCGGTGCACGGCCACGTCCAGCGGCGCGCGAAAATAAAACGTGATATCCGGCACGGGAGCAAAACGATAGAGATTTCTCAGCCAGCGCCCCGGACAGCCGCGAGCCGCGTCGCGGGCGAACGCTGTGTAAATGTAGCGGTCGGCCAGCACCAAATAGTCGCCCTGAAGGAGCGGCATGATCTGGCGTTCGCAGCGATCCGCAAAATCGGCCGCGTGCAGCAAGGAGAATGTTGTGGGTGTGAGAAGTCGCCGCTGTTTTCCGCGGCGGGTCGCGGATTTCACCAGCGGCGAGGAATTCCATTCCGTAAAATGCAGGCGGTATCCGCCGATTTCCAGCCAGCGCTTCAGCAGATAGAGTTGCGTGCTTTTGCCCGAACCGTCGGTGCCCTCCACGACGATCAATGCGCCGGGATAGGCGCGGCTGGGGACCGGTTTTCCCGGCTGCGGCAGTGTGGATTTGGCCGCTTCCGTCCGCGGCAACTTTTGTGCGATGTCCTGATTTTCCATCAAGTTCTTTGCGAGAGGCGATCAGACAACTCAGTTTATCCCTGCATTGTTACTAAGGCATTACAACACACCCAGCCAGAACTGGCAAAGCGCGCGGGAAGCCATCCCCGAACTCCCGCACCTTAAAAAGCGGCTATTTTGATGCGCAGGAATTTTCTCGGATTCTGCCGGAATTCGCCGATGAGCAATCGCAAATCTCCGGTGAGGCCGGTCAAGCTGTCGTAAAGCTTAGGATCGGAAAAGAGTTTGCCGACGGTGGTGGTGTTGTCGTTCAGTTTGGCAGTAGCGCTTGCCACGTTGTCGCTGGTTTCCTTCAGCTTTGTGTAGAGGGAGTCGTCGGTGGCGAGTTTGCCGAGGGTGCCTTTGCCGGCGCGCACATCTCCAATCACCGCGTTGCCATTCGATATCGCTTGCTTCGCTTCGTCATAGAGCGAGGGATCGTACAGGAGCTTCCCGATGGTTCCCTTCTGCGAACGGACGTCGGTCAGGATCACGTTCACATTGTCCAGACCCTTGTCCACTTTGTTGTACATTTCGTCCGAGGCCACCAACTTGCCGAGCGAGCCCTGCCCGGCTTGAATGTTGGCAAGCATGGCGTCTCCGCGGGAAAGCAGGTTGTTCAGGTGATTGTAAGCCTGATCGTCGGTGAGCAGTTTTCCGAGCGAACCTTTTCCTGCTTTGACACCGTTGATCAGTTCCTGAACGTTTTCCGATAGCGCCTGAAGATTCCCGAGCATGTCCGCGCTCCGCTCGACCACTTCCTTCATGGCCTTTTCTTCTGTTCCGGGCACTTCCTGGCCGTCCTTCAGCGGAATGCCGGTGACTCCGAGGCTGATATTGACGTAGCGGTTGCCCAGCAATCCTTCCGTGACGAGACTGGCCGCGGAATCGGTGAGTATATCGTTCTCGTAGTGCTTGCCGACGCGCATGACGACTTCGATGTTTCTGTTGCGGTCGCGGATTTTGCCTGGAATGCGAGGCGCCAGCCGGATGGATTCGACGTTGCCGACTTCGACGCCATCGAGGCGGACCGGCGCGCCATTGGCGAGCCCGGAGACTTCCGGGAGATACGTGATCAGCCGGTATTTCGGACCGATCGTGCCCGCGCCCGTCACGTAGAAAATGCCCGCGGCCAGGACCGACAAGCCCACCAGCACGAAGAGCCCCACGCGCAGTTCCGTCCATGTAAGTTGTTTGCGCTGCGCCATTTTTTCTTTCCTCCCTTTCGATCTTTCAAAGGACTACCGCCCATTCACACCAGAAACCGCTTCAGATAATCATCCTGCGTATCCGCAAGCTCTTCCGGCCCGCCTTCGAAATAAACTCCGCCTTCGCGCAGAACCAGAAAACGCGTCGCCGCCATCCTGCCTGCGGTCCCAGCCTTTCCGTTCGGAGTGCTGTGGACGACGCGCTTGGTCGCTGGATCGAACCGGAAATTCGCCAGCGCAAAGCCGTCCTGGAGCCGCTGCGTAGCGAGCAGGGCCGTCACGCCGAATACATCGCGCAGCCGCAAGATCAGAGTGATGATCGTTTGCGAGGTGACCGGATCCAGACCTGCCGTGGGCGAATCATACAACACGATGGGTGGCTGGTTGATCAGCGCCCGGGCGATGGACACGCGACGGCGCATTCCTCCGGAGAGTTCGGCCGGGAACAGGTCTATGGTGTGCTCCAGCTCCACAAATCGCAGCACTTCTAGCACTCGAGGCTCAATCTCATCGTCCATCACTTTGTCTTCCAACAGCCGGTAGGCCACGTTGTCCCCGACGGTCATGGAATCGAAGAGCGCGCCTTCTTGAAAGACAAATCCAATTTGGCGGCGGAATGCCAGCAGGTCTCGTTCGGCCATGCTCGAAACGTCGCGACCGAGGACTCGGATGTTTCCTTCAGAGGGCTTAAGGAGTCCCGCGGCTAGTTTGAGCGACAGGGTTTTCCCCGTGCCTGTTTCTCCCAAGAGAACGAGCGTCTCTCTCTCCTGCACCTGGAAGGATACGCCGCGCAAGATGTCGCCTTCATCGAAGCCGAGGCGGACGCTCTCAAATTTGATGGTGGGGCTGGAGTCGGGACTCGATGTGATGGGGCTATTCATCGGGTGTGTGCCCGCCATTATAGCGGCAATTGTGCTCTGACGCGGACACGAAACAATTTGTGGACACTCGACTGCGCAAGCTGGAATTCAGCGGGACTCCGGAGGGGCTAGAAAAGCTTGTCCGCGAGGAATAACGCCACTTTGGTGAGAAATGCGTCGGCGACGATGATCAAGACGGATGACAGCACGGCAGCTTGCGTTGTGGCGCGGCCAACGCCCTGCGTACCTCCGCGGACAGTCAAGCCTTTGTAACAGCCAATAGTGGCGAGAATGAACGCGAAAAAAAACGGCTTGGTGAATCCTTGCATCAAGTCCGCAAAATCGAGGGCATCGATGGCGCGGCGCCAGAATTCGATCGCGCTGAGGCGGAGCGAAAAGACGGAGGCCACGCAGCCACCCAGAAGGCCCATGAAATCCGTCATGGCGGTCAGGAGCGGGAGGGTGAGCAGCGTGGCAATGACCCTCGGGGCTACCAGCTTGCGGACGGGGTCGGTCCCCATCGCACGCATGGCGTCCACTTGCTCGGTCACCAGCATGGAGCCAAGCTCGGAAGCGATTCCCGTAGCGCAGCGGCCAGTGACAAGCAATCCGGTCAGCGATGGCCCTAATTCGCGCACCAGGGCGATGGCCACTACGTCGCCGGTCAGCGAACTCTGGCCGAAGCGGGTAAATTGCGAGCCTGTCTGCAACACCATCACCGCGCCGATAAAAAAGCCGGATAGCAAAATGATCGGCAGAGAACCTGCTCCGATGCTGTCCATCTGCTGCAAAATGTCTTGGAGGTAGAACGGCGGGGTGACCAGAGTGACAAATGTCCGGCCACAGAGCATGGCGTAATCCTGGACGTCCGCCACGGCTCCTTTGGCCGCATTCACCAACACTCCCGCGACGGTGATTGGCGGTTCCGTCTTGTCCTCGCGACCTGCGATCTGGAGAGGTGTGTCTGCCACGAGTACCTGTTTCGTCAGCTGTTTCGCTGAACTGCTGGGGCACAAAACCTGAGTCGGAAGCGTAACCGCGAGGCCGGAACACGTCAAGTAAACGATGGGATGGAGTCACGCAGCGGCTTTCCTCCCCGCAGTAAGTGAATCTCCGCTCCCGCTGTGGCGGCGGTGAATCGAGTCCGGTATCCTAACGTTCAAGAGCTATGATCAGGTCTATGCCGGAAATTCCAGGCCGTATTGGCCCTTATCGCATCCTTTCGCAAGTCGGCGAAGGCGGCATGGGAATCGTCTACAAAGCGCACGACGAACGGCTGGATCGCGTCGTCGCTCTAAAGGTAGTTCGCGAGTCCGATGCAGATTCCGGAAGGCGCGATCGTCTTCTCAAAGAGGCTCGCACGGCCGCGCAGGTGGCGCACCCTCATGCTTGCCGTATCTACGACATAGCCGAAGCCGAAAACCGTCTCGTGATCGTGATGGAATTCATAGAAGGAGAATCGCTGGAAGTGCGCATCGAGCGCGGTCCCCTTCCCGCCCAGGAAGCAGCCCAGGTTGTTCTCTCCGTTCTGTCTGCGCTGGAGGCCTTTCACAAAGCGGGAATTGTCCATCGCGATTTAAAGCCCGCTAATATCATTCTCTCCGGCAGCGGGACAAAGCTCCTCGATTTTGGAATTGCCAAATGTAAACCGACGTCCGCGCCTCAGGATAGCGAGGCGACACTTCCCGAGGCCACCATGCCGGGAGTATTTCTTGGCACACCCCGGTATGCTTCTCCCGAACAATTTCGCGGGCAGCCGGTCGAAGCACGCTCTGATCTTTATTCAATGGGCGCCATTTTCTTTGAAATGCTGACCGGCCGGCCGCCGTTCCCGGGCAATTCGTTCGCGGAGATTGCCCATTCCGTGCTTCAAGGTTCACCTCCCGCACTCAGCGGTTCTGTCGCCATTTCCGCGATGGGCCGGATTATTCATCGTGCGCTGGCCCGCGACCCCGAAAACCGGTACGCGAACGCCGAGACGATGGCCGCAGAAATCCGTTCCACGCTCTTGATGGACGGCCTTGAGACAACCGCTTGCGCGCGGACCCTGCGAAGGGTAATCGTCCTGCCCTTCCGCATCTTGCGCCCGAACGAAGACATCGATTTCCTGGCTTACAGCTTGCCGGAAGCAATTACCGTTTCCCTTGCAGGCCTCGATAACCTGGTCGTTCGCTCTTCGGTTGTGGCCTCGCGTTACGCGGGCGACGCTCTCGATTTGCAGCAAATCGCAAAAGAGGCAGAGGTCGATGTCGTTCTTTCGGGCGCGCTCCTCCATGTTGGTGAACAGCTCCGGATCACGACCCAGCTCACCGAAGTTCCCAGCGGCACGCTGATCTGGTCGCACTCCTCTCAAGCGACGATCAGGGAACTGCTCGAACTTCACGATGACCTGGTCCGCCGCGTCATTGAATCTGTCATCCCATCGCTCAGCGTGCAGGAACACGAATCGCTCCAACTGGACCGCCCGGCCAGCCCGACCGTCTATCAGCTTTACCTCCAGGCCAACGAGTTCAGCCGCCAGTGGAATAATCTCCCGGCCGCCATCCAGATGTATGAACGGTGCGTGAGTCTCGACGAGTCTTACGCTCCGGCCTGGGTCAGGCTTGGGCGCGCGCGTTGGCTCCTGGACAAATACAGCCTGGGCTCTCTGGAAGGCTTGCGGGCTGCCGACGAAGCATTTCAGACTGCTTTGCGCCTGAACCCGAATCTCACCCTTGCGCACAATCTGTACACGCATGTTCAAGTCGATCAGGGCCGCGCACTGGCAGCCATGAAGCGGCTGCTCGATCGCGCCAAGCATCGGAGAAGCGATGCCGAGCTCTGTGCAGGTCTTGGCCACGTTTTTAGATACTGCGGACTCCTGCAAGCTGCGCTTGTCGCCCATAAGGAAGCGCGCCGTCTCGATCCGCTGATTTCCACGAGCGTGATGAACACGTACATCCTGCTGGGCGACTATCAGAGGGCTTTGGACGCCTCGACGAGCGACTACGGTTACGGGAGAGCCTTGGCACTAACAGGACTTGGGCGCTTCGAGGAGGCCGTGGCTCTCCTGAAGCAGCGCGAAGCCGACAAGCCTTGGCGGCTGGGATGCTTGTACCTCACCTCGCTGCGCGCGCTGCTCGAAGGGAAACGCGAAGAGAGTCTTGAGGCCAGTGAGGAGTTCCGGAAATCGACCTTCCGCGATCCCGAGGGAATCTTCTATTTTGCCCGCCATCTTAGCTATCTCCGTCAGGAAGACGAAGCCTTGGAGACGCTCTCGCGCTCCATTGATAACGGCTTTTTCTGCTATCCCGCGATGGTGCGCGATCCCTGGCTCGATCCCCTGCGATCGCGCCCTGAATTTACGGCGATCTTGCGCAAGTGCCAGCAATTGTACCGCGAAGCCTCAGCGGCTTTTCTCTCCTTCGGCGGTGATACGCTCCTTGGCCTCGCTGTCGAGAACTAGCGAATGCTGGGGCCGCGCCGCCAGAGGAGCAAGTCCTAATACGAGGTGAATCCAATGATTGCTCGTATCGATCACGTCCAATTGGCTGCCCCAAAGGGTTGCGAATCGGCCGCTCGCGAATTCTACGGCTCGATTCTCGGCCTTCTTGAAATCGAAAAGCCCGCGCCTCTCCGCGCGCGCGGGGGCTGCTGGTTCGAATGCGGCGATCAACAACTTCATATCGGCGTGGAAGCCGCGTTTCAACCCGCCAAGAAGGCGCACCCGGCCTTCGCTGTCTCAGATCTTGGCAAGCTGCGTGAATCGCTGCTTGCACACGCTGTAAAAATCACGGCGGACGATTCGCTGCCGGACACCAAACGCTTCTTTGCAGAAGATCCCTGGGGGAACCGTCTCGAATTTCTCGAATCACGTCGTTCGTGACGGGCTGGAAGAAGGGGAGCCGCTTGAAACCTCGGCTCCCCTTCTTGCCCGTCGACGAGGACTTGCGGGATTAGTGTTTTATAGCGATCTTGGCGTACTTATCGTATAGCCAGCGCAAGTATCGCTTGGCGCATGGCACGCGATTGCTTTGACCTTCGTGCGGTGCGGGCTCTTCAAGCGAGGCATGTCTTGCCGAGTTGCTGGACGCCGTGCGCATCCACGGTTAAACTCGTTGATTCCACGGATACAAGTTTCAGAGCAGGGGAGGGTGTTCGCGCGGATGCTGAAGTTCTATACGGCCGGCGAGTCGCACGGACAAGCGTTGCTTGCGTTTGTTTCGGGCCTGCCTGCGTCTCTACCCGTGGATGTGAACTTTATCAATCATGAGCTGCATCGGCGGCAGCTTGGTTACGGGCGCGGTGGACGTCAAAAGATCGAAAAAGACCGCGCCGATATTTTCGCCGGAGTACGTCACGGTCAGACGATAGGGGCGCCCATTGCGCTGCGCATTGAAAACCGGGATTGGGCGAATTGGGAGAAGATTCTGCCTGTCGAAGCGACGGCCGAATCCGCCGGCAAGGAGAGGAAACTGCTCGCTCCTCGGCCCGGGCATGCCGATCTTGCGGGGTCACAGAAGTTCAATTTTCATGATGCGCGGTACGTGCTTGAGAGAGCTTCCGCGCGCGAGACCGCGGCCCGAGTAGCTGCTGGCGCGTTCGCAAAACTGCTTCTGCGCGAATTCGGCACGGAAATCGCGAGCCACACGGTTCAAGTCGGGCACGTGCGGCTCGAGCGGGCAGTGACATGGGAAGAGATCCATGCGGCCACCGCCGATCTGGATTCGCCGTTGCGTTGCGTGGATGCCGCGACGCAGGAAAAAATGAAAGCGGAAGTCGATGCTGCGCTCAAGGCAGGCAATACCGTCGGAGGAGTCTTTGAGATTGTCGCGCACCATCTTCCCGTGGGGCTGGGCAGCCACGCGCAGTGGGACGAGAAACTCGACGGGCGCCTGGCCCAGGCGCTGATGAGCGTGCAAGCAGTCAAAGCGGTCGAGATAGGCGCGGGCGTTGCGGCCGCGGGATCCTACGGCAGCGAAGTGCAGGATGAAATTTCCTATGAAAAGGCGGTACGGCGTTTTCGGCGCTCGACCAATCGCGCGGGCGGGCTCGAGGGTGGCATCACGAATGGTGAAGATGTCGTGATCCGGGGATACTTAAAACCCATTTCCACGCTGCGCCAGGCCCTGCACACGGCGGACATGGTCACCAAGGAACCCGTTGCGGCGGCCTACGAGCGCTCGGACTGGTGCGTGGTCCCGGCCGGGGCAGTGGCCGGCGAGGCAATGGTAGCCCTTGTGCTGGCGGATGCTTTTCTGCAAAAATTCGGGGGAGACAGCCTTTCCGAGATGCGGCGGAATTTCGACAACTATGCCAGACAAATCGACGAGTTCTGAAGTGGCATCCAGCGTGACAGCGGCATCCGGCGAGGCGCCGGCGCGCAAAATTTATCCGATCGTCAAGTATGGCGATCCGATTCTCGAGAAACCGACGCCGCCGGTAAAGAAGTTTGACGCGGATCTCGAAGAGCTGACCGAGGACATGTTCGCTTCCATGTATGCGGCGCAGGGTGTCGGCCTGGCGGCGCCGCAAATCGGGAAGAGCCTGCGGCTGACGGTGGTAGATGTTACCGGCGGAAAAAATCCCGAAGCGAAAATCGTGCTGGCGAATCCGGAAATTATTCATGCCGAGGGCGAAGTTCGCGAAGAGGAAGGGTGCCTGTCGATTCCCGGTTTTCGCGGGTACGTGATGCGTCCTCAGTTCGTCACAGTGCGCGCGCAGAATGCCCGGGGAGAGACGTTTGAGATTCGCGGCGAAAATTTGCTGGCGCGGGCCTTTTGTCACGAAATCGATCATTTGAACGGGATTCTGTTCTTGCAACACCTCAGCATGCTGAAGCGCGACCTCATCCGGCGGAAAATCAAGAAACTCAAGAAGCAAGGCGAGTGGTAACCTCAGGCGACGGGCGACTGCGTCTCCTATTCTGCGGCACTCCGCAATTCGCTGTTCCCACGCTCCTGCATCTTCTGGAACAACGCGATTTCAACATCCTCGGAGTCATCACCCAGCCCGACCGTCCTCGCGGTCGGGGCCAGCTAGTTTCCTTTTCACCCGCCAAGGAAACGGCGGTCGCCGCGGGGATTCCTGTCTACCAGCCGGAGAAAATCCGAGCTCCGGAACTACAGGAGCTTTTGCAAGAGCTTGCGCCCGACGGCATCGTGATCATCGCTTATGGGCAAATCATCCCGGCTCGCCTTCTTCTCATCCCCAAACTTGGTTGGATCAATTTGCACGCTTCCCTGCTCCCAAAGTATCGCGGCGCTGCTCCGATCAATTGGGCCATCGTGAATGGCGAAACAACGACGGGAGTGACATCCATGCGCATCGACGCGGGGATGGACACTGGCGAAATGTTGCTGCAGAAAGAACTGAAGATCGGCCCATCGGAAACGGCTCCGGAGCTCGCCGCTCGCATGTCCGAGCTTGGAGCGCCGCTTATGGTGGAAACGCTGCGCGGATTAGCGGCCGGGACGATTTTGCCTCGTCCCCAGGCTCAGGAACATGCTTCGAGCGCACCTATGCTCAGGAAAGAGGATGGCCGCGTCGATTGGTCGCGCCCGGCGAAGGAAATCTTCAACAGGATTCGCGGATTCGCGCCTTGGCCGGGCGCTTATACGTCGTTCCGTGGTCAAAGTTGCCACATTTGGGGCGAGCCGGCGCCTGATGGTCTGGGCGAGGTGAACGCGCCGCAGGGGGTAGCTGGCGCGCCTGGATCGTTGCTAGTTCGGCGCGATGGAGTGATGGTCGGTTGCGGCGGCACAACCCATTTGCGACTCCTCAGCGTCAAACTGGAAGGGCGCAAACAAATCTCTGCGGCGGAATTCGTCAACGGCGCCCGTTTGCTTGCCGGAGAACACTTCGGCGAAAGCTAGTTTGCGCGCCGCCCAACGCTCAGGCATACTCAAAAATTGACCCACTCGTAGAATCAATATCTGCCTGGGTCTTCGGCAGAGCCGGCATCGGATACACCAGCATCGGGAGCTTACATTCCATGAACAGTTTCAAATCAGCCCTAACGCGCGGGAGCCTGAACACCCGCGCGAAAAACCTTTTGCGCTTCGCCGGCTGCTGGGCGCTTGCCGCGCAGCTGGCCACCCTGCCTCTCGCGTCGGCCACTGGAGAAGCTGCCTCGACTGCTGGCGCCGACAAACCCGTCTCGAAAACCGTAAACGACCCAGTCATGAAAGTGATGCAGGGAGAACTCGCGCGCGCGTCTTCAGAACTGGGGAAAACGGATTCCGCGCCTTACTACATGAGCTACACCGTGTATGACCAGAACCTTGTTGTACTGGTCGGCGCGTATGGCAGCCTGCTCACGGACGCCTCGCTTGAGCGCCGGCAAGCCGACGTGGTCATGCGCGTGGGTACGGCGTCTCTCGACAACACTCATGGCCAGAGCCGTTCGACGGGAATGACCTCCGGCACTTTGCCGCTCGGCAACGACCCCGACGCGATCGCTCGCGTGCTATGGGAATTGACCGATCGCGAATACAAACGCGCTGCTCCAGCGTTCCTGAACGTAAGAACGAATACCGCCGTGCGCGCGGAAGAGGAGGACAAATCTCCCGATTTCTCGAAGGAAGCCCCGGAGACTCACTTGGGCAATGTGACGGCTCCGCCCGCTTTTGATCGCACCGCTTGGGAAGGAGAAATCCGCCGTTTGTCCGGCGTCTTCCGTAAATATCCTGACGTTTATTTTGCAAACGTTGTTCTCCAGGTGACGGATTCCAATTCGCGCATGGTTTCCAGCGAAGGCAGCGCCATTGAATCTCCCAGCGCCACCACGCGCCTCATCATGGAAGCGCAGACCCGCGCTGATGACGGCATGGAACTCTTGCGCGTCGAGACGTTCCAGGCGCCGTCCGCCAGCAGCCTACCGAGCGAGGCGGAGCTCGCTGCGAAGATTGACAAGATGGCGGTAGACCTGAAAGCTCTCAAGAATGCGCCGGAGGCCGAGCCTTACGACGGACCCGCTTTGCTGAGCGGCCGTGCCGCGGCAGTCTTCTTTCATGAAGTGCTGGGCCACCGGCTCGAAGGGCACCGGCAGCGCGATGAGGAAGAGGGCCAGACGTTTACAAAAAAGGTTGGCCAGGAGGTTCTACCGAAATTCCTGAGCGTCACTGACGACCCCACGGTGCACGAACTGGCAGGCATGAAACTGGCAGGCTCCTATGACTTCGATGACGAAGGAGTTCCCGCACGGCGCGTGGAAGTTATCCAAAATGGCGTGCTGAAGAATTTCCTGATGTCGCGTATGCCCATCAAGGCCTTCGCCGAATCCAACGGCCACGGCCGCAACCAGCCCGGCTTGATGCCCACGGGACGCCAGGGCAACTTGATTGTGACCTCCTCGCAAAGCGTTCCGGAAGCGCAGATGCGGCAAAAGCTGATCGATGAGGTAAAAAAGCAGAACAAGCCTTACGGACTGTATTTCGACGACATCCAGGGCGGCTTCACGCTAACGACCCGCTCTCTGCCGCAAGCTTTCCAGGTGCTGCCCGTGATCGTATATAAGGTTTATGCGGATGGCCGGCCCGACGAGCTGGTCCGCGGCGTGGACATAGTCGGAACGCCTCTTGCAGCGCTCACACGCATCCTCATGACCGGCGATCAGCAGCACGTTTTCAATGGCGTTTGCGGCGCCGAAAGCGGGCAAGTGCCCGTCTCCGCGGTGGCCCCGGCCATGCTCTTTTCGGAAATGGAAGTCCAGAAGCGCCAGCATTCGCACGATCGTCCTCCGATTTTGCCTGCGCCGGGATTTGAAAACGCTGCACCAGCGAAAGACGCGCAAGCCAAACCAGAGGTGAAGCAATGAAGAGTCTTCGTGTTTTCCTGAGCGTAGCTCTTGCCGCCTCATCGATCTTCACTGCCCGGAGCGTATGCGGCGCCTCGCGCAACAGTGCCCCTGACGGCAGCTCGCCGGACACGGGGATTTCAGGCGCTGGGGCGCCACATCCCGCAGCCGGCGGCGACGCGCTGCTCGAAGCGCTGCTTACCGAACTGGATCGCTCGAAGGCCCAGCTCAAGATCGATCAAGTCCAAGCGCCTTATTACATCGAGTACCGCGTTAATGACATCGACGACTACGATGCTCAAGCGGCCTTCGGAGCTCTCCACGAGAGCCAGCGCGTACGCTTCCGCATACTCCGGGTAGTGGTCCGCGTGGGCGACTACAAGCAGGACAGCTATTACGGCCAGGGAATGGGCGAAACGAATATTCTGCCGCTCGATGATGATCCGATCGCGCTTCGACACCAAATCTGGCTGACCACCGACGAGGCTTACAAAGCCGCTGGTCAGGCCCTTGCCGACAAACAAGCGGAGATGAAGCGCTTCAGCGCGGACCCCAACCCGGTCGACGATTTTTCCAAAGAACCCGTCGTGAATGTTCTGGATCCCATCGTTTCGCTCAAGATCGATGAAACGGCATGGAACAAGACTCTCGAAGATGTCACGAATCTTTATCGACAGTATCCCGACATTCAGTCGGTCAGCGCTTCGGCGCGCTTTTCCGCCATCAACGAGTATTTTGTCGACTCCGAAGGCACCGTCACGCGTAATGGCAAGACGACTTACAATCTGCAATTGAACAGCTCGGCGCAAGCCGAGGACGGCATGCGCGTGAGCCGCAATCCGTACTGGATCGTTGGCCGGGCGGAAGAGCTTCCCGCGCGGGACAAATTGCTCAGTGACGTGCAACAGGCGCTGGCAACGGTGGTTGCGCTCCGCAACGCACCCATTGTCGAGGAAGAGTATCGCGGACCCGTTCTATTCGCACCGGACGCTTCTGACGACGTGATCGCTTCGCTGGTGGGTTCGAATATCGTGGGGCGCAAGCCGCAGCCGGGCAGGCCGAACCGAACGACCGGCGCATTCGCTACAAGCTACAAGACGCGAGTCCTGCCGAGCTTTCTAAGCATCATCGACGACCCAACGCTGAAAGATTTTCAGGGTCATAGTCTGGTGGGAAGCTATGACGTGGACAACGAAGGCGTGAAAGCCAAGACCGTCAACATCATCGAGAACGGGATGCTGAACAACTATTTGGTGGGCCGCCAGCCGGTCCGGGACTTTCCCGCGTCGAACGGCCATGGACGCGCGGCTCCCGGCTCCTTCCCTTCTCCGAGTCTCGGAGTGCTGCTCCTGAAGAGCGCCGACGCGCAACCGCCGGAGGAGCTCAAGAAAAAAATATTGCAGATGGTCACCGAGCAAGGCAAGCCCTACGCGTACCGCGTCGACACGCTCGGGCCCGGCAATTCGCCGCGTCTTCTGTATCGCGTTTACGCGGATGGCCACGAGGAATTGGTCCGCGGCGCCGTGTTCAATGAGCTCGATGTGCGCGCCCTGAGGAGCAATCTTATCGCCGTCGGCAATGACCCGCTCGTCAGCAACCGCGTCGGCGGCGTGCCCACAACTATCATTTGCCCTTCGCTGCTCTTCGATGAACTTGAAGTGAAGCGCGCAGACACCAGCAAAGACAAGTTGCCGGACTATCCCGCTCCGCCACTGAAGAAGTAAACCTGGTGTAAAAGGAGTTTCCGGCGCCGGCGGCGCGGTCTTACACTTGGAGCAGAAACTCGATACCTGAGATCGGCCAACTTTCATGACTCTCAGAGAACGACTCGAATGGGTAAGCCGGATGGCGCTGCTGGTGTTCATCCTGGCAGCGGCTGCATTTCTGAGCGCCATCACCGCCATGCGCATCGCCATTCACGGGCGCGAGGTGAATATGCCCAATCTTGTCGGAAAAAATGTTGTCGAAGCAAACGGTTTGCTGCACTCTCGCGGACTGGTGTTGCGCGTCGCTGACCGCCTCTACAGCGAACTTCCGATTAATGTTGTCGTGCGGCAAAGTCCGCCTCCTGGCATGCTTATGAAGGTTTCGCAGCAAGCGCACGTTGTTCTCAGCCTCGGCCAGCGGCAATTGCAGATCCCTCTCCTGGAAGGAAACTCCCTCCGCGCTTCGCGGATTGAGTTGCTGCGAGCTGGTCTGCAAGTTGGAGAGGTCTCCGGCATTACGACTGCCGAAGAGCCCGCGGACACCGTGATCATACAAACGCCGCGTCCGGGAGGCGGCGCCGCAACTCCGCGCGTCGACGTGCTCGTATCCGAAGGGCAACGCGAAGCCGCTTACGTTATGCCGCATCTCGTGGGCCTTACTGAAGCCGAGGCCCAGCACCGCATGGATGTCGCGGGCCTGCGCCGCAAAGTGAATTACGTATCGGCGCCGCAATGGCCGCACGGCGCGGTCGTCGACCAAACGCCGCTGGCCGGCCAGCGCATCCCCGGCTCCATCACGATCGAACTTACCGTCGCGAATTGACCTCTGGCGGTGTGCAAAATCCCGTCCCGAGCTATCGGCGAGCGCGCTAAGGCGCCACGCCGGCAGGCAGAATGCGGAACACGTACGCGTAATTGCCGGGAGAGTGTGCGGGCATCTGAATGTGCAAACCGTCGGACTTTTGCTCGAACGCCAGCTTTGCGTCCCAACCGAGCAAAAAGACCAGACCAATTTTCAGCGGGTTAGTGGCGCTGCTTCCGAGGGAGTGGATCACCGCTTCGCCGCCGGCCGGCCAACCAAGCTCCATCGCATAGAGCGTGTTTCCTTTTGTAGTGAAGCGAAAATCTTCAGCCGAGTATCCGGCAGTATCAGTGTCGTGGAACGAGCCGGCGGCAACTTTTGTGGGGCCTTCGCCGTACATTTTCCATGGACGCGTGCCGTAAATCGCCTCGCCATTTACTTTCAGCCACGAACCCACGTCGCGCAACACCGCCTGCACTTCTTCCGGAATCGTGCCGTCCGAGCGGGGGCCGATATTTAAAAGCAAATTTCCGTTTTTACTTACGATATCGATCATTTGCTGCACGACGAACTGCGGAGTCTTGAACGTGTCGTTCTGGATGTAGCCCCAGGATTTGTTGCTGACGGAAGTGTCGGTCTGCCAGTAGAGAGGGCGAATTTCGCCGAGTTGGCCGCGTTCCAAATCGAGAA
The DNA here is from genome assembly GCA_013289955.1 of Acidobacteriota bacterium. Taxonomy (GTDB): domain Bacteria; phylum Acidobacteriota; class Terriglobia; order Acidiferrales; family UBA7541; genus Acidiferrum. The sequence continues at coordinate 140,622 of JABCYZ010000007.1, forward strand.
CGGCGCTGTGTTCCTGAATCGCGTAGTCCTTGTAGTTGATAACGCCGACGTGATCGCCGTATTTCAGCGAAGTGTTGTAATAGAAAGCCGCGAAGCGCGTAAGGTCCGTCCGCACCGAAGCCTGCCCGATCCACCAATCGAAATACATGATGTCGGGATGATATTTTTCGACGATCTCGGAGGAGCGAGCGAGCCAATCCGCGGTCCAGGCGGAGGAGACAAACGTGAAATCGCTGGAGAGAGGCGTGCCCTGCTTGGCTTCCATCCAGTGGTGCGCGGGGCCGTAGAACGCGGCGTACTTGGGATCGTTTATGTCGGATGTAATCTGGCGGCCGACACCGAGGAAGAAATTGTGCTCGACGCGATGGGACGACGCACCGAAGTGGAGCCCTTCGGCCCTGACGGCTTTCGAGAGTTCGCCAATTACGTCGCGATGCGGTCCCATTTTCGCGGCTGTCCAATCGCTTAAACCGCTGTCGTACATTGCGAACCCATCGTGATGTTCGGCGACCGGAACGACATATTTGGCGCCCGCCTCTTTGAAGAGTCGCGCCCAAGCAACCGGATCAAAGCGCTCTGCCTTGAACATGGGCACGAAATCCTTATATCCAAACTTATCTTGCGGGCCGTATGTGGCGAGATGATGTTTGTACTCGTCGCTGCCCTCGCGATACATGTCTCGCGGATACCACTCACTCCCGAATGCCGGAACGGAATAGACTCCCCAGTGGATGAAGATGCCGAACTTCGCGTCCTTATACCATTCGGGGACTTCGTATTTTTGTAGCGATTCCCAGTCGGGGCGAAACGGGCCGTTTTGACCCCCGCGAACGACTTCCTTGACAAGGGCCGCCCGCACCTCGTCATATTTCGCACTGGCCTTCTGCCAGGTTTGATCGATCTCTTGGGGATCTTCGGCGGCCGTCGGAGCGCTCGGAGAAGCAGCGGCCTGCGCACAAACCCGCGAAGGAACGCCGGCAAAGAGTCCGCCAAGGCACAGCGCGGCGAATCTCCAATACCTCGGACGCAGAGACCTGGACAAGAACATCTGTTTCCACCCTTTCCCTAACACGTCATGCCGCTTTGCATTTGCCGGACTATAGGTGCAGGCAGGGGCACTACTTACCTAGAAATTCGAGAGCCGTCAACGCATAAATCGCGCCGCATTCCACGACGCGGCGCATGTCCACGTATTCCTTCGGCCCGTGGGCGACGGAAAGCAATCCCGGACCATAGGCGTAAGCCGGTATGCCGCGCACCGCGTAAAATCGCGTCTCCAAAAGCCCGGGACACAGCTCGAAACGCGGGGCCTTTCCCTGGACCATCGCAATATTCTTGGCAAGCGCCCGGCCCAGCTTTTCTCCCTCGCTGCTCGCGGCTGAATCGCCTTCCTGAAAGATCTGCCATTCGAGAGGAATTCCGTCGCGTTTGCATTCTTCCAGAACGCTGACCAGTCTTTCTTTCTCGGCCTCGAGGCTTTCTTCGGGATTGGTCCTTCGGTCGACTGTAAACCAGCAGCTCTCGGGGACCACGTTGAAGTTCGTGCCACCGCCGCTTTGTCCGCCGATCATCAATATGGAATGGCGGCCGAGGAACCTGCCCTGATCAGGAGCCGGCAGGGCGGAGGGACGGGATTCCTCTTCCGCCTCAGCCGCGTAGCGAGTCGTTCGCGACTCAACTTCCCTTTTGAGAGCGAGCAATCGCTCGACTATGCAGTGCATGCGTTCGAAGGCGTTTGCTCCGCGATGCTGCAAGCCCACATGCGCCGCTTTGCCGCGCACTTCAACGCGCAGCGAGATCGCTCCGCGATTGGCATTCCACACAACACCGCTCGTCGGCTCCGCGGTAAGCATCCCGATCCCGGCTCGCCCCAACAATCCTTCCTCGACCAAACGTGCCGAACCGCGCGCTCCTCCGGTTTCTTCATCCGGAGTGAGCACAAGAGCAATTTTCCCATCGAGGTCCGCGCCAAGTTCCTTCAACACGCGAATCGCATAGAGCATCGCTACGATGCCGCCCTTCATATCGCAAGCGCCGCGCCCGAACAGATAGTGTTTCTTCCGCACCGGCTTGAACTGCTCGGGCGCCTGCGCGGGGACTACGTCATAATGCCCGTGAAAATAAAGCGTGCGGTTCCCTCGCCCGTACACCCCGAGCAGACAAGGGGGATTTTCTTTCGAGCTTTTTGGTTTAGCCTTGGGTTCGAGCCGTTTGAAATCGAGGCCGGACCTCCGAATGTGCTTCTCAAGAACTCTTGCCGCAGCCTGGTAATTCTTCCCTGGCGGATTTTCCGACGGAATGGCAACAAGTTCCGCGAGCAAACGAGCCATCTCGTCCTCCCGCCCCCGAATCCATTTTAGAATCGCGCGAGCCGGGACGGCTTCGCTGCCATTTCGCTTTTTCATAAGCGGCGATGCTATAACCACCTGGCTCTATCGCACAGCGCCATTTTGGTTTTGTCTAGTTCGCGGCTTGACTCAGGCAAGTACGTTGTTTATCGAATAACGGAAAGGTATGATGCCGCAGTCGGAGTTGCCTGCAACACATTCCGGAAACGGATACCCCGCCTGCTGCACGGCTCTGACGTTCCAAGCCCTAGTCGACAATGGCGGCCGGTATTGTCGAGCTATCGGAGGTTCTTCTGATGCGATTCCGCCTGACTTCCCTGTTCGGTGTGCTTTGCCTGATACTCTGCGCTTGCCCCTTAGAAGCACAGGAGCAAAAGCGTCTGATCACGGAAAAGATCGACGAATCCAAGCTGGCGACCCTCGGTGGCAACACGACGCCGGCGGCGGCGCGCGCCGATTTCGACCGCGGCGCCGTGCCAGATGACACTCGTTTCGAGCACCTTCTGCTTCTGCTGAAGCGCGACCCTGACACCGAAGCGCGCGTGAAGCAGCAGATCGATGCGATGCACGATCCGGCTTCCCCGCAATTCCATCGATGGCTGACCGCCGAGCAGTTCGGCGCGCGCTTCGGCGTCCACCCGCAAGACAGTGAGGCGATTCAGGAATGGCTCAAGTCCCACGGCTTCACCGTGAATCAGGCCTACAAAAATGGCTTGCTGCTGGATATTGCCGGCTCAGCGAAGCAGATTCGCGACACTTTCCATACGGAGATGCACAACCTGGTGCTGCCCAACGGCGACAAACACATCGCCAACATTCGCGACCCCCAGGTTCCCGCGGCGCTCGCGCCCGCCATCGAAGGGATGCCACTGCACGATTTCTTCCGCAGGCCGCGTGTTACGAGGATGAAGCCGGTGTCCTTCAATCACGATTCCGGAAAGTGGCAGCCCCACTTCACGCTGCCGTTCGATGGCGTGGATCTGTTTGTCGTTGCTCCTTTTGATTTTGCAACGATTTATAATCTCACCCCACTCTGGAACCAGGGATTCACCGGAAAGGGCGTCACCATCGCCACCGTCGAAGACACCAATCTAGCCCATCCGAGCGATTGGTCCACTTTCCGCAAAATCTTTGGACTGGACGCCTTTAAGCAAGGCAACTTCAGGCAGATATATCCCGGCTGCAAAAACCCCGGTCAGAATGGCGACGAAATCGAAGCTGCTCTTGACGTCGAATGGGCCAGCGCAGCCGCTCCCGACGCCAATGTCGAGCTCTTTGCCTGCCCCGACACACAAACAACTTCGGGATTGGACACGGCCATCGTCAACCTGCTCGAAACTGATCCGCCCGACATTATTTCCGACAGCTACGGTCTCTGTGAAACGGTCAGCGGCCAGGCCGAAGTTGCTCTTGAAAATTTTGAAGCCGAATTGGCCACCATCGAAGGCGTGACTTTCTTCATCGCGCAAGGAGACACAGGCGCGGACGAATGCGCTCCGGTTGAGTCTACAAACTATTCGACACTTGGAATCAACAGCGGCGACAACACCGCGACGGCGTTTGCCGTCGATGTCGGCGGCACGGATTTCATGGCGCAGTACAATCAGGACGCGAACGGCGTGCCCATCTCGAATTACTGGAACGCCAAAAACAATCCGACGACGCTCGCCTCCGCGCGTTCCTACATTCCGGAAATCCCCTGGAACGACGGCTGCACCAGCCAGCTCATCTACAGCGATCCGCTTATCGGCGGTTTCACGAAATCTTTTGGCCCCACGGGTTTCTGCAACTCCTCCGTCGGGCAGCAATTCTTCCTGGAGGATGTCGCCGGGAGCGGTGGTCCCAGCACGTGCTTTACCGGAACTCCCGCGATCCCTGGCGTCGTCGGCGGCACTTGTCGTGGCAATCCCAAACCGTTGTTCCAGTTTGGCGTGCCGGGTATGCCCAATGACGGGTTGCGCGATCAGCCCGATCTCTCTTTGTTTGCAGGCGACGGGGTGTGGGACAGCTTCTATGTCGAATGCCTCTCCGACACCAATCAGGGAGGCACGGCCTGCACTGCCAGCAACGACGCCGTTTTCCTCGGTGGCGGCGGCACGTCTTTTGCTTCTCCCTCCATGGCCGGAATTCAGGCACTCATCAACCAGCAATTCGGGAGGCAGGGCGACGCCAACTACGTCTACTACTTCTTGGCTGCGCAGCAGTTCCGTGAGCAGGGTGCTTCCCGCTGCGACGCGAGCCAGACGACAGGCAAGCTCCCCTCTGCCTCCTGCGTCTTCCACGACGTCACCGCCGGGGACATGGATATTCCCTGCGGGCAAAACGCTGATGGCCACTTCTACGATTGCCACGGCGCCGATTCCACGAACATCGGCGAGCTTTCAACATCCAACAAGAAGAACGGCCCAGCGTATCCCGCAACCGCCGGCTACGATTTGGCCACGGGGCTCGGCTCGGTAAACGCAACCAACCTCTTCTATGCGTGGACTTTGTTTCTTGGCAGACCCTAATCGGCTTTTACTCGAAGGCCAAGACCCTCGCGCTGCCGAAGACCGGATCAGCATCCGATCTAAAAGTCATAGAATCCGGCTAAGTGACGAAACCGCAAACACTCCTAGCGCGTCCCAACGGTAGGCCCTATTTTCCCGGTCGGGGGTTCTTCGATGAAACCAAGCGACCTTCGGTTTTCTTCCTTTCTCACCAGTTTCGTTCTGCTGACCACTTTCGCTCTCGAAGCACCACGAGCGCGTGGCTCCGATGAAGGATACCCGCGCGAAGTCCGCCTCGCTCACGTCGAAGGAGACGTACGCCTTTCCCGAGGGGATGGCAAGCACGTCAAGCTGAATCACGCTTGGGAAGAGGCGCAGAACGGCGAACCCATGGAACCGGGATTTGCGTTGGCAACGGGCAACGGCGTCGCCGAGATTGAGTTTGAACATGGCTCGACGGTTTACCTTGCCAAGAATTCCCTGCTGTTTTTCCATGAGCTTACCTCGCAGCACGACCGGCTCCAAACGCATCTAGGTTTGACTACCGGGGCAGCCGCCTTCGCTTTAGAAACGTCCGCTGGCGAAGTTTTTTCCGTTCAAACGCCGACAGACCAAATTCGATTTGCAGAATCGCACAAGTATTTTCTGCGGCTGGACGCTTATCTTGACGCCACCGGACTTACGCCGCTCGGAGGCGACGTCGCACAACTGGCTCAGAAGGGCGGGCCGCCGCTCGTGGTTCGCTACGGCGATACAATCCTGATGCAGCAAGGGCGGATCCTTTCTGGGCCGATCCCGACTGCGGCCGTCTTGGCTCAGGATTGGGATACCGCGATTTCCCCAGAGATTCAGCATTTACAAGCAAACTTCGAAAAGCTCCGCGATTCCGGAATGCTACAAACATCTGTGATTCCCGAGGAAGTCCTAGATCTGGATTCTCCGGAGAGGAAATCATCCTCGCCGCCGCAATCTGAAGATACGGAATTTGCGCCCCTGGGGGGACCCGTTGCACAGGGAAACTGGGAGCAGGGGGTCGAGTCTCTGGAGGAGGCGCGACAAACGGTTATGGCCGCTGCCCTTAAAGCTTCCGGGCTGCCCTCTCCCGTGCCCGGGCTTAGAGAGCTCTATCGTCACGGCACCTTTTCCGCGTGCGAGCCCTACGGCATTTGCTGGGAACGGCAAGAAGGACAGCCCGCGCAAGCCGCCGACACAAAGGCCATTCATCGGGATGCGCAAGCGGCTGCACCGCAAGCATCCAACGCCGGCGGCTTCCAGCCGCAGACGGTCGAATGGCAAGAAAATGACTGGGGCGGGCCGTGCGATTTCTCTGGCGGATCCAGAACCATTACGCGCGTCGCGCACAGTCAGCAAGAGCTTGAAACGCTGCTGCGCCTCAAGGCAAAAGCCAGTTCCCGCGGCTACGTTCCCGCCTTTGTCGATGAATCGTGCTTCCATCGCCGATGGATTTTCCGCCACGGCCACTACGCCATGGTGCTGCCGCGGACGAAGCCGCCCTGTTCGGGAGCAGGATGCAAGCCGGTGCATCCTCCGCGGCCTGTTCTCGTTCGCGTGGGCAACAAAGTCGGATTTGTACCCGGCCACCCCGATGACGTTAAGGGCAAAGCACCCCTCAATTTGAAGAATGGAATTATTCTCGTCCCCACGAAACCAGGCGAGGCGCCGCAGCGAATGTCGTGGGATCCGGCCGAAAAACCCGCGTATGTGGACAGATCGCAGCGAGAAATAGAGCGTGAATTCTCGCCGCGCTCGATTCCCGTGGCCCCGCCGCAAATTCGCGCGCACCTGGCCGCGGAGACCTCGCGCGCCTCTTCGCTCTTTGCCGCGAACCTTACGGTTCCCCCGATTACCTACGACTACAGATCGCAGAAATTCATGATGCCCTCGGGAACGGGCACAAGGGCGGAAAGAGTCCCCGTGGGGGTATCGGTTCAAACGGCAAGGTCGAGACCTTCAGAAGCGACCCATCCGGCCGATACGCGGAGTCGTTTGGCCATACCTCGGCGGGAGCTTCCTACGCCGGCGGAAGTTACGCTTCGCATTCCTCCGGTTCAGGGTCCGGAGGATCGTCGGGCGGAGGTTCGTCGGGCGGCTCATCCGGTGGCGGTCGACCCCACTAACCGCACGCGGCGCTTTTCTCTCCCTGAGCGAGCGTCTGGTCAGGGGTGAAGATAGGCCAGGTTGTCGAACCGCAGGCCTTGCCCATTTCTAAGATCTATGGACACACGCGAGCTGGCGTCGCGCCAATCGATCCTCAGACGGCGAAGCTCCTTGGGCCTTATGGTGAAGGACACCTCGCGATTTTCCGGCGAGCGAAACGTGACCGTCGCGTCGCCCTCCCCATCGTTGTAAACGTCCACGCCCGCAAGAATATGCGGCGTGAAGAAGTCAAATTCCGCGCGCGGCGCTTTGGGATCGGAGAGTGCCAGCGTAAAAGTTCCGAACTTTCCGTACGGAGTGCCGATTTGCCATTCCCCTTTGCCCCAATCTATCAAACCGGATGGATACTGGCCCACGAGCGGCGTTCCTGCGGGAAGATGCGGATCGTCAAAAGTGATGTAGGAGGGCGGTAGGCGGCCGGTGTTTCCCTGGACGTCGACAACTCCGGAGCTTGTGTGTTTTATGGCTAGCACGTGGGTTCGTTCGTCGAAGGTGTAACCCTCTTGATCGAGGTCCTTACGGCGAGTAATGGATCTTCCGCCGACGGCCACGAAGTCCGGAACAAAATCCACACGCAATACGTCGGTGGACTCCGCATCGAACGTGGAATATGTCACCGAGCCAGCGCCGTAAGCGATTTTTGTCACCGCGGAGAGCGAGCCCAGGAAATGCGATTCATCCGCCGGCGCCCATTCGGGAACGGCCCAGAACGCATCCATCATCCGGCGCGGCCCATCGGCAAACTGATCGGTGAACCACCACTGATTGCTGAAGGGAGCATGCGCGGCCGCCGAGAGCCCCTGAAAATACGTGACCCAGTTGTAGGTTCGGTAGGCCGCTTCTTTGTAGGCAACGTCGCCCGTCTTCGCGTAGTAGAGCGCCTCGACCGCGGCGAGCCTCGCGCTATGGCTATCGCAACACTGATTCGGAAGATTGCAGCAGAACTCCTTGCCGTTGCCCTGTTCGGTCGTGACGGTCGCACCATGCACGATGTACTTCGGCCACTTCGGCGTGGTCTTTACCCACTCGATCAACTTCCGCGAATGCTCGCGCCACTCGGCATCCTTTTCCGGATGCAGCAACACGTAACGCGCAAATTCCAGCGGAATCACCTGGTTCAAGTTTCCCATACTGGCTTGCACATCCTCGAAATAGCCGACCCACAAGTTATTTTGCATCGGATATTTCATCAGCCAGGCCCACGCGCCTTCGCGAACCTTTTTGTAAGACGCCGTGTCGCCTTGATTCAACCGGATCAGCTCGTCGAACAGCATGATCGGCTCGACGACATTCGCGGAGTACGGAAACATTCCTTTGCCGCCATTGAGGCTGCCATCGCGCGCGAAACAACGGTAAGGCCACGGCGAATGGAGTTCGTCGCCGGGCTTGAAATTTTTGGCGAGCGCTTCCGCGCAGCGAATCGCCGCGCGCAGATACTTCGTGTTTCCGGTCATCTCATAGAGCCGGAGATACGCATAGCCGTCCTCCCCGACTACGTGGGGTTCGATGAAGTCCTCGCCATGCTCGCTCCAGCCGGTGTAGCGGCGGCTCCCCGGATTCGCAGAAGGATAAGGCACCTGCGACCAGACCCAACCTTCTGGCGTCAAACCGTTCTCCAATTCGTAGTCCACGAAATTCTCGAGGAACTCGAGCGTGCGCGCGTCACCCGTATAGGGATAAAGGCGCTCGACAAACCCCTGCATCATCGCGCGCAAATAGCCCGTCGAATTTACCCAATGCCACTCCGGCATCAGTTCGAAGGTCGCGCGGTCAAAATCGAAGCAGCAGAAATAGTAAGGAAGCCGCTGGCGATTGTACTGGTCCCAAAGGATGGTCCATTGCGAAAGAAAATAGCCAGAGTAGGAGTAGCCCGTGTCGTTCGGCATCGGCCACGGCAGCAGTTTCCCCTGGCCGTCCAGCGCGACCGGCCGTCCGGCGATCGAAGACTCATTCACCGTCGAGGTAACCGGGAAAGACTGCTGTCCGGCAACGCCTGCAAGAAAGGCCGCGCTCAGGAACAATGCCGTGAGGATTCTTGCTAACTCTGTTGCTCGGTTCATATCGCTCCATGGGAATCGGCGCAAAGGATGACGGAGCGCGCCGAGCAGCCTGCGGTTCCGGAGGCTGCGCCCCAGAATGTAGCAGTTTTTCGCGGCGCGTGGTTGTCCCTGAAGCGCGATGGTCAGGAAGTTTCTTGCCGGCACGCACCGAGCGGTTTCAGGTCAGCTCCAGCGACAGTGAAAGGCGGCGCTAGACGCGGCGGATTCTCAGCGCGCCTACTGGATCGGCGCCCATGTCTTGCATTCCGCTGCGCTGGCCGGGACGATGGGAGAAGCTCCCGTTCGATAGCGAATCACCGCGTCGGAGGCCGCACAGAAGCTTCGAACTCCGGTGTTGCTGTCAACAGGCGTGGCCATCGATAGATAGCCCTTGCACGGTTGTTGCCCGCAAGGCGTTGTTACGCGAAAACGGTATCCAGATTTTATACACCAAGCGTTTGCCGTGCAGCTGTCATTCGCCAATGTTGTGTCAAGAAAGCCCGCGTGGTCCGCCGATACGGACTTACGATCGCGCGGATCGATCCCTAGCGTGGCCAGATCCGGCGCATAGCCTCTCTGGGGATACCTTGTCAGGTAGGCAGTCTCGGCGGTATTCACAGAGCGCAAGCTGCCGACCGCAGCCGCTTCATTTGCGGCAATCCTCGCACGCAGCAAGTTGGGAATCGCGATGGCCGCCACAATCAGGGCGGCTCCGGCATCCCATCCGCCGCCCTTGCTCGCCGCGCGGATGGCCGCTTCCTCTCCATAAAGGCAGATAAGCGTAGGCGGGGAGTCTTTCGAAAAGCGCGCAAAAAAGTCAGCCATTTCCGGCGCGATTTGCCCCATGCTCACCGCCGCCAAACGGGCGGGGTCCTGGTAAAGCAATGCAGAGGCCTCCAAGGGACGGCCTGGTGGCAGGGCCGCCTGGAACTTCTGGGTCTTCGCGAGCGAACCGCCCGATGCATGCAAGCGAACCGCCTCGTCAACCGCTTCACGGTTTGCTGCCACAATGAGGTGGCCATCGAGAAAGGCGTATGCGATTTCACGCGTGGTTTTCCCTGAGGGAAGCGGGACGGTATAGTAGGTGACTCCGCCTTCCTCGGAATGCCCCGTTTCGGTATGCGTTGCCGCGAGCAGAGTGCTTACTGTTTGCTGTAAACGGCCGGCGTCGTTGACTTTGAGGATAACCTTCCACACCGGCTCCGGCGGAGTAACGCTGTCCAGCTCCAGGGTGATCTCCCCGGTGAGGTATTTGAGCAGATCGTCCTTCAAGCTGAGATTCAGCATTTTTTCAAACGCTGCCAGCGTCGCGAACGGGTTCTGGCTCGAAGCACTCTCGATCACTTTTAGATCGTCAAAAACCTGCGAGGGATTCGCGAGCACGAGCGTGCCGGCGACCATTGCTTTGGGCGAGACAAAATCCAGGCTGCTCAGCGGCCCTGTCTTGGCCAGCCAGGACGCCGGGCCCCGCCGCGGTGCGCTGAAACTCAATTCCGTTTGGCTGATTGTTTGGTTGGCTATCGGGCCAGCCACCCGCTTGTGATCCCAGACCAGGTAGTTCACATCGGCAAATCCGCTGCGCTGGAAATTCGCGTTTTGCCTGGCGCTTGGCGGAATTTGGTCCAGGATTTTGTGCAGATCAGCCGCCGCTACGACGGACACACCTCCTGAATACTCCTTTGTCACGCGCTGCCCAAACGGAGTCGAAGCAAACTCCCGGCTGCCTTGATCCAGCCGCAAACTGAGGCTGCGCAGCATGGCCATGTCGGACGATGCCACAACGTAATCAGGCCGCACCAGCACGTTGAGGATCTGTTCCGGCCCCCCTTGCTTCGTGCCGGCAAGTTCCGCCGGATCTAAAACGCGAATAGTAAGCGAGGATTTGCCGGGAATTTGCGCCAAGAGCTCCTGTAGGAATTTCTTCAGGCCTGGCTTGCGGACTTCCGCGACGAGAAGAAGCCGTGGCTCCGGACCCTCCATTGCGCCTGAGACCACAATTTCGTCTCCCAGATATTGCTGGAACTGATAGAACTTTTCGAAAGCATCCTCGATCTTGGGCCCCGAACCAGCCAGGTCGCCGTGTCCCCACCAATCGCGTAGGACCGCGCTTTCTTGCAGCTCTTCCCGGAAAATCTTCAGCACCTGCTCCGTGACGTCTCCATAATTGGGGAAGGCCGCATAAGACACCGTGGATGCCGGCAGAAGAGGCAGGAGCCGGCTCTCTGTTCGCGGGGGCGGATACTGCACGTCATGCTTCAGCCGGCCGATCAGCTTGCTGAATTCGGGGAGCAATCCTGGGTACTTGTTGAGATCCTTCGTCCAGGGCAGTTCGGCTGACTGGCCCCCGGGCTTGGATTGAGAAAAACAAGGCGCAGCCAGGAGAAAGAGTGCGGCAAGGCTAGCCGCGCATTGGAAGGAAGACCGTCTCTTTTGCGGGAAAATCTGCACGAATCCCATCTGTTTCTGCCTCCGTCGGGTGAGATTCAGGATAGGCTGCCAGCCCCGCCATTGCCATCAGAACACCGGGCGAAAGCTGAGATGGTGCCGCTTGAGTCACTGCTCTTTCGAGCACAGTCCACGGGGCGGGGTGAGGCGGCAACCGAAGCCGGGACCATTCATTCGCGGATCTGAAACGTCCCGGGACAATGCGTGCTTGCAATTCAAAGCAGTTGGTGGGAGTTTACAACTATGAAAACACAACTGAACCGCCGTAATTTTCTGCTCGGCGCAGAAGCGATCGTGGTGGCTGGCCTGCTGAACCGCGCCTACGCGCATGTCTCGCCCGAAGATGTGGCCGGCGATGAGGGCTACTGGAAGACCATCCGCAGTGCCTACGGCCACGATCCAAGCATCCTCAATCTCAATAATGGCGGCGTGGCACCAGCGCCGGCCGCGGTGCTGGAAGCCGAGATAGAAGCCATCCGTTATAGCAATCAGCTGCCGAGCTACCGCATGTGGCACGACCTGGAACCAAAGATCGAAGACGTGCGAAAACGCCTCGCCCGCATGTGGGGCGCCGATCCCGAATCCATCGCCATCACGCGAAACGCCAGCGAATCGCTGCAGATCGCGCAGTTTGGCATCGACCTCGCGCCCGGCGACGAAGTCCTGACCACCAGCCAGGACTATCCGCGGATGATCACCACATGGCAACAGCGGGAACGCCGCGAAAAGATTGTGCTGAAGCAGATGGATTTCGCCGTTCCTGTAAATGACCCTGGCGATTTGGTGCGGCTGTACGAGCAAGGCATCACGCCGCGCACGCGCGTCATCCATGTTTCGCAAGTGTGTTTCATGACGGGCCAGATCTTTCCCGTCCAGGAGATCTGTAGACTGGCGCGCCGGCGCGGAATCACCAGCATCGTGGACGGAGCCCACGCCTTTGCGCAGGTGCCCTTCCGGTTCTCGGAGTTAGACTGCGATTTTTACGGCGCCAGCCTGCACAAATGGCTCTCGGCCCCCATCGGTACCGGCATGTTGTATGTGCGAAAAGACCGCATCGAAAAACACTGGGCGCTGATGGCCGCCCCGCCATCGATGGACAAAAATATCCGCAAGTTCGAGGAAATCGGAACTCACCCAGCGGCGATGCACAATGCCACTCTGCAAGCGCTGGAGTTTCACGAACAAATAGGCGACGAGCGGAAATTCGCGCGCTTCAGATATCTGAAGAATCGCTGGGCCGAAAGGTTGAGCAGGGTTCCCGGCGCCGAAATGCTGGTGAAATTGGACGCCGACCAGTCAGGAGCGTTCGGCACCATTCACTTCGATACCATCGAACCAGGAAAGCTCGGCGAAGCGCTGATGAGCAAGTACAACATTTTCGTCACGCCTATCACTGGACCCGGCATCAGCGGAATTCGGGTCAGCGCCAATGTTTACACTTCAACGGCGGAGATCGATCAGTTTTGCGATGCCGTGGAAGCCATCGTCCCTCGCGCCTGAAGCCGGGGCGAAGCCAAGCGATCGATCGGCAGAGGCTTCGCCGCTGGCTCGGCAAAGCGACTCCGGAAAAGACTAACGAATATCCACTTCGCGGAATCCGAAGCCCTTCAAGATGCTCGCAATCGTGCTTCGCGCGTTGTCGGCAGCGATCTTAAGGATGCCATCTTGTAGCGCGGCCTGCTGAAGCTGGCGCTCGGCTTCCTGGCGCACCTCGCTCTCGAGGTTCGGATCGGGGGAGGAGAACAGCCCGGTGTCGCGCGAATACACTCTCGTCTTCGCATTGTCGATTCGTGTGCTCAAGACTTCCGCTGCGGGCAGGTGGATGGAAACTTTCTGCCCTTCTACCAGAACGTCGCCCGGGTGCAAATCCGCCAGATTGATGCCTCCAACCACTTCGCCGTGCACTACGAGCAGCAGACGATCACCGGCAAGAAATTTCGGCAGGTAAGCATTGTCGTGCTCCCCCGAGATGATCTTATCCATCGTATAGCTCACGGTTTCCAGTCGTTGGAGCTGCTGAATTTGGTGAACCACGGTCGGCTGGTCCACACGGAACAGGGTTCGTCCTTCGCGCAGAAGGCCCATCAGGTGCAAGAGCCCGAGGCCGGTCGAGAACCACACCAGCACTCCCGCCAGAAGGACCGTGAGTACGGCGCCGGCAAGGGCTGCCAGAACCCAGGAATACATCCTCCGCGAGTTTCCTGGCGCTTCGCGAGGTGCTGGTTCGTTTCCCTGTGGCGTGCCGTCGAGCGTCATCTGTCTGCCTTCAACTTTAGCGTAGAACGGGCCAAAGCGGTTTGCTCGCATTCCTTCTTGTAACTAAGCTCCTCGACTCACGACTTGCGGTTCGCCCGGAGCCGTGACAGGATAATTTTAGAAGGGTCTGAAGACCGCCATCGAGCCCATGACAAATCCGGTCGATCCACCCGTCCTTTTGACATCCGCGGAGGTGCTGACTCCCGTTCAGCGTCCCTCGCGCAAACGGCATGCCGCTGCTTTCCTGGTCGCTGCGATCTCGGACTTTCTATCCTTCTGGACGGTGTTTGCGCCGCCCATGCAGTGGGCGATCGACCTGGTCACAGCGTCACTCCTGTTTCTAATCCTCGGCCGCCGGTGGGCGCTTCTGCCGGGCTTGGTTGCAGAAGCCATCCCCGGAATGGGCGTCTTCCCGGTGTGGATTCTTGTGGTCCTCTCGCTCATCGTCTACGACGACATAAAAGCCCGGAAGCGCTAGGTCGATCTCGGGAGTCGCCAGACTGTCTCTCGGGGCAATCCTCCTCTCCGCCCACTTGCCTACCCTGGCGGACAGGCTGGCCAAACTACGCGCCACTTGGCCTCTTTCGCGTCTCCTGTCCAGTTACTTGGGCACGTTGCGCTCCCTAGAGTGGGACCCTCACAGCCTGGAGACTGTCACGACCGGGGGCATCCATGAAAAAGATGACATCCATTTTTCTGACTTCCGCAATGCTGCTGGGCTCCGTATTCGCGCACGCAAAAGACAAACACGCCACAATTCCTTCGAAAGTACTTTCCGCCAGAACGATCTACGTGGATAACCAAACGAATGACGCCGAGCTCCAGAATGACGCTCTCGTCGGCCTGAACAAATGGGGCCGCTTCGATATTGTGGACTCTCCGAAAAAAGCGGACCTTGTGCTGAGGCTTTTCGGCAGCAGCGTCGTGAAATTCGTTCCTGGCAGTGACCCCGCCGCCAGCTACAATGTAAAGCCTGTAAGCGCGAATCCCGCAGCAGGCGAAGAACTGGCCCCGCCGGGCTGCACGCGGGTTACGGTGATCGAACCGAAGAGCGGAACTGCGTTGTGGACAGAAATAAGGAAAACGTCCAACGCGCAGGAAAAAAGCAGGCTGCTCGAAGGGCTTCACGACGCGGTCGATCAACAGGAAAAAAACCGCAACAAGTAGCGCCTAGAGCTGGAAGCGTAGTTTCTTGCAGAGAAAAAACGGAACCGTGGAAAGCGTTGCGTCAGCCGACGCGCTTTTCATTCCCTCTCGAGGCTTCATCGAGCCAGCGCTCCAGAACGGGCTGGTATTCCGCTTCGGTCTCGAGGAAGACCACGCCGGCCCCCATGTTGGCCTGCGCGTAGACGATCTTCGATTTGGCCTCGAAGAAGGCATCTCCTGCCGATATCTTCACCAGCACCAGCGTTCCCACCGGAAACGGATTCATCATGTCCAGATAGCAGCCATAGAGGCTCAACTCGCTCACGCGCGTGGCGATGCGCACGTCTGACGCTTCCTCAATGAGCTCGGCACTGGCGATAAACGTATATCTAGGTGTGCGACGGCGTTCAGAACCCAATGAGCGGCCTCCGGTAAGATGCCCCTATCTAAGATGGTACGACGGATTCTGAGATTGTGGTTCCCCCGTCGCCCAAATCATAACTAGCGGAACTCAGATTCGCGTCCAAAGCCTAGTTTTGCCTGTCAAGCAATTCGACCGTCAGCAGAATTGTCCGCCCTACAATCTCGAGACTATGTTGCGACACCTTGTCCATGGTATCGGCGTTTGTGTGGTGGAATTCGCCCATGGCGTCAAGACCTGGTCCCATCCGGCCATATCGAGCGTCGACCACATCCACGGCCGGGATGCCGACCTTTATAAACGACATGTGGTCGTCGATGATATCGGCGTCGTACTTGAAGAAGTATCCGCCGTACCCCAGCTGGTCGGCGGCTTCGGCAATGAAAACCTGCAGTGAACTGCTCGAACCCGTCTCGCGCGCCACGTTCAGATCTCTGTCGCCTATCATGTCGAGGAGAAACAATCCGCGAATGCGAGAAGCGCTTCCGTTTGCCGCCAGCTTCTCGGCTAGATGCCTGCTCCCGTATAGTCCGTCGTCGCCTTTGAAATTGTTGATGGCCTCTTCGAGGTCGGTCCACACCAGCCAGATCTGCATTCCCGTCTTCTGTTGAGCCAGTGCGTCAGCAAATGCCAGAAGAATTGCCGTGCTCGACGCTCCGTCGTTGGCGCCAATAAATCCCGGTTTGAAGAGAGTGTCGTAATGACCGGCAAGGATAAAGATGCGTTGTTTGGGGTCGGTGGTCACGTTGAACTTGCCGATGATGTTGTGCACGGGGATCCGGCCACGGGGCGTGGTGGCTAGGAAGTCATCGGTTTCCATCTCTGCGCCATCCCTTTCTAGAACCCGACCTATCAAATCCTCCGTTTTCTTGTGGCCAGGAGATCCCGGCCAGCGCTCCCCAAAACCGGCAATCTCGGCGGTATAGGCATAGGCCTGGCGCGAATGGAAAGCGTCGTGCAGCGAGAGGGAAGGAACGGGCGTCGCCGCCAACAGCGCACCAACCATCACTGAAATCTGAACGTATCCGGCAAAACTCTGCATCTCCGCGTAAAGTACAGCAACAAACGCAAGAGCACAACGAACATCGTACGGCTGAGGCAGCCGGGTCAAGCGGGAGCGCTATTTCCTCCTAAGCCGGAAAAATCAAAAACTGGCCGCCGCCCAAAGTTGCCAATGCTGTTGGAAATTTACGAGGGTGATAGGATACCTGCCTCTGGAAACGGCAATGCGCACGCAGGAGTCGCTGCTGAGCTGGAATCTCCCCGATGCCTGTCCGAACTGGATGGGCTTCAAAGGAAATCACAAGAGAAAGCGGGTGATTTTCGAAATGAAAAAACTGATCCTGTTGCTGCTGATTTCACAAACGCTCTTGGCTGCTGGACTGGCTGCGCAAGAGACAGCCGGGAGCAAGGCGGACAAAGGCGAACGCCGCGAGTTTCTAATCGCGAATTTCAAGACGGAGACGGGCGTCGTCTTGCCGCAGGCGCGCGTGGTGTACGGAACATACGGAAAGCTTAACGCGGCCAGGGACAACGTGGTGCTGCTTCCATCGCACTACATGGCAGACTTTCACGGCTATGAATGGCTGATTGGAGCGGACAAGGCGCTCGACCCCTCGAAGCTGTTTCTTGTGGCGACGGAATTGTTTGGAAACGGGAATTCCTCCTCTCCGAGCAACACCCCCGAACCTTTTCACGGTCCTCGATTCCCCGTGACGACCATCCGGGACAATGTGGAAGCCGTCCACCGGCTGCTGACAGAGGAGCTCAAGATCACGCACTTGCGCGCGATCATCGGTTTCTCGATGGGGGCGCAGCAGGCGTTTCAGTGGGCTGTGAGTTATCCGACGTTTGCGGACCGCATCGTGGCTACTTCCGGAACCGCGAAGACTTACGGACACGGAATCGTGCGGTTGGAAAGCGAGATTACGGCGCTAACGACGGATCCGGTGTTCGCGAACGGCGATTACAAGGAACAGCCCAAGAAAGGCATTGAGGCGTTTGCCATTGTGTGGACGGCGTGGCTGTTTTCGCAGGAGTGGTGGCGCAAGGAATTATGGCGGGAGGGAGCAAAGCCGGGCACCACTTTTGAGAGCTTCGTGAACGACCTGAAAACGAATTTCATTCCGGGCGCCGACGCCAATAACCTGATTCTGCAGATGCACACCTGGGAGATGCACAACGTGGGGACGACGCCGGGATTTGGCGCGGATGTAGAGAAAGCGCTGGGGTCCATCAAGGTTCCCTTCCTGTACATGCCTTCGGAAACGGATCTGTATTTTCCGCTCACCGACGCGAAGTACGAGGCGGGCTTCATGAAAACCGTGACGCTGAAGCCCATTCCGTCCTTGTGGGGGCACCCGGCGGGTGCAGCCGCCGACCCCGCCGACGCAAAATTCCTGAACGAAACAATCGGCAAGTTTCTTGTGGCTGGCAATTAGCTGGGCATTGAGGGAGGAGATTCCATGAAGAACACTTCAGTCTTGTTTGTCGCGGCGCTCGCAGTTTTCCTGGCTGTTCTCGTGGGACATTTCAAGAGCTCCGTTGTTGCTGCGCGCCAGGTCGAATCGCGTGATTCGAAGGCAATTGAAGAGTCGCTGAAGCAACAAATCGTGGCGAAAGAGCGTGAGGGGCTGGACGCTCTCAAGACGGGCAACGTGGGGATCTTTGCGGATCTGACAGCGGAAGAGGCCGTATTCGTGGACGCGGCTGGCCTTGCGACAAAAGCTGAGGTCCTCAGGAATGTCGCGGGATTTTCGCTGACAGACTACTCCATGGAAGGTGTGAGGTTCGTGCCGCTATCAGCCGAGTCTGGTCTCATCTCCTACAAGATTCACGAGAAGGGCGTTTCCCACGGCCACGAATTTGCCGTGCAGGCCTACATTTCCTCGATCTGGGCAGAACGCGCAGGCAAGTGGGTCTGCTTCTTCAGCCAGGAGACAGCAGCACGTATGCCCCCGAAACAGCCGAACGGATGAAAGAGCGTCCGGGCCGGGTTCCGCGCGCTCTCTGGGCGTTCAGTCGTCGCGAAGAGCGGCCGTTGGGTCGAGCCCCGCGGCTCGCCACGCGGGCAGCCAGGAAGAAGTGGCGGCGATCAACAGAAAGACGGCTGCCATCGTGACGAACGTCAAGGGATCGGTCGCCTTGATTCCGACCAGCATCGAAGCCATCTCGCGAGTGACGGCGAAGGCGGCGAACAGTCCGACGAAAACGCCGATGCCCGTTAGGCGAAGCCCTTGCCCAACAACCAGCCGGAAAATATTGCGAGGTTGCGCCCCCAGGGCCATGCGGATGCCGATTTCGGCGGTGCGCTGCCGCACGACCGTCGCCAGTACGCCGTAGAGCCCGACGCCCGCGAGCAGCGCCGCGATGACGGCAAAGGATCCGATGAGGAGTAAGGAAAATCGCGTGCCGCTTTGAGCCTTCTCGATCACCGCGTCCATTGGCTGCATGTCGGTGACCAGGAGGTGCGGGTCAAATTCCTTGATCGTTGCGCGAACGTCGTTGGCGTATTTCCCGGGATCGGCGCCGATTCGGAGGGCCCAGTGATCGGTGGCGCCCGATCCGATATAGGCGTCGGTAAAGTAAACCTGCTCGCGCCCGGGCTCGCTCAACGATACGCCGCGCTCGTGCGCAACGACGCCAATGATCTCGACCCACACCGGTTCCGGCGTTTGAATGCGGATCAGAATGCGCTTGCCCACCGCAGACTGGCCTGGATAGGCACGGCCGGCCAGAATTTTGTCAACGACCGCATAGGTGCGACCCGGCTGGTTGTCCTCATCCGTGAACGCGCGCCCCTCAAGCAATGACGTGCCCATAGTTTCGAAGTAGCCAGGGAGCACGATGAGAGGATCGACCGCCTTGTATTTGCTCGCGTCAGAGAGCGCTTCTTCCGTGCCCCAGCGAATCGGACTAAAGCCACCCGTCAGAGGAAAAGGCGTTGCCGCGGTTACGCTTTGAACGCCAGGAATAGCGCGCAGACGATCTTCCAGCTGGCGCGTCGCGACGGCGCGTTCTTCCGGCTTCTGCAAAAATCGATCGGACTGCACCTGGAACGTGAGGAGGCCATGGGCACGGAATCCGGGGTCAATGCGTTGCAGTTCCAAAAAGCTGCGCACCATGAGTCCCGAGCCGATCAGCAGCACGTAAGCGAGAGCGACTTCGAGGCCAACGACGATCTTGCGAGAAAGACCTCCGCTGGCGAGGCCTTCGTTGCGGCTGGTCCCGCGCAAAACGATCATCACGTCAGGTCGAGCCGCGCGCCACGCCGGCGCCAGTCCAAAAATGGCGGCAGCGACGAGGCTCGAAATGACGGTGAAAATCAGCACGGTGGAATCAATGCGGATGGTATCCAGTCGCGGGAGATAAGCGGGAGCAATGGCCAGCAATTCATGAATTCCGAGCCAGGCAATGCCCAGACCGCCCAAGGCGCCGGTGGTTGCAAGCAGCAGTGCTTCGGAGAGGATCTGACGCGCGAGATCCCATCTGCTGGCGCCGATTGCCGAGCGAATGGCGAGCTCGCGCTGGCGCAAGGAACCTCGCACCAGCAAAAGGTTCGCCACGTTCGCGCAGGCTATCAGCAGAAGAAAAATCACGGCGCCCATCAGGGCGAGAATCGCGGGGCGCACTTCGGAGACGAGATGCTGCCGCATGGGCTCCACGCGGATGGCATACCCTGCGGTGTTTTCGATCGAGAAATGTTTTCGCGCCTCTGCGGCGACTTCATTCGAGGCAGCCTGGGCGCGCCCGATCGTCACGCCAGGTTTCAATCTGCCGATCACGCGCATCGAAACAGAGTTTCGTTCCCCGGCATCGTAACCGAGACGGTTCGCGATCCAGACATCCGGCGCAGCTTCGAGATCCGCCGAGGGCGGGAAGTAGATCTGAAAATGTGGCGCGAGCACCCCGATGATCCGCGGACTAAAGGGCTTCCCCTTGTTCAATGATTGTCCGAGTACGGCGGGATTCGCTCCGAATTGGCGCTGGAAGTATTCGTAGCTAAGGATAGCCATCAGGGGCAGGCGGGGGACCGGTGTCGCGGTCTGGGTTCCTGGCGCGGGCGGGGGCGGCTGCGGTTGGCCGTCGTCGTCGGAGAAATCGCGGCCGAACGCAATCCTCGCGCCTACCAGCCGAAAGTAGTTCGTCGTCACAAATCCCATGTGCACCCGTTCCGGTGTGCCGTCCTCGCCCGTCAGCGTGAGAGGGAAAGTAAAGACACCCGCAAGCCCTTCGAATTCGTCTTTGGTCGCTTCGCGCAGATCAATGTAATTTGCGTTAGAAAAGGGAAAGTCTCTGACGCCTCGATTGCGCATGTCGGTAGGGATAATCACCAGCTGATCGGGATCTTTATAGGGCAGCGGGCGCAGCAGCACGGCGTTGGTAACACTGAATATAGCCGTGCTCGCGCCGACGCCCAAGGCGATAGTGATCGCAGCGGTGAGCGCGAAGACGGGGCTCTTGCGTAGCGTTCGGCCGGCGAACGCCAGATCGCTTAAGAACATCGTTGCACCTCGTCCCTGGGGGTGACCGAACGCTAAGAATACTACCTTCATTTGGTCTTCGCGGTAGAATCGTGCGCCATGGGAGACCGCACGAGAGCAAACGAGTTGGCGGCCGAGTATGCCCGGAAGGGCGATCCGACCGGATGGTTTGAAGTGCTTTACAAAGAGTCCGAAGAGGGCAAGAGCCTGGTCCCGTGGGCGGATCGCGGACCAAATTCCGGTCTCCTGGAGTTTTGGGGCGCCAACCGGCAACCGGCCTACGGCAAGAATGCGCTCGTGATCGCCAGCGGTCTCGGCGATGACGCGGAACAATTGGCCGCGTGGGGATTCCGGACGACCGCTTTTGACATCTCTCAAACAGCCATTCGAACGGCGGGCAAGCGATTTCCGCAGAGCCTGGTGAACTACCGTGTGGCCGACCTGTTGCAACCTCCGCCGGAATGGGCAGGAAAATTTGATTTCGTGTTCGAAGCCAACACCGTGCAAGCGCTTCCTGTCGGTCTTCGTACGCAAGCGATTCAGAAAATTGCGTCGTTCGTGCGGCCGGGAGGCAAGCTGCTGGCGATCGTCCGCGGGCGGGCGGAGAACGAACCGCTCGAAGAGCTGCCCTGGCCGCTGACCCGCGCTGAGATGAATGAATTTATCCGGGCCGGCCTCGCGCAAGAAACCTTCGAAGAATACTTTGACAACGAAGACCCGCCCGCGCGAAGATTCCGGGTCCTGTACAGCAGACCGTGAGAAACGAAACGCCTGTTGAAAGGTACGAGGAGGATTCTTGCGCGATAAAATAGGGCTGAAAGTTACGACGCACGCTCGGCTGGATTGCGGGAGACGCATACCGGATCTCCGAATTGCAACATTTGTTGCACTTGCTCTCGCGATCCTGCTGGGGGCCGCGCTCCCGCCGGCCGCGAAAGCACAAGCTACACCTGGCGACGATCTCAGAGGAACCTGGAAGGGCGAGCTGGGTCAGGATGCCGGGAAGCTCCATATCGTCTTGACCATCACAAAGTCCGCGGACGGCGCCTTCGCGGGGCAATTGAACAGCGTGGATCAGGGGTCCGTCATTCCCATGGAAAACATTACGTTAAAGGGAGAGACGGTGCGCTTCGAGGTGAAAGCCGTCGGTGGCGTGTATGAAGGCATCCTGAATGCTGCGCGTGCCGAGATTGTGGGCTCCTGGACACAAGCGAGCACGCCGAGCCAGCCGATCACCTTTATACGCAGCACGGACGATGCAACGCCCAAGGACACGGCGCAAAAACCGGCGGAAGGGCCAAAGGAAAAACCGATTTCCACTTTCCTGGATGTGGTTGTGCCGATTGCACCAACGGCGTTCAAAGCCGACGGCAAATGGCATCTCGTCTATGAATTGCATTTGAACAACATGGACCGCTGGGATTACAAATTGACGAGAGTCGAAGCCCTTTCGGGCGACTCGGCGGCGCGGTCCCTGGTTTCCTACTCCGGTCCGGAATTGGAAGCCGTCCTGTCCCGCCCCGGTCAGCCGGGCGCGACAGAAAAATCGAAGCTCGCCGGCGGAGTCATGGGCGTCGTTTATATGTGGGCGACACTGGACTCCGCGGATGCAATTCCGGCGACCATCCGGCAGCGTCTAACCGTGAAGATTGGAACGTATCCGGAAGAGATGACGGTAGAGACTGCGGCGATCCCGGTCGGCCGCGGACCCATTGCCATCAGCTCCCCGCTGCGCGGAAATCACTGGCTGGCAGGTAACGGGCCGTCCAACACTTCGGGCCATCGAAAAGCCCTGATTCCGATCGACGGCCACGCCGCGATCTCCCAGCGCTTTGCCATCGATTGGGTGCAGCTCCGCAACGACGGAAAGACATTTCACGACGACGAGAAAGACAACAAGAATTACCTCGCCTACGGAAATGATGCGCTAGCCGTGGCCGACGGCGTCGTCACTGAAGTGAAGGATGGCATTCCGGAAAATGTTCCGGGTATCAATTCGCGTGCCGTGCCAATCACGCTCGAGACCGTCGGCGGCAATCACGTCATCCTGGATATAGGCGGCGGCCATTTCGCGTTTTACGCCCATTTGCAGCCTGGCTCGCTGCGCGTCAAGCTCGGCGACAGAGTCCGCCGCGGGCAAGTCCTTGGACTGGTCGGCAATTCCGGAAACTCCACCGAACCGCACCTGCACTTTCACATCGAGAATGGCAGCTCCCCGCTCGGAGCGGAAGGCTTGCCCTACGCACTCCCCTCTTTTGAAGTTGTTGGAAGCGGCTGGGGGTGGAAACTGGCAGACGCAAAAGGACCAGCAGAAGTGCACAAAGACGAAATCCCCATGGAAAACGAAGTCGTGAACTTCATGGACAAGCCGTAGGGGCGGGGCAAGCCCCAAGCTTGTCCAAATTGGGTTTTCGGGAGAGGGCGGATAGACCTGCTGCTTTCCGCCGGGTTCGGTGACAAGAACTGAGGTAAGGGACAGCAGATTCCGCCTTCGGCCGCGTATGCAGTCCAACCTCGTCTGATTTGGACGGACCTGGAGCTTGCCGGGCTCCTTGCCCGCGGCCAACCGCTCGCGCCACCCGGTCAGCGGAGAATGGAACTTCGTCAACGCGCGCTTCGTACTCTACGGAAGGCGGGCCTGAAGGGTGGGTGAAACAATCGAGGGCGTGTGTCGTCCTATAGACTAGATATCCCGTAGACACAAAAGGGTGAAGGAGGATCGAATGAGCAAACATGCGAGTGGCCTTTCAGAAGGGATCCGAACGAACGGTGGCCGTGCAGCTTTGCTTGGCGCGGCGTTGTGTGGAGTGCTGGGCCTGGCCGGGCTTTCTGCGATCGCGCAAGAGCAAGCGAAGGACAAAAGCGGCGTGAATGTAACGGTGACGAACAAGGATGGGAGCGAAGCGGGTCTGGTGATCAGCGCACAAGCTACGGCAAAGGAGGCGGGGTTGCCGTTGTACCCCGGCGCCACACCGCACAAAGACGAGAAGAACGATTCTTCGGCGGCGAACCTGGGACTATGGGGGAGCACGTTTGGCTTCAAGTTGGTGGTTTTGAAGATGGAGTCGAGCGACTCGCCGGAAAAAGTGGCGGCGTTTTATCAGAAGGCCCTCGCGAAATACGGGACAGTGCTGAATTGCAGCGGAGGGTCGAAGACCCAGGGAGACAAGGAAAAAAGCGACAGATCGAAGAAACTCAGCTGCGACGATGACCATGCGGATGCGGGTGAAATGCTCTTCAAAGCCGGTTCCAAGGAGAAGCAGCATATCGTCAGCGTAAAGCCGAACGGGACGGGCACCATTTTCAACCTTCTATTCATCGAGGCGCGCAGCGACGACAAGACTCCGGCTTGAGGGCCGGCATAATCCACATGCGCATTCGCAGAAGCTTCTCCCTGGCGGCGGTCCCTGGACTGCTGACGCTGGGCGTTACGCTCGGCGTCTCGTCTGGCCAGGGGCAGGAACCGATCCGCATCAAAGTGAATTTGGTGAGCGTGGCCTTTGTGGCACGCGACGCTCATGACGCCTTGGTGGATAATCTCACGCCGGACGACGTGGACGTATTCGAGGATGCCGTACCACAGAAAATAGCCTTCTTTTCGCGCAGTTCCGATGTGCCCCTAACGCTGGGCGTTGTCGTGGATGCCAGCGGAAGCCAGGATCATTTTTCCAAACAGCATAAAAACGACTTGGAAGTTTTTCTCAAGGACGTCTTGGGTCCGAAGGACCGCGTCTTTTTGGTCGGATTTGCCAACCACATCCGCATGGTGAGTGATTTTTCAGGCGCGGGAGCGGATCTGCTTGACGAGTGGAAAAAATATCAAAAGGGCAGCGGGAAGTTCCCCTTGCTCGGCCCGGACGAGGATCGCGATCTAGGGACCGCATTCTATGACTCGATCTATTATTCGGTGACCGAAAAGTTGGCGCGTGAAAACGGACGACGAGCGATTTTGCTTTTTAGCGATGGCGAAGACAACTCCAGTTCACATGACATGATGACAGCGATTGAGACCGCGCAGGCCGAAAACGTGGTGGTGTACGCAATCCGTTACACCGACAGAGAACATGGCAAACTGACAGCGCGCAACAAATACGGCACCCGGGTGATGGATCGCGTAGCGCGCGAAACCGGCGGCGCCCACATCGACGCGGAAACCACCGACGCGCATGTCTATTTCCGCCAGATTGCGGAGGAATTAAGGACTTCTTACGAGCTCGGCTACTACCCCACGGATCCGGTAAAGGATGACAACTTCCGAAAAATTGTAATCAAGCCCAAACGCGACGGCGTAAAGGTGCGCGCCAAGACAGGCTATTTCGCGAGGTAGATTCGTAGAAGTCCGGGAGCGGGCAGGGCTTCGAAAAACCTCGAGCAACTAGCGCAGATAGCCCCAGTTGTGCAGTTTGTCGGAGTCTTCTACCCAGCGGTCGCCTATATCGGTGCGGTAGTACATGTTGGCGATCATGATGTTCTTGATGCGCGTATAGGCTTGGGTTTTTGCCTGGAGCATGGTTTGGCCCGTGCCGATCACGACCAGCACGACTCCGCTCGTGCCCGCGATGAGCCACTGGCCCTTGACTTCCTTTACATCTTCGATGTGAATGCCATCGAAGTTAGGTTTCTTCAGGACGATGGCGCCGTTTTTCGAGAATGATTCAAACGTGGGCTCGTCGTCGAACGGAAACGGCGGGACAACAATGCGAACGCCGATTTGGAACCCGCTGCGCGTGCGCCACTTGGGCTCGGCGCCGGTGGCCAGCTCCCAGAAGAGATCGCTGATGGGCGTCAGCATGCCTTCCTGCTGGATGCTGATCGTGGGATAGCCGAAGCGGCTCGTGAATTCGAGCGGATAGATCCCGTTGTTGTTCACGATGCAATTCAGGTCGATGTAACCGACGTAGCCTTCTTCGGCGAGCTTGGGCTCCATTTTGAGGAGCGTTTGATTGAACAGGCGGTTGGGATCGCTCCAGAACATGGATGTGCCCATTTCCCCGGTGGGCGGGCCAATATTGCCGGGGAAGAGTTTTTTGTGCTCGAAGTTGATGTTGACCGGCGTGATAAATTTTTTGCCGTTGAAGAAAGCGCCCACGGCGACTTCGACGCCAGTGACGCGCCGCTGCAACTGGAACACTTTAATCTCGTCGGAAAAAGCGCGCTTGTAGGCTTCGAGCATGCGAACGACGTCATCGCCGTCTTCTTCCTCGCCGACGAAAAGCCTGCGCTTGACGTTTTGCGCTTCCCCGCTGGGCTTGATGACATAGCGGTCGGGGTTTTTCATCACGAATTCGATGGCCGGATCGAACGATTCGAAATCCTGATAAGGGATGATATTGACGCCGGCTTTCTTTAGCTCTTCCTGGCCGAAAGAACGATCATCCTCGAGCCGATCGGTGTATTCCGTGCCGCCGATGACCGGCTTCCCCGCGGCGCGGAGCGCGTGAGCCCTGGCGCCCTGGCCGAGGGTGTCGTCGAAAACGATGATATCGGCCCACTTGGCATCTCGTTCCCAGTCCTTCGATTTGGGAACGAAGCCGTCAGCAATGTCCCGCTCTTTTTCGGCTTCGATGTAGTAGCGAACGTCGTGGCCTTCCTTAAGAACTTGCCAGGCGATGTCGCCAATGAGGCCGGAGAGTGAAACAAAGAGAAATTTGCGTTTGTCCATTTAAATCAGTGAGCGGCTGGCCGCGGCTCCTCGGAAACCTGAACGCCGTATAGTAGCGATGACGAGCGGGATCATTGTTACATTTCGTTAAAAATTATAGTAGTGCGGGCAGGCGGTCAGGCAACCCCGGAGGACCGGAGTATGCATCACAGGGGGTAAGATCGGCTGGGCGGAACTGTCCTTGGGGACCAATTTCATGCTCCACCTGGCCTTTCGTTCAGGTTATACTTGTTCGTTCCCGCCGGTTCGAGTGCTGAGAGGTCTAAGTCTGTACTGGGCTGGTTTCCAGCGGGCTTAGCCAGGGATTGCGGCGAGGAACCCGACATTCGCGAGAGAGGTGAAGTTTGGGCCGAACGGTAAGCTGTGCAACCTCAAAGCTATATGTAACCCGGAAAGATCTAGCGCTCTGTGTTTTGGGGGCGCTATTTTTGCTGGGAGCGACGACGTGCAGCGCGCAAGTCACCCAGATTTTCCACAAGAAGAAAAAGATCGATAAATCGACGAGTGTCGACAACAACGCGCAGCCGGACAAGATTTTGTACGACCGTGCGGTGGACGATATCAAGCACGGCCGGCAAGAAGTCGGCCGCCTGAACATGCAGACGCTCATCAATACGTATCCGGACAGCGAGTATCTAGCGAAGGCCAAGCTGGCGATCGCGGACTCCTACTACAAAGAGGGCGGAACTTCGAACCTCGCGCTGGCCGTCTCCGGTTACAAAGACTTTGAAGTGTTCTTCCCTTTCCTGCCCGAAGCGACCTACGCGCAGATGCAAGTGGCCATGACGCACTACAAGCAGATGGACAAGCCCGACCGGGACAGAAGCCATGCGCTTGCGGCGGAAGAAGAGTTCCAGACTTTTCTCCAAAAATATCCCAACGATCCGCTGGCTTCCCAGGCGCAACAGCATTTGAGAGAAGTGCAGGAAGTGCTGGCGGAAGGCGACTACCGCATCGGCTACTACTACTACGTGAAGAACGACAAGAGAGCGGCGGCGGCCAGGCTTCTAACGGTGACGAACCGCTATCCGCTGTACAGCAAGTCAGACCAGGCGCTTTGGATGATGGGCGACATCTTCGAGAGAAGCGAACACAAAGAGGTTGCTTCGCTCTATTACTCGAGAATTGTGAAGAACTATCCTTTGTCGAATCTGGCACCGCAAGCCAAGGACAAGCTAAAGGCAGCTGGAGTTCCCGTGCCCCAGGCGGATCCCAATGCTCTTGCATGGATGACGGCGGAGCAGAATACACCGAGGCCGAAAACTCCTCTGGTGAAAAGGCCGCTCTCGTTAATAAACAGCGGGCCGCATGGGGAATTTATGGCGGCGGCGAGAACCGGAGCTCCCAACATGGAGCCGGAATCCGACTCGATGTCCGCCGGGGACCTGCTGACACCGGGTGGAAAATCGGCGACCGGGAAACCTGGAACGTCACTCGTTCAAACGGTAGTACCGGGACAGACCGGGACAACGGATTCCACCAGCAATTCTGAGAACGTGGCTCCGGCCGGCAGCGAAGCCCCAGCAACCGCTCCCGCGACTGGTGAACAGCCAAAGGAAGCAGGTACAGAAGCGTCGCCAACGCCGACGGCACCGCCAACTACTTCGAGCACCTCGACAAGCGATGAACCGGCGAAGAACCCTCCGGCCGGGGCTGCAACAGAAATGTCCGCAAAAACCGACACGCCATCAGCGGCGGCAGAAGCAAAGAGCGACACTGCGGGAGCCGGTGCGGCACCTGCGGCGGATGCGGCAAAAACTGGGGACTCACAGAACAGCGACTCCAAGAAGGAATCTAGCAGCAAGAAGAAGAAGGGACTGCGCAAGCTGGTCCCCTGGTAGCTGGCACCACCAAATAACCGGGATGGAGGGGTGCAGCCAGGGCTGTACCCCTTTTTTTTGGTAAAGAACCCTGCCAGGAAGCTGCCGGGAGGGCGTATTCATTTCCGACACACAGGTACAGCGAGAAGATTGACGCACAATACGCCGGGTGCTCCAATACTGTGGAGTCTTGAAGATCAGTCGGCCGCAAGTCGGTCGATAGTTTGAAGCGATCGCAAAGCGGTCGATATGCCAGACACGGGTGAAGTATATCCGGAGGAAGCTTAGTGGCCAGGATTCTCGTCGCCGACGATAACAGCAACATCCAGAAGATGGTGGGGCTTGCCCTGAAAGATCAGGGCATCGACGTCGTTGCCGTTGGCAATGGCGAAGCCGCGGTTCGAAAGATTTCCGATATACGCCCGGACCTCGTTCTCGCGGATGTTTTCATGCCCGTCCGCAACGGGTACGAAGTTTGCCAATACGTGAAATCGGACAGCACGCTTGCGCACATTCCGGTGATATTGCTGGTCGGCGCTTTCGACCCGCTCGACGAACAAGAAGCACAGCGCGTTGGAGCAGACGGAGTGTTGAAGAAGCCGTTTGTGCCGCCTGATCCACTGATTTCGATGGTGAAGTCCGCTCTTGCGCGAGCTGGCGTTTCGATTGGCGGAGCAGCACCGCCGCCGCAGGTGCCGGAAGAACCGATGCACGTGGCGGAAATGCTGGCGCCGCGAGCAGTTCCCTCCGCACGCGCGATTACGAGCATGGGTACACTCGAGCCCGTTCCGGAATTCCCATCGGTCGAGAGCGAGCCGGCAGAAGAAGAGATGCCTGGTGCGCCGGAACCCGTGAAGATTGACGCAGGATCGCAGCCCCTGGCGTTCGGGAGCCTGCTGGAATCGCCAGCAGCTGAGCAGGAAGAAGATATTGGGGAAGCTACAACGGCGCGGCCGCAGCTGGAGCGCGATTGGAATTCGGGCGACAAGGAAGATGAGATCGAAGAGGAAGAAGAGGAAGAGAGCACTGGATCGTGGAGGCGCGACGCGGGCGACGCGATGGGAGAAGACGAAGCCGCAGCAAGCGGCCCAGTGAAGGATTGGCGCGAGACGGCGTTCTCGGAAGCGCCGGCGCGGAAGATGAGAAACGACTCGTGGGCGCCGCAAAAAGAGATTTCCGCATTCGAGGAAGGTGCAGAAACAGAACAGAGCGTCGGCGCGATGGTAACAGACCTGCCGGTTGCGGAATCACGCGCGGGGGCCGCGCCCGCTGCGCCATTTCCGGGAGACGCGTGGGCACCCGCGCTGAGCCATAAGACTGTACTGGAAGCTGCGACGATCGAAGCTCCCGCGCCTCCAAAACGGGACGTGCGGGAAGCGGCACTGTCCGAGGTTCAAGCAAAGGTTCCCTCTGAGGCTCCACCGAGCGCACCAGCGATCGTTGCGCCAGCTCAGGAATCTGAAAAGCCGGCGGCAAGTTCATGGTTTTCCTCTGTAGCCAGTCCGTGGGACGAGGAAGTGCAGAAAGCCAGCCGCCTCGCGTCAACCTGGGATGCTCCTGCGGCAAGTACTCCGGCAGGGAGCGCTCCCGCAGCTCATGCGGCTGCTGAGACCTCCCTCTATGTAGGGAGCAACGAAAAGGTCCTGAGAGGGGATCTTGAAGCGACGGTCGATTCACTCACACCGGTTTTGAGCCAGGAGGCGAAGTCCAGAGTGGTAGAGGTAGCGCTGACAGCGGCGACCGTGGATGCGATTCGCGAAGAGGCGCACCAGGTTGCGGAAACCGGCAAAGGGGCGCCGGCCGTGGATGCTAGCGCAAAGGCTTCTGAACCGAGCATGGAAGACATGGTGGCCAAAGTTCTCGCTAAGATGAACCCGGACATGCTCCAGGCCGTTACCCGAGATATCCTCAAGAAAGTCGTGGAATCGATGGTTCGCGACGAGATGAACGCGAAGAAACAGTAGTTCCCTGCGCCCGTTAGCTTCTGGCCCCATCTGTTGTCCCTTGTGATTCCCGACCGGTAGTTCCCAGCGGTTCCTCCGTCCGCTCTCTTGCCGGAGTTCCCTCTCTCGCATGATTCTCCCCCTACCCCCCGGGTATTGAGAGAAAAACACATGGGTTTCACCAGAGGGCAAAGCCAGATTTGGCTGTACCCCGCTGAAAACAAAGAACGGCGGCCAGTTGGCAGCCTCGGAGTAAGAGTTTCCCTGACCAAAAGAGCCCATCCGCTAGGCAGAATCCGTCAGGGGGGACGATGGGGAATGTGCCGGCGACGCACTGGAATTGACGGAGTCTGTTTTTGCCCCGTATAGTCGAAGATTACTTTTGACGACTTGAAACAGCTTCGAAGATTGCAAGCAAAGAAAGAGGGCGGGCCAGGGCCCGTCCCTACAACGGGGAGATGCGTTCCTGATGGCGAGAGAGATTGCCAAGGCGTATGAGCCGCAGCAGATAGAGCCTCGCTGGGCGGAGTACTGGGTCAAGCAGGAGCTGTTTAAGGCGGATCCGAGTGCGCCGGGACCCGTGTTTTCGATCGTGATCCCGCCGCCGAATGTGACGGGCTCGCTGCACATCGGGCACATGCTGGAGCATACGGAGATCGACATTTTGACGCGCTGGCACCGGATGCGCGGATACAACACTTTGTATCTGCCGGGCACGGATCACGCGGGCATTTCGACGCAGCGGGTCGTTGTGAAACAGCTTATGGATCAGGGCATCGACTACCAGAAGCTCGGGCGCGAGGAGTTTGAGAAGAGAGTTTGGGCGTGGAAGGCGGAGGCGGGCAGTCAGATCACGGAGCAGATGCGCGGGATTGGGGAAAGCTGCGATTGGTCGAGGGAAAGGTTTACGCTGTCACCGGAAATGTCGCGAGTCGTGCGCAAGGTGTTCGTGCAGCTTTATAACGAGGGGTTGATTTATCGCGAGACGCGGCTGGTGAATTGGTGCCCGGTGTGTTTGACGGTGTTGAGCGATCTGGAAGTGAATCACGAAGAGCGCTTGGGTCATCTGTGGTACATCCGGTATCCCGTTGCGGGCACAGAGGAATCCGTCGTTGTTGCGACCACGCGGCCGGAAACGATGCTGGGAGATACGGCGGTGGCGGTGAATCCCGAGGATGAACGGTACTCGGGGCTGGTGGGCAAGAGGGTGGTGCTGCCATTGATGAATCGGGAGATTCCGATCATTGCGGACAGCATGGTGGACCGGGAATTCGGGACAGGCGCTGTGAAAATTACGCCGGCGCATGATCCGAATGACTTTGAAGTCGGCAAGAGGCATGGCCTGGCAGAGATTGACGTGATGAGGGATGACGGGCGCATGAGCGGAGCGGCTGGAACTTATGCCGGACTGGACCGGTTCGAAGCGCGAAAAAAGATCGTGGAAGATCTGAAGGCACTGGGGTTGTTGGAAAAAGTGACGGACCACACCCATGCCATCGGGATTTGCGAGCGGAGCAAGACGATTGTCGAGCCGCGGATCTCGACGCAGTGGTTCTGCGCGATGAAGGGGCTGGCGGCCCCGGCGCTGCGGGCGGTGCGGGAGTGGGAGCCTGGCAAAGAAAACACGATTCAAATTGTGCCGGACAACCGGCGGCAGGAATTCTTGAACTGGCTCGACAATATTCGCGATTGGACGATTTCTCGGCAGCTTTGGTGGGGGCACCGGATTCCGGCATGGTACTGCGGGGGCTGCGAGGAGATGATCGTCGCGGAGGAAGCGCCGACGAGATGCGTGAAGTGCGGTTCCGGAAAATTGCGGCAGGATCCGGACGTGCTGGACACGTGGTTTAGTTCGGGGCTTTGGCCGTTTTCGACGCTGGGGTGGCCGGAGAAGACCGCGGATTTTGAGAAGTACTATCCCACGAGTTTGTTGATCACCGGTTACGACATTTTGTTTTTCTGGGTGGCGCGGATGGCCATGCTGGGGATTCACTTCACCGGGAAAGTGCCGTTTCGCGCGGTGTATTTGCATTCGCTGGTGCGGACAGGCAGCGGCGAGAAGATGTCCAAGTCCAAGGGGACGGGGCTCGATCCGGTGGCGCTGAATCAACAGTACGGCACCGACGCGATGAGGTTTTGCCTGGCGTCGATGGCGGCGCCGGGAACGGATATTGTGCTGTCCGACGACAGGCTGGCAGGCGCGCGGAATTTCGCCAACAAGATCTGGAATGCGGCACGGTTTTTGTTCCTGAATCTGGACAAGTTTGAGCAGCGAGGGACGGGGATTGAGGAGTTGGCTTCGCCGGGGGTGCGGTCGGGCGCGCCATATGCCTTCGAGGGAAGTGTACCGCTGGTAGATCAGTGGCTATATTCGCGGCTGACGATCACGATCGAGACCGTGAATGAAGCGCTTAAGAATTACCGGTTTCACGAGGCGGCGCAGGACGTGTACCAGTTTTTCTGGGGAGATTTCTGCGACTGGTATATCGAGTGGGTCAAGCCGGAATTGCAGAGTGAAAACAGGGAACGAGCGGTCGTGGCTTGGAAGAATCTGTTTGCGGCGTTCAACGATGCGCTGAGGCTGCTGCATCCGTTCATGCCGTTTTTGACGGAAGAATTGTGGCACCAGCTCCCGCAAGCGGCGGAAGCGAAGTCGATTGCGCTTGATCCATTTCCTACCCCACGGACCCATTGGACGACTGGCGGCAAGGAGATTGGATTGATGGGCCAGTTCCAGATGATGCAAGAGGTTGTGACCGCGTTGCGTAATATTCGCGCCGAGATGAAGCTCGACCCCAAGAAGAAAATGTCCGCAGAATTGTATAGCTTCGACGGGGTGACGCGAGATGCGATGGAACGCAGCAAGGATGGCATCGTCCGCCTGGCATCACTCTCTCTTCTCACAATTTCCAGCAAGCCGCTGGAGCAAGCGGGGGGAGCGGTGCGGTCGACGGCGGCGTTCGATGTTCGGATTGCGTATTCGGATGCGGTGGACGGGGAAGCGGAGAAGACGCGGCTGAAGAAGGAGATCGAGGGACTGCAAAAGGCGATTTCGTCGAAAGAGAGCCAGCTGGGGAACGAAACTTTTCGCAGCCGGGCGCCGGAGAAGATTATTCGTGGCCTGGAAGCGACACTCGCGGACCAGCGGATCGAGTTGCAAAAGTTGCGCGAACGGTTGGCGGAATTGGAAAGGCACCGATAAACAACGCGGGCGGATGGCCCTACGAGGCGGCCAACCGCAGAGTTTTGCGCGTGGCTGGCGCGCTTGTGCAGCGCGGGCAGGAAACGTAAGCTTAGGCGGCGCGGAAGTGCGCGGTAGAACCTCGATGGCCCAAGAGACCCTCCCAGGGACAACGGACAAGCGGCTGGCGGCTTTGCTGACGCTGCTGGCGAAGAACGCGACGATTGTGATCAGCGGGGCGCGGATTGCGCGGGAAATTGGTGTGTCGCGTTCGATGGTGTGGCAGTGGGTGCGGCAATTGCGCGGGCTGGGCGTGCAGGTGAGGGGCAAGGCGGGCGAGGGATATTTTTTGGAGCGCGTGCCGGATATTTTGACTCCGGACATGTTGCGGCAAAGATTGAAAGGAAGCCTTTTCGGGAAGCGCATCTACCACTTCATTAAGACGGATTCGACAAATCGCGTGGCCCTCGAATTAGGGCACGCTGGCGAACCGGAAGGCGCGGTAGTCTTGGCAGAAGAGCAAACGGCCGGCAAGGGACGCGCGGGAAGGGCCTGGCAATCCGACCGAGCGGCGGGGATTTATGTGACTTTGCTTTTGCGGCCGCGGCTGGCTCCCGTGCAGGCGCCGCTTTTGACGATGATGGCCGGGCTTTCGGCGCGAGCGGCCATCGAATCGCGGACCGGGCTGGCACCAGATTTGAAGTGGCCGAACGACTTGCTGCTGCGCGGAAAGAAAGTGGGCGGGATTTTGACGGAGATGCACGCGGAACCGTCACTGGTGCGATTTGTGATTGTGGGAATCGGGTTGAACGTGAATCAGGAGAAATTCCCCGGCGAGCTGGGAACTACCGCGAGTTCGCTGCGGCTGGAAACGGGTGGGCAAGTTTCGCGGCTGGAATTGCTGGTGCTGTTGCTGCGAGAATTCGAGGGCGACTACAATCGTTTTCTGCGCGAAGGCCCGGCGGCGGTGACCGAGAAATTCGAGGCCTTCTCGAGCTATGCGAGCGGGAAACGCGTGCGGGTCACGAGCGGGGCGGAGAGTTTTGCGGGGACGACGGCGGGGCTCGGTCCGGAAGGATTGCTGCTCGTAAAGCGCGACGATGGGCAGGTGGTGACGGTGATTTCCGGGGACGTGGCGGAGGCGCGGTAGATGCTGCTGACGATCGATGTCGGGAACACGAATACGGTGCTGGGCGTTTTTCGCGGCGAGGAATTGATCGCGAATTGGCGGCTGACGACAGCGCGGCAGCAGACGATTGATGAATACGGCGTGCTTACGCGAAATTTGTTTACCTTGGCCGGTTTGGACCGCGACTCGATTGGCGGCGTAATCATCAGCTCGGTGGTGCCGCCGGTGAATTGGACGCTGGCGGAGATGTCGCGGATTTATTTTGGCCAGAAGGCGCTGTTCGTGGAAGCCGGCGTGAAAACGGGGATGGCGGTGTTGGTGGACAATCCACTGGAAGTTGGCGCGGACCGGATCGTGAACGGCGTGGCGGCGTTTCACAAATACGGCGGGCCGTGCATCGTCGTAGATTTTGGAACGGCGATTACATTTGATGCGATTTCAGCTCGCGGAGAATATTTAGGCGGAGTGATTGCGCCGGGGTTGGGAATTTCGTCGGAGGCTCTGTTTGCGCGAGCGGCGAGATTGCCGCGCGTGGAGATCAAGGATCCGGGAAAGGTGATTGGGACGAATACCGTCACGCATATGCAGGCGGGACTGTATTACGGGGCGGTGGACATGGTGGACGGGATGCTGCGGCGCATGAAAGCGGAACTCGGCGGCGAAGTGAAGGTGGTTGCTACTGGCGGGCAAGCGAGATTGGTCGCCAAAGGCTCGAAACAGATTCAGGAGACGGATGAATTTCTGACGCTGACGGGATTGCGGCTGATTTGGGAGAAAAATCAGCCGGCGGAAGCTGGAAAAGGAGCCGCGCCACATCGCGGGATGCGAACGGCTGCGCCTGAGGCAGTCCCGGCGAAGAAGGCGCAGAGATAGCTAAGCGTTGGCGCTGAGGCGCGTTACCCCTTTGGTGCGCGCCCCTTTTTAGCACCCCGCTTCGCTCGCACTGGCGAATTCCATGGATGGCTGGAACTACTTCAATTACTTCACGGAAATCGAGAATTATTTCTGGAAGAAGCGCGGGGCGCATTTGCTGGTGTCGCCGCTGGACTGGGCGATCATGGAGACGTGGCAGAAAGCGGGAGTGCCGCTGGACGCGGTGTTGAAAGGGATCGATCACGCGTTTGAAAGCTACCAGCGATCGCGGCGCGGGGCGGGCAAGCCGTTGAAGAGTCTGGCGTACTGCACGGACGCCGTGCTGGAAGCGGCAGAAGAACAACTGGAAGCTGCGGCTGGCAGGACGCCAAAGAATGGAAACGCCGCGGCGAAAGAACCGTTTTCGCGGGAGGAGTTGCGGGAGTACTTTCTGAAGAACGCGGCGCAAATTACCTCAGCAGCAACTGGCGCGAAATCGACGCGTTCGGATCTCTTTGAGCGCTTGAACGAAGTCGCGGAGTCATTGCGCGGAATTACGACGATGCTCGACGCGCCGGACTTGCTGGACTTGGAAGATTTGGAGAGGCGGCTGACGATTCTAGACGATAAGCTGCAGGCCGTTTTGATAAGCTTTGCGAACGAGGAAATGATGCTGAAGATTCGGCGCGAGATGGACGGTCAGCTCGCCGTATACAGGCGCAAAATGAGGGCGGAGCAGATTGCGCTGGTCGAAAAGCAATATTTGCAGAAGCGGCTGCTCGAGGAGTTTCGCTTGCCGCGGCTGAGCTTGTACTACTTTTCCTGAAGCACGCTCTCCAGAAGCGATAACCTTTTCTTTCTGAGCGAAAAAACGCAGAATGGGGCCTACGGATATGTCTGACGAGTTACGATTATCTATTGAGAAGCTGGTGTATGGCGGCGACGGACTGGCGCACGCCGATGGGAACACGGTATTTGTGCCGTTCGTGCTGCCGGGAGAAGAGGTCCGCGCAGCCGAGAAGTCGAAAAAAAAGAAAGCCGTCTGGGCAAAATTGCTGGAAGTAACGTCGGCCTCGAAGGAGCGCATTGCGGCGCCGTGCCCGCATTTTCAAACGTGCGGCGGATGCCACTACCAGCACATCGCGGCGGCCGAGCAGGTCCGCTTGGAGAAAGAGATTTTGCGCGAAACGCTTTCGCGGCTGGGCGGAATTTCCTGGGATGGAGAAATTCAGGCGCATACTGCAGAGCCTTACGGATACAGGAACCGCGCGCAGTGGGCGGTGAAGAGCGGGATGCCGCGAGCGCTGGGATATTTTCTGCCGGAGAGTTCCTTCATCGTGCCGATCGACGAGTGTCCGGTGCTTTCGCCTCTGCTCGCTGAAACGTTCGGCCGATTGCAGGAAATGGCGCGTTCTGGCGCTTTGCCCCTTGGGATTCTGGAGATCGAGGCATTTGCCGACTCGGCGGACGAGAAGATCGCGCTGAATGTGGCGTTTGAACGGTTTCCTAAGCCTGCCGCGGAACTCGCGGTGGTTTTGCGAGAAGCAATTCCGCAGATCGATAGTTTGCTGCTGCTGGATCAGAAGAAAGACAAGTTCGAATTGACCGGGCCGGGCTATTTGATTCATGAGGCTGGCGGGTTCAAGTTTCGCGTGAGCCACTTGTCGTTTTTTCAAGTGAACCGGTTTTTGATTGGAGATTTGCTCGAGACGGTGACGGCAGGCGCAAAGGGCAAGCTGGCGCTGGATATGTATTCGGGTGTCGGTTTTTTTTCGCTGCCACTTGCGCGGGCGTTTGAAAGGGTTGTGTGCGTGGATGCCAACCTTGCGGCTACACGCGACCTTTATGCCAACGCGGAGGCCGCCGGGGTATCGGTGACCACGCACAACGAACACGCGGAGGATTTTCTGAAAAAAACGCAGGAGCGGCCGGAGTTCATCGTGCTGGATCCCCCGCGAGCGGGTCTGGGAGCCGAGACGGCAGCGTTGCTAGCCAACCTTGGCGCGGCAGACATCGTGTATTTGTCGTGCGATCCGTCCACCTTGGCGAGAGACTTGGCCGTTTTGACTGGTTCGCCGCGGAAACCGAAAGAGATTACCCTACCGAACGTGCGGTATGAGTTGCGCGAGATGCATCTGTTCGATCTATTTCCACAGACCTATCACATCGAAACGCTGCTGAGGCTAAAGAGAGTGCCGTGAGACTTCCGGCCGTCGCCATCGCTGTTTTTTTGCTGGCGTCAGTTCGCTGAAAGAGTTTGCCCGCCTATCCGCTTCGCGACCGGTTTTGCTTCTCTGGCCTCGTTGCCCGGCGCGGGTATCGTCTTGGCCGGGATCGGCCGCCTCTTCCCTGCTGCCGCTTTTTCTATTCTGGGTTCTCTATATTGCCGGATCACAGCCGAGAGGCGTCATGGGCAGACGTCCTGAAGACTGGCCATCCTGGCTGCAGGAACTCCCCGGTGCATACAGGCGCGGCAGTGATCAGCACGGGAGAAGACAATTCCTACGGGCATCCGAATCCGGAGCCTTTCAAACAACCTGCCGTTGCCGGCGCGCGGATTCGGGGCAGAGACCGCGATGGGGCCATGCCTATTTTGACCGGCGGGAAACGGCTTGAAATCAGCGCTTTCTGGCGTGTCCGGAGAAAAAGGCGGGAGCAAACTCAGGGCAGGCGCAACCACCAGATCAACAGCAATACCGCGAGCAATAGTAAGAAGCCGATAGCCGCCTCATATTCGTGATTCTTCTTGTACTGCGCAAAGGAAAATGAACCGGGGCCCCCGAATGAGAGCTTCCTTGGAGTCAGACGAGGAAAAAACAACGGGACGGTGCGGGCGTATTCGTCAAAGGCAGCGCCGTGATGTTGCCGAAGTTCCACCTCTTCGCGCCGCATGACGATGGAATAGAACAGCGCAAAATAAGTGCACAGAATGGCAGCCGATAGCCAGGAGTGCGCGGCAACAGAGGCTCCGAGCGTAAGAATGGAGCTGCCAAAATAGAGCGGGTTGCGCGTGTAGGCATAGGGGCCGGTAACCGTCAAAACTTCCTGCTTGTGGAGATGGCCGGCAGCCCGCGCGCGGAGGAATAGGCCCAGTAAACCTAAGGGAGCTCCCCAAAGAATGGTGCGTGGAGTTGGCCGCGCAAACCACAAGACAAGAATCGCAAGAGGGTAGCTGAGCCGAACCCGCCAGCGGGCAAAAAAAGTGCCGGCGGAGTTCAAGCAGAAACTCCCAGGCGGCGGCGAATTGCCTCGAAGACCTCGGGCACTTGAATCTCGAGCATGGAAGGATGAGTTTCGTCGATGCGGCTGTGCGTCCTGACTGCGCCGGGAGCGCGCAAGACGATGTCCTCGGTGCCATACGGGCCGTTGCGCGCGGGGTCCGTTGGACCGAAGAGAGCGACTGCCGGAGTGCCCAGGGCGATCGCAAGATGAAGTGGGCCAGTATCGCCGCCGACGATGCACGCGGCATTGCGCAGGAGAGCCATCAAAGGGCCAAGCGGACCATTATAAGGAATTGGCCCGGCGTCGCCGCTGCATTCACGGACGGCAAGGGCGAGATCGTCTTCGCCGGGACCGTAATTCACCACGCAGCGCAGGCCAAGCGATTCGCGAATCAACTGGCTGAGTTGGCCAAAGCGTTCAGGAGGCCAGCACTTCGAGCGCCAGCCACCGCCGGGACTCAAGACGATGTAGCGATCCAGTCCAAGATTTTGCAGATAGTCGCGAATGCCGCACTCATCCTGCTGCGGGACTCCCAAGCTGAAGCTCGCGACAGGGTTGCCGGATCCCGCTCTCCGGGATAACTCCCCGTTTTGATCGGCGATGTGTGTCGTGACGCAGCGAACGCGATCGGTGTAAAGAATTGGAACGCCAAACTCGCGAATCGTCTCTGAAGAGAAACCGATTCTGCGTTGGATGCCGCCGAAAAAAGGGAGTGCCGCAGACTTCCAGAGGCCTTGATAGTCGATCGCGGCATCCCAGCGAGCGGCTCGCAGGGCTTCGATAATCTTGCGCAGGGAAGGAATGGAGCGCGTTTCGGTGGCCCACACTTCTGAAGCCAGCGCGCTGCTTTCCACCAAAAGTTTCCAACGCGGGTGCGTGAGCCAGATAATTTCGGAGGCGGGAAAAGATTCACGTAACGCGGCAACAGCCGGAAAGGTATGCACGATGTCGCCGAGCGAACCGAGCCGAAGAACCAAGAAGCGGAAATCAGGCATGCGGAGCCTTGCGAACGGATTCTAGAAGCCCGCGGGTCGAATGATCCTTGGGATCGCCGACGATAGCAACCCGGATGCCTAGGCGTGCGGCGGTGGCGCGCTCGGGGACTGTTTCCAGTGTGTAATCGGTTCCTTTGGCGTGAACGTCCGGGAGGAGGTCTTCGAGCAGCGACTCGACGCTGGGTTCGCTGAAAAGAACCACGTAATCAACGGCGCGGAGCGCGGCAACGAGCAGCGCGCGCGCATTCTCATCAAGGACGGGCCGGCCGGGACCCTTCAGCGCGCAGACGCTCGAGTCCGCATTCACACCGACGACGAGAATGTCGCCTTCGCGGCGCGCTCCTTCCAGATAACGGACATGGCCGACGTGAAGCGTATCGAAACAGCCGTTGGCAAAAACGAGGCGCTGTCCCTGCTTCTTGTGCTCTGCTAATTTGCCGCGGAGAGATTCGCGAGCAACGATTTTGGATTCAGCGAGGCGCATGAGTCAGGAAGCGGCTCCGCCGGCTTGGCGGCGCAGGACAGCGAGAAGCTCATCGCGCGTCACTGTGGCGGTGCCGCGCTTCATGACCACCAGACCGCCGGCAATGTTGGCAATGTGGGCGGCCGCGAGAGGAGAAGCGCCGCAGGCCAACGCAACCGTGTAGGCGGCAAGGACCGTGTCGCCGGCACCGGTTACGTCAACGGCTTGATCGCTTCCGTATACGGATATTTGCGTCAGCTGGTCGCCTGGTTCGAAGAGCGCCATGCCATCGCGCCCGCGCGTGACGAGCAGGGCGTGCAGCTTCATTGCCGCGAGCGTTGCGGCGCCGCAGCGAGTCAGTTCCCCAAGATTCTGGCCGATGGCAACGTGATGGAGGGATTCCAGTTCCGCTTCATTGGGAGTAGCCGATGTGATGCCCGCCTTAGCATAATCGTGCAGGTTGTGGCGCGCATCGAGAGTGACTGGAGGCGCGCCGTTTTGCTTTGAAAGAGCCTGACGGAGCAGAGCAGGCGAGGCAACGCCAAAACCATAATCGGAAACGGCCAGCGCATGCGCGGAACCCAGTTTCCCCTCTAGTCTCGCTTGAAGTTTTTTGCGCACGGCTTCCGGGAGCGGCGATTGCGGTTCGCGATCGACGCGGAGAACTTGCTGGCCGACGGTGTGGGCCCAGCCAGCCAAGAAGCGCGTCTTCGTGGGAGTCGTCCAGTCTCTGACGCGGAAGATGCCTGAGACGTCGACGTGTTTGCTCCGGAAATACGCGATGAGCGCATCTCCTGCGGGATCGTCTCCCACAGCGCTAATGGGGTAGATATGCGTGCCGAGGGCCGCAAGATTGTTGGCGGCGTTGGCGCCGCCACCGGGAGCGAAATGTGTTTCGCGATGGCGGAGGATCAAGACGGGCGCTTCGCGGGAGACGCGAGAAATCTCGCCGAACTGATACTCATCCGCGACAAAATCACCAAAAAGAACGACGGTTTTTGAAGAGAACTGCTCGACATAGTCCGCCAGGGCGAGAAGATCGACGGAAGATGACGGCGCGTTCTTCTTTGGGGAGCGCTTCATTTCGTTGGCCTCAAGATCCAGCGAACAGCCTCGGCAAGGTCGGCTGCCACGAAATCAGGCTGAATCGCCCACTTTGGAGCATTCCAAAGGTATTCACCTTCTCCATAACCGGTGCGTACCAGAATACTGCAAGCGCCCGCGCGGCGGGCAAGTTCGATATCGCCTTGACGATCGCCCACCACGAAAGAACGATGCAAATCGATAGCGTGCTCGCGGGAAGCACGTTCGAGCATTCCTGTTTTCGGCTTGCGGCATTCGCAGGCATCCGCCGAGATATGCGGGCAATAGTATATGGCGTCGATGTGAGCGCCGGCGGCTTGGAGCTGCTGGGTCATCAGCTCGTGCACCGAGTGTACAAGCGATTCAGGAAAGTAGCCGCGCCCAACGCCGGACTGATTTGTCACGACAATCACAGGCAGACCGGCGTCATTTAAACGCAAGATGGCTTCAGGGACATGCGGCAGGATACGGAGCCGGCTGACGTGATTCAAGTAGCCGACTTCCTCTGAAATCGTGCCGTCGCGGTCAAGAAAAACGGCGGGGCGGAGCGCGCTCGATTCAGACAGGACGCACCTCCATCGACGAAATCCAGTGACGCGCGGCGGTTTCCACGGCTTCCGGCGTGACGCGGGTCATGCACCGATGATCCGTTGGGCAGCGACGCAGAAAGCACGGGCTGCAATATGGTTTCTCCTGAACGACGGTGCAACGCGGCGTGACGGGCGCGGTGCCGAAAGGATCCGTGGGCCCGAAGACGGCCACGACGGGCAGGCCGACCGCCGCAGCCACGTGCATCGCACCCGAGTCGTTTCCAATGAAAAGATGGCACTGGGAGAGAAGTGCGGGCAAGTCATGGATGGACGTTTTTCCAGTGAGATCGGTCGGCGGATGACTCATACCTGCCGCTATGGCTGACGCGACGCTGGCTTCGGCGGGAGTGCCGAAGAGAATCACATCGGCCTGCGCTTTCGCTTGGAGACGATTTGCCAGCTCCGCAAAACGGTCTGGCGGCCAGCATTTCGCTGAGCCATAGGATGCGCCTGCACCGATGGCGATGCGCAGACCGTCGGATTTCACGCCATGGGAAAGAAGAAACTCCGCGGCGCGCCGGTGATTTTCCTCGGGAACATGGAGTTTGATGAAAGACTCGTTCGGCAAAGAATCCAGCCAGCCGGCGCGGCGAAGCAGCTCGAGATAGTAGTATTGCTCGTGCATGGGAATTTCGCCGGGCTTCGGAGCAGGCAAGGCCTTCGTGAGGAGCAGGCTTCGGCCGTCGCGCGCGTAGCCGATGCGCTCTGGTATTCCCGCGCGCCACACAAACCACGCCGCCTGGAACGCATTCTGCAGCAACAGAGCTGTATCGAATTTTTGCGCACGGAGTTCACTCAAGATGTCTCGCGCGTCCTCTACAAGCATCATGTTGTCGCACACCTGTTGTTCCTTGTAGATGGCTGCCACATAGGGCCGCGCAAGAATCGATATCTCCGCCTCGGGAAACCGCGAGCGCACAGCGCGTAGCGCAGGCAATGCCATGATGGCGTCGCCGACCCAGTTGGTGGCGCGTATGAGAATTTTCACGCCGCCCCCCGGTGCGACGACTTTAGTTTCCGCCCTAAGGCGGCGAGGAACTCGCTCTCGGCCGAAAGCACGAAGTCGATCACCGCGACGAAAACGGGGAGCGCTATCTCGCCCGTTTTGGCCAGATTTTCCGAGTCTTTTTCCGTGGTCACGAACGCGATGGCACCCGCGCTTTGCGCTGCCGTCTGCAATCGTCTCAGATCGGCTGCTTTATATGGATGATGATCGCGAAAGATACTCTGCCCGGCAACGGGAATATGCCAGCGGCTCAGATCATCAAAGAACGCCCGGGGATTGCCGATACCGCAGAAGGCGAAGAACGGGCCGTGGCCGATCTCGTTGAGATCCTGCATGTGGGGTTGGCCACCATAGCGGCGAAAACCTAACAAGCGCGTCTGCGCGTAAAAGACAGAATATTTGTCAGCGGCGCCGGCTTCCATGTCAGGACGTTCCGTCTTGCGCGTCACGACCAGAATATCGGCGCGCCGGCAGGCGGAGATTGGCTCTCGCAAGACTCCTGATGGGAGCAGCCACTGGTCTTTCAGTCTGCGTGAGCCGTCGAGCATCACGATGTCCAGATCGCGCGCGAGCTGGAGATGCTGAAAGCCGTCGTCCAGTAAAAAAACATCGATAGTCTGCCGCTCTTCAATGTGACGACCCTCGGCAAACCGGTCTTTACCAACGCCGAAAGCGACTCGCTCCCCGAGGCGATGCTTCAGCAGTTTGATTTCGTCGCTCGTTCCGCCGGAGCCTCGATAGCCCCGGCTCAGAATCGCAACACGCTTTCCTTCGGCGAGAAATTTCTCTGCGAGCCACACCACCATGGGAGTCTTGCCTGTACCTCCGACGGTTAAATTGCCGACGCTGATCACCTTGCCCTGCAAGCGCCTCTGCTTCAGCCAGCCCTGCGCATAGAGCCAGGCGCGCACCCAAACATAGCCGCCGTACAGGACAGAAAGCGGCCAGAGCAATACTCGTATCAGCAGCGGAAAATTCATCCTTTCTCTCGCGCAGCGCCGTCGAGGTGCCCGGCAATCTCGGCAATGGCACGGTTGGTGGCGCCGCGGCTGCTTTCGACAAGCTTACGAGCGGTCTCGCCCATCCGCGCGGCCCGCTCGGGATCGCGCAGGAACTCGATCCAGGCAACGCCAGCGTCTTCGGGGCTTTCCACTTGAACCGCAGCCCCTGCCGCCGTGAATCGCTCCGCGATTTCCCTAAAGTTCTCCATGGACGGCCCAAACACAGGAATTTTTCCGAACGCCGCGGGCTCCAAGATGTTGTGACCGCCGCTCTCCACCAGTGAACCGCCAACGAAAGCGCCGTCGGCCACCCGGTAAAGCGAAGCGAGTTCACCGATGCTGTCGAGCAGGATGACAGTCACATCATCGGCGATTGGAAATTCGCCCCAGGGTCTGCCGTTTTGCGAAGGCCCGGGAACCGGAAGTTGCGAGCGGCGAATGAATTTGCGGTGAGAATCATCGATGAACTGAGCAGCGGATTCGAAGCATTCTGGCTTGCGCGGGGCCAAAACCAGCAGCGCTTTGCGGTGCTCCCCCTGGAGCGTGCCGAAGGCGATCAGTGCGAGCGGCTCCTCGGTCGCTACGACGCTGCCTGCAACAATGATCGGCGAGCGACCAGCGCGTTTCGCTTCCGTTGCGAGCCATTCGGAAATCGGCGTTGGCGCGGGAAGCTCCAAGTCGTATTTCAAGTTTCCGCTGACCTGCACGCGGCCTGACGGCGCCCCCAGTGCGCGAATCCGCTCGGCATCTCTTTCGCTCTGCATAAGAAAAGCCGAAGCATTGGCAAGCGCGCTGGCCAAAAAGGGACGAAGGAAAAATCCGACAATGCCTAGAAAGCGCTGATAGCGACGATAGGAACGGTCCGAAATGCGCCCGCTGACAAACACAACCGGAACGCCGGCGCGCCGGGACTCGCGCAGAAAATTGGGCCAGATTTCCGTCTCGAGAATGATGACGATGGAAGGCCGGACCGCGCGCAGCGACCGCCGAATGCAAAACGCCCAATCCAACGGAAAATAGAAAATCGCGTCGGCAAAAGGCATGCGTTCCCGGGCA
This sequence comes from Acidobacteriota bacterium, assembly GCA_013289955.1. Taxonomy (GTDB): domain Bacteria; phylum Acidobacteriota; class Terriglobia; order Acidiferrales; family UBA7541; genus Acidiferrum. The sequence continues at coordinate 185,430 of JABCYZ010000007.1, forward strand.
AGCGCCTGCCCGGTCAGGGTAGTGGTGGACACCACGAGTGGCCGACCGGGATAGGCCTGTTTCAACCGCCGCGCCAGAGTGACACCGGAAAGCGCTTCGCCCACGGAGACAGCATGAATCCATATCGCGCCAGGGCGGTTTTCTGGCAGCTTCGTGAGCGTCGGAAACGAAAAACCGAGGCGTTGGCCGAGGTTTGAGAAGTATTTACCGTGCCGCAATCCCTGCACCAGCCAGTAGGGTGTGAGGAGCAGGGCGGCGAGGCCCATCAGCAAGCTGTAGATCGAATACACTAAACGTGGCTCCGGTCTCTCGTCCGCACCGCCGCGAGCAGGCGGTGCGCGGTGCGGGCAACCTTGCACTTCCCCCGGGAATCGAAGGCGTCGAGATGAGAAAGGACTATTATAACCCGATGCGAAACCTAGCCATTATAGTTCCCTTTCTTGCCGCAACCATTTTTTCTGACGGATCCATGGCCCAACAGACGCAGTCCACGCTGAAGGCTGCCGCCCTTGAATCGCATGAAGGTGTAACCATCACCGCGCAGCCCTGGATGGACGCGGCCAACTACAAAGCCAAATTTCCCAAGAAGTCGCCCCTCGCAGCCGGAATCGTCGCTATCGACACGATTTTCCGCAACGATTCGGACGAAAGTATGAAGGTTGACCTCGAACAAATCCGATTGAATGTCATGGTGTCAGAAGACAATCGCCAAGCGCTGCGCTCCCTGAGCGCGGACGACGTCGCCGACGTGATGACCGACACCGGGAAAAAAGATCCAACGCAAACGCGACGGTCTCCCATTCCCATACCCAGGGGCCCCAAAGTCGGCCGCGACAAGCATTGGACAGAATTGCAGAAGGCCGCAGCCGACGCTGCTGTTTCCGGCAGCGTCGTCGCACCTCATCATGCCCTGCAAGGATTGCTTTACTTCGACCTGCAGGGACAACTCGATCTGCTCAGTACCGCCCATCTCTACATCCCGGATGTCCGGTCTCTTGAAAAGAATCACCCGCTTGTGTATTTCGAAATCGATCTGAGCCAGCAGGGCGGGCGCTGACCGCGGATCGCGTTTCTCCCCCTGCGCTTTTTTTGCCAAATGCTGGAGCAAAATCCTGTAATTTGCGCGCTTCCGCTCAGTCGGCTACCATCACAAGGCGTCGCATCTTCGAACACAGCAGGTACATGTTGAATCTTCTCGATGAACTGAATCCGGAACAGCGCCAGGCCGCGGAAACAGTGGAAGGGCCCGTGCTCATTCTTGCCGGAGCAGGTACGGGCAAGACGCGCGCCATTACCTTCCGTATGGCCAACTTGATTTCCAAAGGTGCGCCCGCTGAGTCGATCCTTGCGGTCACTTTCACGAACAAAGCCGCGGAGGAGATGAGAACGCGGGTCTCCGACCTGCTGCTTCGCTCCGGAGTGCCCCCCGCGCAACCCTGGCTTTCGACGTTCCATTCGCTCTGCGCACGGCTCTTGCGGCGGGAAGCTCCAAGCGCAGGATTGCCTCGCGATTTCGCAATCTACGATGATGACGATCAGCTCGCCGCTGTGAAACTCTCCATGAGCAAGCTGGCGATCGACGACGATAGCCTTACGCCGCGGAATATCCTGAGCCGCATCAGCTATGCGAAAAACCATGCGCAAACGCCGGAGATGATTCGCGGCGAAGCGATCGACAAAGATGGGCGGCGCGTTGCGGACGTCTTTGCCGCTTACGAAAAACTCCTACACCAAAGCAATGCCCTGGATTTTGATGATTTGCTTCTGCGTTCGGTGCGCCTGCTTCGGGAAGTGCCGGCTGTGCGCGAGAAATGGCAAGCACGCTTTCAGTATATCCACGTCGACGAATATCAAGACACCAACCGCGTGCAGTACGAATTGCTGCGTCTCTTGACCGGGCCCAAGCACAACTTGTGTGTCGTTGGCGACGAAGACCAATCCATCTATCGGTGGCGCGGGGCGGACGTCTCGATTTTGCTGAGTTTTTCGCGAGACTTCCCCGGCGCTCGGATCGTCAAGCTGGAGCAGAACTATCGCTCCACGCAGAATATTCTGGACGCGGCTGGGGCGGTGGTTGCAAACAATCCGGAAAGGCTCGGAAAGTCGCTAAGCGCGACGAAGGGAACGGGCGCGAATCTGCGTTACTTCGAAGCGCGCGATGCCCAGGCCGAGGCCGAATTTGTCGCTGAGGAGCTGGAAAGAATTCTGAACGATGATTCCGCACAGACTTGCGCCGTCGAATACCGCACGAATTTTCAGTCGCGGGCGTTCGAAGAGGTCTTCCGCCGCCGCGGGTTGCGTTACAAACTCGTCGGAGGCTTCAGCTTCTACAATCGTGCCGAGGTCAAGGACACATTGGCATACGTCCGCTTGGCCTTGCATCCGGAAGATGATATTTCGCTGCTGCGCGTGTTAAACGTCCCTCCTCGTGGAATCGGCAAAACCACTGTGGATTCTTTGCGCGAGACGGCGCGCTTGGACGGGACACCTCTCTGGACAGCAATAGAAAAATTCGTTTCCGGAGCAGCCGCCGGCCGCGCCGTGACGCCCCTGCGCTCGTTTCAAGAGCTGATCACCAAGCTCGAAGAAGCCTTGGCCGAAAAGGATCCCGCCGAATTTCTGCACACTGTGCTGGAAGAGACCGGCTACATGGCCATGTTGAAGGATCGCAACACACCCGAGGATGTCGCACGGCTCGAGAACTTGGAAGAACTGACACGTGCGGTTGCCGAAAGCATGGAAGCGGGCGAAGAGTTTACGGACTTTCTGGATGCCGCGGCGCTAGTCAGCGATGCCGATTCGTTTGAAGGCAAGCCTGGCGTAACACTCATTACGCTGCACAGCACCAAGGGGCTGGAATTCGACCACGTCTTCCTGACGGGAATGGAAGAAGGCATTTGTCCCCATGGCCGCTCGTTGAACGAGGAAAAAGGAATTGAAGAGGAGCGTCGCCTGGTTTACGTGGGGATGACGCGCGCGCGCACGTCGCTGACGCTCACGCGAGCCGTCTACCGGCGCATTTTCGGCAACGAACAACAATTGCGCGCGTCGCTGCCCTCGCGATTCCTCGGGGAAGTTCCCGGTGAACTGGTGGAGACAGTTCGCGGCTCGATGGCCGAAATCGGCGAAAAACGCCGTTACGAACCTGACCCGGAATATTCCTATTCGGCCGACGAATTTCTGCGCCGTGTACGCGGCAAGCCGGAACCCTCGGTGGCAGCACCCAAGCCCGCCCGTGCCACAACCTCGTTTGGCAGGCCGGCCGCAAAACGCGGAGCCAATGCAGACCCCATGCTTGGCCGCAAGGTGCGGCATCCGAGCTACGGCGTTGGCACGGTCGTTGGAGTGGAAGGCGACGAAGAGGACCGCCGCGTCTCGGTGAGTTTTCCCGGCCGCGGCACGAAAAAATTCATCGAGCGCTATGCCCAGCTCGAACCGGCGTAAGCCTGTACCCGGATCGCTTCGATCGAAAGGAGTCGCCATGAGCTTCTCTTCCTCACGCTCAATCAGACCGCGATGGATGCCCTGCTTGCGGCGCGCCATCCTCACATTCCCAATATTCGCCGTCATGCTAGCCCCGTGTTTTTCTTCCGGCGCTTCCGCGCCCCCGCAAACTTCGACACTCGAAGCCCTCGCCAAAATCCGCGAAGCCTGGGCCCAAGACCTTCGCGCCAAACAACTGGAACCGATCCTGAAATTCTATGCCCCGGACGCTGTTTTCCTCCAACCCACCGGCGAGCGCATCGCCGGCTCGGGCGCCATCCGCGCCCTCTTCCAGAACATAATGGCAACATTCAACAGCGACCTCACCCTGCGCAGCCGGACCCTCGACACGTCCGGGGACCTCGCCTACGACAGCGGCGACTTTCAGGAAAGCCTGACCACCATCGCCACCGGCTCGAAGATCAACTCCCAGGGCAGCTACCTCCTCATCTACAGACGCCAGCCAGACGGCAGTTGGCGGATCGTTCAGCACGCATGGACCGGCATTCCCCCCGTCGGCACATGAGCCACGCCTCCTCCAGCACGCTTTGTTGCGAAACGAAGCATCTCAGGGTAAATTGAGCCAGACAATCTTCCCTGAACGGCGTACCCGGTAATTCCAGGCTTCCGGCTTGCCCGGACGCGATCGGAGAGCATGGGTGGGATCACAACTCCTGCGCTGCAAAAATATCGATCAACTCATCGCCGACGCCGAAGACCCGGAAAAACGTCTAAAAAAAACTCTTGGATGGGTTAGCCTCACCGCTCTCGGGATCGGCGCCATAATCGGCTCCGGGATTTTCGTCCTCACTGGAACCGCGGCAGCCGGCGAATACTTTCAAGCCCCCTCGATCCTTCACGCTCAGGTCCTCGATTTGGCGGTTAACTTTCTTCGCGGTGGCAGCACTGCTAGCGTGCTCATGCACGGTCGCCCCCCCGCGGGCCCGTCCATCGCCATCTCTTTCGTTCTGGTGGCGATTGCGTGCGGTTTCGCCGGTCTCTGTTACGCCGAACTTGCTTCTATGATTCCGATCGCCGGCAGCGCCTATACCTACTCCTACGCTACTCTTGGCGAAATCTTCGCGTGGATCATCGGCTGGGATCTCATCCTCGAATACGTCGTCAGCAACGTCGCGGTTGCCATCAGCTTCAGCGCTTATACCAAAGCGCAACTCTTGTCCTTCGGTATCCCTCTTCCAGACAGATGGTCTACCCCTGTCTGGGAGTCGGGCCACTGGACGGGTTCCTATTTCAACATTCCGGGCTTCCTGATTATTTTCGTTCTCACCGTACTTCTCGTTCGCGGCATTCGTGAGTCAGCGAAAGCCAACAATGTGATGGTGGCGGTCAAGATTGGCGCCATCCTGCTTTTTCTCCTCATCGGAGGCATGTTGGTGCACCCGGCAAACTGGAAACCATTTGCCCCTTCCGGTTTTGGTGGCATTGTCACCGGCGGCGCCATCGTCTTTTTCACCTACATCGGCTTCGATTCGGTATCCACCGCAGCTGAGGAGGCAAAAAATCCGCAGCGCGACCTGCCCATCGGCATCATTCTCTCCTTGATCGTATGTACCATTCTCTACGTGGGCGTCTCCATCGTTTTGCTCGGCATGATGAGGTACACCACGTTTGTGTCAGGCGACGCCGCCGAAGCGCCCGTCGCCTACGCGCTGCACACGCTTGGCGCCAGCCACTTTGCGCAGACCGTCATTATCGTGGGCGCGCTGATGGGCATGATCTCTTCGCTGCTCGTCTTCCAGTACGGCCAGGCCCGCATCTGGTATGCCATGTCTCGGGACTGCCTATTCCCGAAATTGTTCGCGCGCATCCATCCAAAATACAAGACCCCTCATATGTCGACCTGGGTGGCGGGCTTCGCCGTCGGTATCCCCGCGGGCATTTTTGCCGTCAGCGACGTCGCCGATCTCTCGAACATTGGCACGCTTTTTGCCTTTGTCCTGGTTTCGCTTGGCGTAATCATTCTTCGGCGCAAGCAGCCGGAGCGTCCACGCGGTTTCCGTGTTCCTTTCGTGCCACTGTTCCCGATCATAGCGATCGTCCTTTGCGGCGGCTTGATGACTGGTCTAACCGTGATCACCTGGATTCGTTTTCTCCTTTGGCTCGCGCTGGGTCTCGTCATCTATTACCTCTATAGCCGCAAACGCAGCACACTGCGGGGCGAGAACACGTAAACTAGCAATGCGGATGCGGACACACACACGCAGTATCGGAATATGCCGGACATCCCTGGGGGCTCTCGCGACCCTGCTCCCGGCGCTTCTTCTTTTTCCCAGTTTCACCGCCGCCTGGGGCCGCAACGCGCACAAGCTGGTCATAAACCAGGCTATCGACACTTTGCCCCAGGACATTCGCGGCTTTTTTGAATCCTACCGCGGGATTCTCCTCCAGCACGTCATCGATCCGCTCGATGCCGTCGCAAAGACTCCCGCCGAGAAACGCAACGATCATCTTTATCTCGACAAGTACGGGCGCTTCCCCTTCGATGCCCTCCCGCGAAATTACAAAGCGGCCCTCGACAAATTCGGCAAATCAAAGCTTCAGGCAAACGGCGTCCTCCCCTGGCAGATTGGCGTCTACAGTCAGAAGCTCACCGAGGACATGAAAACCGGCCACTGGGACGAAGCCAAGCTCGACGCCGCCATCCTTGCGAACTATGTCGCCGAAGCCCACGACCCCTTCAGCACGACGGAAGACTTTGACGGCAAGCTGACTGCGCAAGCGGGTGTGAATGAACGCTTCGGAACGGTCCTTATAGACCGCTACTCCTCCTTCTTCCCGATGCGACCAAATGACGCCGCGTACATCAACGATCCAACCGATCATGCGTTCGAGGTGTGCCTTGCCTCGCACAGTTGGCTCGAGACGATTCTCCTGGCGGATCGCAATGCCTATGTCGCGGGAAAGTCTTACTCCTATAATGACGAATACTACGATCGCTTTTACAACCAGGCAGCCGCCGTCTTGATCCGACAGCTTTCCGGAGCGTCCACCGATGTCGGTTCGTATTGGATGACGGCATGGATTAATGCCGGCCGGCCGCAACTGCCACATTGATAGCTCTCGGATGAACTGGTCACCCCTCCCGGCGAGCATCTCTTCCCTTCCCAAAGCCGAGTTGCATCTGCATCTGGAAGGTTCGATTCAGCCGGCGACGGTTTGCGCGCTGACCGCCGAACATAACATCCTGCTGACGGAGGACGAAGTTCGCCGCCGTTACAGCTATCGCGACTTCACCGGGTTCATCGACGCCTTCAAGTGGGTTACTTCTTTTCTGCGAGAGCCTCGCGACTACGGCCTCATCGCGCGAGACTTGTCGGAGCATCTGCTCACCCAGGGCGTGGTCTATGCCGAGGTCACGCTTTCCATCGGCGTGATGCTTCTTCGCAAACAGAAGCCGGAGGTCAATTTCGAAGCGATTTTGCGGGCCACCGAACCGTTCGAGAAAAAAGGGCTTCGCCTGAACTGGGTCTTCGACGCCGCGCGGCAGTTCGGCGCTGAGGCCGCTATGGAAGTCGTAAACGCAGCAAAACACTGCCAATCCAAAACAATTGTCGCGTTCGGCATTGGCGGCGACGAGATGAGCGTCGCTACGGAGGAATTTCGGCAAGTCTACGAACAAGCTGCGAACAGCGGCCTTCACCTGTTGATGCACGCGGGAGAAGTCGGCGGTCCTGAAAAAATCCGCGAAGCCATCGAGTTTCTAAACGTGGAGCGCATCGGGCACGGCATCGCGGCCGCCCAGGATCCCTCGCTTGTGGACTTGCTCGCCGACCGCCGCATCCCGCTCGAGATTTGTCCAGAGAGCAATATCCGCACGGGCGCGCTGGCGAGACAGTTGCACCTGCCCGAGGCGCGAATCACGGATCATCCGTTACCCCAACTCTGGCGCCATGGTGTTCCTATCGTCCTCTCGACCGATGACCCAGCCATGTTTCACACCACCCTCGAAGCCGAATACAAGAACGCTGCCCAGACGGGCCTCAACGAAGCCGAACTCGCCCGCCTCGTGGATATGAGCTTCGAGCATGCCTTCCTCCCGGAAAACGAAAAGCTCGGCCTCAGGATGATTCGCCATTCTTGACCCACGCTGCTCTTGCTCCCTCCCCAGGCATTCTTGCCGCCTTCAAACACTTTCACCTGTCGCCTGCAATGTTATACTCGACTCATGAAAGCACACGTTTGGGTGATGCCGAAACGCACGGTACTCGATCCCCAGGGACAAACCATCCAGCATGCCCTATCGGGTTTGGGCTACGCCTCCGTCAAGGACGTCCGCCAGGGAAAATTCTTCGTTCTAAACGTCGAAGGTCTGAGCCGCGACGAAGCCCAAAAGCAAATCGAACACATCTCAAAAGAAGTGCTGACCAACCCGGTCATCGAAGAATCCCGCTTCGAAATCGTCGAATAGGCGCATCCCATGATTTGTCGTGGCAACTCCTTGTGGCTTCACTCGAATGTCTGGGCGTTCCTGATGCTAGCCTGTGCCGCCCTGATGGCGTCGCTGCTCGGCTTTGGCTGCCGAAAAAACGCTCACACTTCCGACTCGCGCCTTGAACAGATCGACGAGATGCTCAATAAGCAGCTTCCTCCGGGCACGTCGCTTGCGCGTGTCGACCACTTCCTCAAGTCGCGCGGCTACGTCGTCCAGGATTCTCCGGACAAAAACTCTCTCGTAGCCCTGGTGCGCCACATCGACACCGAGATGCTCCAGCCCGCGACTGCGCGCGTCACGTTTCATTTCGATTCCAACAGCAATCTGATTTCCTACGATATGCAGATGGTGCCGGACGCGCCTCTGCGGCCTTGATACGATTCGCCACATCCCCTGGAGGAACCCTCTGCCAGGTTGCAAGACCGTGCTAGTCTAACCAAATAGCATTCTCAGGAGATCCCGCGCATGTGCGGAATTGTCGGTTACATCGGGCCGAAGAAGGTAGTGCCTGTCATCATCGAAGGGCTGCGTAAACTGGAATACCGCGGCTACGATTCTGCGGGCATCGCCGTCGTCACCAAGGATGGAAAACTGGAAATCCGCCGCGCCCCGGGAAAGCTGCGCAATCTCGAGGAAGTCATTCTGCACTCGCCTATCGAAGGCACCTACGGCATCGGCCACACCCGCTGGGCCACCCATGGCCGGCCAACCGAAGAAAATGCCCACCCGCACCGCGACTGCACCGGCCAAATCGTGGTCGTTCACAACGGGATCATCGAGAACTATCTCGAGCTGAAGGAACAGCTCCAGCGCGAAGGCCACAAGTTCGTTACTGAGACGGACACGGAAGTCGTCGCGCATCTTGTCGAGAAAAACTCGGAAGGCGGCGCGCCGCTGGAAGACGCCGTTCGCAGGTCACTCAAGGAGCTGCGCGGCATCTACTCCCTGGTTTTTCTGTCGGCCCGAGATCCCCACAAGATCGTAGCGGCGCGTATCGGCCCACCCTCGGTCATCGGCCTCGGCGACGGCGAGTATTTTGTCGCCAGCGACATCCCCGCGCTCCTGGAACACACTCGCCAGATTTTCTTCCTCGCGGATGGCGACATCGCCGTCCTCACACAAAACGGCGTCCGCGTGATGGATCACGACGGCAGCCCGGTCGAACGCCTCGCGCACCACGTCGCCTGGGATCCCATCATGGCCGAAAAGGGCGGGTACAAGCACTTCATGCAAAAGGAGATTTTCGAGCAGCCCCGCGCCGTTCGCGACACGCTCCTCGGCCGCATCTCGCAAGACACCGGAAAAGTTTTTCTCGACGAGATGCAAATCTCCGAAAAACAGTTCCGCGAGTTCGAACAAGTGCGCATCGTCGCCTGCGGAACCAGCTGGCACTCCGCCCTTGCCGGCAAATTCATGATCGAACGCCTCGCTCGTCTGCAGGTCGAGGTCGATTACGGCAGCGAATTCCGCTATCGTGATCCTATTCTCGATTCGAAAACGCTCACCGTCTGCGTCAGCCAGTCCGGCGAAACCGCCGACACATTGGCTGCTCAGCGCGAAGCAAAACTCAAAGGTTCGCCGACTCTCGCCATTTGCAACGTCATGGGCTCGATGATCACGCGCGAAGCTGCGGGAACGGTTATCACCCACGCCGGTCCGGAAATCGGCGTGGCCTCCACAAAAGCCTTCACCGCGCAACTGGCGGCGCTCCTTCTCTTGGCTTCTTACCTCGGACAAATTCGCGGCAAGCTCGCTCCGGCTGCTGCGGTAAAGCTGATGCAGGAGTTCACGCGCATCCCTCACAAGATGGAGACGATTTTGCAGGCGGATGAGTCCGGCTTTTACGAAAACCTCGCTCGCCAGTTTTTCCGTTACACCGATTTTCTCTATCTCGGCCGGGGCATCCACTATCCGATCGCTCTCGAGGGCGCCCTTAAGCTGAAGGAGATCTCCTACATCCATGCCGAAGGCTATCCCGCCGGGGAAATGAAGCACGGCCCCAATGCGCTCATCGATGAAAATCTCCCTGTAGTCGTGCTGGCCACGCGCGACGAAACCGATCCGGAATCTGTCACGCGTTACGAAAAAAGCGTTTCCAATATTAAAGAGGTCAAAGCTCGCGACGGCATTGTCATCTGCATCGCTACCGAAAAAGACCATCTGGCTCGCGAAGCCTCTGACCATATCATCGAGCTTCCCACGGCGCCGGAAATTCTCGCGCCACTGCTCGAGATCATTCCATTGCAACTCCTCGCCTATCACATCGCGGTGCGCCGCGGCTGCGACGTCGACCAGCCGCGCAACCTGGCGAAATCGGTGACCGTCGAATAGCAGAAAGAGCACTCCAAAGGCTCCGCGCAGGTTCCCGCCGAACGTAGCCCGCGGATAGGCCCCCGCACGTTTTTCCGTTAAAATAAGTCCATGCTGCGGTTCTACCGGGTCTTCCTGGGAGCTTCTCTTTTTATCGCGTTCCTTCCCGCGCTTCCGGCGCGAGCCCAAACACCCCCGCCCCGAACGGCAAGTCTCCACGAGATTCGTACGGAAGGCCTAAAGACTTTTTCGGAAGCCCAAGTCGTCACCCTCTCTCAGCTGGAAAAAGGCTCCCAGGTGGGAAAAACGGAGTTACAAGCCGCCGCTGACCGACTGCTGCAAACCGGGCTCTTCGCCAAGGTGAACTACACGTTCCAGACGCGCGCCGACGGCCTCACGGTAACCTTCCAGTTGGAAGAAGCTCCCCGCGTCCCTATCTATTTCGACAACCTTCCCTGGTTTACGGACGGCGAGCTCGGGGATGCCATCCGCAAGAAAGCCCCCTTTTTCGACGGCACTCTCCCCGAAGCCGGCGCAGCCGTGGATCTAGCAACCGAAGCCGTGCAAGAGCTGTTGGCATCGCATCAACTCAATGTGACGGTGGACCACCAGTTACTTGCCAACCCTCTTGGAGAAGGCAATGCCCAGGAATTTCACGTCGAGGGCGCCGCGTTCTTTATCGCCAGCGTCGAGTTCAGCGATCCTGCCCTTGCCTCTTCCCACGTCGTGCAGCAGCAGCTCGCGGACGTACAAGGAAAGCCTTTTTCGCGCATGACCATCGATCTCTTTCTTTCCGAGCAATTGCGCCCGTTCTATCTGCAGCAAGGCTATCTGCGCGTAAAGCTGGGCCCACCCGAGGTGCGCTTGACCGGCAATCCCAATCAGAAACTGCCCGACCAAATCCCCGTTTTCGTCCCGGTGTCGTCAGGCGCCATTTATCACTGGAAAGGATCCGAATGGTCTGGAAACTCCGCCCTCTCCTCGATCACGCTTTCCAATGAAATCGGGTTAAAGCCCGGCGACATTGCGGATGGCATGCTAATCGAAGCAGGCTGGGACCGCACCCGTGAAGAATACGGACACAAGGGCTACCTCGACGTAAAGATTGATCCCGTCGCCTCCTACGATGACCAGGCGCATACCGTTTCCTATGCTGTCTCCGTGGCAGAAGGCCCGCAATACCAGTACAACACCATGGTTCTGACAGGCCTTTCGCTTGCAGCCGAGGGCCATGTTCGTCAAATGTGGCCAATCGCTCCGGGCGCCGTCTTTGACAAATCGCTTTTCGAGAAGTTCCTTACGAAGCTGCAATCCCATCCTGCAGAGATTTTTGGCGAACTGCCCGTACACTACGAAACCGTCGGCCACTGGCTGCGCACGGACTCCGAGAAACACGTGGTCGACGTGTTGCTCGATTTCAAATGAGTAGCCAAACGCCTTGGTTGCTTTCTAGGGAGCGGGACTTGTTTACCCCGTAAGCGTCACCCATCGTTTGGCCTGGCTTAGACAAAAAGCCGCAAGCGCTGGGTTATACTCTCAAAGCCGATGAATTCACTAGTGCGTATCCACACCCAGGACGAGACGCAGCTCTTTGCCGACGAAAAAGAGTCGCTGCTTCTGAAGCAACTGGCTGCATTCCCTTCGCTGATCATTGCGCTTTCCGGAGGCGCTGACTCCGCTTACCTCGCGTGGGCCGCACATCGCGCGATGGGTGAGCATGCCTTGTCGGTAACCGCGCTTTCGCCAAGTTATTCGGCACACGATCGCGCCGTGGTCGAGAAATTTGTCCGCCAGCTCGGTTTGCGCCACGAATACATTGAAACGCGCGAGATGGAAAATCCCAACTACCGCGCGAACGCAGCCGACCGCTGCTATTTCTGCAAAGATGAATTATTCGCCGCGTTGGATGTGATAGCGGCTGAGCGCGGCTTCGCCGCCGTAGCCTACGGCGTTAACGCCGATGACACCCTCGATTTTCGCCCCGGCCACCGCGCCGCATCGGAACATCGCGTCCTGACGCCTCTCCTCGGCGCCGGTCTGCACAAGGCGGAGATTCGTCAGCTCTCCCAGCGTGCCGGCCTGCCCACTTGGGACCGCCCCGCCTCCGCTTGTCTCGCCTCGCGCCTCCCCTACGGGACAGAAGTGACGCCGGAGAGGCTCGCGCTGGTCGAGCGTGGCGAAGCCGCACTGCGTGAACTTGGGTTCCGGCAATTTCGCGTCCGCCTGCACGAAAAGCTCGCGCGTATCGAAATTGCCCCGGAGGAAATGCCCCGCGCCATGTCGCCGCAGATGGCTGCCGCTATCTCCGCGCGTCTGAAAGCGGCAGGCTTTACGTATGTGGCCCTTGATCTCGAAGGTTATCGGCAAGGTTCGCTGAACGAGAGCCTGGCGCGCTAGGGCAGGCCCAGAAACGCCGGGCAACCGGAACATATATCCCCGTGATTGCGTATCTTCTGGTAGGGATTGTCAGAGTAAGCCCGCAATTGGCGCTGGAGGAAGAATGACGCGACACCACAAGCTGGCCTCATCTTTCGCCTTGCTGGCCATCGTCCTGGCCTTCGCCGGCTGCCAGATGGGGCCTTCGGTCTCCGGCAGCTTCGACCGTTCCTTGGATGTTTCGGGTCCCATCCGCCTTGAATTGAGCAATGTTGCCGGTGACGTGACCATTGTCGGCAGTGCCGACGGGAAAGTGCACGTGCACGGCGATGTGCGTGTTTCCGGATTTGGATTTGGTAGCCCGGAGAAGCGCCTCGACGACCTCGTTGCCAACCCCCCCGTCGAACTCAAGGGGGATACCCTCCGCATCGGGAAGGAAATGTCGCGCCAGCATAATGTCGCTATCACCTATTCCGTCGAAGTGCCGCGTGCTACGGAAGTCAATTCAACAAGCGTTTCTGGAGCCCAGTCCGTTCGCAACGTGCGCGGCCCCGTTCTGGCGGAATCGGTGTCTGGAGCGGTCCACGGCCAGGACATCGGGCGCGAGGTCAAACTCGCTTCCACCAGCGGAACCGTCACCGCCGAAAATTGCGGCGATGATGTGCGTGCCACCAGCATTTCCGGAACGGTTACCGTCACCAACGCCAAGGGTGACGTGCTGGCTCATTCCGTTTCAGGAAATGTTGAGGTCAGGAATCCAGGCGGGCGCGTCGATGCCAACACTTCCAGCGGGACAGTGGACGTGCGTGACGCGGGTGGCGACGTGAAGGCCCACGCCACGGCGGGCCGCGTGACCGTTCAGGGCAATCCGAGCGGAAACAGCTATTGGGATTTGAAAACCGTCTCTGGCACCGTGGATATCTCTGTGCCTTCCAACGCCAGCTTTCATCTTTCAGCAGGCGCCGTGACCGGACAAATTAGTGCACAAATTCCCATCATGATTGAAGAGCAGGGTAAGCACTCGCTGCGAGCGCACATGGGTGACGGCGGTGGCCGCGTGGAGATTCACACCGTTTCCGGCGCCATTGAACTGCAGGGCGCGCAATAACTGATCTTTCTGTCAGAGGAAGCCCATTGTCGCGGCCATCGCCAACCTCTGCAGGGGCGGGGCTTGCCCTGTCGTTTGCACCCCAATTTGGACGCGACTCGGCAATTTTCCCTCAAACAGACTAGAATTCTAGTTGATGAACAGCACGCGAAATCGCCCGGCACTGCCGCTCCTCTCTCTTCTGGTCCTGTACGTGTGCCACACCATCCAGCCAGCCCAGGCGCAGCAGAGCCAAAGTCAGGCGACCCCTGCGCTGAGTTCCAAGCCCGCCGCTCCCAAGCAGCCTCCCGCCGCAAAACCGTTATCTGAAACTGAAGAGTTGCAGCAAGCCATCGATCGCGCGGGCAATGACCGCGCCTCGCTCGTCCGCAACCTCGAAGATTTTCTCAAGGATTATCCCGAGTCGCGCCAGCGTCCCCAAATCTATCGCGCGATTGTCGAAGCCAGCTTGCAGTTACGGGATTCCCCTCGCGCCACCGAGTATGCCGAGCGCATCGTCGCCCTGACTCCGGAAGACATGTCCATGACCTTGCTCGCCATCCAGCTTCTCGAGCGCAATGGGGACGAAGCGGCCCTTCGCCGCGCGCTGAATTACTCAACACGGGTGCTGGACTTTATCGGCAACAGCTCCGCCGGCGAAAAATCTCCCAAAGTTTCGAAAGAGCAATGGGAACTCGAGCAGAAGCGCGACAAGGTCAATATCCTCGTGCTTCGCGGAAGGCTCGCCTTCAAGCTCCACGACAACGCCGCTGCCGAAAAAGACTTTCGCGCGAGCATGGCGTTATCCCCAAGCGCCGCCGCCGGTGAGAAACTCGGAGAAATCGCGGAATTGAACAAGGATTTGCCCGCCGCCATCCGGGAATATGCTAGAGCCTTCGCTTTAGTGGACACCTCAGCCTCCGCCACTGCCGCGAACCGCCGCGAAATTCGCCAAAAGCTTGGAAACGTCTGGCGCCTGGCCCACGGTTCCGACCAGGGCCTGGGCGATTACATCTTGCACTCCTACGACGAAGTCATCGCGTCATTGGAAGCTCCCAAACCGAAAAGAAACGCGGACGCGAAAGAGCCCTACGATTTCACGTTGCGCAAGGTTCCGGATGGCTCACCTTACGCACTCGCAGAACAAAAAGGAAAAATCCTCGTGGTGAATTTTTGGGCCACCTGGTGCGGCCCGTGCCGCGAGATGGAGCCCCATTTCGAGCGTGTCGCCGCCCAATTCCAGGGAATCGCGGATGTTATTTTCCTTTCCGCGGATTGCGACGAAGACGAATCTCTCGTGCTGCCCTATCTACAGGAAGAAAAACCGCGCACAACGGTAGTTTTTGCGGACGGGCTGGATTCGCTCCTCACCGTCAACTCCTTCCCCACCGTCGTCATTCTCGATCGCTCGGGGAAAATTGCCTACCGCGCGGAAGGATTCGACCCCGGCGATGCGGAGACGGAACTAAGCAACGCGGTCCGCCATGCGCTGGCGTCGCAAAAAGAACACGCGCGGAACTTCGCTCACGGCGCCAAATCGGCGTTGTAATTCCCTACGAATTCTTCGAAATCGTCAATCTCGTCCATATCCTTGCCCACAAAGCGGATCGTGTGCGAGTCCACGCGCTCGACCGATCGCAAGTAGCTAAGCAACTCCGCCGGGGTGTAATTCTTGAATGTAATTTCCAGCGTCACAGGAGTTTTGATCACGTATGGCTTGAAATCATGCAGCCGGCTCAACGCGGATTTCACGCCGAGATTGATTTTTTCGCAAGAAACCCCCGGGGTAAGGGTCTCCGCGGAGTGGAAACCAAGCGATTTTTTTGTCTCGACGCTCTCAATATCTCCTAATCGCGACTTGATCTCGGCCACGGCAACATCATCGCCGGAAACAAAAATCACGGGCACTCCCTTCGCCCCGGCATAAGCAGCGTTGTACTCCCCCTCGGTCACCGCATTGCCATTCAATGTCACCCGCGCGTAGTGCGCGCTGGAAAACGTGTGCGCCCGAACGCCCTTTGGATTCGTTGTCGAAGCGTGATAACCGATGAAAATCGCCGCGCTGAAGCTGGAATCCAGCCCAGCCATCATTCCGCCATGCCGCGGCCACGAGCGCACAATCCGCACGTTCTTTGGAAACTCCTCGATCAACAGATTCTCGCCGTTCCCATGCGAATCGCTCACCACAATCTCTCCGGCGCCCGCCTCATTCGCCGCCCGCACTGCCGCCATCGTTTCGTCGGTCATAAAACGCCGAAACCGCTCGTATTCAAAACCGCTCGGAATAAGCTGGTCTGCGGTGACAGTCCCGGCCACACCTTCCATGTCCACCGAAATGTACACCTTCAACTTCTTCGACGAGTCGCCGGCCGTTTGCGCCGCCGCTTTCCGCTGCGCCGCGAGCCCTAGCAGTAAGAAGGTCCCGGCAACCAAAGAACACGAAACACTCCGCAATCCGAATGGCTTCATGAACTGCCTCTCAGTCCTGTGCAGGAGAATACCGCCGCCGCGCGAAAGAGTTTACTGCTGTCCAGCGGCCCACGCCGCAGGAAATTCGAGCGCCACTTCACGTGCCGCAACAATCGTGTTCGCATGAATTCGAACCGTGTCTTCGACGCGCCGCGCGTATCCCCCGGCCAAAGCCGTCGCCACAGGAATCCCCCGCCGCCGCGCCTCTTCAAACACCAGCTTGTCCCGAGTCTGCAACCCGGTCTTCGTAAGCATCAGCCCGCCAAGCTGGTCCTCGCAAAACGGATCCGCTCCTCCCACGTAAAAAACGATTTGCGGTTGAAACTCATCCAGCGCCGACTGCACTGCCGGAATCAGCGTTCCCAGATATTCGTCATCCTCCGCCCGATCCGCCATCTCCAGATCCACATCCGAGGGCGGCTTGTACGCCGGATAGTTATTCTCCTGATGGATCGAAAGAGTGAAAACAGATTCATCCCCGGTGAAAATGGCAGCCGTTCCGTTCCCCTGATGCACGTCCGTATCCACGACCATGGCCCTTCGAATCGATCCGTCGGACTGCAGCCTTCGAATCGCCACCGCCACGTCATGGATCGCACAAAACCCCTCGCCATGCCCCGGATAGGCATGATGAAATCCGCCGCCCAAGTTGCATCCAAACCCATCCCGCAAAGCCGCCTGCCCCGCCAAAATCGATCCGCCCGCCGCCAGCCAGCACGCATTCACCGCCTCCCGCGAAAACGGAATCTCCAATTTCATAATCTCGCTGGCGGATAGCGTCCCGGTCTTCAGCTTCGACACCCACTCCGCCGTATGCACGCGCAGCATATCCTCATCCGCCGCGGGATCAGGCGTAAGAAAATCCTCGCTCGCGGCAATCCCCTCGCGCACCAGCGTCTCCGCAATCAAATGAAATTTCTGTGAAGGAAAAACGTGCTCGCCAAGATTTAAATCGTAGCCCTTGTGGTAGACCAGTTTAAAAGGAAGCATTTCCGTAGGGGCACGGCACGCGGTGCCCGTCTTCGCAGTTTTGCATGCTCTGGAGGCTAATTCTCGCGCTCCAAGATGAAATCCGGCAAGGTCAACAACGCCCGCGCATACTCCGAATCCCCGCGTCCCTCCAAACAGGCCTTGGCTCGCCGCGCATAGTCATGCGCCAAATTTCTCGCCCGCTCCAGCGCCCCAGAATCCTGCACCAAGGAAACAATCGTCTCCGCCCGCACCGAATGAAACTCCTTTTCCTCCAGTACCCGCGCCACCAAGCCACGCGCCTCGCGGTGCCCATTCTCCATCGCATAAATCAGGGGTAACGTGACCTTCCCCTCTTTCAAGTCGCTCAAGACCGGCTTCCCCAGCTGCTCCGTCGAAGCCGTAAAATCCAAGAGATCGTCCACCAGCTGAAACGCCAACCCCGCATACCGCCCGTAATCCGCCAGCGCCTCTTCCTCCGCGCCTTCGAGCCCGCCGAGGACCGCGCCCAATCTCGCGCACCCGCTGAACAAACACGCCGTCTTGTAAGTCGCAAGTCGCAGCGCATCTTCTTCCGTCACGTCGATGCGCCCAATCTTTGCCAGCTGGATCAACTCGCCTTCGACCATCTTCTGCGTCAGGTCGATCAAAACATCGAGAATGCGAAAATTTCTCTCCTCCAGCGCCATCTGGAACGACTGCATGTACAACCAATCCCCAGCGAGAACACTGCGATGATTGCCCCACCGCGAATTCGCCGAAGGCCGCCCCCGCCGCGTATCCGCGCTATCAATCACATCGTCATGAATCAAGGTCGCGCTATGCAACAGCTCCACCACCGCCGCCAGGCGAATCGCCCCCGCACTGCGCCGGCCAGTTGACGCATTGCAGAGCAGGAGCAGAGCCGGCCGAAGCCGCTTCCCTCCGCCGCCCAACAGATAGCTCGTAATTTCTGAAACCGGTTCGAATGCGCCAGCGCTCTGTCGCGCGAGCTCTTCCTCCACCAAAACCAGATCGTCTCGCACGAGATCGAAAATCTCTTTGGCAGTAAGCAGCGCGATAGCCTTCCTCCCGGAACCAGGAATCATCTTTGGGACTCCGCAGCCGCGCTCATCGACGGCTGGGCAAGGTGGAAAAATCGCCGGAAATTCCCTGCTGTCCTGGCGGCGAATTCTTCCGCGGCTAAGTCTCTCACACTAGCGAGTGTACGCGCCACTTCCGCCACGTACGCCGGTTCATTCCTCTTTCCCCGGTAGGGCTGGGGTGCAAGGTACGGAGAGTCCGTCTCAATCAAAATATTCTCCAGCGGCAAAGCTTTCGCAACGTCCCGCAAATTCTGCGTCTTCGGATAGGTCGAATTCCCCGCAAACGAAACCAGGAATCCCATTTCGATGCCGCGCCGCGCGTCTTCCAGAGTGCTGGTAAAGCAATGCAAAATCCCGCCCAACCCGGTCGGCCGCCACGCCTCTCCGATCACTCGCAAACAATCCGCCCAAGCGTCCCGGCAATGAATAATAATCGGCAACTTCGCCGCCGCCGCCAACTCCATCTGCTCCCGAAACACGCGTTCCTGGACATCGCGCGGCGAATGATCATAAAAATAATCCAACCCAATCTCGCCCCAGGCAATCACCTTGGGATGTTTCGCCAGCCGCGCCAATTCATCCAAATGCGCCTGCGTCACATCCTTAGCCTCATGCGGATGGATCCCCACTGTGGTGTAGATCCACTCGTGGGCCTCGGCAAAAGGCACCGCAGCATCCAATTTGTGCGCCCCCGGTCCAGTCCCAATCGCCAGCAAGGTGGTTACACCGGAAGCCCGCGCCCGAGCGAACATCTCCTCCCGATCCTCCGCGAATCGCGCGTCATCGATGTGCGCATGCGAATCAATCAATTCCATCTTGTAGGCGAGGCGATTCCTCGCGCCCTCTTCTCTGCACCAGAAAACCCAGCCCGTTGGGTCTCTCTTCCTGTACTTCCCCTAACCCATTTACTTCCTCTATTTCAATCTCGCACCAATCTCCACATCCTCATCCGGAAATCCCGCCAACACCGGCCTGCCTTCCGGCCCGACCGACGCCGCCACAATCATCCCGTTCGACTCCACTCCTCGCAACTTCCGCGGCGCCAGATTCACGACCACCGCCACCTTCCGCCCAATCAATTTCTCCGGTTCATAAAACTGCGCAATCCCCGCGCAAATCTGCCGGATCTCCGTCCCAATATCCACGGTCAGCTTCAACAATTTGTCCGCGCCCACAATGCGCTCGGCTGTCTTGATCTGCCCCACGCGCATCTCGACTTTCGCAAAATCCTCGATACCGATTTTCTCCGCAGGCGCAGGAGCAGCAGGAGCCGCCGCTGCTCCTGCCGCAGCGGGCGCTGCCGCAGGCGTCGTGGCCGCAACTGGTGAAGGTGCGTTCTGTGCTTCTTTTTCCATGGCTTCCATCCTCTCAATCGCATCTGCTTTTTCAATCCGCGGAAACAGCGCCTGTGACTTGCCAAGCGCCGCACCCGGCGCGAGTTGTCCCCACGCCAATCCATCCAAATCCACCGCTCCGAGCGCGCCCGTCTCTCCAAGCAACGCCCAGACCTTCGCCGTACTCTCCGGCAAAACCGGGTGCGTCAGCACCGTAACCACACGCAACACTTGCGCGGTCGTCCACAAGATCGTCCCGCGCCGTTTCTGGTCAGCCTCGCTCTCGCCGAGCGACCACGGATGACCGCTCGTCAAGTATTTATCGGTTGCCGCAATCAAAGCCCAAATCGCTTCTAGCGCCCGCGAAAATCCAAGCGCCTCGTACTCCTCGAGCACGTCACCAATCGTCGCTTGCGCGATTTTTGCCAACTCATCGTCTTGCGCGAGCTTCTCCGAAGCCTTCGGGATCCTACCGCCGCAATTCTTCTCAATCATCGCGGCAGTTCGGCTGGCCAGATTCCCCAGCCCATTCGCCAAGTCGCTGTTGTACCTCTGCACCAACGCGTCATAACTGAAATTCCCATCCTGTCCAAACACCGTCTCGCGCAGCAAATAATACCGGAGCGCATCCATCCCCAAAACGCGCACAATCGGCCGCGGCCGCACTACATTCCCCAGCGACTTGCTCATCTTCGCGCTGTCCATCAACAACCACCCATGCGCCCAGATCTGTTTTGGAATCGGCAACCCCGCCGCCATCAAAAACGCCGGCCAATACACAGCGTGAAACCGAATAATCTCCTTGCCTACCAAATGCAAATCCGCCGGCCAATATCCAACCTTTTCGTATTGCGGCCCGCCCACCGCGCTCAAGTACGCCGTCAACGCGTCAAACCACACATAAAAAACATGCGGTTCCTCGCCCGGCACCGGAATCCCCCAGCGAACCGTCGTCCGGGTAATGCTCAAATCCCGCAGCTCGCCCTCCACAAAACTCAAAACCTCATTCCGCCGCGCCTCCGGCTGAATAAAGTCGGGATTCTTCGCGTAAAAATCGAGCAGCGGCTTCTGAAACGCGGACAGTTTGAAAAAGTAATTTGGCTCTGTGACCGTCTCCGTAGGCCGCCCGCAATCCGGACAATTCTCCCCCGGCTTCACGTCCACATACGCATTGTCGTAAATACAGTACTGCCCCGTGTAATGCCCCGGATAAACGTATCCATTCTCCCGGCACAATTTAAAAAGCCACTGCACCGTATGCGCATGCTTCAAATCCGTTGTGCGAATAAACTCGTCGCCCTGCACCCCCAACTCATCCCAAAGCGCCTTCCACTGCGCCGCCATCTTCGCCACAAATTCAGACTCGGCGATCCCGGCTTGCTTTGCAGAGCGCTCCACGTTGATGCCGTGCTCGTCTGTACCGGTCGTCAACACCACGTCATACCCGCGCATCCGCTTGTACCGCCGAATGGTGTCGCACACGATCGTCGAATAGGTGTGCCCGATGTGCGGCAATCCGTTCGTGTAATAGATCGGCGTAGTCAGATAATACTTCTGTTTCCCCGCAGCCATCTTTCTCCGTTCCATTCTTCTTTGTGCTCCCTGTGTCCCTAGAGAGCTTCGTGTAAATGTTTTGTCCTAGTGTTTTCCTTCGTAACTCCGCAAAGCCTCCGCAATCACCCGCTGCAAAGGCACATTTTTCTCGACCGCCAACTTGCGGCAATCCTCAAACTCCGGCGCCAAATGCAAAATCCGCCCATTCACCCGCGAAACCTTAATCCGCACTTCTCCAAACTCCGTCCCGACACACACCCACTCCCGGGGCAAAACTCGCCGCTGCGCCCGATAGGTCCTAACACCGAAAGTCGTTGTCTCCGCAAAAATCAGCGACATGAGTGCGTTCGTATCCACCGGCTTGCACAAAACCGTCAACAGAGTCCCGGGCCGATTCTTCTTCATCTGCACGGGGGTCGTATAAACATCCAACGCCCCCACTCCCAGCGCCTTCTCCAAAAAATAGCCATAGATCTGCGGATTCATATCATCGAGATTCGCCTCGATCACAGCGATCTCCTCATCAAACCCGACGACGCTCTTCTCGGTAGCCTCGCCAATCATGATCCGCACAACATTCGGCTGCCCTTCCAGATCCGCCGTGCCGGCCCCGTACCCGATTGCCGATACCGTCATTCCCGGCTGCGGCCCGAACGCTTCACAAAGGGTCGCCACAATCGCCGCCCCGGTAGGCGTCACGAGTTCTTTCTGAACGCCATTAGAATAAGTCGGCCGCCCTTGCAACAAATTCGCGGTCGCCGGCGCAGGCACGGGCAATATCCCGTGCGCCATCTTGGCCGTCCCGCCCCCCACATTTAGAGCCGAACAAGCAAACCTCTCAATTCCCAAAGCCTCAAAGCCAACGCAAGCCCCCACAATATCCACAATTGCATCCACCGCCCCAACCTCGTGGAAATGGATCTTTTCAAGTGGCACATCGTGAACGCGGGCCTCCGCCTCCCCCAACTTCCGAAAAATCGCCCCCGCCCGATTCCGCACCCGCGGCGCCAGCTGAGACTTCTCCAGAATCTCCAGAATCGCACTGAGCGAACGGTGCTTCGATTGATCCTCCGTCACCACCTGCACATAGGTCGCCGCCATGCCATTCTTCCAGACCTTCTCCGCCGTCAAATCCCATCCCGCCACCTCTAGCCCTTGCAACTCTCCGCGCAAATGCTCCGCCGCGCAGCCCGCATCCACCAGCGCACCCAGCGTCATGTTCCCGCTAATCCCGCTAAAACAATCAAAATAAGCAAGTTTCATAGAATGCAGCCGCCCGAGGAACGCCTGTTGGACAAACTCCCGTCGGAGTCTCTCGATACTATCGACGCAACTCATGAGTGTCAACGAAAGCGACCCGCTTTCCCTGGTCTCAGGAGAATCTTGCGGGTCGAAATTCCTCGGACGCGCTAATTGCGTCCGCTCTGGTCGTTAGCCTGAGAGTGCGCCCACGCCACTCTCAACTCTTGCGCCAGCTAACCTGGGGCACCGGAACATCTCGATTCCTTCCCCCGATTTCTTCCGTAATTCCTCCCTTGCCGATCTTCACGGCCTCCCGCCAACCTCATCAAAACACGCCACTTTAACCCTGCCATTTGGGACTCTCAAGGGAACCTGCGTGGAAATTCTTCCTTTGCCACTCTTCAGAAAAGCCAGGGGGGATAGCAGAGATAGCCCATTCGCTGCCCGCTCCTGTTACTTTTTGACCCCGCTCTGTCCTGCCCTTATACTTGCCTCTTCTTATCCTGAGGACTTGTGTACCTGACACTCCAAAATCGTCTCCGCGAGGCACTCGCGCGCCATATCCAGGAACACTATGCCGTCACTCTCGACATAGTGCTTGATCGCCCGCCCAAAATCGAAATGGGCGAAGCCGCCTCTCCTGTCTGCTTCGAGCTAGCCAAACGCCTCAAAAAAGCCCCCCGCGTTCTCGCGCAAGAGATCGCGAATGGTCTGGGCAAGATCGACGGCATTGCGCGCGTGGAAGTGGCAGGTGCCGGCTATCTAAACGCATATTTCGATCGCGCAGCTTTCTGGGCCTCTGTCTCCTCACCCGGCACTCGTTACTCACCCCTTCCCTCACAAAAAATATCCGGGAAAGTCATCGTCGAACACACCAGCATCAATCCCAACAAAGCCGCCCACATCGGCCACGTGCGGAACGCGGTGTTAGGCGACACCATGGCGCGAGTGCTACGCCACGCAGGCCACGCCGTGCAAGTGCAAAACTACATTGACAACACCGGCGTGCAAGTCGCCGACGTCGTCATCGGCTTCCTCGACATGGAACGCCTTAGCCCCGTCAGCGTAAAGATGGCGGCCATGGAGCCGCGCTTCGATTACTACTGCTGGGATCTCTACGCGAAAGCTACGCACTTTTTTGAAGAAGACAAAGCCCGCGCCGCGGAACTGCGTGGACGAACTCTAAAAGCCATCGAGGAGGATCGCGGCGAAGAAGTCGAGGTCGCGCAAGTCGTCGCCGACGCCATCGTCAGCCTGCACCTGAAAACGATGGCGCGCCTTGGCATTGCGTATGACCTGCTAGCGCGCGAAAGCGAAATTCTCCACCTGAAATTCTGGGACGCAGCCTTCGAGAAACTTAAATCAGCAGGCGTGATTCAACTCGCTTCGACTGGAAAAATGGCCGGCTGCTGGATCATGCCATGGAAAGAAGAAACGACAAGCGCAGAGGCCGCTTCGAACGACGAAGAAAATATTCAAGACAAAATCATCGTCCGCTCCAACGGTACGGTAACGTACGTCGGCAAAGACATCGCCTATCAGCTCTGGAAATTCGGTCTGCTCGGAAAAGATTTCAACTACCGCAAATGGCCTACTCCGCCGGAAGGCGAGACCGTCTGGGCCACAACTACTTCCCAAAACGATCCGGCCGCTCCTCGTTTCGGCGAGCCGGCGACCATCGTCTTCAATGTCATTGACACTCGGCAGTCGTATTTACAAGACGTTGTCGCCGAAGGCTTGCGCCGGCTAGGTCACGCGCAAGCCGCCGAAAATTCCATTCACTTGTCGTACGAAATCGTCGCCCTTACGCCGCGCTGTGCCGCCGAAATGGGCTACGAACTCACGCCCGAAGAAGCGAGGAAACCGTACGTCGAAGTCAGCGGCCGCAAAGGCTTCGGCGTCAAAGCTGACGATCTTCTCGACAAACTCGAAGCCGCCACGCTCGCCGAAGTGCATGAACGCCACGCGGACATGGGCGACAGCTTCCAGAAGCGCACCGCTCACTCCATCGCCGTAGGCGCGCTGCGTTTTTTCCTGCTGAAATTTACGCGCAACGCCATCATCGCCTTCGACTTCAAAGACGCCCTCAGCTTTGAAGGCGAAACGGGCCCCTATTGCCAGTACGCGGTCGTGCGCATTCGCGGCATCCGCCGCAAAGGCGTGGAAGGCGGCGCGACGAACGTCGCCGTGACGCAGGAAACGGTTGCGACACTCTTCAGCGGTCCCGATGGAAACGGCCTCTGGGAATTGTTGCTCAGTGCTGGATCGCTGGACCTTGCCGTAAATGCTGCCATCGGCGCGCAAGAACCTGCCTTCGTCGCCAAGTACGCGTTCCAACTAGCGCAAACTTTCAATAATTTTTATCACAAACACCACATCCTGAACGAACCAGACGAACAGAAGCGCGCTTTCCTCCTGCGCATGACGGAGCTGGTCGAAGCGCGGTTGGTAGAAACACTGTCTCTGCTGGGAATCGAAGCGCCTGAGAAAATGTAGAGGGACGGCACGTGGAGCCCCTCTTGTAGCGGCCCACTATGCCGCGCCGCTACAAAGGAAACCGGCACGCACAGGAAAATCAGTAGGACAGCGCGAGTTCAACGAGAGTGCGAAGGGCCACGCCGGTAGGGCCTTTTGCGAGCCATGGTTTGGCGTCGTCGTTCCAGGCGGTCCCGGCGATGTCGAGATGGACCCAAGGGGTGTCACCTGCAAATTCGCGGATGAACCATGCGCCAGTGATCGAGCCCCCGCCTTTGCCGCTGCCGATATTTTGAATATCGGCGACGGTGCCTTTGATGTATTCGCGATATTCGTCGTCCATGGGCATTTGCCACATTTTTTCGCCGGCGGCTTTTGCAGAGGCGAGGACTTTGTCGGTCCAAGATTGATCGGCGCCACCGAATACGCCGACGTTGATGCTGGCTAGGGCAACGACGATGGCCCCGGTCAGAGTCGCCGCGTCGACGAGATGCGTAGCGCCGAGCTGCTTTGCGTAGTGAACGGCGTCAGCGAGAATCAGGCGGCCCTCGGCGTCCGTGTTCAAGACTTCGATGGTTTTGCCGGACATGGCCGTCTGAATGTCGCCCGGCTTTTGGGCGGTGCCGCCGGGCATGTTCTCTGTGGCGGGTACGACGCAGATGACTTTGACGTTTGGCTTAAGGGCGGCCAAAGCGCGCATGGCGCCGAGCATGGTGGCGCCGCCGGCCATGTCGTACTTCATTTTTTCCATGCCGTCGGCTGGCTTGATCGAGATGCCGCCGGTATCGAAGGTGACGGCCTTCCCGATTAGACCGAGGACCGGTGTACCGGGCTTGGCGTTTGCGGGCGTGTAGGTGACGACGATAACGCGGGGTGGTTCCGGGCCGCCTTGCGAAACGCTGAGCAGGGCGCCCATCTTGAGATCCGTGATTTTCTTCTCGTCGAGAATTTCCACCGTGAGGCCAGCTTGACGGGCCATGGCTTCCGCTTTTTGGGCCAGAATCCTTGGCGTGAGTTTATTGGAAGGCTCGTTGATGAGGTCGCGCGCAAAATTTTGCGATTCACCAATGACCGTGCCGCGCGCGAGTCCCTTTTCCGCGGCGGCGCGTTCGGCGGCGGAATAACCCGCGAGCTGCACGCTGTCGATTGACTTGTCGTTCTTCTTCTCGGTCTTGTACTTGTCGGATTCAAAATCCGCGGCGAGGAGCCCTTCGGCGATAGCCTGCGCCGAATCTTCGGTGGCGTTGCCCTCGCGAACCGCAAAAACAAATTTGTGCACGCCTCGCGATTTCAGATAGCGAAGGGCGGCGCCTGAGATTTTTCGCAGCGCAGCGGAATCAAATTTCTCGCGCTTCCCCGCCCCCACCAGCAAGAGACGCGCAGCCTTGAGCCAGGCGGGCGCGTGAATCAGCGTCATTTCGAGCACCTTGCCCGTGACTTCCCCGCTCTTGGCAAGGTTGCGCAAAAGGCTATTCGCCGCCGGATCGATCTCCGCGATGCGGCCTTGAATGGGATCGCTCTCTTCGAAAACATAGGAAACCAGAGCTTCGGTTTCCAGCGCTGCAAATGGCTTTGCTTCCACTGTAATTTGCATGATTCTTCAACGCCTCCGGTTGTTGTACATAGCTTTTTCGGTTTCTCTGCGGGCTTCCTTATCGCGCTCGTCCTGGCGGCGGTCCCACGACTTCTTTCCTTGCGCCAACGCGATTTCGACCTTGGCCAAACCCTTTCGAAAGTAGATGCGCAGAGGGATGACGGTCAAGCCCTTGGATTCGGTGCGCCCGGCGAGCTTATGAATTTCGTTCTTGCGGAGAAGCAGTTTGCGAGAGCCAAGGGGTTCGTGGTTCCAGGGCCCTCCGGGCAAGTACTGTGCAATGTGTGCGTTAACGAGCCAGGCGCCACTGGGCTTAAAATCGATATAGGCGTCACGAATGTTCGCTTT
Source organism: Acidobacteriota bacterium (assembly GCA_013289955.1). Taxonomy (GTDB): domain Bacteria; phylum Acidobacteriota; class Terriglobia; order Acidiferrales; family UBA7541; genus Acidiferrum. Next base: position 212,209 of record JABCYZ010000007.1, read on the forward strand.
TCCTTCGCGCAAGGCTTTCACTTCCGTGCCGTGGAGAACCAGACCTGCCTCATAACGATCCAGCAGATGGTAATTATAGGAAGCCGCGCGGTTCTGAGCCACGATTTGCTCGCCGGTTTTGCTGTCTTTCTCGGGTTTTTTCGCTGGCTTGGGCACAATCTTCCATCATAACTGGAGTGTTAAAACTTGGCTACACGCATCAAAAAAAACATATTATCGGATGTAGGACAGCCAACCTTCCGCGTATTGCCCGTGCTCTAAAGCGAGTGATAGACTGCAATGGCTTCGTGTCGAGGCACCGGAGAGTCCATGCGACGTTGTGGCAGCGTTCTTTTATGTGTCGGGATGGGTCTGTTCGCCGTGGGCTGCCCGAAGGGCCAGACAGATTATAGCAAAGGGCGGAAGGCAGAGACACTCGAGGATTACGACGCCGCTTTGGAGTTTTATCAGAAAGCCCTGAAGACCGACCCCAACAATGCAGGCTACAAAATCCGGCTCAACCAAGCGAGGTTTGAGGCCGGAGAGATGCATGTAAAGCAGGGGCTGAAGCAGAGGGAAAACGGGGATCTGCAAGGCGCGGCGGCACAGTTCCAGCGGGCCCAGATGGATGATCCATCCAGCGCGATTGCAGCTCAGGAACTGAAGAAAACGCTGGCGATGATCGTGGAGCAATCGCACGCGGGAGATAACGCCAAGCCAGCCTCGGACGACGAATTGGGAAAATACATGGCGGAGCCGCCGGAACTCAAGCCGCTCTCCAATGTGGCCATCACGTATAAGGCGTCCGCCGACGCAAGGGTTGTCTTCGACACCATCGGGAAGCTGGCGGGATTAACAGTGATCTATGACCCCGATTTCCCTGCCCGGCGAATCACCGTGGATTTGAATAATTTGACCTTAGAGCAGGCCCTGGAGGTGGTGTGCCTGGAGAGCAAAGCGTTCACAAAAGCAGTCACAGAAAACATCATCATGGTGATTCCCGACCAGGCGGCCAAGCGGAAAGACTACGAAGAAGAGGTGTTGAAGACGTTTTATCTGTCGAACACGGTGACGCCGCAGGATTTGACGGAAATCCTCACGGGGTTGCGGTCGTTGTTTGATTTGCATCGCGTCCAGCAGCTGAACTCTCAAAACGCGATTATTATCCGGGCGACTCCGGACGTGCTGAAACTCGTCGGCAAAGTGCTCGATGACGTGGATAAGGCGAAATCAGAAGTGGTGGTTCAGGTGGAAGTGCTGGAGGCGCGCACAGATCGTCTGCGCACTCTGGGAATCCAGCCGGGTCAAACCGCTTCGATTGCCATAAATCCGAATGCGACAACGACGACCGGGAGCACGACGACCACAACGACCACGAACAACACCACTCTGAACACACTTGCCCATCTCAACAGCAACGACTACACCGTGACTCTTCCGAACTTTACAGCCAACGCCGTACTGACGGACACGTTCACCAAGATTATTCAGAACCCGGAGCTTCGTTCCGTGGACGGGCAGCAGGCAAAACTCAAAATTGGCGACCGCATCCCGATCGCGACAGGAAGCTTTCAGGCTGGTGTAGGCGTGGGCGCGGTGGGCACGGCAGGTCTCGTGAACCCGCTGGTCAACACGCAGTTTCAATATCAGGATGTTGGCGTGAATATAGACATGACCCCGCGGGTCCATCCGAATCACGACGTCAGCCTGAAGATTAAGATTGAAGTATCTTCGGTCACAGGCACATCCACGATTGGCGGAATCAGCCAGCCAATTATCAGCCAGCGTGTCGTAGAGCACGACATTCGATTGGGAGACGGCCAGGCCTATATTCTGGGTGGCCTCATCGAAAGGACAGACACAAAGACATTGAACGGATGGCCCGGGTTGGCAAAGATTCCGGTCATACGTTATCTATTCTCGAGCGACAACGTGGAGCACGAGGAAGATGAAGTTTTGATCATGCTGATTCCGCATATCGTGAGGCTGCCGGACTGGACGCGCGAGAATCTGCGCGGAATCTACTCGGGTCCTGATCAGAATCCTCAGGTCAAGCGCGACAGTGAAATCCGCACGCCAGCTACGGAACCCGCAAAATCACTTGCGCAAGCTTCGGCCGGTGCAACGCCCGGAGCAGCGGTGACCGCCCCTGGAGCAGTAGGGCCGGGCGGTGTCCCCAATGGGCCGTCTGTGAATCCTCCGCAAGGTCAACCTGGCAAGTTGCGGTTTGACCCGTCGGCACTCACTGTGAAAGTGGGAGAGACGAAAATGGTTGCGGTAGTTGTGGAGAATGTGAGCGACCTGTTCTCCATACCGATGTTGCTGCAGTACAACCCGGCGCTCATCAGCATCGAGGATGTGCAGCATGCGGTAAGTGAAGGACAGCACGGAGGATTCCTCTCAGGCGGTACGCAGGAGATTGCTATCGTAAAGAGCGTCAATGCGGAAAAGGGCCAAGCCATAATTTCCGCGACGCGTCAGCCGAATACCCAGGGTGTGAGTGGAAGCGGCACCCTGGTCGGTATTGTGATCAAGGGCATCGCGCCGGGCTCGTCGAATCTCACCATCATGCAACAGAACGCCAAGGATTCGCAGCAGAGGCCCATTCCATTGGTCACGAATGAAGCCACGGTGCAAGTTCAGCCTTAATTCAAGTTAGAGGAAATAAATGATGTTGCGTCGCGAGTTTCGTTCCCTCAGCAGTTCCCGGCAAGGGCGCCTCTCTCTAAATGCGGGAATGACGCTGCTGGAATTGATTATTGCCTGCGCGATTCTGATGATCTTGTCTTCCATGGCGCTGCCGGTTTTTCGTTATACGGTGATCCGCCAAAAGGAGTCGGAACTGCGCTACGACCTGCGGTCGATGAAGGACGCGATCGACCGCTATAGGGATCTTGCCGATCAACACAAATTCCGGACAGAAGTCGGGAGCGAGAATTATCCACCTGATTTGGATACGCTGGTGAAAGGTGTGCAGCTTGGGGCGGGGGACGATAAGAGACTCCGGTTTCTGAGGAAGGTTCCCGTGGACCCGATGACAGGACGTGCGGACTGGGGATTGCGCTCGATCAGCGACGATCCGGATTCGACGAGCTGGGGCGGGAAAAATGTTTTCGATGTGTACTCGAAGTCGTCGGGGACGGCGCTCGATGGGACAAAGTATAGCGACTGGTAATTGGGTCGGGGTGCTGAGATGGACAAAATCATGGGAAGATTCATGGAAAACGGAGCTGCGCGGCGGAAACGCGCGAAGCGGCTTTCCAACGTTGGGTTTACGCTGATCGAATTGATGATCGTCATTGCGATCATCCTTATCCTGTTGGGGTTAGCCGCTGGACGATACGACATGACCATCCAGCGATCACGAGAAGCGGTGCTGAAACATGATTTGCAGGTTTTGCGCGAAGCGATTGACAATTTCACGCTGGACAAGCAGGCCGCGCCGCAATCACTCGAAGACCTCCACCAGGCAGGATATCTGCGGGAAGTCCCCGTGGATCCGATGACTCAGGCCACTGACTGGGACCCGGCATTCGACAATGTGGTACTGAGCCCGGATCAAGTGATTACGGGGATGGTTGACGTGCATTCGCACTCAGCGCTTACATCGCGGTTCGATGGAACGGCGTACAATACCTGGTAGAAGCCTGACAGGATTTTTCTGCGGTTCGCTCCTCCTTCCATGATCCTCGGCAGCGATTCATCCTCACGCAACTGAAGAAGCGCGAGTTGCGGAAGATCGAGAAGACATGAGTAGAAGACGATGCCGTCCCCCAACTCGACGGCGGCCCACCGCCGTCTGAAATGCCTTAGAGATTCCGGAAAAGGCGTGTCAGAGTACTCTTGCAATGCCCATTCTCGTTACAAGCGCGTCGGGTACCAATGGGAATGGATTTGGCGCGCTGCTCGCCTTTGAATTGGACGGAAGATTCCGCGGAACGTTTATTGAGGATGATCGCATTGCCGATCCGCGTGGCCTTGCCGTCGATACAGAGGAAAATTTGCTGTTTCTAAACAGCGGGACTGATCGCGTATTAGCGATCTCCTCGGATGGGACCGTTGTTCGGGATACTGGCCGGATCGAAGGTCTGAATCCCGGCGGTGGCAATTTCGGCCCGGATGGCCGGTATTTCGTCGGCTTGCGCAGCGCACGCACAATCATCGCCTTGTCGACCAGTCTTGATGCTGCTGTAGAGCATGTGTTGCCACTGCAGGTCGTACCTTTTCCTCGAGGATTTGCCTTCGGTCACGATGGCCAGCTGTTCCTCGCCTCGGGAATTGGGCCGAATGGCCAAGGTGATAACGCCATACTGGCCTTCACTTTAGGCGCACCTCTGCAACCGTCTCGACTGGTCACGGATCCCGAACTGAGTCCGCTCGATCTCGCTATCGCGCCCAACGGCAATGTCGTTGTCTCTAGCGAGCGTCCATTCGGCGCGTTAGACGCTTTAGCGAGCGTTCGGGAATACGATACGAAGGATGGGCACCTCGTCCGAGTGTTCTCTCCAAATGGGAAGGCTGAGTTCCGTAAACCGCGCGGCTTGCGCTTTGCTCCCAATGGACTCCTCTACTGCGTCGCCCTTGACGAGGTTGTTGGCTTCGACTTCGCGAGTGGCGAATGCCTCGGGGCTATCGCCCGATTGCCACGATTAAACGGACAAGCCTTGGTGTTTTTTCCATACTGAGCCGACTGCGAGGCCATAATTTAGTCGAGCTTTCATGACTCGTTGGCCGTCCAAGGAACTAACAATCGCCCGCCGAGGGACTTCCCGTGGTTGACGATTCCACGCTCTGGACGGTCGTTGCGGGAGGTATTTATTTTGTCCCTAACGAAACTCACCCTTCTGTCCAGCACTATGAATTCGGCACCCGGAGAATCCGCGAAATCTTCAAAGTAGAAAGAGAGTTCGGCGAGGCCTCTCGATATCACCTGACGGCAGATACTTCGTGTATTCCCTAAATGAGCGTAAGGACCGCGACATCATGCCGGTCGATCACTTCCAATAAAGAGCCCGTAACCGCCATTCTCGCTCCCCTGGCCATTCCTCGATCCTCGAAAAGTGCGGAGGGAGCAAGTCATCGGCGCTTTCCATAAATTGCGAGTGAATTACGGCCAACCGGAAGTAATGCGTTGGTCGCTCGGAATTTTGGGGCACTAAACGGGCACCTGGAAAGCGCAGAACAGCAGAACAACGCTAGTCGCGCAATATCAACGCGAAACGTGGAGGAGCCGAATAGCTCGTCGGGCAAGGATAACGACAGCCTTGCAGACAGGCTTTTGCTGAAAAATCTAAGTTGTGTGTTATGATGGTTCTGCGGGGTGGAGCAGCCTGGTAGCTCGTCGGGCTCATAACCCGAAGGTCGTCAGTTCAAATCTGACCCCCGCAACCATGGGCGTTTATGAGGAAAATCCTCTAAGCGCCCTTCTTATTTACAGTTACGAGTTGAGCCGTAACACTTGCCAACCTCAGTTCGCAGCCGCCGACTTGTTCCCGTTCCCGAGTTGGGAACAGATTGGGAACAGATCACCATAGATCGCCCGTTCTACGGCTTGTGCTGCCTCGCGTTCTGATTCCATGGAAACGTGCGTGTAAACATTCGCCGTCATGTTGATCGTGGAATGTCCCAAGAGATTCTGCGCAAGCTTTAGGTTTCCCGTCTGGGCATTGATGAAGCTTGCCACCGAATGCCTGAACGCGTGAAAACCGGATGCACCTGACGGACGTGGGATACCAAGTCTGTCGAGAACCGGATACAGCACGTCTTTCCGAAGCACGTCCGGGTCAAACGGGAAGCCATCTTTCTTGCAAAAGACGAAGTCGTTGGGTTTCTTCCGTTCTGCAGCCTCGCGATGCCTTTTCAATGCCGAAACAAGTAAAGCACCAAGGTTAATCGTCCGAATGCTGCCCTTTGTCTTCGGCGCTATCAATTGCCCGCGCCAAAGACTCTGCTCTATCTGCATTTGTTCTTTCCCGAGATCAACATATTTCCATTGTAGGCCGAGAATTTCCCCTGCCCGGACGCCGGTAAGAGCAAGCACCTGGAAGAACACGCCATAACGTTCCGGCGCATTTTCCAAGATTTGCTTCACTTGGTTCGGCGACCAAACAGGTTTCTCGACACGTTCAACAGTTGGCTTGTGGCGTTCGCGAATCGGAGACTTCTCAACTAGGTCGTTATCCATGGCCAGTGAGAAAATTCCCTGAAGCAACACAAGCAAATTCCGAGCAGTCTTTGAAGACAGACCGGACTTTAACTTGGTTTGCACGAAATTCTCGATCTGAAGTGGAATAACGTCTCGCAGCGGAGAGTCCCCGAATGCAGGAAGGATGTGCAGCTTCAATGCGGATTCGTAAGTCGCGCGTGTTGAAAGCTTCACTCTCTGGCGGTCCAGGTAAGGTCTCCAGTAATTCTCCACGAATCCTCGGATCGTCAAGGCACTGACTTCCGGGCGTACCGTTGAAGCTGACTGGATACGTTGCTCCAAGACCGCGCGAGCTGCCTTACGTCCAGACAGCCCGTAGAGTGTCTCCCTCCTGTGTTGCCATTTGCCACTCTGTGTTCGCACCCGGTAGCGAATCTTGAAAGCAATCCCCTGCCGGGTCTGGATTGGTTCTGAAATGTAGCCCTGCTGATACGATTGACGAGTCACTGTTTATTCTCCTTTCGCTTTTGTGACCCGTCTTTGCTCCTCATTTGGATATAGAGCATGCCTCCGTTACGGAAGATCGAGGCGACCGATTCCCCCAGAGCGCGAGCTTTTCTTGAAAAGAATTCTGTCTCGCGGGGCGAAAGCCTGAGAGGAAACAGCTTGCTGCGCTTGTGATCTTCCGATTTTCGAGGCCGTCCCATATCCACCGTAAATGTATATACATCTACGCAGCGAGTCAAACAGATCAGAAGACACCCGCCGGTCGACTGCAACACTTCGGAGGCATGGATCATTTCTCTAAACTCTCTAAACGCTCTAAACGCTCCAACACCTTCGACCAGGAGAATCGCAGGTATTTCCCAAGGTGATAGGCTCCCAGCGCGTCTGCGTGGCTGTAAACCCAATTGCAGCTAACACACAAGCGAACGGCTACTTCCTTAACTGTGAGAAAGTGGCACGCGTCCCGCTCTTTAGAAACGGCTTCAGCCCTCCGATCGGTGAGCGGCAAATCAAAGACTTCAGTCGCGCGTTGCCGGGGCGGAGATGCTTCGGCTCCCTCCGGCGACGATTCAATTCCCCTCACCAATTCTGACGACGAGCTCACTGCGAGGCGCAGGCCATGCACTCTTGGCGAGTCTGGGTTCCTACGCGGGTCGGATTGGACATTGCGGACTTTCATCAGATCCCATGGAAAATGGGATTGACATCATAGCCGGTCGCATGTATTCTGTCAATATGTTTCGATACACTTTGTCGGAATGTATTTGCCACCGAGAAAGCGAGTCTCCTATTGCCTGACAAGCCTGAACAACCCGAGGGAAAGCCCCCGGACAAATCGGACAAAGCAAAGCAGCAACAGACTCTTTCCGTCCGAATCAGCGAAGCGCTACGCCAGCGCCTGGACAGAGCCAAGAATCTCATGTCGTCCAGGACAGGCGAAAGCGTCTCCACGTCAGAGATTGCAAAACAATTTCTCGAATCGGCCCGCGAAGACCGCCTCGAAGTCGTGGACCTTATGTCGGAGCCGACCAAAGCGCTTCGTGAAATTCGCAGAAAGGGCGAGGCTCAGCATCTCCTGTCGAAGGCAGAGTGGGTGGTCCTTGCCCACTTTGTTCAACAGGGACTGGAAGCATTTTCGAGCGACACACCAAGTCATGTATCTCGCGGTTCTCTCATCGCCGTCCTCGATGCGTTCTCGGCAGCCTACGATTTGCGCAAGGGCCAGTCCGCCTCAGATGAGTATTACCTGGGCAATCTTCCCTGGGACTGTCGTCCCTCGAAAGTAAGGGCCACCGAAGGCAGCGAGAAAGTCACGCCCGAAATCGTGCGTCGAACCGTGGCGGAAACACGCCGACAGTTTAGCGATCCGGCCACAAAGTGGGAACCACTGCTAGCGGGGCGGAATCTTTATGCGCTTCTCGAAGATGATGGCCTCAAAGATGCGGACGCACTCAATCGTGCGCTCCGCCCTCATTGGCCGTCCCTTTGGCGACTCGCCGCACGGGGCCATTATCACCTCACGAAGGAGCCCGTCCGCGACAAGGCCAAGGCCGTCGCTGAGAGTTTCTTTCAGGTAGCGATCCCGCCGATTAGCGAGGGCGGATTCACTCTGTCTTTTGCTCGTGGGGAGGGCAACGACTTCTCCGTGCTCCTCAGCTTCCCCGGCGCGAGAGCGCCAATGTACCCACTGTCTGAGTATGCGGTCATGGCCGAGTTTCGGGCCATGCTAGTAACCCTCGACCCGGAAGGTTCGACGCAGCACTGGAAGGGCGAATACTTTTTTGGCTATGTCGGCGAGCATGGGAAAGAGGTCGAGTTCTCCTTTCGCGCGCGCAGCAACGGAATCACGTTCACGTTCTCGGAGAAAGAGTGGAAGGCGGTGCGGGAGCTATTCCGCCGTGCCTGGGAAGTCCCAGCCGTGCGGGCGCTGTGGGACGGTTTGATCCTCGAATACGGTGAGCTATGAGGAGCGGTGCCTTCGGCACCGGGAGTTGGACTGACACGTCACCCCGTTTCGGGTGCTGTTTGGAGACCAAAGTTGCTATATGGGAACTTGCTGAAAATGTGGAAGCTAGCAACTTTTCGCTCACTGTGGTCCGCTACCACCGGTCTTTGGTTCCCATAGGGGAACTTGTTGATTTTGCTGGGCGGTAGTTCGCACCCACGCGTTTTCTCTTCAGTCAAATTCAGGAAGTGCCGCATGCCTAGACCACGGAGCAAGTCCATCAGCACCAAAGTCACCGAAGAGGAGTACGCGCACTTTGAAGCCCTCGCTGGCGATCAAACGATCAGTGAATGGACTCGCGATGCTTTGTTGAAGGCAGCCAAGCCTTCTCCTGCCGAGCAAACCATCGTTGCCGAACTACTGGCTCTGCGAACGATCCTGATGAACATCCTGTTTTCTATTGCCAATCGGGAGCAACTCACAAGCGCAGCTATGGATGACATTATTAAGCACGCCGATGCGGGCAAGTTGGCAAAAGCAATGGACCGGCTGAGGAGTGCAACTAGGGAGCCATAGCGAGGCTGAAAGACAACGCATCGGAGCGAAGCAATGCGGATGGAATGGGGCCGAGCAAGGAGCAGGGTTGGACCGAGCATTCAGCCGGTGTACACCTACGTCCTCGTGCTCCTCTCCATCGTGGCAACTCTGGGAGTCCAAGGCTTTCGCCACGAGCGGGTCTGGACGCCCCTTGAACGACATTATTTTGGTGCTTATTCCGTCTCGCAGATAGCCGGTGTTGTTCGCGACAACGGCTGGTACACCCTGCTGCAAATAGTTACGCGTAAGGGGAGCCGATTGGCGCTGGACAGTGACGTGGTGCCTGTGGTTGCAGAAAGCGGGGAGAACACTTTCGCGCTCACTGAGGAAGCCTTGAAGCATGGCGCGATGCGCCTTGAATTCCGTCGTACTTATTGCAACAACTCCGAGATGCACGCCTACCTCGGCAACTGGATTTATCAGAACCAAACCTTCATGGATCTTGTCCGGCCAGCTTTGTGGGCCGGGCTCGTTCTGTTCTTTGCGGGCCTGTTGCCGGCGACCTATCTGGACCGGAAGCGTTTTATTGGGTTGCGTTATGGGAAGAAACCAAGTGGCCCGAATTTGATGAATGTGGCGAAGCACAATCCCACGCACCGCTTCCGGGGCTTTGGCTTAGTGAACGGCAAACGCACGATGCTGGACAGACTGTTCAGCCTTGGCAAGAAGCTCCCTGTTCCACCACGCAAAGAGAATCCCCCCGTCCTGGTGCCGGTCGAGCCCGCGCCTCAGGAACCAGTCAGGAGAGCAGCCCCGAAAGCGGGAACAGATCGCGAGTTCCCATGGGGCACGCGACAGGAATCAGTGCAACAAGAGCATACGCCGAGTAAGGAAACAGAGTTGGAGCACGCCGTGAAGCCCACCACGAGGCGCTTTTTCGAATAAAAGAACATGCTGACCATTTCCAAGCCTCTGAGTGCTGGTCAAGCACGCGCTTATCATCAGGAGGAGTTTAGCAACGCGCAGGAGAACTACTACAGCGAAGGCGACCGGATACGCGGTGAGTGGCACGGGAAATTGGCGGAGAAGTGGGGTCTGCATGGTGGCGTTCAAGAGGAACAATTTCGGCGGCTCAGCGACGGCCAACATCCGGTTAGCGGCAAGCAGTTGGTTCGCCATCAGACGGCGCGTGAATACGTAGACGAGCAAGGCAAAACGGTCAAAACGATGGAGCACCGCGCGGGCTGGGATGCCACCTTCTCCGCGCCGAAAAGTATATCGCTGACGGCGCTTGTGGGCGGCGATGAACGCGTACAGGAGGCCCATCGAGCCAGTGTGGGACTTGCGCTGGACGAAATGGAACGATACGTCCAGGCCCGGCTTGGAGGAAATCTTCCGCCGGAGACAACCGGAAATTGGGTCGCCGCAAAATTCGAGCACGATAGCGCGAGGCCCGTGAACGGTTATGCAGCCCCGCAGCTTCACACGCACGTGGTCTTCTTCAATCTGACAGAAACGCCCAATGGAGAAACACGTCCACTTCAACCTCAGGAACTCTACCGCACGCAGCAGTATGCCACCGCCGTATATCGCTCAGAACTGGCGCACCGTTTGCAACAGTTGGGCTACGAGATCGAGCACGGCAAGAGCGGTCAACCGGAAATCAAAGGGTATAGCCGCGAGTATCTCGACGCTTCGAGTCCCCGCCGGAAACAGATCAAAGAGCATCTGGCGATGGAGAATCAGAGCGGTGCGGCCGCTGCGCAGATCGCCGCCCATCACACGCGCGAGGCAAAGATTGGGCTCTCGCGTGAAGAGATGCAGCAGCGACACAAGGACATGGCAATTGAGTTTGGGGACCAGCCTCAGCACGTGACGGCGGGGGCCAAAGCAAGAGCACGTGACGTTGGCCAGGATGCGGGAAAGAAGATTGCACCCTCGGCTGTGACCTTCGCCAAAGAACGAAACTTCGAACGCGATGCCGTAGCCGATGAGCGAGCCCTGCTGACCGATGCGCTCAGGCGCTCCATGGGTGGAGCGACATTGGCCGAGGTGAAAGCGAACTTCGAAGAGCGCATCAAATCAGGTGAATTCGTCGAAGTGCAAAGGAACGGCGACTCGCCCGACCGGGCGTTTACAACCACGGAGATGATCGGCTGCGAACGGGACACGGTGAATGCCATGCGCGCCGGACAAGATCGGCATGAGGCGCTAGTAAGTTTTGGCACTCGCTGGGCTATGCGGGATGCACATGGCCATCTGAGCGATACGCAATGCCGGGCTATAGAACAAATCTTGTCGAGTCGCGATCAAGTGACGGCGCTCGAAGGCGTGGCAGGCGCGGGCAAGACTACATCTCTTGCGGCGATCCGCGAAGCCGCCGAACGAGAGAACTACCTCGTCAAGGGGTTAGCGCCCACCTCTCGTGCTGCGCAGAAATTAGAAGAAAGTGGAATCAGATCGAACACTTTGCAACGGCATCTTGCCCAAAGCTATGAAGGGCACGATGAACGAAAACGGCTGTACATCCTGGACGAATCGAGCTTGGCGAGCACGAGGCAAATGAACGAATTCCTCCACCGGCTGCAGAAAGATGATCGCGTGTTGCTTGTTGGCGACACACGCCAGCACCAAGCCGTCGAAGCGGGCAAACCGTATCAGCAGTTGCAGGAAGCCGGAATCCAGACGGCTCGACTGGACGAGATCGTTCGGCAGAAAGATCCGGCACTCAAAGAGGTTGTAGAAAAGCTCGCGCGAGGCCACGTCAATGAAGCGATGGAGAAACTCAATGCCGACGGCCGCGTGCATGAGATCTTCGATCGGGACGAGCGTATCGCTGTGATCGCGCATGAATATGCGAAGCAGCCCAAAGGCACGCTCGTCGTGTCGCCTGACAACCAATCGCGGATGGCTATCAACGAAGCGATCCACTATGCCATGCAGGATACGGACCAGATGCCGTACCTCGAACACCAGATGAGGGTGTTAGTCGCCCGGCAGGAGATCACGGGAGCAGATCGTCGGTGGGCCGCCCAGTACGAACCCGGCAATGTAGTGCGCTACGCTAAGGGCAGCAAGACACTCGGCATTGCACCAGGCGAGTATGCGCACGTCAAAGGCGTTGATGAGAAACAGAACCACGTCACGATTGAACGGGCGAATGGCCAACGTCTGTGCTACGACCCTCGCCGTTTGCAAGGCATGACGCTGTACCGAGGCGCAGAGCGGGCGTTCAGCAAAGGTGACCGCATACAGTTCACCGCTCCGAATCGAGACCAGCATGTTGCCAACCGTGAGCTGGGCACTATCGAGAAGATCGACCAAAGTGGCAACCTTCGAATCCGTCTCGACTCGGGACGTGCGCTCGCGTTCAACATTCGAGAGAATCCGCATCTCGACTACGGCTATGCGGTGACAAGCCACAGCAGCCAGGGGCAGACTGCTGACCGCGTGCTCATCCATATAGACGCCGAGCAGGGAGGAGAGAAGCTCGTCAATCGTCGCTTGGCATACGTCGCGGTATCGCGTGGCCGCTACGACGCGCAAATCTACACCAACGATAGAACCGCCCTTGCGGAAGGCCTCGGCCGCGATGTTTCACGCAGATCAGCGTTGGAGTCGGCACGCGCAGCAGAACAGCGGGTCGCTCAAAAGAGCGAGCCAACCTCTTCTCCAACTCTGGAGAGGGAACGAACAATCGAACGAGATCTCAGCCCTGGCCGTTAGGCATACTCCAATTCGTAGCTCACGAAAATGTCATCGCAGGCGAAAAGCCTAAGAATCAGCGACATCCAGGTCGAATCCCAGTGACTGACGGTCAAAGAAGAAGGGGGCGTGTAGCGATGTTGCGTGGGCCCTGCAGTAGCTGTGATGGGCCAGACGAAGCTTTCTGCAGACACGTGCAACACGCGAAGCCGTTGGGCCTAAGAACTGGTCCGCACCGATATCTAGGAAGATACAAGCTAAAAAAAGGGCCAATACCCGGTTCTCGAGGGAAATCTGCGCTTCGGGCGAATCTACAAACAACACTGCAATCTGGCGGTCCGATCATCCGGAGGACCAACGCCATTTTGCGTCGCCGCAAGAAACGTTTAGGTCGCAGGAAAGCTTTTTATCTTTTTATTCACACGATTATAAATCTAAGACTATTGACTCTGCCGAATAAGTGATGTATGACGCATCTACTGCGTGGTATCTCATCTTCACATTCGGTTGTTTTCTAGCATCTCGAGTTCGGCGAGTTATCAGTAGTCGGAGAGACGGCTGCTTTGCTCGTGAGTGGAAAGCCTGGGAGGGTGGTTCTTATGCGTGTGCAAAGCTGGAAGTCGATTCCTTTCCTTGCGGTTTCTTTTTTGTTCTTCACGGCGATTGAAACTCGGGCTGCGGCACCCACCATAACGAGTCTGTCCCCGACTTCCGGAGCTGTCGGGGCTTCGGTCACGATTACGGGTACGAATTTCGGTTCGTCTCAAGGCAGCAGTACGGTGAAGTTCAATGGTACTTCCGCTACTGCGGCTAGTTGGAGTGCGACGAGTATCGTCGCGGCAGTTCCTACGGGTGCCACGACAGGGAACGTCGTGGTGACAGTTTCTGGTACGGCTAGCAATGGGAAGAGCTTCACAGTTGTTTCGGCGCCCAGCATTACCAGTCTCTCTCCAACCACAGGAGCGGTTGGAGCCTCTGTGACGATCACGGGGACGAACTTCGGATCGAGTCAGGGTTCTGGAACAGTGAAGTTCAATGGGACGACAGCCACGGTGACGAGTTGGAGCGCTACGAGTATTGCGACAACGGTTCCGAGCGGGGCTACGACGGGAAATGTGGTGGTGTTTGCCAGCGGAGTGAACAGCAGTGGGAAGAGCTTCACAGTTGTGTCAGCGCCGAGCATCACCAGCCTCTCGCCGACCACAGGGGCGGTTGGGGCGGCGGTGACAATCACAGGAACGAACTTTGGGTCGAGCCAGGGTTCGAGCACGGTGAAGTTTAACGGGACGACAGCGACGGTGACGACCTGGAGTGCGACGAGCATTGTTACAACGGTTCCGAGTGGAGCGACGACGGGAAACGTCGTGGTGTTTGCCAGTGGAGTGAACAGCAACGGATCGAGTTTCACCGTAGTATCAGCGCCGAGCATTACGAGTCTCTCAAAGACCTCCGGAGCTGTGGGCACTTCGATAACAATCACAGGGACAAACTTTGGATCGAGCCAGGGTTCGAGCACGGTGAAGTTTAACGGGACGACAGCGACAGTGACGACTTGGAGTGCAACGAGCATTGCCACTACTGTTCCGAGTGGAGCGACGACAGGAAACGTGGTGGTGTTTGCCAGCGGAGTGAACAGTAACGGGTCGAGCTTCACCGTGGTTCCGAATATTACGAGCCTATCACCTACCACGGGCGCAGTTGGGGCATCGGTGACAATCACAGGCACTACCTTCGGGTCAACACAGGGAACCAGCACAGTGAAGTTTAACGGGACGACAGGAACGCCGACGAATTGGAGCGCTACAAGTATCGTGGTGCCAGTGCCCAGCGGGGCCACCACAGGGAATGTGGTGGTCACAGTGTCGAGTCAGGCGAGCAACGGGATCAGCTTCACGGTGGTGTCGGCCCCGAGCATAACCAGCCTCTCACCGACCACAGGGGCGGTTGGGGCGTCAGTGACGATTACGGGGACAAACTTTGGATCGAGCCAGGGTTCGAGCACGGTGAAGTTCAACGGCACAGCAGGAACGGTGACAAGTTGGAGCGCAACGAGCATCGCCACAACTGTTCCGAGCGGAGCGACCACCGGGAACGTGGTGGTGTTTGCCAGCGGAGTGAACAGCAACGGATCGAGTTTCACCGTGGTATCAGCGCCGAGCATTACCAGCCTCTCGCCGACTTCAGGAGCGGTTGGAACGCCCGTAACAATTACGGGGACGAACTTCGGATCGAGCCAGGGTTCGAGTACGGTGAAATTCAATGGAACGACAGCAACGGTGACGACCTGGAGTGCGACGAGCATTGCCACAACGGTTCCAAGCGGGGCGACGACGGGGAATGTGGTGGTGGTTGACAGCGGAGTGAACAGCAACGGATCAAGTTTCACTGTGGTCTCAGGGCCAAGCATTACCAGCCTCTCACCGACATCAGGAGGGGCTGGAGCGGCCGTGACGATTACGGGGACGAATTTCGGATCGAGCCAGGGTTCGAGTACGGTGAAATTCAATGGAACGACGTCGACGGTGACAAGTTGGAGCGCGACGAGTATTGGGACAATGGTTCCGAGTGGAGCGACGACGGGGAACATCGTAGTTACTGTGGGAGGAGTGCCAAGCAACGGGTCTAGCTTCACAGTGGCGGCACTTGCGAGTCTTTCGGTAACGCCACAGAATTCCACCATCTTGGCCGGGAACACTCAACAATTTACTGCTACGGGCACCTATTCGGATAACAGTACGCAAAATCTGACAGCTACAGCGACGTGGACTTCGTCGGCAAGCGCTGCTGCGACGATCAATAGTTCAGCATTGGCAACCGCCGTAGGACCGGGACAAACGACGATCCAAGCGTCGGTGGGAAGCATCCAAGGCTCCGCCCTGCTAACTGTGTCGGGTTTTGCTTTAACCGGGAGCCTGAACACCGCGCGAAATGACCAAACGGCTACGTTGCTGAATAACGGCACTGTTCTCGTAGTTGGAGGGGACGACATCAATGGTAACGCCCTGGCCAGCGCAGAGCTCTATAACCCAGCGACGGGATCTTTCACGACCACAGGAAGCCTCAATACAGCCCGTATAAATGACACTGCCACTCTGCTGGACGACGGCACCGTTCTGTTTGCTGGAGGTTCCGACTCCAACGGAAATCTACTCTCAAGCGCAGAAATTTACAATCCAGCGACAGGAGTCTTCACAGTAGCCACAGGGAGCCTTGTCACGCCTCGCGCAAACCACACAGCTACGCTCCTCGGCAACGGCATGGTGCTACTGGTTGGCAGTGCCGACAGCAGCGGAAACGTGTCCGGCTCAGCTGAGATCTACAACGCGGCTACGCAATCGTTTACGGGAACCGGCAGTTTGAATACAGCCCGAGGCCTGCAAACCGCGGCACTTTTGAATAACGGAACCGTGCTGATTTTGGGAGGAGGAGCAAATGGCAGCGTCCTGGCCAGCGCGGAATTATACAACGTTGGGTCCGGCACTTTCACTGCTACAGGGAGTCTAAATACAGGACGTGTCCAAAACACCGTAACTCTTTTGAACAGCGGGTCAGTTCTGGTCGCCGGAGGGTCAGACATTAATGGGAATGCTCTCGCCACCGCGGAGCTGTACAACCCCACGACCATGACGTTCACTCCAACGGGCAGCTTGAACACAGCACGTGGCGATCATGCTGCGACCTTACTAAACAACGGGACGGTGCTAGTTGAGGGTGGTTACACCAGCTCGGCGGATATGACCGCAAGCGCCGAGCTCTATGATCCGGTGGCAGCCACATTCAGTCCAACGGGTAGCCTAAACGTGGCGCGCCAAGTACAAACTGCGACTTTGCTCGTGAACGGTGCTGTATTGGTAGCCGGCGGATTCAGCGACAGCCCCCGTGCCTTGTCTAGCGCAGAATTATATGAGCCGGCATCGTTTGTTCCAACTAATCTCGTGTCGATCTCTCTTAGCCCTCTCAATTCTTCGATTCCGGCAGGAACACCGCAGTCCTTTATTGCGACCGGGACATTCAGCGACAACAGCACACAAACTTTGGCCTCCGTTGCGTGGAGCTCCTCGAACACACCTGTCATCACCATGTCGAACGATTCAGGAAATCGCGGTGTTGCTTTGGGCTTGGCCGTCGGCTCTGCAACGATAAGTGCATGCGCTGGAACGATCTGCGGCTCCACAGCTATCACAGTTGTTCCCGCCGACCCAATCATCACGACTTTGACGCCGAACGCCGGGCCAGTGGGCGCTTCCGTTTCCATTGCGGGTACAGGCTTCGGAACGCTTGAGGGCCCCAGCACGGTTACGGTTGACGGAATCACAGCGATAGTTAACACATGGAGCCCCACAACCATCAATGCAGTGGTGCCCGCCAGCGCGACAACGGGCAACACCATCGTTTATGTCGATGGGGTGAACAGCAACCTGGTACAGTTCACGGTTCTTCCAACACCATTTATCTCGAGTGTCTCTCCGACGAGCGGCGATCTTGGATCGGCGGTTGAAATCGACGGCTCAAGTTTTGGAGATACACAGGGCAGCAGCACCGTTACTGTGAACGGCACGGGACTTACCATAATAAACTGGTCGGCCACATCCATTACTGGAACGATTCCGACTGGTGCGACAACTGGAAACGTGATCGTCACGGTTGGGGGCGTAGCGAGTGATCCAGTGGTTTTTACTGTTGCTAATGTGCCCGCGATATTCAGTTTATCGCCGCCGTTAGGTCCTGCCGGAACTGTGGTCACCATCGCGGGGGCCGACTTCGGACCAACCCAGGGAACCAGCACAGTCGCGTTCAATGGAATCGTGGCAAGCGTCACCAATTGGAGTTCCGCGAGCGTTACTGCAATCGTGCCCACAGGCGCCACTACGGGCCCTGTTGTAATGAACATTGCCGGAACGCTCAGCAACGGTACCGTTTTCATTACCCCTGGACCTCCGAACGTTTCAAGTCTGTCTCCGGCAACGGCGCCAATAGGCTGGCCGGTTACGATCATTGGGACAAATTTCGGGGCGACTCAGGGTACGAGCACAATCTCGTTTAACGGCACTTTGGCGACCGCCACGAGTTGGAGTCCGACACAGATTGTTACGACAGTTCCATCCGGGGCGACGAGCGGAATTGTGACAGTGACGGCTTCAGGTGTAACTGGAACGGCGGCGTTTTTCAATGTGTTCACCGGGGTTGCCATCACCAGTTTTTCGCCAACAAGCGGTGATGTAGGCAATGGCGTAAATATTCAAGGGTCGAACTTTGGCGCTACGCAAGGCTCAAGCACAGTCGCATTCAATGGAACATTGGCGAGTGTGGCGTCTTGGAGTGATCAACAAATTCAGGTTCTCGTACCGAATGGAACAAGTACCGGTAATCTGGTGGTAACTGTCTACGGTATTGCGACGAATGCTGGAGCGTTCACGTTGGTTCCAACCCCTGTAATCTCGTCCATCTCACCAGCCTCGGGAGTGGTCGGTACCTCCATTACGATTTCAGGTTCACATTTTGGCGCGAGCCAAGGAGGCGGGGGAGTTCAATTTCCCGATTTAGACATTGGTGGATACGCTCCGGTGACAAGCTGGAGTGACACCACGATAGTGCTTCCAGTCCCTGCAGGCCGAGCTTTCTCCGGGAACGTGTTCGTCCGGGCCAGCGAGGGGCTATTTCAATCAACCGGGCCAAGTAATCAGGTGTTCTTCACGGTTCTTCCGAGCATCAATAGTTTGTCTCCAGCTTTAGGTACGGTTGCTACTTCGATTCAGATCAACGGCACCGGCTTTGGATTTGACCAGACGACAGGTACAGTCACCTTCAACGGCGTGGTAGCGAACCCGACTTCCTGGAGTCCTACACAAATCGTTACCTATCCGCCCGTAGGAGCAACCAGCGGGAATGTAGTAGTGACTGTGAGTGGAAACGCGTCACTAGGCACGAACTTCGCGTTGCAACCCGGACCTGCGATATCGAGTCTTTCTCCAACGAATGGCGTAGCAGGAACCTCGATCACGATCACTGGTACTGGATTTGGAAGTCCCCAAGGTTCGAGCACGGTCACATTTAATGGAACGTCTGCGACACCGACAGCATGGACCGCAACCAGCATTACTGTTCCCGTGCCGACAGCAGCGACCACGGGGAACGTCGTGGTGACGGTCGGCGGAGTGGCAAGTGAAGGAGTGAATTTTACTCTAGACCCTGCGCCGGCAATCAGCAGCCTCTCGCAGACCTCCGGTTCGGTGGGAACTGCAATCACGATCTCCGGTTCCAATTTTCTCGACACCCAAAGCTCGAGCACGGTCACATTCAATGGAACCGCTGCGACTCCTACCTTTTGGAGCGCGAACTCGATCGGAGTGAATGTCCCAACCGGAGCAACCACTGGAAATGTCGTTGTCACAGTTTTGGGACATGCGAGTGCAGGAGTGAGATTCACGCTCACAAGCGCTCCGAACATTAGCAGTCTGTCGCCAACCACCGGGCCTGCCGGAACACTCGTAACCATCAACGGATCAAATTTTGGGTCCACACAGGGTACTAGTTTCCTAACATTCAATGGTGTTCCAGTCACGCCAACGAGTTGGGCTTCCGGGAGAATCACTGCGGCCGTTCCCGAGGGCACGACAACCGGGCCTGTAGTCGTTACCGTGAACAATGGACCAAGCAACAACTCCACCTTTACGGTGACCGCCGGGCCTGGCATCACTGGGATTTCTCCGGCGAGCGGTGGAATCGGTGCAACGGTTACGATTACCGGTGCGGCGTTCGGTTCGAGTCAGGGTTCAAGCACCGTCAAGTTCAATGGCACTACCGCAGTACCCTCTCTCTGGAGCGATACGGGGATTGTCGTGCCAGTTCCGACAGGAGCAACGACGGGAAATATTGTTGTGACTGTCGGAGCGCCGAGCAATGGCGTGAGCTTCACAATCTCTTCTGGCCTAAGCGTCACGACGGTGAGTCCAACTTCGGGAAACACTGGAAACGCCGTCGTGATAACCGGCACGGGATTCGGTACGACTCAGGGCGGCAGCACGGTGACATTTAACGGAGCGACGGCCACCGTCATTTCGTGGAGCAACACCTCCATCGTGACTTCCGTGCCAGCGGCCGCGATATCCGGACCAGTGGTCGTAACTGTGGGCGGTGCATCAAGCGATGGGATTTATTTCACGGCACAGCCGCAGATTCTTGGAATTTCGCCTAATCCGGCTGCTTTGGGAGCGAATGTCACAATTACAGGGGAAAATTACGGGGCCGCCCAGGGTGTCAGCGTCATTTCTTGCGGTGGCACTTCACAGTTTGTCAGCAGCTGGAGTCAATCCAGTATTACGCTGCAAGGGTGCATCTCAGCGGCAGGCCAAATTCCAATACAAATCACTGTCAATGGAGTTGCCAGCCTTCCGGCCATCATCCAGGGAATACCTGCACCGACGATTTCTGGAGTGGCTCCTAACACGGCACCGGTCGGAGCTGCGGTTCTGATTCGGGGGGCGAACTTCGGTTCGACCCAAGGGCAGAGTTCAGTCACGATCGATGGGGTCGCAGCTCCAATGCTAAGCTGGTCCAATTCAGGGATCGTCGTTTCCGTTCCATCCGTGGCATCTGGTCTCGCAACGATTACTGTCACTGTGGGTGGCATACCCGCGAGCCTCTCAAACGTGCTAGAAATAGGGACATTGCCGGCGCCGACAACACTACAAATCACACCCTCCGGCGTTAACCTTTTGATTGGTAGCACCAAGCTCTTTAACGTGGTGGACAATACTGGTAAGGCACGCTCCGATGCCACGTGGTCTGTCGACAACACAAGCCTCGCGACTATCGCCACGAATGCTTCGCCTTTAACGGGCAACTCGGCCCTACTCACGGCAATTGCGGCTGGCACCGTCACTCTAACGGCAACGGTGCAAGGTATGAGCGCAGAGATGCCGGTAACAATCTCGTCTGCGGTCTCGTTTCCGGCTGGCACGGTACTTTGGTCCGCGCCTCCAGTTAGTGGTTTTTCGCCCTCACAGATCGCACAAGCCTTACCCAGTGATTTTGGGCCCAATGCGTACTCCATCCAGAAGAACAGTAGCGGCACACAGACTTTGGTTCAAGCATTCACAGCGGGACAGATGTTGTGGCAAACCACGGTGCGTGCACTGGCTTCTAATGCTGTTCCAGATGGCTTCGGAGGACTCCTGGTGACGGAAGTCTGCGATGCCACGAATAATCTGCCGATGGATATCATCGATCTCGACGGCGTTACAGGTGCCTCAGTATGGACGGCCACTGTCGCGCAGCCGACGAATGGTGCTTGCCCGCTGGGAGCGCCGAAACTGGCTATTCGGCAAGATGGTGCTGTCGTCATTGCTAATCCTTTGCAGGTATCGCCGGCGCTGGTGATTCTTGACGGGCCGTCTGGAGGCGTTTTGCCGACACCGACGATCCCCGGTTCCACATTGATTAACGCCATGGGGCAGCCACAGACCTGCGACTGCTTTACGCCGGTAGGTCAACCCATCGTGGACTCCGGTGGCTCTATTTACGTTGGCTACGAAACGCGGGAAATTCCTTCAACAAGCGCGATGTCAAGCGTTCTCTCGCTTTTGACGATCGGCATCGACGGCTCGACAGCAACCACGCAGCTAAGTTCTTCCACTGGCGCGAATCTATTTCCAGGGAACATTATCCCCGACGGGCAAGGTGGTGCGCTTGTTACATGGACCATTGCAAACGCCAATCCGCCTGCAGCTGCGCAGCCGTACGAAGCGGCGTACGTATCCGGTGGAGCTGTCATAGCTGCTTACCCATTACCCAACGCTCCGACGACGCTGAATACTGGGAGCGACGGCTTGCCAATCAACCCACCGCTCCTTCTGGGGCAAAATGCCGCGGCTGTCGCTTCTTACGGTTCGAACCTGACCTCCTTCAACCTCAATCTGGGCTCGGCCAATTGGAATTATCAAGCGCCAGGACAAGACATCCTCACACCGGTGGAGCTTACCTCCGACGGAGGTCTCACGATAAATGACTCTGTTGCGGGTGCGGTCCAATTAGACCCCAATGGGAATGTCTTGGGGAGCGCCCCCTATTTGCAGGGAGCGTCTCCGTTTTCGCTGTTTACGTGGGTGGGACTAACGAATGGTGTCTTTGGTGAAATACTTAGCCCGAGCGGCTCAAACGCGATTGTTAACACACTTCTTGAGTCTCCATGGCCGGCACCGGAAGGCGATCCACAAAGTCAGCACCAACCGCCATATTGCGCAAGAGCGAATTCTCACTGTGTAATCGCTCCACACTCCGACATTTCCACGATAGATGCGTTTTCGGGAGCCCCGTTAAGAGAAGTGGAATATGATGTGCTCTCGCTTCAGAATGGCGTGCTATCTCCAATCGATTTAACGACTATCCAGCAAGTAAAGATGTTCGTGTTCGAGACGAATCCGACGAACTCCGCTACGATCATATGCAGCCAACAACTTATTCTGGGAGGTGGATGCCAGAGTCCAGTCCCCAATTGCAATCCAGCCGCAGGATCTTTTTGTTTTTCCCCAGGCGTTTACATTGACGACTACTCAGCGAGGAACACGGGCCCGAACACGGTCACGCAACAGTTCTTCATAGACAGGTGGCTTGTTGGGGTGTACTGGCCACAAAAGGCTTCTGATGGAAACGTTTATTGGTATGGGGCGTACTCACAAACTGCTGGGGTCAACAGAGCCACTATTCCGCAAGGAGCGCTAATCATCCAGGTTAATCCTGACCTACAACATGCCGCTAGTTGCCCGAGAGGGTGCTCCTTCACGAAGGCGGACGGAACCCAGTTGCAGCCCTGAGGTGTTTTGATGAAACGGGTTTTAAAAATATTTCTGTACATCGGGTCAGGATTCTTCCTGATGGTATTCCTTGCCGAGGCCACATTCTATATTGAAAATATGAGAGTCCGTCGGAGGGGTGAAGAGCTCCTGGGCGCAATTCGTCATTTGCAAGTTGGCGAATCCACCTTGTCTTCTACCGAAGCCCTTCGGACGCAGTTCGGGGCGCAAAAATTGGTTGTCTCACGCACTTCTGGGCTGCCGCCTGAGCAACGCTTCCAGATACTTTTGTCAAACTACTTGCTCAACAATCTCAGGTTGCGTTTTCCAAATCTTTGGGCTTTCGGCCTACGACCGGCTGCCGTCGAACTAGAGTTGAGGTACGAAGACCAGAAGCTAACCGAGCTGATTTACATGGTTCACACTCCAGTAATTACAGATTCCGGCGGACCTATTGAGCTAGTTGCCAGCATGGCTATCGCGGCGAGCCAGGGCATCGATGCGCCTCCCAATTCTGGCCTTCTCTATCGCGTCCAACCGAGCTCGCTCATGGCCAAGGCTCGGGAACTACGGATTGGCGAAGTGCTCACTCGAAGCGCCCCACAAGAAGACCGAGCGGCTGCTTTCGATTTCGATCTCCACTGCGTCTCTAGCTTTAGGGGCTGCTATGCTTTCTGCCAAATCTTGCCTTCCGTCTGGCGGGAAGCGTTGCGCAGATATGAGAACAAGCAAATATCGCTGCCCAAAGAAGTGTTGGAAAATTCTGGATGCGCTACGCACTAGAGACTTGGGGTCCTCAGCTGCCCAAACGTTATATCTGAAAAATGTTGGGACAGGCACCACAGTTGCCGGCCTATTTGCACAAAACTCTCAGGTGGGTGCTTTAGCGTCCTATCAGCCGACTCCACAAAGCGGGCCCGATCGTCACGGTTTTATTCGCCGGCGCTCCGTGGTTGACCCGGGCCGTAACTTCAATTCCTCAAATTCCGTGGGTAAGTATGGGAGACGCCATGATTAACTTTGGACGTATATCGCCGATGAGGTTATTAGGGGTCGTGACTATCTGAGTGTATGCCACAGCCACTGGAGTGATTACTCAAAACAGTTTTCCGCCAGATATCCGCACACTCATGGAGCAGCTTAACGATCCGCATGCTGGTCACGCTGACACGTTAATGCAAATTGTCGTGGTTTCAGAAAGGACCCTGCGACACGGCAGTTCGTCGTGGAGAAATTACCGGATTTGATTCGTGGCCCCGAATCAGACTTGTGGCTCGATGCCATTCGCCTTGCGGGCAAATTGAAGGCAGCGGAGGCCGTGCCGGCATTACAGGAAGCTATGTCACGGCCCCCGGTTCCTGCCGAGGCTTACATCACCTTTGCTGGTTTAGAACGGCTCGACAATGATATTGTCGCGAAGACGCTCTCCCAAATCGGGGAGCCTGCAATTCCTGCCGTTACATCTCTGCCGAAGAGCAAAGATTCCCGCATGCGGTATCGCGCAATATTGATCCTCAGAAATATCGGGTCACTCTCAGCCCGCAAGGCGCTGGAGAATCAGCGGTCCCTTGAGAGCAACCCGTAAAACGTCAAACTAATCGGGGAGAGTTTACGGCCCTAGAGTTGTTCTGCTTCAATCCGCCCGACACGCAGCGTCTTCTCCCGCCGCATGACCCATCCCGATCAACTTCTCGAGACGGTCAGGTTCAGACGCTTACGAATATCGCGTTGAAAGCCCGGCTCCTTTCGCCTGCCAAGGCGCGATGGTCGATGACTACGCACAATTAACCCAGTTGTTTGGACTTTCAACGAGCAGGTGTAATTTTACGTTCAGCGCCGGCGCTGCCGCGAGGATGCTCGACGAAAGCGCACAGCCACCGCGCCTATGTCCACACTCTCCCAACTCCGTGTACCCGGCGTGTACCTCAGTTGGGCGACTTCGATGTTTTTGGCGTTTTTCGCGATTAATGGAATCAATAATTTGCGCGTTTTCAACGTCGCTTTTAGTTCGATCCCCACCGCCCCATCGGCAAAGCATGGTGTCCGATGCCCCAATCGCGGGGCCGGCAAGCAACGTCGGTCAATATCTACGCGGAATAGTTTCATCTTTGTGACTCTTTTTCCCTAAGGACCGCGCCTAAGCTCCGCGCGTCACTTGACTCTCACATGCTTTACTCGGCGCAACATAGGCCGTAGTCCGCTCCCACTGTAAAGCCCGCTTGTGCAGCTCCGCTCGGTAATACCCCAACCGTGCTCGCTTCCGCGCCCCTCCGGGCTGCGCTGAAATGTGCTTCGGGGCTTGACAGCCGCGAACCACGGCCAGAACCCGCCTCCAGTAAAGCATGTTGTTTTTTGTGCCCTGAAAGGGCGACACAACAGCAAATCAAAACTGGAGCGCATACGATGCCTAGCGTCTACGAAATCATCACCGAGAAAATCATCAAGCAGCTTGAATCCGGCGTGGCTCCTTGGCGCAAGCCCTGGACCTCTCAGACTCCCGCAAACCTGATCACGCAAAAAGAGTATCGCGGACTCAACGTCTTTACTCTTGCTTCTCAGGGGTTCCCATCACGATTCTGGCTTACTTTCAATCAGGCAACGAAACTGGGCGGGAGGATTCGCAGGGGCGAGAGGTCTTCGCCCGTCATCTTCTGGAACGTTGGCGAAGAGGAGGAAACGACTACGCAGGACGGCACGAAAGAGAACTCGCGGCCTTTCCTGCTCCGTTATTATAGCGTGTTCAATTTGTCGCAGACGGAAGGAATCGACATTCCCGCATCCCTTCTGCAGGAGACGCGCACCAACGATCCCATCGAAACGTGCGAACAGATCGTGACGAATATGCCGAACCCGCCAGCGTTCGAGCAATCCGACATAGCGTGGTACTCACCAAGCAACGATGTGGTGGGCATGCCAGCACGCGGACTCTTTCATTCATCGGAAGAATTTTACGCCACCGAATTCCACGAATTGGCTCACAGCAGCGGACACGCAAAGCGCTTGCACCGGGAGAACTTCGACAACCCGGTTTCCTTTGGCTCGGAATCCTACTCGAAAGAGGAACTCATCGCGGAGATGACCGCCGCCATGCTCTGCGGCATCGCGGGAATCGAGCAGCGGATTCTTGAAAACTCCGCCGCTTATCTCAAGACGTGGATTGCACGGCTTAAGTCTGATTCGCGGTTGCTTGTTTCCGCCGCATCGCAAGCCCAAAAAGCCGCCGACTTTATCCAGGGCAAACTTGCGCGTCAGGAAGGCGAAAGGCAACCCGTGGGCGTAGACGACATCAAAGGCGATCCTTCCCTCACCAATACACTGCAACGGCATAGGTTCGTGGGGCATAAATGCATTTCCGCGTGACAGGGAGCAATACGTAACTTAAACTTAGGGGGTAAGCTGGAAAAGTATCTCATGACGCTTGACGTTAAGCCCAAAATCGCCGCCGCACTGGAAGCCCTAGCTTCTGCCAAAGGGTTGTCTGTGGAAGACTACCTTGAGCAACTCGTGGAAAAAGAGCTGCCGCTCAAGCTGGAAGATTCCACCCGTTCGGAGGGCAGTGGCATGGTTTGGGAAAACGGGCTATTTGTCTACCGTACCGGCAGACCCCTGCCATTGCGCGTAGTCGATGATGCTATCCGCCAAGTCCGCGAAGAAAGGGCGCAGCACATCCTGGGCAAGCATTCTTGAAGCTGTTCTTCGACAGCTCTGTTCTGGTTCCGGTTTTTTACGCTGACCATCCGCAGCATGCAACTAGCACAAAATTATTCCTAGCCGCGGGAAAAGACGATTTCTGTGCGCTTCGCACGCTCGGCGAGGTCTACGCTACGCTCACTGGCCTGCCACTTCGGCCCCGCATCACCGGGCCGGAGGGCATAAGCATCGTAAAGCAGATACGCGAAAGGCTCACTCTGATTACTCTCAGTGAACAGGAATATGTTTCCGCTCTTGAGCTGGCTTCCTCTGAGACCATCGTCGGTGCAGCTGCATATGATGCACTTATTGCTCATTGCGCTCTGTAGGCCGGCGCAGTTACTTTGCTGACCTGGAACGTCCGCGATTTCACAAGGTTCGGACCTGCTATCGCACGGCTCGTTAAGACGCCGCTGGAACTGTAGTCCTCATGTGGAACCTCCGTAGCTTCTGGAGCACCCGCGGTTTCTTTTCGTCATGCAACTCCGAGCGATTGACCGCAAACAAAGGTGTCCGTCCTTCTCGCTGTCTTCAAGTAAGCAATTGGGAACACGACCGGGCCACCCGTTCAATTCTCATCCTCGATGCACGGCTCATAGGAGTCAGGGCGTTTGTTTCTGATTCGGCTTCGTCGCAGCAGGGACTTGCGGCTGTTTCGGTTGCTGTCCTTGTGGATGAGGCGTTGGGGAGAGGGCGAACACACAAGCTCCTGCATCATCGCGATAGTAATTTCGCGGGCAGGGGTCTGGCTGCTTTTGTTTCATGAGCAGAGACACCAGTGCGAGGACAAAACCCACTAGCGCGAGCAGAGTCGTTATCCATTTTCGGTATTCGTCGTAATCGGAGCGCTTCTCTTCCCTAATTTCTTTGCGAAGGCGTTGCGCGGTCGTCTCGGCCAAGATCCATTCGTATGTTGTAAACGTCTGTTTCCAATCTTCTGTTTCCTCGTCATCGGATGGAATCGGGGGAACGGTGATGCCATATTTCCGAGCCTTCGCAACGAGTAAGTCCGATTCTAAGACACTGGTTGGTTCAAGAACGAGGAGCTGTTCAGTTGACCATTCTGACTCTAAATGCTTGACCTCGTTGGAATTTTTGGCTGCGCGCGCCTTCTGGACTAACGGCAGATATTTGTCGCGGAGTTTTTTGAGCGCACGAGCGTCAGACCTGCGAATCACCCATAGACGGGCCGTCGGAAATCTGAACAACACTTTTCGAATTGGTCGCCACACGGTGCCAGGGATTCTCTCATGCGGTAAGTCCACGGCCAAACGCGCAGCGAAATTAGTGAAAGTGGGAGCGTTAAAGCTTCTTTGGAGTTAGGTCATCGAGCTCTTCATATATATCCACTCCTGTCACCGGCTCCCCGCGATAGTGACTCAGGGAAGCATCTACGCTTATTCCCTTCGAGCCACACGAAATTAGAACTGCATCGTGCTCGATCTCGGGCTGATTGGGCTTTCGCGTCGACACAGAACAGTTCGTAAAGCCTTCCTCCCGCAAATGGTCAAGAAGGTTCGAAACTGTGTGCACGACATCATAGGCACCACCGGTTTGAGGCCAATACTTTCCGGCTCGGGTGAGCCTCCCACCCTCAAAAGACACATATCCAATCAGCGGGTGGTTTCCGTGCTCGTCCGCTCGCCTGTCTGCTACCCCCCAAGTGTCACTCTGGTCGCCACCCTTCCAAGGTGAGACCGTAAATGATTCGGTGAGCAACTCGATTGCGTGTCCTTTGGGCATCGCCGGAATCAATCTAACCGGCCCAAGCTCAATATGTGGTTGCACCCTGGCCGCGGATTCTTGGGTTGCAATATTTGGCGCGACGAAGACTAACGCCAACAGCGAAGCTCCGACCAATTGTAGAGCAGATTTCACAACGCCCCCCTTGTTACTTTGTTCCGCATTCAGCGATTTATTAGGGCGCGAGATTGACACTCACTCTGGAGATCAGCCTTTAGTTTGTAGGTGGCGAGTATACCTCGGGGGGAGGGCGTCTGGCTCAGGCATGCGAACAATTTCAGGCGGTTGCGCAGAGAATGTCTTCCGGGGAATAAATTAGTCGACGACTGTAGTAGACTCATCTTCGATGGTACAGTCGTCAACGCTGCTAGAGATATTCCACTCCTTTAAAATCTCGACGATTACAGAGGCTCCAACCGTTTTTTCTACCGGCAGCTTAGTGCCCCAATCCTTAGTGACGGGAGTACACTCTTTGGTCCACAGGGTCTCCGCGAGTTTTGTTATAGCACACCAGAACCCTTCCACTAGTCGCTCGGCTTCTTGCTTGAGATAATTTCGGGCTGTCAACTTGGCCGCCTCATCAGTAGAGTAGATCGCGCCCAGGTACTGCTGGATTTTCTCCTCGTCGTCCGATGCGCTCTTGTTTGAGGAGTCAGTGCAGAACTTCTTCTGCGCAAGGAGTCCAGCAAGAAGGACGATGACCATTCGCGTTTGACTTGCCTGCAAATCAGAAAAAGGACTTGAGCACTTCCGAGACGGGCGCACGATGAGAGTGGTACCTATTCCGTCGCGATCAATATGGATGCCGGATGAACGGAACGGGAATCCCAGAACGGCCGCGGCCACGGCGTGTCCGGCTTCGTGATAGGCGTACCGAGCGTCGCTCATTGCAAACGAAACACCATCAATGAAGATAAAGGCCGCAGGTGTTGTTTGTATTCGTTTGCCATTTTCTCACCTTTTCCACCGCAGACTGGTCGTAGCAGTTTGGCTCTGTCCATTCCCCATTCCTACCGTACCTATCCCGCTAGAAAACCTGTCAAAAAAACGTTGACACTTCGCTCTGCAAAGCTAACATTCGCTTTAGAATGCCTCACCTCTTCCCCGATTTCAGCGGAATCGTTTTACGTTTGACAATCCTAATCGTGGTGTGGCTGGTGGTTTACCTGCTAACAAAGGGAGAGTCCTGTCGTCACTTTTATGATCTTCTTCGAAAACGAGAACAAACATGAGAACCCCCCTTTTAATTGGTCTCGCAGCGGCTCTTACGGCGGGCCAGTCGGTGCCACCTCGAAAGGACATCCCCGCGATAGCCAAGTCTGCGACTGGCGCCATCGTATCTATTGTCATGTCGGACAAGGATGGTCGCCCTCTGGCCCAAGGCAGCGGCTTCCTTGTGAGCAAGGATGGTCGCGTCGTGACCAATTACCACGTGATTCAACATGGTAGCTCAGCTGTGATCAAATTGCCCGACGGTGCCTTCTTTGTCGTTGATGGAGTGCTCGCAGCTGACAAATCCCGCGACATTGCTGTCGTTAAGGCACATGGAAACAACTTCCGCACGGTCTCGCTTGGAGATTCCGACAGGCTCCAAGTAGGAGAAGAAGTTGTAGCGATTGGCAATCCCCTTTCCCTCGAATCAACTGTTTCTAACGGCATCCTGAGCGGAATTCGATCTGTTGAAAAAGAAGGCGGCAAATTGTTGCAGATCACAGCGCCGATCTCACCGGGCAGTAGCGGCGGGCCGCTGTTCAATATGGCGGGAGAGGTAGTCGGAATCACGACCTTGTATATCAAAGGTGGAGAGAATCTGAATTTCGCAATTCCCATTAACGATCTAAAGCCGATGCTTCAAACTAGTTTTTCGAAACTCGCCAATTTCCCTGATAAGGCCCAAGCCGACAACACCACGGCTTCCAAAGGGGCAACGGCTCGCGTAATCGGAATCGAGCACACGATCATAACCTTGCCCGGATATACGGTTAAAGATTATGTCGCGTGCATGAAATCAGCAGAAGACGTGCCCGATTTCGAAGGCAAGAAAGCAGTTGTGGAAGAGTTAAAGAAAAACTGTAAGAAATTAGATGAAATAAACAAGGGAATTCCTACCGGATATTATCCCCCGAGAAAGCAACCGGGCTACATGGTAACGTTCGAGACCGCAACCGCTAGGTACGTTGTATCAACTGTGGGCAGCTGTAAGGAGGTGCTGGAGAATGGACAATGCGGCGGTGAAAACGTACCTGACGTAGTTGTTGGACAATCGTATATATTCTACCGGTCCTGCATCGGCGAGACAGATATGTGTCTCGATGACCCGCCCGTCAAGGAGGGCGCCGTCCCGGAGGTTAAACTGATAGGCCATTTAGAATCAGTCGTCGAAAAGAAACGGGCGGAGTGAGAACTCTGGCGGCTTGCCGCGCTTTGTACGCTATGAGCTGTCTTTTCTAAGATTTTCGTTTCTCCTTCTGAATCTCTTGCCCTTTATTTCGAGGGGCGTCGCGCTAATGAGGGGCGGAAAATGACACAACTTCAACGGAAAGTTCTCGCTGGGCTCAAGAGGTCGCTTGAGCGGGAGAAGAAAAACTTTGAACGCGACACCGGGCTTGTTCGGTTTGCGGGAATTACTTTGAAACCGCTGATCGAACGTCACCGCATCAATATAAAAATGTACGAAAAGCTGATTGCAGATTTGGAAGGCAAGTAACATCGCGCCGCAACGCATAGCAGCCTTCTGGCTGTACTAATTGCGTTTCACGCTCAGGCTTCGATGTGCCGGGTTCGAAACCAAGGCCTGCCAGTTTGGACGCCTTCGGCACGAACTGCCGATTGCACGGAGTAATTACGTTTTCGAAGCGTGGGAGGCCATCTATGCCCGTCTCGGATGAACCGACGAAAAAGAGTTTTCTAGAGGAGGACCTGTACGATGCTCTCAGGTGGCTGTTCGTTGGCGCAGTGACGTGGGAGGCCTCTCGAAACCAACCGCACCGCTGCGGCAATCAAGATGTGCTCGCGATGTTCACCAGCTTTAGTCAGGCCCGGGCTCTCTACGAGTTCTTCTACGCTAACGGAAGACAGCACGACGACGCGCGGGCATGTGATTTCACCTCGACTTCCGCGTGGCACCCGACCGAAACCAATCTCTACCGAACATACATGGCTGGACATAAGCCTGCAAACAAGCGTGTCTTTCACCTCGTATACAGCCGCTCGTCTCACGCCGGCGGCCCTGGGCACGACGGGCCTGACCACCTCAAAAACCAAGTCCTGGAAATCGCAAAAGATATTCGTAGTCTCACAGAACAATTGGCAAATTCCGCAGATACCGGTTTTCGGCACAGCATTCGGCACGCTCTACAGAAAGCGCTTCAAGAAGCCAAGCTCACAGCGAACCTGTACGGCATCGCCAACCCTTTCTAGCCGTGAAACCCGCCGTGTACCTCACTTGGGCGAATCCGGTGTTTTTGGCGTTTTTTGCGCTGAGTAGAATCAATTAAGAGTTACGCGCCTTCAACGTCGCTTTCAGCCCAATCCTTACTGTCCCTATGCGAGCGATTCGCTCCAGGCCGTGGTACACATCGAGGTACACAATAGGTGCAGCGGGTTCGCGCTGAATTGCGGACCAGGGTGCAGCTTGCCGCGATAACGTGGGCCTAGAAGAATCCCGCTGGGATCGGAGTGGAACTTTTCTTTGGAGCATCTTCTAGCATTAACGCGATTGCACATTTCGCCGACTCAAAGACGTTCATAGCCTGCGGTGGCTCTAGCGTCATGTCGGGATGCGAGATCGGATTGCGGTAGACGTTTTTAATCCTCGACAAGAAGTCGATTGCTAAATTTAGCAAGTCTTCGCTGTCAATCGTTTTCGACACCAAAAGCGCATTTCTCTTGTTCTGCAATGCTTGGATTAGTGGCCCAAGTGGGGTGCCGTCCGGTAGTGTCGTACCGACAACGATTGTGTGGTAGCCGCGCGCGACTGCCTCAACCGCCCGCACCGAATGAAAGCCAACCGCAGTTGGTAGATCGAAGGCAATGGAGCGTCCAGCTTGTCGAATGTCCGTGAGCGTACGCTTGTTCAGCAGGGCCACTTCAGCTACTCCGAAAACTTGCTCGGCATTGTTGATTAGCGCGTCCACCGAATACGCTCGCCTTTTGGTGACGAAGTATATCGGCATCTTGTTCAGTTCTTGGTTCATCGAGATTTCAAGCTCGGTGATGGCTCCACCCAACTCGAAATTCATAGGCGTGCCCGCCAACGGGGAGTTCGAACGCCCCTGCCTACACTCTTCACCGATAACATCGATCGCAGTGATTAAGCGCTGCGCTGGATTGCGACTCTGTTCAAATGGAAGTACTTCTTCGGCCAACAAATGCTCCAATTCAACCCTCAACATGGCGCAGCCAGATAGAACACTGTATGGCGTCGCGGCGGGATGAAGCGCGATCCCTTTCACTTGACCCGCTGCGTGACCAATATTGTAGAGTGCGATGAGGTTTTCGACCTTTACCACATTGCCCCATTTCCCGTAAGACCGTCACGCTGAGATTTCCGGGCTGTCTTTTTTTTCTGCCGTGGACTCTGGCGCAACAGCAGCGGAGTGCGCGGGCTCAATGCTCTTTTTCAGGGAAGAGTTAAGCATCTCAATCCAGTCCATTCGCACTTTGCCAATCTCCCTGACATTAACTTCAAAATCGTAGATGATCAAATCCGCATCTATGGCATTATCCGCGCGGACAAGTTTTCGCAACGTTCGCCACATCGAGTTGAGAAATCGATCTGGTAGCTGTTCACAGGGGTATATCCGAGCATCAACGTCGAAGCCGATCTCGCCGTTGGCTCTCATTACTAGGAATTCCGCTTCCCCACCACACGATTCGTCGTACTCCATAACGCTCTTGAGCGCGTACGCCGAGATAAGGCCAACGTCTTCAAGGGTGCGGGGTTCGCGGTGCGGCCCCCGCTCTTCAGATGAAAAAAACTTTCTAATCCAGTATTTCGCCAAATACGCACCAGCCCCGATGCACTCGTAGTCGGGCACGGGGGTAACGGTCGTCATGTATGAGGAGAACATCTGCATCTCCCCTCGCAGCCAAACTCCTGCCAACAACCGAAATTCAGTAGCGTACTTGTCTGGGTTTGGATAGATATGCTTCTGGTAGAAATCGACCAGTGCAATTTCGATCTCTCGTCTGATCTCCTCCATTGGTACGGTCAGGAAGTCGAGTTTTGCGATTCTATTTTCACACTCCAGAATTGATGCCCGTGCGTATGGAACAGAACCGGCAATGACAAAAACCGTAGCGCAGTAGCTGTCTCCGCCGTATGCGTTGGGGAAAATCTTTGTTTGATTGGTTTTTATGTCTGTTGTGATCTTGGTGTCCGCGCAGAAGAGAACACCGTCATCAAATTTCAAACACGCGGCTATGGTCACAAGCTCCCTCCATGCACTGGATTCTATCACAGCCTATTCGCCATTTGTTCGCCTGGATGGTAGAGTGACTGGGAACAAATTGGGAACAGATTGGGAACAAACCACCAAAGAACAGGCGTGAAATAGGTAGAGCAATAGGTACGTAAGTCATTGAGAAGCAAAGACGGGCCTATTCAAAGTTGGGCTCATAACCCGAAGGTCGTCAGTTCAAATCTGACCCCCGCAACCACAAAATGTTTCCCTTCAATCACTTCCGCGAACCCCGCAACCATCCGAATTGACAATTCTTCACTCGTTGCACCCCAGTGTAGAACGTCCTTGCTGGGCGCGATTAGAGACAGCCCTTTGAATTCCTGACGTGGAGAGCAATATCATCCAAGACCCGGCTCATTGCATATCGCTACTCTCTGAAGTTGCACCCAGAAAAGGGAGTGGATCGGATGAGCGAACAAAAGGCGGCTCAGAGTCTCGATTGTGATTTGGAAACCTTTAGGCATGACCTGCAAAAGGCATCGGAGCTAGTCGTTCGATTATACGGACGACTGGACGAGGCTCGAATCACCCCGGCGAAAACTAGGACGGAGATCGCCGCATTGTTTGACGAGTCTCTTCCAGAGGAAGCTCAGCCGATGGAAGCTATCCTGCGCGAAGTGGAGAGCAACATCTTTGCGAATTCCACGCTTTATCTGAGCCCGCGTTTCCTGGGCTATATCAACTCAGGGGGAAATCAGGCGTCAGTTCTGGGCGAGTTGTTAGCATCTGCAGTCAACCAGATTTGCGCTCTGTGGCACTTTTCTCCGGCAGCTTCGGAGGTGGAACAACGTGTGATCCGATGGATTGCCGAGTTCATCGGATACACCTCGGAAGCGGGAGGATGTCTCTTAAGCGGCGGATCGGCGGGCAATCTCGTAGGACTCGCGGTCGCTCGCAAACGGAAGGCGCAATTTGATGCGGCCTCGCTCGGATTGCGAGGAGGGCCCCCGCTAACGGTATATGTTTCGCAGGAGGGGCATGCGTCCGTGGAAAAGGGCATGGTGCTCTTGGGGATGGGGTGCAACCAGTTGCGGAAGATTTCCGTTCGGGACGACTTCACAATCGACCTTGACTCGTTGGAGAAGCAGGTAGCCGAAGACCGGAAGAGTGGATATCACCCCATTTGCGTGGTCGGAAACGCTGGCACGACGAACACGGGGTCCGTAGATCCACTGAATCTGCTTGCTGAATTTTGCCGGGACCAGGCGTTGTGGTTCCATGTTGATGCTGCTTACGGGGGACCTGCGGCATGCACCCAAGCCGCTGGAAAACTTTTCCGAGGACTGGACCAAGCTGATTCGGTCGTAGTCAATCCGCACAAGTGGATGTACGTGCCAGCGGAAGCCGCTTGCATCTTGGTTCGGGAACCGAGCGCACTTCGGAACACCTTTCAGGTTGTGGCGGATTACCTGCGAGAAGAGGACGAAACGGGGGCTGACGGACAACTCGATTTCAAGGATTACGGTCCCCAGCTTCACAGAAACTTCCGGGCGCTCAAGGTGTGGATGACTTTGAAGGCATACGGCACAAGGAAGCTGCGCGCGGCCATTGAAAGCAATATCGAAATCATGCGGCATCTGGCAGACCGAATCGACCAATCCGAGGATTTTCTCCGCCTTGCCCCGGTTCCATTGTCAGTAGTGTGTTTCCAGTACCGCACCTCGGACACTTCCGTCCATAAAGATGAGAAATACTTAGACGACTTGAACAGCTGGCTGCTGGATGCTTTGGAAAAAGACGGACGGGTGTTTCTATCGGGGACGAAGATTCATGGGATGAAAGTGCTTCGCGCGTGCAGTGTGAATCACCGCTTGCGTCGCGAGGATGTGGACTATTTGTTGGACGTGATCCGGGATGTTGGCCGTTCCTGGGTCGGTAAAGCCCAAGCCGGCTGACGCCATAGACAAGGCACCACTAAGATTGCGATGTCATACATCCGAAAAAAAACGATTGCAGGGCTGAAGCCAGGCGACTCTTTCACTGTTTCACGCACATTCACGGAGAACGATTCGACGGCTTTTGCCGACGTTGGCAGGGACTATAACCCTGTGCATTTCGATCTTCGCTTTGCAAAGACGAAGAATTTCCATGGCCCAATTTGTCAGGGACTCTTGGTTGCCAGCCTACTCACTGAGATCGGTGGACAGATTGGATGGCTGGCGTCTGAAATGAATTTTCGTTTCAAGAAGCCAGTATATTTTGGAGACACAATAGAATGTCGTTTCACCATCACTGAGCTTGATGACCGCAACAGAGCCAAAGCTGAGGTGACGTTCAAAAACCAGCGGGACGAGACTGTCATAGAAGCATATGTGACTGGTATTACGCCCGGCCTTCCAGAAAGGCGCGTCATGGAGGTCATGATGGCTGAAGGAGATCCCACCAATAAATGTCGCTAGAATCTGACGAGCGGCTTCGGTGATCCGAGCAGCCACCCGCTTCTATAGGGTCTACGATGCCGCGCGCAGACAACAAGAGTATCTGCCGGGCGTAACGCCGAGCGCGGCTCTGAAGCAACGGTTGAGGTGACTCTGATCACAAAATCCAGTGCGGTACGCGACCGCGGAAATTGGTTCGCCTGCCTTCAACAGCTTGCGTGCCCTCAGCACGCGCAGGTTTCTCTGATATTGGTGCGGGGGAATTCCCACGTACTTATGAAACACTCGCACCAGATAGTACGGGCTGAGGCCGCCAATCTGAGCTAGCGAGCGAACCGAGACGTCCTGCTCCGCGTGGACGTCAAGCCACTCTCTTACTCGCCGGACTGCCCCATGTTCATATCCTGGGTCACGAAGGGATTGACCGGGCACGAAATGGTCGGTGGCCAAGCGCGCCACAACTGACAACAGTAGCGATTCGTTCTGCAACAACGAATTTGAAGCACTCAAACTCGCGAAAACTTGAGCAAGCCGCGTCGCTAAGGCAGTGTCGTTCACAAGCGGGAATTTGAATCTTACGTCCGGCGGGCTGCGCCAGTCCAGGGACTGAAGGAGTCTCGCCATGAGGGCTGTTTCTATATACAGGTTGCGATACGTCCAGCCATCGTCGGATGCGGCGTGACCCGTATGCAACTCACCTGGAGCGATGAGATTGCATGTCCCAGGCACGGCATCGCGAAGTGCACGGCGACAATAGAACGCGCCTTGGCCTCCAAAATTGAGGCTCACGGCGTAGAAGTCATGCATGTGTGGGACAAAAGAGTGTTCTAGCCACCGGGCACTCATGACTTCGAGACCATCTAACCCGGACACCCTTGAATATTCAGCGAAATCTCTCGCCTCCATGCTGGGAAGGATATCACTAAATCGTTCTGCTGGGCCGGCTGCGCACAGCCTATAGCTGGAATCCGGCGTCATTGGCCGCCCAGGTGCTGCAAATGGATCAATTCACTTCTGAACGCTATCGACAGAATTTGTCTATTCGGTACATATCGGGCCCCCGCAACCATTTGTAAGTAGTTAAGCAGCAAGGGGCTTCTTGGACTCCACCAAGAGGCCCTTTTTCTTTGGTTACGGTTTGAAATGTTCCTCTGGGATAAGCGGTCGGTTGCGGTTCCGGGCGGATTCCACTTTACCGGTAACGCGACTTCCCAGGCATGTCCGATTGGAAGCCAGAAAAAACGGAAGAGGCCGACAGTGGTACTTTCCATTGGAAGCGTGGCTGACGTTTTGGCGTGGATTCCTTACGGGATCGAAATTAACAGGCCTCCACTTACCCCAAGCGATTGTTCGTGTCCCCGGCCAAAATTCCGCTCGTAACCGGGTTCCACGTACCAACCGAATCTGTGCTTTTTTGAAGGCCAAAACATAACATCGATGACACCTTCGCCGCTCACCGAGTTCGGTGTTTTCCCTGCTTCGTTCGAGTGAATCCACTCCGGGCCTATCCCAACCATCAACTCCACTTTCCTAGATGGCGTCCACGGTTTCTTGAAGAGAAGATCGGTGCCCCACTCCGTAGAACGCCGATTGAACAGTGGGGTCACACCTGCCTCCAGTTCGAGCCATTTCTCGATGGGAGTGACTTCGACCGCGACAGCGGGTCCGAAACCCCACCCTCCATTGAAATTCCAGCTAGTGGCTGCCCCAAGTTCGATGACCGCAACCTCTTTCTCTTCTTTGTAGGCTGTCTGCGCAAATGCACTTCCGGCGAAGCATAAAAGCAAAGCTGCTATCGTTATGGTTCCTGTTGCGTGCGCCATTAGGATTGAGATTTTAGCACAGCGTGACTTCGTGCTCTGCGACCTTACTTTGGGTCACCTGTCTTGTGCTCTTCGATTTGAAACCGCAAGAAGCTGTGGATTGCCACAAGTGCTTCGTCGCTAGTGGTCGATATCACAACTCGACCACCTGCCGGAGTCTCCTCAAATGTGTAGCGAATCTGTTTTTGCAACCGCTTCATTTCCGGCACACCAGGAGGAACGGTGTCGTGAACAAACATCGGAATGTCAAAGTCGCCGCTTTGAAACGCACGAGCGATGTGGCCTAAGTGCATTCGTATATTGTCCCGATTGGTTTCGTCCTTCTTGTCATTGGCTTCTACTTGAATGACGCCGCCGTCCTGCTTCAAAAGGAAATGATGTGTCGTCGCGGTCTGTGAAAAGCCCATACCCTTCTCACCGCGTTCGTTCACTTGTGAATGAGCATCATGCATCGGACATTCGGTCTGTGATTCAGGTTTTTGGCTTGATTGAGCGGATACCACTGCTAAAGCAACTAAAAGAATCAGTTTCATGGTGTCTCCGGTTTGCGAGTGCCGCGAGCCGGAAATCGTGTCCGGCTCTTCGGGTGAGCGAATGTTTCCAGCAATCGAGCCTGTTTACCGCGAGGAGTCTTTGACAGTTGACGGTCCCACGCCTTGAGTGTCGAACGCAACTCTCGACGCCAATTCTGTAAATCACGCAGCTTGGCTTCGAGAAGAGCCAACTTTTCTGCGGCCAACTTCCGCACCCGATGGCAAGGAGCGCCCCCGGCATTTCGCTCGCGGAAAATGTCCGCCAGTTCATCGACCGAGAGGCCGACAGATAGTCCGGCTCGAATAGTACGCATACGAGCGAGACTATCTGGCGGAAATACGCGGTATCCGGCTGACGTTCGGGCCGCTGGTGGCAAAAGCCGACGCCGTTCATAAAACCGGACAGTGTCCGCGCTTACTCCACAAAGCCGAGCCAATTCGCCGCAGTACAAGACCCGAGTTTTGGAAACGGCACTCACGCTAGAAGCCTAAAGGTTGGAACTGGTTCAAAGGTCAAGTACGTTTCCACGCTCGAATGCTGTTGCTGTATCACGGGCTGCTTCCCTCGCCTGTCTCAGCGATAATGACAACGTCAAAACCAAGTTTTCTAGCCGTTGCGCCTTTGAAAATGTGGATTACTTTTCCGGGCCTCCCGACTTTGGTATCACCGATCTTGTATGAATTTTTCGTAGGTCCAAAGTCATGTCCCGCAGGCACAAGATGGCCGTTTGGCAATTTCACGAAATATCCGTAGCTCACCCACTTTACGGGTTTCTTCTTTTCCGGTTTCGTTGTCACGACTACTCCTGCACTCGCACTCATTTGTGGTAAAACGACATCAAGCTTGCGCTTGAACGGTGGGAAGACTATAAGCAAAGGAAGAAACAGCAGAAAGAGAAAGAAGAGGAATGAACATGGCTTTGACGCGGGATTTTAGAGAAACAGTTCAGGCACGTGTGAAACGCGATGCCTCCTTCCGAAAAGGACTTCTTACCGAAGCTATCGAAGGCCTTCTTTCTGGCGAAGTTGCACTCGGCAAAGAGCTCTTGCGCGACTATATCAATGCCACAGTCGGCTTTCCAAAGCTGGCCGCGCGAACAAAGATCCACGTAAAAACGCTTCACCAGATGTTCGGTCCAAAGGGGAATCCGACCGCCAGCAATCTGTTTGAGATCGTTGCCTATTTACAGCAAGCCGAGGGAGTCCGATTCAAAGTCCGATCCACGCGCGCTGCTTAACCTGCAGAGCAGTGGCGTTTGATGCGGTCGTAAAGAAATCTCCACTTTCGATGCGGATACGGTTTTCGATTCCTCTGGCACGCAAAAATGCAAGGGCGTCGGCCACAACGTGAGGGCGATCGAAGAGCACGCCGCGGCATTGTGGGTATCGAGTAACGATATGCGCGAGCATGTTTCCCGTGGCGCCACCAACATCAACAATAACTTCCAGCGACGAAAAATCGTACGATGCGGCGACCGCCGCCGGCTCTGCGCTATGGATGCCAACCATTGCTTCACTAAACTGGGTCGCTAACTGGGGATGCTGGGCCAGATAATCGAATAGCGTACCCGTCCGGCCGATCCATCTTCCGTCGCTGAATAGTTGCCAATAATAATGTCCCGCGCGCTCATGCGTTGCGCAAGGCGGAGGTGTGGGATGAATCGGAGGAATCACGATGTCGAGAAGCAACG